>CAVUFM010000007.1:0-21442 GCA_963740845.1 uncultured Solirubrobacterales bacterium
TGAGCAGATCGTCACTCGAGTGGTACGGGCAGCCGTCCCGCGGGCTCGTCTGGGCCGGAGGCGTCGTGCTGGTCCTCGCCATCGTCGGCGCGGTGATGATCGCCGGCTCCGACAACGCCATCGGCATCGCGCCGGAAGCCGAGCAGCAGGGGCGCGGCGTCGTCGCGCTCGCCTCGCTCGGCATCGGGCTCGCCTCCGCGGGCCTCATGTCAGGCGTCGGCGCGATCCTGCGGTTGCTCGTCACCGACCGCCTCGAGAAGCTCGGCCCGGCGCCCGAGCGGGCGACGCAGCCTCCGCGGGGCTTCGAGTCGCGCAAGCCCGCCGAGCCGCGCAAGCCCGCCGAGCGCCAGGCGCGGCGCCGTCCCCGCCGAGACGACTCCGAGGACGACCCCTCCTCCGACGACGGGTGAACGAACCCCGCCCGTCCGAGGCGCCGGCCCGGCCGTTCCGCCGCGTCGGCCACAAGGGCGCGGCAGCGCTCGTCACGGGCAACACGGTCGCGAGCTTCGAGCGTGGGGTGGAGCTGGGAGCCGACACGGTCGAGCTCGACGTCCTCTGGCTTCGCGACGGCCATCCGTCGCGGCCGGGGAGCGCTCGCCCCTCGTCGATCGCACACGACTGGGAGGACGCCGCCTCGCGCCCGCTCCTCACGCTCGACGAGGCCCTCGATGCCTTCACCCGCCCGCCCCTCGACCGGGTCGAGCTCGACCTCGACATCAAGCTCGTCGGGCGCGAGGGGGAGATCGCCGAGGCGGTGGCCCTGCGCGGCCTGACCGAGCGGGCGATGGTGTCGACGATGAACACCGAGTCCCTGGCGGCGATCCGCGCGATCGAGCCGGGGCTGCGACTCGGCTGGACCTACCCGCTCGTCACCCGCGCCTACGACCGCAGCCGGCTCATGCGGCCGCTGGTCGCCGCGGCCATCGCCGCGATGCGCGCCCGCTTCCCCGCCGAGCTCAGGGAGCGCGCGCCGCGGATCGGGGCGAGCGCGGTCTGGCTCTTCCACCAGCTCGCAACCCCGCAGATCGTCGACGCGGCCCGCGACGCGGGCGTCGAGTTGATCTGCTGGACGGTCGACGATGCGGCGCAGATCAAGCGGCTGCGGGAGATGGGCGTGGACGGCATCGTCTCGAACGACCCCCGGCTCTTGGCCTGAGCCGCCGCAGAGTCGCTACTCTCTCCCGCCGCATGGCTTCTCACCGTCCCACCTTCAAGGTCGCCGAACGCACCGAGTTCGGCTCTCGCGTCACCCGCCGCCTCCGCCGCGACGGCCAGGTTCCCGGCGTCGTCTACAACAAGGGCGAGGCCGCGCGCGCCTTCCAGGCCGACGCGCACACGCTTTCGCTCTTCATCAACGAGGGCCACGCGCTCTTCGACCTCGAGATCGAGGGAGTCGGCGCCGTACCGGTCGTCGTCAAGGAGGAGCAGCGTCACCCGGTGCGCGGCAACATCATGCACATCGACTGCCAGCAGGTCGACCTCGACGTCAAGATCCAGGCCGATGTGGAGCTCGTCCTCGTCGGCACCGAGGACGCCCCCGGGGTCAAGGAGGGCGGCATCCTCGAGCACGTCACTCGCGAGATCACCATCGAAGCGCTTCCGACCGCCATCCCCGACGAGGGGATCTCGATCGACGTCTCCCACATGGTCGTCGGCGACACGATCCAGCTCGACTCGATCACGGCGCCGGAGGGCGTCGAGTTCGTCGCCGATCACCCCGAGGAGCTCACGATCGCGACGCTGAACCCGCCGCGGATCGTCGAGGATGAGCCCGATCTCGAGACCGAGACCGAGGTCATCGGCGAGGAGTCCGACGATTCCGGCGACGGCGACGCCGGCGGCGACGGCGAGGACTCCGGCGGCGACGAGGGCGACTCCTCAGACGAGGGCTAGTACCCCGTGTCCCCCTTCGGCCGCCGCGGTGGCGGCGGCTCGGCGAGCCAGACTCGGGCTCCGCGGACTTCCTCATCGTCGGTCTCGGCAACCCCGGTAGCCGCTACGCCGGCACCCGCCACAACGTCGGCTTCGACGTCGCCGAGGCTCTCAGCTCCAGCTGGGAGCTTCCCCGCGCGCGCAAGCGCTTCGGCGGCCTGATCGCCGAGGGGCCGCATCCGGCCCGGCGGCCCGCGCGTCGCGGTCCTGCTCCCGCAGACCTTCATGAACGAGTCCGGGAACTCGGCCGGCCCCGCCCGCGGATCGCTGGGAGTCGACCTCGACCAGGTGATCGCGGTCCATGACGAGATCGACATCCCGTTCGGCGAGATCCGCACCAAGCAGGGCGGGGGCGTCGCCGGCCACAACGGCCTGAAGAGCCTCGACCGCGGGCTCGGCAGTCGCGACTTCTGGCGCGTCAGCGTCGGCGTCGACCGGCCCGACTCGACCGACCCCGAGATCGTCTCGGCCTGGGTCCTCGGCCGCTTCTGCGAGGGCAAGGACGCGGTTCGCGGGCCTGATCGAGGCCGCCGCGCGACGAGACCGAGCGACTGATCGACCAGACTTTCCGAGCGAAGCCGACCGAGAGCGAGGAGACCTGATGACAGACCTGCTGACCAACTACGACGTCGACGAGAACGGCGTCGCGCTGCTGCAGCTGGACCGTCCCGACTCGCGCAACGCGATCAACACCCCGATGCTCGAGGAGCTGCTCGGGCACCTCGCCGCCGCCCGCGAGGACGAGGAGGTTCGCGTGCTGGTGATCTCCTCGACCGACCACATGGGCTCTCGCGCCGGAGCCGACGTCCGCGAGGACCTCGACCGCGACGGCGCGATCCGCCGGATGCAGCTCTTCGCCGACCTCTACGACGAGCTCGTCGGCTTCCCGAAGCCCGACGATCGCCGCCTGCCACGGCGCCTGCGTCGGCGGCGGCGCCGAGATCGCGGTCGCCTGCGACCTGCGGGTCGGCGGCTCGAACATGCGCCTGCGCTTCCCCGGCGCCGGGCTCGGCGTCCCGGTCGGACCCGGCCCGGCTGGTCACGCTCTGCGGCCTCTCGGTCGCCAAGTACCTGCTGCTCACCTCGAAGGAGATCGCCGCCGACGAGGCGCATCGCTGGGGCCTGGTCCACAAGGTCGCTCCCGGCGCCGCGGACCGAGGAGGCCGCGCTCCAGCTCGCCGGCCAGGTCGCCGATGCACCCGCCCGAGTCGGTCGCCGGATCAAGCGGATGCTCCACGAGTGGGACGACATCGAGGGTCGCTCCCGCGCCGAGGGCGAGGGCCAGGTGGCCTGGCAGACGGCGGGCAAGGGCCTCGGCTACCGGGACTGAGCCCGCTGCCGGCGCGCCCGCTACTTTCGAGGGGTGAGCGAAACCGTCACGACCAAGGCGAGCGGCCTTCGCGCGCTGCTCGATCTCGCCCCCGAGAACGCCAACTTCAGCCGCCTCGCCGCCGAGGTGGCCGAGGCCTCGCCGGGCTCCCCGGCGACCTCCGGCATCTCCGCCGGCGTCCGCCCCTTCCTGCTCGCCGCGCTCGCCGAGAACGATCCCGGCCTGGCCGGGCGGCCCATGCTCTGCGTCGCCGCCGACGACCGCGCGGCGCGCGACCTCGCCACCGAGCTCGGCGCCTACCTCGCTCCCCGCCGCGTCCGTCTACTACCCCTCGCGTGGGACCGGCTACGAGTCCCACCTGGCGCCGCCGCCGCACCTCGTCGGGCCTGCGGGTCGCCGCCCTCGACGCGCTCGCGCGGGGCGAGGAGGCCGACGGCGAGGCGCCGGTCGTCGTCGCCAGCGCCATCGCGCTCGCCGAGGCGGTCCCGGACGCCTCGCTCCGCCCTGCGGGCTTCGCGCTCACAAGGGCGAGGAGATGGACCTCGGCGACGTCGCCGAGCTGCTCGCCGGCTCCGGCTACGAGCGGGTCGAGCAGGTCACGATCGCGGCCAGTTCGCGGTCCGCGGCGGCATCCTCGACGTCTTCGGCTCGACCGAGGATCGCGCCGCCCGGATCGAGCTGTTCGGCGACGAGGTCGAATCGATCCGCTGGTTCTCGACCTTCACCCAGCGCTCGCTCGGCGAGGCCGAGCGGATCGAGCTCGACCCGCCGCCGAGATCGATCCCGACCATCGGATCCTCGCCGAGGAGGCGCTCGCCGACAGCGAGGAATCGAGGCGACCGGCCGCTCGCCGAGCTCCTGCCGACGGACCGGTTCGGCGCGTTCCTCGACCTGATCGACGAGCGGACGGCGATCATCGTCGCCGCCTCCGAGGAGATCGGCCCGGCCCTGCGCGACCACGGCACCGACGTCCGCGCGGCGATCCACGACGAGGACGTCGCCAAGCTCTACGTCGAGGTCCAGGAGCCACTCGCGGCCCGCGCGCGTGCTCGGATCCACGTGACCGGCGACGATGCCGAGGGCGACGACGGCCCGGCCGGCATCCGCGGGTCGATCCCGGTCTCGGCCGCGCGCATCGCTCGCGGAGGCGGAGCCCGAGCTCGAGAAGCAGGCCCGCTCGGGCTACTCGACCGTCGTCGCGTTCGAGAGCATCGGCGAGGCGGAGCGCGCCCGCTACACCTTCGAGCGCCTGAACCCGCCGATCCTCGCCGGTGGCCCGGCCCCGGTCTCCCCGGGCGTCCTCTTCGCCGAGGCGCCGCTCACCGACGGCTTCGTCTCCCCGGCGCTGAAGCTGGCGGTGATCCCGTTCCGGCGCCTCGTCCACCGCCGCCGCGCCGTCCGCGCCGGCTCCATCGGGCGGTCGCCTCGCCTCGCTCGGCGACCTCGCGGCCGGCGAGCACGTCGTCCACGAGGACCACGGCGTCGCCCGCTTCGCCGGCTTCGACACCCGCACGGTCGCCGGGATCACCCGCGACTACCTCGAGCTCGAGTACCGCGACGGCGACAAGGTCCTCGTCCCGGCCGAGCAGCTGGCCAAGATCACCCGCTACGTCGGCGGCGGGGACAGCCCGGAGCTCTCGAAGCTCGGCGGCAAGCGCTGGGAGCAGATGAAGGCGCGGGCCCGCCGCGCCGCGCGGGAGATGGCCGGCGAGCTGATCAACCTCTACGCGGAGCGGCAGGCGCGCCGCGGCTATGCCTTCCCGCCCGACGGCGAGTGGCAGCTGCAGCTCGAGCGCTCCTTCCCCTACCGCGAGACCGCCGACCAGCTCGAGGCGATCGAGGCGGTCAAGGCGGACATGGAATCGGAGCGGCCGATGGACCGGCTGATCTGCGGCGACGTCGGCTACGGCAAGACCGAGGTGGCGATCCGCGCCGCTCAGAAGGCGCTGTCGGACGGCAAGCAGGTGATGGTGCTTGTCCCGACGACGATCCTCGCCCAGCAACACCTCGGCACTTCTCCGAGCGCTTGCGCGACTTCCCCTACGAGATCGAGATGATCTCGCGGCTGCGCAAGCCGGCCGAGATCAAGAAGGCGCTCGCCGGCTTCGCCGACGGGCGAGCTCGACGTCCTGATCGGCACCCACCGGCTGCTCTCGCGCGACGTCCGCGCCAAGGACCTCGGGCTGCTCGTGATCGACGAGGAGCAGCGCTTCGGCGTCAAGCAGAAGGAGCTGCTGCGCCAGCTGAAGCTCCGGGTCGACGTGCTCTCGATGTCGGCGACGCCGATCCCGCGGACGATGCAGATGAGCCTCGCCGGCCTGCGCGACATCTCGGTGATCGAGACCCCGCCGGAGGGTCGTCGCCCGGTCCGGACCTACATCGGCCCCTACGACGAGGAGCTGGTCACCGGGGCGATCAAGCGCGAGATCGCCCGCGACGGCCAGGTCTTCTTCCTCCACAACCGCATCGACACCCTCCACGACACCGCCGAGCGGCTGCGGGCGCTCGTCCCGAAGGCGAAGTTCCTCGAGGCCCACGGGCAGCTCGACGAGAACGAGCTCGAGGAGACGATGCTCGCCTTCCTGCAGGGGGATGCGGACGTCCTCGTCGCAACGACGATCATCGAGTCGGGCCTCGACGTCCCGGCCGCGAACACGCTCGTCGTCGAGCGCGCCGACACCCTCGGGCTGGCGCAGGCGTACCAGATCAGGGGTCGCGTCGGCCGCTCTCGCGAGCGCGCATACGCCTACATGCTCTACCCCTCCGAGGAGGGGATGACGAAGGACGCGGCGGCCCGGCTGGCGTCTCTCGCCGACCACACCGAGCTCGGCTCCGGCTTCCGGATCGCGATGCGCGACCTCGAGCTCCGCGGGGCCGGCGACCTGCTGGGAGCCGAGCAGTCCGGCCACGTCGCGGCGATCGGCTTCGAGCTCTACGTCGAGATGCTCGACCAGGCCGTCGAGGAGCTGCGCGCCTCCGGCGACGGTGGGGAGGGGAGCGCCCCGAGCGAGGCCGAGGTCCGCGTCGACGTCGACGTCTCCGCCTTCGTGCCCTCCTCCTACATCCCCTACGAGGCGGCGAAGATCGACGTCCACAGGCGCATCGCAGGCGCGCATGCCCCCGGTGATCTGCGCGCCCTCCTCGATGAGCTGCGCGACCGCTTCGGCGCCCCGCCGGAGTCGGTCGAGACGCTGATCGCGGTCCAGCGGGCGCGGATCGAGCTCGCCCGCGAGGGCGCCACGAGCCTGTCGGTGCGCGGGGCCCGGATCCTCGCCGCGCCGCTCGAGATGGACTCCGCGCGCGTCGGCCGCCTCCGCAAGCACGTCCCCGAGGCCATCTTCAGCTCCCGCGACGGCAGCCTGACGCTGCGGATCCCCGGCGCGGGCGAGCCCGATGCCGAGCGGATCGCCGAGCTCGAGCGGCTCACCGACGCGGTCGCGCTGTCGCGGTCGGACCCGTCTGACTGATTCGCCCGCCGAGGCGACCGGGACAATCGAGGCCCCGCTCAGCGGCTCGTGAGCGACCGGGGGATCGACCGGCCGCTCCCCGCTAATGTTCCGCGACCGTGAGAACTGCCACCCGCTCGAAAAAGCTCGTTGCCCTCCTCGTCCTGGCCGTCGCCCTGATCGTCGCGCTGGTGATCACCGCAGCGACGTCCGGCTTCAGCGACCCCGCGGTCCCCGACGGACGACGTCGCGATCGTCGATGGTGTCGACGACGGCACGGTCAGCAAGGAGGACTTCGACCAGGCGCTGAAGGAGGCGGCCGGCGCGCAGGGTCTTCAGAAGCCGCCCCCGGTCGACGACGAGAACTACTCCGCGCTGGCCGGTCAGGCCCTGCAGCCGCTGCTGATCCCCATCTGGGTCGAGGCCGAGGCCGAGGAGCGCGGTCTCTCCGTCAGCGAGGACGACGTCAACGAGGAGCTCGAGTCGCAGAAGGAAGCCGCGGGCATCAAGGACGACAAGGAGCTGACAAGGTCCTCAAGGAGCGCGACCTCGAAGCTTCAGGACGTCCTCGACGACATCCGCGGTCAGCTGCTCCAGGCTGCGCTGCTCGCCGACGCGGCCCCGAGCCCCGAGAACCTTCCCGATGACATCGCCGACCTGACGGACCCGGAGGAGCAGGTCAACGCGCTCGCCGAGGAGTTCGACATCGACGAGGACGACATCCAGGACTACTACGACACGGCGAAGGACAAGCCCGCCCTCGAGGGTGGCTACACGACGCCGGCCAGCCGCGAGGTCCGCGTGATCTTGAACTCCTCCGAGAAGGACATCGAGGCCGCCAAGACGGCGCTCGAGGAGGGCGATCTCTCCGACGACAGCTGGGCCAAGGTCGCCAAGAAGTACTCCCAGGAGACCACCTCGGCTGAATCGGGCGGCGTGCAGCCGGCGCCGATCGAGGAGGGCTCGACGGGCTCCTACGCCGAGCAGGCCTTCGAAGCCCCTGTCGGCGAGCTCTACGGACCGGTCGATCTCGGTGCCCGCGGTTTCCTGCTGCTCGAGGTGACCAAGGACACGCCCGAGAAGACGCAGCCGCTGAACGATCAGCTGAAGCTGCAGATCAAGTCCTCGATCGTCACCAACCGAGCGCTCGAGGCCTTCTCCAGGTTCCAGGAGGAGTTCTTCTCGAAGTGGGCGTCGCGCACCTACTGCATCCCCGAGGCGGAGTCCGAGCTCTGCGCGGGCTTCGAGGTGCCCGAGGTCGAGACCCCGGAAGGCCAGCCCGCGCCGCCCGCCGTGCAGGCGCCGCAGCCGATCGAGCCGGGCACGGCTGAGATTCCGCTGGCCTCCGCCACCGGTCAGTTCGTGCAGCCGCAGGGCGAGCATCCGCAGGGCCCGGGAGCGGGGATCCAGCTGCCCCCGGCTGATCCCACCGCCGGGCTGCCGCCCGGTGCGACGTCGATCCCCGGCGGAGCGGCTCCGCCGACCGGCGCGCCCCCACGGGCGCTCCCCCCACGGGCGCGCCCCCCGCCACCCCGTAGGTGACTGCACCCGAGGGCGAGACCGACCGCGTCCGCGAGGGCGCGGAGGCGATCGCGCGCCTCGACGAGATCACGCGGCGGCTGCGGCGTGAGTGCCCCTGGGATCGGGTGCAGGACGAGCGCTCGATCGTCCCTCACACCGTCGAGGAGTCCTACGAGCTCGCCGAAGCCGCGATCTCGGGCGACGACGACAAGCTCGTCGACGAGCTCGGCGACGTGCTCTTCCAGGTCCACTTCCTCGCGCTGCTCCTCGAGGAGCGCGGAGCGGGTGACCTGGCCGCGGTGGCCGAAGGCACGCCGGCGAAGCTGATCCGCCGCCACCCGCACGTCTTCGGCGACGCCGAGGCGGCGAGCGCCGGCGAGGTGCTGGGGAACTGGGACCGGATCAAGCGTGAGAAGGAAGGCAAGAGCGGCCTGTTCGAGGACGTGCCGGAGAACCTCCCGGCGCTCCTGCACGCGCGCAAGCTGCAGCGACGCGCGGCATCGCGGGCGCCGGAGGGAGCGGCGCTCGGCTCCGTCGGCGAGGAGGGCGCGGCGGGCTCGCTCGAGCGGGTCGCGGAGCTGACGCATCGGCTCGGCGAGCTCGAGGCGGCCGGGGCGCAGGCCGGGCCCGAGGACGAGACCGGCTCGCGGGCCGAGGTCGACGAGGTCGTCGGCGAGCTCCTCTTCAGCGTCGTCGATCTCGCACGGCGGCTTGAACAGCGATCCCGAGCTGGCGCTGCGGGCGTCGTCGGAGCGGTTCCGGCAAGCCGTCTCGGAATCGTGATTGACTGCCCGATCCCATGAGCTCCATCACGCAGATCCACGCCCGTCAGGTCCTCGACTCCCGAGGCAATCCGACCGTCGAGGTCGACGTCGACGCTCGAAGGCGGAGCGCTCGGCCGCGCCGCGGTGCCGTCCGGCGCCTCGACCGGCGAGTTCGAGGCGACCGAGCTCCGCGACGGGGGCGACGCCTGGGTCGGCAAGGGGGTCAGCCAGGCCGTCGCCAACGTCAACGGCGAGATCGCCGCGGCGCTCGACCGGCATCGACGCCGCGGACCAGGCAGACGGTCGACAAGGCGCTGATCGACCTCGACGGGACGCCGAACAAGTCCCGGCTCGGCGCCAACGCGATCCTCGGCGTCTCGCTGGCCGCCGCGAAGGCCGTCGGCGGCCGACGCCGGCCTGCCGCTCTACCGCTACGTCGGCGGGCCTCTACGACGGGTCGGAGCCGACGACGCTGCCCGTGCCGATGATGAACGTCGCTCAACGGCGGCGCCCACGCCGACAACTCGGTCGACTTCCAGGAGTTCATGGTCGTGCCCGCCGGCGCGCCGAGCTTCTCCGAGGCCTGCGCGTCGGGCACCGAGGTCTTCCACGCGCTGAAGGGGAAGCTGAAGGAGCGCGGCCTCAACACCGCCGTCGGCGACGAGGGCGGCTTCGCCCCCGACCTGCCCTCCAACGAGGCGGCGCTCGAGCCTGCTCGTCGCGGGCATCGAGGCCGCCGGCTACAAGCCCGGCGAGGACGTCTACATCGCGCTCGACCCGGCGACCAGCGAGATCTTCGACGCCGGCAGCTACGAGCTCGCCCACGAGGGCCGGACGCCTGACGCGCCGCCGAGATGGCCGACTACTGGGCCGACGCCGTCGACCGCTTCCCGATCGTCTCCATCGAGGACGGCATGGACGAGGAGGACTGGGAGGGCTGGAAGCACCTGACCGACGCGATCGGCGACCGCTGCCAGCTCGTCGGCGACGACCTCTTCGTGACCAACCCCGAGCGCCTCGGCCGCGGCATCGAGGCCGAGACCGCCAACTCGATCCTCGTCAAGGTCAACCAGATCGGCACCCTCACCGAGACCTTCGAGGCCGTCCGCATGGCCCGCGACGCCGGCTACACCGCCGTCATGTCCCACCGCTCCGGCGAGACCGAGGACACGACGATCGCCGACCTCGCCGTCGCCACCGGCTGCGGCCAGATCAAGACGGGCGCCCCGTCGCGCTCCGATCGCGTCGCCAAGTACAACCAGCTGCTGCGCATCGAGGAGGAGCTGGGCTCCTCCGCTGTGTTCCCGGGTATCTCCGCTTTCGCTGGTCGGTAGGGCTGCTTGGGCATTGGCCGCGGCGGCCCGGGGGGAGGGCGCCATCGGGCCGCGGCTTCGCCGCGGTGATTTGGGATGCCCGCTGGCACCCTCCCCCGGGCCGCCGCGGCCTAGTGAGATCAGGCGTCCGCGGCGTGCTTGGGCCAAGGGCAAGGTTCGGCGGATGGGCGGGGGAGGGGAAGGGGGCAGTCGGGAGCCTGAGTGCGAGATGTCGCACCGGGGCGCCTGGAACCCGAGATGACCGGCCTAGGGACACCCCGCTGGCCGGCGAACCCCGGGCCACGGTCCAGTGGGGAACCTGAGGCCAACATATCGGCCTAGGACACCCCGCTGGCGAAGCAACAGCCCGCCCGCCACCCCCGCCGGTCCAAAATCGCGCAGGAGCCCTCGATATCCGAGGGTTGAGGCACCGTTTTCGCGCAGCACCCTTCAGCCACCCCCTCACCAGCCCTCCCGGCCGGACCCGGCACCCCCGCCAGGCGTCAGCCCCACACCGGCCAAGCCCTTACCTACCCAGCCCCCGCCTCAGCCTCCAACCCCCCATAAAGCCCACGCACCCGCTCGAAGATGGCCTCGGCAACCTCCTGCTGACGCTCGCGGTCGGCTCCGCCTCGCGCTCGAAGCTCAGCGGCTCTCCGTACGCCACCGCGATCCGCGGGAACCTCCCGCTTCGCCACCCGCGCACCTCCGCCGACCCGTGGATCGCAGCCGGCACCACCGGCGCTCCCGACTCCAGCGCAAGCCTCCCGACGCCACGACGCGGCTCGCCCAGCCCGCCGGTGCGTGAGCGGCCTCCCTCGGCGTAGATCCCGACGCAGCCACCGCGGTCGAGGACGGAGTTGGCGGTGATGAAGGCCTCGGCGTCGTCGTGGCCCCGCCGGACCGGGAAGTGGCCGGCGTTGCGGAAGAGGTAGTCGAGCGCCCTGTTCTTGCCCGGGCCGAAGAACTGCGACTTCGCCATGAAGCGGATCTCGCGCTTCAGCCGGACGCCGACGAAGAAGTGGTCGAAGTTGGAGAAGTGGTTGGGAGCGAGGATCATCGGCCCGCTCTCGGGGATGTGCTCGAGGCCGCTCGCGTGGAGCCGGTAGAGCAGGAGCGCCGGCGGCCCCATGACGACGCGGACCATCGGATAGGTCCAGCCCGGCTCATGGGTGCGGGCGTATTCGTGGACGGAGTCCATCGACTCGGGCGGCCGCTCGTCGCGATAGACCTGCGCCTTCAGGCCGCCGCCGTCCTCCTCCTCGGTCATGGCTCCACCCTAGAGATGCGCGCGGGGCTCGCGGGCCGGTCGCGCCTGCAAGGACCGTTGCCTCAGCCCGCCCGGCAGGGGAGGGGCGGGTGGCGTCGAAAACGGGCATCAGATGGCGACCGCCACAGCCCGTCCCCGCTACCGGGCGCGCATCGCGCCCCGCCGCTCCGGCAGCCGGCTCTCCGGCGTGCGCTGGGACCGCCTCGGCCGCGTCGCCCTCGTCCTCACGATCTTCGCCGTTCTCGCCTCCTACGCATCGCCGACGCTGAACCTCTTCGAGACGTGGCGCGAGTCGAACAGCGCCGAGTCGCGCCTCGGGGAGCTCAAAGCGGAGAACGCCGGGCTGATCCGCCAGGCGGATGCCCTCAAGCAGCCTGCAGCCGAGACCATCGAGGCGCGCAAGCTCGGCCTGGTCGCGCCGGGCGAGCAGGCGTACGTCGTCGACGGCCTCAAGTAACCGGCCCCAGACTCTTTAGAATCAGACGCCCGCTGGCGCTCGCCCTCATGCGACGTCCCCACCTCCAGCGGTTTCAGAGATGACCACTGGACTCGAAACCGAGGCCCCGCCGATCAGCGGGCTGCAAGCCGAATCGCCGGAGCCCGCTCCGATCCTCTTCGTGGGCGGGACCGGGCGCTCGGGAACGCACGTCGTCTCGAAGATCCTCGGGAACCACTCGAGCTACCGGAAGGTCCCGAGCGAGGTTCGCTTCCACACCGACCCGGGCGGCTACCCCGACGTCCTCGCCGGCCGCACCGGCCCCGACCTCTTCGTCTACCGCCTTCGCCACCACTGGTACCGGAACTTCGAGGCCCGGCGCTTCACCTTCCGCGGCTTCCACAACTACGTGCCGCGGAAGCGCCTCGACGCCGCCACCTCCTCGTTCCTGCGCCGCTTCAAGGCCGACGAGCCCGAGGCTGCGCTCCGGCAGCTGTTCTTCGACCTGCTCTGGCCGCTTGCGACCGAATGGTCGAAGTCCGGCCTGATCGAGCAGAGCTGCGACACGGTCCGCGAGGCCGGCACGCTCTCGATGCTCTTCCCCGAGGCCCGCTTCGTCCACGTCGTCCGTGACGGCCGCGACGTCGCCGCCTCCCGGGTCGGGCAGGCGCGCTGGCTCTCCTACCCGCGGACGATGGACCAGGGCCTCGAGTGGTGGGAGGAGCGGATCCGCCGGATCGACGACGGCGTCCGCGCTGCCGGTCCCGACCGCGTCGCCTGCGTGAGCCTCGACGACCTCGTCACCGAGGACGGGCGCCGCAGCAGCTTCGCCGAGCTTCGCCGCTTCGCCGGCCTCCCCAGCGAGAAGGACATGCTCGCCTACTTCCAGGGGCGCGTGAAGGTCCGCAATGCCCACACCGAGCGCTGGCGCGACGCCGTTCCGGCTCGTCGGCAGGGCGAGATCGACGCTCGCTACGGCGAGATCCTCGACGGCCTCGAAGCCGACGGCGTCCATTGCGCCGCCCTGCTCCGCCGCGTCCGTGAAAGGAGCTCGCAGTGACCGAGCCCGTGACCCTGCAACGCCCCGACAACCCGACTCTGCTCTTCATCGGCGGCACCGGCCGCTCGGGCACCCACGTCTTCTCTCAGCTCCTTGCGAATCACTCGCGCTACGCGCGCGTCCCGATCGAGGCGCGCTTCCACGTCAACCCGCAGGGCTTCCCCGACCTCCTCGCCGGGAAGGCGTCGCCTGAGCAGTTCGTCCGCAAGCTCGAGCGCTTCTGGTGGAAGCGCATCCGGGCCGGCGAGGTGGCGCCGGTGCTCGCCCGCCGGATCGCCTTCGGGCGCAAGGTGCGAGGCCTCCACAAGGTCGTCGAGAAGGACCGCTTCGAGGCCGCCGTCGCCGACTTCGAGCGCACGAACGGCGCCGACCTCGACCTCGCCTGCCGGAACCTCTTCCTCGACCTGCTCTGGCCGATCGCCGAGGAGGCGGGCAAGCCGGGCCTGATCGAGATGAGCTGCTTCACGGTCGCCGAGAGCCCGACGCTCGTCCGGCTCTTCCCCGAGGCGAAGATCCTCCACACGGTGCGCGACGGCCGCGACGCCGGCTCCTCCAAGGTCTCCAAGCGGCAGAAGCGCAGCCACCCGCGCGACGGCTCCGAGGGCCTGCGGTGGTGGGAGGGGCGCCTGCGCAAGATCGAGGCCGGCGTCCGCGAGCTGCCGCCCGGCAAGCTGCACACGGTCAGCCTGGACGAGATCGTCGCCGGCGACCGCGAGACCGTCTACGCGAGCCTCCTCGAGTTCCTCGAGCTCGACGACGAGCCGGAGATGCGCCGGTTCTTCGACGAGGAGATGAGCGCCTCCAACGCGCACAAGGAGCGCTGGCGCGAGGGGCTCACCGAAGACGCTCAGAACGCGCTCGTCGCGGAGTACGACCGGACCCTGACGCGGCTCGAGCAGGAGGGTTTCCACTGCGCGCCCCAGTTGAGGCGCGCCTACGAGGCAGCACCGACCGCTTGAGCGAGAACTCCCCGTCGCTTGTCTTCATCGGCGGCACCGGTCGCTCGGGGACGCACGCGATGGCGCGCCTGCTCGGCCACCACTCCCACTTCGCCGACGTCCCCATCGAGGCGCGCTTCCACTGCAACAAGCGCGGGATGCCCGACCTCCTCGAGGGCCGGATCACGATGCGCAGCTACCTGGCGAAGCTTCGCGGCTTCTGGTGGCATCGCGTCCGGGTGGACGGCCAGCCGCGCGGCCTCTACAACCTGCTTCGCCGCAGCGAGCTCGACGAGGCGCTCGAGCGCTTCGAGGCCGGCTTCGGCACCGATCCCGTCGCCGCGTGCCGGACGCTGTACCTGGACCTGCTCTCGGGAGTCGCCGAGCGCCGCGGCAAGCCGGGGCTGGTCGAGATGTCCTCCCACAACGTGCGCGAGGCGCAGACGATCATGCGGCTCTTCCCCGAGGCGAAGGTGCTCCATGCGCTCCGCGACGGGCGGGACTCCGCCTCGTCGGTGACGAGCAAGACCTGGGGGCCGCGCTCGACCGGCAGGGCGATCGGCTGGTGGGCGGACCGTCTGCGCAAGATCGAGTCCGGCGTCCGCGGGAGCGAGGACGGCGCCGAGTTCTCAGTTCCCGAGGACCGCTTCCGGGTCGTGATGCTCGACGACCTCGTCGGCGCCGACCGCGAGGAGGTCTTCGCGGGGCTCCTGGCGTTCCTCGGGGTCGAGCACGAGCCGGGCATCGACGAGTTCTTCGAACGCGAGATGACGCCGGAGAACGCCCACGTCGGCCGCTGGAAGCGGGAGCACCACGCGCCCGGCAGGGCGTGGGTCCAGCGCCGCTACGAGCGGACGGTCGCCGCGCTCGAGCGGGAGCACAACCACGCCGCCCCGAGCCTCCGCGCCGCGCTCGAGCGCGAGACGGCCGGGGTGAGCTGATGGCGCACGCGCCCCGGGTCCTCTTCGCGACGAGCAACGGGACGGGCCTCGGCCACCTGAACCGCGCGATGGCGATCGCGCGGCGCCTGGATCCCGCCGCCGATCTCGGGGACCGGACGCGCAGCGGAGGATCCCCGGGTATCTCACTCTTCACGCTCTCGCAGGCCGCGCCGGTCGTGGCGGGCGCGGGCTTCGAGGTCGAGTACCTGTCGTCCTATCGCCGCCCCGGCTCCGGCACCGACCGCGCCTGGAACCTGCGGTTGCGCGACGTCTTCGCCGAGCTGATCGCCGAACGTGAGCCGGAGGTCGTCGTCTTCGACGGCGTCCATCCCTACCGCGCGGTCACCCACGTGCTCAGCCGCAAGGGCGCGCCGCCCTCGATCTGGTGCCGGCGGCCGATGTGGCGCGCGGGCTCGAGCCGCGCGCCGCTGCGGCGGCAGGGAGCCTTCGACGTCGTGCTCGAGCCGGGCGAGCTGGCGTTCCGGAGCGATCGCGGCCCGACCAGGGAGTTCCGCTCAGGCGCCGTTGGCGTCGATCCGATCGTCTTCCTCGACCGCGACGAGCTCCTCGGCCGCGAGGAGGCCGCCGCCGAGCTCGGCCTCGATCCCTCCCGCCGGACCGCGCTCGTCACGCTCGGCCAGGGCGGCGAGGTCGACCGCGCCGTCGCCAAGACCCTGAAGGCGTTCACCGCCCGCGGCGACATCCAGGTCGCGGCGCTCCAGTCGAGCATCGCCCCGGGCCTCGACGTTCCCGACGGCGTCATCCATCTGCGCTCGACCTTCCCGATGAGCCGCTACTTCCGCGCCTTCGACATGGCGGTCTCCGCCTCGGGCTACAACGGCTTCCACGAGCTGATCGCCTTCGGGGTGCCGACGCTCTTCGTGCCGATGGTCCGCAACACCGACGACCAGTTCGCGCGCGCCCGCTGGGCGGCTGCCGAGGGTGTCGCGCTCGCGGTCAACGGCGCCGGGGACGGCGAGCTCGAGAAGCGGGTCGAGGAGCTCTGCGACGCCGACCGGGCCGCGGAGCTGACGGCGGGGTGCGAGCGGGTCTTCAGGCGCAACGGCGCCGAGGCTGCCGCCGAGCTCGTCACCGCGGTCGCCGCCGGGACCTCGCGCGCGCCGAACGTCCGCGAGACCGGCCGCTTCAACCGCTGGCTCCGGTTGTCCGCTCATCCCGTCGGGCCGACCCTGCCGCTGGTGCTGGCGATGGGCGCCCGGGACCTCCTGAAGCATCCTGAGCGCCGCTCCCCGCGGCTTGCGATCCTCGCCCTCGGGGTTCCCCCGGAGGAGCTGGAGGGCCGCCTGCGTGAGGTCATCGCCGGCGGGGACCCGGCGCGCGTGCTCGTGCTCACCGATTCCCTGGATTTCGCGATGCTGCGCGGGCTCGGCGTCGCCTTCGAGCATCTCCCGGTCCCCGCGGTCCGCCCGCACGAACGCCAGATCGAGCAGCTGCGCGACCGCGCCGCGGTGCTCCTGAACGGGCGCAAGCCCCTGCGCGCGGCATCCGTCGGCGAGCTCGGCGAGGCGCTGCTCGGAGAAGGGGAGGAGGGGGGCCGCGCGTGAGCTCCGAGCCGCCTCCGGTACCCTCAGGGACTCCTATGGAGGCTCCCGTCCCGACCACATCGGGCGTCGCCGGCGGGGATGGCGGCGCCGGAGAGACCAACTCCGAGACGCGCTCGAAGGCGAGTGCGTCCGGCCTCGCGCTGCCCAACCTGATCGTGATCGGCGCTCAGAAGTGCGGCACGAGCGGCCTTCACTACTACCTCTCCCTGCATCCCGAGGTGTCCATGTCGGATCCCAAGGAGCTCAACTTCTTCATCCAGGAGCGCAACTACCCGCGCGGCCTCGAGTGGTACTCGCGGCACTTCGACCCGGCGGCGCGCTGCCGCGGTGAGTCCTCGCCCAACTACACCGCCTACCCGCAGCACCTCGGCGTGCCTGAGCGGATGGCCGAGGTCGTCCCCGACGCCAGGCTGATCTACATCGTCCGCGACCCGATCGAGCGCATCACCGCCCACTGGGTCCACAACTACGCCAAGCGGCGCGAGAAGGGCGACCTGCGGGAGACGCTGCTCCACCCGAACACCTCCTACGTCTCGCGCTCCAAGTACTTCATGCAGCTGCAGCGGTTCCTCGACCACTTCCCCGAGGAGCAGATCCTCGTGCTCGACAACCAGGACCTGCGCGACGACCGGATGCCGACGCTGCGGCGGGTGTTCGAGTTCGCCGGCGTCGACCCGTCCTTCGAGCATCCGAAGTTCGAGCAGGTCCGCCACTCCACGTCCAAGAAGAAGCGGGCAACGCGCCTCGGGATGCGGGTGCAGCGCGCGAGCCGCAGCCGCATGGGACGCCGCGTTCCCCGGAAGGTCTGGCTCGGGATGGACGTCGCCCTGCCGCTTTCGAAGCCGATCGAGAAGCCCACGAACGTCGCGGAGGCGCTCGGCGAAGAGGTGCTCGAGGTCCTGCGCGAGGACGCGGACAGGCTCCGCGCCCAGACCGGCCGGGACTTCGCTCACTGGTCGGTTTGAGCCCCGAGGAGGGGCCCGGCGGCAAGGGCCGCAGGGGAAACAACAAGGGGGGCGGGAAGGGGAACAAGGGGGGCGGGAAGGGCCGGCCCCAGCACCGCACCGTCGCCAACCGGCGGCCCGACAAGGGTGGCGGCACGGGTGCCGCGCTCGGCTCGGCGGTGCTGCGCTACTCCGGCATCCACGGCCTCGGCATGGTCGCCGCGAACGTCATCACGTTCGCGTCGACGATCGTCATCGCCAACTTCTCCGAGCCGGCGGAGTTCGGCCAGCTCGGGCTCCTCCTCTTCTACGCGGGCCTGCTGACGCTCGTCTGCACGCTCGCGAGCAAGCAGGGAACGCTGAAGCGGACCTTCGGCGGCGATGACGACGACGAGGACGACGACGACGAGGACGAGGAGCTCTCGACCGACCCGCGGCACAGCTTCGGAACCGGGCTGATCACGGTCACGATCGTCTCGCTGATCGGGACCGTCCTCTCGATCGTCTTCGCCGAGCAGATCGCCGACGGCCTGCTGGGAGGGGGAGCCGACCCGAACCTGATCGTCTACGCGGCGCTCGCGGGTGGATCGGGAGCGGTCTACCGGCTCGCCTCGATCGCGATCTGGATCGAGCGCCGGCCCTACTCCTACATCGCGGTCGAGACCGCGAAGCCGGTGTTCACGCTGATCGCGGTGGTCGCGCTGCTGATCGCCGGGCTCGGGATCAAGGGCGCGATCGCCGGCCAGGCGATCGGGACGGTGCTCGGGGTCGCGATGGCGCTGTGGATGCTACGCGGAAGCTGGACCCCGACCTGGGACATCCGCGAGGCCATCGCGATCTACCGCAAGGGCGCGATCCGGGTGCCGCTGGTGCTCTCGATGTGGGTGGTCGGATACGCCGACATCTTCCTGCTCTCGAAGTTCGTCTCCCACGCGGACCTCGGCACCTACCACCTGGCCTCGAAGGCGGCCTTCCTCGTCGCCGTGCTCCCCGGCGGATTCCGCAAGGCGCTGCGGCCACTGCAGAAGACGCCGATGTTCCAGGCGGTCGAGAAGGAGTACGGGGTCGGGACCGCCCGCGGCACCCAGTTCGGCTACTTCTGGATCATGCTCGCGGGGACGATGCTGGCGACCACCGTGATGGCCACGGTGATGGTCCGGGTTGCGCCGCCCTCGTACGCCGGAGCGGCGCCGCTCATCCCGCTCGTGGCCGGTGGCCTCGTGGCGCCGACCGTCTACCGGATGACGAACAAGTCGGTGAAGTACGCCGACAAGCGCGTGCCGTTCATCATCGGCGCCGTCATCGCGATGTTCACCTTCGTCGGGCTCTGCCTGGTGCTGATCCCCGAGCTCGGCGTCGACGGCGCACCGCTGGCGATGATGGGAGCCTTCGTCCCGCCGACGCTCTTCGTCTTCTTCAAGTCGCAGCGGGGGCGCAGCCCGATCATCCTGCCGTGGCGCTCGATGATCGTCGCCTCGGTGGCGGCCGTCGCGGTCGCCTGGGCGCACAACCTGCTCGATCCCGGCTTCTGGGTCCTGGAGATCCTGGCGGGGATCGTCGCGATCCTCCTCTGGTGCGTCCTCTGCGTGGTCGGGGGCGCGATCCCCAAGCAGCACCGCGCGCCGCTCCTGGCGATGGTCAAGGGTCTGCGCGACCGCGGCCATGGGTTCGAGCCGGCTGCCGGCCTCGACGCGCTCCGGCCCCGTGAGCGCAAGGCGCTGCGCCGGGCGATCCTCCGAGGCATGCCGCCCGAGCGGGCCGCCAGGCCGCTCCTGGGGGACGAGGGAGAGGACGGGGGGGAATGGCGGGGATGGCGGCGGCGATCGCACCACCGAGGCGAACGCGCTGCTCGTCGGGCTGCTCCGGCGGGTCGCCGTGGGCGGCGGCTCTTCAGGGCTTCCGGACGACTACGAGCGCAGCCGGCGCCGAGACCGGCGCCGGGACGCTCGCATCGGCGCGTTCCTGTTCGCCGAGGGCCCGATCGCCGGGCGGGATCAGCTGGGGAAGCGCCTGGTCAACGACGGCTTCGCCGAGCCGTTCGACCTCCACACGCTCGAAGCGGTGATCGGCTCGCTGCAGCGGGCGGGCAAGCCGGTGTGGAAGGACGGATCTCAGGAACTCGACGCAGAGCCAGAGCGAGCCCCGGGAACCTGACGAGCCTGCGGGCCCGCCTGGCAAGGACGCAGGAGGCGATGCGGCCTCTCCGGCCGTGAGCCGACGAGGACGCCGCCAGGCGGCCCGGCAGGCCGTCAGGCCTTGCGGATGATGATTTGGTCGGCTTCGACGGTGACCTTGACCGGTCGATGGCCGGCCCAGTTCTCGGCGTAGACGGGGTTGTCCTTGACGGACGGATCGAGCCAGAGCCCGTAACCCTCATCGCCGTGGTCGAAGCTGGCCTCGATCGCGGGGGCGCCGTTACGGCGACGGCCGCGGCCACCGCGGCGGCGGCGCCGGCGGCGGGGACGATCGTCGTCGTCCTCGTCGTCGCGATCGTCGTCGTCGCCCTCGTCGTCGGAGTCCTCGTCGTCCTCCGCATCGGCGTTGGCCGCAGCCTCTTCCTCGGCGGCGCGCGTAGCGGCCTCGACCTCAGCCTCGATCTCGTCACGGAGATCGTCGGAGGTGTCGGGCTCGGAGTCAGGAGTCAGATCGTGGCGACGGCGGAACTCGCGCAACTCGGACGCGGAGATCTCGAGCTGGTGGGCGATCCAGGCATCGGTACGCCCTTCGCGCACCCAGGCGCGGATCTGGTTCAGCTGAGATCTGAGGGGCTTACCTGCCATTGCCGGCCCGCGACTCTACCAGCGGTTGGGGTGGACGCACGCACTGGGCTCCGATAGGGTCACCCGGTCAGCCGGTCTCTCCCCTGGCTGGCCGCGGCGTTCCGTTTCACCCGTTTCGCATTTACCCGGTCAGGAGGCTGGGAGAAATTGCTGGTTCTCACACGCAAGACCAATCAGAGCATCATGATCGGCGATGACATCGAGATCTCGATCCTCTCCGTCGCCGGCGACAAGGTGAGAATCGGCATCGATGCCCCCGCGACATCGGGGTCTTCCGCAAGGAGGTCTACGAGGTGATCGACGATGGCGAGTCCGGCCCGTACCGGACCGGCGCTTCAACGGACGGGACGCCGGGCGACTAGCCGCCGACGAGCCAGGCCAGCGTCTCGAACATGACCACGACCACCGTGATGACGGTGGCGGTCAGAGCCAGGAAGAGGACTCCGAAGCGGACCCGTCCCCGCTGCTCGCCGCGGACGATGTGACGCGCTCGGGAGCGGTTGACCGCGCGGACGCGTAGATCGCGCCGTCGCTGCGCTTCGACGCGTGCCTCACGCTCGAACGCCTCCTCGAAGTCGTCGATGCTCCGCTCCATGCGGGCTGCTGGTTCGGCTGCCATCCGATGCCATGTTACCCGGAGAGGCGCCGATTGTTACGGAATGCCAACAATCGGACGGCCCGCTCCGCTCCTCAGCACGCCCCCCACAGGCCCCGTTCGGCGTCACTCGCCTCCCGCTGCAAACCCGCCAGCTGCTCCGCGCGGGATGTGTTCGGCTCGATCTCCAGGGTTCGCGCGTAGCCGCCCTCGATCAGCTCGCCGTTGACGAAGTCGTCGCCGACGTAGACGTAGGCCAGCAGCCGCCCGTAGACGTCCCGCCGCTCCCGGTCGAACACGAGACGGACCCGCTCGCCCTCGACGAGCTCGTGGTTGCGCTCCGACGCCTGCGGGCCGAAGCACTCAACGGGGGAGTCCGGCTTCACCGTCTCGGGCGTGTCGATCCCGATGTAGCGGACGTCCTCCTCGGTGCCGTCGAGGTCGACCTCGATCGTGTCCCCGTCGACGACCCGCGAGACGTCGACCGTCACCGGCTCCCCGGCGCCCGCACGCGGGATCGCCGCCACCGTCCTCCGCGTCCCGGTCCCCGAGCAGCAGCACGAGGACCAGGACCAGCAGCACGGCGACGCTGCCCGCGCCGACGGAA
>CAVUFM010000008.1:0-27612 GCA_963740845.1 uncultured Solirubrobacterales bacterium
TGGCATAAGCCACGGGCCAGACCAAGTCTGAGCAACGGGCCGGCTCCCCCAGTTGATCTGGAGGGGCCGGCCCGTTCTCGTTTCCGGCGCCGCGCCCGGCCCTGAGACAATCCATCTGTGGCCGAGGGAGCATCCAAGCCCGTCGCTGAGGCCGTCGCTGAGACGGCGCGCGTCGCCAAGCGCGATCGCAAGCCCTCGCGGGCGCGGGGGCGGGCCTCCGACGTCTTCGGCGGCGAGCTGCGCCGGCGCGACGTCTTCCCGCTGCTCGTCCTCCATCTCGTCGCCCGCGAGCCGTCGTTCGGCAACCGCCTGATCGAGGAGATCGAGGGGATCACCCAGGGCGTGATCACGGTCAACCCGAACACGATGTACCCCCTGCTTCGCGAGCTCGAGGCGAAGGGCAGGATCGAGGGACGCTGGGAGCACCCCGACCGCCGCACCCGGCGCTTCTACTCGATCACCCCGGCGGGTCAGGAGGAGTACGAGCGCCTGAAGAACGAGCTCGGCCCGTTCCTCGACTCGATGATCCGCACGGTGACGCTGATCCAGACCGAGATCTACGGCGGGGACGAGGGCTCCCCATGAGCAAGGTCGAGGCGCAGGTCGAGATCGCGGCGCCGCTCGCCGAGGTCTGGGACCTCTACTTCGACCGCGACCGCTGGGCGGCCTGGGTCGACGGCTTCGGTTCGGTGACGTCGGAGTCCGGCTATCCGGAGGCGGGGGCAAGCTGACGTGGCGCTCGACGCCGGCGGGCCGCGGAACCGTCGAGGAGCGCGTGACCGCCCACGACGTCCGCTCCCTGCACCGGGTCGACTACGACGACCCCGGCTCGAGCGGAACGCTCTCGGTGAGCTTCGAGATGCTCCCCGCCGAGTCCGCCGACTCGGGTCGCCGCACGAAGGTCGTCCAGCGGCTCGACTACACGGTGAAGACCGGCGGGCCGCTCAAGACGATCCTCGACGTCCTCTTCATCCGGCCCCAGATGCGCCGCTCGCTGGAGCGCTCGCTGATCGAGCTGCGGCTGGAGGCGGAGCGGGTCGGGGGAACGCAGGGCTGAGGACGCCGGATACGGGACCCGGATACCCTTGACGTCCCCGCTCCACGAGCGGGATTTCTCTTCGCCCACACCCCCTCATAGGAGTCCCAACTTGTTCGTCTTCAAGGCTGCAGTCGTCGGTGCCGGAACGATGGGTGGCGAGATCGCCCAGGCGATCGCCGCCGCTGACATCGATGTCGTGATGAAGGACGTCGACCAGAAGTTCGTCGACGCCGGGATCGAGCACGCTCGCGCCGTCACCAAGGGCCAGCTCGACCGCCTCGTCAAGAAGGAGAAGCTGACCCAGGAGCAGGCGGACGCGCGCCTCGAGGAGGTCATCGGCCGGATCGAGGGGACGACCGACTACTCGAGCTTCGGCGACGTCGACTTCGTGATCGAGGCCGCCCCCGAGCGGATGGAGATCAAGCAGACGGTCTTCCGCGAGCTCGACGAGGCGACCCCCGGCCACGCGATCCTCTCGTCGAACACCTCCTCGCTGTCGATCTCGGAGATGGGGGAGGCGACGCTGCGGCCCGACAAGGTCGTCGGCTTCCACTTCTTCTACCCGGCCTCGATCATGCCGCTGCTCGAGATCATCGAGGGCGCGGAGACGTCGCCGGAGACGGTCACCGCCGCGGTCAACTTCGCCCGCAAGATCCGCAAGCAGCCGATCACCTGCGCCGAGGTCCCCGGCTTCGTCGTCAACCGCATCCTCAACTCCGCCGTCGGTGAGATCTGGCGCGCGCAGGAGGAGGGCGGCCTCTCGATCAAGTCCATCGACGAGGGCGTCGCGGCCGCGAACGTCGCTCCGATGGGCCCGTTCATCCTCGTCGACATGCTCGGCCTCGACACGGTCACGCACGTCGCCGAGCACCTCCGCGACTCCTACGGGGACTCCTTCTACGTCCACGAGGGGATGCAGGGGCTCGTCAAGGACGGCAAGCTCGGCGCCAAGTCCGGCGGCGACGGCTTCTACAAGGACGGCGAGCCGCAGATTCCCGGCGACGCCGATGCCGACGGCGAGAAGCTCGCCGACCTGTGGACGATGAAGGCGCTCGTCGAGGCCTGCCTGGTCCTCGAGGAGGGCGTCTGCACGGCTCGCGTGAGATCGACTTCGGCATGATGGCCGGCGCCGGTCTCGACCCGCGCCGCGGCATCTTCCCGCCGTTCATGAAGGCCGACGTCGACGGGCCTCGACGTCGGCGCTCGAGAAGCTCGAGGCGATGGCCGAGGAGCACGGCGAGCGCTTCACGCCGCCGACGATCCTCAAGCGCCTGGTCGCCCAGGGTCGCCTCGGCGCCAAGACCGGCCAGGGCTTCTACGCCTACCCGCAGCCGGACGAGGGCGATCAGACCGACACGGTCAAGCTCGAGACCCGCGGCGACGTCGCGATCGCATGGCTCGACGAACGCGCCGATGAACTCGATCTCGCCCGACGTGATCCGCGACCTCGGGGCGGTCTGGAAGAAGATCGAGGACGAGGGCAAGGTCCGGTCCGTCGTGATCGCCTCCTCGATCCCGGTCGTCTTCAGCGCCGGCGCCGACATCAAGGCGTTCACGAAGATGGACGAGGCCGGGGGAGCCGAGCTGATCGAGCAGGGCCACGCGCTCCTGCGCTCGTTCAGCAAGTCGTCGGTGACGACGATCGCCGCGGTCAACTCGCTCGCCTTCGGCGGCGGCTGCGAGCTGGCGATGGCCTGCGATTTCCGGATCGCGGCCGAGTCGGCCTCGTTCGGCCAGCCCGAGATCAACCTGGGGATCATCCCCGGCTTCGGCGGCACCCAGCGCCTGCCGCGGCTCGTCGGCCCCCACAAGGCCCTCGAGATGAACCTGATCGGCGACGAGATCACCGGCCCGGAGGCGGCGGCCTACGGGCTCGCCAACCGCGTCGTGCCGGACCACGAGCTGATGGACACGGCGCTGAGCTGGGCCCGCAAGCTCGCCGGCCAGGCGCCGATCGCGACTCGGGAGATCAAGGACGTCTCCCACAAGGGCGATCTGGACGAGGGCATCGAGGCCGAGAAGAAGGGCTTCGCGACCGCGTTCTTCAGCGAGGACGCCAAGGAGGGCATCGGCGCCTTCCTCGGCAAGCGCACGCCACACTGGAAGGGCGAGTAGCGAATCGGACGTAGGGGGCCTCGCCACCGTGGAAGCAAGCTCAGAGCAGCTCGTAGGGGTCGATGCGCTCGCGGACCTCGTCCGGTCGAGCGAGCGCATCGTCGCCCTGACCGGCGCCGGCATCTCGACTCCGTCGGGGATCCCCGACTTCCGCTCACCCGGCGAGGGGATCTGGGAGAAGGTCGACCCGATGAAGGTGGCGACGATCGACGCCTTCCACCGCGACACCCGCGCCTTCTGGGACTTCTACCGCCCGCGGTTCGACCTGCTCGGCGACAAGCTCCCGAACCCGGCTCATCACGCGCTCGCCGAGCTCGAGCGCG
This sequence comes from uncultured Solirubrobacterales bacterium, assembly GCA_963740845.1. Taxonomy (GTDB): domain Bacteria; phylum Actinomycetota; class Thermoleophilia; order Solirubrobacterales; family 70-9; genus RHKX01. Next base: position 3,478 of record CAVUFM010000008.1, read on the forward strand.
CCGGCAAGCTCGACGCCGTGATCACCCAGAACATCGACCGCCTTCACCGGCACGCCGGGACGACCGAGCTGATCGAGGTCCACGGCTCGATCGAGACCTCGTCATGCACCACCTGCGGATCCTCCTGGGACCTCGAGCAGGTCCAGGAGCTCTTCGACGAGGAGGGGATCGCCGTCTGCTCGTGCTGCTTCGGCAAGGTCAAGCCGGACGTCGTCCTGTTCGGCGAGATGCTTCCGGTCGCCGCCATCGAGCGCGCCCGCGATCTCGCCGAGTCCGCGGACCTGATGCTCTGCGTCGGCTCCTCGCTGGAGGTCTTCCCCGCCGCCGGCCTGCCCGAGCTCACGCTCGCTCGGGGCGGCAGCGTCGCGATCATCACCCAGGGCCCGACGCCCTACGACGGCGACGCCGCGATCCGGCTCACCGACGACGTCGCCGAGGTCCTGCCGGCGCTGGTCGCCGCGCTCTGAGGGGCGTCCGGGCCCGGAGCGCCGATCTCGGTCGGTGACCGGTCCGGCCTCAGCCCAGGGCGCGGCGCCGCAACGCGGCTTCGGCGGCTCGGACGGCCTGCTCGAGCGCCTCGGCGTCGAGGTCGGCGTCCACCGCGCCTCCCAGAACGCTGCGCTTGGCCTCGGCGGTCGCCGCGGCGGCGTCCCTGAGGCGGGTCGCGAGCTCGTCGCCCGGTGGCGTTCCCGCCACCTGCGAGCAGCGCCTCGAGCCCGGCGTGGAGCCCGAGCGCCGCCGTTGCGAGCCGTCCGGCGTCGAGGTCCCCGCGGGCGCGCACGATCAGCTCCTCATGGGCGCCGACGCGTTCCCGGCCTCCGAGGACCGCGGCGACGCGCTCCTGGGGTCGCATCGCCTCGTAGTCGCGCTCCAGGAGCCCGCGGCGGTGTCGCTCCGGGAGCTCTCTGGCGCGCTGCCAGCGCCCGTCGGCGACCTCCTCGCCGGTGCCGTAGCCGAAGCGGATCGCAACGGGGCGCGAGGCGTCGACGTCGGCGACGGTCGGGTCGCCGGCGGCCGTGCGGTGCGCGTGCAGGGCTCGGTTGAGCCGGCGGGTCGCCTCCGCCGTCAGCGCGCGCGAGAGATCGCGGTCCTCGCTCACCTGCTCGAGCCAGGCATCCGCCGCGGCCTCGTCGGCGAAGGGCCGCGGCCTGATCACGGTCACTCGCGTCAGCGCGACCGGGGTCGGATCGGGAGCGGGGGAGACGTCCTGCGGCTCGCGGGCGCCGCAGGCGCGGGCCGGCTGACTGGGGCGCGGCAAGCGTCGTCAGCACCAGGACGTCGGGATCGGAATCGGGCTCACCCTCGGGCCGCAGCAGGTAGCGGCCATCGCCAGGGCCCAGCTTGCCCGGGAGGTCGAGTTGCGCGAAGGGGAGGAGGGGGGGCAGAACGAGACTGCTCGGCTACTCGCCGATGTGGGCGTTGCTCGAACGCCCGCCCTTCTCGGCCGGCAGGGCGGCGTCGGAAGGCTTCGTCGGGACCGTGGGCTGATCGAGCTCGCCGATCCGGTCGAGGAGCTTGTCCCACTGACTCGGGGAGAGCAGGCCCTCCGCCAGCGGCGAGCCGCCGGTGGTGGCGTCAGGCGTGAACCCGACGTGGATGTGGTCGTCGTGGTCGCCCATCGCGAAGGTCGGGCCTCCCATCTCCATCAGGGAGATGATCTGGGCCGGCTGCATCGGGCCCTGAAGCTTCAGGAGCTCGTTGATGACCGCCTCGGTGATCGAGCCCTGGCCCTGGTTGCCGAGGATCGGGATCCCGTTGACCTGGGCGATGTCCACGGCGTCGCCGGTGGAGTGGGCGCTGACGTTGCCGGAGGTGGTGAGGATGCTGTGACCGCACTTGAGCGAGGTCAGGGTCAGGCGGAAGCCGCGCTGGACCAGGTACTCGAGCGTGGCCAGGATCCGGCGGTCGATCTGCCCGCTGGCGATGTCCTCGCGGCCGCAGGAGTAGATCTCGATGTTCGGGTCGTTCAGGACCTGGCGCTGCAGCTGCGACTTCGAGGCGAGCAGGACCTGGCCGACGGTGACCTCGTTGTCGAAGGGGTTCTTGCCGGCGGCGCGGTAGATCGCGGTCGCCTCGAGCAGCTTCCAGCCGTCGAGGATCGGCTTGGGGTCGATCGTGCGCGCGCCGCGGCCGGCGGGGGTGATCGCGAAGTTGAGATGGGAGGCCTGATCGTCGTCGGCGCCGATACGGCCGAGGATCGTTCCGGCGACGACGTGCGAACCCTCAGCTAGAGCTTCAGTGTCCATCGTGCTGTCGTCGAAGCGGAGGACGCCGGAGAAGTAGGACTTGAAGGTCTCGTAGCCCGGCAGGCCCTTGCCCATGATCTCGTCGAGCTCGCCGGAGAGGCCCGCCTTGCCCTGCGAGTTGGGGCGGTCGGGGTCGGCGGAGATGCGATCGCGGGAGTCCTCGGTGTTCTCCGGCCCGTCATCGTCGTCGCCGGTTGCGGCGGAGTCGGGGGCGGCGTCGCCCGAGCCGCCGGTCGCTGTTGCCGCCGCCCGGATCGCTCTCGGCGGATCCGCCGCGGCCGGTGTCGCTGGCCTCGACCTTCGGGGGCTTGTCGCCCTCGCCGGGGGTGATCAGGTCGAAGTCGTCGGAGTTGAGCTTGCGGTCCTTCGGAACCGGGACGACCTCGCTGAGCTCGCCGAGCTCGGCGTAGGTGAACTTGTTGCCGTAGGCGTCCTCGAGGACGATGTACTTGCCGAGCTTCTTGCTCTCGCCGATGTCCTTGACGACTCCGTCGTTGACGGCGACGACCGGCGCGTCCTCCTCGGCGTAGATGTCGATGCCGCGGCGCGTGGGGGAGTCGCTGATCACATCGGCGACGTTGCCGGTGCCACCGCCGCCGCTGGCCCGCTCGGCGGCCTCGCGCTCGGAGATGTCATCGGCGTACCGCGCCTTGGCGGCGACGGGGAAGTGCGCGCCCTCGGTGAGGCCGGTCAGCGAGTCGACCAGCGCTGAGGGGAGGTTGCCGTACTGCTTGGCGTAGAGCAGGACCTCGTCGACGTACCAGTCGGCGTGGTTGTAGGCGAAGATCGCGTCGTAGAGATCGTCCTGGGCGCCGGCGGCCTTGAGGTAGCGCGCTGCGGCGCAGATGGCGTCGACCGGGTTGTAGGGATCCTTCTTGCCGTCGTTGTTGGCGTCGACCCCGTACATCTCCCAGCTCGAGGGGATGAACTGCATCCAGCCGAGAGCGCCGGCGGTCGAGACGTTCAGGTTCGTGCCGAACGCGGTCTCGATCCGGTTGATCGAGGCGAGGACCTCCCACGGCACCCCGTACTGGGTTCCGCAGGCCTGGTAGATCGGAAGCAGGAACGGCGGGATCGAGAACTGGTCGATGATGAAGTTCGGGACTCCGACCGGGGCGGCGCCGATGTCGCCGATGGTCACGCTCGGGTTGTGGTCGGTGGGCGTGCCGTCGGGGCGGCGGATCTCGGGAACCTCGAGCGGCTCGCGATCGTCGTCACCCTCGTCGCCCTCGTCCGCATCGCCGCCGAAGGAGTGCTCGGGATCGTCCTTCTTGCCGTCGCCCTTCTTGCCGTCGTCGCCCTTGCCGTCGTCCTTGCCGGGACCGAACTCGACCGGGTCCTGATCCTGGTCGTTGGCCGGGTCGGGCTCGTCGCCGTTGTCGGCGGGATCCTGGGGAGGAGTGCTGCCGTCGTCGGCGGGGGGCGTGGCTCCGGGGTCCGGGGTGGTGGGCGCCGGAGGCGCCGGCGCCGCCGGCGGGGCGACGTCGGTCTCGTCTGTATCTAGAAGGTTGTTCTGGCACCCGCCGTCGGCCAGGTCGATCGAGGCCGTCGCCGTCGTCGTCGGCGCCGTTGGAGCAGGCGGGGAGCTGGACGTTGAGGTTGCCTCCGCCGGGAAGGTCAACGGAGACGCCTGCGCCACCCTGGGCGCTCACCGCTCCTGCACAGAGGACGGCCACGAGCACCGAGAGTGCCGCTGTTATGACGAGACGATTACTCATTCCTGTGATTGCTCCACCCGGCGAGCGCAGCTGACCGTTTCCGGCTGCCACCGCTTCCTCCTCCAGGAGCACGCGAAAACTATCCGCCTGAGCAGCGGAATGCAATCTGGAACCGTCGCTCGCAAGCGCGGACCCCGCGTAGTCGTTGATCGAAGCCTCCAGCCTCATTCTTCCCTGCCCATCGACAGCCACCGTACATGGCTTGAAACCTGAACGGGCCAGGTTGTTGCGGAGATCTTGTTAAGGCCGCGATCGGATACCGTCATCCGGCATGCGAGCGAGCGAATGGAGGCAGGGTTGAGCGACGGCATCAGACAGCGAGGAGAGGAAGCCGTGGGCGATCTCGCGCAGGCGCTCCTGGAGAACCCACTGTTCTCACAGGCGCTCGGCAAGGCCCTCGGCGCCGGCGAGAAGGCCGCGCAGGCCCAGCGGGCGGCCCTCGGAGCGATCGACGTGCCCAGCGCGGCCGATCTGGAGCGCCTCAGCAGGCGGGTCCGGGCTCTCTCGGACCGGATCGAGGCCCTCGAGGACGCGATCGACCGGATCGAGCGGTCGACGAAGGCCTCGAAGCGGCGCAGCCTCAACCTCGAGTTGAACTAGAGCCTCGGGCGGATCCAGCGGAGGCCGGCGTCGGCCAACCCTCAAGTTGCCGCGAGGACCGTCGCGGCCGCCCTGGGCGAGCCCGAGCAGGGCCGCCTCGAGGGGTTCGTCCTCGAGCCGCCGACCGCCGGCACCGGCGATCGCGAGGACCGCCGCGGCTGCAACGCCCCGCCGGGAGCAGAAGGCCAGGGTCGCGGCGGTCTGCAGATCGGCCGGTCGCCGATCGCCGGCGACGGTCGGCCTGGAGATCGCGACTGACGACGGTGCTCGCCGGCGCACCCGTCGCGGCGATCAGCGCCCGGGTCAGATCAGGGTCGGGCTCGATCGCGGAGCCCGGTTCCTCGCCGAGAGCCGCGGAGGTCCCGTCGGCGGCGATGGCCGAGCCGACGACGAGGGTCGATCCCAGTCGCGGGTTCGGGTCCCGCGACCGCGCAGGTCCCGACTCGAACCGCCCGTCGCAGGCCCAGCGCCTCGAGCTCGGCCAGCACGGTCACCGCGCTCGGCCCGCCGATGCCCGTGGCCTGCACGGTCAGGGCCATGCCTGAGTCCGTCTCGCCCCAGTAACCCCAGAGGCCGCGATGGTGGTTGCTCATGCGCGGCTGGGGCAGAACCGCCTGAGCGATCGTGAGCGCCCGGCTCGGATCGCCGCAGAGGATCGCGGCGGGGGCGGTCGGGGCACTGGGTCTGAGATGGATCGGCACTGATCAGGGACAATAGGATCGGTACATGAACGAGCAGCCAGAAAGCACCGGGGAAGGGGCCATCGGCCCGGTCGAATCCCCGGGTGAGGGCGTCGGCGACGCCCTGCGGGCCGCGGTCGAGCGAACGCTCGCGGCGACGGCCGACTCCGCCGAGGGAACGCGCCAACGAGCGCAGGAGCTGCTCGACGACGTCGTGCGCCGCGGTCAGGTGGCCCGCGACGAGGTCGCCAGGCGCGGGGAGGAGGCGACGTCCAGGCTCGCCGGAGCCGTCGGCGACCTTCGCCGGCCCGATGCGGAGGGCTCCGATGAGCTCCTCTCGCGACTTGCCGACGTCGAACGCCGGCTCGCGGCCCTGGAGGCCGCGATGTGGGGTCACACTAACCCTCCAGTTGACGCTGAGGATATGCCCCCTGAACCCGCTTGAGCAAAGGGATCCGGGCGAGTAGCTTGGCTGGGGGACGCCGGATCCTGATCGCCGGGATCGGGAACATGTGGGGCACCCTGCTGGCGCGGCGGCTGGCCCGCGATCCCCGGGTCGAGCACATCATCGGCGTCGACACCGTGCTCCCGGACGTCGATCTCGAGCGGACCGAGCTCCTCGAGGCGGATATCCGCAGCCCGGTGCTCGCCCGGCTGATCCCGGCGACGGGTGCGGACACCGTCGTCCACACCGGGATCCTCTGGTACCCGGAGGAGGGCAAGCCGGCCCGCGCCCTCCACGACATCAACGTGATCGGGACGCTGCAGCTCCTCGCGGCCTGCGAGCGCAGCCCGACGATCGAACGGGTGATCGTCCGCGGCTCGGCGGCGATCTACGGGTGCGAGGCGGCCGGGCCCTCGTTCTTCACCGAGGAGATGGCCCGGAGCTTCCCGCTGCGGACGAGGTTCCAGCGGGACATCGGCGAGCTCGAGGGCTACTTCGAGAACTTCGCCCGCCGCCACTCCCACCTGACCTGCTGCATGTTGCGCTACCAGCCGGAGATCGGCCCGGGGCTGCAGTCGCCGCTCTCCCGCTACCTCTCGCTGCCGGTCGTCCCGACCCAGCTCGGCTTCGACCCGCGGCTGCAGCTGATCCACGCCGAGGACGCGACCGAGGCGCTGCGTGCAGGCGACGATGGCGCCGGTGCGCGGCGCCGTCAACATCGCGCCGAGCGGGTCGATCTCGCTGTCGCGGGCGCTCCGGATCGTCGGCGCCACCCAGCTCCCCGTTCCCCACCCGATGTTCGGCCCGGCGACCTCACGGCTCGGCAAGCGGCTCGGGGCCGGCGCCCTCTACGGCGACGCGGTCCGGCTCCTTCGCTTCGGTCGCGGCGTCGACAACCGGAGGATGCGCGAGGAGCTCGGCTTCGAGCCGCGCTTCGACGCGACCGGGGCGGTCGTCGACCTCGCTCGCCACGGTTCGGGCATGCGACTCGCCCCGGTTCCCGGCGTCGCATCGGTGCTCGAGAGCCTCGGGAGATCGCGATGAGCGGGGCCCCGGGCCCGAGCATCCCCGAGGCCGGCATCAGGTTCCTCCGCGGGGTCCGCTCAGCGGTCGAGGCCGGCGCCGACCCGGTCGCCGCCGCCGAGGCCGCCTCGGCTGACCTGCCGAAGTCGCTGCGGGACGGGATCGACCGGATGGCGCGGCGCATGCGCGGCGACTACCACGAGGACGAGTGGGGCTTCGACGAGGAGTTCGCCGAGGCGGCCTACCCGTTCTTCGAGCTGCTCTACGACCACTGGTGGCGGGTCGAGACGACCGGCGTCGACAACGTCCCCGCCCACGGCCGGGCGATGCTGGTCTCCAACCACGCCGGGGCGCTCTTCCCCTTCGACGCCTCGATGATCACCGGGGCGATCATGAAGCGGCACCCGCTGCCGCGGTGGCCCCGGTTCATGGTTCTCGACTGGGCCTTCCAGCTTCCCTACCTCTCGGCGTTCATGCGCAAGGTCGGCGGCGTCCCCGCGAGCCCGTTCAACGCGACGCGGATCCTCGAGTCGGACGGGCTGATGATGGTCTTCCCCGAGGGAGTCAAGGGAACGGGCAAGCCGTTCTCCGAGCGCTACCGGCTGCAGCGCTTCGGTCGCGGCGGCTTCGTCGAGATCGCCCTCCGGACCGGATCGCCGATCGTGCCGATCGCGGTGGTCGGCTCGGAGGAGATCTACCCGATGATCGGCGACAGCCGGATCCTGGCCAAGGTGCTCGGCGCGCCGTTCGCCCCGATCACTCCCACCTTCCCGTGGCTCGGCCCGCTCGGCCTGATCCCCCTGCCGTCGAAGTGGCGGATCGAGTTCTGCGACCCGATCGATGTCTCGGGCCTCGGCCCGGAGGCCGCCGACGACCGCAGGATCGTCTTCGAGATCTCCGAGCAGGTCCGCGAGGTGATCCAGGGCAAGCTGCTGGAGAACCTCGTCAAGCGCGGTTCGGCGTTCGTCTAGACGTTCGTCGGACCCGATCGAGATTCGCGGTTGACGCGCCCCGGCAGCGGCGCTAGTGTCAATTCGCACAGTTGAAAAGGAGGCCGCGAGCGCCCTCCGCGTGCCCGACGAGACAGGCGGAGGAGAGCTAGGCGCCGATCGGCGCCGCAGGCCAACGAATGCGGACCGAATGTCCGCCAACCGACGGGGTCTTAGCGGACCCCGTCGGACTGTCAGGACATCGACGGGGGATCGCGGACATCACCGCGCGCGGGTCGTCGGCGACCTGGACGTTGCGATAGAAGCAATGCGAATGGCCGACCCGACGATCTCCATCCGCGAGGCAGCCCAGCGCTCGGGGGTGCCCCAGTCGACGCTGAAGCGATGGGCGGCCCAGGGCGTCGTCGACCTCGACCGCGGGGACTGGACGCCCGCGGCCGCGGCGCAGGCGCGGATCGTCTCGAGGATGCGCGACCGCGGCTACTCGCTGCGCGAGATCCGCGGCGCGGTTCGCGACGGACGGCTCGCCACCGGGTCGGTGGAGGACCTGATCCCGGGGCACAACCGGATCCACTCCCGGGCCGAGGCGGCGGCGGCGGTCGGGCTCGAGGAGGAGCTCGTCGAGCGGATCCTCGCGCTGCTCGGCACGCCGATGGCGATGACCGATCACGTCAGCGACGACGACATCGCGGCGCTCGAGCAGGTCGCGAACGTCCTCCGCAACGGCTTCCCGCTCGTCGCCCTCCTGCAGATGATCCGCGTCTACGCCCAGTCGGTGCGGAAGATCGCCGAGGCGGAGGTGCGCCTCTTCCACCTCTTCGTCCACGAGCCGATGATCCGCGAGGGCATCCCGCCGATCGACATGGCCGAGGACATGGAGCGGATGGCCTCCGAGCTCCTGCCCACGCTCAACCCCTTCCTCGACTACATCCACTCCCGCTACCTCCGCTTCTACGTCGAGCAGGACGTGGTCGGCCACATGGAGGCCGACCTGCCGCTGAGCCGGACCCACCCCGACCGGGTGACGATGACCTTCTGCTTCGTGGACCTGACCGGCTTCACCAGATACACGGCGGAGGAGGGCGACGAGGAGGCCCTCGACATGATCGAGCGCTTCGTCGAGACGGTGGAGGCGACGCTTCCGGCCGATGCGACGATCGTCAAGACGATCGGCGACGAGGTGATGATCGTGGCCCTCGACCCGCGGATGCTCACCGAATGGGCGGTGGGCTTCCTGACGCTCTTCGACCAGCGTCCGCGCCCGCGGACCGGGATCCACTTCGGCGGCGCCGTCTACCGCGACGGCGACTACTACGGCGGCGACGTCAACCTGACCCACCGGATCACGGCCCGCGCCCTCGCCGGCGAGGTGATCGTCACCCGCGCCGCCGTCGAGCAGATCGGCGAGTCGGAGTACCTGAGGTTCGAATCGCTCGGCGCGATGGAGCTGAAGGGCTTCCCGGAGCCGACCGAGTTGTTCGTCGCCCGCGCCGACAGCGGCGTGGGATGAAGCGTCTGAATCCGCTCCTATCATCGCGCCCGTGCTTCCCTCGCCGGCGATCGAGGCCCTCGCCGACGTCGTCGCGGGCACGGGGCTGATCGAGCCCCGCTCGAGCGGGGTCGTCCTCGTCTCCGGCGGCGCCGACTCCGCCTGCGCGGCCGCCGCGCTGGTCGAGGTCCTCGGGCCCGAATCCGTCTCCGCGATCCACCTCAACTACGCGTTGCGCCTCGACGCCGACGAGGACGAGCGGGCCGCTCGAGCGCTCTGCGCGCAGCTCCGGATCGACCTTCACGTCGAGCGCCCCGAGCTCGGCGAGGGCAACGTCCAGGCCCTGGCCCGTGACGCGCGCTACGCCGCGGCGGCGCGGCTTTGCGATCGGCTTGGAGCGAGCTGGGTCGCGACCGGGCACACGCGGACCGACATCGCCGAGACCATGCTCTACCGGCTCGCGGTCTCGCCGGGAACGCGGCCGCTGCTCGGGCTCGCTCCCCGCAACGGGCGAGTCGTGCGCCCGCTCCACTCGGTCTCCCGGGAGGAGACCCGCGCGATCGCCGCGGGCGCCGGCCTTCCGTTCCACGACGACCCGACGAACGCAACCGGCGCCTACGCCCGCAACCGGATCCGCCACGAGGTGCTCCCCGTGCTGACGGAGATCGGCGCCGAGGTCGAGCGCAACCTCGCCGCCACCCACGCCGAGCTGCACGAGGAGGCCGAGGTGCTGTCCGGCGTGGTCGACGCGGCGCTCGCCGAAGCCGGCGTCGGCTCCGAGCGAGACCGAGATCGCCGCCGCCGCGCTGCCCGCGATGAGCACCGGTCTGCGCCGGCTGGCGCTCCGCGAGCTCGCCGAGCGGGCGGCGAAGCGTGGCGTGGCGGTGAATCGCTCGCGGGCGGCGACGATCGCCCGCCTCGCGGCGCATCCCGAGGGCGGCGTCGTCGAGCTCGGCGGCGGGCTCGAGGCGCGCTGCGAGTCGGGGCGGGTGCGCTTCGTGGCCACTGAGACGAGGAAAGCGGCCGACGACGCCGGCGCCGATGCGCCGGCCGGTGCACTCCAGGTGAGCCGAGCCGGCCCCCGTGCGGATGGAGATCCCCGGGCGAGCGCGCTTCGGCGACTGGGAGCTGATCGCGGAGATCTGCGCGGAGCCGGGCGAGGAGCCGGGACCGGAGCTCGCGACGCTGGACGCGGGGGCGCTCGGGTCCCAGATCGAGATCCGCGCCTGGCGCAGCGGCGACCGGATCCGCCCGCTCGGGCTCGGCGGCAGCAAGAGCCTGCAGGACCTCTTCACCGACCACGGCGTGCCGCGCTCGGAGCGGTCCCGGGTTCCCGTCATCACCGCCGGTGGCGTCGTGGCGTGGGTCGCGGGGGTCGCCGTCGGCGAGGAGTTCCGGCTCGGCGAGCGCTCGGGCGGAGTCGCTGTGATCCGGGCTCGGCGGGCGTCGTGAGAGGGCCAGCCGCACGGGCCCCGCGCCATACCTAGACTGGCCCGCGGCATGGGTGAACCCGAGCGGAACGTCGAGGACCGGTTGGGGGAGACCCTCATCGAGAGCGAGCGCCTGCACGCGCGCGTCGCCGAGATCGGCGCCGAGATCGACGCCGACTACGCCGGTCGCGACCTCGTGCTCGTCGGCGTCCTCAAGGGCGCCCTGATCTTCATGGCGGACCTGATGCGCTCGCTGACCGTCCCCTGCGAGATCGACCTGATGGCGGTCTCGAGCTACGGCTCCTCCACGGTCTCCTCGGGGGTGGTCCGGATCCTCAAGGACCTCGACACCTCGATCCAGGGCCGCGATGTCCTGATCGTCGAGGACATCATCGACTCCGGCCTCACCCTCCAGTACCTGATGCGGAACCTGTCCGCGCGCGATCCCGCCTCCCTGGAGGTGTGCTCCCTGCTGACCAAGCCGGAGCGCCGCCGGGTCGAGCTCCCGATCAAGTACGTCGGGTTCGAGATCCCGAACGTGTTCGCCATCGGCTACGGCCTCGACGACGCCCAGCGCTACCGCAACCTCGACTACGTCGCCGCGCTGAAGCAGGACGCGGACTGAGGGCTCCGACCAGGGCGGGGCGATCGCATTCGCGGCCGCGCTGGACCCCGCAGGGCCGAATCGGTGCCCTGGTACTCTCAGCGCAGTTCGGTAACCCTTTTCCCATGCGGATTTCCAGCGAAAGAGACCCCTCGTGAAGCGGATGTCGCGAAGCGGCGCCCTCGTGCCGATCCTGATCGTGATCGTGCTCGCGTTCTTCGCGCAGCGGATCATCTCGCCGCCGCAGTCCGACGATGAGCCCAACTACAACGAGTTCATCGCTCAGATCAGCGAGACGCCCGAGGACATCGACTCGGTCAAGATCAACACCAAGGACAACACGATCGACGTCACCGAGTCGAGTGAAGCCGGCGGCTCCGAGTACTCGACGGGCTACCTCAGCAACACCGAGCAGGAGCTGATCAACACCCTCGAGCGGCAGGACATCGACACCACGGTCGAGGGCAAGGGCGGGTCGTCGATCCTCTCGCTCCTCACCTACATCCTCCCGTTCCTCCTCATCTTCGGCTTCTGGCTCTTCCTGATGAACCAGATGCAGGGCGGCGGCTCGCGGGTCATGAACTTCGGCAAGTCGAAGGCCAAGCGGATGTCGGTCGACGCTCCCAAGATCACCTTCCGGGACGTCGCCGGAGCCGACGAGGCCGTCCAGGAGCTGCACGAGATCAAGGAGTTCCTCGAGAACCCGAAGAAGTTCCAGGCGCTGGGCGCCAGGATCCCCAAGGGCGTCCTGCTCTACGGCCCTCCCGGAACCGGCAAGACCCTGCTGGCCCGCGCGGTCGCCGGCGAGGCGGGCGTGCCGTTCTTCTCGATCTCCGGCTCCGACTTCGTCGAGATGTTCGTCGGCGTCGGCGCCAGCCGCGTCCGCGACCTCTTCGAGCAGGCGAAGCAGAACTCCCCCTGCATCATCTTCATGGACGAGATCGACGCCGTCGGCCGCCATCGCGGCGCCGGCATGGGCGGCGGTCACGACGAGCGCGAGCAGACCCTGAACCAGCTCCTGGTGGAGATGGACGGGTTCGAGATGACCGACAACATCATCCTGATCGCGGCCACCAACCGGCCCGACATCCTCGACCCGGCGCTGCTGCGCCCGGGCCGCTTCGACCGCCAGATCGCGGTCGACCGCCCCGACCGCAAGGGCCGGAAGAAGATCCTCGAGGTCCACACCCGCGGCAAGCCGCTGGCGGGCGAGCTCGACCTCGACGTCCTCGCCGGGCAGACCCCCGGCTTCACCGGCGCCGACCTCGCCAACCTGATCAACGAGTCCGCGCTCCTGACCGCCCGCAAGGGCCACAAGGAGATCACGATGGTGGAGCTCGAGGAGGGGATCATGCGCGTGATCGCCGGCCCCGAGAAGAAGACGCGCGTGATGAGCGAGAAGGAACGGCTCATCACCGCCTACCACGAGATGGGCCACGCGATCGTCGGCCACCTGCTTCCGAACACCGACCCGGTCCACAAGATCTCGATCATCAGCCGCGGTCAGGCCCTCGGCTACACGATCTCGCTCCCGACCGAGGACAAGTTCCTGACGACCCGCGCGGAGCTCGCCGACACGATGGCGATGACGCTGGGCGGCCGTGCCGCCGAGGAGATCGTCTTCGGCGAGATCACGACCGGCGCCTCGAACGATCTCGAGAAGGTCACGCAGACCGCCAAGCAGATGGTCATGCGCTACGGCATGTCGGAGCGGCTCGGCCCGCGCGTCTTCGGCCACGACCGCGGCCAGCCCTTCCTCGGTCGCGACATGGGCTCCGAGCCGGACTACTCCGACGAGATCGCCCGCGAGATCGACGACGAGATCCGCCGCGTCGTCGAGGAGGCGCACCAGTCGGCCAAGGACATCCTCAACGACCGCCGCGAGCGCCTCGAGGAGATCTCCCGCATCCTGCTCGCCCGCGAGACGATCGACGCCGACCAGTTCGTCGCGCTGATCGACGGCGCGACCGAGGAGGAGGTCTTCGGTCCAGACGACGACGAGGAGACCACCGGCACGGCTCCCGCCGCCGAGGATGAGGGCGAGGCCGCGAAGGGCGCAAGCCGTGAGGGCCCTCGGACGCTGCCTCGGCCCCGCCCGGGGTTCGCCGGCGGCACCGCTGAGATGCGATCTGACGGGCCAGACGACGCCGGCTCGGCGTCATCGGGCCCTCGCGGCCCCTCTGACGGGCCAGCCGACGCCGACTCGGCGTCATCGGGCCCCTCGCGGCCAACAGGCCGCGTCGGGTCCCTCCTCCTTGATTCGGCGGCGGCTGACTCCGTCAGAGTCCGCCGACCCATCGGGCCCTCTCGCGGCGACTAGCTCCCGAACGCCTCCGCCGCCGCGCGCTTGCGCAGCGGCTCGAGCCGCTCGAGCTGCGAGTTCGCCTGGGCCTCGAGCCCGGCGAGGTCGACGGACTTCGGCTTCACGCCGGCCGCCTGCAGGTTCAGCCACATGGACCGTTTGCCGGTGACTCCGACGGTGAGCCCTTCGAGCTCGACAACGCGGCTCAGCGGCGAGTAGGACAGGAGCGCGCCGTTCGGCTTGAGCCGGCCGGCCTTCTCCCCGAGCCAGCCGCCGGCCACCTTGACGTGGTCGTGGCGGTAGCCGAGCTCCGAGATCAGGGCCTTCAGGCCCTCCCGGTCCTCCGCGAGCTCGTCGGCGAGCTCGCTGAGCAGCTCGCCGTATTCGTTTCCCTCGTTGCTGTCTCGGGCGCGACGGGCGAGCTCGAGCCCACCGGTTGCGCCGGCCAGATGGTCATTCAGGTAGGTGCCGAGTAGATCCATCCGTCACCGGTTCCCGCCGGGCGCGTCCGGAAACGCCGCCGCGTCGATAATGACCCCGTGACCGTCCTCATGGGCATCGTCAACGTGACCCCCGACTCGTTCTCCGACGGCGGGCTGTACCTCGAGTCGGAGGCCGCGGTGGCCCACGGCCTCGAGCTGGCCGCCGAGGGGGCCGGACGTGCTCGACGTCGGCGGGGAGTCGACCCGCCCCGGCGCCGCGGAGGTGACCGTCGACGACGAGATCGCCCGGGTGGCTCCCGTCATCGAGGCGCTCGCCGCCGCCGGCCATCGCGTCTCCGTCGACACCTCGAAGGCCGCCGTCGCGGAGCGCGGGATCGCGGCGGGGGCCGCGATCGTCAACGACGTCACCGCGCTCGGCGATCCGGACATGGCGCGCGTCGTGGCCGACGCGGGCGCCGGCCTGGTCCTGATGCACATGAAGGGAACCCCGCGGACGATGCAGGACAACCCGACCTACGGCGACCTCGTCGGCGAGGTGCGGGAGTTCCTCGCCCGGCGGATGGAGATCGCGATCGCCGCCGGGGTGGCGGAGGAGCGGATCTGGCTCGATCCCGGGCATCGGCTTCGGCAAGACCGCCGCCCACAACCTGGAGCTGATCGAGCGGATCGGGGAGCTCCGGGACCTCGGCCGCCCGGTCGTGCTCGGCGCGTCGCGGAAGTCCTTCCTCGGGAAGCTGACCGGCCGTGAGGTCGACGACCGCCTCGCGGCGAGCCTCGCCGTGGCGGTGCTCGGCCTGGCCCGGGGCGCCGACGTCCTGCGCGTCCACGACGTCGCCGCTACGCGCGATGCCATCGTGGTCACGGAGGCGGTTCTCGGCAGCCGCGCAACCGAGGAGCTCCCGGCGGGAGGCGTCGCGTGAGCGAGCGCGTCGTCGTCGAGGTCCGCGGGCTCGAGACCTTCGGTCCGCATGGCGTCACCGAGGCGGAGCGCGAGGCCGGCTGCCGGATCGTGCTCGACATCGCCCTGACCGTCGATGCGGGCGCGACGGCCACCGACGAGATCTCCGAGACCGTCGACTACTCGGCCCTGACGAAGCTGGCGACCTCGTTCGTCGCCGAGCGCAGCTTCCGGACGCTGGAGCGGCTGAGCGCCGAGCTCGCCGATGAGATCGAGGCCGCCTTCGACGTGGCCGGGCTCGAGCATCCGCGCCGCCAAGCCCGAGCCGCCGATGAGCGAGGAGCTCACCGACGTCGCGGTGACGCTGACGCGCGGCGAGTAGGGAGCCCCGGCGTGGTCGGGTACCTGGGGCTCGGTTCGAACGTCGGCGATCGCTGGGCGCACCTGCGCGCCGCCGTGACCGCGCTTCGCGAGCACGGGGTGGAGGTGGAGGCCGTCTCCGGTGCGTACGAGACCGAACCGGTCGGTGAGATCCTCGACCAGCCCGACTTCCTCAACGCCGCGGTCCGGATCCGCACCGATCTCGACCCGATGGAGCTGCTCGACCTCTGCAAGGAGATCGAGGCCGAGAGCGGCCGCATGTTCGGCGGGCCCCGCCACGGGCCGAGGACTCTCGACGTCGACCTGCTGCTGCTCGGCGACGTCGAGATGGAGACCGACCGCCTGCGGCTCCCGCACCGCGAGGTGACGGGCAGGCGCTTCGTCCTGGTGCCGTTGCTGGAGCTCGACCCCGACCTCGCGCTGCCCGGCGGGACGCGGCTGCGCGACGCGCTGGCTGCGCTCGGCGACGGCGAGCGCGTCCAGTCGCGCCGGGCCGCTCGAGGCCTGAGGGCGGTAGCGGGCTAGGAGGCCGCGCGGGCCGCGGTGAGCGGCTCGAGCCACTCCGCGGGGAGCACCGGCGGCGCGTGGCCCGGCATGTCGGGGACCAACCGCCGGGCGAGCTCCTCGGCGGGACGTCCCGCGAACAGGGGCTTGATGTCGTCGAGCGTCAGCAGCAGGGCGACGCTGGTGGCCACCTGGTAGTCGG
Organism: uncultured Solirubrobacterales bacterium; assembly: GCA_963740845.1. Taxonomy (GTDB): domain Bacteria; phylum Actinomycetota; class Thermoleophilia; order Solirubrobacterales; family 70-9; genus RHKX01. Next base: position 19,393 of record CAVUFM010000008.1, read on the forward strand.
CGACGTTGGGCTCGGAGCCGCCGATCGTGCCCTCGGCGATCAGGGAATCGATGCGATCGGCCATCTCCGGGAGCGCTCCGATGTCGGCGAGGACGTTCGCGTCGGAGGCCTCGTTGAAGCGGGCGGCGAGCGCGACGATCGGGGCGGCGGTGCCGGCGGCGACGGACGTCGGCATTCCCAGCTTGGCGCCCTCCAGGTAGCTGCGAAGGGGCTTGCGGTCACGCTTGAGGATGTTCCAGGTGAGCCGGCGCGCGGCCTTCTGGAGGGTGACGTCGCGCCCATGCTTCGACCTCCTCGACCTTGGCGCGCTCGCCGGGGTCGGTGGGCAGGAGCGGTGGCTCGGGCACCAGGCGGTCGAGCTCACGGGCGATCGCTCCGGTTCCCTGAACCCGTCTGCCGTCGATGATCAGCGCCGGGACCGTCACCCCGGGGAAGCGCGCGGCGCGCAGGATTCCCTTCGAGACGACCGCGACGAGGTCGGTGCGCTTGTAGGCGATCCCCTTGCGCTCGAGCATCAATCGCGCCGCCCATCCGGGGTGCGAGCCGGGAATCGTGAAAAGCCTGACCTTCATGGGCACGCACTCTAGTCGGGGCGGCCGGTCGATCACTTGACACAATCCGTGGCCATGCTTCTCGCGGTCGATGTCGGCAACACCCAGACCCACGTGGGCGCCTTCGAGGGCGCCGACCTCGTCGCGGACTGGCGTCTGGCGACCCGGCGCGACTCGACCTCCGACGAGATCGCGCTCGCGATGGTCGGCTCGCTCGAGTTCCGTGGCCTCGAACGCGACGCCGTCGACGCGGCGATCGTCTCGACGGTCGTCCCGCGCCTCGGGCCCGTCTACACGCGGCTCTGCGAGCGGCACCTCGAGGCGGATTGCCTGCTGGTCGGGCCGGCAGTCAAGACGGGGATGCCGATCCGCATCGACAACCCGCGCGAGCTCGGCTCCGACCGGCTGGTCAACGCCGTCGCCGCCTACGACCGCTTCGGCGACGCATGCCTGTCGGTCGACTTCGGCACCTCGATCAACTTCGATGCCGTCTCGGCGGACGGGGAGTACCTGGGGGGCGCCATCGGGCCCGGCGTCGAGGTCTCGATCGAGGCGCTCGCGGGGCGGACCGCGAAGCTCCCCAACATCGAGATCACCGAACCGGACGCCGCGATCGGCCGCGGCACGCTCGGCGCGCTGCAGTCGGGGTTCGCCTTCGGCTTCGCCGGGCTGGTGGACGGCATCACCCGGCGGATCCTCGCCGAGCTCGGCGAGGACGCCACCGTCATCGCGACGGGCGGCATGGCCACCTCGATCGCGCCGCTCTGCGAGACGATCGACGAGGTCGACTCCTACCTGACCCTGAAGGGCCTGCGGCTGATCCATGAGCGCAACTGAGACCCACCGGGCCGGCGCCGCCGCGCAGGGGCGCCGGCCCGCGCTGACCGACCCCTTCCGGATCGGCGACGTCGAGATCGCCAACCGGGTCCTGCTCGCGCCCCTCGCCGGGATCGGGAACTGGTTCGTGCGCCTGCAGGCCCGCCGCCATGGTGCGGGGATGTCGTTCTCGGAGATGGTCTCGAGCCACGCCATCCATCACCGGAACGAGCGGACGCTGACCCAGCTCCTGACGATCCATCCCGACGAGCATCCGGTCGCGCTGCAGCTGTTCGGCTCCGACCCGGAGATCATGCGCGAGGCCGCCGGCCACGCCGAGGCCGCCGGGGCCGACATCGTCGACCTCAACATGGGCTGCCCGGTCAAGAAGGTCCGGAAGACGGGCGCGGGAGCCGAGCTCCTCGCCGAGCCCGATCTGGCCGTCGCGGTGGCTCGCGCCGCCGTCGAGGGCTGCAACCGGCCGGTGACCGTCAAGCTCCGCTCCGGCCTCGTCTCGGGCGACAGCTCGGGAGTCGGCGTCGCCGTGCGGCTCGTCGAGGAGGCGGGTGTCTCGGCGATCGCCTTCCACCCGCGCTCCGCCAACGTCGGCCACAAGGGCTTCCCCGACTACGGGCTCGTCCGCGAGCTGGTCGAGCGGGTGGAGGTGCCGGTGATCGTCTCCGGCGGCCTCGCGAGCGCCGAGAAGGCCCGTCTCGCCTACGAGGAGTCGGGAGCCGCCGCGGTGATGATCGCCCGCGGTTCCTTCGGCAATCCATGGATCTTCGAGGAGCTCGTCGGGAGGCGCCCGGACCCGCCATCGCGCGATGAGGTCCGCGACGAGCTGCTCTGGGTCGTCGACTGCGCCGAGGAGCACTTCGGTCCCGAGCGCGCAGCCCGCTACCTGCGCAAGTTCTACCCCTGGTACCTGCCGCGGCTCGGGCTCACGCCCAAGGACACGGACGAGCTCTCCCGCATAGATGATCTGGCGTTGGCACGCCGTCGAATCGCCTCGCTATAGTTCCGCGCCGCCAAGCCCGAGGTGCGGGGTCCGAGAGGGCCCAGCGCGAGACCCGCAGGGTCCCGTGATCGGGCGTTTCTGATCTTCAGGGGACGTCGTCGGCGCCCCCGCCGTTACCCAGGGAAGAGGTACAACGTGGCTCGCGAATCCCTCATAACTCCGGAAGGACTCAAGAAGCTCACCGCTGAGCTTGAGGAGCTGCAGACCACCCGCAGGCGCGAGGTCGCCGCCCGCATCAAGGAAGCGCGCGAGTTCGGCGACATCTCCGAGAACTCCGAGTACGACGACGCCAAGAACGAGCAGGGCATGCTCGAGCAGCGCATCGCCCAGATCGAGGAGCGCCTCCGCCGCGCCACCGTCATCGACGCCAAGGACGTCGACACGAACAAGGTCGGCGTCGGCGTCAAGGTCCACGTCAAGGACCAGAAGACCGGCGACTCCCGCAAGTTCCAGCTCGTCGGCTCAGCCGAGGCCAGCCCCGCCGAGGACAAGCTCTCCCACGAAAGCCCCATCGGCAAGGCCCTGATGGGCCGCAAGCGCGGGGACGTCGTCTCGGTCGAGGTTCCCCGGGGGCCGGCCAAGGAGCTGAAGATCACCAAGATCGAGGCTGCCTAGCCTCGGTCTTTGCTTCGGCGGGGCGGGTCGGGGGGCGTCCCTGCCGGCACCCGCCTTCGGCGGGTTCGGGTGGAGGTGCCGTCAGCGACGCCCCCCGCCCCGCCCCGCCTGGCGTCGCCGGCTGGACGGCTGGGGCTGAAGGGGAGGGGGAGGGGACAGTTGGCGGAATTGCTCCGGTATTCCGGAGCGATCACGCCGAGTGGAGGCTGTGGACGGCAGTCGGGCGGGCCGCAGTGGCCACCGGGCGGAATTGCTCCGGTATTCCGGAGGAATCAAGCCGAGTGAGCTGTGGCTGTGGCCACTGGGCGGAATAACGCCCGTATTCGGTAGCGATCACGCCAAGTGGCGGGTGTGGACGGCGTCGAGGTGGTCGCAGTGGCCACCGGGCGGAATAACACCCGCATTCGGTCGCGATCACGCCGAGTGATGTCCCCTCATCCCCTCACTGCCCCTAACGCCCGCACCCTCGGCCCTCGCCCGGCGTCAGCCCCGCAAACCCTCATCCCCTCACCGCCCCAACGCCCGCACCCTCGGCCCTCGCCCGGCGTCAGCCCCGCAACCTCAGCCCCCTAGCCGCTCCCTACCCCGTCCAGGTGCAGAGTCCAGCAGCTCCACGTCCAGGACCCGGCCGAACTTCTCGCCGCACCGCCGCTGCGTTCCGAAGGACCGGAACCCGCATCGCCTCGTGGATCGTCACGCTCGCTGGGTTCGGCTGGGCGATCCGCGCCAGCAGGACCTGCACCTCGCTGCCCCGCGCCCGCTCGATCAGCGCCTCGAGCAGCTCCCGGCCGAGGCCCCGTCCCCGCGCGGCCTCGTCGACGTACACGGAGACCTCTCCGGTCCTGCGGTAGGCGCCTCGCGGCGACCACGGCCCGATCGAAGCCCACCCCACGACCTCACCCTCCTCGTCCGACGGCGCTCAGCACCGGGTGGTGGGAAGCCCGCTCCGTCAGCCATCCGTCGTCGCGCCCCGCTGCACGGGGCTCCACGTCGAACGTGGCGATGCCGTGCTCGACCTCGCGGTTGTAGATCGCGAAGATCCGCGGCAGATCGGCGGGGGTTGCATCCCGGATCTCGGTCGCTGCATCGCCCAAGGGCCGCAGGCTAGCTACGCTCGCCGCCGCCGTGAGTGACCAGCCCGACACAAGCGCACCCGAGCAGCCCGAGGAGTCGGTGCTGATCGCCGAGCGCCGGGCGAAGCTCGACCGCCTGCGCGAATCCGGCCGGGACCCCTTCCCGCCGTCGTTCCCCGGCAGGGAGCCGATCGCTGACGTCCGCGCCGCCCATGAGGGGCTGGAGGACGGCGAGGAGACGGAGAGCCGCCACACGATCGCCGGCCGCCTGATGGCCAAGCGCGGCCACGGCAAGGCCGCCTTCATCGACCTCCGCGACGGGACCGGCCAGATCCAGCTCCACTCGCGGGCCGACGTCCTCGGCGAGGACGAGCACGCCCAGCTGCTCGAGGCCGACCTCGGCGATTTCATCGGGGTCGAGGGCACGGCCTTCAAGAGCCGCCGCGGCGAGCTCAGCGTCCGGCTGGAGTCGTGGACCCCGCTCGCCAAGGCGATCCGCCCGCTCCCCGACAAGCACCACGGCCTCGCCGACGTCGAGACCCGCTTCCGCCATCGCGAGCTCGACCTGATCGCGAATCCCGAGGTGCTCGAGCGCTTCAAGCAGCGCGCCGGCGTCGTCGCGGCGACGCGCCGCTATCTCGACGAGCTCGGCTTCGTCGAGGTCGAGACGCCCGTCCTGCAGCCGCTCTACGGCGGCGCGCTCGCGCGGCCGTTCACGACCCACCACAACGCGCTCGACCGCGATCTCTACCTGCGGATCGCCACCGAGCTCTACCTCAAGCGCTGCATCGTCGGCGGGATCGATCGCGTCTACGAGCTCGGCAAGGACTTCCGCAACGAGGGCATCTCGCCCAAGCACAACCCCGAGTTCACGATGATCGAGTGGTACGAGGCCTACGCCGACTACACCGACGCCGCCGCCCGGCTCGAGGGCATGGTCGCCGCGATCGCCCAGGAGGTCTTCGGCTCCCTGAGCATCGAGCGCGACGGGGCGACGATCGACCTGACGCCGCCATGGCGCCGGGTCACGATGCGCGACGTCATCCGCGAGCACACCGACATCGACATCACGGCCGATCCCACCCGCGAGGAGCTCGCCGCGGCTGCCGGCGTCGAGCTCGACGAGACGGCGGGGTGGGGGAAGCTGGTCGATCAGGTCTTCTCGGCGAAGGTGGAGCCGAAGCTGATCCAGCCGACCTTCGTCATGGACTACCCGGTCGAGCTCTCGCCCTTCGCCAAGAACCACCGCTCCGAGGAGGGTCTCGTCGAGCGCTGGGAGGCGTTCGTCGGCGGCTTCGAGATCGCCAACGCCTTCTCCGAGCTCAACGATCCCGACGAGCAGCGACGCCGCTTCGACATGCAGGCCGAGGAGCTCAAGCGCGGCGACGCCGAGGCGCAGCCGCACGACGAGAACTTCCTTCAGGCCCTGGAGCAGGGGATGCCGCCGACCGCCGGCGTCGGCCTCGGGATCGACCGCCTGGTGATGCTGCTGACCGGCGCCCCGAGCGTGCGCGAGGTCCTGCTCTTCCCCGCGATGCGCTGAGTGTCCCGGGCGCCCTTCAACCCGCGACTTGACCGCCGCCGCGCCGGGCCATAGGCTCGCCGCATGCGGGGGCGGCTGACTTACGCGAATGTGATGTCGACGATCGCGTTCTTCGTCGCGGTCAGCCTCGGCGGCGCCTACGCCGCCGAGAAGATCACCTCGAAGGACATCGCCAAGGACGCCGTCACCTCGAAGGCGATCAAGAACAAGACGATCAAGGGCAAGGACGTCAAGGACAAGACGCTCACCGGCGCCGACCTCCGCGACGGATCCGTCGCGGCGGCGGACCTCACGCCCGCGCCGGTCTTCCGGCCCGAGTTCCTGACGGGCGGGGAGGGGGACTGCATCTGGCTCGACGCGGCCGATTCGGAGCCCGGCTTCGGCCCCGTCACCGTCCGCAAGGACGGCTTCGGTCAGGTCAGCTTCAGCGGAGTTGCCACCGCCGTCGATGGCCCGGGCGGGGACATGGACTGCTCCGGCGCGGGCGCCGACGCCGCGACGGATTCGCAGGTCTTCGTCCTGCCGGTGGAGATGCGGCCGGCGAACACGGAGATCTTCATCAACCCCGCGACGAGTGCGGCGATCCTGGTCGCCGGCGTCAACGGCGGCGCGCTCGGCTCCACTGCGCTGCCGCCGGGGACGGTTGCAACCGCCGTCGGCGGCCCGGGCTTCCTGAACTCGGTCAGCTACCTGGCCGCGGACGCTGCCGGGCTCGCCGGCCCCGCGGAGCGCGCCGGCGCGGATCAAGCTCAGCCGGCTCAAGTAGTCAGGCAGCCGGCGCCGGCTGCGTCTCGAGGTCGAGCAGGAGCGTCGCGACGTGCTCGTCGAGCGCCGGGCCCGAGATTCCCGGCGCCGAGACGTTCAGCTCGGCCACGGCGGTCGGCCCCTTCGGGCCGCGGACCAGCGCGATCTCGTCGCCCCGCTCGCGCCCGTCGCCGGTCAGCATCAGGAAGCCGCGGAGCCCGCCGAACATGCCCTCGAGCACGCGGATGGGCTTCCCGGGCAACCCGGCCTGCGCGTGCTGGGCGGAGAAGCCGAGCGGATCCACCTCGCTGAGCTCGTGCTCGCGCTCGTAGCCCTGCCAGAACGCCTCGGCCGCGGCGGTCTTGGCGACGTCGTTGACGACGAAGCGGAACCGGAAGTAGCCGATGACCACGAACAGGATCAACTGGTAGATCAGGACGTTCTTGAGCGGGTCGCCGACCGTCAGCAGCAGGCCGTAGATGCCGCCGCCGATGATGTTGACGACGAGCATGATCACCAGGGTGCTCATGATCGATCCGACGATCACCTTGGGAGTCGAGCGCGCCTGCGCCTGCGCCACTCCGAGCGCCGTCTCGACGTTCGCCGGCGGTCCGGCGAGCTCGAGGTCCGGGACCATCGCCAGCGCCGCCTGGGTCCTCGCGTCAGCCGGTCCCGGCCTTCGCGACCGAACCGCCGCCCTGCTCGACCTCCTCGAGCGACTCCTCGCGGATCTCGCTCGCGATGCGCGCGGCGTCCCGGCAGAGCGTCTCCAGCGTCGTCGGTCGTGGTGATGCGACCCTCGCGGGCGACGACCAGGACGCCGGAGTCGAGCTCGGCGCCGAAGTCGTCGGGGCTGCGTTGCAGCCACTCGGAGAACGCGGGGGAGAAGAGCTCGTGGAGCCAGCCCTCGTCGACGCCCTTGTCGGCCGAGACCCTGACGCCCGGGGCGGGCTCGAGGCCGCGCATGCTCATGATCCGGGGCGAGTGACCGAACACGCCGCCGATCCGCAGGAACGGCGCGTAGCCGAGCGACTCGGGCAGGGGGATGACGACCGCGGTCCGCCGGTGGGTCGTCGTCGTGTCGTCGGACTTCGTCTCCCAGGTGCAGGTCAGGACGACGCCGGTCTCGCCCGCCGGGGAGCGCGCCGTTGGCGGCGCCCTTGACGCTCAGGCCGCCGTTGCTCAGAAGCGATCCGGTGTGGGGCAGCTCGCCGCCGGTGCCGGGCGCGAGCCCCTGCTCCTTCGCGAAGGTCTCGAGATCGCCGCCGTCCTTCTTGGAAGCCATGCGCGTCAATCTATTCGCGGAGCTTGCGGCGGGCGTGCCGCAGGCATGCGTTCAGGCCTCCAGGGCCGCCGAACCGCCCGTCTATACTTTCGCCTTCCGCGCAACCGACACCGGAGGACTGATCGATCGGCGTACATGTGCCGAAGATGGTGATCGGAGCCCCCGGTGGCAGCGCATTCCCGGAAGTCATCCAGGCCGGGCCGACCGAAGGTCGCGTGATACTCACCGAGGAACCCAAGTAGAAGCAGGTAGCTGATGTTCGAGAGATTCACCGAGAGGGCCCGCCAGGTAGTCGTCCTTGCCCAGGAAGAGGCTCGGACCCTGAAGCACAACTACATCGGCACCGAGCACATCCTGCTCGGGCTGCTTCGCGAGGAGGAGGGCCTCGCCGCCCGCGTCCTCGAGTCCCTCGACATCACCGTCGAGCGCGTCCGTGCGCAGGTCGTGCGGATCGTCGGCTCCGGTGAGGAGGTCACCTCCGGCCAGATCCCGTTCACGCCGCGCGCCAAGAAGGTGCTCGAGCTCGCGCTGCGCGAGGCGCTGTCGCTCGGTCACAACTACATCGGCACCGAGCA
>CAVUFM010000009.1:0-213338 GCA_963740845.1 uncultured Solirubrobacterales bacterium
CATCCTGCTCGGCCTGGTCCGCGAGAACGAGGGCGTCGCCGCCCGCATCCTGCTCGACTTCGACGCCGACTCCGAGAAGATCCGCAACAAGGTCATCCGGATGCTCTCCGGTCCCGGCGGCCGCCGCCAGGGCTCGAGCTCCGGCCCGGCTCCGGCAGCCCGGCGAGGGCAAGAAGTCCTCGAAGCTGCTCGACCAGTTCGGCCGCAACCTGACCGAGCTCGCCGCCGACGGCAAGCTGGACCCCGTGATCGGTCGCGAGACCGAGATCGAGCGGATCATGCAGATCCTCTCCCGGCGGACCAAGAACAACCCCGTCCTGCTCGGCGAGCCGGGCGTCGGCAAGACCGCCATCGTCGAGGGCCTCGCCGCCCGGATCACCAAGGGCGAGGTCCCCGAGCTGCTGCGCAACAAGCGGATCTACACGCTCGACCTGGCGGCGCTCGTCGCCGGCTCGAAGTACCGCGGCGAGTTCGAGGAGCGGATGAAGAAGGTGATGAAGGAGATCACCCAGCGCGGCGACATCATCCTCTTCATCGACGAGCTCCACAACCTCGTCGGCGCCGGCGCCGCCGAGGGCGCGATCGACGCGGCCTCCATCCTCAAGCCGGCCCTCGCCCGCGGCGAGCTGCAGACGATCGGCGCGACCACGCTCGACGAGTACCGCAAGTACCTCGAGCGCGACTCGGCGCTGGAGCGGCGCTTCCAGCAGGTCAGGGTCGAGCAGCCGTCGATCGAGCAGACCGTGCAGATCCTCAAGGGTCTGCGCGAGCGCTACGAGCAGCACCACCAGCGTGAAGATCACCGACGAGGCCCTCGCGCGCCGCCGCCGAGCTGGCCGACCGCTACATCTCCGAGCGCTTCCTGCCGGACAAGGCCATCGACCTGATCGACGAGGCCGCCTCGCGCCTGCGCATCAAGTCGATGTCGCAGCCGCCCGTCTACCGCGATCTCGAGGAGGAGATCGAGGAGACCCGCCGCGCCAAGGAGGCCTCGATCGAGGCCCAGGAGTTCGAGAAGGCCGCGAACCTGCGCGACAAGGAGCGTCAGCTCACCGCGAAGAAGCGCGAGCTCGAGGAGGAGTGGAGCTCCGGCGAGGAGGCACGCGCCCGGTCGTCGGCGAGGAGGAGATCGCCGACATCGTCTCGATGTGGACCGGCATCCCCGTCTTCAAGCTGACCGAGGCCGAGACCAAGAAGCTGATCCGCATGGAGGACGAGCTGCACAAGCGCGTCATCGGCCAGGAGGCCGCGATCGCCGCGGTCTCGAAGGCGATCCGCCGCGCCCGCGCCGGCATCAAGGATCCGAAGCGGCCCACCGGCTCGTTCATCTTCCTCGGCCCGTCGGGCGTCGGCAAGACCGAGCTCGGCCGCACGCTCGCCGAGTTCCTGTTCGGCGACGAGGACTCGATGATCCGGATCGACATGTCCGAGTACATGGAGAAGCACGCGGTCTCGCGACTCGTCGGCTCGCCTCCCGGCTACGTCGGCTACGACGAGGGCGGCCAGCTCACCGAGGCCGTGCGCCGCAAGCCCTACTGCGTGGTCCTGCTCGACGAGATCGAGAAGGCCCACCCGGACGTCTTCAACATCCTCCTGCAGATCCTCGAGGACGGCCGCCTGACCGACGCGCAGGGCCGCACCGTCGACTTCCGCAACGCGATCGTCATCATGACCTCCAACATCGGCGCCCCCGAGATCGCCCGCAACCAGACGCTCGGCTTCTCGGTCACCGACGAGCTCGGCACGTCCTACGACGACATGAAGAAGCGGTCATGGGCGAGCTGAAGAAGGTCTTCCGCCCCGAGTTCCTCAACCGGATCGACGAGGTCATCGTCTTCCACAAGCTGACCCGCGAGGAGATCAAGGACATCATCGACCTGCTGATCGGCCGCGTCCGCAACCAGGTGGCCGAGCACGAGCTGAAGCTCGAACTCACCGACGCCGCCAAGGACCTGCTGGTCGACAAGGGCTGGGACCCGTCGATGGGCGCCCGTCCGCTGCGCCGCGCGATCCAGCGCTACATCGAGGACCCGCTCGCCGACGAGCACATCCTGCTCGGCCTGGTCCGCGAGAACGAGGGCGTCGCCGCCCGCATCCTGCTCGACTTCGACGCCGACTCCGAGAAGATCCGCAACGAGGTCATCCGGATGCTCTCCGGTCCCGGCGGACGCCGCCAGGGCTCGGGCTCGAGCTCCGGTTCCTCCACGGGCTCCGGCGAGGGCAAGAAGTCCTCGAAGCTGCTCGACCAGTTCGGCCGCAACCTGACCAAGCTGGCCGCCGACGGCAAGCTCGACCCCGTCATCGGTCGCGAGACCGAGATCGAGCGGATCATGCAGATCCTCGCCCGGCGTCAGAAGAACAACCCCGTGCTGCTCGGCGAGCCCGGCGTCGGCAAGACGGCCGTCGTCGAGGGACTTGCCTCCCGGATCAACAACGGCGAGGTCCCCGACCTGCTGCGCAACAAGCAGATCTACACGCTTGACCTGGCGGCCCTGGTCGCCGGTTCGAAGTACCGCGGCGAGTTCGAGGAGCGGCTGAAGAAGGTGATGAAGGAGATCACCCAGCGCGGCGACATCATCCTCTTCATCGACGAGCTCCACAACCTCGTCGGCGCCGGCGCGGCCGAGGGCGCGATCGACGCGGCCTCGATCCTCAAGCCCGCGCTCGCCCGTGGCGAGCTGCAGACGATCGGCGCGACCACGCTCGACGAGTACCGCAAGTACCTCGAGCGCGATTCAGCGCTGGAGCGTCGCTTCCAGCAGGTGCGGGTCGAGCCGCCCTCGACCGAGCAGACCGTGCAGATCCTCGAGGGCCTGCGCGAGCGGTACGAGCAGCACCACCGCGTGAAGATCAGCGACGAGGCGCTCGCCGCCTCCGCCGAGCTCGCCGAGCGCTACATCACGGAACGCTTCCTGCCCGACAAGGCGATCGACCTGATCGACGAGGCCGCCTCGCGGCTGCGCATCAAGTCGATGTCCCAGCCGCCCGTCTACCGCGATCTCGAGGAGGAGATCGAGGAGACCCGGCGCGCCAAGGAGTCCTCGATCGAGGCCCAGGAGTTCGAGAAGGCCGCCAACCTGCGCGACAAGGAGCGTCAGCTCACCGCGAAGAAGCGCGAGCTCGAGGAGGAGTGGAACTCCGGCGAGGAGGGCACGCGCCCGGTGGTCGGCGAGGAGGAGATCGCAGACATCGTCTCGATGTGGACCGGGATCCCCGTCTTCAAGCTGACCGAGGCCGAGACCAAGAAGCTCATCCGCATGGAGGACGAGCTGCACAAGCGCGTCGTCGGCCAGGAGGCCGCGATCGTCGCCGTCTCGAAGGCCATCCGTCGCGCCCGCGCCGGCATCAAGGACCCGAAGCGTCCCTCCGGCTCGTTCATCTTCCTCGGCCCCTCGGGCGTCGGCAAGACCGAGCTCGGCCGCACGCTCGCCGAGTTCCTGTTCGGCGACGAGGACTCGATGATCCGCATCGACATGTCGGAGTACATGGAGAAGCACGCGGTCTCGCGGCTCGTCGGCTCGCCTCCCGGATACGTCGGCTACGACGAGGGCGGCCAGCTCACCGAGGCCGTGCGGCGCAAGCCCTACTGCGTCCTCCTGCTCGACGAGATCGAGAAGGCTCACCCGGACGTCTTCAACATCCTCCTCCAGATCCTGGAGGACGGCCGCCTGACCGATGCGCAGGGTCGCACCGTCGACTTCCGCAACGCGATCGTGATCATGACGTCGAACGTCGGCGCTCAGGACATCGCCCGCAACACGCCGCTCGGCTTCGCCGTGACGGATGAGATGGGCACGACCTACGACGACATGAAGAAGCGCGTCATGGGCGACCTGAAGAAGGTCTTCAGGCCCGAGTTCCTGAACCGGATCGACGAGGTCATCGTCTTCCACAAGCTCAGCCGCGAGGAGATCAAGGTCATCATCGACCTGCTGATCGCCCGGGTCCGGACGCAGGTGTCCGAGCACGAGCTCCAGCTCGATCTCACCGATGCCGCGAAGGACCTGCTCGTCGACAAGGGCTGGGACCCGTCCATGGGCGCCCGGCCGCTGCGTCGCGCGATCCAGCGCTACATCGAGGATCCGCTCGCCGACGAGGTGCTCAAGGCCGGTCCCGATCAGATCGCCTCAGGGACGACCGTGATGGTCGACCGCGACGAGGCGGGGGACGAGGACGACAAGCCGCTCTCGCTCGAGCTGATCGCGCCGTCGAAGCCGAAGAAGAAGGACGAGGAGAAGAAGCCCGTCGCCGTCGGCGGCGGCGACTCCGAGGCCGACGAGGGCTCCTCCGAAGGCGACGAACCCGCCGCCCGCCGACGAGCCGAGCGCCGCAGCCGACTCCGAGTAACGGTCGAGGCCGGGCCGGGCGTTGACCCGAAGCCGGGCCGTCGTCCTCTGCGGGGTCGCCGCGGCGGTCCTCGTCAACTACTGGGTCCTCGCGCCCATCGTCGGGGTCGACCACGACCCCGGGTTCTCGTGGATCAGCGACCTCGCCGCGCGGGGCGAGGACGGCAACTGGCGCTTCGCGGTGCTCGACGCGCTGTCGGGCGCGGCGGTGATCGCGTTCGGGATCCTGCTGTGGCCGGTTCTGGGGAGCCGAGCGGGAGCAGGGGGCGCCGTCCTTCGCTGGGGGCTGGTGCTGCTGATCGCCTCCGGGGCGCTTGCGATCGCCGATGCGCTCCTGCCGATGAGCTGCGGCCGCTCCCTCGGCACGGACTGCGTACGCGCCGATGATCTCGTCGACGAGCTGCACCGGCTCGAGAGCACCCTCGCGGTTCTGGTCACCGGTGGCGCGATGGTCGTCGTCGGCTGGGGGCTCCGCAGGACCGGAGAACGGCGCCGGCTCGCCGCGTTCAGCCTTGCGGCGGGCGTGATCTTCCTGGCGTTGAATCTCCTGATCGGGCTCCGCGAGCCGGTCGAGGCCTTCAACGAAGCCAAGGGCTGGCTCCAGCGGGGCGGGCAGGTGGTGCTGGGAGCCTGGCTGGTGGTGCTGGCCCTCGGCGTCGCCGCGCCGCGCCGCCGCCCGGGCTAGCCGCAACGAGCGTCGTTCGCGGGGCGCGGTGGCGTCCTGCGGGCTTGGAACGATCGAAGGCGATGGCGAAAGCTCGTTCCAAGTACGTCTGCCGCGACTGCGGCCACTCCACGCTCGCCTGGGCGGGGCAGTGCCCAGGCTGCTCGGAGTGGAACACGCTCGACGAGGTGGTCGTCCGGGCGACCACCAAGGGCTCCGGCACGCGCTCGGCCGGCCGCCGCGGCGCCGCGGCGCCCAGGGCCGTCCCGCTTCGCGACGTCGTGGCTCCCCGGGAGGAGCGCCTCGGGACCGGGATCGGCGAGCTCGACCGGGTTCTCGGCGGCGGCCTCGTCCCCGGCTCGCTCGTCCTGCTGGGCGGCTCGCCCGGCATCGGCAAGTCGACCATCACGGCGATGGCGCTCGGCAATCTGGCCGCCGCGGGCCGCAAGACGCTCTACGTCACGGGTGAGGAGTCGACCGCTCAGGTCCGGATGCGAGCCGAGCGGCTCGGCACCGACGCGCTCTCGGTCCCGGCGCTCGCCGAGACCGACCTCGGCGCGGTCGTGGCAGCCATCGAGACGGAAGCGCCCGCCGCCTGCGTCATCGACTCCATCCAGACCATGCACTCCGACGAGCTGACCAGCGCGCCGGGCTCGGTCGCCCAGGTTCGCGAGGCCGCCGGTGGGCTCATGGAGGTCGCCAAGCGCACCGGCACCGCCCTGATCCTCGTCGGGCACGTGACGAAGGAGGGCGCCGTCGCGGGGCCGCGGGTCCTCGAGCACCTCGTCGACTGCGTGCTGCTCTTCGAGGGTGAGCGCGAGCGCTCCTACCGGACCCTGCGCGCGCTCAAGAACCGCTTCGGCGCGACCAGCGAGCTCGGCGTCTTCGAGATGCGCTCGGGTGGCCTGGTCGAGGTCGAGGACCCCTCGGCGCGCTTCGTCGGCGAGGCCACCGCCGCCGCCGGGTCCGTCGTCCTCTGCGCGATGGAGGGGACCCGACCGCTGCTCGTCGAGGTCCAGGCGCTCGTCGCGCCGACCGAGGTGGTGCCGCCCCGCCGGGTCGCCAACGGGATCGACCGCAACCGGCTGGCGATGATCCTCGCCGTGCTCGCCCGCCACGGCGGCGTTCAGGTCGGCTCAGCGGATGTCTTCGTCAACGTCGCCGGCGGCGTCCGGGTCGACGAGCCCGGCGCCGACCTCGCGATCGCGCTCGCGGTCGCCTCGGCGCACCGTGGGGAGAGCCTCGCCGACGAGGAGGGGAGGCCGCTCGCCTGCTTCGGCGAGGTCGGCCTCACCGGCGAGCTCCGCTACGTCGCGCACGCGGAGCGCCGCGTCGCCGAGGCGCTCAAGTTCGGGCTGGGCCCGGTCGTCGGGCCGCAGATCCGGGAGGCGCCCGGTGGGCTGGCGATGCACGCCACCCTGCGCAAGGCGCTGGTCGGAGCGAAGCGGCCGCGATCCTCGGATCGGCTCGCCGACGCGGCTTGAGCGTGTACCTATGTCGTTGTGCATGACGCATGGCAACATGACGAAAACCTATGTAGAGGTAGCATAGAGTATGCTACGGTGGAGCACCGGCATGGCCCACTCCGACTACAAACCCAACCCGTTCAGCTTCGGCGGCTTGGCGCTGGATGACGCCTTCGCGGACCGCGAGCGGGAGACGCAGGAGCTCGAGGTGGACGTCCTCAACGGGCAGGACGTCGTCGTCTTCGCTCCGCGCCGTCACGGGAAGTCCTCGCTGGTTTGGCGGGTAATGCAGCGGGCCGCGAAGGACGACGTGCTCGTGGCGTACGTGAACCTGATGACGACGCCGACGAAGGAGCGGCTGGCCGAGAAGCTCGCCGCCGCCATCTACGCCGGGGTGGCGTCGCGCATGCAACGCGCGCGCGACGCGGTCCTGGCGCCTTTCCGCGGGTTGCGGATCACGCCCGACGGTCACGGTGGAGCCGGAGGACGGCAGCTACTCGTTCTCGTTCGGGGTCGGGCACGAGCCGGGGACGTGGACGCGACGCTGGAGCGGCTCCTCTCGCTTCCGGGCGAGCTGGCCGCCGGTGACGGGCGACGTGTCCTGCTCGTGCTCGACGAGTTCCAGGAGATCGGCGACATCGACCCAGCGCTTCCACGGCTGATGCGGACGGTCTTCGAGCAGCAGCCGGAGGTCGCGCGCGTCTACCTCGGGAGCAAGCGCCACATGATGGAGCGAATCTTCAACGACGAGAACGAGCCGTTCTGGCGGAGCGCGAAGCGGGTCGAGCTCGGCGCGATCGAACCCTCCGACTTCGCGCCATTCATCGTCGCCCGCTTCGCCGCGACGAACAAGCGCGTCTCCGCCGAGATCGCTGCGGAGCTGCTCTCCCACACCGGTGGGCACCCGTACGCGACCCAGCAGCTGGCCTACTTCCTATGGGAGGAGACGCCGTTCGACTCCGAGGCGACGCCGGACGGACTCGGATCAGCGCTCCGTGCCGTGCTCCGCTCCGAGAACACCCACTTCCAATTGCGATGGGAGGAGGCGTCGACGGCCCAGAGGCTGCTCCTGCAGGCTTTGGCCCGCGAGCCGGGAAGGCCGATGACCTCGGCCTACCGCTCGCGGCACGAGCTGCCGACGGCGGCGACGGTGCAAACCGCGATCCGGGCGCTCGAACGGCGTGAGCTGATCGCGACCGAGAGCGGCGCGGTGCGCGTCGTCGAGCCGTTCCTCGCCGAGTGGATCGAGCAGCTTTCGGCTGCTCCCGGCGAGGCCGGCTAGGCGGCGTAGCGCGCCTGGGCGCGCGCCTTGCGCTTCTCGGCCTCGATCTCGCGGTTCTTCGGCGGTGCGTTCGTCGTCAGGTCCGCGAGGAGATGGCGCGTGATGTGGGCGATCTCCTCGACGGCTCGATCGAACGCCTCCTGATTCGCCTGCGAGGGCTTGGTCGAACCGCTCACCTTGCGGACGAACTGCAGCGCGGCGGCGTGCACCTCGTCCGGGGTCGCGGGGGGCTCGAAGTTGTGGAGGGTCCTGATGTTGCGGCACATGCCGCGGAGGCTACCCGGCGCGACCGGGGAGGTCTACTCGTCGCGGGGCGTGATCCGGTAGACCGAGACGACCTCGGCCGAGTGCGCCTCGGGGTGCGCCACGTAGGCGCTGGGACCGCCGCCGAACCAGCCGGCTGACTCGTTGTCGCCGACGAAGATGCCGGGGTGATGCTTGCCGTCGGCGTCCTCGACCCAGACGGGCTGGCCCTCGCGGAATCCGACTGGCTGCTCCTCGCTCATGTGCCAAGCCTAGATGACGCCCCCTCTGTCATAGTTTCCAGGTGAATGGCACTGGCCTCCTGGGATGACAACACGGCTGCGCTGGTGCATGAGGATCCGACGCTGCTGAGGGCGCTCGACATGGTCGCGCCCGGCACCACCCTCCGCGAGGGCATCGACAACGTCATCCACGCCTCGACCGGCGCGCTCATCGTCATCGGCGAGCCGGAGGAGATCTCGTTCCTGTTCTCGGGCGGGCTCAGCCTCGACGTCGACTACACGCCGGGCCTGATCTACCAGGTGGCGAAGATGGACGGCGCGATCGTCCTCGACCCCGAGGCGAAGAAGATCTCCTGGGCGAACGTCCAGCTGATGCCGGATCCGACGATCCATTCGTCGGAGACCGGGACCCGCCACCGGACCGCCGAGCGCGTCTCGAAGCAGACCAACGCGCTCGTGATCGCGATCTCCGCCCGCCGCGACGTCGTCTCGATCTACCTCGACGGCCGCAAGTACATCCTTCAGGACATCCCGACCGTCCTCTCCAAGGCCAACCAGGGCCTGGCGACGATGGAGAAGTACCGAAGCCGCCTCGACCGGGTGACCGCCCGCCTGACCACCGTCGAGCTGGCCGGCGCCGCGAGCCTCCACGACGTGCTCACCGTGATGCAGCGCGCCGAGCTCCTCCTCCGCACCTCCAACGAGGTCGAGCGCTACATCATCGAGCTGGGAGCCGAGGGACGGTTGATCGAGATGCAGCTCGAGGAGACCGCCGTCGGCGTCCTCTCCGACCGGATCGCGCTGATCCGCGACTACGCGACCGACGACTCCGAGGAGGCGCTCGACGCCACCCTCTCGGAGCTGACCCGGATGCCCCATCAGGAGCTGCTCGACCTCGGCCGCCTCGCCGAGCTCCTCGGCTACGAGCGCAAGGCGAACCCACACGACCTGCACGTCTCCGCGCGCGGCTATCGCGCGCTCGGCCGGATCCCGCGTCTCCCGCGGCTGATCGGCGAGAAGGTCATCAAGCACTTCGGAAGCCTCGAGGAGATCCTCGCGGCGACGGACGAGGAACTGGCGAGAGTCGACGGCGTGGGGGAGGACCGCGCCGCTGACATCCGCGAAGGCTTGGACCGCTTGCGCGAGTCCGACGTCTTCGACCGGTACCCGCTGACGTGAAAGGAGGCGTCCCCGCCAGGGGGACGCCACGACAAGAGGAGGAAGACGATTCCAGAGCTAGTTGACGAGTCGACCGATCAACCGTTCACGCTCGAGGACCTGAGCTGCGACTTCGAGGTCGGTGACAACGTCGTCTATCCACATCACGGTGCAGGGGTCGTGGCGAAGAAGGAGACGAAGTCCCTTCTCGGCGAGGAGCGTGACTACCTCGTCATCAAGATCCTTCACAACGACATGACCGTTCAGGTCCCGTGCGAGAACGCCCAGATGGCGGGTCTCCGCAGGGTGATCGGGCCCGAGGACGTCAAGAAGGTCACCTCCGTGCTGACCGACGACGTCTCCGAGATGCCCAAGAACTGGAACCGCCGGTTCAAGCACAACCGCGAGAAGATCAAGACCGGTGACGTCTTCGAGCTCGCCGAGGTGGTCCGCAACCTGGCCATCCGCGAGATCGAGAAGGGCCTCTCGACCGGTGAGAAGCAGATGTACACGCGGGCGAAGAAGATCCTCGCCTCCGAGTTCATGTACGCGCTCGAGACGGACGAGGACGGGGCTGAGGAGTACCTCAACGGGCTCCTGACCGACCGTTTCGCCGGAGCGACCGCCTAGGAAGCTCTGAGCGAAGACCGCCCAAACACCTGGGCAGTGCTGGCGGCCGCCGGCTCCGGGCAGAGGCTCGGAGCCGGCGGGCCGAAGGCCCTCGTCGAGGTCGCGGGGCGGCCGCTCGTCGCGTGGTCGCTGGCCGCTCTCGAGCGGGCCGAGAGCGTCGCCGGCGTCGTCATCGCGGCCCCGCCGGGCCACGAGGCGGCGTTCGGGGAGCTTGCCCCGGGGGCCGTCGTGATCGCCGGGGGAGCGACCCGGGCGGAGTCGGTGTCGCTCGCCCTCGAGCGCGTGGAGGGGGACGTCGTCGCGGTTCACGACGCGGCGCGGCCGCTCCTGACGCCGGAGCTCGTCGACCGGCTCGTCGCGAGGCTGAAGGAGTCGGGAGCGGAGGCCGTGATCGCGGCGACGCCGGTCGCCGACACGCTGAAGCGCGCGGGGGAGGGGGGAGCCGTCGGCGGCACCGTGAGCCGCGAGGGCCTCTGGGGAGCGCAGACCCCGCAGGTGTTCCGGACCGAGGCGCTGCGGGCGGCGCAGGCGATCGCCCGCGAGTCGGGCGCGCTCGAGGTGGCGACCGACGAAGCGGCGCTGATCGAATGGAACGGCGGCACGGTGCTGCTCGAGCCGAGCGGCGGTCCGAACCTCAAGGTCACCGACCTCAGCGACCTCCGGGTGGCCGAGGCGCTGCTGGCGGGCCGGGAGTAGGGAGCAGGCGGGCTCCGGCTGGGCGGGGCTGACGAGGGTGGATCGGAGGGGCAACAGGTGCCGGCCGCGGGGGCGGATCAGCGGCCGCCGGGCTTCTACGAGGTGTGAATCCCACCGAGTGGCAGAAATCAGACCCCCCAGGCACGATTCATGCCACTCGGCGTGAAATCGCGGCCGAGATCGCTCGGATCGGCGGCAAGCAGAAGCAGCTGGTGAGGCTCGAGCAACTTTCCGAGGTGGGACTCGGCTCGAGCGGTGCCACCAAACGGGTCGCCGCTCAGACCCTCTTCCGCATCCACGACGGCGTCTTCTGCCTTCACCCACCTCCCTATTCCCGCCACCAGCAGTACCTGGCTGCGGTCTACGCGTGCGGCCGGGGAACCTTCATCAGCGACCTGGCGGCGGCTTGGCTCCTCGGCGCAACCGACACCCCTCCCTCACTGCCCATCCTCACGAACCGGACTGGCGCCGGGCGGGAGAACAGAGCCTTCGAAGTGCATCGCCGCATCGTGGCCCCGCGCGACGTCTTCAAGTGGCACGGGATCGCCTGCACCAAGCCCGCCCGCACGGTTCTCGACTGCGCCGGATCGGTCGGCATCGAGCAGCTGGAGGAGCTGCTGATGGCCCTGGACTCGAAGAAGCCGCGGCTGGACCGCCACCGCCTCGAGACACCTGGTCGCCGACAACGCCGGCCGCCGCGGCATCCGCAACCTCCGCGAGCTGATCACCGACGACCCGAAGGACACCGATGCCGAGAACGAGCGCCGGATGCTCCGCATCTGCCGCCGCTACGGGGTCCCGGACCCCGAGACGCAATATGAGATCCGCACGCCCGAAGGGAAGTTCCGCGCCGACTTCTGCTGGCCCCACCTGCGCCTGATCGTCGAATGCGACTCCTGGCGCTGGCACGGCGGGAAGCTGAAGACCGAGCTCGACACCGACCGCGATCAGCTCCTGGCGATCGCCGGCTGGATCGTCGTCCACTTCACGCGGAAGCAGATCAAGCTGATGCCGGAGGTGGTCGGGCGGCGGCTCGTCGCTTTGACCGCGCGCTGACCTAGCGTCGCAGCGCGATGACCAGCGTGGCTGCGAGCACGAAGGCGATCTGGCCGATTCCGAGCGCGGTGCCGAAGTTGGCGGCGCCCAAAGCGGCCGCGAGCGCGGTGACCAGGGCGAAGGCGCCGAGGGCGATCGCGATGTCGGTGACGGTGGCCACGGCTCTAGGGTAGCCCGGTGCTCACCGATTACCACGTGCACCTCCGCCCCGACGAGCCCGACACCCCGCCGGAGCGCTACTTCACCCCCGCGAACGCCGCGGCCTACGTCGACGCCGCCGACGCCGCCGGGGTCGGCGAGCTCGGCATCTCCGAGCACATCCACCGCTTCCGCCAGGCCCTCGACGTCTGGCGCCACCCGTTCTGGGAGGAGCAGGCGACCGATGACCTCGACGCTTACTGCGACTTCCTCGTCTCCCAGCCGCTTCGCGTCGGGATCGAGATGGATTACGTGCCGGGCGCCGAGGCGCAGACCCGCGAGCTGCTCGACGCGCGACCATTCGACTACGTGATCGGATCGGTCCACTTCATCGGCGACGGCGCCGTCGACCACGACCGCTTCGACGCCTGGGACCTCGAGGGCCGCGACCCCGAGCGGGTCTGGGGCCGCTACTTCGAGACCCTCGCCGACGCCGCCACGAGCGGCCTCTTCGACACGCTCGCCCATCCGGACCTCGTCAAGGTCTGGGGAGCCGGAAGGCCCTCGCCCGGATGGCGACCTGCGGCGCTTCTACGAGCCGGCCGTCGCGGCGATCGCCGAAGCCGGGGTCGCCGTCGAGGTCTCGACCGCCGGGCTGCGGAAGCCGGTCGGGGAGCTCTACCCGGCCCGCGGCTTCGCCGAGCTCTGCGTCGAGGCGGGCGTCCCCTTCACGCTCTCCTCCGACGCCCACGTCCCCGCGGACGTCGGCCGCGACTACGCGCAGGCCGTCGAGTTCATGGGCTCCCTCGGGATCGAGGAGATCTGCGCCTTCGAAGGGCCGCGAGCGCCGATCGGAGCCGCTGGGATGAGCGCCCGAGTCGGCATCGGCTACGACAGCCATCGCTTCGCCCCCGACCGGCCGCTGATCCTCGGCGGGGTCGAGGTCCCGCACGAGCTCGGCCTGACCGGCCACTCCGACGCCGACGCGCTCACCCACGCGATCATCGACGCCGTGCTCGGAGCCGCCGGCGCCGGCGACATCGGCACCCACTTCCCGCCGACCGACGAGCGGTGGCGCGACGCCGACTCGATCGAGCTGCTCCGCGCCGTCCGGGAGCTCGTCGATGGCCGGGTCCTCAACGTGGACGCGACGGTCATCTGCGAGGCGCCGAAGATCGGGCCGCACCGCGAGGAGATGGAGCGGCGGCTGACCGAGGCGCTCGGGGCGCCCGTGTCCGTCAAGGCGACGACGAACGAGGGAATGGGCGCGATCGGCCGCGGCGAGGGGATCGCCGCGATGGCGGTCGCCTCCTTCGAATCGTCCAGCGATCAGTAGGCTCCACGGCGGAATGGCGGTGAAGGATCTGGCCAAGGGTGCGGGGGCGGCCGCGCGGAAGGTCCGAGTCGGGCAGCTCGGGAGCGCCGTCGACCTGCCGTTCAACCTGCGCGTCCTCTACGACGCGGGCGTGGTCAGGCCGATGGCCCCGCTCACGCTGCTGAAGGTCGGCAAGGCCCTGCGGAGCTGGGGCGCATCGCCCGCCGCGGGAATCACCGCCTCGGCGATCCAGCGGCCCGACAAGGTCGCGTTGATCGACGACGCGGGCGAGCTCACCTTCGCCGAGCTCGAGAGTCGCTCGAACGCCCTGGCGCGAGCCCTCCGGGCGGAGGGCGTCAAGGGCGGGGAGTCGGTCGCGATCATGTGCCGCAACCACCGCGGCTTCGTCGATGCGCTCTTCGCCTGCTCGAAGCTCGGCGCCACCGTGCTGCTGATGAACACCGACTTCGCGGGCCCGCAGCTCCACGACGTGATCGAGCGCGAGGAGCCGCAGGCGATCATCTACGACTCCGAGTTCCAGGGGTTGATGGACACGGCGGCGGAGGACGCCCCGAAGATCTCCCGCTTCGTCTCCTGGGTCGAGGAGGGCGACGAGCCCGCTGAGAAGACCGCCGAGGACGCGATCGCGTCCAACTCGGACGCTCCCCTGGATCCCCCCGACGCGACCAGCCGCTTCATCGTCCTCACCTCGGGGACGACCGGCACGCCGAAGGGCGCGCAGCGCAACTCGCCCGAGTCGCTGGCGCCGCTCGCGGTGATGCTCTCGAAGATCCCGCTGAAGAGCGAGCGGATCACGGTCATCGGCCCGCCGATGTTCCACTCGTGGGGCTTCATGCACTTCACGCTCGGCCTCGCGCTCGGCTCGAGCTACGTGCTCAGCCGCCGCTTCACCCCCGAGGGAGCCCTGAAGGCGGTGGCCGAGAACAACGCCGACGCCCTCGTCGTCGTCCCGGTGATGCTCCAGCGGATCATGGAGCTCGACGAGGAGGTCCGCGACAAGTACCCCCTCGACTCCCTGCGCGTCGTGGCGGCCAGCGGCTCCGCGCTCCCCGGCGAGCTCGCCATCCGCTGGATGGATCAGTTCGGCGACAACGTCTACAACCTTTACGGCTCGACCGAGGTCGCCTGGGCCTCGATCGCGACGCCCGAGGACATCCGCGACGCGCCCGGCACGGCCGGCAAGGTGCCGCACGGGACGATCGTCAAGCTGCTCGACGACGACGGCAACGAGGTTCCCCACGGCGAGACCGGCCGGATCTTCGTCGGCAACGAGATGTCGTTCGAGGGCTACACGGGGGGCGGCGGCAAGGACATCATCGACGGGCTCCTGAGCTCCGGCGACGTCGGTCACTTCGACGAGAAGGGCCGCCTGTTCATCGATGGCCGCGACGACGAGATGATCGTCTCCGGCGGCGAGAACGTCTTCCCGCGCGAGGTCGAGGACGTGCTCTCCGACCACGGCT
The DNA here is from genome assembly GCA_963740845.1 of uncultured Solirubrobacterales bacterium. GTDB lineage: Bacteria > Actinomycetota > Thermoleophilia > Solirubrobacterales > 70-9 > RHKX01. The sequence continues at coordinate 14,721 of CAVUFM010000009.1, forward strand.
CGATCGACGAGGCCGCCGTGATCGGCGTCGACGACGACAAGTTCGGCCAGCGCCTCAAGGCCTTCGTGGTCGTCACCTCCGGCAAGGACCTCGACGAGGACGCGGTCAAGAGCCACGTCAAGGACAACCTCGCCCGCTACAAGGTGCCGCGCGAGGTCGAGTTCCTCGACGAGCTTCCTCGCAACCCGACCGGCAAGGTGCTGAAGCGCGAGCTGGTCGAGCGCGAGTCCGGGGAAGAGGGCGACTCCGAGGCCGCCGCGGAGGACGACGCGGACGGCTCGCCCGAGGAAGACTGACCCCGACGTGGCAGTGACACGGCAGGAGGCCGTCGAGCAGATCCTCGAAGGACTCGGAACCGGGATCGAGCGGACCGCGCTCGCGCTCGCCTGCCTCGGCGCGGCCTACGAGACGCTGACGACCGCGCCGGCGGACCGGCTCGAGGCCGAGCTCTACGGCCCGGTGCAGCGCGCCTACGGGCGCGGGATGCGCGCCTACTCGCACTACGCCAAGCAGAACGACGTGCCGGCCCGGACCTTCACGCTGCCCGACGCCGGGGTCGCCTCCCAGGGCGCGCGCGCGTTCATCGATCGCGCTGTGGTCGCGACGGCCAACGCCGATCGCGCGCTCTCAGACCTCCAGGACACGTCCATCTGGATCGAGTTCGGAGACTCAGAGCTGCGCGCCGGCCTGGCCGCGATGCGGGAGCTGCTCACGCCGCTGCCGGTCAGCGCGCGCGAGTTCGTTCGCACGCTCGGCCGCTGACCGGCGGGAACCCCAGGAGCCTCAGACGGTGAGGCCCCGGTAGCGAACCGACCCGGGCGTGGTCAGCAGCTCGCCCGTCTCCAGCAGCGTCTTCAGGCCGGAGAGGATCATCGGCCAGCCGCCGTAGAGCTCGTCGTTGGCGCCGTCGCGGAGCTCGTCGTGGATGACCGTCAGCCGGCAGCTGTCCTCGACCTGCTCGATCTCCCAGGTGACGCGCGAGGTTCCCTCGCTCTGGACCTCGTCGCTCCAGCGCGCGTTGAACGTCTGCACGAGCCGGTGTGGGGCGTCCACCTCGAGGTTCTCGCCCTCGGTGATCGGCATCGGGCCCTCGGTGGTGTCCGCGACGGCGCGGTAGGCCGACCCGGGCGTCCACTCGGATTCGACCCCGACCCCGAACGTGTACTTCGCGCGCAACTCGGGGTCGGTGATCGCCTCCCAGAGCCGCTCCGGCGTTGTCTTGATGTAGATCTCGAAGACCTTCTCCATCTTCTACTCCTCCTCGATCGATTTCTTGAGCTCGACGAGCGCACTCGTCCAGGGCTCGGCGTACTTGCTGACCCACCGGTCGTGGATCAGCCGGATCGGGACGGGGTTGAGGAAGTGGAGCTTCTCGCGGCCACGCTTTCGCGTCACCACCAGCCCGGCCTCCTCCAGCACCCGCAGATGCTTCATCACGCCGAAGCGCGTCATCGGCAGCCGGCTCTCCAGGGCGCTCAGCGACTGCCCGTCCTCGCGGAACAGCTCATCGAGCAGCTCCCTGCGGGTCGGGTCGGCAAGCGCCTTGAAGACCTCGTCCATGGCGCCGACTATAGGTGACCAAATAGTCACATGTCAAGCGGAGCCGATCCAGGCACAATCCGCGCATGAGCAAGGACCTCGAAGGCATCTACAGCCATGGCGAGAGCAACAAGCGCCGCGCCGACGTGCTCGAGCGCCTGCGCGCGGGGATGAGCGAGAAGAAGATCGCAACCGACCTCGGCATCCCGCCGCACTCGGTTGCCGAGATCGTTCAGCGCCTGCGCGACGAGGACGCGGTCTAGCGCCCGACCCGCGCTACCGGCGCTTCGCCGCCGGCTCCGCGCGGGCGAGCTCCCGCAGGTTCCGGAAGGAACGTCCCGCCAGCAGCACGGTCATCACGCCGACGATGCCGAGGCCGACGACGTCGAAGACCGTCAGGTCGACGCCGACCAGGTTGAAGTCGAGTCCGAGCTCGAGCGCCAGCGCCGTGTTCAGCAGGATCAGGATCAGCCGGATCTCGGTCGGGCCGATCTTGCCGTAGCCGATCGAGAACCGGTTGAAGGCGAAGCTCTCCAGGTAGACGTTGATCGAGAGGATCAGGTAGGCGACGACGATCAGCGTGCCGACCGAGAGCAGCATGAACGGGCTCAAGCCCGAGCCGATGCCGATCGCAGCGGTGGAGATCGCGTCGACGAGGTGGTCGAGGTAGTAGCCGTAGGTCGGCCGCTCGATCCCGCGGACGCGGGCGAGGGTGCCGTCGAGCGAGTCGCCGATCCACTGCACGACGAGCAGGCCGCTCGCCACCCAGAGCCAGGCGTTGCCGTCGTTGGAGAGCTGGTAGGCGGCGGCGATCGCAAGCGCGGCGAGCACGCCGACCGCGGTCATGTCGTCGGGGAGCACCCAGCGCGGGAGCTTGCCCGCTAGCCAGCGCAGGAATCGCTTCTCGGGTACGGCGAGCAGGAAGCTCTCCTCCCGGTAGGCGTCGACCGCCCGTTTGGACTGAACCTCCCCGCCGCTCACCCCACGAGCATAGGATGTGCGCCGTGGGGGATCCTGGGGAGGATCCGCTTGGGAGTGATCGGGGCCGCGACGGCAGCGCTCGTGTGCGCGCTCGCAGCTTGCCTCGCGTTCGTTCCCGCGGCCGCCTCGGCCACCTCGCTCGAGCTGGACGCCGGCGCGAAGCCGGGCAAGGGGAAGGGCAAGCCCAAGGTCCTGAAGGCGACGATCCGGCGGACGAAGTACGGCGTCCCGCACATCAGGGCCAAGAACATCGAGGGGGTCGCCGCCGGCTACGCCTACGCGTTCGCCCAGGACAACATCTGCACGATCGCCAGCGAGTACGTGACGGTCAACGGCGAGCGGTCCAAGTACTTCGGCGCTGACGGGAAGTGGACGTTCAGCGGCAACGGCACCACCTACGCGAACGCCGACGCCGACGTCTACTTCGGCTGGGCCAAGCAGCAGGGCTACGTCGAGCAGTCCCTGAAGCAGCCACCGCCGATCGGCCCGCTGCGCGGGGTCAGGCGCGGCGTCAAGGGATACGTCGCCGGCTACAACGCCTACCTGCGGAAGGTCGGCGTGGACGGGATCAAGGACCCCGCGTGCCGCGGCGCCGAATGGGTCCGGCCGATCACCAAGATCGACGTCTACCGGCGCTTCTTCCAGCTCGGGATCCTCGCGAGCTCGGGAGCGGTGATCAACGGCATCGCCGGTGCCGAGCCCGTCTCGCCCGCCGCCGCCGCCGATGCGGACGCGCTGCGCGATCGCCGGCTCGAGACCGGCAAGGGGCTCGAGCGCCTCCAGCCCGACGTCGGCTCGAACGCCTACGGCCTCGGTCGCGACGCCACCACGAACGGTCGCGGCATGGTGCTCGGCAACCCGCACTTCCCCTACCGGGGCTCCGAGCGGCTCTACCAGGCGCAGCTGCAGATCCCCGGCAAGCTGAACGTCGAGGGCGGCAGCCTCTACGGGGTGCCGCTCATCCTCATCGGCTGGACGAAGGGCCTCGCCTGGTCGCACACCGTCGCCACGGCCTGGCGCTTCACGCCATACCGGGTGCAGCTCGTCCCCGGCGATCCGCACTCCTACATCGTCGACGGGCAGACGAAGCAGATGGAGGCCACCGAGGTCAACGTCGAGAACAAGGACGGCGCCCCGATCAAGCGGACGATCTACTCGACCGAGTACGGCCCGATGGTCGACAACCTCGTCGGGATCCCGCTCCCGTGGACCGAGGGCAGCGGCTTCGCCCTCCGCGACGTCAACGTCTCGAACTTCCGCTACCTCAACCACTTCTACGCCAACAACTTCGCCCAGAGCGTCGAGGAGTACGACGCCGTCCAGCGCCGCTTCCAGGGCGTCCCGTGGGTGAACTCGATCGCGGCCGATTCGAAGGGCAACGCCTACTACTCGATGCAGGGAGCGATCCCGAACGTCTCCGACGAGCTCGCCGCGCAGTGCAACGTCCTCGCGCCGGTCTACTCGACGCTGGGGCTGCCCGTCCTCGACGGTTCGCGCTCGGCCTGCAACTGGGAGGAGGATCCGGGCGCCACGGCTCCCGGCACGTTCCCGCCCGGCGAGGTGCCGACGCTGATCCGCAGCGACTACGTGACGAACGGCAACGACAGCCACTGGCTGTCGAACCCCGAGCAGCCGCTGACCGGCTACGACCGGATCATCGGCATCGAGAACGCCGAGCGGACGCCTCGCACCCGGATGGGCCTGATCCAGGTCCAGGAGCGGCTGGCGGGCACCGACGGCCTGCCCGGTCAGGGCTTCGACCTCGAGTCGCTCGAGCAGGTCGCGCTCGGCGATCGCGTCCTGCTCGGCGAGCTCTGGCGCGACTCGCTCGCGGGGCTCTGCGAGGCGGCTCCGGCCGGGACGCTGGTGGGCTCAGCCGGGCCCGTGAACGTCAGCGCGGCCTGCCCGGTGCTCCGGAGCTGGAACCTGCGTGACGACCTCGACTCCGCCGGCGCGCTGCTCTTCCGCCGCTTCGGGCAGAACCTCCTCGGGAACTTCACCGCGATCCCGACGGGCCTGCAGGGCTCGGTCTCGCCGGGCTCGGAGACCCTGTGGACGACGCCGTACTCGAACTCCGACCCCGTCAACACCCCGCGCGGCCTCAACGTCGCCAACCCCCTCGTCGGGATCGCGCTCGCCGACGCGGTGACCGACCTGCAGGGAGCGAACATCCCGCTCGACGCCGGTCTCCGCGGCAACCAGTTCACGGTCCGCGGCGGCGAGGAGATCTCCCTGCCCGGCGGGCCCGACGAGCTCGGCAACTTCAACGTGATCACCGCGCCCTGGACCGCGGGCAGCGGCTTCGGGGACATCGTCCACGGGTCGAGCTTCATCATGGCCGCGCAGTTCACCGGCGGGAAGTGCCCGGTGGACGCCGGGACCTTCGTCACCTACAGCCAGAGCGAGAACGTGCGCTCCCCGCACGCCGCCGACTACACGAAGGCGTTCGCCGACAAGCGCTGGAACGACGCGCCGTTCTGCCGCGCCGAGCTGCGGAAGAAGACGCTCTCGACGAAGAAGGTCGCGATCAGGGTCGGGAAGAAGGGCCGGAAGCGCTAGGACGCGCCGCGGCGACCGTGGCTAGGCGGCAGCGGCCGCGCGCCGCGCTTCGCTCTCGCGATGCACGCGCTTGGTCTCGGCCAGGCGCTTCAGCGCCAGCAGGCTCGAGCGGAGCCGACGGCCGATGATCGGCTTCGCAACCCGCTCGGCCAGCACCCCGGGGATCCCGGCTCCGGCGACGCCGTAGGAGTAGCGGAGCTCGACCCGGACCATCCCGTCGCCGGCGTCGCGCACGCGCCAGCGGCCGCGCTGGTCGACCCCGGTCACCGACGACCAGGCGAGGTCGGAGCGGTCCTTGCATTCGACGATCTCGATCAGGCCGCCGACGTCGGCCGAGCCGACGCGGATCAGCATGCGTACGCGCGAGCCGAGCTCGAGGCGGGCGTCGACGGCGACCGCGGCCCTGCCGTCGTCGCTGTCGTCCTGGAGCTCCCAGCGGGTGAAGCCCGACATGAACTCGAGGTAGGAGGAGGGGTCGGCGATCAGGTCCCAGACGTCGTCGCGCGACGCCTTGACGACCGTTGAGGCGTTGACCCTCATCAGCCGATCAGCGGTAGGCGGCGCTCGGCCGCGAGGGCGCTCAGGGTGTCCTGCATCTGGCCGGTCACGTAGTCGTAGACCTCGTCGAGATCGGGGTCGGGCCCGAACTGGTCGGCGACGTCGATCGCGGGGAGGGCCTCGACCGTGAGCTTGGCCGGCAGCGGGACGTGGCTCATGAAGTCGCCGATGTTGAGGCCCCATGGGACCGCGAGCGAGATCGGGAGCACCTTCAGCCGCAGTGACTTGTCGACGCCGAGGAGCTTCGCAAGCCAGTTGCCGTTGGAGAGGAAGAGCGCGGTCTCCTGACCGCCGACGGAGACGATCGGAACGATCGGGACTCCCGCCTCGAGCGCGAGGCGGATGAAGCCCTGGCGACCGGCGAAGTCGACGCGGTGCCGTTCCCAGGAGGGCCGGTGGACCTCCCAGTCGCCGCCGGGATAGACGAGGACCGCAGCCCCTGAGTCGAGCGCCTCGCGAGCGTGCTCGTGGGAGGCGCTCACCGTTCCCCACTTGCGCAGGAGGGGACCGACGGGGGAGGCGAGGACGAGGTTGTGGGCCAGCTGGTAGTACGGGCGCTCGACGCCGAAGTAGGTGCAGAACGCGACGTTGAAGACGATCGTGTCCGGGGTGAGGTTGCCGCCGGAGTGGTTGCCGACGAGCAGGACCGGCCCCTCCTCGGGGATGTTGTCGAGGTTGCGCACCTCGCCCCGGAACCACAGGGTCGAGAGCAGCCACATCAGCGGCAGGTTCTCGCGGATGTAGTCGGGGTCGCGATCGTCGAGGTCGGCGCTCAGGCGATTGCCGACGCCCGAGGCGAGCGGTCCGAGCAGGCGGCCGGCGATGCCGGAGACGGCACCCGCGGCGGCCTTGGAGGCGTAGCCCGCGGCACCGAGCAGGGAGGCGACGGGATCGGACCCGTCGCCGGCCTGGCTCGGGCCATGGCCGTTCGCGGAGGCGCCGTTGCGGCTCTCCCCGTCGACCCTCGCGCTCCCCGTCGCGGACATGGGATGGAGTCTAAGCGGACCGGGCCGGGATAGCATCGACCGCATGCGCGAGGTGCGGATCACCGACACGATGAGCGGCGGCAAGAAGGTCGTCGAGCCCGGCGCCGACGGCGTCGTCGGCATCTACGCCTGCGGGCCGACGATCTACGGCCCGATCCACATCGGCAACGCGCGGCCGTTCGTGATCCCGCTGCTCCTGCGGCGGTTCCTGGCGGCCGAGGGCTACGACGCGAAGGTCGTGATCAACCTCACCGACGTCAACGACAAGATCTACACGGCGGCCGCCGAGCGCGGCGTTCCCTCCGCCCAGCACGCCGAGGAGATGGGCGCGGCCTACGTCGCCGACACCGACGCGCTCGGGATCGGCCGCCCCGACCACGAGCCGAAGGCGACCGAGACGATCGGGCCGATCGTCTCCCTGATCGAGGCCCTGATCGACTCCGGCCACGCCTACGAGTCCGGCGGCGACGTCTACTTCCGGGTCCGCAGCTTCGATCGCTACGGCGCGCTCTCCAACCGCGATCCCGACGCCATGGACCAGGGGGAGGAGGCGGGCGCCGCCGAGCTGAAGGAGGCGGGGCTCGACTTCGCGCTCTGGAAGGCGCGCAAGGAGGGGGAGGACACCTTCTGGCCGAGCCCGTGGGGCGACGGCCGGCCCGGGTGGCACATCGAGTGCTCCGCGATGGCCGAGGAGCTCCTCGGGCTCGACTTCGCGATCCACGGCGGCGGCTCCGACCTCGTCTTCCCCCACCACGAGAACGAGGTGGCGCAGACCGAGGCGGCGCGGGGCAAGCCGCTGGCCAGGATCTGGATGCACAACGGGATGGTCCAGGCCGGCTCCGACACGAAGATGTCGAAGTCGCTCGGGAACATCTTCCTGCTGCGGGAGGCGGTGGAGGCCTTCGGAGCCGAGGCGGTCGTCCGCTTCCTCGTCTCGGGCCACTACCGCCAGCCGATCGTCTTCGGCGAGGCGCGAGCTGAAGCAGGCCGCCGCGGCCAACGAGCGGATCAGGGAGTTCTTCCGCGAGGACGAGCCCGGGCCTCATCCCACGGGAGGAGTCGACCCCGACCCCTTCGCGGCCGAGCGGCGCGAGCGGTTCCTGGCGGCTCTCGCCGACGACTTCAACACGCCGAGGGCTCTGGCCGAGCTCTCAGGAGTTGATCAGCGACGCTCGCAAGGAGCCGTTCGCCGGGGCTCACGAGACGGTTCGCGGCATGCTCGAGCTGCTTGGGCTGGAGTCACTGGCCGAGCCCGACGATGGCCGCCGTCCCGCCTGAGGCCGAGGCACTGCTCGCCGAGCGCGGCGAGGCGCGCGAGCGCAAGGACTGGGCGCGGGCCGACGAGATCCGCGACGAGCTCGCAGCGCTGGGCTTCGAGGTTCGCGACGAGGCCGGCGGCGCGCGGCTGGTTCCCAGGGGCTGAGCTGCGTGGCCGCCGACGTCATCTACGGGCGCAACCCGGTGCGGGAGGCCCAGCGCGGTCGCCGCAACGTGCGGCGCGTCTGGAGCTCGAAGGAGACCTCGCCGGAGGAGCTCACCCGCCGCGCGGGCTCGCCCGACCACCAGGGCGTCGTCGCCGAGGTGGATCCCTACCCCTACGCGGATCCGACGACGCTGCTGCGCGACCCGCAGGCCCTCGTCGTCGCCCTCGACCAGGTCCAGGATCCCCACAACCTCGGGGCGGTCTGCCGCAGCGCCGAGGCGGCGGGGGCGGCCGGGGTGGTCATCCCGGAGCGTCGCGCCGTCGGCGTGACCGCCGCGGTCGCGAAGGCCTCGGCCGGTGCGGTCGAGCATCTCTCCGTGGCTCGGGTCCGGAACCTCGCCGACTGGCTCGGGACCGCGCGCGACGATGGCGCGTGGATCTACGGCGCGGACGAGGGGGCTGACGCCTCGTATCGAACCCTCGACTTCAGCGGGAGGGTTGTGCTGGTCCTCGGTGCCGAGGGTTCCGGGATCCGGCCGCGCGTCGCTTCCGCGTGCGATGGCCTGGTGAGGATCCCGACGGTGGGGGAGGTCGGCTCCCTCAACGTCTCGGCCGCCGCGGCCGTGCTGCTCTTCGCCGCTTCCCGCGCCGAGTAGGACACATTCGTCGCGGCTTCGCCGCGACCCCGCTGGGTCCAGCCGTTCGTAGCGCGCGGCACCGGACGCATCACCTCGTTTGCAAGGCGAATTGCACGACGTGCAACCTCTGGGTTGACAGAACTCCGCTCAGGGATAGACTGCCGCCATCAAGGTAACGGTGAAGTAAAGGTTCAGGTTGAGCCTCGTCCGACACCGCGATCAGCAAAATTCATAATCAACGGCGCGCGCCTGGGGAGGTAAGGCGCCACGGCCCTCGATGGAGGAGAGTCACGTGGCAGCAGTTACCCAGGAGTACTCGACGGTCCCGGCCCGCAAACCGCGGCGAGGGGAAGCACCCGGAGAGCTCAACGACCTGTACCTGGTCGCTCAGGCGAAGCGCGGAGACGCGGTCGCCTACGACCGGATCGTCCGCCGGTACCGAGGCTTCGTCCGCCTCAAGGCATCGTCCTACTTCCTGCTCGGCGGGGAATCGGACGATCTGATCCAGGAAGGTCTCGTCGGTCTGTACAAGGCCGTTCGCGACTACCGCTCCGACCGGGAGTCGAGCTTCCGCAACTTCGCGGAGCTCTGCATCACCCGGCAGATGATCACGGCGGTCAAGACCGCAAGCCGGAACAAGCATGCGCCGCTGAATCAGTCGATCAGCTTCGCGACGACCCCGACGGCCGCCGGCGACGGCGAGTCGACCCTGGAGGAGATCCTCCCCGGCCCGCGCACCAACGACCCCGCAACCTCGGTCATCTCGACCGAGGAGCTCGGGAGCCTGGTCGAGTGCCTGACCTCGGTGCTCTCCGATCTCGAGAGCGAGGTCCTCACCTGCTACCTCGACGGTCGCTCCTACGAGGAGATCGCCGATCGGCTGGCCTGTGACACCAAGACGGTCGACAACGCACTGCAGCGCGTCAAGCGCAAGGTGTCCGTCCACCTCGACTCGCGCGAGATCCTCAACTAGCTCCATCTGAGGAATCGCGCCTGCTGACGCGGACGAGGGCCGGGCGGAAGCGCCCGGCCCTTTTGCAATTTCGGGACCGGTGTCCAGACCGTGGCCAGATCTGGGGGCTGGTCCTCATGCCCGTCGACTCCGCGTCGATAGAGCCGGCATGTTCCGCACCGAACCCACCGGATCCTTCCGGACCGATGAGTCGACCCGCCCCGATCCGCGGCACCCCGGTGTCAGCTTCCTCGAGCGGACCTACTACCTCTCCACCGGCGCCACCGCGGGCGACGTCGAGCTCTCCCGAGCCTTCGGCGAGGCCATCGCCGCCGGTCAGCAGAGCCGGCCGCAGCCGATGGGCCGTGCCGCGGACCGTTACTGGTGGCTCTTCCGCGATCGCGTCTACAGCACGCCCGACCGGCTCAGCCGCGCCGCCGTGCTCCGCCTGGTGGAGCGCGAGCGCGATGCCGAGCGCGAGCGCCTCGCCGCCGCGACGTCCGTCCCGGCATCGCGGACCCGGCGGCGGATGTCGCCCGGCCGCCACATCACCGCCTGAGCAACACCTCTCCTGGTCACCCCCGGTACCTCGCCCCTGAACCCAGGGGCCGGTGCAGGGGTGCTCGGCTCTTCCGCGCTCGCCCTCTGATCTAGGCTCCACGCCATGCGCAAGCTTCAGAGCCAGGCCGTCCACCACATCACGCTCACCGGCGCCGATCGGCAGACGTCGATCGACTTCTGGGAGGGGGTGCTGGGGATGCCGTTCATCTTCGAGCAGCCCAACCTCGACAACGCCGAGGAGAGCCACCTCTACTTCGATCCGGGCGACGGCCGGCTGATCACGATCTTCACCAACGAGGATCGGAAGGGAACCCCCGACCGGACGCCGATGGACCCGGGTTGCGTTCACCACATCGCCTTCGCGGTCTCGCAGGCGACCTTCGCGCAGGCGGTCGAGCGCCTCGACGAGCGCGGCATCGACCACAGCGGCGTCAAGGACCGGGGGTTCATGGACTCGATCTACTTCAAGGAGCCGCTCGGGCTGCTGATCGAGCTCGCCTCCTACCGGTTCGAGCCGCCCGCGGGCCACACCCACGCGCAGGTCCTCCTCGCCGCTCATCGCATCCGCGTCGATCGCGGCGATCGCAGCATCGATCGAATCCACGTCGCCGATGCCGTCGAGCAGCTCGCCCACACGAGCGAGTCGCTGTCCGAGGATCGCGCGCCGAAGGATCCCTACGGCAATGAGGTGGAGGGGTAGGCATGTTCAGATACGAGCCCGTTGCGGAGCTGCTCTGCGAGGAGCGTTCAACGCCCGATCCGCGCCATCGCGGCGTGAGCTTCGTCGAGCGGACCTGGTCCCTCGACACCGGCGATGGGGAGCACATCCAGCTCCGGCCGGGCGCCGGGGAGACGGTCGAGGCGGCGCAGCACATGCGCCCGCAGATCGTCGCCGAGACCGGCGAGCGGTTCTGGTGGATGTACGAGGACAGGCTCTACAGCTCAGCCGAGTGGCACAGCCCCGCCGAGGTCATGCGGCTCGCCGAGGGCGGCCATGGGACGGACGGCAAGCGCGGCGTCTGGACCGTTCGGGTTCGCCATGCTGCTGCCATTGCCGGCGGATCTGCTGCCGAGGGTCGGCGACATGGCGCCGCTTCTCGTCCTCTAGGGGAAAGCGGGAAGAACGCGGGGAGAGCTCAGCTCTCGAAGCCGCCGCAGAGGCCCCAGACGCCACGGTCAGCTGCCCGCGCACCGTCCTCGGCGCGGCCGTAGGCGGGGAGGCGGTCGAACGGGTCGTCATAGACGTAGACGCGCGCCCAGCCCTTCGCGACCTGCTTCTGGCCGAGGTCGCGACCCTCGAAGATCACGTAGCGGAGCAGGCGTTCGTAGGTGTCGCGGTTCCCCTGGCTGCGATCACGCACGAGCCTGACCCGATCGCCCGGTTGGAGCAGCCGGTTCATCGCGGCGCTCGCCTCCTGGCCACCGCACTCGGGGGTCTCGTAGACCTCCGGCGTGTCGATTCCGATGAAGCGCACCGACTCCTCGCGGCCGCCGATGTCGACGACGATCGTGTCGCCGTCGGAGACGTGATCGACGATCGCCTTCGTCGCCGGCTGCCTTGCCGCCGCCGCGCGCCGGCGCCGAGCCTCCCAGCGCGGGCGAGACGGCGATCGTGAACAGGAGCGCGACGAGCGCAGCGAACTCCCCGGCCCTCAAGGCGACCCCTCCATCCCTCGGGGTTTCGACGGGGCGGCTGGAGTTCCTGTCGCTCAGGTGAGCGCGGCGATCGCGCGGCCCGCGGTGTCGCGGAACTCGTCGCAGCCGGCCAGCGTCCGCGTCATGTTCCCGGGGATCGGCCTCCAGATCACGACCTTGCTCCGGGCGTAGGCGGCCGCTCGGTAGCCATCCGGCAGCTGAAGCGTCTCGACGGCGGCCGGGTCGGGCGGCTCCGGCAGCTCGGCGATCAGCGCGTCCGCCGAAAGTGGGCGGCCGTCGGACGCGCTCATCGAGACCGCGCCCGCCGCCCTCAGCTCGGGTGAGTCGGCGAGCATCGCGTAGGCGCCGACCAGGGCCGTGCCCGGGATCGGGCCGACCTGGACGCTGTCGGCCTCGCCGCGGACCGGGAGGTCGCGGTTGTCGTGGTGGAAGCGGGCGATCTTGACCCGCTCGAGCCCGCGCGCACGGGCGTGTTCGTGATTGAAGGCGTTGATCCCCACCCACGAGTACGAGCTCCCGGCGCCGAACCGGTAGCGCTCGATCCTGATCTCGCGGACGAGCGGGAAGCCGATCCCGGCGCCGACGAACGCGCCGCCGATCATGCCGAGCGGCCCGAAGAGGAACCCGATCCCGCCGCCGATCGCCAGCCCGATCAGCCCCCCGATCAGAGCGGGCAGAAGCACGCTGGGGCGGTGGGAGGCATACCTGCGGTAGGCGGCGACCGCCTCGGCGGCGCTCGCCGGGGGCTGCCTCCATTCGACCCGGGCGACGGCGTCGTTCAGCCGTTCGGTGTTGGCGGCGAAGCGCAGCAGGTCGGGGTCGTCCTCCTCCTCGAGCGCCTCCTCGCGCAACCGCCGCGCAAGCTCGGCCGCGGCGCCGCAGAGCTCGTCGAGGGCGGCGGGGTCGGAGACCTCCCCGGGTTGCAGGACGCAGAGCCAGCCCTCGTTGAGCTCGAAGCCGACCGCCTCGGGCGCCCGGTCGGTCAACCACGAGATCAGGGAGGGGGAGAAGAGCTCGAGCGTCCAGCCCGGGTCCTGCCCCTCCAGGACCAGCGCTCGTCGCAGCCGGCAAGCGTCCGCGACCTGGGCCTCTTCCTGGAGCACGCTCCCCCGGGCTGACCCGCGGGAGCGCCCGCCGCAGCCCCTACGGCTCGATGACCACCTTCGTCGCGCCGTCCTCCTTCTTCTGGAACATCTCGTAGGCGTCCGGCGTCTCCTCGATCGGGATCTTGTGCGAGGCGAGGTCAGCCGTTCCCAGCGGGTCTGAGTCGTCGGTCACCAGCGGCAGGATGTCGTCGATCCAGCGCTTCACGTGGGCCTGGCCCATCCGCACCTGGATGCCCTTGTCGAAGAGCTGGAACATCGGCATCGGGTCGACCATCCCGCCGTAGACGCCGCTGATCGAGACCGTGCCGCCGCGGCGGACCGAATCGATGCACTGATACAGCGCGGCCATGCGATCGATCCCGGCCTTCTCGATGAAGATCTCGGCGACCTTGTCGGGCAGCAGGCCAGCGGCCTTCTGCGCGAACTCCCCGACCGGCGCGCCGTGCGCCTCCATGCCGACGGCGTCGATCGTCGAGTCGGCGCCGCGACCGTCCGTCATCTCCCGGATCACCTCGGAGATGTCGTCGTGGTCGTCGAGGTTGAGGACCTCGGCTCCGTGCTTCTCGGCGAGCGCGAGGCGCTCGGGCACGATGTCGACCGCGATCACGCGCTGCCCCTTGTGCATCGCGATGCGGGAGGCCATCTGGCCGATCGGGCCGAGCCCGAACACGCCGACGGTTCCCTCGCCGTCGGGTGACTGAGCGTCGGCGAACTCGACGGCCTGCCACGCCGTGGGCAGCACGTCCGACAGGTAGAGGAAGCGGTCGTCCGGCGGGCCCTCGGGAACCTTGATCGGACCGAAGTGAGCCTGCGGGACCCGCAGGTACTCAGCCTGACCGCCCGGCACCTGGCCGTAGAGCTTGGTGTAGCCGAGAAGGGATGCGCCCTTCTCCTGGTCGCGGTTCTGGGTCGTCTCGCACTGAGCGAACAGGGACTGATCGCACATCCAGCAGTTGCCGCAGGAGATGTTGAAGGGGATCACCACGCGATCTCCGGGCTTGATGTGGGTGACCTCGGAGCCGACCTCCTCGACGATCCCCATCGGCTCATGGCCGAGGATGTCGCCCTCGGTCATGAACGGGGCGAGGATCTCGTAGAGATGAAGGTCCGAGCCGCAGATCGCCGTCGAGGTGATCTTGATCACCGCGTCGGTGGGCTCCTCGATCGTCGGGTCGTCGACCTCGTCCACCCGCACATCCGCGGGTCCGTGCCACACCACTGCCTTCATGTTCGCCTCCGGTAAGTCGCTTTGCTGGCGCTCGAGCGCCGCCGGGATCCCGGATGCCCCAGCCGAGACGGGCTAACCGGCCGGCGCGGAACCAGCCGGTCCGCCCGGCAGCTCATCCGTGCGTGAGAGCCGCACGAACCGGGCAGGAGCAGCGCGTGGACATGCGCGCGAGAACCCGGGTGGAAGGCGATTCAGTCGCCCTGACCTTCGACGATGGCCCCGATCCCCGCTGGACGACGAAGTTGCTCGACGAGCTCGACCGGCTCGGGGTCACGGCCACCTTCTTCGTGATCGCCGGCCGGCACCCCGAGGTGCTCGAGCAGATCGTGGCCGGCGGCCATGAGGTCGGCTATCACTGCGGTCGGCACGTGCGTCATTCCTTCCGCGAGCACGACGAGGTCTGGCGCGAGGTCTGCGATGACCTGCGCTGGCTCGAGCGCCACGGGATCGAACCACGATGCGTGGCGTACGCCATGGGGTGATCTCGCGCCCTGGAGCGGCGTGATCGCATCCGAGCTCGGCCTCGAGATCTGGGGCTGGAGCGACGACACTCGGGATTGGGCGGGCCGCACCGCGGTCGAGATGCTCGCCGACCTGTCGAGCACGATCTCGGCCGGGTCCGTCGTCCTGATGCACGACGGGATCGGCCCCGGCGCCCTGCGCACCGATCCGCGAGGGACGATCGAGTTGGTGGCGCCGCTCGTGAGCCTCTGCAGGGACCTGGGGCTGGAGCCCTCCACGGTCACCGCAATCGAACGCCCTTCGGCCCTTGCCTGACGTCTCGCTGGACTCCCAGGCGGGCGAGCTGCCAGTGCGCCTCGGCGACGCCCTCGCCGAAGTCGCTGACAATGCCGCGTCGCTCGATCGCGAGCCGCGCTTTCCCCGCGAGGATCTCGAGCGGCTCGCCGAGTGCGGCGCCACGGCCTACACGGTCCCGGCGGCCGACGGGTCGCGCCCGTCGATCGCGGACGAATGGCAGCTCGTCCGACGCGTCGCCGCGGCATCGGGGTCGGTCGGGAGGATCTTCGATGGCCACCTCAACGCCGTCGAGCGGATCGCAACCGCCGCGCCACCCGACGTCCGGCAACGCGAGCTGGCGGCGGTCGCGGCCGGTGAGCGCCTCCTCGGTGTCTGGGGAGCCGACCCGGGGCCGGGGGAGGGCGCGCCGGCGGTGCTCGCTCAGACCGATCGCGGCCGGGAGCTGAACGGCGCGAAGACGTTCTGCTCGGGGGCCGGCGGCGTCGATGCGGCGCTGGTCATGGTCCGAGGCGAGGAGCCCGGGCCGCCCCACCTCGTGCTCGTGGAGATGGATGACACCGTCGAGGTCGACCGGAGCTGGTTCCGCTCGGGCGGGTTACGGGCATCGGAGAGCCACCGGGTGGTGTTCGACCGGACGCCGGTTGTGGCCCTGATCGGGGAGCGGGGCGAGCTCGGCCGCGAACCGTGGTTCTCCCGCGATGCGCTGCGGACGGCCGCGAGCTGGGCCGGGATGATCGACGCCGCCGCCGAGGACGCGATCGCCGACCTCGCGGCTCGTCGTCGCGGCGAGGACCTGTCGCAGCTTGCGGCGGGACGGATCTCAGCGGCGCTCGGGACGGTCGATGTCTGGTTCGCCGCCGCCGCTGCAGCCGTCAACGGCAACGAACCGCTGCGCGGCCTCTCGATCCGCCTGCGCTCGGAGGTGGTCGCAGCCAGCCGCACGATCCTCGACGAGGCGTCGCGGGCCTGCGGGTCGCGGCCGTTCGCGCTCGGCTCCGCCCTCGACCGCGCCCGCCGCGACCTCGAGATCTTCACGCTCCAGCACCGACTCGACCCGATGCTGATCGCTGAGGGCGCCAAGCTGCTCGACCCGGAGGCGGGGTGAACGCCGAGACGGCGGTCGAGGCGGCATCGTTCGATGCTCGCTACGCCGAGCGGCCCGATCCGTGGGACTACGAGACGAGCGCCTACGAGATCGGGAAGTACACGCGCACCCTGGCCTCGCTGCCGGAGCGGTGCGGCACGGCGCTCGAGATCGGATGCTCCAACGGGGAGCTCACCGGCCGGCTGGCGGCGCGTTGCGACAGCCTGCTTGCGTTCGATTTCAGCGCCGAGGCCGTGCGCCTCGCCCGCGCCAAGCTGAGTGGACAGCCGGGGGTGCGCATCGAGCGCCGCGACCTCCGCGGCGGGATCCCAGCCGGCCCTGGGACGTGATCGTCGCCTCGGAGGTCCTCTACTACCTGCCGCGAACCGATGTGATCGCGATTCGCGACGCCGTCCCGGCCGCGCTCGCACCCGGCGGCAGCCTCATCGCGGTCCACTGGCGGGGGAACGATCCGGCGGCGCCGCTCGACGGCCCGGAGGTGCACGCGATCCTCAGGGAGCGACTCGACGCCGAGATGGTCCGGGTGGATTCCGAGACCGAGGCCGGCTACGTGCTCGACCGCTGGGAGCGGCCGCAGGGGTGACGAGCGATGGGCGTGTGGTCATCGTCGGCGCCGGGCCCGCCGGGCTCAGCTGCGCGCGCGGCTACCGTCGCGAGGGGGGCGAGCTGCCGGTGCTGATCCTCGGCGATGACCCCGACCCTCCGTACGAACGCCCCGAGCTGAGCAAGGGTCTACTCCGCGGCGAGACCGGTCGCAGCGATCTGCCCCTCGAGGACGAGTCCTTCTACACCGAGGAGCGGATCGAGCTGCGCACGGGCTGCCGGGTCGTCTCCCTCGACGTCGAGCGGCGCGTCGTCACGACCGAGGGCGGGGAGGAGATCGCCTACGAGGGGTGCGCGATCGCGACCGGGTCGCGACCGGTCGTCCCCGACGTCCCCGGTGCGAGCTCCGACGCCGTCGCGACGCTCCGCTGGGTGGGCGATTCGGAGCGCCTGCGAGCTCGCTCCGGGTCTGGTGCGCGCGTGTTGGTGGTCGGCTCCGGCTTCATCGGCAGCGAGGCGGCGATCTCGATGGCTTCGAACGGAGCTGAGGTGACGATGGCGACCAAGGAGGCCGTTCCGCAGGGCGAGCGGCTCGGTTCCCAGATCGGAGATCGCATCGCCACATGGTTGCGGGAGGCGGGCGTGGAGCTGATCACCGAGGTCGAGCTGAGCCGCATCGATCCCGGCGAGAACGGGACCGTCGCGACGCTCGGCGACCGCACGGTCGAAGCGGACCTGATCCTGCTGGCGCTCGGGGTGGAGCGGAACAGCGAGCTGGCGGCTGCGGCAGGCCTCGAGCTCGACGGCGATGCCGTCCGCACCGACGAGCGGATGCGGACGAGCGCCACTGATGTCGTCGCCGCCGGTGACGTCGCGATGGCCTTCAACCCGACCGCCGGCCGGCACCTCCGGGTCGAGCACTGGGGCGAGGCGCTCAACCACGGCGAGATCGCGGGGGCGACGCTGGCGGGAGCCGAGGACGCTCGCTGGGACGACGCCCCCGGATTCTGGTCGGGGCTCGGTGACCGCACGATCAAGTACGTCGCCTGGGGCGACGGCTTCGACGACGTCCGGCTCACCGACCACGACGACGGCGGGTTCACAGCGAGGTACGTAGCCGACGGCGAGCTGGTCGGAGTCCTCACCCACGAAGCCGACGACGACTACGAACGCGGCCGCGAGCTGGTGGAGGGGCGGGCCTCATGGACCTGAGCGCGCTCCATCCACCGACCCCCGGGCTGCTCGCTTCAGTCGTCGTCCCCGCCCGTGACGAGGAGGAGCTGATCGGGGCCTGCATCGAGGCGCTCTGCGGGCAGCGCGGGGTGGAGCCCGGTTCCTGGGAGGTCCTGCTCGTCCTCGACGGCTGCACCGACGAGACCGAGGCCCGCGCGCTCGACGCCGCCGCGGGCCGAGTCGGCCCGTTCACCCGGTCCGCACGGCGGGCCTCGGCGCCGGCGGCGCTCGCTCGGCGGGCATGGACCTCGCCTGCCGCCGCCTCGAGATGGCCTCCGGGAACGGCGGGCTGATCGCGACGACCGACGCGGATTCGCGCGTGGAGCCGGACTGGCTCGTCCGCCAGCTCGAGGCCGCGCGGGAGGGGGCCGCCGCCATCGGTGGGCTGATCACCCTCGATGAGGCGGGCAGCGACTCGCTCGGCCGCTCGACGATCGCTGCGCGGAGCGCGCGTCACGAGCAGCGCCGCGGGGAGCTCGCAGGCGATGGGCCGACCGATCACCCGTTCTTCGGCGGCGCCTCGATCGGGATCACGGCGAGCGCCTACCGCGCGGTCGGCGGGATGGAGGCGCTGCAGGCCCTCGAGGACGAGGACCTCGCGCGGCGGTTGCGCTCGAGCGGGATCGAGATCCACCGGCTCGAGTCGGTCCGCGTGACCACCTCGGCACGCACGGACGGCCGCGCGACCCGGGGCCTCGCACGCGACCTGCTCGTCTCGGAATGGCACCGCCGCCGCACCTACGACGCCGGCGAATTCCCCCTCGAGCGCCTGCTCGATGAGAAGCGCAGGACCGTCTCGTTGGTCCTGCCCGCGAAGGAGGTCGCGGAGACGATCGGATCGATCGTGACGGAGCTCGTGCCGCTTCGGGAAGCCGGGCTGATCGACGAGCTGCTGGTCGTCGACGCAGCGTCGGGGGACGGGACGGCCGCCGCCGCCGCGGCGGCGGGTGCGGACGTCCTGCAGGAGGACGAGCTGATGTCAGGGCTCGGCCCGGCGCGGGGAAAGGGGGATGCGATGTGGCGGGCCGCCGCCGCAGCCCGCGGCGAGGTGATCGCGTTCTGCGACGCCGACACCCGCGACTTCCGTCGCGAGTTCGCTCTCGGCGTGCTCGGGCCGATCCTCACCGATGACTCCGTCGAGCTCGTGAAGGGGACCTTCGCCCGGCCGTTCGACGCGGGCCCGGAGCTTCTCGAGGGTGAGGGCGGCCGAGTGACCGAGCTCGTCGCCCGGCCGCTGCTCAACCTCCACTTTCCCTCGCTGGCCGGGGTCGAGCAGCCGCTCGCCGGCGAGATCGCGATCCACCGCGATCTTCTCGAGGTGATGTCCGTGCCGGTCGGGTACGGGGTTGAGATCGCGATGCTGATCGACGCGCAGCGCCTGAGCGGGCTCGACGCGATCGCCCAGACGCGTCTCGGCACGCGGCAGAACCGTCACCAGCGGCTGCGCGCGCTCAGCCGGATGGCCTACGAGGTGACGGTTGCAGCACAGCGCCGCGTCGAAGGCGACTCGACGCCGGACCCGGGGCCGCTCCTGCATCCGGGTGCGGTTGTGGAGGTCTCGCAACCCCGCTGCGAGGAGCGGCCGCCGCTCGCAGAGCTCGCCGCTGCGAACGGGCGTGGCCGTCCCGCCCCCGGGCTCGTCACGGGCTGATGGTCGCGAGCCCGCGCCGCGTTTCCGCGGGCGGGACCGGGGCAGTCCTTGGGTCATGAAGACCGTCCTCGTCACCGGCTGCTCCTCGGGGATCGGCCGGGCCACCGCCCTTCATCTCGCCGACTCCGGCTACCGGGTTCTCGCCGGCGTCCGCGAGCGCAACGACGGCGTGTCGGCTGCAGGCCGATGCGCCTTCGTCGGGCGACCTGATCCCGGTGATCTTCGACGTGACCGACCAGCCCGCGATCGACTCCGCGGTCGAGCGGGCGAAGGCCGCGACCGACTCCGACGGCCTCGTCGCGATCGTCAACAACGCCGGCCAGCCAGTCACCGGTCCGATGGAGGTCCTTCCGATCGACGGCCTCCGCCACGAGCTGGAAGGATGATCTGGTCGGCCAGGTCGCGGTGACGCAGGCGTTCCTGCCGATGCTGCGTGCCACCGAGGGTCGCGTCATCTTCGTCACCTCGATCGGCGGTCGCGTCGTGATGCCGTTCGCAGGCGCCTACCACGCTTCCAAGTTCGGACTCGAAGCGATCGCCGAGGCGCTGCGGACCGAGCTCGAAGGCTCGGGCGTCATGGTCACGACGATCGAGCCGGGGGTGACCGACGCCGAGATCTGGAGGAATGCGGAGGAGCAGGCCACCGCGCTCCTCGAAGAGGGCCCAGCCCCGCAGCGCAACCTCTACGAGGCGGACATGGACAAGTTCCGCGAGCGGCTGCGCAAGACCCGCGAAGGCGACAACATGTCACCCCAGAAGGTCGCGGCGACGATCGAGAGGGCGATCTCGGAGCGGCGGCCGTCGACCCGTTACCCGGTCGGCGCACCGGCCAAGTGGCAGTCCCGATCGGCCCCATCGTCCCCGACCGGATCTGGGACACGTTCGCCCAGCGTCCCTTCACAGACTGATGCGCGTCGCGGTGACAGGAGGCACGGGCAACGTCGGCACGAGTGTCGTCGAGCTGCTCGAGCAAACTCGGACGTCGACTCGGTCCTCGCGCTCGCCCGCCGCCATCCCGGCTCCGCCTTCGGCCACGAGTTCGCCGAGGCCGACGTCACCGCGGACGATCTAGTCGAGCACTTCGGCGGGGTCGACGCCGTCGTCCACCTGTCCTGGGCGATCCAGCCGTCGCGTGATGAGGCTGCGACCCGCGCCACCAACGTGGACGGCACCGCTCGCGTGCTCGAGGCGATCGCCGAAGCAGGGGTAGGCACGCTGGTCTACGCCTCCTCGGTCGGGGCCTATTCGCCCAGCCCGGCCGATCTCCACCTTGTGGATGAGGGCTGGCCGACCGAGGGCATCGAGACCTCGTTCTACTCGCGCCACAAGGCCGAGGTCGAGCGGATCCTCGACCGCTTCGAGCTCGAGCATCCGGAGGTCCGGGTCGTCCGGCTCCGTCCGGCGCTGATCTTCAAGGCCGGTGCGGGAGCCGAGATCCGGCGCCTCTTCGCGGGGCCGCTGCTGCCCTCGCCGCTCGTCGCGCCGAAGCGCCTGCCCATCTTCCCCTGGGTCAATGGGCTCTCCACGCAGTCGGTCCACACGGATGATGTGGCCCGCGCCTACGAGTTCGCCGTCGTCTCCGACGTCCGCGGCGCGTTCAACATCGCCGCCGAACCCGTCCTCAATGCGACGACGATCGGCGAGGCTTTGGGCAAGCGAGTCGTGGAGCTGCCGCCCGCGCCAGTCCGCGGCCTCTGCGCGCTGAGCTGGCGGGCTCGGCTGCAGCCGACCCCGGAGGGTTGGTTCGACATGGGGATGAAGTCGCCGCTGATGTCATCGGCCCGTGCCGCGGCGGAGCTCGGCTGGGAGCCGTTGCGGTCGAGCACCGGGGCGCTCATCGAGCTGATGCAGGGAATCGCCGATGGGAGCGCGGGCGAGACCCCGCCGTTGGCCCGCGAAGCGGGGGGAGCATTCCGGACGGGCGAGGTGGCCACGGGCATCGGCGGTCGCGATGACGCAGCTGGCGGGTAGGGACAACGCGAGCTCGAGTTGTCGTGGGCGCCGGGCTTGATCCGACGTCAACGGCCGACCCGTAGGAAGGGACATGGGCGCCCCGGCACTCGCAAGCGGCTCAGTCCCCCGCCACCTCGTCGGGGGCTGATCGGCCTGGTCGCGCTCGTCGCGGCGTTCGCCGGGCTCGCGGTGGCGGGCCCGGCGGCGCTGCTCCTGCTGCCGGTGGCCGGGATCGCCTGGCGCGGCTGCCCGACCTGCTGGGCGATCGGCCTGATCGAGACGCGCCGCCTGAGCTGCCTCGACGGCTCGTGCGCCGCGAAGTCCTGACGGGCGGGTCGTCATCGCGGGCGGCAGCGGGTTCCTCGGCATCTCGCGGGCGACGCATCTGACGGGTCGCGGAGCTCGCGCGTGGAGTCGAGCGTGCCCTCAGGGAGGCCATGCGAGCGGTCGACTCACCTCCTCCCACCTGGGTCCAGATGAGCACCGCCCACATCTACGGCGACCCGCCGAGGCTGCTCTGCACGGAGGGCTCGCCGTTCGGGCTCGGCCTCGCGCCGACGGTCGCCCGGGCCTGGGAGGACGAGTTCGAGCGCGCCGCCCTGCCATCCCAGCGGCGCGTCGTGCTGCGGCCGCGCTTCGGACTCGGCGGTCAGGTCGGAAAGGGAACGCAGGGGATGAGCTGACTGCACGAGGCGGCGGCGTTCATCCGCTGGGCATGTGACTGCGAGGTGATCGCTTAGAGCCGGAGACCGGGATCGAACCGGTGGCCTTCCCCTTACAAGGGGGATGCTCTGCCAGCTGAGCTACTCCGGCGCACACTCAGGATAGGGCGAGGGAGGCCTCTCAAATCTTGCGGCCATCTCTCAGCCGATCGCCGCCCGCAGCACGCCGCCGTCAACCCGCAGCGCCGAGCCCGTCGTCGCCGACGCCTGCTCCGACGCCAGGTAGACGCTCATGTTCGCGACCTCCTCCGGCGCGGCCAGGCGTTCGAGCAGCGAGGTCGGGCGCTCGGAGGCGATGAAGTCACGGCCGGCCCGCTCGAGCTGGTCGTCGGGAGCGTCGAGCATCTCGGCGACGCCCTCGGTCAGCGTCGGACCGGGGAGGAGGCAGTTGATCGTCACGCCGCGCCGTTCTTCCGCTGAGGTCGATCCGCATCGGTCGAGGCTAGCGAGCGACGTTCGGCGGCCGTCTAGTCTGGGACGCCCGCGCCGCACCGATCACCGCACCATGAACCGACTCCACCACTGGTACTGCAACCGTCACGCGTGGCGGGACCACGTCCGCGACGACCTCGTTCCGCCCGCGCTTGGCGGGGGTCGACCTCGGCGACTCGATCCTCGAGATCGGGCCGGGCTTCGGCCCCGCGACCGAGGCGCTCTCCACGCTGGGCGTGAGCGTGACCGCGCTCGAGCTCGACGACGCCCTCGCGGCGAAGCTCCGCAACCGGTTCGGCGACTCGGTCGATGTCGTCTCCGGGGACGCCACCGACATGCCCTTCGAGGACGGGTCCTTCACCGCGGTCGTCTGCTTCACGATGCTCCATCACGTTCCCTCGCGGGACGCGCAGGACCAGCTCTTCGAGGAGGTCCGGCGGGTGCTGGCGCCGGGCGGCCGGTTCACCGGAACCGATTCGGTGGGAAAGGGGCTCGGGTTCGCCCTCCTCCACGTCGGCGACGACAAGGTCCTGCTCGACCTGGAGGAGCTGCCGTCCCGGTTCGCCCGCGCCGGGCTCCGGGACGTCGACGTTCACGCGGACGGCGAGACGATCTGGTTCCGCGCCGCCGCCCCGACCTGAGCGGCCGCGGGCGGGTCCTAGCGCTTGCGCTCGGGGAGCGGGTGGGACTTGAAGAACTTCATCATCAGCGCGGTGGCGCTGATCGAGCTGTCGATCGGCCCCGCCTCGGGCCCGGTGCTTCCCGGCCACGTGTGTCCCGCGCCGGTCGCCCGGTAGAGGCTGACCGCGCTTCCGTCCTTACAGCGGCTGTAGGAGACCAGGTCAACCGTCGGAGTCTTCGCCTTCGTCGACGGGCCGCGCTTGCAGCCATCGTTCCGCGCCCAGCCCGCAAGCGCCTGATCGACGCTGTATCCCCATCGCGGGTCGTCGTTGCCCGGATAGGGATTGGTCCCGTCCGCGGTTCCGTGGAAGGCCACGACCGAGACCGGCGAGGCCGGGTCGCAGGTGACGGGGTCGGGCTCCCAGGCGCCGTCGGAGAGCTCACGGGGCACGCCGGCGCGAAGGCCGGCGACGGGTGCGACGGCGGCGATCGATCGGGAGTTGTCGCAGGCCATCTGCGAAGCCATGCGCGCGCCGCCCGAGAACCCGGTCAGGTAGATCCGGCGCGGATCGACGCATACCGAGCGCTTCGCCGCCTTGATCACTCCACGCAGGTAGGCCTCGTCGCTCGGGGTGCCGGCGGGCACGGGTGCGCCACCGATCAGGGGGACGCCGGGCTGGTTCCAGTAGAAGCCTCCCGACATCTCGACTGCACCGTTCGGAGCCGCCACCGCGTAGCCCTGCCGGTCCGCTGCGGTCGGGAAGCCGCCGATCGATAGCAGGTCGGGCCCGTTCGACCCGCTCGAGTGCAGAGCGACGATCAGGGGGACCGGCTTGCGGCGCTTGTAGCCGGCGGGGACGTGGAGGGCGAACGGCCGGCTGACGCCCTGGTTGGTCAGCGGGATCGTTCGCTCCCCGGTCGGTGAGGCGATGTTGCAGGACCCGCCCGTCGCCGCCGAGGACGCGCCCGGCGCGGCGAGCAGCGCGGCAGCGATCGCTGCGGCGGTGCCGAGCAGCACTCGCCGGCCACGTGCGGACATCAATGACTCTCCTCTGGCTCGACTCGGGACGGAAGTTCGATGAGGAGCGTAGGGGACGCGGAGGTCGTCGCGAGCCGGTCGGCGCCCCTTGACGCGTCTGTAACTGGTCTCCCAGCACCGTGTACCGCTTCGCGGTGGCCGCCTCCGGAAACACGCCGACGACTCCTGTCCTCCCGGACTCCACCGGGGAGAAGCCGCGCAAGGCGCCGAAGACCGGCGCTTCGGAGCGAATCGGCGAGGAGCGGATCGCCCGCTACCACGAGTTCACCCGGGCCAAGGGCGTCAACTGGCCCATCTACCTCGTCGCGCGCCTGCTGCTCGTTCCGTTCTTCCTGATCTGGTTCCGGCTCGAGCGGCTCGGCCGTGAGCACGCGCAGGGTCGAGGGACCTCTGATCGTCGCCTCCAACCACCGCAGCTTCCTCGACCCGTTCGTCCTCGGCGCGTCGCTTCCGTGGCGGCGGCCGATGCACTACGTCGCGAAGGTGGAGCTCTTCGAGAAGACCTGGCAGGGATGGATCCTCAATCGCCTCGGCGCCTATCCGGTGCGGCGCGGGGAGGCCGACGGCGCCACGCTCGAGACCTCGCGCGGGATCCTCGCCCGAGGCGGGGCGCTCTGCATCTTCCCCGAGGGCACGCGCATCAGGCGCGGCTCCCTGGCCGTCCCTCACCGCGGCGTCGGCAGGCTCGCGCTCGAGTCGGGCGCCTCCGTCCTGCCGGTTGCCGTGATCGGCTCCGAGCACGTCCGCAGGGGCTGGAAGATCCGGCCCCGCAAGGTCCGGCTCCGCGCCGGCAAGGCGCTCACCTTCCCGCAGACCGAGAACCCCTCGCCGTCGCTCGCCGCGACGGTCACCTCCCGGATCTGGCCCAACATCGAGCTGCAGTGGGAGTGGCTCGGCGGGCTGCCGCCGATGCGCAAGGCGGCGGTGATCGGCGCCGGCTCATGGGGAACCGCGGTCGCGGTGCTGCTCGCCCGCGGCGGGGTGGAGGTCCAGCTCGGCTGTCGCACCGCCGAGCAGGCCGAGGAGATCAACGCCAACCGGGAGAACAGCTACCTCCCCGGCGTGAGCCTCGGCGGCGCGATCACCGTCAAGCGCGCGGCCGACATCGAGGTCGGCGGCCTCGACCTCGTCTGCCTCGCAGTCCCCTCGGCCAGCCTCCCGCAGGCCGTCGGCTCCCTCTCCGACCGCATCGGTGCCCGCACCGCGGTCCTCCTGCTCTCCAAGGGTCTCGTGCCGCCGCTCGGGACGCTCCCCTGCGAGTACGTGGACGAGCGCCTGCGGACCCGCGCGATCGCCGCCCTCGGCGGCCCCGCCCACGCGAAGGAGGCCGCCTCGGGAACGGCGGCGCTCGCGCTCGCCTCCCGGGACGAGGACCTCCGGGCCCAGCTCGGCGACGTCTTCGACCGCGCCGGCCTCATCTGCGAGCGCACCCCCGACGTCGTCGGCGTCGAGATGGCCGGCGCCGCCAAGAACGCCGCCTCGCTCGCCGCCGCCGCCGCCGCGCCGCATGGCCTCAACGCCGCCGGGATCGCGGCGGCCGAGGTCTGGCGCGAGTGCGTCGCCTACGCGACGATGCGCGGAGCGCAGCTCGAGACCTTCTCCGGCCTCGCCGGGGTCGGGGACCTGACCGCCACCATGCTCGCCCCGGGGAGCCGCAACCGCCGCGCCGGCGAGCTGCTGGGAAGCGGCGTCCCCGCGGCGCAGATCCCCGAGCGGATCGGGCAGGCATCGGAGGGGCTCGACTCGGTGCCGTTGATCGCGGCGGCCGTCGATGGAGCCGGCGTCGAGGCGGGTGGCCTGATCGGTCTCGCCGCCCTGATCGAGGGCGAGGTCACCGCGGTCGAGTGGGTCGCGGGCCTGCGACGGGCGGAGCGAGCCAGGAGCGCGGCGTGAGCCGTCCGAGCGGAAGCGCCGCACTAGGCTTGGCCGGTGGAGGAGAGCACCGCCAGCGACACCGAGGACGCCACGGAGGCGGCGTCGACGAACGGCAGCATCCCGACCGGTGCCGCGAAGGTCGAGCTCGACCGCGCGTTCGAGGATCTCTACCGCGACCACCTGCGGGACGTGTACTCGTACTGCTACTACCGGATCGGCAACCACCACGACGCCGAGGACCTCACCGAGCAGACCTTCCTCCAGGCCTACCGGCACTTCGACCGGGCGCGCCGGGAGTCCGACGGCAGGCCGCTGCGGCCCTGGCTGATCCGGATCGCGCACAACCTCGCCGCGAACTACCACCGCGACCGATCGCGCAAGCCGACCGCGGCGCTCGACCACGTCGAGCCCGTCCAGCACCCGCACGGGACCGAGCGGGTCGTGGAGGGGCGCGAGCGGATGCGCCAGGTCATCGCCGGGCTGGAGCACCTCTCCGACGACCGCCGCGAGGCGCTGATCATGCGCTTCTCGCTGGGAATGGACAACCGGGAGATCGCCCGCGCGCTCGGCAAGACCGACGGCGCGACCAAGGTGCTCATCCATCGCTCGATCAAGCAGCTCCAGGAGCACATCGAGGGGGAGGGCGGCGGTGACTGAGGCGCGTCCCGACTCGCTCGATCTCGAGGGAATGCTCGCCGATGCGCTGCGACCGATCGAGCCGCCCGAGCGGCTCGGATCCCGCGTCGAGACCACGCTTCGCGACGTCACCGAAGCGGCGGCGAGCGAGCTCACCTGGTTCGCCGACGAGCTCTCGGACTCCGAGCGTCAGGCGCTGCGCGACCCGCGCAACTGGGTCCGCCCGATCGCGGCCGCCGCAGCCGGCGGGGTCGCCGGTGCCGGCCTCGTCCTGATCGAGGTCAGGCGTCGCCGGCGCGGCGAGGGCCTGCGGGGCCTCGGCCGCGAGATCCGCTCGCGCCTGTAGGCCGCTTCGGCCTCGATGATCCGTCGATCCGGTCGATCCGGTCTGATCCGGTCGAGCGCCTTGGGCGACTTCGTCGTCCGCCTTCGCCTTCCCCTTCGCCGGCTTTCGGCTCAGGTTCAGCTTCGGCGCCTTGAGCTTCTTCGGCTTCTTGGGCCGGAACCGCTCCGGGAGCTTGGGCAGCGGCCCGTCGACGAGCGCGGCGCCGAGCCCGAGGAGCCCGAGGAGCAGATGGAGGTTGTTGTCCGTGTCTCCGAGCGGGATCGCGTCGAAGAGGTTGCCGATGTCGCGGTCGGTCTCGCTGTAGCCCCAGATCGCGAACACGAGGTAGAAGAGGCCGAGGCCGAGCGCAGTGCGGCGCGGGGAGCGGGCGGCGAAGGTCAGGGCGATCACGCCCGTGGCGATGTAGATGACGTTGCGCCAGCCGTTGATGTTGAGCAGGCCCTGGAGATCGTCGCTCGCAAGCGCATCACCCGTGCCGAACTCGGCGTCGTAGAAGAAGCCGAGCACGCCCAGCAGCGCGAGGAAGGCGCCCGCGAGCAGCGCGTAGAGCCGGGCTGGGCCGGGTGTCGCGGCTGCCGTGGCCGGCCGCTCCTTCTGTTTCGTCTCCTCGCTCAAGGCCTCACCCCCCGGCCGGTGATCCGACCTCGGAAGGTAAGCGTATGTTGATCCGATGGCTGGCGTAGAAGCAATCGATCCCGCGAGGCTGGAGCGACTCGCGGACGAGGAGCTCATGGAGATCGTCGACCGCAAGGTCGCGGCGGCCTTCGAGGTGCTCTACGACCGCCACGGCAGCGCCGCCTTCTCCCTCGCCTACCGGATCGTCGGTGACCGCAACGCCGCCGAGGACGTCGCCCAGGAGGCGTTCCTCTCCATCTGGCGCAGCAACGCCCACTTCGACCGCGCCCGCGGCAGCGTCCGCTCCTGGGTCCTCAGCGTGGTCCGCAACCGCGCGATCGACGCGCTCCGCCGCGGCTCCGGCCACGCGCCCAAGCTCGACCACGACGACGACGGTGCGATCGAGGCCAAGGAGGCCGAGGAGCGCACCGAGTCGGAGGCCCTCAGGCGCGAGACGTCCCGCGAGCTCAAGGGCGCGCTCGGCACGCTTCCAGCCGATCAGTCGCAGGTGATCGAGCTCGCTTACTTCGGTGGCTTCAGCCACTCCGAGATCGCTGCAATGCTTGGCATGCCCCTCGGCACCGTCAAGGGCCGGATGCGGTTGGGACTGGAGAAGATCCGGTTGCAGCTCGCGGAGGCAATGTCCCCGGAGATCGCCTTGGAGGGAACGTGAACGGGAAAGAAGCACACGACGAGCGTTGGCACGACGACGTCGCCGCCTACGCCCTCGACGCGCTCGACGGCTCCGATGCCGTGCAGTTCGAATCCCACCTCGCGGATTGCTCGACTTGTCGCGAACGGCTGCTCTGGTACCGGCCGGCGGTCGATGAGATCCCCGTCGGGGTCGCGCAGGTCACGCCTCGGCCCGAGCTGCGTGCTCGGCTGATGGACATCGTCGACTCCGAGGCGACGGTGCCGCTTGCGACGTCGCCGGCGGCTCCCAAGCAGAGGCGCAGCTGGTTGCCGAGCTTCGAGGGCTTCGCCTTCCGGCCCGCTTTCGCCGGGTTCGCCGTGCTGCTGCTGCTCGCCGCCGGAGTGGCCGGCTACGAGCTTCACGACACCGGCGGCGACACCACCGCCGCACCCGAGACCCGCTCCTACACCGCGGAGGCGGCCAAGGGCTTCGACGATGTCTCGGCGAAGCTCGTCGTCTACGGCGACTCAGGCGAACTGCGCGTCTCGGACATGCCGGAGGCCCCCTCGGGCACCGTCTACCAGGCGTGGATCCAGGACTCCGACGGCTCCGTCCGCCGGTCGGTCACCTTCGGTTCCCTCCTCGACGGCGGCGGCTCGGTGGCCATCCCGACGGGGCTCGAGGATGCCAAGCGGGTGATGATCACCCGCGAGCACGACGCCGACAGCGAGACTCCCACCGAGGAGCCCGTCCTGAGCGCGCGGATCGCCTGAGGACCGAGGCTCCCGGGGCGCTCGACGAGCGCAGACCGCCCGTGTTCTAGGCTCCCGCGACCCGATGGCGACCTGCTACCGCCACCCCGATCGCGAGACGGGCGTCTCCTGCTCGCGCTGCGGGCGGCCGATCTGCCCCGACTGCATGACGCCGACTTCGGTCGGCATGCGTTGCCCTGAGTGCGCGGGGGAGAAGACCGAGGTCAAGAACGTCAACTTCGGGGCGACCGGCTCGGGCGGCGCCCCCGCCACCACGGTCCTGATCGCGATCAACGTCGCGGTGTTCCTGCTCGAGATCTTCGGCGGGACCGGGGGAGTGGGCAGCGCCGGAGGCGGCGTCTTCTCCGACGGCGCGCTGTGCGGCAACGCGATCGGCGACGGCGGCCCCTGCTACGGCGGAGGCGAGCCGCTGCTCAGCGACGGCGGGGAGTGGTGGCGGGTCGTCACGTCCGGCTTCCTCCACCAGGGGATCTTCCACCTCGGGCTGAACATGTTCGCCCTCTACATCCTCGGCCAGGTGCTCGAGCCCGCGATCGGGACCGCGCGGTTCGTCGCCGTCTACTTCGTCTCGCTGCTCGCCGGCTCCGTCGGCGCGCTCCTGCTGAGCTATCCCTCCACGTTCACGATCGGCGCCTCGGGCGCGGTCTACGGCCTCTTCCTGGCGACGATCCTGATCGCCCGCCAGCGCGGCTTCACCCAGGTCGTGCAGTCGCTGGGCTTCTGGCTGGTCCTCAACCTGGTGTTCACCTTCAGCGTCTCCGGGATCAGCGTCGGCGGCCATCTCGGCGGGCTCGTCGGCGGCTTCCTCGGCGGCCTGCTCGTCGTGGGGGCCGAGCGGCGGATGGCCGGCCGGGAGACGCTCCGGATGGAGCTGGCCCTGATGACCGCGCTGGGGGTCGCCTGCTTCGTCGCGGCGGTGGCCGTCGCGAACGCGGGGATCTACACCGACATCTTCATCTAGCGCTGCGGCCGCGCCAGCGCGGCTGCAGCCGGTGGAACTCGAGCGAGTCCGGCGCCCCGACCCGGTCGGGGTGCAGCAGGTGACCCAGGAGCTCGACTCCATCCGCCAGCCTCGGCCCCGGCCGCGAGAAGCTCGACGCGGCGTCCACCGCGTGGATCGTCTCGGCTCCCAGCGACTCCAGCCGCGTGCAGGTGACGCTCGGCCTCCGCCTTCGCGTCGTCCGCGTAGAGGCCGCAAGGCATCACGACGATCGCATCCGGCCGGCTGGCCTCGATCTCCTCCCAGCTCAGGTCGCGCGAGCGGTCCCCGGGCTTCGTTCCCAGCGCGTCGACCCCGCCGGCGGCGCTGATCATCTCCGGCACCCAGTGGCCGCCGCAGAAGGGCGGGTCGAGCCATTCCAGCGCCAGGACCCGGCGGCGCCCGGCGTCGGCGGTCGCAGCCCGCACGGCGTCGATCCGAGCTGCGAGCGCCCCCCGCAGCTCGGCTCCCCGCTCCGGGATGCCGGCGGCCTCGCCGAGCTTCACGCAATCGTCGAGGACGTCCCCGAGGGTCGAGGGGTCCAGCGAGAGGACCCTGGGACTGGTGGGAAGGCGGGCGGCGATCGCCCGGACGTCGTCGCTCGAGACCGCGCAGACCTCGCACACCTGCTGGGTGACGATCAGGTCGGCTCCCAGATCGGCGAGGACCGCTTGCGTCGAGGGCGTAGAGCGACTGCCCGGCGCCGACGAGCTCGCGAACCGCGGCGTCGATCTCGGCGGGCTCGAGGCCGGCCGGGATCAGGCTGCGGGTGAGCTGCGGAAGCTCCGCGACCCCGTCGGGGCCCGGGGGCCAGTCGCACTCGTGGGTCACGGCGACGACATCGCCGCCGAGGCCCAGCGCGAAGCAGAGCTCGGTGGCGGAGGGGACGAGGCTCGCGATCCGCATCCCGACCTCTATATAGGATCGCGGACATGGCGATGGAGGAATCGGACATCGAGGAGCGCCTGAGCGGGCTCGACGGGTGGGGTCGCGAGGGCGAGGCGATCGTGCGCGAGTTCAAGCGCGGGGACTTCGTCGGCTCGGTCGAGTTCGTGCGATCGATCGTCGAGCCGGCCGAGGACATGGGCCACCACCCCGACATCGAGATCTCGTGGGACACCGTGAAGGTGACGATCACCACCCACTCCGAGGGCGGGCTGACCGCGGCTGACTTCGAGCTCGCCGGCCGAATCGACAAGCTCGCCTGAGGGCGGCGTCGGTACTGCGATGAGGCTTCTCCACGTCGTCGGGACGCGCCCGAACTTCGTCAAGATGGCGCCCGTCGTCGCGGCGCTGCGGGAGGCTGATCCGGAGGGCCGCCACGCGCTGGTCCACACCGGCCAGCACTACGACCGGATGATGTCGGAGGTCTTCCTCGAGGAGCTCGGGGTGCCCGAGCCCGATCACATGCTGGGAGTCGGGTCCGGCACGCACGCCGAGATGCTGGCGAAGGTGCTGACGGCGATCGAGCCGGTGATCGAGGCCGAGGACCCGGACCTCGTGATCGTTCCCGGCGACGTCAACTCGACGCTGGCCGCGGCACTCGCCGCCGCGCACATGCACGTGCCGATCGCCCATGTCGAGGCCGGGTTGCGCTCCTTCGACCGGACGATGCCCGAGGAGGTGAACCGCGTCCTCACCGACGGGATCTCCGACCTCCTGTTCACCCACTCGCCCGAAGCGCTCACGAACCTGGAGCGCGAGGGGATCCCCGCGGAGAAGGTGAAGTTCGTCGGCAACACGATGATCGACTCGCTCGTGGCGCTGCAGGGACGGTTCCGGGAGCGGCGCTTCTGCGAGCAGCAGGGCGTCGAGCCGGGCTCCTACCTGCTGGTGACGCTGCATCGGCCGGCGCTCGTCGACGGCGATCTGCTGGAGCCGGCGATCGCCGAGCTGAGCGCGATCGCGGCTGAGATGCCCGTCCTCTTCCCGGTCCACCCGCGGACCCGGAGCCGCCTCGGTGACGCCGGCGACCTGCCTGCGGGCCTGCACCTGATCGAGCCCGCCGGCTACCTCGACTTCCTCTCGCTCGAGGCGGATGCCCGCGCGGTCCTGACCGACTCCGGCGGGATCCAGGAGGAGACCTCCTACCTGGGAGTTCCCTGCTTCACGCTGCGCGACAACACCGAGCGACCGGTGACGATCGAGGCGGGGACGAACGTGCTCCTCGGCCTGGATCCGGCCCGGATCTCGGAGATCCCGGCCCTGATCGCGGAGCGCGGGGACGCGCCAACGGAGCCGCCTCCCCTCTGGGACGGGCACGCCGCCGAGCGTCTGGCTGCGGAAGTTGCGGGTTATCTGGCCGCCTGAGAGGCACCCTGCCTCCTCGCCTGACCCTGAACTGCGATATTCCCGCCCGTGGTCAGTCTCTCCTTCGCGCCCAAGGACCGCGTGTTCTTCGACCTGCTCGCCGAGTCCGGCCGCAACGCCCTGCGTTCGGCCGAGCTGCTGCGCGAGATGCTCGAGCGGTGGCCCGACGGCAGCGAGGGCCTGAACCGGGAGATCCTCAAGTCCGAGCAGGAGGGCGACCGGATCACCCACGACATCATCAAGCGCCTCAACTCGACGTTCGTGACCCCCTTCGATCGCGAGGACATCTACGGCCTCGCGACCCAGGTCGACGACGTCGTCGACTACATCGAGGAGGCCGGTGACTTCCTCGGGCTCTACCAGATCGAGGCGCCGATGCAGCAATCGCTGGCGCTCGCCGAGGTCCTGGTCGGTGCCTGCTCCGAGCTGCAGGAGGCGCTCGCCGGGCTTCGCGGGTTCAAGGATCTCGACCGTCACCTGATCGAGATCCACCGGCTCGAGAACGACGGTGACCGGATCTCCCGTGACGCGGTCGCGTCGCTGTTCGCCAACGGCATCGACCCGATGGTCGTGATCCGCTGGAAGGACATCTTCGCCGTGCTCGAGAAGGCGATCGACGCCACCGAGACCGCCGCTCACATCATCGAGGGCGTCGCGATCAAGAACGCCTAGATGACGCCGCTCCGTCCGCCCGCGGGGGATCACCTTGGATAACGACCTCATTCTCGTGATCGTCATCGCGACCGCCCTCGCGTTCGACTTCACGAACGGCTTCCACGACACCGCGAACGTCGTCGCGACGTCGATCTCGACGCACGCGCTCTCGCCGCGGCTTGCCGTCACGATCGCGGCGATCCTCAACTTCGTCGGCGCCTTCATCTCCACCGAGGTGGCGGCGACGGTGGCCGAGAGCGTCGTCGAGGCCACCGCCATCACGCCGACGGTGATCTTCGCCGGGCTCGTCGGCGCGATCGCCTGGAACCTGATCACGTGGTACTTCGGGCTCCCCTCGAGCTCCTCGCATGCGCTCATCGGCGGCATGGTCGGCGCGGCCTTCGCGGCGGTCGGGAGCTCGGCGGTCATGGGCGAGGGAGTCCTCGGGAAGGTCCTGATCCCGGCGATCCTCGCCCCGATCGTCGCCTTCATCATCGGCGTGCTTGCGATCAACGTGGCCTACGTGATCTGCGGGAGGCTGCGGCCGGGTCCGGCCGCGCGCGGCTTCCGCGGGGGGCAGGTGATCTCCGGAGGGATGCTTGCGCTCGCGCACGGCACCAACGACGCCCAGAAGACGATGGGGGTGATCGCGCTGGCGCTGATCGCCAACGGCAACCTCTCGGCGACGAACTTCGAGGTGCCGACGTGGGTGATCGTCTCCTCGGCCTCGGCGATCGCGCTCGGCACCTACTCCGGCGGCTGGCGGATCATCCGCACGATGGGAACGAGGATCATCAAGATGGACTCCGCTCAGGGTTTCTCCGCGCAGGGGGCGGGCGCGGCGACGATCCTCGCCTCCTCGCACTTCGGCTACCCGCTCTCGACCACGCAGGTGATCGCCGGCGGGATCATGGGCTCGGGCGCCGGCAAGCGCGTCTCCGCGGTCCGCTGGGGAGTGGCCGGGAACCTCGTCGTGGCCTGGGTCCTGACGATGCCCGCGGCGGCGGCGATCGGAGCAGCCGCCTACGGCTTCACGAGCATCTTCGGTGACGGCGCCGTCGGGCCGTTGCTCGTCTCCGTGCTGGCGATCGGCCTCGGCCTCTCGCTCTTCGCGCAGCGCATCAGGCGCGGGCAACCGGTGCCCCAGGCATGAGCGCGCTGCTGCGACACGGTCCTGACCGCGACCGTCATCGACTGGGAGGCGCTGGTCGACACCGCCGTCGCATCGGTGGTCGCCGCCCTCGTGGTCACGCTGGGGGCCTCGACGGCCATCTACGGCGCGGCGACGTCCGCGGACGCTCAGCGCGAGGAGCGCCACGGCGCGGCCGTCGCCCTGGCGGCCCTGGCGCTGGTGGGAGCGTTGATCTTCGCCGGCACGCTCGCCGCGGGCCTCTACGTGATGATCGAGGGCTAGCCGCGTACCATCTGGCTCGTGCTGAGGGTCGTCCGGAACGTCGCGATAGTCGCGCTGCTCGCGCTGGTGCTGACGGTGCTGCCCGCCGGCGGCAACATCGCCGACGGGATCCTCACCGCGCTCTCGCTCCTGTTCCTCGGTGCGATCGCGCTCCTGGCCGTCCGGTTCTGGACCCAGAACAGCCTTTCCCGCGACGCGATGACGGATCGGCAGCGCGGCACGATCTACGGGTCCCTGGGAGCCATCGCGCTGATGGTCGCGGGCACCGACGAGCTCTTCGAAACGGGCGCGGGGACCTTCGCCTGGCTGGTGATCGTGGGGGTCAGCATCTGGCTGATCGTCACCACCTGGCGCCAGGCTCAGAGCATCTGAGTCCGGCCTCGGCGGGCGCGGGCTGACCGCCGCAGCTACTTCTTCTTCGCCTTCTTCTTGATCACCTTGAAGCTGGCGCTCGCCTCGCGGCGAGACGAGGCCCGCAGAGTCGGTCGCGCGGACGCTGAACGTGTACTTCTTGCCCTTCTTCGGCTTGCCCTTCAGCTTCAGCACCGTCGGCGAAGTGCAGGTCTTGAACTTGGCCTGACTCGACTTGCCGCTCTGAAGCGAGCACTTGAACGTCGCGGGCTCGTCGGCGGTGAACTTCAGCGTGACCTTCGCCTTCTTCTTCGCCTTGAACTTGGCCTTCGGCTTCTTCAGATCGACCGTCGGCGCAAGCGGGTCCTCGAGCTCGAACGCGCCGATGTCAGGGCCCTTGTCCTGCGGCCGGCTCACTCCACGCTGGTCCGTCGCCGGGAAGCTCCCGGGGTCACCCGCGTTGAAAGCGGGGCTGGCGACGTCGATGGCCTGCGTCTGGGTCGGCCCGCCGTTCGCAGCGAGCGGCGCCAGAGCCGGGTTGACGCCGATCTTGTTGGACCCGGGCACCGTGGTCGTGAGCGAGTTCGCTCCGGGGTCGGTGCTGATCAGGCTGAACGAGGCCTCGAGCGGGGGCCCTAGGTAGCTGAACACGTCCCGATCGATGTAGAGGGGCCCATGGTTGCCGGCGACGATCGTGTTGTGCAGCACGGCTCGGTGCGGATGCGATGCTCGTAACGCCTCCGCCCAAGCTCGTCGCGGTGTTGCTCGTGATCGGTGCTGGACTCGATCTCGATGCCCGAGCCGAAGTAGTCAGTGACGCCCCCGCCGACATTTCCCTCGTTCCCCGTGATGGTCGAGTTCTCGATCTTGACGTCACCCCCGAAGGTCCCCACGCCTCCCGCGATCAGGCCTTGGTTACCGGTGATGGTCGAATCGGAGACGGTCAGCTGAGCGCCGTGGAGAAGATCGGCGCGGTCGGGCTGTCGAACCCGGAGACGACGGGAACGTTCGACCCGCAGGGTCCCTCCGAGCCCGACCGAGACGGCGTTCCCTGATCCGTCCTTGATGACGGCATCCGAGACGGTCAGAGCGGCTGGGCCGGCCGCGATCGCATTCTGGACGCTGTTCGGCGATCGTGAGACCCGAGATCGTGGAGGGGCCTGTGCCCGTGGATGACCAGGACGGCGAAGTTGTCGGCGCCGTCGATCGTCAGCGCCTCCGCGCCGGGCCCGACGATGTTCACGGAGCCGGAGATCACCGGAAGGTTCGACCCCAAGGTGATCGGGCCGGCGACGTTCGCGAAGCTGATCCGATCCGAACCGGGAGAGACGTTCGAAGCGTCGATCGCGTCTCGCAGGCTGCCGGCTTCGCTGTCGGCGTTCGTCGTCACGACGATGTCCGCCGCGGCGGCCGGGCTGCGGTGACGAGAAGAGCTCCCGTCGCCAGTGCGGAAGCGGTCTTCCTGCGGGCGGCGAGCCGCCGGATCTTCCGTTCACTCATCTTCGGCTCCTTCCGAGGTCGCGTTGGTGGTCGGCGAACCCCGGCCGACGAGATTTCGGAATCGCATCTAGTCGTGAAGTTCCTTTCGTTGGTTGTTCGGACTCGGGGTCTCTCCGGCGCTGAATCGGCGCGGTTTCATGACCAAACCGGCACACCGCGACTCCCATCTGAGCGGCGGTTCGGCCTAGCTTCGCCGTATGGCGATTCGGAGGGCTCAAGCGAGGATCGAGCGGGAGGACGGGCAGGTCGCGGTTTCCTTCGTGGCCATCGTCCCCGGCCTCGTGATCCTCGCCCTCGCGATGGTGCAGTTCGCCCTGGCTGGCCACGCCGCGCTCTCCGCCGCCAACGCCGCCCGGGCGGCAGCCCGTGCCACCTACACGGGCGCGGATCCCGCAGACGCCGCCCGGGCGGCACTCCCTCCTTCGTTCCGCGAACGGGCCGAGGTCTCCGAGCGGGGAGATCGCGCCGAGGTCGAGGTTGAGGCGCCGCGGGCGCTCCCGTTCTTTCCGGTGATCGCGGTCACGGGCTCGGCTCAGCTCGCGCCGGACGAAGGGGTCGACGATGGCTGAGGCCGGACGCGACGCCCCGCGGCGCCCGCACTCGCAGCGCGGGCAGGCGCAGCTCGAGCTGGTCGCCGGGATCCCGCTGCTTCTGCTTGCGGCGACGATCGCCCTGCAGCTGCTTGCGGTCGGGTATTCGCAGTCGCTTGCCGACGGTGCCGCTGAGGCGGGTGCGATCGCCGCGGCTGACGGCCGCGACCCGCTCGAGGCGGCGCGTGGCGGACTGCCGGGGTGGGCGAAGGGCCGGATCGACGTCGATGTCGACGGCGGCTCGGTCGAGGTCGCGCTCGATCCGCCGGCCCTGCTGCCGGGGCTCGGAGGTCATCTCGGCGTGGACTCCGAGGCGTACGCGCGCCCGGCCGGGGAGGGCTGATGGGCCGCGCCGCCGGATCTGCCCGCGCCGAGTCGCGTCGGAGCGGCATATCTGGTCCGTTTGACGCGAGTCGGAGCATGCCTAGGCCTTGCCGGGGAGGACCGATGGGCCGCACGGTCGGATCTCACCCCGCCGAGTCGCGTCGAGGGGCCAAATGTGGTCCGTTTGAAGCGAGTCGATGCCCGTCTTTGTCCGGCTGTGGGTGGCGAGCGTGAGCCGCTCCCGCCTGATCGCGTGCACCACTGCAGGTGAAGCGGTCGGCGCCGACGTGGCCGCGGCCGCCGTCGCCGTCGCGGCTTCATCGGTCGAGCCCGGCTCGGAGGCCGCGCTCGTCGTCGATCTGCAGCGCTCGCCCCGCCCGCTGCGCGGGACGCTGCTCGCCTCCGCCGCGGCGCGGCAGCTCGAGAGCGTCGCGAGGGATGCGATGGGATTCCGCGCCGCCGCCCGCGGCAAGATCTGCATCGCCTCACCGGAGGACGGCGGCCGCGAGGTGGCGGCGGTCATCGAGGGGTTGTCCGCACCAGGAGCCGGTTCGCGCGACCCAGCGGGCGGTTTCCAGGCGACCATGCCCGCGCCGCTCGTCGTCTGCGTGTGCGAACCAACCGACTTCCGCGATGTCCTCGCCGCGGCGCCCGAGGGAGAGCGCGCCGCGTTGGTCCGCGCGCTCCCCGGCGCCGATCGGTCCCTACTGGCGCTGCTGGTCGGTGAGCTTCGCTCCGGGCGGATCCCGATCAAGGCCTGGACGGCGCCGATCGG
Source organism: uncultured Solirubrobacterales bacterium (assembly GCA_963740845.1). Classification (GTDB taxonomy): domain Bacteria; phylum Actinomycetota; class Thermoleophilia; order Solirubrobacterales; family 70-9; genus RHKX01. Next base: position 52,742 of record CAVUFM010000009.1, read on the forward strand.
CACGATCCCGGGAAGGCGTGCGCTCGCTGGACTCGAGCCGGGAGGGGCGACGGGACGCCGCGCTGCCCGGTTCGCCGCGTCGCTCGGTCCCGCCCGTGGCCGCTCCGAGCGGCGGCCGCTCGGGCGGTTGCTGGGAGCCGAGGGTGGGCAGGCGCTGCCCGCGGTGCTGGGCATCGCCGTCCTGATCGTGTCGTTGGCCCTGATCCTCGTCGCGCTCGGGGGAGCGGCAACCGCGAAGGGGAGGCTGCAGCGGTCGGCCGACCTGGCCGCGCTCTCGGCGGCGCGATCGATGCGGGACGACTACTCGCGCCTGTTCGTTCCGGTCCGACTTCGCCGATGGCCGGCTCAACCCCGAGCATCTCGAGCGCGCCGAGTACAAGGCGCGAGCGGAGACGGCGGCTCGTGAGGCGGCCGAGGAGAACGACGTCGAAGCGGACCTCGTCGCGGTGAGCTTCCCCGACGGCGACTCAATCGGGCCGCTGCAGGTGAAGGTCCGGATCGAGGCCGCCGTGGAGACCGATGCGGCGGGGGAAGCGGACGAGGACGCCTCGACCGAGGTGGTGGCCTCCGCGGAGGTGACGCCGCCGTCGACCGCGATCGCCCCGGGCACCTCGCAGCCGGCGACGGCGAGCGGGGGCGGTTACTCCGGTCCGCTCGAATACCGGCAGGGCAAGCCGATGCGCCCCGATGTCGCCGCGGCGTTCGACCGGATGGCGGCCGCCGCTGCCGCCGACGGTGTCTCGCTCGTGGTCAACTCGGCCTTCCGCTCCGACGCGGAGCAGCAGATCCTCTGGAACGCCCATCCCGATCCGCGTTGGGTCGCCCCGCCGGGCACGTCACTGCATCGCTGCGCCACCGAGCTCGACCTCGGGACGTCCGCCGCCTACGGCTGGCTGGCGGCGAACGCCACCCAGTTCGGCTTCGTCCAGCGCTACAGCTGGGAGGCCTGGCACTACGGCTACACCGCCGGCCCGGAGCCGTGCTCGGCCGAGGGCGACCAGGTGACGACGGCGAGCGCGAAGGACGAGGCGGACGGGCAGGGCGGGGAGGACCAGGGTCTGCCGGCGTTCGTCCCGAGCATCTACCGCGAGCCGCTGCTCGAGTCCGCCGCGCGCTGGAACGTCTCGGGTGCGCTGCTCGCCGCGCAGCTGTTCGCCGAGTCGAACTTCAACCCGAACGCCGGCTCGCCCGCCGGGGCGCAGGGGATCGCGCAGTTCATGCCGGCCACCGCGGCGTCCTACGGCCTGACCGATCCCTACGACCCGGTGGCTTCGATCGACGCGCAGGCTCATCTGATGAGCGACCTGCTGAAGCAGTTCGGCTCGCCGGAGCTGGCGCTGGCCGCCTACAACGCCGGCCCGGGGGCGGTCGGCAACTGCAACTGCATCCCGCCGTATCCGGAGACTCAGGCCTACGTGGCGAAGATCATGGCGATGCTCGACGGGGCGGGAGCGTTGGTGGCCCCGCCGCCGACGCTCGAGGTGCGGCTGACGGCGTGAGGGGGTCGGGCGACCAGCCCGGCCCTCCTGCCGATGCGGCGGGTCCGCGTCCGCATGGGCCCGACCACTCGGCGTGATTACGCCCGAGTACGGCAGCGATTACGCCGGGTGACGTGGCAGGACGCCACTCGGCGTGATTGCTCCGGAATACCGGAGTGATTCCGCCGAGTCACGTGGCCGGACGCCGACCGCCGGCCACTCGGCGTGATAACGCCCGAATACGGCAGCAATTACGCCGGGTGGCGTGGCCGGACGCCACCCGCCGGCCACTCGGCGTAGTAACTCCGGAATACCGGAGCAATTCCGCCCGGTGGACCGGTCCTGCCTACTTCGCCCGCTTCGGCTGCGGCTCGGGCCGCGCGCCCTCCGCCCGCAGGGCGTCGAGGACGACGTCGGCGTAGATCTCGGCTCCGTCGGGATCGGGATGGATGCCGTCGTAGGTGAGGTCGAGGTGGTCCTCGATCGCGCTGCGCCAGTCGAGCACGCGCGCCTGCGGCCAGTCGTCGACCGCCTCGTCGAGCATGTCGTTGACCTCGCCCTCCCAGGAGCGGGGGACCTCGACGTTGACCAGGTAGACGTGGTCGACGCCGTCGAGCGCTTCCTTCAGCGCCTCGATGTCGTCGCTGTAGACGGGGCCGTTGTTGCCCATCTGGACGATGACGTCCTCGGGAAGGCCCTTGGCGCCGCGATGGGCCTCGAGCACCTCGGGGTAGGTCCCGGGCTGCCGGCCCTCCTCGGCGTTGACGGTCACGTTGCCGCCGATCTCGGCAGCAAGCGCGGGCGCCGCTGCCTTCATGACCGAGTCGCCGACGGCGAACACCGGGACGCTGCCGCGGTCGGGAACGGGCCGATGCTCACGCTGGTCGGAGGCGGCGAGCGCTGCAGCGCGGTCGGGTCGCCTGGGCGGATCGGCATCAGGGAACGCACCCTCGTCACCGCTGCGGTGGACGATCAACGTCGGCCCGCCGCCGAGGCTCCCGGATGCGCTCGCGATGCCGTCCTCCCGCGAGGCGAGCCCGCTCCAGCCGGCGACGACCACCGCCATGACGACCGCCACCGCCAGGGCGGGCCTGGCGCGGGGGAGCCACCTCGGCGCGGCGGGGCTGCCGGCGCGGCGGCGGAACGGCTGCTCGACGAAGCGGTAGGAGAGGTCGGCGAGGATGATCGTCACCGCGAGCTGGAGCGCGATGAGCGGCGTTCCCTCGAGCGGGACGTCGATCCCCGGCCGGCTGAGCGCGATCACAGGCCAGTGCCAGAGGTAGAAGGCGTAGCTGCGGACGCCGAGCCAGACCATCGCCGGGCGGGCGAAGGGCCAGCCGAAGTGCGAGGCCGGGTGGGCGAAGACCGCGACGAGAACGGCGGTCCAGATCGCGACCCGGAGGAAGCCGCCGCTGTCGTAGAGGGCGGGGTCGAAGTCCCGCATCGTCAGCAGCTCGTGGAGCAGGAGGGCGAAGGCGACGACGCCGAGGCCGTCGAGGATCCATCCCGCCCGCCGGCTCTCGCGCCAGCGCAGCTCGGAGGGGTGCCAGACCAGCGCCAGCGCGACCCCGACCAGCAGCGCCGCCGCGCGGGTGTCGGTCCCGAAGAAGGCGCGGGCGCCGTCGGCGACGGTCGGGTCGTGGAGCGCGCCCATCAGCGCGGTCGAGGCGACGATCCCGCCCAGCACCAGGACCAGCAGGCCGCGCCGCCCGAGCTGCGTCAGTCCCGCCGCGCAGATCAGCGGCCACAGGAGGTAGAACTGCTCCTCGACCGACAGCGACCAGAGATGGCGGAAGAGCGACGGTCGGCCGAACGCCTCGACGTAGGACTGGTCTCCCAGGATCTGGTGCCAGTTGTTGGCGTAGAGCAGCGAGAAGACCGCGTCCCCGCGCAGCCCGGCGACGTCACCCGGCGCCGCGAAGACCGCGACGAGCATCACCACCGCGATCAGGACGGCGACCGCGGGGAGCAGGCGCCGCGCCCGCCGCAGCCAGAACGCGGTCACGTCGATGAACCCGCGGCGCTTGAACTCCGAGACGAGCAGCGCGGTGATCAGGTAGCCGCTGATGACGAAGAAGACGTCGACGCCGAGGAAGCCGCCCGGCATCCAGAGGACGCCGACGTGGAAGAGGAAGACCGCCAGCACGGCGATCGCGCGCAGGCCGTCGATGGCCGGCATGTAGGGGAGGTGTGTCTCGCGCTTGAGGGACATGTGAACCGTGGCGTGGTGCGCCAAGGTTCGGTTTCGGCGGCCCGGCGGCCCGTCCTACCCCCGCAAGCTCGCCTTCACTAGGGTCCCGGCGGATGGCACTCGTAGAAGTCGACGGACTCGAAGGCGCGAAGGCGCTCATCGGGCAGACGGTCGGCCCCAGCGAATGGCGCCAGGTCACGCAGGAGGACATCAACCTCTTCGCGGACCTCTCGGGCGACGATCAGTGGATCCACGTCGACACCGAGCGGGTCGAAGACCGAGAGCCCCTACGGCGTCACGATCGCGCACGGCAACCTGACGCTGTCGCTCATCGACGGCTTCCGCAAGGAGATGTTCTCCGTCACCGGCGTGAAGCTCGGCGTCAACTACGGCTGGAACAAGGTGCGGTTCCCCGCGCCCGTCCCGGCCGGCTCGAGGGTCCGCGCCACCGCCGAGATCGTCTCGATCGACGAGCTCGGCGACGGCTGGTTCCAGCAGGTGACCCGCTTCACCCTCGAGGTCGAGGGCAACGAGAAGCCGTGCTGCGTCGGCGACTCCGTCGGCCGCGCCCTCGTCTAGACGCCGAGCCGGCGCCTCCCCGGCCGCCTACTCGACGGTCAGAGGAGCCTTCCATGCCCTGGTCGCGGTGCCCGTCGACCGAGCAGTAGAACGTGTAGCTGGTTCCCGCCTCGAGATCGGCGGTCGCCTCGGCCGAGCCGGAGGAGATCACGTCGGTTGCCGCAACCTCGTTGCCGCCGTCGTCCTCGATCACCACGTCGTGGGGGATCCCGGAGTTGTTCTCGAAGGTGAGGCTGTTCTCACCCGCCGACGTGGTCACCTCGGACTCGTCGTAGGAGATCCCCTCGCTGGTGACGATGCTCACGGTGCCGCCGGCGCCGCCACCCCCGCCGCTCGATTCGGTCGTGGTGGAGGATGTCGTCTCGCCCTCCGCTGAGGTCGAATCGTCGTCTCCGCCGCAGGCGACGAGCCCGAAGCTCGCGACGAGCAGTGCGATGACGGGAATGAGCAACTTCTTCATGGCGAGACCTCCGGTGGGGTGGGTACGCGGGACTCTAGCCGGAGGCCCTCAGCGACCCTCGAAGACCGGCTTCTCGCCGGCGAAGAACGCGGGGACGCCCTTCTTCAGGTCCTCGGTTCCCATGCTCTCGGCGATCCCGTGCCGCTCGAGCTGGAGATGGTCGGCGAGCGAGTTGTCGAGGCTCGACCAGACGAGCGACTTGACCATCCGCACGTAGTGCGGCGCCTTGGCTCCCAGCTCCGCGGCCTTCGCCGTGGCGACGTCGAGGAGCTCGTCGGCGGGAACCACCTGGGAGACGAGGCCGCGCTCCAGCGCGTCGGCCGCGGTCATGGTCGGGTCCTCGATCATCAGCTCGGCGGCCTTGCTCGGCCCGATCACCCGGGGGAGGAAGTAGGTCATCCCGCCGTCGGGTGAGGCGCCGATCCGGCCGTAGGCGCAGACGAAGATCGCCGCGCTCGGAGGCGATCCGGATGTCGCACATCAGCGCGAGCGAGAATCCCGGCGCCGGCTGCGGGGCCGTTGACGGCGGCGATCACCGGATAGGGGATCCGCTTGAAGTCGACGATCGCCTGATGGAGGACGTCGGCTCCCTGCCGGACCGAGGCAACGAGGTCGGCGTTGGGATCCTCGAGCCCCTTCCGGAACCAGGTGACGTCGCCACCGGCGGAGAAGACGTGTCCGGCGCCCGTGACCACGAGCGCCCGCAGCGGCGCGCGATCGGCGAGCCAGGGCGCGATCACGGCGAGCTCGGCGATCATCTGCGGGCTCATCGCGTTCATGGCGTCGGGGCGGTCGAGGGTGAGCGTCCCGACGTCGCCGTCGATCTCGAGCCGCATCGTCTCGAGCTCGGGCTGCGCGCCCGTCGGAATCTGCGGTTCGATCTCCAAAGTCGGTTCCTCTCTCGTGACGGCCTGGGGCGGCCGGGAGTGTATGTGGGGCGCGCGGGGGCGCCTATCTACAGTTGGTGCATGGCCCAGAGCGAGCGGGAAAGGCGCCGTGCATCGATCGCGGAGCAGCGGAAGCAGCTGCCCGATCTGCCGGGCGTCTACATCTTCAAGGACTCCGACGACCGGGTCGTCTACGTCGGCAAGTCGAAGTCGATCCGCAAGCGCGTCGGCTCCCACTTCTCGAGCCGCACCACCCTGGGGCGGCTGGCCGACGAGGTCGACTCGATCGACTTCCTCGTCACCGAGACCGAGGCCGAGGCGCTCATCACCGAGCAGCAGTTCATCAAGCGCCATCGCCCGGTCCTCAACGTCAAGCTCCGCGACGACAAGTCCTATCCCTACATCGGGATCAGCCTCGACGAGGAGTTCCCGCGCGTCTACTTCACCCGCGAGCGCCACCGCCCAACCGCGCCTACTTCGGCCCGTACGCCAACGCCCGCCGCGTCCGCGAGACGCTCGAGCTCCTCGGCAAGCTCTTCCAGTACCGCACCTGCGACGGCGCCGAGCCCGGCCGGCGCTCGGGGGTTCCCTGCCTCGACTACTACATCAAGCGGTGTGGAGCCCCTTGCGTCGGCTACATCGACGCCGAGGAGTACCGGCGCAACATCGACGCGATCCGGCGCTTCCTCTCGGGTCGCTACCGCGATGTCGAGCGCGACCTCGACGAGAAGATGGACGAGGCCGCCGAGGCGCAGGAGTTCGAGCGCGCCGCGCTCTTCCGCGACCGGCTGACGGCGGTGCGCTCCCTCATGGAGCGGCAGCGCGTCGCCGGCGAGCAGGTGGGAACCGCAGACCTGATCGGGGTCGCCGTCGAGGGGACCGAGGCCAACGCGCAGGTCTTCCAGGTCCGCGACGGCGTCCTCGCCGAGCGCCAGGGCTTCTACCTCGACAACCAGGGTGAGGAGGACATCACCGAGGTCGCCGAGCAGTTCGTCGCCCAGTACTACGAGGCGTCGCCGTCGGTGCCGCCCCTCGTCGTCGTCGGCCCCGAGCTCGCCGGCAGCACCGGGCTTCTGGCGGCCGCGATCGGCAAGCGCCGCGGGACCCAGGTCGAGGTCCGGGCCGCCGAGCGCGGCGACAAGCGCCGCCTGCGCGAGCTCGCGGAGCGCAACGCCAAGCTGGCTCTCGCCCAGGAGGGGCTCCGCCGCGAGCGCCAGCGCCGGCAGCGGACCGAGGCCCTCGACCAGCTGGCGAGCGCCCTCGGGCTCGACGAGGTCCCGATCAGGATCGAGGGCTACGACATCTCCAACCTGGGAGCGGAGAACACCGTCGCCTCGATGGTCGTGTTCGAGGGTGGCGCCCCGAAGAAGTCGGACTACCGGCGCTTCAACATCCGTGGCCGCTCGCAGGACTCGGGCCCCGACGACTTCGCCTCGATGGAGGAGGTCCTGACCCGTCGCCTCGACCGCTACATGAGCGAGAGCGAGCGCTCGCCCCACGACGCCGAGCTCGACGAGAGCTTCGGCAGCCTCCCGAGCCTGGTCATGATCGACGGCGGCAAGGGCCAGCTCGGCGCCGGCATGAAGGTGCTCGCGCCGCTCGTCGAGCGCGGGACGACGGTCGTCTCCCTCGCCAAGAAGCTCGAGGAGGTCTACGTCCCCGGCCGCTCCGAACCGCTGCCGATCCCGGCCGACTCGGAGGCCTCCCGACTGCTGCAACGGGTGCGCGACGAGGCGCATCGCTTCGCGCTCGACCTGCACCGGCGCCGCCGCGGCAAGTCGATGACCGGATCGGTCCTCGACAGCCTCCGGGGCGTCGGCCCCGCGCGGAAGCGCGCGCTGCTGAGCCATTTCGGCTCGCCCGAGCGCTTCGTCAACGCCACCCGCGAGGAGCTCGAGGCGGTTCCCGGGATCCCAGGCAAGCTCGCCCGCGACATCCACCGGCAGCTCAACAAGACCGGCGCCTCGCCGTCGGGAGAGCGGGTCGGGGACGACCGCCCTTCATAATCGCGACGTGCCCGAGCCCGTCATCAGCGTCAGCGGCCTGCGCGTTTCCTACGGCGACCTCGAGGCCGTGAGGGGCGTCGACCTCGAGGTGAACGAGGGCGAGATCTTCGCGTTCCTGGGGCCCAACGGGGCGGGCAAGACCACGACGGTCTCGGTCCTCGAGGGTTATCTGGAGCGCTCCGCGGGCGAGGTCCGCGTGCTCGGCGAGGACCCGGCTCACGCCGGCCGCGCGTGGCGCGGGCGGGTCGGCTTCGTCCTGCAGGACTGCCGGATGGAGTCGCTGCTCACCGTCCGCGAGACGCTCTCGATGTACGCGGGCTACTACGCCAACCCGCGGTCGGTCGACGAGACGATCGAGCTCGTCGGGCTGGCCGAGAAGGCGGACGAGCGCGCCGGGAAGCTCTCCGGCGGCCAGCAGCGCCGCCTCGACGTCGCCGTCGCGCTCGTCGGCGACGCCGAGCTCCTCTTCCTCGACGAGCCGACCACCGGCTTCGACCCCTCCGCCCGCCGCCAGGCGTGGAAGGTGATCGAGGGGCTCCGCGACCTCGGCAAGACCGTGATGCTCACCACCCACTACATGGACGAGGCGCAGGCGCTCGCCGACCACGTCGCCGTCATCGCCGAGGGTCAGATCATCGCCAGCGGCACGCCCGCTGATCTGGGAGGCCGCCGCGACGCCGCCACGCGCGTCTCGTTCGAGGCGCCGGTCAACGGAGCCTCCCCGGAGTCGAGCGTCGCCGGGCAGTGGTCGCGGGAGAACGGCCGCGCGGTCCTCGAGACGACCGACCCGACGCGCAGCCTGAACGAGCTCACCTCCTGGGCGCTCGCCAACGACTTCGCGCTCGAGGGCCTCGAGGTCTCCCAGCCGAGCCTCGAGGACGTCTACCTCGAGCTGACCGGGACGGAGGCCGGCTCGTGAGCGGCTTCGCCCTCGTCCTGCACCAGTTCCGCTTCGAGCAGAAGGTCTTCTGGCGCTCCCCGCCGGCCGTGTTCTTCACGGTCATGTTCCCGGTGATGTTCCTCATCATCTTCTCGTCGCTGTTCGGAAGCGGCGAGATCGAGGAGCTGAACATCAACGCCTCGACCTACTACGTGCCGGGGATCATCACCCTCGCGGTCGTCTCGGCGACGCTCGTGAACGTCGCGATGCGAGTCGTCGAGATGCGCGAGAGCGGCCGGCTCAAGCGCCTGCGCGGCACGCCGCTGCCGATCTGGGCCTACATCGGCGGCCGGATCGGCAACGCGTTCGTCGTCTCCCTGGTGATGGTCGTGCTGGTCACGGCGATCGGCCATTTCCTCTACGACGTCCCGATCCCGACCCAGACGATCCCGGCGCTGCTGCTGACGCTGATCGTCGGCACGTTCGCCTTCTGCTCGCTGGGCCTGGCGCTGAGCTGCGCGATCCCGAGCGAGGAGGCGGCGCCTCCGATCACGAACTTCACCGTGCTGCCGCTCTACTTCCTCTCCGGCGTCTTCGTCCCGGAGTCGGAGCTTCCCAGCGGCGTGCTCAGCTTCGCTGACATCTTCCCGATCCGCCACTTCTTCCAGGCGTTCCTGACCGGATTCGATCCGCTGACGACCGGCGCCGGGTTCGAGTGGGGGGACATGGCGATCATCGCGCTGTGGGGCGTTGGTGGGGGTCGCGATCACGGTGAAGTTCTTCCGCTGGTCGCCGAAGCGCGGCTGAGCCCGGCTCCATAAGCTTGGGACCCTCGCCGCCGGTCCTCCGGCGGCGTCTCGATCTCTCTTCTCAACTCAATCCAGGAGGCAAAGTGGCAGTCAAGGTCGGCATCAACGGATTCGGCAGGATCGGGCGCAACCTCTTCCGCGCGGCGAAGGCCTCCGGGGCCGACATCGACTTCGTCGCGGTCAACGATCTGACCGACACCGAGAGCCTCGCGATGCTGCTCAAGTACGACTCCATCCTCGGCCGCTACCCCGGCGACGTCGAGTTCGCCGAGGGCTCCATCACCGTCGACGGCGACGAGATCAAGGTGCTCTCCGAGCGCGACCCGGGCGCGCTGCCCTGGGGCGACCTCGGAGTCGACGTCGTGATCGAGTCGACCGGCTTCTTCACGAAGCGCGAGGACGCCTCCAAGCACCTCGACGCCGGCGCCAAGAAGGTCATCATCTCCGCCCCCGCGACCGATCCGGACGTGACGGTGGCCCTGGGAGTCAACTTCGACGACTACGACAAGGACTCCCACAACATCATCTCCAACGCGTCCTGCACCACCAACTGCCTCGCGCCCGTCGCGAAGGTGCTGCACGAGGCGGTCGGGATCGAGCACGGCCTGATGACGACGATCCACGCCTACACGGCTGATCAGCGCCTGCAGGACATGCCGCACAAGGACCCGCGCCGCGCCCGCGCCGCGGCCCTGAACCTGATCCCGACGACCACGGGTGCGGCCAAGGCGGTCGGCCTCGTGCTCCCCGAGCTCAACGGGAAGCTGAACGGGTTCTCGATGCGCGCCCCGGTCCCGACCGGGTCCGTCGTCGACCTGAACGCGGTCGTCTCCCGCGACACGACCGCGGAGGAGGTCGGCGAGGCGTTCAAGGCCGCCGCCGACGGTCAGCTGAAGGGGATCCTCGCCTACACCGAGGATCCGATCGTCTCCTCCGACATCGTCGGCGACCCGCACTCGGCGATCTTCGACTCCAAGCAGACGATGGTCATGGAGGGGACGATGGTCAAGGTCGTCGCCTGGTACGACAACGAGTGGGGCTACTCGAACCGGATCGTCGAGCTGGTCGGCAAGGTCCTGTAGGTCCCCCGGGACCTGCGCCGAGCCCGATCATGGCGACGTTCTCGAAGGCCTCCGTTCGCGACGCGGACGTCGCGGGCCGCACGGTCCTGGTCCGCGCCGACCTCAACGTCCCGCTCGAGGACGGGGAGGTCGGTGACGACACCCGGATCCGCGCCGCGCTCCCGACGATCGAGCTCCTGCGCGAGCGCGGGGCCAGGGTCGTCCTGTGCTCCCACCTGGGCCGCCCGAAGGGCCGCGACGAGTCGCTCTCGATGGCACCCGTCGCCGAGCACCTCGGAGAGCTGCTGGGAGCGGACGTCGCGCTTGCTCCCGGCGTCGTCGGCCCGGAGGTCGAGGCGGCCGCCGAGGGCCTCGGCGACGGCGACGTCCTCCTGCTCGAGAACACGCGCTGGGAGGCGGGGGAGAAGGACAACGACCCCGAGCTGGCGAAGGGCCTCGCGGCGCTCGCCGACGTCTACGTCAACGACGCCTTCGGCGCGGCCCACCGCGCCCACGCCACCACGGCCGGGGTCGCCGAGCACCTGCCCGCCTACGCCGGGCTGCTCCTCGAACGCGAGCTGAGCGAGCTCGGCGCGGTGCTCGAGGACCCGAAGCGGCCCCTCGTGGTCGTGGTCGGGGGAGCGAAGGTGAGCGACAAGATCGAGGTGATCGACCGCTTCCTCGAGATCGCCGACACGCTGCTGATCGGCGGCGCGATGTGCTTCAGCTTCTTCCGCGCCCAGGGCGTCCCGACGGGGAACTCACTCGTCGAGGAGGCCGGGATCCCGCTCGCGAAGCGCGCTCTGGAGCAGTCGGAGACCTCCGACTGCAACCTGGTCCTGCCGACCGACCTGGTCCTGGGAGCCGAGTTCTCCGCCGACGCCGAGCCGACCGAGCTCGACGGCATCGAGGTTCCCGACGGGCAGATGGGCCTCGACATCGGCCCCAGATCAGCTGCGGCTTACTCGGAGGCGATCGCGAGCCGCCGGCACCGTCTTCTGGAACGGCCCGATGGGCGCGTTCGAGCTCGATCCCTTCGCGGGCGGCACGCGCCGCGTCGCCGAGGCCATGGCCGAGACCGGGGCGACCACCGTCGTCGGCGGCGGCGACTCGGGGGCGGCGCTGGCGAAGTTCGGCCTCGCCGACCGGGTCGACTGGCTCTCGACGGGCGGAGGCGCGTCGCTGGAGCTGATCGAGGGCAAGAAGCTTCCAGGGGTCGAGGCATTGGATGATGCGGGCGAAGCCCGATGAAACGCGATTGGAGCCAGGGATGAGTGAACGCCGGCCGATCATCGCGGCCAACTGGAAGATGAACAAGACGATCGAGGAGGCGGAGGAGTTCTGCGACGTCTTCCTGCCGAAGGCGGAGGAGCTGATGAGCGACGGGGCGGGGCCGCAGATCGTGATCTGCCCGCCGTTCCTCGCGCTCGCCAAGGTCGTCGAGGCGACGAAGGGCGGCAGCGGTCGAGGTCGCCGCCCAGAACATGCACTTCGAGGCCGACGGCGCCTACACCGGCGAGGTCTCCGCCGCGATGCTGCTCGACGCGGGCGCGCTCGCGGTCGTCCTCGGCCACTCCGAGCGCCGCCAGTTCTTCGGCGAGACGGACGAGGCGCTCGCCCGCAAGGTTCCGGTGGCCCTCGAGAACGGCCTGCTGCCGATCCTCTGCGTCGGCGAGAGCGACGAGGAGCGCGAGCGCGACGAGACCGATCGGATCCTGCGCCGCCAGATCGACGCCGGCCTCTCGCGCGTCCCCGAGGAGCGCCTCGCCGACGTCGTCATCGCCTACGAGCCGATCTGGGCGATCGGCACGGGCAAGACGGCCTCCCCGGAGGAGGCCGAGGACGCCTGCGGCTTCATCCGCTCGCTCGTCGCCGCCCGCAACGAGGCGGCCGGCGACGCGGTCCGGATCCAGTACGGCGGCTCGGTCAAGCCGGGCAACGCCGCCGATCTGCTCGGCCGCGAGGAGATCGACGGCGCGCTCGTCGGCGGGGCGGCCCTCGACCCCGAGGACTTCGCCGCGATCGTCGCCGCGGCGAGCCCGACGGCGGCATGAGCGGGGGGCCAGAGCTCCCGGCCGGCCCCGGCGCGGTGCCGGTCGACTCCCTGGCCCTGGTGATCCTCGACGGCTGGGGCCTCACCGAGCCCGGTCCCGGCAACGCGGTCGAGCTCGCCTCGACCCCGACCTTCGACGAGATCTGGGAGCGATTCCCGCACACGACCCTCTCGGCATCGGGCCGCGACGTCGGCCTGCCTCCCGGTCAGATGGGGAACTCCGAGGTCGGCCACCTCAACCTCGGCGCCGGCGCGGTCGTCAAGCAGGACCTGGCCCGGATCGACGACGCCATCGCCGACGGCAGCTTCTTCGAGAACGACGTCCTCGTCTCCGCCTGCGAGCGGGCGCGGCAGAGCCCGCGCGGGCGCCTGCATCTGATCGGGCTGATGTCCGACGGCGGCGTCCATTCGGGCTGGGAGCACCTCGAGGCGTGCATCGAGCTCGCCGCGAACGAGGGGGTCCCCGATCTCGTCGCTCCATGCCTTCACCGACGGGCGCGACACGAGCCCGACGGGCGGCGCGAAGTACATCGAGGAGGTCGAGCGCTGGCTGCGCTCGGCGGGCCGCGTCGGCACCGTCAGCGGCCGCTACTTCGCGATGGACCGCGACAAGCGCTGGGAGCGGATCAAGCGCGCCTACGACGCGATCGTCCACGCCGAGGGCCAGCGCGCCGCCTCCGCCGCCGAGGCGATCGCCTCCTCCTACGAGGACGACGTCACCGACGAGTTCATCCCGCCGACCGTCATCGGCGGCTACGACGGCATGGAGAGCGGCGACGTCGTCGTCTGCTTCAACTTCCGGCCCGACCGGATGCGGGAGATCGTCGCCGCGCTCGCCGACCCGGACTTCGACGGGTTCGCCCGCGGCGCCCTTCCCGACCTCGACATCTCCTCGATGGCCTCCTACCGCGAGGAGTGGACCTACCCGGTCGCGTTCCCGCCGACGGAGCCCGAGACGACGATCGCGCGGGTCGTCTGCGAGGCGGGCGGCCGCCAGCTCCACGTCGCCGAGACCGAGAAGTACGCCCACGTGACCTACTTCTTCAACGGCGGGCGGGAGGAGAACTGGGAGGGCGAGGAGCGCCGGTTGGTCGACTCCCCGCGCGACGTCCCCACCTACGACCACAAGCCCGAGATGAGCGCCGAGGCGGCGGCGGACGCCTTCTGCTCGCGAGTGGGAGGGCGCCCGCGCGAGCGGCGAGCCCTACCGCTTCGGGATCATCAACTTCGCCAACCCCGACATGGTCGGCCACACCGGCGACGTCGACGCCGCGGTGCGTGCGATCGAGACCGTCGACGGCTGCCTGCGACGGGTACTGGCCGCGGTGCTCGAGGGCGGGGGAGCCTGCATCGTCACCGCCGACCACGGCAACGCGGAGTACATGCGGGAGCCCGACGGCGCCCCGAACACCGCGCACACGACCAACCCCGTGCCGCTGATCGTCACCGCCGACGGCGTCGAACTGCGCTCGGGCGGGATCCTTGCCGACGTCTCGCCGACCGCCCTCGACCTGCTCGGGATCGCGCAGCCGGACGGCGATGACAGGCCGGACGCTGCGGGACTAGCGGGCACCTCGGCACACCCACTTCGGGCTTTGGGAGCTTGCGGTCGGACCGGAACGGGTGCCGTCAGTTCTTCCGAACCACGAACGCGCCTCATCTGCGTGAGGGCGATATGCGGCAAGCCCCGGCCTGATCGGCGGCCATCAGCACGCAGGCCAACCTGTTCCCCGCCGGCGAAGTCGGGGGCCCAACCGCGGGCGAGCTTTGTGATCGCTGCCTGGTTCGATCCCGAGGCGCTTGGTCCGCCGCACTTCGGAGTTCAGGTTCTGCCAAGGGTTCTTTCCTCAGAAAACTTGACAAGGGGCGACTGAGATTTATAGGATCGCGCGCGGTTCAGTTGTCAACCCCTTCAGACCCAAGGAGGATCAGATGACCACTCTCGTTCGTTGGAACCCGGCCCTCGAGACCGATCCCTTCCAACAGGACATGAACCGGCTCTTCGACGCGTTCTTCCGAGCCGCGGGCAACGGCAACGGCTCGGCTCGCTGGCAGCCCGCCATGGACCTCGGCGAGACGGAGGAGGCGATCACCCTGACCGCCGACCTCCCGGGCGTGAGGGAGGAGGACATCGCGGTCGAGGTGAAGGACGGAACCCTCACCGTCGCCGGCGAGCGGAAGGACGAGCGCCGTCAGGACGGAGCGGGCTTCCATCGCACCGAGCGGCGTTTCGGAAGGTTCTCGCGCAGCCTCGCGCTTCCCCGCGGGATCGACGCGGAGAGCGTCCAGGCGGACTTCACCGACGGCGTACTCGAGATCCGCATCCCGAAGCCGGAGGAGCGCAAGCCCCACCGCGTCAGGATCGGCGCCGGAAGCTCCGCCCCGGCGATCGAGGGCGAGGCCTCCGAGCGCGTCGAGTAGAGGCCGGGTATCTGGGAGAGATGAGCCCCCGGTCGGTTCGCCCGGCCGGGGGCTTCGTCGTGGAGCCCTAGGCTGGCGCGATGCGATCCGACCCCGACCGGCTCCGCTTCGAGATCGTCGCCCGCGACGGCGATGCGCGCGCCGGGGTGCTCCACACCCCGCACGGGACGGTCGAGACCCCGTGCTTCGTCCCGCTTGCGACCCGCGGCTCGGTCAAGGGGATGCTCGCCTCCGAGGTCGCCGAGCTCGGCTTCGAGATGGTCCTCGGCAACACCTACCACCTGATGCTGGCACCGGGAGCCGAGACCGTCGACCGGTTCGGAGGGCTCCAGGGCTTCATGAGCTGGGACGGGCCGGTGATCACGGATTCCGGCGGCTTCCAGGTGTTCTCCCTCGCCCACGGCTCCGTTGCGGACGAGGTGAAGGGGCGTCGCGGGCGCAACACGAGCGCCGGCGGAGTGCTCGAGATCGGCGAGGAGGGGGTGTCCTTCCGCTCCTACATCGACGGCTCCGAGCAGTTCCTCTCGCCGGAGCGGTCGATGGAGGTCCAGGCCGGGCTCGGCTCCGACATCGCGCTCGTCTTCGACGAGTGCACCCCCTTCAACGCCGACTACGACTACACCGCCCGCTCGACCGAGCGGACCCACCGCTGGCTCGATCGTTGCCTCGACTGGCACGGCGAGAACGGGCCGGCGGGGCAGGCCGTCTTCGGGATCGTCCAGGGCGGTACCCACGAGGACCTGCGGCGCCTCTCCTCCGACTACGTCAGCGCCGCAGGGGTCGACGGGATCGCGATCGGCGGCACGCTCGGCGAGGACAAGGAGCAGATGCGCGAGGTACTCGGGATGACCGTCGGGCTGCTTCCGGTCGATGCCCCCAAGCACCTCCTCGGCATCGGCGAGCCCGACGACCTGATCGACGGGATCGGCCGCGGCCTCGACAGCTTCGACTGCGCGGTCCCGACCCGGCTCGGCCGCCACGGAATGGCGCTCGCCCCGCTGCCGGAGAAGCGGTTTCGCTTCGACGTCTCCCGCCGCGCGCACGCCGACTCCGAGGAGCCGCTCGTCGCCGGCTGCCCGTGCGTCGCGTGCACGAGCCACACGCGCGGCTACATCTCCTACCTGGCCCGGGCGGGCGAATCCACCGGCGCGCGCCTGGTCACGATCCACAACCTCGTCTACACCCGCGAGCTGATGCGAGCCGCCCGCGAGGCGATCGTCGCGGGCCGCTACGGCGCCTTCGCGGGGGCGGTCGCCGCCGGAGCGACACCATGGGAGGCGTCCGCCTAGCTACTGCGGAGTTGTCGGCGATGAAGTCCTTGACGCCCTGGATCGAGCTGTCGACGTTGTCGCCGATGTACTGGCCGAGGTCGGAGTCCTGGCCGGCGTCGGTGGCGAGCAGGATCACGGCGGCGATGAGCCCCGCGATCGCGGCGACGAGCAGCACGGCGCCGACGCCCTTGGCGAACGTGCCGAGGCCCCCGGACTTCTTCGGGCTCGACGCCCGCCGTGGCGGCGGCGGTGCGGGCCGGCGCGGGGGAGGGGGGCTGCGGCGGGGTCGCGCGGGGCGCACGGGAGCGGTCGGCGTGTTCGGCTCGGCACCGGCGACGCGGGTGGCCGCCGTCTCCGAGCGGGTCCCGACGACGTTGGTCGCGGCATCGTCGGCGGGCGGGATGCCGGAGAGGCCGGCGCGCAGCGCCGCGGCGAGCGCGAGCGCGTCGACGTAGCGCGCCTCGGGCTCGTTCTCGAGCGCCCTCAGGATCGCTTGGGAAAGCGCTTCCGGGATGTCCTTGACGTAGCTCGTCGGCGGCAGCGGCCGCTCGTTCTCGCGGCGGATCGCCAGCTCGGCGAGGCTGTTGCCCTCGTAGGGGAGGCGGGCGGTGAGCAGCTGGTAGACGACGACTCCGAGCGAGTAGACGTCGGAGATCGGGGTCGCCTCCTCGCCGCGCGACTGCTCCGGCGAGAGGTAGGCGGCGGTGCCGACGACCGAGCCGACCTGGGTGAGCCGGGTCTGCTCGGCGGCGCGGGCGATGCCGAAGTCGGCGATCTTGACCGTCATCTCCGGCGGGCCGCCGGCGGGGCCGCCGATCACCATCAGGTTCCCGGGCTTGACGTCGCGGTGGATGATCCCCTGGCGGTGCGCGTACTCGAGGCCGGTGCAGGCCTGAGCGGCGATCTCGACCGCGGTGCCGGGGCGCAGCGCGCCGTCGCGCTGCAGCAGCTGCGCGCCGGACTTGCCCTCGACGTACTCCATGACGATGAAGTGGCGGCCGGCGTCGACGCCGGTGTCGTAGACCTGAACGATGTTCGGATGGACGAGCTTGGCGACCGCGAGCGCCTCGCGGCGGAAGCGGGCGACGAACTTCTCGTCGTCGGAGAGGTGCTCGGCGAGCACCTTGACCGCGACGGTGCGCTCGAGCACCCGATCGGTCGCCTGGTAGACGGTCGACATGCCGCCGCTGCCGAGGCGATCGCCCAGCTCGTAGCGATCGGAGATGATCCCGCCGCTCATCGGGCCTCCCTCGGAGTGATCCCGCCGGAGGGCCCGCCGGGATCGACCTGTCCGGGCGGAGTGCCGCCCTGCCCCGGCGGGGTGCCGCCCTGCCCGGGGGGCGGGTTCGGTTCCGCTTCGCCGTCGCCCTCGTCGGACGTGTCAGGCGGCGGCTCCTCGGTCGTGTCCTCGGTGGTCGTGGTGGTCGTGGAAGTTGTCGTGCTCTCGGTCGTCGTCGGCTCCGTCGTCCGTATCGGTGGTCGACTCATCGGTCGTCGTCGGCTCCTCCTCGGCCTCGCAGCGGTCATCCTCGGAGATCTGGGAGGAGAGCCGGTCGAGCAGCTCCCTGAGGTCGTCCTTCAGGCCGCCGTCGACGTCCGCGGGGAACGTGCTGACGGTTTCGGAGAGGGTGTTCACCTTCTGAACGGCGCCTTCGCAGTCGCCTGCGGCGACGAGCTCAGCGACATTGTCGAGCTGCACGTCATAGGCCTCCGCATCCTCCTGCAGGAAGGGCTCGCCGGTGATGTCTTGGGTGCTGTCACTGCCACCGCAGCCGGCCACGAGCAGCGTGGCGGCGAGTAGGGAGATGAGGAGGGCGATCCGGCGTCGTCGAGGCGCCATTCGCGGCGAGTGTAGCTGCGGTGTCATCGGCCTACGAACAGCCTCTTGGCGAGATGCTCGGGGAGACCGGCGCGGTCGATCGCCTCCGCGGCGCGGTCGATGTCGTAGTCGACCCGGTGGTAGGTCGCCTGCCACCCGTCGGTGTCGAGCTCGAGCCATGCGGCGCGAGGGTCACCGTCGCGCGGCTGCCCGACGCTGCCCGGGTTGATCAGCCAGCGGCCGTCGTCGATCTCGAGCCGGGTGCCGGCTCCGGCCTGCCACCCACGGGCCTCGGGCGGGCGGCCGGAGGCCGGGTCCTCCTCCTCGGCCGAGAAGAACAGCGCCACGTGCGAGTGGCCGATGAAGGAGACCCGGCGCTCCTGGACCATCAGGCACTCGGCGGCCTGCTCGGGCCAGAGCACGTACTCCCAGACGGGGTCGCGGGGAGACGCGTGGTAGAGCGCCGCGGCACGGGTCGCGTCGGAGGGTTCGAGGCCGCGAAGGAAGTCGAGCGTGCTCTTGCTCGAGTTGGCCGCGGTCCACTCGACCGCTGCTGCGGCGGCGCTCGAGAAGGTCGAGGTGTCGAGCTCGCCGAGGGCCGCGAGGTCGTGGTTGCCGACGAGGGAGGCGTCGCAGCGTTCGCGCACCAGCTCGACGCAGCCATCGGGGCTGGCGCCGTAGCCGACGACGTCACCGAGGCACCAGAGCTCGTCGACGCCGACCTCGTCGGCGTCGCGAAGAACCGCCTCGAGTGCGGGCAGATTGGCGTGGATGTCGCTGAATACGGCTACTTGCATGGCTTCGCCGGGCGCCACCTGGGAGACGACGACCCCGGTACTTCCCATCGTAGGCGGGGCGGCGGTCGCGGGCTGTGCGGTCGGTCCGAGTGGCCCCGACTGGCGAACTCCGCTTCCCATGCGGAAAGTTGCGTCCGAGTGGCCTTGTTATGGTCGCCGCCGCCCTGAACGCGACAAGAGTTCCCACACGAGGAGGAATCAACTGTGACCAAGGCAGAGTTCATCGAGCGCATCGCCGCAGACGAGCGGATCGGCAGCAAGAAGGATGCATCCGACGCAGTCGAGGCCGTTCTTGACGGCGTCGTCGAGTCGCTGAAGGCCGGAGAGGACGTCAACTTCACCGGCTTCGGCAAGTTCAGCGTGAACGAGCGTGGCCCGCGCCAGGGTGTGAACCCCCGCACGGGCGAGCGCATCACGATTCCCGGCGGCAAGGTGCCCAAGTTCTCGGCTGGTGCCGGGCTCAAGGGTGCAGTCAAGGGCTCGTAGCCTCGCCGACGCGAAGCACGTTCGCAGACCGGCTTGCGGCGCTCGTCGAAGAGCGCCGCAGCCAGGTCTGCCTCGGGCTCGACCCGGTTCCCGCGGCCGAGCCCTGGCGCTCCGGCGCCGCCCCCGCCGGTGGCATGGCCGCCGAGCGGGCGGCGGCGGCGGTCGCCGACACCTGCATCTCCCTGATCGGGACCGCGGGCCCGGCCTGCGTCGCCGATCAAGCCGCAGCTCGCGCGCTTCGAGGCGCTCGGTGCTCCCGGCTGGGATGCGCTGGAGCGCACCGTCGAGGTCGCCCACGAGGCCGGCCTCCTGGTGATCGCCGACGGCAAGCGCGCCGACGTGCCGGTCAGCGCCGAGGCCTACGCCGACGTCTTCTTCGGAGCCACGGCCACTCCCTGGGGTGACGTCCCCGGGCTCGGGGCCGACGCCGCCACGCTCAACCCGCTGCTCGGTCGCGACTCGATCGAGCCGCTGCTGGACCGCGCCGCGGGGGTCGGGGCCGGCGTCTTCCTGCTCGTCCGCACCTCCAACCCCGGCGCGGCCGATCTGCTCGACACCGATGCCGGAGGCGAGCCGCTCCACGAGCGCATCGCCCGCGAGGTCGATGCGCTCGCTCCCCGGCTCCTCGGTGAGAACGGGCTGAGCGGCGTCGGCGCGGTCGTCGGCGCGACGGAGCCGGGCTTCATCGCGCGCCTTCGCGAGCTCATGCCTCAGGCGATCCTGCTGCTGCCGGGCGTCGGGGCGCAGGGCGGCGACGCCGGCCTGCTCGGCGCGGCCTTCGCCCCCGGCCGCGCCAGCGCGCTCGTCACCGCTTCCCGCAGCGTCTGCGGAGCGGCCGATCCCGCCGCCGCGGCCGCGGAGCTGCGCGACGTCGTCTGGTCGGCGTCGGCTTGATCGCCGCGCCCCCGCCGCCCTCCGCGGCCACCTCCTAGAGTCCGGGCGGATGTCCGCCCCGGCAGAGAACCCCGTCGCGACCCTCCGGGAGGCGATCGTCGCCGCCCTCGCCGATCTCGGCGAAGGGGTGGGAGCGCCCGCGCTGGAGCGCCCGCCGCGGCCGGAGCTCGGCGACTACTCGACCAACGCCGCGATGCTCGCCGCCTCGGTCGTCCGGCAGCCCGCCGCGCGACGTGGCCGGCACCCTGGCCGACGCGGTCAAGGTCCGGCTCGGCGATGGCCTCGAACGCGTCGAGGTGGCGGGTCCCGGCTTCCTCAACCTCCACATGTCCGAGGCCTGGATGCGCGACGCCGCAGCAACGGTGCATGCCTCCGGATCCACGTTCGGCTCGGGCGTCGCCGAGGACCCGCGGCGCATCCTCGTCGAGTTCGTCAGCGCGAACCCGACGGGTCCCGTGACCGTCGCCTCCGGCCGCCACGCCGCCTACGGCGACGCGCTTGTGCGGCTGCTCTCGTTCGCCGGCCACGAGCGTCGGCCGCGAGTACTACCTCAACGATGCCGGCGGCCAGATCCGGCTCTTCGGCGAGTCGATCGCGGCCCGCATGGAGGGCCGCGACGTGCCCGAGGGCGGCTACGAGGGCGACTACGTCGCCGAGCTCGGCGCACGGATCGCGGAGGAGGGAGGGGCCGCGAGCGCCGAGGAGCTCTCCGCTCGCGGCGTCGAGCTCATGGTCGAGTCGATCCGCGACGACGCTCGAGCGCGCCCGCGTGACGTTCGATCGCTGGAGCTCCGAGCGCGACGTCCACGCCAGCGGCGCCATCGACGAGGCGATCTCGACGCTCAGGGAGCGCGGCCTCGTCTACGAGAGCGACGGGGCGATCTGGCTCCGGACCACCGACTTCGGCGACGACAAGGACCGGGTCCTGATCAAGGCCGACGGCGAGGCGACGTACTTCGCCCCCGACATCGCCTACCACCGCGACAAGTTCGCGCGCGGCTACGAGCACCTGATCGACGTCTGGGGTGCCGACCACCACGGCTACGTCGCTCGGATGAAGGCCGCGATCGCCGCGCTCGGCGAGCCCGAGGACGCCTTCGAGGTCGAGATCATGCAGATGGTCAGCCTGATCGAGGGCGGCCAGCGCGCGCGGATGTCGAAGCGCCGGGGCGACTTCGCGACGCTCGACGACCTGCTCGACGACATCGGCGTCGACGCGACGCGCTTCTTCCTCGTGCAGCGCAGCCACGAGACCCCCATCGACATCGACCTCGAGCTCGCGCGCAAGCAGTCCTCCGACAACCCCGTCTACTACGTCCAGTACGCCCACGCGCGCATCTGCAGCCTCTTCCGCGCGGCCGCGGGCGAGCCGGACGACTCGGGCGAGCCGGCCCCGGCGGGCAGCCTCGAGCCGGCCGAGCGGCTGCTGATCGCGCGCCTCCTCGACTACCCGGGGGTCGTGGCCCATGCCGCGCGGGTGCGCGAGCCGCACGCGATCGGGAGCTACCTCCGCGAGGTCGCGGCCGACTTCCACGCCTTCTACCGCGACTGCCGCGTCGTCGGCGCCGAGCCGGGGCTCCAGGCGGCGCGCCTCGAGGTCTGCGGCGCCGCGCGCAACGTCCTCGCGAGCGGTCTCGACCTACTCGGCATCGAGGCCCCGGAGGAGATGTGAAGGACGACGGTGGGGGTCGCGGGCCTGCGCTGTCGGCGCGGACCCGGGCGGTCATCGCGACCGGCCTCGTGGGAATGCTGCTCGGCTTCCTCTGGGGCGTCGCCGACGTTCCGCGCTACTCCGCGACGGCGACGGTCCTGGTCGAGGGGAGGGGAGGCGTTCCCGCCGAGCAGATGCAGCTCGACGCATCGGCGCAGCTCGCCGAGGGCGACGAGGTCGCGAACCAGGCCGCCGGGCTCCTCGGCGGCGACGTCGCCGGCGCCGACCTCCTGAGCGACATCACCATCGGCACCGATCCCGGCGCCGGCGCCGTGGTCGTCGAGGCCACGGCGGACACTCCCGACTACGCGGCCGCTGCCGCCAACGGGTACGCGGAGGCGCTGGTCGATGCGGGCGGGAAGCGCTACGCGGCCGGAGCGACGGCCTCGATCCCGGATGAGCCGAGCGAGAGCCGCTCGGGTGCTGCGGTGGGGGCTCCTCGGCCTCGTCCTCGGGCTGCTGCTCGGCCTCGGGCTGACCGCGCTGCGAAGCCGGCCTCGTACGACCGAAGGCCCGACCGAGCCCGAGCCCGAGCCCGACGACGCCCCCGGCGGCCTCCCGGCCGAGGAGGCGTTCGGCACCCCGGTCCTGGCGAGGTTCGCCGACCCGGCCGATCTCATCGGTTCCGAGGACGGGGTCGCGACGCTCGACCGCTCCCAGCAGCAGGCCTTCAGCCGCCTCGCGGAGCAGATCGGGCTGGCCGACGAGGATCCGCCTCCGCGGGTCGCCGTCCTCGGCGTCGCGGCGGGTGACGGCGCGCACGAGGTCCTGATCGGCCTCGCCGTCGCCGCCGGGCGGGAGGGCCTGCGCACGATCGTCGTCGAGGCGGACTTCGCCGATCCGGTCCTGGCGGAGCTCCTCGGCGTCCGCTCGTCGCCGGGGCTGCGCGACTACCTGGAGGGCACCGCCGGTCCGCGGGACGTGCTGCGGGGCGCTCGGCTCGGCGCCGGCGACGTCATCTGCGTGCCGGCGGGGGAGCGGGGCGCCCCACCGCCGGAAGGTGTCGGCAGCGACCGGTTCGGCGGTCTGCTGGAGCGCCTGCCGAAGGTCTACGACCTCGTCCTGGTCTCCGGCCCACCCGCGCACACGGCCGAGGCCACGCGGATCGCCGAGCTGACGGAGGGAGTCGTGCTCGTCTCAGCCGACGACGAGGACGCGGGCCCGCGAATCGCCGAGGCGGTCGCCGGATTGGGCGAGCGAGGACTGCTCGGAGGGGTGCTGACCAGCCCCGGGACTTCGCAATCCGCCCGTCAAAGGCGCGGGTGAGCGGGCTTGGCGCGTGAAGCGTTGACGTACCATCGCCCGCATGGCGAATACGAGCGAACCGTGGGCCGCTCCCCCGCGGATCTCTTGGACCGCGAGGATCCTCGGTCCGCTCGCGTTGATCGCGGTCGTGATCGCGTTCGTGGTGATCATCTCCGGCGCCTCCGACAGCGGGGACTCGAGCTCGGACTCGACGACCAAGACCGAGCGCGAGAACCAGGGCGAGATCCCGAAGACCTACGTCGTCCAGCCGGGCGACTCCCTGACCACGATCGCCGACGAGTTCGGGATCTCGATCAAGCGGATCGAGCGGCTCAACCCCGAGCTCGACGCGCAGACCCTGAACGAGGGCCAGGAGATCAAGCTCCACTGACGGCCCGGCGGCGTCGCCGTCGCGACGCTCGCCTTCGTCCTGATCCTGCTGGCGCATCGCCGCCGGGCCGGCCGCCGGCCGCCGGCAAGGCGAAGGCGGCGCCCGAGCTCGACGCCGCCGCCTGGATCCTGATCGACCCCCGCGACGGCCACGAGCTGGCCTCCCACGACGCCGACGAGCCAGCGGGCGATCGCAAGCACGACGAAGCTGATGACGGCCTACCTCGCGCTGCAGGAGCTGCCGCTCGACGAGAAGCTCGAGGTGCCGCCGTACTCGGCGGGGCCCGCCGAGTCGGTGGCGGGCCTGACGGCGGGCGAGCGGCTCACCGTCGGCGACCTGCTGACGGCGATGATGCTCCCGAGCGCCAACGACGCCGCGTTCACGGTGGCGGTGGGCGTCGGGGGCTCGGAGGGCGAGTTCGTCGGCGAGATGAACCAGGCCGCCAAGGACCTCGGCCTCGAGGACACCTCCTACTCCAACCCGATCGGCCTCGACGACATCGGCAACTACTCCTCGGCGACGGACCTCGCGAAGCTGACGACGGTCCTGCTCGAGGACAAGCGCTTCCGGAGGATCGTCTCCCAGCAGGAGGCCGAGCTGACCAGCGGCGCGATCCCGCGGACCGTCACCACCCGCAACACGCTGATGTTCTCCGACCCCTCCGTCGACGGCGTCAAGACCGGCCACACGCTCGACGCCGGCTACGTCCTCGTCGCCTCCGCCAAGCGCAAGGGGGTGCCGCTGATCTCGGTCGTCCTCGGGGCGCCGAGCGAGGCGGGGCGCGACGCGGCCTCCGAGGAGCTCCTCGACTACGGATTCGGCCGCTACGCGCCGCAGCAGCCGTTCGCGGCCGGGGAGGAGCTCGCGAGCGCCGACGTCCGCTGGAGCGACGACCCGCTCGCGCTCGCCGCGGACGGCACGCTCACCTCGCGGATCCGCGACGACCAGCGCTACGAGACGATCGTCGACGCCCCCTCCGAGGTCGAGGGCCCGATCGACGAGGGGCAGGAGCTCGGCAACGTGACGGTGCTGCTCGACGGGAAGCCGATGGGCCGGGTGCCGCTGATCGCGGCCGAGGCGGTCGCGGCGCCGTCGTTCGTCGACAAGCTCGGGGGGCCTGGGGTGCTGCTCGCCATCGTCGTCGGCGCGATTGCCATACTCCTGCTCGTTGCGTGGGCGATCCGCCGCCGAGGGGGAGACCGCCGCAAGGGGCGCAGCTCGGAGGAGAGAATGAGGAGCCGCGCCGAGCGGAACAGACGCCGAAGTTTGGAGGGGGAGGGGGAGATGATCCTCACCGTCACATTGAACGTGGCGCTCGATCGCACCGTCGCCGTGCCGCGGATCGCGCTCGGCAACCGCCACCGCGCGATCGACGCTCGGGTGAGCGCCGGCGGCAAGGGCGTCAACGTCGCCCTCGCCCTGAAGAGCCTCGGCGAGCCCGTGATCGCGGCCGGCCTGGCCGCCGGGCCGACCGGAGCCCGGATCCGCGAGCTGCTCGACGCCGAGGACGTCCTGCACGACTTCACCGAGGTCGCGGGCGAGTCCCGGACCAACCTCTCGATCGTCGACCCCACCTCCGGCGAGCAGACCGAGATCAACGAGCGCGGCCCGCAGGTCGGCCCCGCCGACCTCCAGCGCTTCACCGACCGCCTCGTCTACCTCGGCGGCGGCGCCGACTTCTGCGTGATCGCCGGCTCGATCCCGCCCGGGGCCGAGACCGACTGCTACGCCGAGCTCATCCAGCGGCTGCGCGACGTCGGGGTCCCGGTGCTGCTCGACACCGCCGGGGAGCCGATGCGCGCCGGGATGCACGCACACCCGGCCGTCGTCGCTCCCAACGTCGCCGAGGCCGAGGAGGCCGTCGGCTACGAGTTCACCGAGCCCGAGGACACCTTCTCCGCGCTCACCACCCTCGTCGAGATGGGCGCCGAGGAGGCGATCATCACGACCGGGACCGGTTGCGTCGCGCTGACCGGGGGCCCGCACTCGCGAACCCGGATCGAGGCGACGATCGAGCCGCTGCCCACCGTCGCCAGCATCGGCTCGGGCGACGCGTTCCTGGCCGGCTACGTGAAGTCGCGCCGGGCCGGGCTGTCCCCGCAGGGGTGCCTCGCCTACGCGGTCGCCTGCGGCGCCGAGTCGACCCAGCATCTGGGAGCCGGGACGCTCGACGCGAACGAGGTCGGGCGGCTCGTCGACCTGATCGCGGTCAACTCGTCGGCGGTCCCGGCGAGCGTCCACTAGCCGCTTCCCGCCCCGTTATCCCGCAGTTTCCGGCCGTCGGTCCCCCCGGGGCCGCCTGACCCCCTCCCTACAATCGTCGTTCACGCACGCCGGACTGCAAACACGAGGGAGACGCCCAGTTGGAAGTTGAGATCGGACGGGGAAAGAAGGGCCGTCGCGCTTACGGGTTCGACGACATCGCAATCGTGCCTTCGCGGAGGACGCGAGACCCCGACGACATCGACATCACCTGGAACCTCGGCCCCTACCGCTTCGAGCTGCCGCTGCTCGCCTCCGCGATGGACGGCGTCGTCAGCCCGGCCACCGCGGCCACGATCAACAAGCTCGGCGGGCTCGGAGTCCTCAACCTCGAGGGCATCTGGTCCCGCTACGAGGACGCCGACGAGCAGCTCGAGCGGATCTCGAAGGCCCCTCCGGGCACGTCGACGCAGCTCATGCAGGAGATCTACTCCGAGCCGGTCAAGCCGGAGCTGATCGCCCAGCGCATCGAGGAGATCAAGGCGGAGGGCGCGGTCGCATGCGGCTCGCTCACCCCGCAGAAGGTCGGCGCCTACCACGAGGTCGCGCTCGAGGCGGGGCTCGACATCCTCGTCGTCCAGGGCACGGTGATCTCGGCTGAGCACGTCTCCTCAACCGAGGAGCCGCTCAACCTGAAGGAGTTCATCGCCGAGGCACCGATCCCGTGCATCGTCGGCGGCTGCGCCTCCTACTCCACCGGCCTCCACCTGATGCGGACCGGCGCGGTCGGCGTGCTCGTCGGGGTCGGCCCCGGCGCGGCGTGCACGACGCGCGGCGTGCTCGGCATCGGCGTTCCGCAGGCGACCGCGATCGCGGACGTCGCGGCCGCCCGCTCCCAGCACATGCTCGAGACCGGGCAGTACTGCAACGTGATCGCCGACGGCGGCATGCGGACCGGCGGTGACATCTCCAAGGCCATCGCCTGCGGGGCCGACGCCGTGATGATCGGCTCCCCGCTCGCACGCGGCAAGGAGGCGCCGGGTCGCGGCTACCACTGGGGGATGGCGACGTTCCATCCCTCGCTGCCCCGCGGCACTCGCGTCACCACCCACCAGGACGGCACGCTGGAGCAGATCCTGCTCGGGCCGGCCTACGAGAACGACGGCACGTTCAACCTGATGGGCGCGCTGCGGACCTCGATGGCGACGTGCGGCTACGAGGACATCCCCTCGTTCCACCGCGCCGAGGTGATGGTCGCGCCGGCCCTGCAGACCGAGGGCAAGCAGCTCCAGCGCAGTCAGTCCGTGGGCATGGGCTCGAACGGCAAGAGCGCGGTCGCCAACGGCGCCGCGGTCGACGACGACTAGGCAGTTGGCCGAAGCGGCACCACCCGCTCTCACCGGGGAGGCGATCGACGCCCCCCTGGTGACGACGCACGAGGGCGACGCCGGCGCGGTCGCGGTCGAGCGCGAGGAGGTCCTCGTGCTCGACTTCGGCGGGCAGTACTCGCAGCTGATCGCCAGGCGGCTGCGGGAGTGCGGCGTCTTCGCCGAGCTGCTTCCGCACGACGCCGACATCGACCGGATCAAGCTCCGCGCGCCGCGGGCCCTGGTGCTCAGCGGCGGCCCCGCATCCGGTCTACGAGCCGGGGGCTCCGGAGCTCCGGGTCGAGCTGCTCGAGCTCGGGATCCCGGTTCTGGGCATCTGCTACGGCATGCAGGCGATGGTCCGCGGCCTCGGCGGCCGGGTCGAGGGCGCCGAGCAGGGGGAGTTCGGGCGGACCAACCTGACGCTGGTCGAGGAGGGCGGCAAGCTGATGCAGGGCCTCCCGCCCGAGCAGCAGGCCTGGATGAGCCACCGCGACTCCGTCTACGAGGCGCCCGCAGGGCTTCACCGCCCTCGCCTCGAGCCCCGGCTCCCCGGTCGCCGCGCTCGAGAACCCCGATCGCAAGCTCTACGGCATCCAGTTCCACCCCGAGGTCGTCCACACGCCGCACGGGCAGGCGATCCTCGAGCGCTTCCTCCGCGACATCGCGGGCTGCAGCGAGCAGTGGTCGGCGGCGTCGGTCATCGACGAGCAGGTCGCCCGCATCCGCGAGCAGGTCGGCGACGGCGGCGTGATCTGCGGCCTCTCCGGCGGCGTCGACTCGGCCTGCGCGGCGGCGCTCGTCCACAAGGCGGTCGGCGAGCAGCTCACCTGCGTCCTCGTCGACCACGGCCTGCTCCGCAAGGGCGAGGCCGAGCAGGTCGTCGAGACCTTCCGCGAGGGCCTCGGCATCAAGCTGATCCACGTCGACGCCCGCGAGCGCTTCCTGTCCCGCCTCGCCGGCCAGGACGATCCCGAGACGAAGCGCAAGATCATCGGCGCCGAGTTCATCCGCGTCTTCGAGGAGGAGGCGACGAAGCTCGACGGGATCGACTTCCTCGTCCAGGGCACGCTCTACTCCGACGTGATCGAGTCGGGTGGCAGCGCCGGCGCGGCGACGATCAAGTCCCACCACAACGTCGGCGGCCTTCCCGACGACCTCGAGTTCGACCTCGTCGAGCCGCTGCGGATGCTCTTCAAGGACGAGGTCCGCCGCGTCGGCACCGAGCTCGGCCTCTCCGACCGCATGGTCTGGCGTCAGCCCTTCCCGGGTCCGGGCCTCGCGATCCGCATCGTCGGCGGCGAGGTCAACGAGGAGCGCCTGTCGATCCTCCGCGAGGCCGACGCGATCCTCCAGGAGGAGGTCCGCGCCGCCGGCCTCTACCGCGACCTCTGGCAGAGCTTCTGCGTCCTGCCCGTCGTCCGTTCGGTTGGCGTGCAGGGAGACGGCCGGACCTACGCCTATCCGATCGTGATCCGCGCGGTGACGAGCGACGACGCGATGACGGCCGACTGGGCCCGGCTTCCGTACGACCTCCTGGAGCGGGCGAGCAACCGGATCATCAACGAGGTTCCGGGGGTGAACCGGGTGGCGCTGGACATCACCAGCAAGCCGCCCGGGCACCATCGAGTGGGAGTAGCGCCTGCTTTGGCCGGCCGGCTCGGGGGAAGCGACTCATCGGGCCCGGGCTTCGCCCGGGGATCTGGGAGGCCCGCTGAACCGCTTCCCCCGATCCGCCCGGCCTAGGTCTCCCCGCTGCCGGGGGGAAGTGGGCGCGACCGTCACGGCCATCGGAGGGGGGTTGGGCCGCGTCAATGCCATTTGGGGTGCTGAGAGGACCCCATATGGCTTCGATCCGCGCCAGGTGGATCCAGTGCTTGCAAAAGAGGGGCACCCCCTGTCGGCGGCCCGCCGCTAAAGGGGCCGCAAGCGGCTCAGGAGTACTTGTCCCACTTCTTCAGGGGCCTCGTCGGGTTGAGGACGTGGCCTCCCTCGTACCAGCCCGGCGCTGACCAGAGCTCGAAGTGGAGGTGGCAACCTGAGGCGCGACCGGTGTCGCTCTCGTAGCCGATGACGTCGCCGGTGTGGACCCGCGATCCCTCGGCTGGCCGGCCGCGCTCCTCCATGTGCATGTAGACGTAGTCCTTGCCGGTCTTCTGCCCGTCGATCACCAGGTAGTTGCCGGCGGCTGACTGGTAGGCGTTGACCTGGACCCGGCCGCCGCGCGCGGCGACGATCTTGGTCCCGCACTTGGCGAAGACGTCCTGGCCCTGATGGCCGCGCCCGGCTCCCAGCCCGTCTCCGTACTGATGGTTGCCCCGCAGGGGGAAGATGTGGTCGTGGTAGTCGAAGGCGGCTCCCGCGCCCGCGCCGCCGCTCAGCTGGGAGACCTCGAAGCGGTAGTCCCCGTTCGGGGCGATGCCCCCGGTGGACGCGAGACCGTCCCAGCTGAAGCTGTGGTTGGCGAACGGCTCCTGCGCCTCCTGGACCGTGGAGTCGACGGTCTCGCCGGTCTTCCTGTTGACGACGTCGACGCGGATGTCGGTCGCGTCATCCGCCTCGAAGAGGTAGTTGACCTCGCTGCCCTGGGCGGAGTCGAAGTAGGTCTTCTCCGGGACCGCCTCGGCGGACTTGACCGCGAAGCCCTCGGATTCCTCGATCGCATCCTTGGGCTCGACCTCGAGGTCGACGGGGGAGATGGCGCGCTGGCCGGACAGGGTCGAGACGACGACCTTGCCGTCGGTGGCGCCGACCGGGACCGTCGCGGTCACGACCGTGTCCGCGACCGAGTCGGGCTCGACCTTCAGGTTGCCGTCGCCGCCGCTGAAGCGAACGGCGTTGATGCCGCCGAGCGCCGTGCCGGTCAGCTCGATCTTGCCCGTCTCGGTGACGATGCGAAGGCCGAGGCAGCGAACCGAGCAGGTGACGTCCTTGATCACGGGTGAGGCCGGAGGCGCGACCTGGGCGGAGGCTCCGCCGGCCGTCGCGGCGCAGATGCCGGCGAGCGATCGCGGCGACCGTGAGCGTCCGTGTGGTCATCCGGTGGCTCCCAGCGGTCAAGTGCGCCTCTCTTGAATTGGGCCTACGGGGTTAGCTGACGGGCTCGCGCTCCAAGAGCAGCGCTACCAGGGCTGAAGCCTGGATTCGCCCCATCGGAGCCGTCTTCGACGGCCCCTTCGGTTCCCCCGCTCCCGGACTCCATCCAGCCGGGATTGGGCAGGTTCTGTGCGCGCGGCAGTATATCCCCGCCTCACGTCGCTATCATCCGCCGCCGCGTCGGAGCCTTCCGGGCCGAGACGTGGATTCCCACGCCTTAAACGCACCCATGAAGACCTACGTAGCCACACCCGAGAACCGCCAGCGCGACTGGTACGTCGTCGATGCCGAGGGTAGGACCCTCGGCCGTCTCGCGACCCAGATCGCTGACGCGCTCCGTGGCAAGCGCAAGCCGGAGTACACGCCGCACTGCGACACGGGCGACTTCGTCGTCGTCATCAACGCGGAGAAGATCGCGGTCACCGGCGACAAGCTTCAGAGCAAGACCTACTACCGCCACAGCGGTTACCCGGGTGGGTTGAAGTCGCGCACCCTGCAGGAGATGCTGGACAAGAAGCCGGAGGACGTGATCCGGCTCGCCGTCAAGGGCATGCTCCCGCGCAACAAGCTCGCCCGCCAGCAGCTGCTGAAGCTGAAGATCTACACCGGCACCGAGCATCCCCACGCCGCCCAGCAGCCCAAGCCTTTGGAGGTCAAGTGACCGAGACGCCCGACGACGATCAGTCCACCGAGGCTGAGGAGACCCCCGCCGAGGACGCGGCTCCCGAGGAGGCCCCCGCGGCTGACCCGGCCCCCGCCGAGGAGGTCCCGGCCGAGGAGGAGCCCGCCGCCGAGAGCTCCGGCTGAGGACGCGCCCGCCGCCGAGGAGGCTCCGGCTGAGGAGCCCGCCGCCGAGGAAGCTCCGGCTGAGGAGCCGCGCCGCCGAGGAGGCTCCCGCCGAGGAGCCGGCCGCTGAGGAAGCTCCGGCCGAGGAAGCACTTGCAGAGGACGCCGCCACCGAGGGCGACGAGCCCGCCGCCGACGAGGCGGCCGCTCCGGCTCCGGCCGAGCAGCCCAAGAAGAAGGACAAGGACGCCGTCCCCGGCGCCGACCTCGAGCCGATCGCGATCGGCGAGGAGCGCGAGCTCACCACCGAGGAGCGCGCTCGCGCCGAGGCCGAGGAGGAGGAGCGCGCGGCTCGCGAGGCACGCGCCGCCGGCGACGATGACGACGAGGCGATCGCCCCGCGAGCAGTCAGCGTCCCGGCCGACACCCAGATTCAGGCGACCGGCAAGCGCAAGAGCGCCGTCGCCCGCGTGATCGTCCGCTCCGGCAGCGGCGACTTCCACATCAACGACCAGCCGCTCGAGCAGTACTTCGTCAGCACCCAGCACCAGTCACTGGCGCGCCAGCCGCTCGTCGCGAGCGGCTACGACGGCAACGTCGACGTCCGCGTCCGCGTCCACGGTGGCGGCATCTCCGGCCAGGCCGGTGCGGTTCGCCACGGCGTCGCCCGCGCGCTGACGACCCTCGAGCCGGAGCTTCGCTCCGAGCTCAAGAAGCGCGGCCTGCTCACGCGCGACGACCGTCGCAAGGAGCGCAAGAAGGCCGGCCTCAAGAAGGCCCGCAAGCGGCCTCAGTTCTCCAAGCGCTAACGGCGCTTGCCGGCCTTGCCCTCGTGGGGTAGGGTTCTCGACATGGATTCACGTAACACCAGTAGGTGGCTTGCCGCTGGCGCTCTCCTCTCCGGAGGCGCGCTCGCTACGACCGGAACGGTCGCGGCCCTCGTTGACTTCAACTCGCTCCTGCGGTTGGTCAACATCCTGGACATCATCCCCACCTAGGGGACCCGTCCGCTCCACCTGAACCCGTCGCCGACTAGCAGGCGGCGAACTTGTAGCTGCGCGCTCCCGGGCGGCTGACCAGCCGGTCCCGGAGCACGACCGAGACGCGGTCGCCGATCTCGCTGCAGGTCCGGGCGAAGGTCGACCTGGCTGTACTCAACCGCGATCACGTTGTCGCCGTACGCCCTCACGTAGCGTCCGCACTCGCGGTAGCGACCGCACTCCTCGGCGATCACGAAGTCGAAGCCGACCTGCCTGCGCGCCGCGGCATTGAGCTCGACGGTGTTCTTCTGGCCGACGGCGAGGCCGAGCCCGTGCGCCTTGGCCGCGATCAGGTCCGCGAACTCGATCGCGTCGCCCTTGCCGAAGGGGACCTTCTTCCTGAGCGGGGTGCCGTCGAAGCGGGTCCACGAATCGAGGTTGTCGAACTCGACGGCGTCGAAGCCACCGTCGGCGCAGCCCTGGATCATCTGCCCGACCCACGCGGCGGCGCGCTTTCGCTTCCCCCTCGTCGAGATGTCGACGAGGTACTCGCCGCCCCAGTGGGGGTCGTCGCCGAGCTTCGTGAGGATCAGGTTCCGCGGCCAGTTGTCCTGCTCGTCCGGGCGGTCGGTGCCGGCTTCGTTCGACTGCGTCTGGAAGGCGTTGACGTAGCAGACGTTGTAGGCGGGATCGGGAGCAGCCTCGCCCGAGAACCAGTCCCTGGAGACGACCCCGACTCCCTCCGGAAGCGGGTAGTCGCCGCCGATCTGGTAATCGAAGCCGGCGTTGACGGGCGGGGGCTCCCAGGCACTCGCGGGCGGTGCTGCGACGGCGCACGCCGCGACGGCCACGAGGGCGGCGAGCAGCGCCGATGGGCGCAGGCCATGTCGGCTGGAACGGTGCATTCGGGCAGGCACTCGCGTGCCGGTGGCGTAATCATGACGGTCATGCCTCATCGAGAGAAGCTCTTCGGGACCGACGGGGTCCGCGGCCCGGTCGGCGAGAAGCTCACGCCGGAGCTCGTGCTCGCGCTCGGCCGGGCGACGGCGGCGGAGCTTGCGAGCGAGCGCCCGCAGGTCGTGATCATCCGCGACACACGCGAATCCGGCCACATGCTCGAATCGGCCCTCGCCGCCGGGCTCGCGGCCGCCGGGGCGGACGTCTTCCTCGGCGGCGTGCTGCCGACGCCCGCCGCCGCGATCCTGGTGAAGCGGCACCGGTTCGATCTGGGAGCGGTCGTCTCCGCCTCCCACAACCCCTGGCGGGACAACGGGATCAAGTTCTTCGGCGGCAACGGGATCAAGCTCGACGACGAGGCCGAGCGGCGCGTCGAGGACCGCGTCGCGGCCGGCCCCGCCACGGGCTCGGCCTCGGGGCGGATCCGCAAGCTCGAGGGCGCCCTCGACGACTACCTGCGCGAGCTCGCCACGACCTTCCAGCTGGATCTGAGCGGCCGCCGGATCGTCCTCGACTGCGCCAACGGCGCCACCCACCGAGTCGCCCCGGCCGCCTTCGAGCGCCTCGGCGCCGACCTGATCACGATCGGCAACGAGCCCGACGGGCGCAACATCAACGAGGGCTGCGGCTCCACCCACCTCGCCAACATCGCGCAGGCCGTCGCCGAGAGCGGCGCCGAGATCGGCTTCGCATTCGACGGCGACGGCGACCGCATGCTCGCGGTCGACTCCGAGGGCAGATCGTTCGACGGCGACGAGATCGTCGCCCTGGCGGCGCTCCATCTCCGCGACACCGGCGAGCTGCCGGGAGGCGCGGCCGTGACGGTGATGAGCAACTACGGCTTCCACCAGGCGATGGAGAAGGCCGAGATCCCGATCGCGACCACGCAGGTCGGCGACCGCTGGGTGATCGAGGAGCTGGTCAAGCGCGGCTGGACGATCGGCGGCGAGCAGTCGGGCCACATCATCTGGACGGACTTCGCCACGACCGGCGACGGGTTGGCCGCGGCGCTCCTGACGATGCGCGCACTCGGGGACCGCACGCTGTCGGGTGTCCGGCCGATCGAGAAGCTCCCCCAGCGGCTCGAGAACGTCGCGATCCCGAGCCGCGAGGCGCTGTCGGAGGCGACCGGAGTCTGGGAAGCGGTTGGCCGCGAGGGCGCCAAGCTCGAGGGGCGGGGGCGCGTGCTCGTCCGCCCGTCAGGCACCGAGCCGCTGATGCGCGTGATGGTCGAAGCGCCGGACGAGGCCGAGTGCGAGGAGGTCCTCGGCCGCCTCGTCACCGCCGCGCGCGAAGCCTTGGGCTGAACGGGGTCAGACCCTTTAGGTTCACGCCCCGTCTTCCTGGCACGCAAAGCGGCCTGCACCTAAAGGGTCTGACCCCTCCGGCGATTTGGCCGCAGGGCGACCGGTCCCTATCCTTGACCGCCTTCCGTTCGTTCAGCGGGGGCTCTCCCAACTATGTGCGGCATTGTCGGATACGTGGGCGGTAGGCCATGTCGCGATCTTCTGATCGCCGGCCTCGAGAAGCTCGAGTACCGCGGATATGACTCCGCGGGTCTCTCCCTGCTCGACAACGGGCGGATCGACTCCGTGCGGGCCGTCGGCAACCTCGCCAACCTCCGCGCCGCGGTCGAGGCCGAGAAGGAGAGCGGGGGAGCGGTCGCCGTCGCGGAGGCCGAGGCCACGATCGGCCTCGCCCACACCCGCTGGGCCACCCACGGTCGCGTCACCGAGGAGAACGCCCACCCCCACAGCGACGAGGACGGCGACGTCCACATCGTCCTCAACGGGATCGTCGAGAACCACTCCGAGCTCCGCCGCGAGCTTCGCGCCGAGGGCCACGAGTTCACCTCCGAGACCGATGCCGAGATCGTCGCCCACCTGATCGAGAAGCACTACGCCGGCGATCTGACCGAAGCCGTCCGCGGCGCCTTCGCGGAGCTCCGCGGCCACTACGCCTTCGTCGCCATGCACGTCGAGCATCCCGACACGCTCGTCGGCGCTCGCAACGAATGCCCGCTGGTGCTCGGCGTCGGCGAGGGCGAGACCTTCCTGGCGTCGGCCATCCCCGCCTTCCTGCGTGAGACCCGCACGGTGATGCGGATCGAGAACGGCGAGCTCGTGACGATCACCGCCGACGGAGTCACCGTCACGACGGCTGAGGGCGAGCCCCGCGAGCGTGAGCTCGAGGTCGTCACCTGGGACGAGGACGAGGCCGAGCGCGGCGGCTACTCCACCTTCATGATGAAGGAGATCCACGAGCAGGCGGACGCGGTCGCCGAGACGATCACCGACCGCCTTCCCGAGTTCGACGAGGTCGATCTGAGCGAGCTGACGCTCACGCCCGACCAGGTCAGGGACGACGTGCGCCGGATCGTCATCGTCGCCTGCGGCACCAGCTACCACGCGGGCCTCACCGGCCGGTACGCCATCGAGGCCTGGGCGCGCATCCCGGTCGAGATGGACGTCGCCTCCGAGTACCGCTATCGGGACCCGGTCGTGGGTCCCGGCGATCTCGTCATCGGGATCACCCAATCCGGCGAGACGGCCGACACGCTGGCGGCCATGCGCCTGGCGCGCGAGCGCGGCGCCCATGTCCTCGCGATCACCAACGTGATGGGGAGCCAGGCGACCCAGGACGCCGACTCGGTCCTGTTCACCCGCGCCGGCCTCGAGATCGGGGTCGCCGCCACCAAGACCTTCACCAGCCAGGTCGCCGCGATCTACCTCCTCGGCCTCTGGCTCGCGCAGGCTCGCGGGGAGCTCCCGCGCGAGCGCGTCGCCGAGCTGATCGCCGAGCTGAAGGCGCTCCCGCGCAAGATCGACGAGACCATCGAGACCACCGACGCCCAGGTGCGCGCGATCGCCCGCAGCCACTACGAGGGCCGGTTCTTCCTCTACCTCGGCCGTCACATCGGCCTCCCCGTCTGCCTCGAGGGCGCGCTGAAGATGAAGGAGATCTCCTACATCCCCTCCGATGCCTACGCGGCCGGTGAGATGAAGCACGGCCCGATCGCGCTGCTCGACGAGACGACCCCGGTCGTCTGCGTCGCGACCGACAGCCCGGTCCTGGAGAAGACCCTCTCCAACGTCGCCGAGGTCCGGGCCCGCGGAGCCGACGTGATCGCGATCGGCACCGAGGGCAGCGAGAACGTCGCCGAGGCCGCCGACCAGACCCTCTTCGTGCCCCGCACCGACTGGATCCTGCAGCCGATCCTCGCCGTCATCCCGCTGCAGCTCCTCGCCTACCACACGGCTCGCATGCTGGGATTGAACGTCGACCAGCCGCGGAACCTGGCGAAGACCGTCACGGTCGAGTAGCCGGCCGAATGCCGAGTTCCGCGTGACGGGTTCCTCCGTCGCGCGTATCTCTAGCATGCCGACGATGAATTCCAAGCTTCTGCGCGTTGCGCTGCCCGCTGCCCTGTTCGCCCTCGTTCTCTTCCTCGCCGCCTGCGGCGGAAGCGACGACTCCGACGACGGCGGTGGCACCACGGAAGCCGGTCCCGATCCGATCGCGCTGGCCCCGGCCGACGTCCCGTTCTACATGGACGTCGTCGTCCGGCCCGAGGGCACGCTCGGCGACGATCTGAAGTCCGCCGTCGGCAAGATCTCCGGCATCGAGGACCCCGGCGCGGAGATCATCAACGATCTCAACGAGTCGCTCGCCGAGGACACCGATCTCACCTACGAGGACGACATCGAGCCCTGGCTCGGCAGCCACGCCGGCCTCTTCGTCTCCGGCTTCCAGGTCGACACGCAGGAGCCCGACGCCGCCGGCGTCCTCGCGGTGACCGACACCGATGCGGCGCAGTCGTTCATCGACGACGCGGCCGAGCAGGGCGACAACGAGCTGACCGACGCGACCTACGAGGACGTCGACTACAAGCTCGACGATGAGACCGCCGTCGGCATCGTCGGCGAGTACCTCGTCGTCGGCACCGAGCAGGGCTTCAAGGACGCGGTCGACGCCTCCAAGGGCGACTCGCTCGCCGACAACACCGACGCGACCGCCGCGCTGGACGGGGCTCCCGACAACAGCGTGTTCTCGGTCTACGCCGACGCCGCGGCGATCGGCGACCTGATCAAGGCCTCGCCCGAGCTCGACCCCGCTCAGCTCGATCAGATCGACCAGGCGCTCGCGCAGCTCCCCGACGGCCCGGTCGAGGCCTGGGGGACCGTGACCGACAGCTCCTTCGGGATCGGCGGCTCCTCGCCGACGCCCGAGGGCGCTCCGGCTCCCAGCGACCTGATCACCACCTTCCCCGGCGACTCGTGGCTCGCGGCTGCGAGCACCGATGTCGGTGAGCAGCTGGATGAATCCATCGCTCAGTTCCAGGCCGGTTTCCAGGCTGGTCTCGAGGGCTCGGCGGGTCAGCTGCCCAAGGGCTTCGACACCGCTGACATCGATCCGATCGCCCAGATCGAGGAGCAGACGGGACTCGACCTCGAGCGTGACCTCGGCTGGATCGGGGACGCCGGGTTCTTCCTCGAGGGGACCGATCTGCTCGGCGTCGGCGGCGGGCTCGTGCTCGAGTCGACCGACGACGCGGCCGCCGAGGACGCAATCGGCAAGCTCCAGACGGCCCTCGAGAAGAATCCGTCCGTCAAGCAGGAGGCGCAGATCGCGCCGAACCAGCAGGGCGACGGGTTCACGATCCAGGCCCCGCCGTTCAGCGCCGAGGTTGCGGTTCGCGACGGCAAGGCCATCGCGACCGGAGGCTCCGAGGACGTCGACAGCGTGCTCTCGCCGGACGAGACGCTCGGTGACTCCGAGCGCTTCACGACGGCGACCGGCAACCTGAGCGACGGCGCGACGGCGACGTTCTTCATGGACATGCCGCCGCTCCTGCAGCTCATCGAGAGCCAGGGCCAGGCGACCGACGATCCCGACTACGCCCTCGCCGCCCCCTACCTGCACGCCATCGACTACCTGGTCGCGGGCAGCGGGGAGGACGGCGACCGGATCACCGCGAGCGTCGTGCTCGGCGTCAAGGAGTCCGACAGCGAGGGTGGGAGCGACGTCGCTCCCGCCGTGATCACGCCGGTCATCCCGTGACCGGCGCCCCGGCAGCTCCGGGGCTTGGGATCGACCTGATCGAGATCGAGCGGGTGGAGTCGGCGCTGGCGCGCCGGCCCCGCCTCGCCGATCGCCTCTTCCGCCCGGCTGAGCTCGAGGCGGCCGCGGGACGCGCTCGGCCCGGCCGGCATCTCGCCGCCCGCTTCGCCGCGAAGGAGGCGGCGATCAAGGCCCTGGGGGGCGCCTGCGGTCCGCGCGAGTCGAGGTCGTCGGCGACCCGGTCCCGGCGCTGCTGCTGCACGGGCGTGCGCGCGAGGCCGCGGATGCGGCCGGGTTCGAGCTGGCGCTCTCGATGACGCACAGCCGCGAGGCCGCCGCCGCGGTGGTCGTCGCCACGCGGGCCTGACCTAAGCTCAGGTCGATGGAGGCCGCCCAGACTCCCCAGACCCCCGACTCCTGACTGGCTCGACCCGCTCTACGACGCCGAGGGGATGGGCGCGATCGATCGCTGGGCGATCGAGGAGCGGGGGGTGCCCTCGCTCGACCTGATGGAAGCGGCCGGGGACGCGCTCGCCCGCGAGGTCGCACGGGTCGCCTCCGAGGGACCGCGGGGACCGGGGGGACCGGTCCGGATCCTCTGCGGCAAGGGGAACAACGGCGGCGATGGCCTCGTCGCCGCGCGCCTGCTGCGGGAGACCGGCTTCGAGGCTGAGGCGCTGCTGCTGTGGCCGGCGGCCGAGCTGAGCGGCGACGCGGCGGCGAACCTGGAGCGGTTGGCCGCGGGCGACTGGCGCGAGCTCGGCGGGAACGATCCGGCCGCGGCGCTGGCGGGCTCGGGCGCGATCGTCGACGCGATCTTCGGCACGGGCTTCTCCGGCGAGCCGCGCGAGCCCGCGGCGGCGGCCATCAACGCTCTCAACGACGCCGACGCTCCCGTGATCGCGTGCGACGTTCCCTCGGGCGTGGACGCCGCGAGCGGCGAGGCGGCCGAGTGCTGCGTCGAAGCGCAGCTCACCGTCACCTTCCACGCGCCGAAGCTCGGCCATCGCATCGCGCCCGGCAAGTGGCGGTGCGGCGAGGTGAGGGTGGCGCCGATCGGCATCCCCGCCGGAGCGCCGCAGGCTCCGGCTGGGGGAGCGATCAACCTGCGCGCCCTCGCGCTGCCGCCCCGCCGCGGGCAGGAGTCGACGAAGTTCGCCTCCGGGGAGGTCGTGGTCGTCGGCGGCTCGCGCGGGATGACCGGGGCGGTCTGCATGGCGTCCATGGCCGCGATCCGCGCCGGGGCGGGGTATGCGACGGCGGCGGTCCCCGGCTCCCTCGAGGGGATCTTCGAGGTGAAGCTGACCGAGGTGATGACCGTCGGCGTCGACTCGCTCGACGGCGCCCTCGACGTCGCCGCCGCGCCGGAGATCCTGAAGCGGGCGGAGCGCGCCGCCTGCGTCGTCCTCGGCCCCGGGCTCGGGCGCTCGGAGCCCGCCGCCCAGCTCGCGCGGCATCTCGTGACCCGGATCGGCTGCCCGCTCCTGATCGACGCCGATGGGCTGAACGCGCTCGGCACCTCGCTCGAGCTGCTCCGCGAACGCGAGGCTCCGACCGTGCTGACGCCGCACGCCGGCGAGCTCGCGCGGCTCCTCGGTTGCGAGTCGGCGGAGGTGAACGATCGCCGCCTCGCCTGCGCCCGGCGCGCCGCCGAGGCCGCGGGCGCCATCGTCGTCCTCAAGGGCGACGACACGCTGGTCGTCGACGGCGACCGGCTGGCGGTCAGCGTCGACGGCTCCGCCGCGCTCGCCACCGCGGGGACGGGCGACGTCCTGTCGGGAACGATCGCGGCGCTGATCGCCCGCGGGACCGAGGCATTCGAGGGAGCCTGCGCCGGCGTCCTCGCGCACGGCCGGGCCGGCCGCTTCGCGGGTGAGCGGATCGGGGTCGAATCCGTGATCGCCGGCGACGTCATCGAGAGCCTTCCGGAGGGGCTTCGCGCGCCCGCATGAGCCCTCACGATCCCTTCCAGCGAGCGATGGCGGTCATCGACCTCGGCGCGATCGAGCGCAACTGCAGCCACCTGAAGCTCGGTCTCCAGGGCGGGGCGCAGCTCTGCGCGGTCGTCAAGGCGAACGGCTACGGGCACGGGATGGCCGAGTGCCGCCGAGGCGGCGCTGCGGGGCGGGGCGAGCCGGCTGGCGGTCGCCACGGCGACCGAGGCCTTCGAGCTGCGGGCGCGGGCTCCCGAGACCCCGATCCTCGTCATGGGCGCCCTCACCGACGCCGAGCTCGACGTGGCCCTGCAGGCGGGCGCCGAGATCGCGGTCTGGCGCATGGATTTCCTCGCCACGATCTCCGAGCGCGCCTCCCAGCTGGGCTTCCGGCCGCGCGTCCACGTCAAGTACGACACCGGGATGGGCCGGCTGGGCGACCGCGACCCGCTGATCGTCTCCGGGTTGGTCGACGACGCCGCCGCCGACGAGCGCGTCGAGCTCGTCGGCCTCTGGACCCACTTCGCAACCGCCGACGACCCCGACGAGACCTTCCTGCGCGAGCAGCTGAGCCGCTTCGAGGCGGTCGCGCTGCCGGCGAAGGAGCGCCATCCGGAGCTCATGCTCCATGCCGCGAACAGCGCCG
The DNA here is from genome assembly GCA_963740845.1 of uncultured Solirubrobacterales bacterium. Classification (GTDB taxonomy): domain Bacteria; phylum Actinomycetota; class Thermoleophilia; order Solirubrobacterales; family 70-9; genus RHKX01. The sequence goes on from CAVUFM010000009.1 coordinate 93,210, forward strand.
CGACCCTGCGCGGGCCCGAGTTCCACTTCGACATGGTCCGCTGCGGGATCGCGATCTACGGGATGGATCCGTTCGGCCGAAGCGCTCGCGACCAGGGGCTGCAGCCGGCGATGTCGGTCCACGGGTACGTCGCCGAGGTCAAGGGCGCGATCGCCGGTGATTCCGTCGGCTACGGCCGCTCCTGGGTCGCCGAGGCCGACACCCTCGTCGGCGTGATCCCCATCGGCTACGGGGACGGCTACCGGCGCGGGCTCAGCAACCGGGCGGAGGTGCTCGTCGAGGGCGATCGGGTGCCCGGCGTCGGCACGATCTCGATGGACAACCTGACCGTGGATCTCGGCCCCGCTTCAACGGTCGAGCCGGGCGCACCCGCCGTCGTGCTGGGAGCGCAGGGCGAGGAGGAGATCACCGCCGAGGAGCTGGCCGGGCATCTCGGCACGATCAACTACGAGATCACCTGCGGGATCTCCCCCCGGGTTCCGCGGGCGTACAGGCGCTGAGGGTGAGCGCCGAGGCGATCGCCGCGCGGCTCGGCGAGGCGGAGGGCGTGCGGGTCGCTCGCGAGGCGCTCGGCTCGGAGGCCGCCGCATGGATCGTCGGCGGTGCCGTTCGCGACGCCGCTCGGGGCCTGGCCGTGACCGACGTCGACCTGGCCCTGGCCGGCGACGTCAAGGCGGCCGCCAGAGCCATCGCGCGGTCGGCCGACGCCCACACGTTCGAGCTCTCGGCCGAGTTCGAGACCTGGCGGGTCGCGGCGCGAGACGGGACCTGGACGATCGACGTCGCCGCGCTCCGCGGAGCCGACATCGGCGGCGACATCGCCCTTCGGGACTTCACGGTGAACGCGGTTGCGGTGCCGCTGGGGGGCGGGAGCCCGATCGACCCGACCGGCGGCCTCGCGGATCTCGAGGCGGGAGCCCTCCGCGCCGTCTCGGAACGCTCCTTCGAGGACGACCCGCTCCGCCTGCTCCGCGGCGCGAGGCTCGCGGCGGCGCTCGATCTCCATCCGCATGCCCGCACCGTCGAGCTCGCTCGAGCGTCGGCCGGCCGGGCCGGTGAGCCGGCGGGGGAGAGGCAGCTCGCCGAGCTGGCGCTGCTGGTCTCGGGGCCGGACCCGGTCCGCGGGATCGAGCTGACCGAGGAGCTCGGCGCGCTGGCCGGGGTCCTGCCCGAGCTCGAAGGGCTCCGCGGGGTCGGCCAGAGCGCCAACCATCACCTCGACGCCTACGGCCACACGATCGAGGTGCTCCGGCGCATGCTCGCGGTCGAGGGGGACCTTCCCCGCTACGCGGGCGACGTCGCTCCCGAGGTCGAGGCGATGCTCGCGGTGCCGTTCGCGGACGGCTTCACCCGCGGCGGCGTGCTCCGGCTCGCCGCGCTCGTGCACGACATCGGCAAGCCGGCGACGCGCGTCGTCGCGGACGAGGGCTGGGTCTCCTTCAAGGGCCACGACGCGGTCGGCGCCGAGATGATCGGGGAGCTCTGCCGCCGCCTGAAGTCGTCGGGGGCGCTGCGGAGCAAGCTCGCGGCGATGACCCGCGACCACCTCGTGCTCGGCTTCATGGTCAAGGATCGGCCACTCCCGCCTCGGCGCGTCTTCGGCTACCTCCGCCGCACCGGGTCCGAGGCGGTCGACACGACGCTGCTCACCGTCGCCGACCGGATGTCGGCGCAGGGTGGAGGCGTCCCCGAGCGCGCGATCGAGGATCACCTCGAGCTGGCCCGCGAGATGCTCGCGGTCGCCGTCCCGCTGGAGCTGAACGGGCCGCCCAAGCCGCTCCTGCGGGGGGACGAGATCGCCGCGGCGACGGGCATCGAGCCGGGCCCGGCGCTCGGCGAGGCCGTGCGCGAGCTCGAGGCGGCGCAGTGGTGCGGCGAGGTCGAGACCCGCGAGGAGGCCATCGCGCACCTGCAGGGCTTCACCCCTGAGCCCAGCCGGCCCCGCTAGCCTGCCCCGCCATGCCCAACCGGGACCCAGACTGCATCTTCTGCGCGATCGTGGCCGGCGAGGCGCCCGCCGAGGTGATCGATCAGGACGACCACACGGTCACGCTGATGGACATCAACCCGGCGACGAAGGGCCACGCGCTCGTGATCCCGCGCGATCACAGCGAGGACCTGCTCGCGATCTCCGAGGAGGACCTCCGCCACACGGCCGTCGCCGCTCAGCGCATCGCCAAGCGGATGGAGGCGACGCTCGCTCCCGACGGCTTCAACCTGATCAACGCCTGTCGGGTCGCCGCGTGGCAGACCGTCTTCCACTTCCACATCCACGTGATCCCGCGCTACGAGGACGACCCGCTCAAGCTCCCGTGGATCCCGCGGGGAGCCGACATGGACGAGATCGCCAGCATCGCCGCGACGATCCGCAACGGAGGAGACGCGTAGACACATGACCGACATGACCGAAACGACCGACGAGATTCCCGCGAGCGACGAGCCGATCCGCTTCGAGATGGATGGGGACGTCGCCGTCCTGATCCTCGACGATCCGCCGCTCAACCTCTTCACCGAGCGGACCTTCAGCGCGATGCGCGCCGCCCGCGATCAGGTCGCGGGCTCCGGCGCGAGGGCGATGGTCTTCCGCGCCGAGGGCAAGGTCTTCACCGGCGGCGTCGACGTCGGCAAGGTCTTCAAGGACGTCGAGGGCTCCGAGCAGGGAAGGCGCCTGGCCCAGGACGGCATCCGCGAGCTCCAGGCCTTCGAGGGGCTCGAGATCCCGACGCTCGCCCTCGTCCACGGCCTCTGCCTGACCGCCGGCCTCGAGGCCTCGCTCGGCTGCGACATGATCTGGGCCGCCGAGGGCTCCCAGTTCGGCCTCGTCGAGCGCGTCGTCGGCCTCACTCCCTTCGGCGGCGGCGTCCAGCGGATGGCCGAGCGCGCCGGCCCCGCCCGCGCCCGCGAGTTCGTCATGACCGGCGGCCTCTACGGCGCCGACAAGATGCTCGAGTGGGGAGTGATCAACCGCATCCTCCCGGCCGAGGAGCTCCAGGAGAAGGGCATGAAGTTCGCCCACGGTCTCGCCGCCGGCCCCACCCGCGCCCACGCCGCCACCAAGCGCATCATCCGCAAGTACCTGGATGAGGGCATCGAGGCTGCCGACGACGCCACCCCCGACATCGCCGGACCCCTGTTCGACACCGAGGACCTCAAGGGAGCCGTCGACAGCTTCCTCACCGAGGGCCCCGGCAAGTTCACGGGCTACCAGGGCAAGTAACCGCCCCTTCCCGCAACCCGATGCGGGATAGCGGCCCCGCCGCTGCTACCCTGCCGCGTCGCATGGCCAAGGAAGAGAAGATCGAGATGGAGGGCGAGGTCGTCGAGGCCCTGCCCAACACCATGTTCAAGGTGAAGCTCGACAACGACCACGAGGTCCTCGGCCACATCAGCGGCAAGATGCGCCGCCACTACATCCGCATCCTTCCGGGGGATCGGGTGAAGATCGAGCTGTCGCCCTACGACCTCGATCGCGGGCGCATCACCTACCGCTACAAGTAGGGACCTGCTTTGCGTTGGCGGCCCCGGGCATGGGGTGGGTCGCCCGGGCCTCGCCGCTAGGCAGCCGTGGCAAGGGTTCGCGCGCGTGGCGGCAGGTAGCGCGGCTCGTGAGTGCCCGGTCGACCCACCCCACACCCGGGGCCGCCTGGTTGGCGCCTTCGGTGGGAATTTGCTCCGGATAGCGGAGCAGATTCCGGGCGGAGGATGGCGAATGAGGCCATCCGCGCCTTTCGTCGCGTTTGCACTCGCTCAGCGAGACGCCGATCCGCGGAACTGACAAGGAGCCCAGCGCTGACCCACCCGCGGCGGCCGGCACCAACCGCCTCCCTCCACGCCCCCTTCCCCAGCCCTTTTCCGCTGATCAGCCACGCGCGCCCGGCGTCAGCCCCGCGAACCTTCGGCCCCTGCCCTCCTTCTCGCCCGGCGTCAGCCCCGCAACCCTCAGCCCCGTGGGCCCCACCCCAGCCTCCGCCCTAATACGCCGTTCGCCGCATTCCCCTCAGCGCGAACGCTCCCAGGACCGCGGTGAACGCGATCAGCGTCACTATCGCCGGCCAGGTTCCCGCCCAGGTCACGCTGCCGACGAAGCCCTGGCGGGTCGCGTCGACCACGTGGGTGATCGGGTTGATCTGCGCCACCGTCGCCAGCCAGCCCGGTCAGCAGCTCCTGGGGGGCGTAGGCGGTCGTGCTCAGGATCAGCGCCAGCATCGCCGACTGCATCAGCGGGGCCGCCGACTGCGTCTTGTAGCGCAGGGCCAGGGTCGTTCCCCAGCAGGCCGCCACAACCGCCATGCCCATCACCAGCAGGAACGCGAGCACGAGGCCGTCGATCCCGGGGAAGTTCGCGCCGACCGCCATGGCGACGATGATCAGCACCGTCGCCGGGATCAGCGAGCGGACGCTCGCCGACAGGACCGTTCCGGCCAGCAGCACCCAGCGGGGAGCGGGGGAGGCGAGGAAGCGGTCGAAGAGGCCGACCTCGATGTCGCGCGCCAGGTTGACCCCGGCCGCCGCGCCCGTGAAGCCCGCGCCCTGGAGCATGCTCACGGGGATCATGAAGCTCTTGTAGCTGTCGGTGTCGAAGCCGGGAAGGAGCGTGAGGCTCCCGAACACCGAGCTCAACCCGAGGAAGAAGATCGTCGGCGCCAGGACGCCCGGGATCGCCGCTCCCGGCACCCGGATGAGCTCGTTCGTCGAGCGCCGGAGCATCGCCCCGATCGTCGCGAAGTCGCTGCGGAGCGCGACCGGCATCAGCCCGCCGCCACCCGGTGCTTCATCGCCCGCAGGCACAGGATGGTGCCCACGCCGCCGATCAGCGCGATCCCGGCGAGCCCGAGCAGCAGCGCATCCAGGGTGATCGTGGAGATCACCGGATCGCGGACGGCGTCGACGATGAACGAGAGCGGGTTGTACTTCGCGATCGTCTGCGCCGGCTCCACCAGCAGGTCCTCGGGGAAGAAGGCCGTCGAGAGGAACAGGACGACGAAGACGAGCGGGAACGTCCCCTGGACGATCGAGGCGCTCCCGGTCCGCAGCGCCAGAGCGGCGCCGATCGTCCCGAAGGCGAAGGCCGACATCGTCACCAGGACGAGCATCAGGATCGCGCCGGGGACCCCCTCCTCGATCGGGGCCCCGAAGATCAGCCCGATCGCCAGGAACCAGATCGCGGTCAGCGCTCCCAGCACCGCCGTGCCCGCGAGCCGCCCCGCGACGATCGCGAAGCGGTGGATCGGAGCGGCGAGCAGCCGGTCGGTGAAGCCGACCTCGATGTCGACGGCAAGCGCGATCCCGGCCGCGTTCCCGCCGAAGAGCGCCGACTGGACCATCGCCGCGGGCAGCAGGAACTGGAAGAAGCTGTCGACCGGGGGGAAACCCGGGAGATCGACTGCGGCGCCGACGCCGGCGCTCTGGATCGCGAGGAGCAGCGTCGGGAAGATCAGCAGCGGCGCGGCGAGCTGCGGTCGCCGGAAGGTCTGGAGCACTGAGCGCCGGCCGAGGCTCGCGACGACCCGGAGCGTTCCGGCGAATCCCATCAGGCGGGCTCGGCCGCGACCGCGGGCTCCTCGCCCGTGACCGGCTCCGCGGGCAATTCGGACTCCTCGCCCTCGAGGTGCTGCCCCGTCTTCTCGACGAAGACGTCGTCGAGGCTCGGCTCGAGCAGGTCGATCGACTCGACCAGGATGCCCGCCTCGTCGAGCGAGCGGATGATCGGCGCGATCGCCGCCGCGCCCTCCTCGACCTCGACGAGCAGCTTCCCGTCCTTGGCGGGGAGCAGGCGCCCGTGCTCGGCGAGCACGCCCTCGCAGTCCTTCTCGGCGCATCCGGCGGCCAGCGTCAGCTCCAGTCGCGGCTTTCCGACCTCGGCCTTGAGCGATGCCGGAGTGCCCTCGGCGACGATCTTCCCGGCGCTGATGATTCCCACGCGGTCGGCGAGCATGTCGGCCTCCTCGAGGTACTGGGTCGTCAGGAAGACCGTGGTGCCGCCGTCGTTGAGGCGCCGCACCTCGTCCCAGATCGACATCCGGCTGACCGGGTCGAGGCCGGTTGTCGGCTCGTCGAGGAAGAGGACGCGCGGCTCGTGGACGAGCGCCGAGGCGAGGTCGAGCCGCCGCTTCATGCCGCCCGAGTAGGTGCCGACGCGACGCTTCGCCGCCTGGGTGAGCCCGACGCGCCGCAGGAGCTCGTCGGAGCGCTCGCGACCCTCCTGGGTCGGGATCCCGTGGAGCGTCGCCTGCATGCGGATCAGCTCCTCGCCCGTCATCAGCGGATCGAGCGCCGCCTCCTGCAGCGCGACGCCGATCGCGCGCCGGACGGCCGGGAGCGTCCGCGACGACGTCGTGGCCCGCGACCCGCGCGCTGCCGCCGGTCGGGCGCAGCAGCGTGGTCAGCATCCGGACGGTCGTCGTCTTCCCGGCGCCGTTGGGGCCGAGGAAGGAGTAGATCTCGCCCTCGGCGACCTCGATGTCGATCCCGGCGACCGCCAGGACCTCGTCCGAGAAAGCCCGCTGCAAGTTGACGACCTCGATGGCGGGCACGGCGGGCAGTCTATGCGCGATCCGCCAGGATTCCGGGTTCGGAGCGCCTAGACTGCCGACGGCGCCGACGAACCAGCCCGCAACCCTGCCCCGGTAGGAGTGTTAGGGCCTACTCAGATGAGCTTCCGAGCCAACAACAGCGTCAGAACCGCCGCGATCTTCGCCGGCCTCCTCCTCGCGATCGTCTGGGTTGCCCTGGGAATGCGGGCCGCGGATGCCAGCCCCCGGAGCGAGCTCGACCGCATCGCCGCCGAGGTCGTTCAGCCCGCCGGCAAGACCCCGAAGGCGAGCTGTCCCTCACCGCCCGAACGCGGACGACCCGACCGCCGAGGTCCCGGCCTCAGAGAAGTGCCAGGCGGTCGGCGAGGTCACCGGTCTGCAGAAGGTCGCGAACGGTGAGCGCAACCCCTACAAGATCCCCTCCGACGGCCGGATCGTCGCCTTCCAGGTGAACCTCGGCAAGCCCTCAGCGCGAGGAGAAGGCCTTCTTCTCGGAGGCTCCCGAGACCGGACCCGACGTTCAGGAGGGTGTGGGCTGGGGCGATCCCTCGGCCAAGCTGAGCATCCTCAAGAAGCTCAAGCACCAGCGCTTCAAGCTCGTCAAGCAGTCGGTGAAGGTCTCGCTCTCGAGCGAGCTCGGCCGCAACCCCATCTTCACGCTGAACAAGCCGCTGAAGGTCAAGGCGGGGCTGTTCGTCGCGATCACCACCGGTAACTGGCTTTCTGCGCTTGCGCACGATCCGCCCGTCGCGACTACGGACGACGATCAGTGGCTCGCCAGCCGCGGCTCCAAGCACTGCGGCAACGCGCCCGCCGGTGCGACCCAGGAGGAGTTCATCGCAGCTCAGCAGGACTCGATCGACCACTCCAAGCCGCAGAACAAGCTCGGCTCGATTCGCTCCTACGCCTGCACCTACACCGCCGCTCGCCTTCTCTACAAGGCGTACTTCGTCCCCGAGACGGGTGACGGCTCGGGCGGCGGCAACGGGAACGGCGACGGGAAGTAACCCGGCCTGAGCCGGTGGCGCTGCGGTTCAGCCGCAGCGCTCGGGGTGCTTTTCGCACTCCTCCTCGAACGCCTCCTCCGGTGAGCCCGGCTCGGGCGGCGTGTCGTTCCCCTCGGTGTCCTCCTCGGTGGTGGTGGTCGAGGTGGTCGTCGTCAGGTGGATGTGGTCGAAGTCGTCGACGTGGTCGAGGCGAGGTCGACGTCGACGTGGTGGTCGAGGTCGAGGTCGAGCGACGTGGAGGACGTCGCCGGGACAGTCGTCAGGCTCGTGGTCGACGCCGAGGAGGGCTCGGTCGTCGTCTCGTCGTCGCCGCAGCCGGCGGCGGCGATCAGGAGGAGCGAGGCGGCGAGGGTGGCCGCGAGCGGCCGGACCCTGCCCGCGGTCACGAGTCCCCGTTCGTCGCTTCCTGGCGCAGGCCGCAATGGGGGCAGTCGCTGACGTCGATGCCGATCAGCTGCTTGCAGCGGCGGCATTCGCGCAGGTTCTCCGGGGTGCGGAGCAGGGAGGAGGGCGAGGGCGCGAGCGGCAGCACGCGCGTCACGGGCTTGAGCTCCTCGCCGGTCTCGCGATCGATGTAGACGCCGTCGACGTCCGCGTCCACGATGGCCTCGCGGCCGGAGGCGGGAGCGCGGAGCCGGTATGTCTGGCGGTCGTTCACGAGCGGCATCCTAATACCTGGGTATCCGGGAAGGCCGCAAGACTGACGGGGATGAAGGTCCTGATCTTCCACGGCTACCTCCTGCGCGGCACCGGCAGCAACGTCTACAACGCCAACGTCGCCCAGGCGCTCGCCAAGCTCGGCCACGAGGTCCACCTGCTCTGCCAGGACCGGGAGGCGGGCTCGCTGCCCTGGGTCGACGCCGTCGGGACCTGGGCGGGAGGGGCGCTGAGCATCGAGCCGACCGGCAACGACGGCGCGCCCGGACCGGGCTCGATCACCGCCTACACGCCCGACATCGGCGGCCTTCTCCCGGTCTACGTCGCCGACACCTACGAGGGCTTCGAGGCGCGCACCTTCAGCCGTCTCAGCGATGAGGAGATCGAGGGCTACATCGCCGCCAACGTCGCTGCGATCGGCGACGTCGCCCATCGCGCGGGCGGGATCGACGCCGCACTCGCCAACCACCTCGTGATGGGCCCGGCCATCCTCGCCCGCTCCGGGCTCCCGTTCGCGGCGAAGGTCCACGGCAGCGCGCTCTCCTACACCGTGATGCCCGAGCCCGAGCGCTTCGGGCCCTACGGCCGCGAGGGGATGGAGGCGGCGCGCGCTGTCCTCTGCGGATCTCGCCACACCGCCGCCTCGCTGTGGGAGACGCTCGATCTCGACGGGCTCGAGGAGAAGACCCGCCTCGGCCCGCCCGGCGTCGACATCGAGGCCTTCTCGCCGGCGCCGGACCGCGCGAGCGCCTTGGCCGATCTCCTCGCGCTGGCCGACGAGATCGAGGGTGCGCCGCCCGGCTCGGGCTCCCCCGGCCTCGGCCGCGACCCAGCGGCCGCCGCTGCAGCTCTCCGTTCGTACGCGCGGGGACCGGGACCGGACGCGAAGCGGAGGATCCCGGTCCTAGGTGTCTCTTCGTCGGCAAGCTCATCGTCTCGAAGGGCTGCGACCTGCTGCTCGCCGCCTGGCCGCTCGTCGCCCGCGAGCATCCCGGCGCGCGCCTCCTCCTCGTCGGCTTCGGCGAGTACCGAGACACGCTCCTGCGCCTCTGGGAGGCGCTCGGCGACGGTGACCTCGACACCGCACGCGAGATCGTGGCTCGCGGTCGCGGGCTCGAGGGCGGCGAGGAGGGCGAGCTGTCGTACCTCCGCGCGTTCCTCGAGGACCTCCCAGACGGTTACGCCGAAGCCGCGGCCGCGGCCCGGGACACCGTCGACCTCGCGGGGCGGCTCGAGTACGGGGAGGTCGCGCGGGCGGTGCGTGCGAGCGACGCGCTCGTCGTCCCCAGCACGTTCCCGGAGGCCTTCGGCATGGTCGCGGCCGAGGCCGCCGCAACCGGCGCCCTGCCGGTCTGCGCCCGCCACTCCGGCCTCGCCGAGGTGGCCGGGACGCTCTCGGCCACCCTCAGCGAATCGCCGGCCACCGCCGCGGCCGCCGAGCTCACCGCCTTCGACCTCGGCCCGGGCGCCGTCGAGGGCATCGCGGGGAACCTCGACCGCTGGCTCTCGCTCGGGGCCGCCGAGCGCGCCGCGGCATCGCGGGCGATGGCCGCGGAGGTTCGCTCGCGGTGGAGCTGGGAGGGCGTCGCGCGTTCGGTCCTGGCCGCCTCGGCCGGCGATCTCGGCTCGCTCGATCCGATTCCACCTGCCTGATCCACGGCCGGAAGAGGTGGGAAGGCCACCGGTTGTTTCCGGCATCGCCTTTGACGCCTGAGGGGCCCCCGTCGGGTGAGGCCGATGCACGCGCCGCTCGGTCAATAGAATGCCGCGGGCCCATGAAGGACATGACCAAGGCGACATTCCTGAAGCTGACTGCAGCGGCCACGGCGATGACCATCGTCATCTCCCTGGTGATGGTCAACATCAACTGGCTCGGAACCGTCGGATCGGTCGAGAAGGAGCAGATCGTGACGTTGCTCAACGTCATGATCGTGCTGAGCGCGCTGGTCTTCAGCGTCGTGATGGTGATGATGTTCTACGCCATCTGGAAGTACCGGGCCAAGCCCGGCGACGAGTCAGACGGCGAGCCGATCCACGGCAACACGCGCCTCGAGATCATCTGGACCGTGATCCCGACGATCATCGTGATCTTCGGCGGCATCTACTCGACGATCGTCCTCGACGACATCGAGGCGAAGGCCGACGGCGGCCCGGTGATGGAGGTCGACGTGACCGCCCAGCAGTTCGCCTGGCGCTTCGACTACCCCGAGCAGGGAGTCACCTCGACCGAGCTTCACGTCCCGTCGGGCACCCAACTCGAACTTCACCTGAACGCCCTCGACGTCCTGCACTCGTTCTGGGTCCCCGAGTGGGGGATCAAGCGCGATCTCGTCCCCGGAGCCGACCTGCCGGGGCAGGATGAGATCGACGACACCGTCCGCGTCACCCCCGACAAGGAGGGTGTCTTCTCGGTGGTCTGCACCGAGCTCTGCGGCTGGGGGCACGCGACCATGCGCGCACCGGCAGTGGTCGAGACCCAGGAGGAGTTCGACGCGTGGGCCGCCGAGCAGACCGAGCTCGCGGACGGCGCCGCGGTCAGCACCGGAGTCGCGGGCGGCAAGGGCGCGGGAGTGCTCGACGATCGTCCCCTCGATGAGAACCCGTAGGAGGATCTGAGACTTGCCAGCAGCACTGAGAAACCCCGGAATGCCGCGCGCCGGCCTCGGCATGCTGATCGGAGGCCTCTTCGGCTTCGGTCTCGTCGTCGCCCTGCGCGCGATCAGCGGGCTCGAGATCTACCAGACGGAGGCGACCGGCTACCCGCATGTGATCGTCCCCGCGATCACCGCCCCGATCGGCTTCCTCGTCGGCCTCGGCTGCTTCGACTACTGGTTCCGCTGGGCCTCCGGCGCGCCGACGATCCCCGACGACCACTCCCAGCACGGCGCGACGAGCTGGCGCGACTACTTCAAGTTCAACACCGACCACAAGGTCATCGGCGTCCAGTACGTCGTCACGACCTTCTTCTTCTTCCTGCTCGGCGGGATGCTCGCGATGATCATGCGGGCCGAACTCGCCAACCCGGGCACGCAGATCGTCGACCCGAGCACCTTCAACAGCCTCTTCTCGACGCACGCGGCGTTCATGATCTTCCTGTTCGTGATCCCGGTCTTCGCCGGGCTCGCGAACTACGTCCTGCCACTGATGATCGGCGCGCCGGACATGGCGTTCCCGCGCCTGAACGCGCTCTCGTTCTGGATGCTGCCGATGGCCGGCCTGCTCTTCATGGCCAGCTACCTGGCCCCGGGAGGCGCCTTCGACGCGGGCTGGACCGGCTACGCGCCGCTGTCGACGGGAGCGCCACTCGGGCAATCGTTCTTCAACCTCGGAGTCCAGTTCGCCGGCGCCTCATCGGTGGCGACCGCGCTCAACTTCCTGGTGACGATCGTGACCATGCGCGCGCCGGGGATGAACTTCTGGCGGATGCCGCTGCTGGTCTGGGCGAACCTCTCGACCTCGCTGCTGGTGGTCGCGGCGACCCCGTTCATCGCGGGCGTCCAGTTCATGGTCCTCTTCGACCGCGCGATCGGCACGAACTTCTTCCAGGCCGCTGCCGGTGGCGACGTCATCTCCTACCAGCACATCTTCTGGTTCTACTCCCACCCGGCCGTCTACATCATGATGCTGCCGGGCTTCGGGATCGTCAGCGAGGTGATCTCGACCCACGCCCGCAAGACCATCTTCGGCTACCGATTGATGGCCTTGGCGCTGCTCGGGATCGTCGTGCTCGCGTTCGCCGTCTGGGCCCACCACATGTTCGTCTCGGGCATGTTCGGCTGGCTGCGCGTGCCGATGATGATCACGACGCTGCTGATCGCGGTCCCGACCGGCATCAAGATCTTCTCCTGGCTGGGGACGCTGTTCGACTCGAAGTTGCACATCGAATCGACCTCGATGCTCTTCGCGCTCGGCTTCATCGTCACGTTCGTGATCGGCGGCATCTCGGGCGTGATGCTCGGCATGATCCCGCTGGACATCCACGTCTCCGACACCTACTTCGTCGTCGCGCACATCCACTTCGTGCTCTTCGGCGGCTCGGTGTTCACGATCTTCTGCGGGCTCTATCACTGGTTCCCGAAGATGACCGGGCGGATGTACGACGAACGGCTCGGGCGGCTCCACTTCTGGGGCACCCTCGTCGGCATGCTCGGCACGTTCATCCCGATGCACTGGGTCGGCATGGAGGGCATGCCGCGTCGCGTCGCCGACTACTCGGCGCAGTTCGGCGACTGGAACCTCGTGATCAGCATCTTCAGCTTCATCCTCGGCGCCGCGCAGCTGATCTTCATCTACAACATGGTCGTCTCGTGGCGCTTCGGCCCGAAGGCCGGCGACAACCCCTGGCGCGCGAAGACGATCGAGTGGCTCGTGTCCTCGCCGCCGCCGATCTTCAACTTCGACGAGATCCCGCGCGTCGTCGGCGGCCCGTACGAGTTCGGCGTCCCCGGTGCCCGCCACGCGATCATGCACAGCGGCGACGGCGCCAAGGTCGGCGGGCCTGAACCTGCCGTGGCCGGCGCGGCCTCCGGTGGTGGAGGCGGCGGTGGCGGTGGCGGCGGAGGCGGCTCGTGAGCGCCGCCACGACCGAGGGCGGGACCGTCCTCGCCTTCCTGAACGAGGTCGCCGGCGGCCGCAAGCTGCTCACCGCGATCCGGGAGCGCGTCGACGCCGGCGCCGGGCACGTTGCCCTGGCAGCGCCGCAGAACCAGCCGGTCTCCGGCCAGATCGTCGACATCGACGAGGTTCGAGACGCCGCGCTGAGCCGCGTCGAGGTCACCCAGCGGGTGCTGGCCGAGTTCGGCATCGACGCGACCGCTTCGATCTTCGATCCCGACCCGCCGCTCGCCCTCGATGACGCGGTCCGGGCCTTCCAGCCCAGCGACGTCCTGATCTCGGCGCTGCTCGAGAGCCGCTTCGGCTTCGCCCGCAAGGACCTCATCGAATGGGCCCGGGCACGGTTCACCGAGGCCGACGTCGAGCACATCCCGGTGCGGATCGATGACGACGCGATCGCGATGGACATCAACCACACCCTGGTCGTGGCCACGCAGACGGTGAACGCGCCGGACCTGGTCGAGCGCCTCATCGCCCGCAACCGCGAAGGGGCCCACCGCTACACCTTCATCTGCCCGAGCTCGGGTTCCACGCCGCGCGAGGAGGTCGTCGACCGCCTCGCCGCGACCCTGGCCGCGCTCTACCGCGACGAGATCGACGCCACGGGCCAGCCCATGAGCCCCGAGCCCTTCGCGGCGGTCCAGAACGCGATCGAGCACTACCGCGTCGACGACATCCTCGTCTCGACGTTCGCGGGCCGGCAGTCCAAGTGGATCGAGGACGGCCTGCTCGACCGGATCGCCGAGGTCACCGACAAGCCCGTCGAGCATTTCGAGTCGACGGGCGACGGCGCCGCGACTTCCCAGAGCACGACAGCGCGTGAGCCGGTTGGTGCCGGCGCCGAGAGGAGCGACGACTGATGGAGTCCGCATCGATCCCGGTCCCGGGCGGCGCGCACGCGCACGAGCATCACGGGCCGCCGGAGGCGAACGCCTCGTCCAAGATCGACCGCCAGACGCTCGGCATCCTGCTCTTCATCGTCTCCGAGGCGATGCTGTTCGGCGCGTTCTTCGCGTCCTACTTCTTCCTCCGCGAGGTCTCGAACCCGACGGGAGCTTGGCCTCCTGAGGGCTTCGAGCTGCCGAAGGCCGTCGCCGGCATCAACACCGCGATCCTGATCTCGTCCTCGTTCACGATCCACTGGGCGCTCGAGGGGGCTCGCAAGGGCAACCGCAACGCCATGAAGATGGGCCTCGCGCTCACCTGGCTGCTCGGTGCGACGTTCCTCTTCATCCAGGTCAACGAGTACGTCCACATCGGCTTCAGCGCCCGCGACGGTGCCTTCGGCTCGATCTTCTACGGCCTCACGGGCTTGCACGGCGCTCACGTCTTCGTCGGCCTGATGCTCCTCACCTTCGCCAACATCCGCGCCTGGCGCGGCCACTTCGGAACGAAGGCGGAGGACCACCTCGGAGTCGAGGTGCCGGGGATCTACTGGCACTTCGTCGACGTGATGTGGATCGTCGTCTACACCACCGTCTACATCCTCTAGTTCGGGTTCTCGCTGGGCAGCGGACGCAGGCATGACTATTCTCGGGTCATGCTTCGATCTTCGCGTGCTTCCGTTCCCGTCCTGATCGCCTTCGCGGTCGCCCTCCTCCTCGCCTCGCCGGCCGCAGCGGCTCCCGCGGTCGACGGTGAGTTCGCGGTCGCCGGTGGCGTCGGCACCGACAACGACATCGTCCAGGGCCCCGACGGGAACATGTGGGTGACGCTGCAGAACGTCAACGGCATCGCCCAGATCAAGCCGGACGGCACCGTCACCGAGTTCCCGCTCGCCAACACCTCCTTCGGAGTGGCGGTCGGTCCGGACGGCAACCTCTGGGTCTCGACGACGATCGGCGTGATCAAGGTGCCGCCCGCGAATCCTGCGGGTGCCACCGCCTTCAACGTCGGCCTCACGAACGGTCGCGGGATCGTCAAGGGCCCCGACGGGAAGATGTGGGTCGCCGGCGACAACCAGCTCGTCAGCTTCGATCCGGCGAACCCGGCCGGGACCGCGACGTCGACCCCGATCGCCACGCTCACCCCGCATGGCATGAGCGTCGGCTCCGACGGACTGCTCTGGATCGCGGACGGCAACGGGCGGGTGCTCAGCGCGACCGCCACCGCGGCCCCGACGATCACGCCCTACGACATCCAGATCGCCGCCGCGGGCGGAGCCCAGAGCGTCGCCGGCGGCCCGAACGGCCAGGTCGCCTACGCCGCCCCGACCACCAACCCGCAGACCGTGGGCAGGATCACGCCTGGAGGCACTCCGCATGAAGACGGAGCTCGTCGCCTCGGACCCGTTCGGGGTCACGTTCGCTCCCGACGGCGCCTACTGGGTCGCCCGCTCCCAGACGAACGATCTGCTGCGCCTGACCCCCGACGGTCAGACGAGCGAGCTGACGGGCTTCGCGCCCAGCGGCGGCGTCGGGCCGCGGAAGCTCGCGCCCGGGTCCGGGAGACACCCTCTGGGTCACGCTCGACACGCCGGAGAAGGTCGCACGGGTCACCGGCGTCGCGGCACCGGTCACTCCGAACGGCGGACCGGAGACCAAGCTCGACAAGAAGCCGGCGAAGAAGCTCGAGGCCAAGGGCGGGAAGAAGGGCAAGGCGAAGGCCAAGTTCAAGTTCTCCTCGACGACCGCCGGCGCCACGTTCGAGTGCTCGCTGCGGCCGAAGGGCAAGAAGGCGAAGTTCAAGGCCTGCAAGTCCCCGGCCAAGTACAAGCTGAAGCCCGGCAAGTACCAGTTCCAGGTCCGGGCGGTTCTCGCGGGCGAGGCGGACGCGACCCCGGAGAAGTTCGGCTTCAAGGTGGTCCTCAAGGGCCGCTGACGGGGCGCGCTCGGGTCAGGGGTGTCTCGACCGGCACATCCACCCGAAACCCGGCGAAGCCGGGTGCCGGGCGAGGCACCCCTGACACGAGGCGCCTGAGCCCGAGCTAGCGGCGAGTCGCGCCGGACAGGCCACATGCGGTCCTCAGCTGCGACTCGATGCCGGCGGCGCGCCGGCAGGGGCCTCAGCCCACCCAGCCGCCGCCGATGTTCTTGTTGCCCGAGCTCCGGGGGTCCTCGCCGACCTCGGGGCGTTCGTCGGCCCTCGTCTCGGTCGTCAGGTTGTCCGCGGGCGGAGGGACGCTGATCTTCACCACCTGCCAGCCGTTGTCGGTGCGGCGGGGCATCCACTGATGGGTCTCGCGGTCCTTGTGGGTCGCGCCCATGTGAGCGCTGATCTCCTTGGCGCGCTGCTCGCTGAGCTCGCCGCGCTGCTGGGCGGCGTGGTCGGCCTCGTCGGGTGGACGGCCGATCCCGGGACGTGCTTTGTGCAGGGCCATGGTTTGCCTCCTCAGCAGGTGGTGACGTAGCCGGCGGCGATCAGGGCGAGCCCCGAGAGCGCCACCGCGACGGGGTAGAGGGCGAGGGGAGGGGGAGGGGCGTCCTCGACGCCCTCGGGCCGCAGGCGGCGGCCGATGCTGAAGGTCGTGGCCGCCACCGGCAGCGCGGCGAGGAAGAAGATCACGGCCGACGCCCAGAGGACGATCCGCTGGACGCCCGTGGAGGCGCCTCCGCAGTCCGCTGACGTCGCGCTGAGCCATCCTGGGGCATCCAGAGCCAGGCGGATCGCAAGGGCCGTCAGAAGGCCTCCTGCGAGCGCCGTGGCGGTGGCCGGGAGGAAGGGGGCGGTGCGGGCTCGGCTTCCCGGCTTCGATTCCCGCACGCAGATGGCGGCGGTGATCGGGAAGGCCAGGAGCGCGACGACGGCGGGAATCCAGAGCGGCTCGTCGCCGAGCAACGCGATCACGATCCCGGCGACGGCCGCGAGCGCGTAGATGGCGATCCGCATGCCGCTGAGGGTACCCGCACGACGACGCAGCGGACGCATGCGGCGGGGATGCGAAGATCAGGGGGTGGCCGACGAAAGCGAGTGGCGCAACCCCTTCCAGAACGAGTCCGACGCGTTCCGGCTCCTGGTGATGATCCTGGCGGGGTTCGGGGTCGTGATCGCCGCGTCCGAGATCGTCGGCACGTGGCTTGGGCTGACCCTCGGGCTGATCCTGATCGCGATCGGGCTCTACGCCGCGATCGGCTGGTTGCGGGTCGGCCTCGGCGAGAACGACGAGGATCCGGAGCCTCCTGCGGCCTGAGCGCTGCTCAGGCCTGAGGCCGCGGCCCCGAAGGGCTGGCTTACTTGCCGCCGCCTTGGCTGCCGCCGCCACCACTGTTGGTGGCGCCGACGCAGGAGCCGTCATCCTCGAACTGCTGATCCTCGCTGCCCGCGCCGTCTTCGGCTGAGGTGCCGATGCCGGCGCAGGTGAAGAGGTAGTTGACGAGCTTGTCGAGGTCCTCGGGCGGGATCGACTGCTCGTAGTCCTCGGGCATGATGCCCGCCTGGAAGCCGTCGACGATCTCGGCGTTGGGATCCACGATCGACTGGCGGATCATGTCGGCGCTCTGGCCGGGAAGGTCGTTGTCGAGGTTGGGGCCGACGTTGCCGGTGCTCTCGGACACGCCCAGCGTGTGGCAGGCGGCGCAACCGGCGGTGTCGAAGACCTGGCCGCCGGGGCCGCCGGGGGCGAGCGGGGCCTCGATGCCGGGGACGCCGGCGACGGCGGCCACGTAGGCGGCGACGTCCTCGGCTTCCTGGCCCTCGAGGATGTCGGGGGGCATGTAGGTCGGGTCCTGCTCGTCGGTGACCCGCGGCTCGCCGATCTGCGCGGAGACGACGCCCTCGATCGTGTCCTGATCCATGCCGGCGGCGCGCGCGGCGGCGAAGGCGGAATCGAGATCCGGGCCGATCGTGGAGGTCGTGTTGGC
Organism: uncultured Solirubrobacterales bacterium; assembly: GCA_963740845.1. Taxonomy (GTDB): domain Bacteria; phylum Actinomycetota; class Thermoleophilia; order Solirubrobacterales; family 70-9; genus RHKX01. The sequence continues at coordinate 110,820 of CAVUFM010000009.1, forward strand.
GGCCTTGAGCGCGTGGCAGGTTCCGCAGCTGGAGATGAAGAGGTCGCGGCCCTTCTCCGTGTCGGCGTTCTCCCTCGCGTCGCAGCCGCTGAGCAGCGCGATGAGAGCGGTGCCGAGCACGAGCGACGAGGACGGACTTGAGGCGCGAGCGGTTCACGGGCCGTGAATCCTATCCATCCGGGAGGCTGCCCGAACCGGTGGCCCGGGCATCGGATAAGGTTGCGACGATCGGCACAAACGCCGCTGCCCAGGCGGCATCGACCTGAGGAGCGTGGAAGCGCAAGATGGAAGTACGTGAGGGCATGTCGGACCTGGTCCTGACGATCGGATTGGGCCACACGCTGCGCGAGGCAGCCCAGAAGATGACCGAGCGCCGCGTCGGCGCCGCCGTGGTGCTCGACGAGGAGTCACCCGGGCCCAGCATCATCAGCGAGCGGGACATCCTCGTCTCGATCGGCAAGGGCGAGGACCCCGATCAGGAGTGCGTCGGCGACCACATGAGCGACTCGATCATCACCGCCTCGCCGGACTGGAGCCTCGAGCGGGCGGCCGCCGAGATGGCCGGCCGGGGGATCCGTCACCTCGTGATCGTCGAGGGGCCCGAGGTTGTCGGGATGCTCTCGATGCGGGACATCATGCGGGTGTGGACGTCAGAGGGCGCTACTTCGGCGATGCAGCCGGGGTAGGTCGCCGGCTGGTTTCTGTCCGGGACCCCGCGTGCGTGGGGTGGGTCGCCCAGGCGCCGACTCGCGGGATGCAGGGCCGCGCTGGCTGCCGATTGGGGTCTTCTCCGCGGCTCGGGCTGAGTGCCTGGTCGACCCACCCCACGCCCGCGGGGTCCCTGCGGGCGCGCGTCGGGATGGAGCGGGGTGGGACTTTGGCCTGGGACGCACGCGGCACTCCAGCGGCCGCGGAGGGGTCGCGCGCGCCGGCTTCGCGGCCTTCCCTCCACCCTCACCAGCCCCAACGGCCGGACCCGGGCGTTGGTTGGGCGTCAGCCCCGCTGCGGCTGACCCACCACATCGGCGGTGGCTGTTCCGGCCCGCCGCTCGGATCGTGCCTCCGATGGGATATGGGTCCGGATAGCGGACCCAGATCCAGTCGCAGGTGCTTGGCGACGCGCCTCGAGCCGCGCTGCGAGGCGCTCCCGGCTAGGAGCGGCGGACTGGTTCCGCGGGGATCACCGCGGTGTCCGTGCGCTGCTCGCGGCGCATCCGCGAGATCTCGTCGCTCGAGGTGCTCCACCAGGAGCGGGCGCCGAGGAGGAGGAGGAACGCGCCGATCACGGTCACGATCCAGCCGATGAAGAAGACGGAGGCGATCATCAGGGTGATGCCGGCAGCCGTCGTGACCGGCGCCCAGGAGGAGTTCGGGACGTAGAGGAGCTCGGTGGGCTCGGTGTCGGAGACGGGGCTCATGGATCAGCCGACGAAGAGGATGGCGACGTAGAAGGTCAGCGCGAACATGAACAGCGCGATGCCGACGGCCCAGAGGCCGGCGCGGATCGTGCGGTTTGCGCGGGTGCGGTCCATCGGAGCGGATTATCTACCAGACGGCGATGACCCTGTCGGCCGCCATGGCGGCGAAGAGCACGAAGAGGTAGGCGAGGGAGCCCAGGTAGAGCTGCAGGGCGGCCCGCTTGGACGGGTTGCGCTGCAGGCGCGCAGCGCCGAGGAGGAAGCCGGCGCCGAGGAGGAGCGCTGCGGCGAGGTAGACGCCGCCGAAGAGGCCGGTGACGACCGGCAGCACGGTGAAGAGGACGAGGACGACGGAGTAGGCGAGGATCCGGTTGCGCGTGAACGCCTGGCCGCGCACGACCGGCAGCATCGGCACGCCGGTGCGCTCGTAGTCGTCTGAGATCAGGAGCGCAAGCGCCCAGAAGTGGGGCGGCGTCCAGAGGAAGATGATCGCGAAGGGGTAGAGCGCGTCGAGGGTGAGCCCACCGGTGGCGGCCGCCCACCCGACGAGCGGCGGAATCGCGCCGGCAGCGCCGCCGATGACGATGTTCTGCGGCGTCCGCGGCTTCAGCCAGGCCGTGTACATCAGCGTGTAGCCGAGGAGGCCGGCGAGCGCGAGAGCCGCGGCCAGCGCGTTGACCGTGATCGCCAGCTGCGCGGTTGCGATGACCCCGAGCGCGATGCCGAAGAGGAGCGCGTGAACCGGCTCGATGCGCCCCGAGACGATCGGACGGCCGCGCGTGCGGCCCATCTTGGCGTCGATGTCGCGGTCGATGTAGTGGTTGATCGCCCCGGCGCCGCCGGCGGCCAGGTAGCCGCCCAGGCAGGTCCAGAGCACCGTGGAGAGGGCCAGGCCGCTGGGCCGCGCGACGAACATCGTCATCACGGTCGTCCAGAGGAGCAGCGAGATGATCCGCGGCTTCGTCAGCGCCAGGTAGTCGAGCGCGTGAGCGACGATGCCGTGCGAGGTCGCCGCCTTGCCCTGATCGGGGCGATGGGAGCCCCGGCGCCGCTCCAAGGGGCGCTCACCGCCCCTGAGGGCGGTTCCAGTCCGGTCGGCGATCCCTGCGGAAGATTCCATGGCGCGTCAGTCGGCCGTCACTCGCGAAGGAGTCGCGGGTACGGCCATGCCTCAGGCTACCGGGCGGTCGTCCTCGCCCTCGCCGCCCTCGGCCCCGGCGGGGTCGGTGGCGGCCGGCTCGACCGCGGCGGCGGCAGGCTCGGGCTCAGGCTTGGCGGAGCGGGCCGGCGGCGGCGTCCAGCGGGTGCCGCGGCGACGGATCGCATCGCGAATGTCGTTCAGCGGCTCGTTGCTGCGAACGTCGGGGACGAGATCGAAGTTGTGGACCGGGGGCGGGGAGGGGGTGAACCACTCGAGCGTGCTGCCCTGCCATGGGTCGGGCCCGACGGCGACGCCGCCGTTGTAGCTGTACGCCGCGTTGATCATCGCCATCACGAAGCCGACGGCGAAGATCAGGCTGCCGACCGTCGAGATGGCGTTCAGGAGCCCGAGGCTGCCCGTGTCCTCGTAGAACTTGAAGACGTCGGCCGGCTGGCCGTCGACGCCGGCCATCTGCATCGGGACGATCATCACCAGGGCGCCGATGAACAGCGCCCAGAAGGAGGCGCTCCCGAGCCCCTCGCCCATCGCCGTTCCGTTGAGCTTGGGGAACCAGTAGTGAAGCGCCGCGAAGCCGCCGAGGACGCCGGCGCCGATCAGCGCCGCGTGCGTGTCGCCCCAGGACGTCGCGGTGTTGCCGAGCTGCTGGCCGATCGGCGGGATCGACTGCGCGAGCTCGCCCACGAGACCGGCGAAGGTCAGGAAGATCGCGCCGAGCGCGAAGAGCAGCGGCGCCCGCAGGCGGAGCGCGCCGCCGCTCAGCGTCGCGAACCAGTTGAAGAGGATGAGCCCGGCGGGGATGGCCGCGGCGAGCGCCATCAGCATCGCGAAGTAGAGGAAGCCGATCGGGATCGCGCCGGCGATCATGTTCTGCATCCAGGCGAGGACGCCGAGGACGGCCAGGGCGGCGAAGGAGCCGGCGATCGTCGTGTGACCGAACTGCGGCTGCCGCGAGAAGGTCGGGATGATCTCCGAGATGGCGCCGAGGGCGGCCACGACCACGGAGATGTAGGCGCCGGCGAGGAAGATCGAGCTCAGGTGCTCGTAGAGGACCGGTGAGCCGCCCTCGTTGGGGTTGAAGAAGACGCCGTCGAAGTGCCGGTCGATCGTCAGCATCGTCAGCGCCGCGATCATGATCGGGCCGACGATCAGGAGCGTCCAGCTGACCACGCCTCCGGCGCAGGAGAAGAGCGGCGTCCGCCGCCAGACCATGCCCGGCGCGCGGGAGGTCCGCAGCGTCGCGATCATGCACACGGAGAAGAGGACGAAGCCGATCAGGGCGATCGCCAGCCCGATGATCCAGGCGTCCTGGCCGTGGCCCGGGAGGAACTGCGCGCTCGAGAGCGGCGCCAGGGAGATCGTCCCCGCCTCGGCCGGGCGGTAGAGGAAGCTGAGGTAGATCGTCAGCCCGCCGAAGAGGTAGAGCCAGTAGGAGAGGTGGTGGAGGCGGGAGAGCGCCATCCCGCGCGCGCCGATCTGAAGCGGCACCACGACCGAGAAGAGGCCGATCATCAGCGGCAGCGCGAAGAGCACCAGCGCCGTCACGCCGTAGGCGGAGAAGAGGCGGTCGAAGACGTCGGGCCGGATGAAGGTGTTGTCCGGGAGCAGCAGCTGCAGCCGCATCAGGACCAGCTCGGTCAGCGCGATCGCCGCGAAGAGGAACGAGGTGGCGATGTACATGCCCCCGACCGCCTTGTGGTCAGGGTTCGTGACGAGCGTGATCCATGCCGGCTGGCGCCGCGGAATCTGCTCGGAGACGATCTCGGGACGCGCAGCGCCCTGCATCGGAGGGGTCATTCGTCGTGGTCTCCCGGGTCGGCGCCGGCTTCGGGATCGGCGCCCTCCGGCGCCGGCGGCAGCATCCCCGCCCTCTCCGCCTTCGAGCGCGACGCCAGGGGCGCTGCCGTCCTCGACCTTCTCCTGGACCGCTGCGCGCGCGGCCTGGATGCCCTCGATGCGATCGGCGAGGAACGCGTCGTACTCCTCCTGGGAGACGACCTGGACCTGGGTCCGCATCGTCGTGTAGCCGGGGCCCGAGAACTCGGTCGAGGCGCCGTCGTAGGTGCCCTCCTCGGTGGCGACGAAGGTGATCGAGTGGCGATCGCCGGGAACCGCGTCGACCGCGCCCGCGAGCGCCGGGACCCACCAGCGGTGGATCGCGTCGATCGAGCCGATCTCGAGCGTGATCGGCGTGTCGACCGGGATCACGAGGTCGTAGTAGCTGTAAGGGGTGTCGGCGTTGTAGCCGTCGGGGGTGTCGTCGGCCTCCGGGTACTCGTAGCGCCAGAGCCACTGCTGGCCGGTCACCTCGATGGAGATCGGATCGGCCTCGGAGGCCTCGACGTCGAGCGAGCGCTCGGTGAAGACGACGGCGACGACGAAGAGGACCAGCACTCCGGCCCCGAGGCCGTAGCCGACGCGGCGCTGGACCCCGGCGGTGCCGCGGGTGCGGTGGGCGGGCTCGGCGCTCTCGTCGCCGCGGGAGGCGACGGCGCGAAGGATGGCGGCGGCGATGCCGATGACGACGATGAGCGTGAGGACCAGGGCGATCCAGTAGATCGTCGTCGCGGCGTCCGCGTTCGAGGTCGCCGGGGAGTCAGGCGCGATGACGCCGGCCGACGCCGCCTGGGGCGCGACCACGCATGCGACTCCGCTGATCGCGGCTGCGAGAAGGGCGACCTTTGGACGAGGGCCGGACAAGGGCGCGCATTCTATGGGGACGCTCCGGCAGATGCCCGGATGCCTGTGACGTCGTGGCCCGGACCCGCTCCGGGCGACTCCTCCGAGAGCGCCGCGAGCCCCGCATCGACGCCGATTTGCGCCTCCCAGCCGAGCTCCTCGCGGATCCTCCGGTTCGAGACGCTGCCGCGCCGCTCGATGAACACGAGCGCGTCCGGGCCGAGCGCCGGGCCGCCGCCGGAGAGCGCCGCCGGCAGCCGCGAGAGCAGACCGGCGCCGCCCGCGAGCAGCGCCCGGGGGAGCCGGCGGCAGCGCAGGCCGCGGGGCTCGACGAGGCGGTCGAAGTACTCGCCGAAGGTGATCCGCTCGCCGCTCCAGGCGGTGTAGGCGCGTCCGGGCTCCCCGCGCAGGGCGCCGAGGAGGATCGCCTCGGCGAGGTCGGTGACGTGCACCGGGAGCATCACGCCGTCGCCGGGAGCCGGGACGGCGAGGCGCCCCGCCTCAGCCAGCGCGAGCGGGCGCAGGGTCCAGGGGACCGACCCCGGGCCGACGACGTCGCCGCAGCGGATCACCACCGCGCCGCGCCTGCGGGCGACCCGGTCGGATGACGACTTCGTGTCGAGGTAGGGGATCCCGTAGGAGCGCAGCGGGGAGTCCTCGTCCTGGGTGCCGGGGTCGGCGTAGCCGTAGACGACCACCGAGCTCAGGTGCACGACGCGGCCGACCCCGGCCTCGGCGGCTCGCTCGATCACGTTGATGGTCCCGCGGACGTTGAGATCGACGAAGTCCTCCATCTGGCCGCCCTCGTGGATGAACGCCGCGGTGTGGAAGACGAAGTCGGCTCCGGCCACGGCCGCGGCCACCTGGCCGGGATCGCGGACGTCGCAGCGCGCGAACCTGGCGCCGGTCGAGTCGATCTCCGCGCGCCGGCTCTCGTCGACCTCGGCGCCGACGACTTCGGCTCCCTCGGCGGACAACGCCGCGCAGAGAGCGCTCCCGATGAAGCCTCCGGCCCCGGTGACGACGGCGGTCTTACCCGCGAAACGCCCGCTCTGCGCGATTTCGCTCATGCGGCCCCTCTTATACTCGCCCCCGCCCGTGGCGCAGGCAATCCCGTCGATATGAAGGGTTCCCACCCGCTCCGGCCGTTCCTACGCGCCGCTGCTGCGACGGCGATCGTCGCCTCCTTCGCGGTTCCGCTGCTCCGGCGCCGCCGGCCCGTTCCCGCGACGCTGACCGTCGCCTGCGTCGCATCCGGCCCGGTCGCGATCGCCACTCTCTGGCCCCGGACCCGGACCCGCGACGCCTTCATCTTCGCCTCGCAGATGTGGGCGTTCATCATGATCCACGAGCTTCCCTACGACGAGCCGCAGCGGCTCCGTGATCGGCTCCACATCCACTACCCGATCAAGATCGACCGGGCCATCGGGCGCGGCCGGCTGCCGAACTCGCGCCTGCAGGAGCGGTTCATGCGCGACGACGGCGAGATCTCGCCGCTGGACCGGCTGCTGACCTTCGGCCACTGGGCGTGGTTCATGGAGCCGCACCTCTCCCTGATCTTCATCCTGGTCCGCGACGAGGACCGCTTCGTCCGCGCCGCCCGGCAGATGGCGGCGGCCTTCGACATCGGCTGCGCGATCTACATCGCCCTCCCGACCGCGCCGCCGTGGTGGTCGGCCGAGAACGGCTACACCGGCGACGACGAGGTCTCGCGGCGGATGGTCGACGTCGGCGAGCAGGTCTGGGGCCGCGCCTGGCCCGCCCTCTTCAACGGCGTCGACGGCAACCCGTGGGCGGCGATGCCCTCGCTGCACTTCGGCGCCTCGATCCTCGCCGCGATCCTCCTCTCGGAATCCGATCGGCGGGCCGGCGCCGTCGGCTGGACCTACGCGCTCGGGCTCGGCTTCGCGCTCGTCTACCTCGGCGAGCACTTCGTGATCGACCTGATCGCCGGGCTCGGCCTGGTCGCAGCGGTGCGAGTCCTCGAGCCGCTCTTCGAGCCGCTCTCGATGGCGATCAGCCGCGGCGTGCAGCAGCTCGAGGAGATCGCCGCCTAGGCATATGGCGGATCTGCACTCGGCCACGGCTCCGGAGGAGGAGGACCTCGAGGAGGAGGGCGACGACGAGGAGCCGTCGTTCTTCCACGATCCCAAGCAGGTCGCGCTGACGTTCGCGCTGGTGATCGTCGGCTTCGCGGTCATCTACCTGCTGCTGCCGAAGCTGATCGGCTTCGAGGACGCGATCCAGAAGCTGGGGGAGGGGTCGTGGCCCTGGTTCGCCGTCGCGATCGGCTTCAACGTCGCCTCCTTCGGCGCCTACGTGGCGCTGTTCCGGGGCGTGATCGGCGCCAACGTGGTCAGCCTCGACTGGCGCGAGAGCTACCAGATCACGATGGCCGGGCTGGCCGCCTCGCGGCTGCTCTCGGCGGGCGGCGCCGGCGGTGTGGTCCTCAGCTACTGGGCGCTCCGCAAGGCGGGGATGAAGCGCGTCGGAGGCCGCTCGCCGGATGGTCGCCTTCATGGTGATCCTCTACTCCGTCTACCTCCTCGCGGTGATCGTCTTCGGGGTCCTGCTGCGCACCGGGGTCCTTCCGGGAGACGACCCGGTGTCGGTCACCATCGTGCCCGCCGCGATCGCGGGCGTCCTGGCGATCGGGATCCTGCTCATCGCTCGGATCCCCGGAGACCTGCAGGGCCGGCTCAGCTTCGACGGGCAGAGCCGGGTGCTGCGCCTGGTGGCGAAGCTGAGCTCCGTCCCCGCGACCGTCTCCCAGGGGATCCGGGCCGCCCGGGAGTTCCTGCGCGACCGGCGCAAGGGCGGCCTCGCCTACGGCGGCGCGATCGGCTTCTGGGCGGCGAACATCGGGATCCTCTGGGCGAGCTTCGAGGCCTTCGGCGAATCGGTCCCGATCGGTGTGCTCGTGATGGGCTTCTTCGTCGGGATGGTCGGCAACCTGATCCCGGATCCGGCGGGCGTCGGCGGGGTGGATGCCGGGCTGATCGGCACCTTCGTGATCTTCGGGATCGACGCGGACACCGTGATCGCCTCCGTGCTCGTCTACCGGCTGATCGCCTTCTGGCTGCCGCTCCCTCCGGGGATCATCGCCTTCGTCCAGCTGCGCAAGACCGTGGCGAGGTGGGAGAGTGAAGGGCGCCCCGCGACGGCTGCCACCATGGGAGCCCCTTCCAATACTTCAGAAAGTGAAGTATAGTTGCGTGAGCAATCAGTTCGACACTTCGAGAGACGGCTGGAGGTCGTAGGCACGCATGAGCGAGGACCGCATCGAGAACCTGATCATCATCGGCGGGGCGTGCGCCGGCTACACCGCCGCGATCTACGCGGCGCGCGCTGACCTCGAGCCGCTCGTCATCGAGGGGTTCCAGTGGGGCGGGCAGCTCCAGAACACCACCGAGGTCGAGAACTTCCCGGGCTTCCCCGAGGGGATCATGGGGCCGGAGATGATGAACCACTTCCGCGCTCAGGCCGAGCGGTTCGGGACCCGCTTCATCACCGACGACGCGACCAAGGTCGAGCTCACCGACGGCGGCATCCAGACGGTCTGGGTCAACGACGACGTCTACCGCGCCAAGACCGTGATCCTCGCGATGGGAGCCCAGCCGAAGCGGCTCGACATCCCCGGCGAGATGGAGCTCGGCGGCAAGGGCGTCTCGACCTGCGGCGTCTGCGACGGCGCCTTCTTCAAGGGCCGCGACGTGATGGTCATCGGCGGCGGCGACACGGCGATGGAGGACTCGATCTTCGTCTCCAAGTACGCCGACAAGCTCAGCGTCGTCCACCGCCGCGACGACTTCCGCGCCTCCTCGATCATGCAGGACAAGGCCCGGGAGAAGTCCAACATCGACTTCAAGACCCCCTACGTCCCCGAGGAGTTCCTCGCCGGGGACAACGGCGCCCTCGAGAAGGTCCGGCTGCGGAACGCCGAGACCGACGAGGTCGAGGAGGTCGAGGTCGGCGGAGCGTTCGTCGCGATCGGCCACATCCCCGGCTCGGCGCTGGTCGAGGGCCAGATCGACCTCCACGACAACGGGTACGTCAAGGTCGAGGAACCGTCGACGAAGACCAACCTCGCCGGCGTCTTCGCGATCGGCGACCTGGTCGACTTCACCTACCGGCAGGCGATCACCGCCGCCGGTTCCGGATGCCGCGGCGCGCTCGACGCCGAGTGGTACCTGCGCGACACGCCGCCGACCGACGAGGAGCGGATCGAGCGGGCCGAGGAAGCAGCCGAGGCGGGCGTCAGCTCGTAGGCGCCGCGGGGGGCTCGTTCGCCGGTGCGGCGGCCTGCGAGAGCATCTCGCTCAGGACCGCCCGGTCGTCGGGCGTGCGATCGCCGTCGGCCTGCTCGTCGGCGATCACCTGGCTGACGGCGTTGATCAGCGCCAGGTGGGTGAACGCCTGGGGGAAGTTGCCGAGCTGCCGGCCCGAGTGCGGCTCGATCTCCTCGGCGTAGAGGTCGAGCGCGCCGCCCATGTTCAGGAGCTTCTCGCAGAGCTTGCGGGCGGCCTTGCTCTCGCCGATCTCGGCCAGGGCGGAGACGAGCCAGAACGAGCAGATCGAGAAGGTGCCCTCGACGCCGTGAGAGGCCGTCGTCGGTGCGATCGACCCGGTAGCGGAGGACGAAGCCGTGCTCGGTCAGCTCCTCCTGGATCGCCTTGACCGTGTTGCGCAGGATCTCGTCGTCGCCCGGGAGGAAGCGGACGAGCGCGGCGAGCAGGGTGGAGGCGTCGAGCTCGTCGGTGCCGTAGTGCTGGCGCAGGACGCCGCGGTCGCTGACGCCCTTGGTGAGGATGTCGTCCTTGATCCGGTCGGCCTCGGCGCGCCACTCCTCCGCGCGGCGCGAGTCGCCGCGGCTGCGGGCGAGGCGGGCGCCGCGGTCGACGGCGACCCAGCACATCAGCTTCGAGGAGACGTAGTGCTTCGGCTCGTCGCGGGCCTCCCAGATCCCCTGGTCGGGCTGCTCCCAGACCTGGAGCGCCTCCTCGACCTGCGCGCAGGCCAGCTCCCAGAGCGAGTCGCTGACGCCGCCGAGCACGCGCGAGTGGATGTAGATCGAGTCGAGGAGGGCGCCGTAGAGGTCGTTCTGGCGCTGGGCGTAGGCGGCGTTCCCGATCCGGACGGGCTGGGAGTCGACGTAGCCGGAGAGGTGATCGAGGGTGCTCTCGGTGAGCTCCTTCTCGCCGCCGATGCCGTACATGATCTGCATCCGGTCGTCGTCTCTGCAGACCTCCTCGACGAAGCCCATGAAGTCCTTGGCCTCGTCGTCGAGGCCGAGCACGTGGAGGCCCCAGAGCGTGAAGGTCGCGTCGCGGATCCAGGTGAAGCGGTAGTCCCAGTTGCGCTCGCCGCCGGGCGTCTCGGGGAGCGAGGTGGTGAGCGCCGCGACCATGCCGCCGGTCGGCGCGTACATCAGCCCCTTCAGGGTCAGCGCCGAGCGCTGGAGCTCCCCGCGCCAGGGGTGATCGGGGAACCGCCCGCGCTCGAGCCAGCGCCGCCACGCCTGCCCGGTCTCGTAGATCTTCCCGAAGGCCTCGCCGGCGTCGCCCGGGAGCTTCGCCTCCGATGACCAGGTGAGGGCGCAGAAGGCGTTCGCGTCGGTTGCCAGGCGACGCTCGCCGTGAAGGACTCCGTCGACGACCTCGAGTTCGAGGTCGGCGGCGAGCCGCAGCTCGAGGTCGCCGACCGTCGCCGTCGCGAGGCCGAGCTCGCGGTCGACCTCCCATTCGATCCCGCCCCGCGCGTAGTCGGGGCGGGCGTCGCAGACGAGCTGGATCTCGGTGGTGCCCTCGGGGCAGTGCACGGTGCGGACCAGCATGTGCTCGGCGGCGATGAAGCTGCGGCCGCTGAGGTGGCTGCCCTTGTCCATCCTCACGACGAGCGCGTCGCGGACGACCGCCCAGCCGGACTCGGTCGCCCAGGTGGTCTCGATGACGTTCGTGCCCGGCTCGTAGCGCCGCGCGACCGGCACCTTCTCGTCGGGGCTGAACCGGAGATGGCCGGCGGCGCGGTCGAGGATCGCGCCGAAGAGCGAGGGCGAGTCGAACCGCGGGAGGCAGAGCCACTCGATCGAGCCGTCGGCGGAGAGCAACGCGCCCGTCTCGCAGTCGGAGAGGAAGCCGAGGGAGCCGATGCGCGGGAAGGAGTTCCCGCTCTCCCCGAGCTCGCTGCTGTGGTTGTTCCTGCTCACGCGGGCGACTCTATCCAGAGCGCGGGCCTAGATTGGAGACCGTGGACCGGCGCTCCTCCTCCCTGCTCCTGACCCTGGCGGCGATCTGGGGGGCGAGCTACCTCTTCATCGAGATCGGCCTCAGGGACATGTCGGCGCCGCTGATCGCCTGGATGCGGATCGCGTTCGGCGCCGCGGTGCTGGTGCCGCTCGCCCTCCGCGCCGGCGCGCTCCGCGACTTCGCCGGCCTCTGGCCCGCGATCGTCGTCGTTTCGGTCGCCCAGGTCGCGGCGCCCTTCGTCCTGATCGCCCTCGGGCAGGAGGAGATCACCTCCTCGCTGGCCGGGATCCTCGTCGGCTCGGCGCCGATCTGGACGGCCCTCCTCGCGTTCTTCTTCGTCGCCGAGGAGCGGTCCCAGGGCATTCAGCTGGTCGGGATCGCGATCGGCGTCGCCGGGCTGGTCCTGCTGCTCGGGGTCGATCTCGGCGGGAGCGGGAAGGAGCTGCTCGGCGGGCTGGCGATCGTGCTGGCGGCGCTCGGCTACGCGATCGGCGGCCTGCTCGCGAAGCGGCGGCTCGGGACGATCCAGCCCATCGGCATCGCCGCCATCGTCCTCGTGGTCAGCATCGCGTGATCTCGCTGCCGGCGGCGCTCCTGACCCTCCCGGAGTCGGTCCCCGGGGTCGGGCCGCTCGCCGCGATCGCCGCGCTCGGGGTGGTGGGGACGGGCATCGCGTTCGCGATCTTCTACGAGCTGATCGCCGACGGTCGGCCCGGCGCGAACCTTCCTCGTCACCTACCTCGCGCCCGTGTTCGCGGTCGCCTACGGAGTGGTCCTCCTGGACGAGCCGTTCGGCCTCGCGGCCATCGCCGGCCTGCTGCTGATCCTGGCGGCTCGTGGCTGGCCGCGGGGGGCACGATCCCGCACCGGCGGCCGGGTGCACCGGCGGAGGCGCCGCCGGCTCCCTAGGAGGCGGGTCGTCTCTGCCGGGCGGATGTGGGGCTGACGCCAGGACGTGGACAGCTGCCGGCGAGGGGCTGGGGAGGGATGGAGTCAGGCCGGGGGCCGGCCGTCGCGAGGCTGACGCCTGGCGTTTTCCTCGCCGAGTGGCGTGAATCGGCGATGGGATCGCCGATTTGTGCCAATCGATGCGTCGGGGCGTCGAACTGACTGGGATCTCGTCGCGTGCGGCCACACGATTTCCCGCGGAACGGGTCTTGCGTCAGCGGCCCTCGAAGTTCGGCGGGCGCCGCTCCATGAAGGCGTTGACGCCCTCGACGCGGTCCTCGGTCGCCCACGCCTCGGCCAGCAGGGAGCGGGCCGACTCGAGCCGCTCCTCGTAGCTCTGCTGCTCCGCCGCGACGACCGCGCGCTTGGCGAGCCGCAGCGCGATCGGCCCCCACTCGGCGATGTCGGTGGCGAGGGTGATCGTCGAGTCGAACCAGCGGTTGCGGTCGGTCACCTCGTTGACGAGGCCGTAGCGGCCGAGCTGCTCGGCGCTCCAGCGGCGGCCGGTGAGGATCGAGCTCCATCGTCCGCTGCCTTCCCAGCGTCTGGGTGAAGCGATGGATCGAACCGCCGCCGGGGATCAGGCCGAGCGTCACCTCGGGCTGGCCGAAGCGGGTCGTCTTCTCCGCGACGACGAGGTCGGAGGCGAAGACGAGCTCGCACCCGGTGCCGAGGGCCCAGCCGGAGACGCCGGCGACGATCGGCGCGCCGATCGCGCTGAAGCGGCGCCAGAAGTCGGCCTCGAGCTCGATCTCGGGGGTGGCCGCGGCGAGGGTGCGGGCGTCGGCTCCCTGCGCGAAGACGTCGTCGTTGCCGACGAGGGCGATCACGCGGACGCCCTCGGTGCGGTCGAGCTGCTCGAGCCCGGCGATGAGCGCGCCCGAGGAGCTCCGGCCCGAGCGCGTTGCGCGTCGCGGGGCTGTCGATCCGGCAGACGCCGACGCGGTCGCGGACCTCGATCCGGACCCCGCCCTCGGCCATCAGATCTCCTCTCGCGGCGCGTAGGGGAGGATCGCGTCGATCCCGGTCGCCGCGCGGCCGATGATCAGCTTCTGGATCTGGGAGGTGCCCTCGTACAGGGTGGTCACGCGGGCGTCGCGGAGGTAGCGCTCGACGGGGTGGTCGTCGACGTAGCCGGCGCCGCCGTGGACCTGGATCGCGGCGTTGGCGCACTCGATCGCCGACTCGGTCGCATGGAGCTTGGCGATCGAGGTCTCGGTCGTGCTCGGCTCGCCCTTGTCCTTGAGCATCCCGGCGCGGAGGACGAGGAGCCGGGCGGAGTCCCGCTTGACGATCATCTCGGCGATCATCGCCTGCACGAGCTGGAAGCGGGCGATCGGGACGCCGAACTGCCTCCGCTCGGTGGCGTAGGCTGACGGATGCGTCGACGCAGCCGTCGCAGATCCCGACGCAGCCGGCGGCAACCGAGAAGCGGCCGAGGTCGAGCGCGCTCATCGCGATCTTGAAGCCCTGCCCGACCTCGCCGAGGAGGGCGTCGTCGCCGACCTCGAGATCGTCGAAGGCGAGCGAGGCGGTGTCGGAGGAGCGCAGGCCGAGCTTGCCGTGGATCTCCTGCGAGGAGAACCCGGGCGTGTCGGTCGGGACGAGGAAGCAGGCGAGGCCGCGGTGGGCCTTCTCCGGATCGGTCTGGGCGAAGACGAGCGCGACGTCGGCGACGTTGCCGAGCGAGATCCACATCTTCTGGCCGTTGAGCCTCCAGCCGCCGTCGATCCGCTGCGGCGCGGGTGCGCATCGAGGCCGCGTCGGAGCCGGACTCGGGCTCGGTCAGGCCGAAGCAGCCGAACGCCTCGCCGCTGCAGAGGCCCGGGAAGCCACCTTCGCTTTTGCTCCTCGGTGCCCCAGCGCTCGATCGAGCCGCAGACGAGCGACGTCTGCACCGAGACCACGGTGCGCGCGGCGCTGTCGGCGCGGCCGATCTGCTCGACGATCAGCGCGTAGGTGACGTGGTCGAGCCCGCGGCCGCCGTACTCCTCGGCGATGGGTGCGCCGAGGTAGCCCATCTCGCCGAGCTTCCGCGCCTGCTCGAGGTCGAAGCGCTGCTCGCGGTCGTTCTCGCGCAGCCGGGGGATCACGTACTCGTCGGCGAACTTCCGAGCGGTCTCGGAGATCAGCTGCTGCTCTTCGCTGAGGTCGAGGTCCATGCCGCGCTCTAGTTGAGTTCGATGCGTTCGGTCGCGTTCGGCGGCGACCGCGGCGTTCAGCGCCTGGCGCGCCTCCTCGAGGCGGGGCCCGCCCAGCGTCGGGAGCTCGGTCCCATCGACGGAGGAGATCGCCTGGATCTCGCGGTTCGTCGAGGCGAGGAAGGCGGCATCGGCGCCGGTGAGGTCGGCGTGGTCGAACTCGCCCTCCTCGACGTCGAGGGACTCGACGAGGACGTCGCGGGTGATCGAGTCGAGGATCCCGACGCCGAGCGCCGGGGTGCGCAGCTCGCCGGCTCCCGGTGACCCAGAAGATCGACGAAGTCGGCGCCTCGAGGACGATCCCGTCGGGGCGGACGTAGACCGCCTCGTCGGCGCCGCGTGCAGCGGCGATCCGGGTCGCCTGCATGTTCCCGGCGTAGGAGATCGACTTGACGCCGCCGAGGATCTCGCTCGGGGTCAGCTCGACCAGCGCGACGGAGATGCTCGCGGCGAAGGGCGGTAGCGACTCCCCGGTGAGGATCCTGCGCCCGCCGCGGGTGATCACGACCCGGAGGCAGCCGTCGCTCGGCGGGTCGGCGGCCAGGAGCGCGTCGATCTCGCGCTCGAGGGCGTCCCGGTCGAAGGGGAGCTCGATCGCGGCGGCGGAGCGGCTCGAGGCGATCGAGGTGCGCGGTCAGGCGGAAGGGGTGGCCGCCGTAGAGCTTGAGGACCTCGAAGGCGCCGTCCCCGCGGACGAGGCCCTCGTCGAGGATCGAGATGGTGGCGTCCGCCGGGTCCATGATGTCGCCGTCGACCGATGCGACGTGTGCCGTTGCCATGGCTTCGACCTTACCTGTGGGAGTCGGAGGGCAGGGCGCGCTCTATCCTCGTCCTCGGCATGGTGTTCGCGCTCGTCAGCCTGGGGATGGTCCTCTTCATCGTGCTGATCCTCGTCCTGCTCGGGCGCAACTACCCGGGCAGCGGCGCCGATCTCCTGGACTGGACGCCGACCCGAGACTACGAGACGGAGTTCAAGCTCGAGGAGGACGACATCTCCCAGATGATCGCCGCCCAGAACGCCTACCGGAAGCGCCGCGGGGCGAAGGAGCTGACCGAGCTCGACGCCGAGCGGATGGCCCGCGAGGACCAGCGGGTTCGCCAGCGCGGACGGATGGACGAGGACTCCCTGCAGAAGCTGGATCAGGCGCTGCGCGACGAGGAATTCGCCGAGGGCTGAGCCCTGGCCAGGGCGATGCTCGTGGGGTGCGGCTGCCGAGGCCGCGCGCTCGGTGAGCGCCTGCTGGCCGACGGGTGGGCGGTGCGAGGGACCTCGCGCGGCGCCGGGCTCGACGCGATCGAGGCGGCGGGCATCGAGGCGGTGCGAGGCCGATCCCGACATGCTCGGCACGATCACCGAGCGGATCGGCGACGTCACCGTCCTCGTCTGGCTGATGGGAGCCGCCGACTCACCCGACGCGAACGGGCCGCGGCTCGAGAGCCTGCTCGAGAAGCTGGTCGACAGCCCGGTGCGCGGTCTCCTCTACGAGGCGCGGGGAAGCGCGGGGGAGGACGTGCTCGAGGCGGGGGCGGCGATGGTCACGGCGGCGGGCGAGCGCTTCCGGATCCCGATGGCGGTCCTGCGGGCGGACCCGGCCGATCCGGGTTCCTGGGTCGAGGAGGCGCACGCGGCCATCCTCGAGCTGATCGTCGAGACCGTCAGCGGTTGAGGATCTTGTCCGGCCGGCATCGTGATGTCGCTGCTGCACGGCGCCGGGCATTCGCGCGGGCCGTTGGCCTTGAAGTCGACGTCGCGAGGGAGCTCGGTGTTCTCGGAGGCGGCCCACGGGGCGCTGTTCGTCAGCGGCTGGTCGCGGTTGTCGTAGCCGGTCACGACCGTGAGGAAGACGATGACGCCGATGACGACGATCCCGACGACGGCTCCGTAGACGAGCAGCCGCTTGCGCACGGTCGCGCCGTACTGCTGGCCGATGACGTCGCGCCGCTTGTCGTTGCCCATGGCGTCGACGTCGCTGCGGTTCTCTCCGTAGCCACCTTGCGTCTCGCCCTGGCTCTCCTCCCCGGCCATGCGGGAACCCTATCGGCGCGGCGCGAGGGAATCCACCCGGAGCGCGCCTGGGGGAGCGAGGGTGCACGGTGGAGTAGCCTGAGCGGACGAATGCTTGACCAAATCAGTCAACTTTCGCGCAGGCACCTCGACTCCCTGGCGGCAGCGGCCATCGCCCTGCTCCTCCTCGCGGTGCTCGTGGCGCCCGGAAGCGGGGACGGCGACGGCGATCGCAGTCCGGCCGGCGGCGAGGGCGGCTCCCTCCGCCTGCTCGCGTCGGAGCGGGCCGAGAAGCCGCGGCACTGCCTGCGGGCCGAGCGCCTGCGCGAGGCGAAGCGTTGGGCCGCCGATCGGGCCGGACAGCATCGGCTTCGCGTTCTACGACGAGTGCGGCCGCCTCGTCGGCGTGCACCGCAACCGCGTCTTCCCCTCCGCGTCGGTCGTCAAGGCGATGCTGCTCGCGGCCTACCTGAGGCAGGGCGACGTCGCCGACCGGAACCTGAGCTCAGGCGAGCGGGACCTGCTCGGATCGATGATCACGATGTCCGACAACAAGGCGGCGGACGAGGTCTTCGCGATCGTCGGCGAGGCCGGGTTGAGCGAGGTCGCCGACGCGGCCGGGATGTCCAACTTCGTGCCGAGCACCTCCTGGGGAGGGAGCGGGATCACCGCCGCCGACCAGGCCGAGTTCTTCGGCCGGTTCGAGCACTACGTCCCGAAGCGGCACGAGGACTACGCGGCGGGGCTCTTCGGCAGCATCATCCCCGGGCAGGTCTGGTCGATCCCCGAGGTCAAGCCGAAGGGCTGGCAGATCGGCTTCAAGGGCGGCTGGTACATGGCGCCCGAGGGCTGGCGGGTCAATCAGGTGGCGCGGCTGACCAAGGGGCGGCGCTCCTTCGCCCTCGCCGTCCTCACCGACGAGAACGCGAGCTTCCAGTACGGGCGGGAGACGATCGCCGGCGTCGCCAAGCGGCTGATGGGCGACTACCCGCGCTAGGCGAGCTGCCCGGTCAGTCCGGCAGCGGCTCGCCGTCCAGCCGTTCGAAGAGGAGCTGCAGCATCCGCGCGGTCGCTCCCCAGACGAAGACGTCGTCGACCTCGAAGGTCGGGGTGCGGAACGGGACGCCGCGCCGGATCAGGCGGCGCATGCCGTAGCCGGCGCGGAGCTCGTCGAGGCGGAGCTCGATCACCCGCTCGACCTCACGCGGGCTGAGGACGTGGCGGCGGCCCGCCGGGATCAGGCCGACGACCGGGACGACGCGATAGGAGGTGACGACGGTCGAGGTCGGCGGGAGGGCTCCGACCACCTCGCACGACGTCGGGATCCAGACCGATCTCCTCCTGCGCCTCGCGCAGCGCGCACTCGACCGCGGTCTCGCCGGGGTCGGCGCGGCCGCCCGGGAAGGAGACCTCGCCGGCGTGGCGGCGCATGTCGTGGCGGCGCTCGGTGAGGATCAGGCCGGGGTTCGTCGGCCAGTCGTAGATCGCGGCGAGGACGGCGGCGTCGTCGCGGCCGTGGGCCTGCATCGCGGCGGCCTCGGCCGGGTCGAGGAGGAGCGAGGACAGCTCCCGCGCCGGATCGGTCCCCACGCTCAGATGATCACCTGGACCGCGCCGCCGTCGACGCTCCACGCGGAGCCGGCGACGTAACGAGGCGCGCTCGGAGCTGAGGAAGGTGATGGCCGAGGCGATCTCCTCGACCTCGGCGAAGCGCGGAATCGGCCGGGAGGCGGCGCTCGACGCGAGCGCTTCGTCGCGGTCCTTCTCGCCGCGCGACTGGTCGAGGAGGCCGCCCTCGTCGGTCCAGAGCTCGGAGCGGACGAGGCCGGGGCAGATCGCGTTGACGAGGACGCCGTCGCCGGCGTAGCGGTCTGCGTAGAGGCGCGAGAGCGAGAGCTGGGCGGCCTTGGCGACGCTGTACTCGCCGAGCATCGCCGAAGGGCGCTTCCCGCGCCGACGACGACGACGTTGACGACGCGGCCCCAGCCGCGCTCGGCCATCGCCGGGACGGCGGCGCGCATCAGCCGCATCGGGGCGAGGACGTTGAGCTCGTAGGCGGCCTGCCAGGCCTCGTCGGGGATGTCCTCGAGCTTGCGCCAGGACGGCGGTCCCGGCGTTGTTGACGAGGACGTCGAGCGAGCCGAAGCGGTCGTTCGCCTCGCCGAGGATCCGCTCGGCGGCATCGGGCTCGGTGACGTCGAGGGCGAGATGGGCGGCGCGGCCGTTGACGCTCGCTCCGGCGCGGCCGGCCTCGGCCGCCGCCTCGGCGACGTCCGTCCTCGGTCCGGGCGACGAGCAGCACCTGCGCTCCCGCCTCGCAGAGCATCCGCGCGGTGGCGCGCCCGATTCCGCGTCCGGCGCCGGTGACGACGCAGGCGCGGCCGGCGATCCCGAGGTCCATCAGGCGGTTGACCTCGCGGTTCGGTCTCGATCTGCGATCTCGCCGAGCAGGGTCCGGTGGACCGGGCACTTGCCGGCGACGATCACGAGCCGCTCGCGCTGCTCGTCGGTCAGCGAGGCGAGGCAGGCCGAGATCGATCACGAAGTCGCGCGGTCTCGCCCGGCGGCGGGGAGCTGCCGTAGTCGACGGCGACCTCGACCTCGGAGATGTCCCAACCCTTGCGGTCGGCGTACATGCCCGATCGTCATCGCGGTGCAGGAGGCGAGCGAAGCGGCGAGGAGCCGGGAGGGCCGCGGGCCCGAGATCGGTGCCGCCCGTCCTCGACGGGCTCGTCGACCTGGATGCGTGTGCCCGTCGATCTCCACCTCGTAGTGGAGGCCGTCGATGTGGCGGACTTCGGCGCGGCTCACTTCGGAGCGCCGCCGCGACCTTCGAAGAGGACGGGGTCGGTCGACGTCGGCGAAACGGGCCATCGCGTAGACGAGGTCGGCGGCGCGGTTGAGATGAGCGAGGACGTCGGGCGAGGCGAGCTCGCCCTCGTCGGCGAGGACGGCGACGCGCCGCTCGGCGCGGCGCAGCGTCGCCCGCGCGAGGTCGAGCTGGGCGGAGAGCGGCGTTCCGCCGGGGATCACGAACTTCGGCGGGAGATCGACGCGGTCCATGTAGCGGTCGATCGCGGGCTCGAGCGCGGCGACCATCGCCGCGGTCACGCGGCTGACCCCGTCCTCGAGGCGGTCGGCGGCCTCGGGCGCCGCGGCGAGCTCGGCGCCGCCGATGAAGAGGTCGCGCTGGAGCTCGAGCAGGTCGGCCGCGAGCTCACGGTCGTCGGCGTCCTCCCCGCAGAGGCTGCGGGCGACTCCCAGCGAGGAGTTCGCCTCGTCGATCGCGCCGTAGGCCTCGATGCGGCGGTCCGACTTCGGCCTGCGGCCCCCGTACCAGAGGCCCGTCGTGCCGTCGTCGCCCTTGCGTGTGTAGATCTTCACCGTCGCCCATCCTAGCCCCGGGTGCAGGGCGGTCCGAGGCTCAGGGGGAGAGCACGTCGCGGGCGCGCTCACGGGCGACGTTGAAGCCGAAGGGCCCGTCGTCGGTGCGCAGGCGAGCGCCCTGGCCGGCGAGGATCGTCGCCGCCATCTCGTCTGGGAGCCGCGACAGCTCGGGGGTCGCGTCGGCGCTGAGGCCGGTGGCGTAGACGGCGTCGAAGCGGCCGGTCTGCTCGTAGCGGTCGACGTTCCGGGAGGCGATCCACGCGTCCGGGTTGCCGAGGGAGAGGGCGAGCGCCCCGATGCCGGCGACGACCACGAAGGCCCGCGGCACCCAGCCGTGGCGATCGGTTGCGTTCGCGGCGAGGACGAGTGCGATCGCCGCGCCGACCAGGACGCACGTCGAGGCGGCGATCACGCGTAGGCGCGTGGCCCCGAAGGCGTCGACGTAGATGTCCAGGCGATGGAGGGCGGAGGCGACGATCACCAGGGTGCAGGCGCAGAGGACCCCGAGGAGCGCGCGGAGGAGCAGCCGCGAGCCGCGGGACTCGACGACCGCCCAGCGGCGCGCCGCCTCGACGACCGCGATCACGAGCGCGGCTGCGACGAGGAGCTGGCCGAAGCCGGTGTGCGCGTAGTCGGCGTAGGTGAGGCCGGCCGTCTCAAGGACATGCGTGCTCCCCCCGAACAGGACGATGAACTGGACGGCGACGAAGGCGATGAAGAGCGCCGCGAGTGCGCCGAGGGCGATGGTCCACTCGAGCGGGGCGAGGCGGCGCCGTGGCTCGGTTGCCGGCCGCTCGTCCTCCCGGCGGAGCGCGGTGAGCGCGAGGCCACCGGCGACCCCGCCGCCGACGAGCGCGGTGAGCGCCCGGCCCGGGAGGCCGCTGATCGCGCCGGGGTTGGGCGCGACGCTTCCCAGGAGCTCGGCGAACGCGCCGTCGGCGGAGGCGAAGAGCGCCCCGAACACGAGCACGAGGCCGCCGCCGATCGCGTGCCCCGGACCACGGCGGCGCCGTTGTCGGTCGCGATCCCGGCCGCGGCCCCGCCGACGTCGAACCGGCTGCCGCGCGCCACGGCGAGCGGAGCGGTGGGAAGTGCGGTGGCGAGGATCGCGGGACCGCGGAGCACCCCGGCCCAGCTGCGGTCCCCGACGAGGGCCGTGGCGCAGAGCGAGAGGGCGGCGAGGAGGTCGATCACGAGCAGCCACTCGGCGTCGCGAAGGAGAGGGACCGCGGCGAGGGTCCCGGCGAGGATCAGGCAGGCGACCCGCCAACCGTCGCGATCGGGGAGAGAGCGGGCGCTGGCGTAGACAACCAACAGCCCCACTGTCGCCAGGCCGATGCCGGCGCGCGAGCCGGGGATGACGATCGCCGCCGCGAGCGCGATGGCGAGGGCGATCCGCGCGTCGGCCCGAGCGATCTCAGGACGGCGCGGCACGACGATCGGGCGGGGCCGCTGGGGAATGGGCGGCGGCGGTGGGGGAGGGGGCGGCTGGCTCATGCGGGAACCCCGTTCTCGAGCTCGACGACCATCCGGCAGCCGTGCGGCTCGCGCCCCTCGGCGCGGATCGTGCCGCCGTGCATCTCGACGATCCAGCGGCAGATCGCAAGCCCGAGCCCCGCGCCTCCGCCCGTGCGGGAGCGGTCGACGCTGTGGAAGCGCTCGAAGACGCGCTCACGTTCTTCGGCGGGGATCCCGGGCCCCTCGTCCTCGACGCTCAGCTGGACGGCATCTCCGGCTCTCGAGGCGCGGACGTGAACCTCCCCGCCGGCCGGCGAGACCCGGGCCGCGTTGGCGATGAGGTTCGCGAGCACCTGGTGGATCCGCTCG
The DNA here is from genome assembly GCA_963740845.1 of uncultured Solirubrobacterales bacterium. Taxonomy (GTDB): domain Bacteria; phylum Actinomycetota; class Thermoleophilia; order Solirubrobacterales; family 70-9; genus RHKX01. The sequence goes on from CAVUFM010000009.1 coordinate 132,689, forward strand.
GGATCGGCGACCAGGGTCAGGTCGTGCGGCTCGGCGACGGCCGAGAAGCGGACGCCGTCGGGCGCCGCGGCGGCCGCTTCGTCGCAGGTGGTCTCGAGGAGCTCGCCGACGCCGAATCGCGCGGGCCGGACGGGAAGCTCCCCAGCTTCGAGGCGCGAGAGGTCGAGCAGCTGCTCGACCATCCGGCCGAGCCGCTCGACCTGGCCGTGCATCCGGTCGAGGCTGTCGCGATCGGGCGGCTGGACACCGTCGACCATGTTCTCGAGGGTCGCCTGCAGGGCCGTGAGCGGCGTCCGCAGCTCGTGGGCGACGTTGGCGACGAGGTCGCGGCGGAGGCGGTCGGTCTGCTCGAGCTCGGCGCTCATCTCGTTGAAGGCGACCGCGAGCTGGGCGACCTCGTCCTTGCCGCCGGCGCTGACGCGCTGGCCGTGCTCCCCGCGCGCCATCGCCTGCGCGGCGACGGCCATCTCCCGCAGCGGAGCGGTCATGCCGCGGGCGAGGAGCTTGACCGTGAGCAGCGCGATGACGATCGCGACCAGGAGGGCGATCTTCTGCTTGACGTCGAGCGCGAGCCCGATCGTGAAGACGCTGAGCGCGACGACGATCGCCGCGACGATCACGATCCCGATCTTCAGCTTGAGCGAGGTGATGTGACCGAGCGGGTTCACGCTCCCGACTCCTCCTCGATGGCATAGCCGGACCCGCGAACCGTGCGGACGACGCCGGGGCCGAGCTTGCGGCGCAGCCCGGCGATGTGGGAGTCGACGGTGCGGGCTCCGGTCGAGTCGGCATAGCCCCAGACGTCCGCGAGAAGCTGGTCGCGGGTGAAGACGACGCCCGGGCGGGAGGCGAGATGGTGGAGCAGGTCGAACTCGGTCGGGGTCAGCTCGATCGGCTCGCCGTCGCGGCGGACGCGGCGTGAGGCCGGGTCGATCTCGATCCCGCCGAACCGGCGCTTCTCCTCGCCGCCGCCGGCAGGCTGGCCGGCGCGCTCGAAGCGGCGAAGGATGGCGTGGACGCGAGCGACGACCTCGCGCAGGCTGAACGGCTTGGTCATGTAGTCGTCGGCGCCGATGCCGAGGCCGATGAGGACGTCGGTCTCCGAGTCGCGGGCGGTGAGCATGAGCACCGGGACCGGGCGCTCCGCCTGGATCCGGCGGCACGCCTCGATGCCGTCGAAGCCGGGGAGCATCAGGTCGAGGACGACGAGGTCGGGCGCGAGCCGGCTGCAGAGCTCGACGCCGCCGGGGCCGTCGGCGGCCGTCTCGACCACGAAGCCCTCGGCCCGCAGGCGCATGGCGAGCGAGTCGGCGATGAGCCCCTCGTCCTCGATGATCGCGATGGTCCGTGCCACGGGATTCACCCTAGGCGGACCGTGTTGAGGCCGGGGCAGGCTTCTGTGCAGGTTCTGTGGAGACCGAGTTGCCGGCCCGCGCCGGCTACCGGAGTGGGTTGAAGGCGATCCCGGTGAGCAGCTTGGGGAAGAAGAAGGTCGACTTGGGCGGCATGGTCTCGCCCTCGTCGGCGACCGCGCGAACCTGCTCGACCGGGGTCGGGCGGAGGAAGAAGGCCGCCTCGGCCTCGCCGGCGTGGAGGCGTCGCAGGGTCTCGTCGAAGTCCGAGCAGTAGGAGAGGCCGCGCTTGGCGGCGATGTCGTCGTTCGTCATCGCGAGCGGGCCCTTGAGGATCAGCGCCTCGAGGGCGGCGGCGTCGAGGGAGCGGTAGGCGTCGGAGGCGTCCGGGAGCGCTTCGGCGAGCGGCTGCGGGAACTTCAGCCGCAGGCGGTACGCCTGCTTGTGGTGGGCGTCCATGTAGCCGAAGGCGATCTCGCCGTAGTCCTGCTCGGGGACGAGATCGGCCTCCTCGACCTCCTCCAGGTCGAAGAGCTCCAGGAGGGTGTTGCGGAGGGACTTTCGCGCTGCGCCTGGCTGAGGTCGTGGAGGAGCCGGTTGGTCGCGAAGACGCTGAGGCCCGGGTCCTCGAGCGAGACGAGCGCGGCGAGCGTGTAGCGATGGTCGCCGTACGGCGCCTCGACCTCATCGGCGTAGGTGCGGGCGGTCTCGTAGCGATGGTGGCCGTCGGCGATGAGCAGCTCGGCGCCGTCGAGGAGCTCGGCGAGGCCGTCGTGGAGCTCGGTGTCGGTGACGGGCCAGGCGCGGTGGACGGTGCCGTCGGCGTCGGTCACCTCGCAGAAGGGCTCCTGCCCCTCGATCGCGGGCGCGATCAGGCTCCAGGCGTCGCCGGGATGGAGGACGAAGATGGGGGAGAGGTTGTGGGATGTCGCCCGGGTGAGCTCGAGGCGGTCGAGCTTGGGGCCGGGCTGCGTGCGCTCGTGCGGCCGGACGAGGCCGGGGCCGTAGTCGGTGACGCCGATCCGCCCGAGGAAGCCGCGGCGGGTGCGGCGGCTGCCGTCGGGGTCGGTGTAGTCCTGCTCGAGCGCCCAGATCGTCGGCACGTCGTCGGCGACGAGGGTCCCGTCCTCGCGCCAGGCCGCGAGGACCTCGGCCGCATGGGCGTAGATGTTCGAGCCGTCGTCGGTGCGGGGGAGGTCGAGCTCGACGACGTTGCGGTCGGAGCGGGCGAGGAGCTCCTCGCGCCCGGCGGCGTCGATGACGTCGTAGGGCGGAGCGAGGACGTCGGCGAGGTCGACCCGCTCGGGGTCGTAGTGGACTGCGTGGATGGGTCTGACTTCTGCCATGGGGCGGCTTGCAAGATATCTCCCAGACCAAATCGTTCCGTCCGACCCTCTTGCGAACGTGCGTTCCCATGAGACACGAAGAGACATATCCACTCGAATACGTGACGGGTTTGGCCGAGTTCGAGCGCCTCTCGGCGGATCCGTCCTTCCTCGCGTTCGTCGGCCTGATCGACGACGAGGGCACCCACGGACTGCGCGGCATGGTCGAGCTCTCGACCGGCGACGCCGAGGACGCCGCGCTGGCCTCTCACTGGCTGCGCCGGCTGAGCGGCGCGCGCGTCAGCTACGCGCTGGACATCAGCCGCGGCGACGACGTCGTCGAGATGGTCCGGTTCTGGGCCCGCTCCCTCGACGTCGACCACGGGCGCCTGCGCCTGCGCCGACGGCGCTTCGACCAGCTGAGCCCGCGCGCCTTCGAGCCCGCGCAGCACGGCATGGTCACGATCCGCACGGCCGATCCGGTCCTGCAGATCCGGATGCAGTCCTGGATCGACAAGGTCCGCACGAACATGGTGCGCGCGGAGCACTGAGGGGGCGCGCCATGAGGCGGAGGGATGGGACGGACGTGACCCATCGACTCGACCTCAGGCGAAAGGCGCGCGAGTACCGGCGCGAGCGCAACCTCACGATCGACGAGATCGCCGAGCGTCTGGCGGTGTCGAGGTCGACGGTCTACTACTGGGTGCGCGACATGCCGGCGCGGAAGCGGGTGCAGACCGAGGCGCAGAAGCGCGGAACGCTGGCCAATCAAACGAAGTGCGAAGCGCTTCGGGACGCGGCGTACGAAGAGGGGCTGAACCTCTTCGAGGAATTGGCTGAGGACCCGAGCTTCCGCGACTTCGTCTGCATGTACATCGGCGAGGGGTCGAAGAAGAACCGAGGTTCGGTGAGCCTCTGCAACTCGGATCCCTCGGTTGTGGCCTTGGCGACACGATGGATCCGTCGGTTCAGCAATCGCAAGGTCGAGTTCTGGTTGCAGTTCCACGCGGATCAGGACCCAGACCAGCTCGTGGCCTTCTGGGCCGACTATCTGAATGAGGATCCGTGCCTGTTCAAGCTCCAGCGGAAGTCGAACAGCAATCAGCTGACGGGACGGATCTGGCGCTCGCGCTACGGCGTGCTCACCGTTGCCTCCCACGACACGTACTTCCGAGCGAAGCTCCAGGCCTGGATGGACTGCATCCGCGTCGAATGGACGGGGCGCTCGGTTTCCGACGAGCGGCGACTAAGCTGACCCGCCGCGGGGTGTAGCGAAGCCTGGTATCGCGTCCGCTTTGGGGGCGGAAGACCCCCGGTTCAAATCCGGGCACCCCGATAGGTCGAGAGGGCATCTGCTAAGCCGTCGCACGGCCTTGCGATCAGCGGGTAATGATTTCCGCTGATTCAGCCGATGGGGGGTGGCGGTGGGGGACGGCGCCAACACGATCATGCATCACCACGAGATGGGTCTCGTGGTGTTGTCGATCCTGATTGCGATCGTCGCCGGCTACGCCGCCCTCGACCTCGCCCAGCGGGCTGCCCGAGCGGCGGATCCGGAGGAACGCCGTCGCCGGCTCCTGATCGCCGCCGCGACCATGGGCCTCGGGATCTGGACGATGCACTTCCTCGGGATGATGGCGCTCGATCTCGGGATCCCGGTCGACTACCAGCCCGGGCTCGTCGCGCTGTCGCTGCTCGTCGCCGTCGCGGGCGCCGCGGTCGCGCTGCAGGTGGTCACCCGGAGCCAGGCGAGCTTCCGCTCGGTCTTCCTCGGCGCCGCCCTCATGGGGAGCGCCGTCGCCGCCATGCACTACACCGGGATGGCGAGCATGCGCATGCCTGCGCACATCGAGTGGAGCACGCCGCTCGTCGTTCTCTCGCTCGTCATCGCCTACGGGGCCTCGCTCCTCGCCCTCGCGATCGTCTTCAGGATGCACGCCGGTCAGCGGTGGCGTCGCGGCTCGCTCGTCCTCGCCGCGCTCGCCTTCGGGCTGGCGGTGGCGGGCCTCCACTACGTCGGGATGTTCGCCGCCACCTTCCAGGCGGAACCGGGCGCGGCGGGCACCTCGGGCGGGGGAAGCACCGAGCTGATCGCCCTCTTCCTCGGGATCGCGACCGTGCTGATGCTCGTCGCTCTGCTCTTCAGCGCAAGCCTCGACCGCCAGCGCGCCGCCTTCGGCCGAGATCTCGCCGTCATCGCGGAGATGATGCGCGGCGTCGTCCGCGGCGAGAACGCGCGCGACAGCATCTGCGTCGCGGCGTACGAGCTGATCGAGGCGAACTTCGTCGCTCTGCTCGAGGTCGGAGCCGACGGCGAGCTGGTCGTCACGGCCTCTCACGGCGAAGCCCCCTTCGACTGGGATCGCGAGGACGCCGGGACCGCGCTCGGTACCGGCACGAAGGTGTTCCGCTCGGGCCTCGACAACGCCCACGCGACGCTCTACGAGCCGATCACGCTCGAGGGCAGCCCGGTCGGAGTCCTCTTCCTGGTCTGGCGGCGCAGCCTCCGCAACCTCTCCGATCGCGCCATCACGGCCGCCGGTCTGCTCGCGGCGGAGGCCTCCTACGCGATCGACCGGTCCGACATGGTCCGACGGCTCGAACGCCAGGCCCGGACCGACGACCTGACGGAGCTGCCGAACCGCCGCACCGTCACCTCCGAGCTCGCCCGGCGCCTCGCCGCCGCCGAGGGAAGCGAGGTCGCCGTGGCGATGCTCGACCTCGATCACTTCAAGTCGTTCAACGACCGCTACGGGCACCACGGTGGTGATCGGCTGCTGGAGGCGGCGGCGGTCGCCTGGTCCGCGCAGCTTCGCGAGGTCGACATGATCGGGCGCTACGGCGGCGAGGAGTTCCTCGTCGTGCTCCCGCAATGCGGTGCCACGGAGGCGGTGGCAACGGCGGATCGGCTGCGCACCGCACTTCCTGGTGGAGTCACTTCGTCGGCTGGGGTCGCGCTCTGGGACGGGCTCGAGTCGTCGGAGGAGCTCGTCGCTCGCGCGGACTCGGCCCTCTACGCCGCCAAGCGCAACGGCCGGGATCGCACCGAGCTCGCGCCCGGTCCGAAGGGCCCGCGCGCCACGTTCACCGAAGCTGCCGTCGAGCCGGCGCTGCCCGCCGAGCCCTTCGGTCGGTTCGTCACCGAGCGGGGGATCCGCACGTTCCTGGACGGCCTCGCTGACGCTTTCGCCCTGCTCGATCCCGAGGGACGGATCAGGGACTGGAACCAGGCGGCCGAGAGCATGCTCGGATGGAGCCTGGACGAAGCCGAAGGGGCTCAGCTCGCTCAGCTGCTCGACTGCGATGCGATCACGAGCGAGGTCGAGAGGGTTGCCGCCGGCGAGGCGGACGCAGGCAGCAGGCCCATCGAGCTGGAGGCGCCGCGCCGCAACGGCGAGGCCATGGCCGCCGAGGTGCGGCTCTTCCTCGTCGAGGCCGACGACAGCTCCAGGATCGGCGCGCTGATCCGCGACGTCAGCGATCGGCGCTCGACCGAACGCCGGCTCGATCGGTTCGAGGCGATCATCGACTCCTCCGACGACGCGGTCATCTCCGGCTCGATGGACGGTTGCATCGAGACCTGGAACCCGGCGGCCGAGCGTCTCTACGGCTACACGGCGGCCGAGATCATCGGCAAGGACATCTCGATCCTCCGGCCGGCGGGCGATCATGAGGGCGGCGATCTCGAACGCCGGCGAGCGGTCGCGGAGGGGCGCGTGGTGTCGATCCAGAGTCGCGAGCGCCGACGGGATGGGACCCTCGTCGACGTCGAGGCGACGATCGCTCCGCTTCGCGACGACGCCGGCACGATCGTGGGCTTCGGCGTGATCGCGCGAGACGTATCGGAGCGCACGGCCGCCAACGCGAGGTTCGCGCTCGCCAACGCGCAGTTCGAGGGTGCATTCGACGCGGCCGCGATCGGGATGGCGCTGGTCTCGACCGATGGCGAGTTCCTCGCCGTCAACCCCGCGCTCTGCTCGTTGCTGAAGCGCGAGAGCACCGAGTTGCTCTCGAAGTCGTTCCAGGAGCTCACCCATCCCGAGGATCTCGAGAGCGACCTCGAGCTGCTCGAGCGCACGCTCGCCGGGGAGATGGACAGCTACCAGCTGTCGAAGCGCTACCTGCTCCCCGACGGGGGAATCGTCTGGGGCCTGCTGACCGTCACGGTCGTGCGCGACGCCGACGGCGAACCCCTGCACTTCGTCTCGCAGATCCAGGACATCGTCGATCGCAAGACCGCCGAGGGAGAGCTGCGGCGTTACGCGAAGCAGCTCGAGGCTCTCTCCAGCCAGGACCCGCTCACGGGCCTCTGCAACCGCGCCGGCTTCTTCGCGTCGCTCGAGGAGGAGCTCAGGGTGCTCGCGGCGGGCGGTGAGGGGTGCAGCGTGCTGATGATCTCCGTCGACGGCGGGGACTCGTCGACCACGGCGGCGGTCGGCGTCCTCGAGGAGTTCGCACGCGACGAGGACCTGGCCGCTCACCTCGGCGGCGGCGAGCTCGTGCTGCTGCTCCCGGGAGTCGACGAGGAGACCGCCGCCTCGGTGCTCGAGCGCGCGGAGCGAGCGCTCGACGGCCTGGCGGTCAGCCTGCGCGTGCGCGACCGCGACCCCGGGCGACGATCCCTATTCGCTTCTCGCCCGTGCTCGCGACGCGATGGCGGAGCGCGGAGCGCTGGAGTCAGGCAGGAGCGCGCCGCGACAGGTCGACCACCTGCTCGAGCTGGCTCGACGCCAGCTCGGGATGCCCCTCTCCTTCCTGACCCGGCTCGAGGGGGACGACTACGTGTTCGAGCAGGTCGCGGGCGACGCCGACCGGTTCGGGATCAACGCGGGTAAGGCGATGCCCTTCGACGCTTCGCACTGCGTGCGCATGCTCGACGGGAGGATCGACTCGCTCGTCCACGATCTCGCCGCCGAGCCCGAGACCCGCGACCTCGAGGTCACGAAGGAGCTGGGCTTGCGCGCCTACGCCGGGGTGCCGGTCCGGCTTCGCTCCGGGGAGATCTTCGGGACGCTGTGCGCCGTCGACACGGTTCCTCACCCGGAGCTCAACGCCCGCCAGGCCGAGCTGCTGAGGTTCGTCAGCGATCTCGTGGCGGAGGTGATCTCCTCCGCCGAGGAGGAGCGCGCGGTTCGCCGCGCGGAGAGCAGCGCGGTCGGAGTCCGCGCTCTCCTCGTCGCGCTCGAGGCGCGGGATCTCTACACGGGCGAGCACTCCCGCATGGTGGTCAGGCTCGCCTCGGCGGTCGCCCGCCGGCTGGGACTCGGGAAGGCGGCCGTCAACGACATCGAGCAGGTGGCGCTGCTGCATGACGTCGGGAAGGTCGGCATCCCCGACGCGATCCTGCAGAAGCAGGGCCCGCTCGACGAGATCGAGTGGCAGGTGATGCGCCAGCACCCGATCGTCGGCGAGCGGATCATCGCCGGCACCCCTGGCCTCTCACACCTCGCGCCGGCGATGCGCGCCGAGCACGAACGCTGGGACGGCGGCGGCTATCCCGACGGCCTGGCCCGCGAGGAGATCCCGCTCGCGAGCCGGATCACGCTTGCGTGCGACGCCTTCCACGCGATGACGAGCGAGCGCCCCTACCGACCGGCGATGGCGGTCGAGGAGGCGTGCGAGGAGCTGCGCCGCAACGCGGGCACGCAGTTCGACCCCGCGATCGTCGAGGCGCTGCTCGTCGAGATCGGCGCGCTCTCGGCCACGCTCAGCGGCTGAGCCGGTCGATCGGGCGCCGGCGGCGCGTCGGCCGGACGCCACCCCGGACCGCGGAACATGTAGCCGATGCGGTCGCGCCAGCGGCTCGCCCCGCGGACGTCGCGCCAGATCGCGCCCCACTCGTGGAAGGCGACGCGAAGCGGGTTGAACGTCTCGATGTTCTTCGTCAGCCCGTAGCGGACGCGCTCCCCCTCCGGCTCGAACGTGCCGAACATGCGATCCCAGATGATCAGGACGCCGCCGTAGTTGCGGTCGAGGTACTGCTGGTTGGAGCCGTGATGCACGCGGTGGTGCGAGGGCGAGTTGAAGATGAACTCGAAAGCCGCGGGGAGCCTGCTGGATCTTCTCCGTGTGGATCCAGAACTGGTAGAGCAGGTTCCAGGAGATCGCAAGGAAGATCATCCACGGCTGGAACCCGAGCAGCGGCAGCCAGGCCCAGAAGAAGATCGACGAGAACGGCGTCCAATCCTGCCTGAGGGCGGTGGAGAGGTTGTAGTGCTGGGAGCTGTGATGGACGACGTGGGTCGCCCAGAACAGGCGAATCCGATGGTGGGCACGGTGATAGGCGTAGTAGCTGAGGTCGTCGGCGAAGAAGAGGATCGCCCAGGTCCACCAGTTCCCCGGATCCATGCGCAGCGGGGTCAGCAGGAAGAGGCCCGCGTAGGCGGCGGCCATGACGAGCTTCCACCCCGAGTAGATGACGAGATGGCCGATGCCCATCAGCAGCGACGTGCGGGTGTCGGCGGCCTCGTATCCGATCGGCGCGGACTCGTCCTCGTCGTGGTGGTCGTCGTGGCGGAGCGCGACGAACTCGACGACGACGGAGAGGAGGAAGAACGGGATGGCGTTGACGATCAGGTTGATCACGCGGAGACACCTCGGCGCAAGTGGTTGGACCAGTGCTGGAGCTGGTTATACCAGTTGACCGCGGCGCAGCGCGGCCAGCTCGGCCACCGCGAGCGCTGAAGGCCGCCCCGGCGCGAGCGGGCTAGGAGGCCAGGTCGATGTCGGGCTCGAGCAGCGCGCGTGCGGCATCGGCCGCCGCGGTTGCGTCGCCGGCGGCGAGGGCGCTGCCGAGGTTGCGCAGCTCCCCCGGCTCGCGCGGAGCCAGCAGCCCGCCCAGCTGGGGGTAGGCGTCCAGCGCCTCGTTCAGGGAGTTCAGCCCGAGGCGGTAGGCCAGGTTCCCCGAGCCGTCGACGATCCTGCCCCAGAGGGAGACGAACGGGAGCACCGCCTCGATGGCGTCGCCCGCCTCGATCGCGCTCGGCGACCTCCTCGGCGAGGTCTCGCGCCGCTTCGCGCTCCCCGGCCGAGCCCCGTTCGGCGCACCGGCGGGCGGCGTCGATCCCGATGCTCGCCCGCATCTCGAGGACCGACCGCATCAGCTCGGCCGGCGGCTCGGTTCCCTGCTCGACGAGGTCGAGGAGCACCTCGAGGCCCGCCGAGGCGCGCCAATCCTGAACCCTGGTCGCGCCTCCCTGCGAGATCCGGACGAGGCCCGCCTGCTGCAGTCGCTTGAGCGCTTCGCGGACGGCATGACGGTTGACGCCGAGGTCCTCGGAGAGCACCCGCTCCGACGGAATGGGATCACCGGGCGCGAGCGCGCCGCCGAGGATCTGCTCGCGCAGGCGCTGGTGGACGGCGGCCGAAGCAAGGCGACCGGTCCCCGCGTTCGAGGGTTCGCTCATCCGAGGTTTCTACACCGCGCCGGAGATCCGGTCGACACCGCCCGGCCCAGCAGGTATGAATATGCGCGACATGGCTGACGTGGAATCGGAGGAGAAGGCGCACGGGCGGCTGCACCACACGCCGACGTCGCAGCTCCACCACGAGGAGAAGCTGAAGCGGCAGGAGCGGCACCTGCAGATCCTCACCGTCGTGCTGCTCCTGGTGCTGGCGATGCTCGCCTACAGCGCGGCCTTCGACCTCGACAACTGGTCGGAGTGGGTGGTTCTCGGTGGCATCTGCTCGGTCGCGGTCGGGACGATCATCGCGATCAACACCCACTGAGCGCACGGGCCCACCCGGCGTGCCGGTTCGGCCGCGCCGCTAGATTCGACCGATGAGGCAGGGACGGTCCGAATCTGGCGGAGGTGGCTGGCGGCGGATCCTCGGCATCGGCAGCGCGGACTTCTACGCGATGGCCAACCTCGGCATCGCCCGGAAGATCGGCGGCAGCCTGTGGCTCGGGGGCGCCGTGATCGCGACGATCCTGCTGCCGCTCGCCTCCCTCGGCAACTCCTCGCTCGGGGAGTCGGGCTGGATCCTCGGAGCGGCGATCATCCTCTTCGCCTATGGCGTCTCCGCCTGGTTCTTCCTCGACCGAGGAGGGTGTGAGCGCCAACCAGATCCTCACGCTGAACTACGTCGCGGTCGGTCTGATCGTCGACCCTCAACTGGCTCAACGGGGCGTTCTCTCCATTCACGGAGCTCCTGATCCTCCCGCTCCTCTACACCGCCGCCGTGCACCCGCCTCGGCGGGTCCTTCCCTTTCGTCCTGCTCACCGGCGTCGCGCTCGCCCTGCCGCTCCTCTACGCGCCGGAGCAGACCTTCTCCCAGCTGCTCGCGCGCTTCCTGCTCTGGAGTGGGCTGGCGATCGCCGCGACGATCTACACCGCGAAGGTCAGGATCGAGCGACGTGACCTCCTCGCGCTCAACGTCGAGGCGCGCAGCGAGGCGCGGTTGGATCCGCTCACCGGGCTCGGCAACCGACGGGCCTTCGACGAGGCCCTCGCGGCGGCCACGCTCCGGTCCAGCCGGACCCACACCGACCTGAGCGTGATCGTCGCCGATCTCGACTCGTTCAAGGCGATCAACGATGCCTACGGCCTGCCCGCGGGGGACCGTTGCCTGCGCGAGGTGGCCCGTGCGATCGATGACGCGGTTCGCCAACCCGACTCCTCGTTCCGCTGGGGCGGCGATGAGTTCGTCGTCGTCGCCGACGTCGACCAGGCCGGCGCGCAGGGACTCGCCGGGACGGCTCAGCCGGGAGGTCGCTGAGCGCTGCCGGCGGCCCGACGGCTCGGCGATGACCCTTCACGTCGGCACCGCTCAGCTCGGCGAGCAGGGAACCGATCCGACCACGCTGCTGGAGGCCGCGAGCACCGCGCTCAAGCCGGGGAGCTGGGGGGAAGACGACCGCCTAGGGCATCGAGCGACCCCTCGGTGCAATACGGCGGGTGGGGCTCGAACCCACAAGCCCTTGCGGACAGCGCCTTTTGAGGGCGCCCTGTTTACCAGTTTCAGCACCGCCGCTTGCCGTCCCATTCTGCCCGTACCGTGGGCGCCATGTGCGGACGCTTCACCCTCACGGATCCAAGCGCGCGGCGACTGACCGCGCGCTTCGATCTCGACGGCACCTTCGAGATCGACGAGCGGCCGCGGTTCAACATCGCTCCGACCGACCCGGTGATCGCGATCCGGCGGACCGAGGAGGCGAAGCTCCAGGCGGGCCGACTGCGCTGGGGGCTCCTGCCCGGGGCATGGGCGACGAAGAAGGGGCAGCGGCCGCTGATCAACGCGCGGGCGGAGACCATCGCCACCCAGGCGGCGTTCAAGGAGTCGTTCGAGCGCCGGCGATGCCTGATTCCCGCCGACGGTTTCTACGAGTGGCGCCGTGACGAGAAGGGCAAGCGGCCGATCTGGTTCAGCCCACCCGACGGGGAGCTGTTCGCGTTCGCGGGGATCTGGGCCCGGCTCGAGCCGAAGGGAGCCGAGCCGGTGACGAGCTGCGCGCTGCTGACGTGCGAGCCGAACCGGACGGTCAGCCCGATCCACGACCGCATGCCCGTGGTGCTGAGCCGGGAGGCGGAGCGGTCGTGGGTGGATCCGGACGCCGAGCCGGGTGACCTGATGTCGCTGCTGGTCCCCGCGCCCGACGACGCTGCTGGAGCCGCGCGAGGTCGGAGACGCGGTCAACAGCGTGCGCGAGGACGGCCCGCACCTGCTCGAGCCGCCGATGCAGCTGTTCTGAGGCGACCGGACGGCCCGGGGGGGAGGTTCGGCTAGATCGCCGGGCTGACGCCGCGGCTGTCGTCCCAGCCATCGTCGTCGCGCTTGGCGTAAGCCGGGTTGCTCTGCGGCGGCGGCGGTTCCTCGTCCACCTGCGTGTCGGCGGCGGGCGTCTGCCGCTCGGGCGCCGGAGGCGGGGGAGGGGGATCGCCGACGTCGCGGCGGCCGCCGATCGGCCGCTCCTCCTCGACGTTCCAGGCCTGGTTGAAGCCGATCATCGCAACCACGATCAGCAGGATCTGAAGCGGGATGATCACGAGCGTCAGCACCCCGAGCAGGTCGGGCGGCAGCGCCGGGTCGTCGAGCCCGTCCTTGGCGCGGGCGAACCAGCCGTCGGCTGCGACGGCCGCGAAGATCACCATCAGGATCGCCATCGCGGAGGCCACCGGCAGCAGCCCGCGGTTCCAGCGCAGCACGAGCAGCGCGAAGAGGACGTAGAGGCCCGCCCAGGCGAGCGTCATCAGACCGACGCCGGGGCTCTGCAGCCGTTCCCAGCCTCCGAGCGTGACGATCACGAGGAGCACGGCCGAGATCAGCAGGACGAAGGCGACGATCGCCTTCATCGACTTCGAGCCAGCCTTGGCACGGTTCGGGTGCCAGAGCTCGTAGCCCTCCCGGACCTTCACTCCCTTCGCCACGCGCGCAAGCCTATCCGCTGCACCGGCCGCTTGCAGCGGTTGTCTCTTGACGGGCGCCGAAGCCCGCCGGCGACGCCGCCCTCAGCGGGCGAAAGACGGGGCAGCCAGGACTCGAACCTGGAATCGCCGGTTTTGGAGACCGGTGCCTTAGCCAGTTGGGCCACTGCCCCTCGGGGGCGGAGATCGTACCGGCGCGAATGCGGACGAGAGGACTCGAACCTCCAAGGGCCATGGGCCCACCAGGACCTAAACCTGGCGCGTCTGCCAGTTCCGCCACGTCCGCTGGTCCTCGGCCAAAGGTAGCGGGAGGGGCCTGAATAGGCTGTTGCCGGGTGGAAGCGCAGCCGAGCCGTCCGAAGCGCATCCTCGGCCGGACGTGGTCGCTGGTCTGGAACGCGATCGACGAGTTCACCACCCACCGGGGAACGCAGTTCGCGGCGGCGATGTCCTACTACGCCCTGTTCTCGGTGTTCCCGGCCGCGATCGTGCTGGCGGCCGCGGCGGGGATCGTCCTCGACGATCCGAAGGCGCGCCAGGACGTCATCGACTTCCTCTTCCGCGAGCTGCCGCTGAGCGACGACGCCCAGGGCCGGAGCGACATCGAGAGCCTGATCAAGGACGTCACGAACAACTCAGGCGCGCTCGGGGTGATCGGCGTCGTCGGCCTGCTGATCTCGACGAGCGCTCTCTTCAGCTCCGCCCGCAACGCGATCGATGCGATCTTCGGCGACCGCGTCAGCCGCGGCTACCTCCGGGGGAAGGGGCTCGACCTCCTCTTCGTGCTCAGCCTCGGCCTGCTGTTCGCGCTCTCCTTCGCCGCGACGCTGCTCGCCCGCTGGAAGCCTGATCTCGGCGGAGGCGTGCTGAACGTCTTCGAGGAGGTGTTCACCTTCGGGGACGTCCTCGTTCCGGCTCTGCTCGGCGCGATCGTCTTCGGGGTTGCCTACACCCGGCTCCCGGTCGAGCACCGCAAGCTTCGCGATGTCTGGCCCGGGGTGGTGTTCGCCACGGTCTCCTACGAGCTGCTCAAGCTCGGGTTCTCCGTCTACCTCAGCAACTTCGCCAACTTCAGCGTCATCTACGGGTCGCTCGGAGCCGTGATCGCGTTCATGTTCTTCGCCTATCTCGCCTCGCTCGTCTTCCTGATCGGCGCCGAGATGGCGTCGCTGTGGCCGGCGGTGCGCGCCGGCGAGTACGACTCGAGCGACGACGAGGACGGACCAGTCCTTCGGCAGGCAGGTCGCCGACTTCGGCAAGAGCCTCGTCAGGCGTAACCCCACCGAGGAGCACGACATCCCCCGGAGATAGCCGCGGGCAGTCCCGCGAGTAGCGTGGCCCTCATGCCCTCGACCGCCCCCGGCGGCGGTTCCCGCCGCGTCATCCTCGCCGTCGCGATCTCCGCGATCGCGCTCGAGACGTCGCTGCTCGGGCTGGTGGCACCGCTCCTGCCCGAGATCGAGGAGCGGACCGGTGCCGGCGACGCCGCCCTCGGCCTCGCCCTCGCCGCCTACGCGATCCCGATCCTCCTGATCTCGATCCCCGTCGGCCGCCTGGCCGACCGCATCGGCCGGCGTCCGCTGCTGCTCACCGGCCTGGTCCTGACCGGGCGTCGGCTCGCTGCTGATCGCCTTCTCCCACTCGCTCGAGCTCTTCCTGATCGGGCGGGTGGTGCAGGGAATCGGCTCCACCGGCAGCTGGGTGGCCGCGCTCTCCACCGTCTCCGATCTCGCCCGGCCCGGTCGCAAGGGAGAGGCGATCGGCTTCGCGCTCGCCGCCAACAGCGTCGGCGGGATCGGCGGACCCGCGTTGGGAGGGGTGGTCGGCGGGCAGATCTCCTTCGAGGCCCCGTTCCTCCTGGTGACCGGACTCTCCGCGGCGATGTTCGTGGCGGGCTTCCTCGTCCTGCCGCGCGGCCGGCCCGACCCCGACGACGCCTCCGTCGAAGGGGACGGCGTCATCAAGACCCTGCTGCGGCCGGTCGTCCTCGTCCCGGCGTTGGTCATCGTCGCCGGTGCCTCGTTCCTCGGCGCCGTCGATTTCGCGGTCCCGCTCGATCTCGACCGGCGGCTCGGCACGGAGGCGACCGTGATCGGCCTGATGTTCGCGGCCGCGGCGGGCCTCGACGCGGTCGCCGCTCCGCTTGCCGGGCGCGAGGGCGATCGCCGCGGACGCCGCGTCGTCGCCATCTTCGGCGTCGTGGTGGTGGCGGTCTCCGGCATCCTGCTCACCGTTCTCGGCACGCTTGGCGGGAGCGGCCGTCGCGCTCATCATCTTCGGCCTCGGCCAGGCGGTCCTCTTCGCCGGTGCCGTCCCCTGGTTCGAGGAGACGTTCGCCCGGGTCAACCGCGGCCTCGCTTACGGCGGCCTCAACCTCACCTACTCGATCGGCTACACGCTGGGACCGCTGGCCGCCGGGGGAGCCGCTCGACATCGCGAGCGCCGACGCCGTCTACATGGGCATGACGGCCATCTGCGTGGTGGGAGCGGGGTGGCTGGCGATGCGGCCGGGGCACCGAGGCGCCGGGGTGATTCGTCAGAGCGGGTGACGGGACTCGAACCCGTTCTTCGAGCTTGGAAGGCTTGCGTGCAACCGGTAACACTTCACCCGCGCGGGCTCGATCTTAGACCGCGCGCCGGGCTCCGGTCCGCGCCTTGCCGGTTTGGGATCGCAGGCTCAGGGAACGGGAACGACCGTACTTTCAGGCGGACGACGAACCCAGGGAGGTTCCCCAAGTGAGACGAGCATTCTTCGCGCTCCTGGCGCTGATCGCGTCAGTTGCCTTGATCACCACGGCGCAGGCGCAGAAGCCTGAGCCCAACCGACGATGACCAGGACCTCGCAGGAGCAGCCGACGCCGGCGCAGTTCTCGAAGCTGCTCCGCAGCGGGCTGACGAGCGGCGCGGTCATCAAGCACCTGCAGGCGCTGCAGGACATCGCCGACGACAACGACGGCAACCGCTCCTCCGGATCGTCCGGCTACAACAAGTCCGCTTCGTACGTGGCGAAGACGCTCAAGGGCTACGGCTGGGACGTCTCACGGGAGAAGTTCGACTTCGACGCGTTCTTCCAGGACGCTCCCTCGACGTTCGAGCGCACGAGCCCCAACCCGCGCGTCTTCACCGAGGACACCGAGTACACGACGATGGAGTTCTCGGGAACCGGCGACGTGACCGGCGAGCTCGTCGCGGTCGACCTGACGATCCCGCCGGCCGCCGCGCCGAGCTCGACGAGCGGCTGTGAGGCCACCGACTTCACCGGCCTCAACCTGACCGGCAAGGTCGCCCTGATGCAGCGCGGAACCTGCGACTTCGGCGTGAAGGTCAAGAACGCCGCCGCGGCCGGTGCCGCAGCGACGGTGATCTTCAACGAGGGCCAGGAGGGCCGCACCGACGTCGTCCAGGGCACCCTCGGCGATCCGAAGAACACGACCCCCGCGGTCGACACGTCGTTCGCGATCGGCTCCGAGCTCGCCGGTGGCGTGCTCAACGGCCCGACCGGGACCACGGTCCACATCAAGACGACGACGCACGTCGAGAACCTCAAGACCGAGAACGTGGTCGCTGAGCTTCCCGGTGGCGATCCGAAGAACGTCGTCATGGCCGGCGCGCACCTCGACAGCGTCGCCGACGGCCCCGGGATCAACGACAACGGCAGCGGCTCGGCCGCTCTGCTCGCGCTCGCCCAGCAGCTCTCCGAGAGCGGGGTGGAGCCGACCAACAAGGTGCGGCTCGCCTGGTGGGGTGCCGAGGAGGAGGGGCTCGTCGGCTCCACCGACTACGTCGCGGGCCTGAAGAAGAAGGCGCTCGCGAAGATCGCGCTGTACCTCAACTTCGACATGGTCGGCTCGCCCAACTTCGCGCGCCTGGTCTACGACGGAGACGGGGACGCGTTCGACAGCGAGGGCCCGAAGGGCTCGGACAAGATCGAGGCCACGTTCGAGAAGTACTTCAAGCGCGAGGAGCTGGCCTCCGGGCCGACCGCGTTCGACGGACGCTCGGACTACCTCGGGTTCATCGACGCGGGGATCCCCGCCGGTGGCCTGTTCACCGGTGCCGAGGAGGTCAAGACCGCCAAGGAGGCCAAGCTCTACGGCGGCAAGGCCGGGGAGGCATTCGACCCCTGCTACCACCAGGCGTGCGATGACATCGACAACATCTCGCGCAAGGCGATCAAGCAGATGGTCCCGGCGATCGCCGACTCCGTCGGCCGCTACGCGATGGACGTGAGCAAGATCGGCGGCAAGGAGCGGCGGCAAGAAGGGCGAGCGGGTCGCATCCGGCTCCTCGTCCAGCGATTACCTCGGCGACGCGCTGGCGCGCTGACGCCGAATCACTGACGCGGAGATGCCGCGCCACGCCGATGAGCGTGGTGCGGCATCATCCGTCGCCGTCACGGGGCGTGGCGCAGCTTGGTAGCGCATTCGACTGGGGGTCGAAAGGTCGCTGGTTCAAATCCAGTCGCCCCGATTTCATCGCCTTGATCAGGGATGTGGTGTTGGCACCCTTCCCGAGAAGGTGGTCCCTCGCCTTGCGCTGCGCCACGGTCAAGGCGATAGTGGACCCCTGATGCCTGACTTGCCTCTCGCGCCGCCGCCCAACCCGAAGGCGCGCGAGGCCCTCGCAGCCGACCAGCGCAGGGACTGAGGCCGGCCATCCAGAGGCTCGCTCGACTCGTACCTGCGATCGGGTGGCTGCCGCGCTACGAGCGGAGGTGGCTGCGGGGCGACATCGCAGCAGGGATCGCGGTCACGGCGCTGGTCGTGCCGAAGAACCTCGGCTACGCCGGGATCGCGGGCGATCCCGCTGCAGAACGGTCTCTACGCCGCGGCTGCCGGCGGGATCATCTACGCGCTCTTCTGCACCTCGCGCCAGATCTCCACAGGCCCGAGCTCCTCGCTCGCCGCGGTCGCCGGAGCTGCAGTGCTCGCGACCGAGGTCGGCGGCGAGGAGGCGGCGCAGCTGGTCGCCGCGATCGCCGCTCGCCACCGGGCTCCTGTTCATCCTGTTCGCCGCTCTTCGTCTCGGGTGGATCGCCCAGTTCCTGTCGAAGGCGGTGATCACGGGGTTCCTCGCCGGGGCCGCCATCGACGTCGTCATCGGCGAGCTGCCGAAGCTGACCGGAACGTCGGCCGACGGCGACAACGCTTGGCGGGAGCTCGGGACCTGGATCGGGGGCGCTCGGTGACATCGACGGGACGACCACTCTCGTCGCCGGGTGCGCACTGGCCCTCATCCTCGGGCTGCGGCGTTTCAAGCCCGGCGAGTTCCGGGCGCGCTTGGTTCTCGTGGTCGGCGGGCTGCGTGGCTTCGGCGGCGTTGGACTGGGTGCGCACGGGGTCGCGCTCGTCGGCGACGTGCCGAGCGGGCTGCCCGCCCCGGGGCTCCCCGACCTGGTCCGTGATCGGGGACCACTATCCGCGACGATCGCGATCGCGGCGGTCGCGACTCCTGCTGATCGGGTTCTCGCAGACCGCCGGCGATGCGCGGGCGTTCGCGGCGCGGCACCACTACCGCATCGACGTCAATCAGGAGTCGGTGGCGCAGGGCATGGCGAACGTCGGCGCCGGCGTGTTCCAGGGGATGCCAGTCTCGACGAGCCTCTCGGCGAGCTCGCTGAACGAGTCGGCCGGCGCGCGGACGCCGCTGGCGTCGCTGGTCACCGGCGCGCTCGTGATCGCGACGCTGCTCTTCCTCGCGCCGCTGTTCTCGGACCTCCCGAAGGCGGTCCTCGGCGCCGTGATCATCGACGCGGTCGTGTTCGGGATGATCGACGTCGCCGAGCTGCGCCGCCTGCGCCGGGTGACGCGCTTCGACTTCTGGATCGCGGTGGCGGCGATCGTCGGCGTGCTGTCGGCCGGCGTGCTGGCCGGCGTCGTGATCGGCGTCGCGCTCTCGCTCTGCTGGCTCATCTACGTCGCGACGCAGGCCGCCGATGCCGGTGCTCGGCCGCGAGCCCGGGACGCACGTGTTCCGCGACCTCGACGAGAATCCCGACGACGAGACGTTCCCCGGCATCGTCGTCCTGCGGCTCGACGGCGGCCTGTTCTTCGCCACCGCTGAGGCGCTCGAGGAGCGGGTCCGGGAGCTCGTCGACGAGGACAGCCAGGCGCTCGTGCTCGACCTTCAAGGCGTTGACTTCATCGATTCGCAGGGCGCGGCGAAGCTGGCCGAGATCCATGAGCTCATGCAGTCCGCCGGCGCGACGCTCCGGCTCGCGCGGCTCAAGCCCCAGGTCCGCTCGGTGCTCGAGGCTGACGGGACCGTCGACCTGATCGGACGCGACCACATCCACGGCAGACGTCAACGGGGCGGTCGAGGCGCAGCGTCGCGCTCAAAGCCGCGGTGTGGTTCACGAACGAGACCAGCAGTGAGGCGATCCTGCCGAGCGGCAATTCCTGGTCGCTACAGCGACCCCTTTACGCCGTTCGGGCAAGGCGGCCCCGCATCTGTCGCTCAGCTCGGTCCACGCCACATCGGGGCCGGCACGCCCATCGCGCGATTGAGCGCGACTCCCGCCGTGGTGAGGATCAGAACGCCGACGGCGACCGCAACGAGCTGCTCCGGCTCGTCCAGTAGGCCGGAGGCGACGATGATCGTGGTCGCACCCGCCGGCGGGTGCGCAGCACGGAGAAGCCGCAGGAGGCCGCCGGTGAGAGCGACAGCGAGAGCAACTGCGCCGACCCGCGCCGCATCGACGCCCGCTTCGTAGGCGCTGGGGGCGTCGAGGAGCCCGAAGATCGCGAGGGCGGTCATCGCCGCGGCAATCGCCACCGAATGCCCGATGAGCGTGTTGCGCGGACTCGCCACCTCCGCCATCGGCGTCTCGAAGAAGAGGAAGGCCGTGGCGCCGAGGCTCGGAAACAGCAGCGGCTCGTTGAACGCCCAAGCGGCGGTTCCGCTGAGGCCGATGGCCAGCGACGGAGCCGGTGAACGTGTAGACGGCGTTGCCCCGGTTGCCCCAACGTTCGTAGAGCCATCGCTTGAGGCCATAGACCCCGGGCACTCCGACCAGAGATCCCTGGCGCTGGTACACGCGAACGGTGGAGTCCGCGTATTCAGCGAGCTTCTCCAGCTGCTCGTCGGGCTGGGCCATGGTGGGAGAATGCCGCACCTCGAGTCCACGCCGGGCTCCCGAACCGCACCCACCTGGAGGACGCCGATGCCGGACACGACCTGCCACATGTCGATCTCGCTCGACGGCTTCGTCGCCGGACCCGATCAGAGCAGCGACAACCCGCTGGGGAAGGGCGGCAGGGCGGTCCACACCTGGCATCTCGGCGACGAGCGCGCGAACGAGGCCGACGCGACCGCCGCGGACTGGCTCATGCGGCCGCGCGGGGCCTACGTCATGGGCCGCAACATGTTCGGGCCGATCCGCGGTGAGTGGGAGGGGGACTGGGATGGATGGTGGGGACCCGAACCGCCCTACCACGCACCGGTCTTCGTGCTGACCCACCACGGCCGCGAGCCGGTGGAGATGGAGGGCGGCACGAGCTTCCACTTCGTCACCGAGGGCTTCGACGCCGCGTACGCGCAGGCCCGCGAGGCCGCCGGTGATGAGGGCATCGACATCGCGGGCGGTGCTTCAACCGTCCGGCAGGCGCTCGCCGCAGGGGTGATCGACGAGCTCACGCTGGACGTGGCGCCAGTCCTCCTCGGCTCCGGCGAGCGGATCTTCGACGGGCTCGAAACCTTCGGATTCGAGCCGCTGGAGGTGCTCCACTCACCGCTCGCCACGCACATCCGCTACGGACGGACTACGAGAACTGCGACCGCATCGACGGCGTGACGACGTCGACGTAGTCCGGGTGCTTGGCGATCCAGGCGCTGATGAACGGGCACGTCGGGACGACCTCGAGCTCGCCGCGCTCACGGATGTCATCCAGCACCGCTCGGGCTAGCTGCCCGCCGACGCCCTGACCCTCGAACGCAGGGTCGATCTCCGTATGGGCCAGGACGATCGTGCGCCCGGCGAGGATGTACTCGACGAACCCGGCCGTCTCGTCACCGAGCCGCCCCTCGTAGCGCTTCGCGTCGGGCACGTCGATGATCGAAAGCTCGGCCATGCCGGAGAAGGTATTGCCTCCCGCCCTCGCGGCTAGTTCGGCGAGAGCGAACCGTCGGGAAAGAGCGTCGCGTTGGCCG
Organism: uncultured Solirubrobacterales bacterium; assembly: GCA_963740845.1. Classification (GTDB taxonomy): domain Bacteria; phylum Actinomycetota; class Thermoleophilia; order Solirubrobacterales; family 70-9; genus RHKX01. The sequence continues at coordinate 153,879 of CAVUFM010000009.1, forward strand.
CCTCCGAGGCGTCCGCCTGGATCTGCTCCAGAGCGCCAGGGTCGGTTCGCGCCAGCTCCTGCATCGACGCCCAGCCGAGGTCGGTCTCCACGAGCCCGGCGATGCCGTACTCCTTGTCCGATTCCGGGATGGCGAAGATCACCCCGCAGGCACCGCCGGCCGGCAGGTTCGGATTCGGGTCGACCGCCTCGAACATCCCGACCTGCGTGCGACGGGTGTCGTGGCTGTTGTAGATGTGGCGGCCGAATCGCTCGGCGGTGTCATCGCCGTTCCAGCTCTCGAGGCAGGCGGCGGGCGCCTCGGCGACGTCGGTGCTCCCCGCCCCGCAGCCCCCCGCCGAAGCGGCCACGGCGATCAGGAGGAGCGTGATCCCGCGTCGGCGGCCAGGCCTCATTCGACCGATCATCCCATCGCGGCGCGGAGAACCTGCGGGTCCCTGCCGCCGGCTCCGGTAGGTTGCCCGCGGTAGATCGGCTAAGGGAGGGAATCAGGATGTGGAGAGCTTTCTCCGCGGTTGGGCTTGCGGGGCTCATCGCGATCGTCGCCGTTGCGCCTGCGCAGGCGGGGCACGTCGATCTCGAAGCTGAGAGCGAAGCGCGCTCGGGCAGCGAGGCGGTCTACGACCTCGCCGGATCGTGCTCCTCCCTGCAGCCCCAGTCGACGACGCTCAAGGTCGCCTCCCTGCGGCGCGGATACGACGCCAAAGCCGTGCTCCCACAGGAGGCCGAGAGCTTCCGGATGCAGGCGACCGACCTCGGCTCCTATCTCCTGCTCGGCTCCGAGGGCGACTTCCTGAGCACCGACCGCGGGGAGGTCGTGCCCGCGCCGAAGGCCACGCCGGCCGGCGACTGGAAGCTCGACTACACCGGCTCCGGCTTCACCCTCACCTCGAGCGCAACGGGGAAGGCACTCGCACTCGACCGCGACGGCCGGCTCACCCTGGTGCCCGCCGCCGACGCGGAGCCCTTCGAGGTCGCCGACGCCGGAGGCTGCATCCCCTTCCCCGAGGCCGAGCTCAACGTGGTCGGCGATCCCCAGCAGGGGGACACCGCCTACGGCGAGACCCGCGGGCTCGTCGACGCCCACATGCACATGATGGCCTTCGAGTCCTTCGGCGGCGGCCTCCACTGCGGCCGGCCGTGGAGCCCGCTCGGCATCCAGGACGCCCTCACCGACTGCCCCGACCACTACCCGAACGGCTCGGGGGCGCTCGTCGAGAACATCGCCTCCTACACCGATCCGACCCACATGCACGACCCGGTCGGCTGGCCCACGTTCAACGACTGGCCCGACAACGAGAGCTACACCCACGAGAACGACTACTACCGCTGGCTCGAGCGCACCTACCGCTCGGGGATGCGGCTCGTCGTCAACCTCGCGGTCGACAACTCGGCGCTCTGCTTCGTCAACCCCTTCAAGAAGTACACCTGCGACGAGATGGCCGCCGTCGATCGCGAGATCCAGGACATGTACGACCTGCAGGACTACGTCGACGCGCAGTACGGCGGACCGGGGGAGGGCTGGTTCCGGATCGTCCGCACGCCGTTCGAGGCGCGCGAGGTGATCAACCAGGGCAAGCTCGCCGTCGTCATGGGCATCGAGGTCTCCGAGCCATTCGGTTGCGGGATCCGCAACGAGGTGCCGCAGTGCTCGGCGCAGAGCATCGAGGCGAACTTCGACAAGTACTACGACCTCGGCATCCGCCAGATGGAGATGTCCAACAAGTTCGACAACGCGCTCAGCGGCGTCGCCTTCGACGACGAGACCCAGGGCGTGATCGTCAACGTCGGCAACCGCCAGGCGACCGGTCAGTTCTGGCAGATGCAGACCTGCACGGGGGAGCCCTACGACCGCCAGCCCACCCCGGTGCCGGCGGGCAGCGCGCTGGAGGGAATCATCAGGCTGGCGATCCCGTCAGGCGCTCTCCCCGTCTATCCCGAGGGTCCGGTCTGCAACCCGAAGGGCCTGACCGATCTCGGCGAGCAGTTCCTGAAGGGGATGATGAAGCGGGGGATGCTCTTCGACCCCGACCACATGAGCGTCCGGGGCCGCAAGCAGGCCCTCGACTACGTCGAAGCGCGCGACTACGGCGGGCGTCGTCTCGAGCCACAGCTGGTCCGACGACCCCAGCTACCAGCGGATCTACGGCATGGGCGGCTTCGTCGCGGCGATGAAGAGCGACGCCAACAACTACCTGAAGAAGTGGCAGGAGCACAAGGATCTCTGGCGCGCCGGGGGATCGACCCATCCGTTCGCCCTCGGATTCGCCGACGACATGAACGGCTTCTCCGGCCAGCCCGGCCCTCGCAGCGACGCCGCCGAGAACCCGCTGCCCTACCCGTTCACGTCGCCGGTGGACGATGGCGTCGAGATCGGCCAGCAGATCAGCGGCGAGCGCGTCTTCGACCTGAACAAGGACGGAATCGACCACTTCGGCCTGTACGCCGACTGGGTCGGGGACCTCAAGCACGTCGGCGGCGACCAGATCATCGAGGACATGGCAGCGGGAACCGACGCCTACCTCGAGACCTGGGAGCGAGCCGTCGGGGTCCCGGACCGCGCATGCCTGAAGCGACGCGGGCGGATGCGCCCGGGCGGGTACCGCAAGGTCGGCCTCAAGCTCGATCCGGTCGGGCTCCTGAAGCGAGCCGGCCAGCCCCAGGCGCGGCCGAAGCGCAGCTATCGCTACTGCGTCAAGGGCAGGAAGAACAAGAAGGCCGAGCTCACCGTCGTGTTCACCGGTGGCGCGAAGCCGCGCGCCGGCCTGATCGCAAGCAACGCCCGGACCCACCGGATCCGCGGCATCCACCCGGGCGGAAACGCATCGCGGATCCCCGCGGACGCGAAGCGGCTCGGACGCGGCGTCTACGTCGAGAAGGCCCGCGGAAAGGGGCGGCGCTACGTCTTCGGGGTCAAGCGCGGCAAGATCAAGTTCGTCGGCGTGGCTTCGAGCAAGGTGACCAAGAGCAAGAAGACGCTGAAGCCGTACCTGAAGCTCGGGGGCCTGCGCTAGCGAGCCGGGGTCGGGCGCAGGAGCTGCCGGGGTGATCGGTCGCGTCTGGACCGGCACGGATCGCTGGCACACCCCATAGACTCGTCCGTGAATGGGCGAGAACAGCGACAAAGCTCCGACGGGAGCCGGTCGAGCGAGGGATCAGAAGACCGATCGCTGACGCGGCGACGCTTCGTGGCCTCGGGCGCCTCGCTCGGAGCTGCTGTCGTCTGGTCGCCGCCTCGGCGCTTGCCGCGGCAGTTCGGTGCGGAGCAGCTGAAGGCCCTTCGCCGGAGCATCGCGAAATCGGACTTCAAGTCGAAGCAGAAGGCGCTCAGCCTGATCGCTCGTGCCAGGAGGCACTTGAGCTCGGCCACGGCGACGCGGCGAGGACGAGCTTGCGAAGCTGAGCGCTTCCTCCAGGGAGCGGGCGGGGACCGCGGAGTCGAAGCAGGTGACCAAGGATGGATTCGGCGGATCAGAAAGATCCGGGGCGCATCTCGCCGGACCACGAGGGAGCCACCGGACCGGCAGGCGATACCGGCCCAGCGGGTTCGGGGAGCACGGGACCGACGGGTCCGGGAAGCACCGGTCCGACCGGCTCGACTGGAGCAACCGGCTCGACCGGGTCGAGAGGAGCAACTGGGTCGACGGGTCCCGGTGGATCCACGGGCGCGACCGGCCCGGCGGATCAACCGGAGCGACGGGCCCAGGCCACGGGCGCAACCGGCCCAGTCGGCTCGACCGGCGCGACCGGCCCGGGCGGGACGGGCCCGATCGGTTCAACTGGTCCGCTCGGCTCGACAGGCGCGACCGGTCCGACGGTCGCTCGGTTCGACCGGCGCAACCGGCTCGACCGGCGCAACCGGTTCGACCGGCGAGAGCGGGTTCCCCGGGGCAACGGGCGCACGGAGTGACCGGCCCGGTCGGAGTGACGGGCCCAGTAGGAGTGACCGGCCCGCTCGGCGCGACCGGACGATCTGAGTCAGTCCCGCCTGTAGCGCTCCGCCGGATAGGGGTGGAGGTAGTGGTCACGCCGCTTTCGTGCAGGCATCGGGCCGCGGCTGGTTGGATCTGATCCACGCCTCCTGATCGAACGAAAGCGAGCCGATCGTCTAGGGCAGGCTGCGGAGGTAGCGCGGCGTTGCCCACCAGAAGTTCCCGCTGAAGTGCGGCGCCGGTTCGGCGTGCCAGTTGACTCCGCAGACGTCGTGAGAGCGGAGAGACCGAGGCACTCCTCCCAGCGCCGAAGACGAAATGCTCCATCAGACGCCGCCACTGCACGACGTTCGGGTTGTCCGGTGGTGTGGTGAGACCCTTTTGAGTGGGCGTACCAGACCGCGCGGGAGAGCGGCTCCGCCTCCTCGCAGAAGCGGCGCATGTACTCGAGGATCGGTCGCTCGGCCGCGGACGGATCGGGATCTCGACGACGATCCGGACCCTTTCACCAGCGTTGGGTGAGCGCGTCGCACCAGACGCCGATTCCGGTCCGGACACGCTCGCGAAGATGCGGGCGTCCGGGCCGCCAGCGGGAGCTGACGAGCGCTCCATCTGCTCGGCTATGACCTCGCGCCAACCGCCGATCGTGCATAGATGAAAGCAGCCGAAGACTTCATCGGCGCCCGCTCGCACGAAGGTCTTACCACCGCCGCGCCCGCAACGGCGGTGTAGCCGAACGCCCCGAGTCGCTCGGCGCAGCGGTTCTGCTCCGCCTGGGGCGCCGACGGGATCGTGATGAGGTTCGCCCGGACCCGGCTCGGATCGATGCGCCCTCCCTCGGCGAGAAGTTCGCTGGGTATCTCGACGCCAGGTTCAGCCAGTCAATCGCGTTCGCGGGGATCCCATTGTGCTCGAGGATCTCGTGAACCGGCCTGCCATCGTCCCTCGTGACGATGGCGTCGCGTGTGGACCTACCGGCCGCGACTCGTTCGGGAGACGACTCGAGGCAGATCCCGCTCCAGTCGAGCCTGCGCTCGGCATCGAGGGTCTCGCTGATCTCGGGAGGTCCCCGCCGGTCGGTGAGCTCGACGAAGCCACCGCAGCGGCGGTCCCGATCCATTCGTCGACGAGGGCGCGGTCCGTGGTGTCGATGTTCCAGCGCCGTGCCCTGCGGACCGGGTCGATCGCCCGCGCGAGAGTCGCGAAGAACCCGTAGTCCTCGAGGATGCGGCGCTTCTCCGCGCGAATGTAGGGCAGCCTCCGCGTCCACTCGTCGGTCGCGATCGCCTCGCGTATCCGCGCGAGGTCGGCGTCGAAGTCGTCGAGCTCGAGCTGGATGAAGGCGCGCGGATCGAAGTAGGAGTCGAGGTTGGGGCAACCCCAGTAGAAGCAGAGCGTCTCGGCGAGGAGGCAGTCGACGATCTTCTCCGTGAAGAAGTTCGGGATCGCGTTGTTCTCGGCGTCGAAGTAGTACCGGTAGGGGAGAAGGCAGGAGCTCTTGTCCGACTGGGGCGTCGGGCCCCGGTAGCGGTGGAAGCCGTGCTCCGGGTGCCCGTAGACGTCGAGGTCGAGGTCCTGCGCGTCGAGGAAGTGCAAGAAGTCGACGCGTTTCGGTGCCCGGGGTCGTTGTACTTCTGGGACACGCACGCGGCCATGCTCCGGCTCTTGCCGGGGAGCTCGCTCCGCACCAGCTCGGCGTGAGTCAAACCGACCGACCAGTCGCACGAGTTGCGGTAACGCCTATGGTCACGAACCTGGAGGAACGAGAGCGGGCTGGGTGCTGCCCACTCGCCCACCGATCCTCATCGCCTCGCCGGCCATCAGAGGCTCCATCTGGAAGACGACGGTGCGGGAGCGATCGAGCGTGTATGCGTGCTCGGCCGGTGGGGCGTTGCAGACGGCCTAGAAGTCCGGTTCGTCGTCCCAGGTGATCCGGAGACGCTGCGTTGCTCCGTTGAGATGCGGAACACCCACTCGTAGTTGCCGTCGGTGGTCATCCGGTTGTACAGCTCGCAGAGCTGCTGGGAGTCGCACCAGTTGGCCAGAGAAGACGCGGATCGGTTCGGGTGACGTCTCCGGCTCACCGTTGCAGCGCCGCAAGCGCGTCCTCGAGCTCGAGCGAGGCGATCATCAGAGCGCCCCGATCGGTGACGAACGCGATCAAGAGCTCACCGTCGCGCTCTGACAAGCCAGTGCAGGATCCCGTTGATCCAGCCAGCGTGAACGCGGCGACGCAGCCATCGAGAACGCCTCGGCAGTCGCGAGCTCGAAGCGGTGTGAGTCGCCGGCCAGGCTCGCGAGAGTCAGGACGCCCCTTCGACGGGGACTGCGGGCGGAAGGGCGGGGGCGTGACTGTCCGAATGATCTCCGGCGTCGAGACCGGTCGCGACCGAACGCACTTCGAGTGCTTCGCTCAGCGAGGCGGTGTAGCCGGGGAGATTCGGCGTCGTCCGCAACGATCTCGAGCGAATAGCCGTCGACCGATGCCCTCACAGCGGCAGTGCGGCAGCGCCAGCCCGGCGTGGTGTCGAGGCGAATCTCGGCGACCGCGCAACTCGGTGCGAGCGCACTCAACGTCCCGGCGGACATCGCTGCGGATTCCGAGGGCTCCCGTCCGCTGCGGAGACCGGGGCGAAGTCCCTCTGGATGTCGCTGTCGACGGCGTTGTCGGGCTGCGCCATCTCAGCCGAGGCGAGCGGGGGAACGCACTCGACGAGGTTCAGCTCGTCGGCCTTCCGAGCTATGAAGACGTCGATCCCGTTCTGCACGCCGTCACGCTCGGCGATCTCGAGGAGTCGGCGCGCGCCGTGCGAAGTGAGGAGATAGGCGAAGCAACCGCCGACGAAGCCCTCTGAGCTCAAGGGTCGAACCCGCGCCCCGCTCACCGGCGCGGTGCGCTGACCGTGAAGTGACTGAGCAACGCCAGATCGAAGTCGGGGAACTCCTGCGGAGGACGGCGCAGACCTCGCCGAGACGGCGGTCGAAATCGTCGACGAGCTCGACATCATCCTCGAGGATCAGCCGAAGACCGGCCTCCCCGACGGCGAGCGAGCGCCACTCCTGCATGTGGGTGAGAGCGCAGCCGACGATGCCCTGTCGGAGGCCGAAGTCGTTGCCGCGGAAGAGATGCTCGAGCTCGGCGTGAGCGACAGCTCGTCCGTCGACGGCGCTCACCGTTGAAACTGCGGCTGAGCTCTGTGCTCGTCGTTCGGCGGGCATGACCTCGAAGCGCTCCACGATCGGTCTGCGATCGAGGTTGAGGACCGCGATGTCGAGGACGGGTGGGAGCGGGATGAAGTGCGAGCATGGGCGGGGTGCCCCGTCGCTGATCAGCTCGTAGGCGCTCTGCGCTGGGCAGACCCCTGCTCCACGTCAACCGACCAGGTGGAGGGCGACGACCTGATCGAAGAAGGCCGTCTGATTGCCCGCTCGGTGTAGCGCTTGGCGCTCGAGCTCGAAGTGCCAGCGGCTCGAACGAGCGGATCGAGTCGATGGCTCGCGTACGGATCAGCGAAGGCCGCAGTGTGAAGTGCGGCCAGTACGACATCGTCGGTCCGGCTGGCCGCTCGTCTGACGGCGACGAACTCTGCAAGCGGTACGGCTTGTCTCCCGCTGCGGTTCGACGGACTCGCGGGTGTCGATCTGCGACCCTCGAGGGTCTCGGCATAGCTGGGGTTGAAGGCGACCTGACCGATGTCTCGTGTCGGCGAGGATGTCGGCGGCGCGAGCGATGTAGGGGCCGCGCCAGAAGAATCCCCAGTCGTCCTCGAGGTGGAGCCACAGGGGGCCGGTGACCATCTCCACGATGCGGTTCATCGAGGCGGGGTGCCGGTCGCCCGACCTGGGTCCGTGAAGACGAACTCGAAGAATGGGTAGAGCTCCTGCATCCGGTCGCGGTCGCTTTGGCTGGAGCCGTTGTCCACGCAGATCCACCGCGGAGATGCGGTAGAGATCCGTGCAGCAGTTGAGGAACGAGTTGACGGTTCGCTCGAACAGCGCAAGGCGGCGGCAGGAGGTGATGGACAGGGTCACGTCCGCGCCGCGCTGAACCTCCTTCGTCCGGCGAGCGAGGATGGTCGCGATCACCTCCTCCGGGTAGCGCTCCGCAGCGGCGGCAGGTCAGGCACGCAGAAGTCCCGATTCGCTTGGACTCGGTCACGTTCGGCCTCGGGCAGCGCATCGCCCTCGAGGAGCTCGTTGCAGAGATCGAAGCTCTCCTCACGTCGATCGACGTAGAAAGCGCAGATCGCCGTCTCGTCCCGAGCGCGCCAGTCGTAGACGTCGCGGGCGACGAAGAGGTCGTCGCTCTCAGGGAATGGGATCTCGCAGGCGCGGAAGGCGAACAGGTAGCCGAGCTCGAAGCTGTCCTCGCTCCGGTAATGCCTGGCGATGCGTGCAGCGGCTCAGCCCGGCTCGGACGGGCCTCCAGGCCTCGAGGTAACCGTCCAGGACGGCGCTCCAGGGTTCCCGAGAAGATCGAGGCATTCCGCTCGACGCCACAGGCTGTAGTAGCGCTCCTCCTCCCAGCCGCCCATCTCCGAGCGATGCGTGTACCGCGCGAGCGCGGAGGGGATATCACCCGCGTCGAAAAGGCTCTGGGCGAGATAGAAGGCGCGTTCGCTCGTTCTCGGGGTTGCGTTGAGCTCGCGCTCGAGCAGGGCGGCATCGCGTCGGTACTTCTCCGAGTCGCGGTTGCGCGAGCCGAGCCGCCGTGATTCCAGGTGGTAGGCGCCTTCGAGCCTCGCTTCGCTCGTCGGATCCGGGCAGTGCGCGTACTCGTGGACGACGCCCTCGTAGCTCCACCGGAGACCGGCCCTGAAGATCTGCTTCCGCCAGTAGCTGAAGGCGTCCCCGTATCGCAGCAGGTAGGAGTCAGCTTGGAGCCCCGAGAGGTCCAGGTCGCCCACGACGAGGTCGTCGGCGTCGATCACCCAGATGTAGTCGCCCTTTCCGGCGCAGAGCTCCAGCGCCTCGGTCCGGTTGGAACCGAAGTCCCGCCACGGTCGCTGATGCAGATCCCCGGGGATCCCCTTGCGCGCCATGTGCGACTCGATGGTCGCGATCGTCGCATCCACGGAGCCCGTGTCGACGATCACCCAGCGGTCGATGTGGGGCGCCACGGAGTCCAGCGTTTCGCGGATGACGTGCTCCTCGTCGCGCACGATCATGCTGAGGCAGATCGTCGGCCGATCACCATCTGCGCGATCGGCGGCGTTCACCGCTCCGATGGTATCTCCGACCTCGCCGGGCCACGATGGCCGGCGGCTATCCCGACCGGGCGACCTCGGTGGGCTCAAGCTCTGGCGGGCGCCCGATGAAGGTTGCGTGCTCATCGACATCAGGAACGAAGCCACCTCGGCCCGACTGTCCGGGGGATGTCGGCGGATGGTTGTTCCTGGCCGGCGCGGCGATCACCGCGGCGGGCGTCCTCCTGCCCCACCCGGAGAGCCTGGATGTGACCGGGTACTGGGTTCTCTGCGGCAGCCAGGTGATCTCTCGGCCTGCTGTTGCTCGGCTTGGGTCGCTTCGACCATGGCTGGCAGCGGTTCCTCCCGCCGCTGACGATCGTCGGAGCGATCGTCATCGTCACCGCGGGCGTCTACATGAACGGAGAGCGCGACGGCGGTCCAGCTCTACTGAACGAGTTCTTCTACGTATGGCCGGCGCTGTACGCGGGCTACTTCTACAAGCGGGGGCCGGCCGTGGTGGTCGTCCTCGCGATCGCGCTGTCCTACGTGGTGGTCAGCGCGTTCATGGAGGTGCCGATCGACACCTTCCTCATCAGGGCGCTGATCACCGTCTCGGTCGTCGCCGGGACCGCGATCGCGGCCCACTTCCTCCGGAGCTACATCGACGCCTTGGTCGCACGGCTGGACCGCTTGGCTCGCACGGACTCCCTGACCGGTCTGCTCAATCGCCGCAGCTTCGACGAGCAGCTGGGCAGGGAGCTCGAGCGAATCAAGCGAGCACCCCAGCCGCTCTCCCTGGCGATCGGCGACATCGACGATTTCAAGACGTTGAACGACGTGTTCGGACACGCGGCGGGCGATGAGGTCCTGGCGTCGATCGGTGCCGGGCTTGCCTCGGTGGTGAGACGAACCGACACGTTGGCTCGGATCGGCGGTGAGGAGTTCGCGGTGGTGATGCCGAACACCCGGGCCGACGAGGCGATCGAGATGACGGAGCGTCTCAGGCTCGCCCTGGGCCGGATCGCCGATCCGGCGGGACAACCCGTCCAGATCACCTTCGGGATCGCCTCCACCGAGAACCCCGAGTGCATCGATTCCGATTCGCTGCTCCTGGCGGCGGACCGTGCGCTCTACTCAGGGAAGGCCCGCGGGCGCAACCAGACCCTGGCCTACACGGATTCGATGCGCGGAGCGATCGTCGCCGGCTGACGCCTACGCCTGCAACTCGCGAGGCTCGGGGGTGACGTCGTGGAAGTAGACCGAGACTCCACCCGGCACCGCGGTCGCCCGGACCGAGAAGGTCGTCTGCAGGGGCTCGTAGTGCTCGATGAAGGTCTCGGCGATCCCCCGGCTCGCAACGCGCCGGTAGACCTCCTCGAAGATCGTGTCCTTGGCCTCGGGGAACTCAGCCCAGACCAGATTTCCGAGTAGGTCGCTCGCCTCGCGGCCCGAGCAGGCCCTCGGCCTGCTCGTTGACGTAGATGAACCGCCACTGGTCGTCGAGGACGAAGAAGGCCTCGCTGATGCCGGCGAGTACGGCGTCGGCCGAGATCGAGCGTCGTTGCCGCCGGCGCTCAGTGATGGCGCCAACCCCTGAGACCGCCGAGCGACTCATCTTGCCCTCGTAGAGGTTGACGTCGGCGGCCCGGTAGAGCTCGTCGAAGGTCGTCCCCTGTCCCGGGGCGGTGGCGCGGCCAAGGCAGTGCTCCACCCGCTCCGCCAGCGCCTCGCTCATGCGAGCGGCCACCTCCGGCGCGGAGTCCGGGCCGATGCCGGGCAGCAGGACCGCGAACTCGTCGCCGCCGAGACGAGCCACGGAGTCCTCAGGCCGAACCGTCTCACGCATGCGCCCGCCCGTCCATCGCAGCAGCGTGTCGCCGGCGTGATGGCCGTGGGCGTCGTTGTAGGACTTGAAGTCGTTCAGGTCGATCACCAGCAGCGTGACGGGAGTGCCGAACTGCTCGAGCGAGGTGAAGGCCGCGGCCGTCGCCGTGTCGAAGCCCCGGCGATTGAGCAGTCCCGTCAGCGGATCCGTCCGCGAGCTGCGAGCGATCTCACGCCGCCAGACCTCGTGGTTGCTCGCCTGCCACACCGCCAGCACGGCGACGCCCGCCATCGCCGCGCAGAACCCGACGACGACCCCCGGATCGGGAGCCGGGCCGGGGTCCAGGAGGATCAGCAGCAGGTAGGCGGCTTCCGCCAGGAACGCCGAGGCAGCCACGAGGCGCAGGGGATAGGCCAGCGAGGCGTAGACCACGGGGAGGAAGAGCATCAGGATCAAGGGGCTCTCGGCGCCGCCGTCGATCGCCGCCGTGACCGTCACCACGATCACGGTCGACACGGTCCAGCGAGAAGAAGGCCCATTGCCGCCAGGGTGAGGCGATCACGCGCTCCCAGGGAGCGAACCAGAGCAGGGCGACCGCGCTCACCGCGAGAAGGGTCACTGCGACGGCGAGGCCGGCCCGGTGAGAGGCGTCAGCGAATCCGGCGGCATAGAGCGCTGCAAAGGCGCACATCAGGAGCGTGGCCCAGGCGCCGGCCCGAACCATGCTCATCCAGAAATGAGTTTCCACATCGTCCCGCGTGGCGTCCCCGACCATGGGTCGTCTATCGGCGGCACGGCGCGGTTCCCTTGAGGGCAGGGCCGCGCGGCCTGGCTCAGCAGGCCTTCTTGACCCTGGCCTTCGCCTTCTTGACCTTGGCCTTGGCGCCCTTGATCTTCTTCGCCGGCGCATCCGCCTTCTTCAGCTTCGCCAGCTTGGCCTTGGCCTTCTTGAGCTTCGCCTTGGCGGCGTCGCAGGCCTTGTCGTCGTCGGGCGGGTTCGGCGTGGTGACGGGGCAGCCGTTGTTCGAGGCGGGGCCTGCGACCGTCGGGCACCCATCGGTGGCGTTCGGGACGCCGTCACCGTCGGTGTCAGGGTCCGGGTTGGCGGGCAGGTCGGTGCAGTTGATCGTGCCCTGGCGGAGCACCTGCCCGGCGAGGTCCGCGTCCTCGACCCAGAACGCCGGCTTCGTCCCGCCGGAGCACTCGGCCTGCGGCGCGATCGCGAAGCCCTCGTTGTTGACGTTCGGCATCCCGGTCGGCCGCTCGTAGGTTCCGGTCGGGACGAACTTGCCGTCGTTCACACCGGACTGCGCGATCTCGAGCGCGAACACCCTGCCGCTGCAGTTGTTGTCGCACTCGGCGTACAGGCGTTGCGTCTCCGGCTCGTACTCGAGATCGGCGACGCTCGGCTGACCGCTGCTGAACGTCGCGACCTTGTTGAAGGTGTTCGTGCTCTGGTTCAGCGCGTAGGCGTAGATCGTCCCGTCCAGCTCAGCGCCGACGAAGAACAGACCTGTGCCGTGCCCGGCGTATGACGCGGCGGAGTAGTCGAGGCCCGTGATGTCGTCGTGGAAGCCCTTCGCGACGAGCACGCTGTCCGGAACCCAGGCGATCGACTCGAGGCTTCCATTCGCGGGGAACGCCGGGAGGTCGGGCGTGAGGTTCCAGTCCCTGCTCGCGATGAGCGTCGTCCCGGCGCCGGAGATGTCGTACTTGAGGATGGCGGGACGGGTGCCGTTTCCTCCGTCACGCTCCGTCGAGACGTAGATCGAGTTGGGCTCGCCGGGGACCAGCGTGATGCCCTCCGCGTCAGGGATGCCGACGCCGCCCGGGTACTTCAGGGCCTTGCCGCTAGCCCACCCGTTGGTGGTGTCGTTCACCCAGCTCGACCCGCTTTTGACCAATCGGAACAGCGTCCCGTCGTCGTTCTTGCTGGCGTACAACGTGCCGGGCGCGCTCGTACCTGACGGCTGGTACGCGAGGCCGCTCACGTCGGTGCCGAGTGTCGCGGCGCCTGTCACCGAGGAACCACCTGGCCAGGCCGTAAGCGTCGCGCAGTCGTTGGGGCCGTTCTTCGTGCCGGTCTTGGTCTGGTTGGTGAGAGCTCCAACACCATCGGGACAGCGTCCGTAGGTGGTGACTGCGGCGGACGTGTAGGTGAAGGTGTCGACCAGCGTGGCGTTGTCGCTCTCGAACACCCGAGCGGCGTCGTTTCCGCCAAGTCCGAAATCCGCGGGAGCCGGCAGGTCGTCGGCCATGCTCGCCGTGTAGAAGCCTCCGACGGGAAGGTTCGTGCCACCCGGGGCCTGGAGGGTTCGGCTGTTGTTGCTGTCCTTGAAGTAGTACCCGCTGATGTCCACAGCGGAGGGCCCCGTGTTGTAGATCTCGATGTAGTCCGGCCCGTCACCCGGGGCGCTCGACTCCACCTCGTTGATCACGACCGCCGCCGACGCTGAGGACGCGACGATCAGAGACGGCACGAAGACGGCGAGGAAGGCCAGCAGGCCCTTTGCGGACACACGAAGTACACGGCTCAAAACGTTTCCCATCCCGACCTGGTTGACGACAGCGGTTCGCGCCTGTCTATCACGGAATGCGAAGCAGGAAGGCGAATTTCCGGCGTCAGGGGCCCGGTGCGGGGCCCGTTCAGTCGCTCAGGATCGTCCTTCTCGCTGCCAACCTGAGTTTCCCCCTCCGGCTCGGTGCACGCTGCTCCCACCGGTGCTGCACGTGGACCCGTGTGAAGGCCTCGACGACCGTCGGATCGAACTGGCCGCCCGAGTTCTCGTGCAGCTCCGCGAGCGCCTCCTCCTGCGATCTCGCGTGCTGGTAGGCGCGGTTCTCGGTCATCGCCTCGAAGGCGTCGCAGACGAAGACGATCCGGGAGCCGAGCGGGATCTCCTCACCCGCCAGGCCGTCGGGGTAGCCCTTGCCGTCCCAGCGTTCGTGGGAGGACCGGACGAGCCGGCCGACGCCGCGCAGGGACTGGACGGTGGCGAGGATGCGCTCGCCGATCAGGGTGTGCTCCCGCATGAGCGCCCACTCCTCCTCGTTGAGCGGGCCCGGCTTGCGGAGGATCGAGTCAGGGATGGCGACCTTCCCGATGTCATGCAGCTCGGCGGCTCTGGCGATCGTCTCGATCTGGTCGGCCTCGAGCCCCATCTCCGCGGCCACCGCGCGCGCCCTTCCGCCCACGCCCTCGATGTGGCCCTCGAGCGCAGGCTCGTGCTCGCGCTGAACGCTGAGGAGGACGTCGTGGGCCTCCCGCAGCTCGTTCCGCCGGGCGCGGCTTCCCTTCTCGGCGTACATCCGCTGGTCGGCGAGCCGCAGCGCCTCGTTGACCCCATCGGTCTCGTGCAGGTCGACGAGCCCGAAGGAGGCTCCGATCTCGAAGCTCTCGCCGGACTCGCTCAGCGCGCCTCGCAGCCGGTCGAGTGCGGGAGCGGTGTTCCCGCTCATGCCCTCGATCAGGACGCAGAACTCGTCGCCACCGAGGCGGTAGGCGCAGCCGATCGTCTCGGCCTCTCGGTTCAGCCGATGGCCGAGGTTCCGCAGGAGCGCATCTCCGAGGGAGTGCCCGAAGGCGTCGTTGTAGCCCTTGAAGCCGTCGAGGTCGAAGAGCGCCAGGTAGCAGTTCCGCGAGTCGCCGCTCATGACCCGGTCGAGGTCGTCGAAGAGTCGTCGGCGGTTTCCGAGGCCGGTCAGGGGATCGGTGATCGAGTCGTGGCCGAGCGTTTCGACGAGCCGCCGGTTCTCGCCGGAGCTGACGATCAGTCGCGCGGCCACCGCGATCAGGGTCGCGCCGCCGAGGACGATCGATTCCAGCGGCAGCCGTTCGAAGTGGTCGACGATCAGCACCGCTACGCAAGGTCAGGGCCGCGGCCATCGGGATGATGCAGCGACGGCTGATAGCTCTTCCGACGTCCCAGGCAGCTGAGCGCGGAGACATCGCCGCACCGGTCGCGATCGTCAGGGCTCCCACGAGCCAGAGGAGGTCGATCCAGCCCCCGGCGTAGGAGTCCGTCGCCGTCAGATAGAGGTAGGTCGCGTCGGTCCCGCCCCAAACGACCAGGCCTGCGGTCACGAAGAGCAGGCTCCCCGAGGCGCTCGTGCCGCCGACGGTGAGCACGCCGACGAGGAACGCCAGCAGGATCAGGTCACCGGCTGGGTAGGAGAGGTTCGTGGCGACGACGGCCGGGTTGCCGGCGGTGAGCCCGACTAGGGCGGGCGCAAGCAGCGCGGCTCCCAGACAGGCGAAGGCGAGTGCGGCGATCCCACCATCGAGCCAGGCCGCGCTGCTGAAACGTCCGATGCGGTACCTCGCGATGAGCGCGACGCCCGCGAAGAGGCACGGGAAGGGCGAGCAGGTAGCCGGCGTCAGCAAGCGAGGGATAGGAGACCTTCCCCTGATTCTCGAGCATCACGGTCCAGTAGACGTCCCCGGCCAGCCAGAGGAGCAGGCCGAGCGCGAATGCCGCCCAGATACCCCGCACCTCCGGGCTCCGCTTGGCGCGGGAGGCGCACGCGGCCGACGCCATCAGCAAAGGCACGAAGTAGACGAAGAGGTCGAAGAACCTCGCGACTTTCTCCGGCGGGTCGGTAGCGACGTACCAGGCGTAGAGCGCGGTGGCGAGCCATCCGATCGTCAGCAGCACCGCTGGAACGCTCCACCTGATCGGGCGGGAATTCGCGATGGGGCTCGCCTCCCCGTCCTGAAGCTGAAGTCACTGGATGCCGCTGCGGCATTTGCTGCGAGTTGTCCCTGAGCCATGTTGAGGATCCGTCCTCCCCCCGGTCTCCTATCGGTAGGAGGTGGCGGGGCTTTAGGGGTCGGCGCCGAGTGGACACGCAGCCTGGAGCGGGGGTGGACACGGTCCCTACGCTCAACGCATCGCAGCCCAGCCCGACACCACCGGCGAGTACGAGCGCCTTGGGATCGAGCCGACGCCGGACAACGGTGAGCGCCTCCGGCCCGAGATGCCCTGGGACGAGGCGGCGCGGCCGCATCGGCCCGAGTCGGGGCCCGACGTCGTCTACAGCGAGCGCGGCAGAGAGGTCGGAAAGCACCTGATCGACGTCCACGACCACCTGCGCGCCGAGCTCGAGCAGCTCCGCACCCTCCTCGAGCAGGTCCGCGACGGCGAGCGCACCGCGGGCGAAGCCCGCAGCGCCCTGAACAACATGGCCATGAAGCAGAACGACTGGACGCTCGGCGCCTTCTGCTCGCGCTATTGCTTCGCCGTCACCCAGCACCACAATCTCGAGGACGTCTCGGTGTTCCCGCACCTGCAGCGCTCCGATCCCGCCCTCGAGCCGGTGATCGACCGGCTCACCGAGGAGCACCACGCGATCCATGTGGCCATCGAGGCCGTCGACCGCACGCTGGTCCACCACATCGAGAAGCCCGGCGACTTCGAGCCGCTCCAGACGGTGCTCGACGCGCTCACCGACGCGCTGCTCTCACACCTCTCCTACGAGGAGCGAGAGCTCGTCGAGCCGCTTGCCCGCCTCGGCTTCATGCCGGGCCAGGTCTAGGCGCGAGCGCGGCGCGGACGAAATCCACGTCGGCTTTGAGCTTCGAGACCGGGTCACGCGGCGTCTCGACGATCGCGGGCGCCTCGGCGGCGCGAACCATGTGGGCAAGCACGTCGAGGTCGATGTGGCCCTCGCCGATCGTGGCGTGGCGGTCGGCTCCGGTGCCCGGGGGGTCGCGGGAGTCGTTGACGTGCATCAGGTCGATGCCGCCGGTGATCGCCTTCGCGCGTTCGACGGCGTCGGTCAGCTCCTCGCCGGCGGCGTGGGCGTGGCAGGTGTCGAAGCAGAAGCCGAGCGGGACGTCGCTCTTCGCGCCGGTGGCCGCCTCCCACAGCTTCGCCAGGGCGTCGAAGCGACGCGCGACGGCGTTGTCGCCGCCCGCGGTGTTCTCGAGGTAGACCGGCACCTCCGACTCGAGCATCTCCAGCGTGCGCGGCCAGCGGCCGAAGCCCTCCTCGATCCCGTCCTCGGCGTGGCCCGGATGGACGATCACCGCGAGCGCGCCGATCGCGGCCGCCGCGTCGCAGGTCTGCTGGAGGATCTTCCGGGCGCCGTAGCGGATGTTCGGCTTCGGCGAGCAGACGTTGATCAGGTAAGGGGCGTGAACGTAGATCCCGACCGGCGACGCCTTCAGCTCCTCGGCGTCGTCGCGAGGAGGGGGCTTCTCCCAGCCCTGCGGGTTGGACAGGAACAGCTGGATCCGCTCGGCGCCCACCTCGGCGGCCTCGGCGAGCGGGTCGACTCCCTGCACATGTGCCCCGACGGGCTGGGTCGCCATGGCGATCGAGGATACGAGGCCCGCGTCATCGGATAGCCTCGCCCTCGAGGTGAGGAAGCGAGCTGGAGGAGCGCCCCGATGGGAGCCGGTGAGGCTCCTCGCGGCCGTGCTCGCCCTCGGCCTGCTGCTGGGGGGACTGGTCGCCTGCGGCAGCGACGAGGACGACGAGGACATCACGCTCGACAAGGAGCTGGTCTCGAAGAACCTCACCGACGCTCAGTACGAGGTTGCCGATGCCGAGCCCGGCACGAGCTCCCTGCCCTCGCTCGTCGACGTCGATTTCGCCGTTGGTTCCGACAGCGGCTTCAAGAACGCCGTCCAGGTCGGTGGAAACGGCCTCGAGCCCTTCAGCCCCGACGACGTCTCGAAGACCGGCTTCGTCCTCTTCTACGAGAGCGCCGAGGACGCGACGGACGGCCGACGACAAGCTCGGCACCGGGGAGGGCCAGCAGCGCGAGGGCAACGCCCTCTTCGTCTACGGCAACGGCGTCGACGCACCGCCCGTGGCCTTCACCGAGATGATCGGCGCGGCCGAGGGCAACTGACCCCCGGGCCCCACGGCGCCTCTGGTCTAGTCCGCGAGCCGCTCCACCTTGTAGGTCTTGCTGCCCTTCGGGGTCTCGACCACGACCTCACTGCCGACCGCCGCGTCGCGCAGCGCTCGACCGACGGGTGACTCGGCCGACATCCGGCCCTCGGACATGTCGGCCTCGGTCGGCCCCACCAGCGTCCAGGTGCGGGTCACGCCGGCCTCGACATCGGTGATCTCGGCGCTCCGGCCGAACGCGAAGACGTTGCCGCCGTCATCGACCTCGACCACGACCGCATCGCGAAGGCGCATCCGCAGCCGCTTGATCTTCGTCTCCAGGTGTCCCTGGTCTTCCTTGGCGATGTGGTAGTCGGCGTTCTCCTTGAGGTCGCCCATCTCGCGGGCGACCTTGATCCGCGCAGCCATCTTCAGGCGCGCCGGACCCTCGAGCTCCTCGAGCTCCTCGCGCAGCTCCTCCAACCCCTCAGCAGTGATCGACTCTCCGCTTGCTTCCATCCGCGCAGACTGGCACATGCCCGCCGCTCCGGCGGACGGCCTAGCGGGCCGAGATCTTCCCGAAGCCCTTCGCGAGGCGGTTCCGGTCGACCGAGCCGATCGATCCCCCGGACTCGCCCGGAGCTCGTGTACTGCCAGATCGTCCAGCCCTCACCGGCCCAGTTCAGCGCCGGGACCAGGGGGGAGGGGACGTCGAAGTTCGCCACCCATAGCGGGTGCCCCTCGAGCGCGAAGGAGGTGGTGTCACCGGTCGCCTGCCAGCTCGAGTTGTTCGTGTAGATGATCGGTTTGACCCCGAGCCGGCTCTCGACCCGCGCGAGCCAGGCCTTGACCCAGGCCTGCAGCTCGAGCTCGTCGAGGCCCTTGAAGGGCGTCTCGAGGTCGAGCGCCGGGAGGAGGTCCTTGCCGCGAAGCTGGCCGACCGTGTCTGACGAAGAGGTTCGCCTCCTCGCGGGCGTCGAGCTTGGCTCCCTCGACGCCGGTGATCTCGGTGCCAGGGTCGGAGGCGAACGCGCGGTGGTAGGCGCCGACGCGGATCCCCTGGGCGCGGGCCGCCTTGTAGTTGCGCAGGTAGGTGGGGTCGACGCCGCACTCCTCGGGGACCACGAGGCAGTCGTCGCCGCTGCCGCGGCTCGCCTGCAGGAAGGCGAACTTCGTCCTGGTCAGGCCGACCTGCTTCCAGGCGATGTGGCCCTGGAAGCGGGAGACGTCGATGCCGCGGATGCCTGCGGCGGTCGCGCTGGTTGCGGTGAGAATGGAGAGGAGAGCGAGGGCCGCGAGCGCGACAGCTCCGAGAAGTGTGCGATTGCTCATCGCTCCATCGAACACGTCCGGGTCCCGAGAGTTGCCCGCCCCCGTCGGGGGATGCACGAGATGACCCGCTCAGGGCACGATCTCGAGCCGCCTGGCGACGGCTGCGGCGATCGTCGTTGCGAGCGGACCCGCGGGATAGCCGGCGATCGAGCCGCCGCCCGCGCCGACCCGGAGGCCGTCGGGCTCGCTGATCAGCTCGATCTGCAGCGACACCGCGATGCGCCGGGAGCCGAGCGGCGTCGCTCCCGCGACGCTTCCGATCAGCGTGCCGCCGGGGAACGAGGCGAAGCTCTCGGCTCCCAGGGTCGCGAGCTCCGCCGGGGTCGTCTGCGCCCTCACCCCCATCGCGTAGGAGCCGCCGCCGGAGCGCTCGAGTACGAAGGCGGCGACCGCGAAGGGGCCGGTGCGGAAGTCGACCAGCTCGATGTCCACCGTGTCGAAGCCGTCGAGCGCCGTCAGGCCGGGACCACCTCCCTCCGGATGGGAGAGCCCGACCTCGAGGCCGTGGCCACGAACCTCGATCAGGTCGCCGCGGTTGCGGAGCAGCCGGGTCGCCGGAATCGCCCGCACCTGGACGGTGGCCGCGCCGCCCCCCTCCATCAGGCGCGCGCCGATCCGGCGCTCCGCGATCCGCGGCAGGGCGAGCTGGACCCCGGCTGCGGCGAGAAGCAGGATGACGGCGAGCGAGACGAGGACGACGCTCATCGCAAGCAAGCTACCCACCGGTCATCTCATCCGACGACTGCGAATAGACTCGCTCCGATGACCGGATCGAGGAGTGAAAGGGCACCGGACGCGCGACTGGGGAGGGCGCTGACGGCGATCGTGACGGCGAGCTGCGCGCTCGCCGCGCTCGCGCCCGCCGCGATCGGCTCCCCTTACATCCACGCCCACCGCGGCGGCCCGCTTACGACGGTCAAGGGCAAGCAGAAGCCGCTCTACCCGGAGGAGTCGATGCCGGCGCTCCGGCAGGCGGCGAAGCGCGGCTTCGTGCTCGAGATGGACACGCGCGTCACCTCCGACGGCCGCGTGATCCTCATGCACGACTCCGACCTCGAGCGGACGACCGACTGCACCGGCCTCGTCAACTCGAAGACGGTCGCCGAGATCCGCAAGGGGTGCGAGATCGACATCGTCGGCACCGACATCCGCGAGGAGGAGACCACGCGGCAGCTCGGGCCCAAGGACGAGCGCCGCACTCACGTCCCGACCCTCGCCGAAGCGCTCCGGCTGGCGAAGAAGTTCGGGGTGACGGTGAACCTCGAGGTCAACAACTACGCCACCAACCCCGACTACGACGCGAACGGTGACTTCCAGCGCCGCGTCGCGTTCCAGGTCAAGGACAGCGCCTTCCCGGCCGACGACCTGATCGTCCAGAGCTTCTCCCCGCCCAACCTCGACCCCTTCCAGGACGACCCCTACTTCGCCGATTCGAAGTTCGCCTACCTCGCAATCGCCGCGATCACCGACGTCTCGCCGTCCGTCGCCCAGGGCGCGGGCGCCGACATCGTCTCGCCGGCGTGGCCGGTGAAGGCGGAGACGATCCAGCGGGCACACGCGCTCGGCCTGCAGGTCGTGCCCTACACGCTCGACACCCCGCAGGAGGTCCGCGACGCGACCCTCGCCGGCGTCGACGGGATCATCTCCGACGACCCGGTGATGGCGAGCCGCGTCGCGGTCAAGGCGTCGCCGAAGCCGCCGAAGCTCGCGAAGGCGCCGTCGAAGAAGACGTGCCGGTCGGTCGCCGCGAGCAACTCGCAGCCGGCGATCGAGAGCTTCCACCGTGACGACAGCGGCCCGCGCGTCTTCGCTCTGCAGTTCAAGCAGGACATCGCCAACGTCGCCACCTACCGCGACTTCCGGACCAAGATCGAGTGCCTGATCCGCACCTACGTCGAGCCGAACCTGGCCGACGACCGCCCCAACGTCGTCGCGCTCAACGAGGACGTCGGCGTGATGACCCTCGCCACCGGCAGCCGCGCGGCCGGCACCCGCGGGCTCTTCGCCGACCCGGCGAACATCCCCGGCTGCGCGGGCCAGCCCGCTCCCTGCGGGATCGTCTCGGCGCTGTTCTCCCTCGACGGCGACTACGCCTCCCAGGAGGCGGCCTACGCGTCGCGCTTCGGCGGCGCAACCCCGTTCGCGCAGACCTTCCTCGCCGGCACCGACACGTTCGGGCGCGGCTGGATGCAGACGTTCTCCGATCTCGCGAAGCGCTACGGCGTCTACATGATCGGCTCGAACAACCAGGCCGAGTTCCGCGAGTCGATCGACCCGACCGAGATCGCCGCCTTCTCCGACCCCGACGTCGCCGCCCGCAGCGCCTACGTCGCGACCTCCCCCGAGATCTACAACGAGGCGTTCGTCTGGGCTCCCGAGGACGTCACCAAGGACGGGCCGGCGCCGCTGCGCAACGTCGTCTACTCGAACAAGAAGGTGCCGCTGACCGAGATCGAGAACCTGCTCTCGCTCACCCCGGGCCCGTCGACCGGCCCCGACGCGGTCCAGAACATCAAGCCCTACAAGATCCCCGGCAGCAAGGCGAGGATGTCGATCGCGACCAGCCTCCCGGCCTTCCGTTACGTCGGCAACCTCTCGGCCTTCGGCGAGCCGCTCGAGCCCGGCCTCGACCCGTGCTCGGACACCGCGAAGTACTACATGCTCTGCATGGACAAGCTGGGAGCCAACCTCGTCATGCAGGACGAGGCGAACCCCGGGCGCTGGGCGTCGCAGGAGCCGTTCTGGCAGCCGCTCGAGTGGATGGGTTCGAGCTGGCGCGCGGTCGCCGATCCCACCGTCGACTTCGACTACAACGTGACCCCGTTCATGGTCGGCAACCTCGCCGACCTGGAGTTCGACGGGCAGACGTCGATCACCCAGCGCGGCCTGAAGGGCCCGAAGCGGGGGCCAAGCGCTGCGCCTACATCGGCGACTCCCAGCTGCAGGCCGAGGACCCGGCCGCCTACGGCGTCTACGCGGGGAAGAAGCGCGAGTTCCTCGGCCTCGCTCCCTGGGTGACGAAGGACGGATCGCGCGGCGCAGCTCAGGGCGACGGGCGCCGCCCTCGCTCCCGGCTCCGGCTCCCCGCTGGAGAACGACTACCTCGAGACGGCCGTGGTGGCCGACCTCCCCTTCCCGCCCGACCCGCGTCGGGCGAACTGCCTGAGCTAGCCGCCCGCCCGCCCGGCAGCGTACCCAGATCAGACGGCCGTCCAGTCGACGATTGAGGCCCGCGCTTGGCGGGCAAAGCCTCGTGAGGAGACAGAGGGCGACGACTTGGGAGGGTCGAATGAGCGACGGAGTGCAGACGGGCGAGATCGAGACGCGGATTCCGACCCGCCTCGACCGGCTTCCGTGGTCGAAGTTCCACTGGACCGTCGTGATCGGGCTGGGAGCCGTGTGGATCCTCGACGGGCTCGAGGTGACGATCATCGGCTTCCTCGCGCCGACGCTGACCGATCCCAACAGCGGCGTGGCGCTCACCGACTCCGACATCTCGCTGGCGGCCGCGATCTACGTCACCGGCGCCTGTCTGGGAGCGCTCTTCTTCGGGCAGCTCACCGACAGATTCGGGCGCAAGAAGCTCTTCCTCATCACGCTGCTGCTCTACCTCGTCGCCACCGTCGCGACCGCCTTCTCCTTCGCCCCCTGGTTCTTCCTCGTCGCGCGCTTCTTCACCGGGGCCGGCATCGGCGGCGAGTACGCCGCGATCAACTCCGCCATCGACGAGCTGATCCCGGCGCGAGCCCGCGGCCGGGTCGACCTGATCATCAACGGGTCCTTCTGGCTGGGAGCGGTCGGGGGCGCGCTGCTCTCGCTCATCTTCCTGAACGGCTCGCTCTTCGCGATCGACGTCGGCTGGCGCGTCTCCTTCTGCGATGGGTGCGGTCCTGGGCCTCGGGATCCTGCTCGTCCGCCGCAATGTCCCGGAGAGCCCGCGCTGGCTCTTCATCCACGGCCGCGAGGAGGAGGCCGAGCGGATCGTCGACGGGATCGAGTCCGGGATCGAGGAGGAGACCGGCGAGAAGCTCCCGGAGGTCACCGACGACCCGATCGTCGTCCGCCAGCGCAAGAGCATCCCGTTCAGCGAGATCGCGCGGACCGCCTTCAAGCTCTATCCGAAGCGCTCGACCCTCGGACTGTCGCTGTTCGTCGGCCAGGCGTTCCTCTACAACGCCGTCACCTTCACGCTCGGGCTCACCCTGACGACCTACCTCGGCGTCGGCGCCAACAAGGTCGGGCTCTTCTACGCGGTCTTCGCCGCCGGCAACTTCCTCGGCCCGCTCCTGCTCGGGCGGCTCTTCGACACCGTCGGCCGGCGCCCGATGATCGCGGGCACCTACCTGATCTCGGCGGTGATGCTCGTCGGGGTCGCGGCGATCTTCAACAGCGGCACGTTCCAGGACCCGGCGTTCAGCGATTGGGGCCTGACGCTCGCGCTCGGCGCGACGTTCTTCTTCGCCTCGGCCGGAGCGAGCTCCGCCTACCTGACCGTGAGCGAGATCTTCCCGATGGAGGTGCGGGCGCTCGCGATCGCGTTCTTCTACGCGATCGGGACCGCGATCGGAGGCATCTCCGGACCGCTCGTGTTCCAGCGGCTCGCCGAGACCAACGACCCGAGCCAGGTCGCGCTCGGCTACCTGATCGGCGCCGCGGTGATGGCCTTCGGCGGGATCATGGAGCTGTTTCTGGGGGTGCGAGCGGAGAAGAAGCCGCTCGAGGACATCGCCCTGCCGCTCACCGCGAGGGACGCGGAGGAGGGGGGAGGCGAGGGCGACCGAGGGCGCGAGCGAGGCCGACGAGACCCGCGCGCAGGCGGAGGAGCGCTGGCGCCGTCGCCAGCAGCGCGAACGCGCCGGAGCTCGCCGCTTCCGACCGGGCCCTGGCTCGGCGTCCTACTCGCCGTTCTTCGGCTTTCCCGCGCAGCAGCGCCCTGAGTGGACGGACACCGAGGTCGACCGCATCGTCGCCGCGGTCGCGCGGCACGGCGACGGCATCACCGCTCGCGAGCTGTCGCTGGAGGTGGGAGCTCGCCGCTGGGGCCCCGGCCGGTTCCAGGCTGCACTGAGAGAGGCCGTGGCCGAGGGCGCGATCCGTCGCGCCGGCCGGGGCCGATACGCGCCGGCGCGGATCCCGGGGGGCTGAGGCGATGCCGCTGCACTGCACCGTCTTCGGCCACCGCCCGAGGTTCTGGGCGGAGGGCTCGACGATGCGCTGGGAATGCGACCGCGACTGCACCGAGGGCGGCTCCCGCACCTACGACTCCGAGGAGAAGGCCGCCCGATATGCGCAGGCCTTCGACCGCGAGGACCGGGACAAGATGGGCCACCGCTCGATCCTCTCCCTGGCGCCGCTGCGCCTCCTCCGGCGCCGCGGCTAGCCGCCCGACGGAGAGCCGGCGCCCCGAAGCGCCATCATGGAAGGCGTGAGCACGATGGTCCCCACGCTGCAGGACGCCCACGGGCGAGCGATCAGCGACCTCAGGGTCTCCGTCACCGACCGCTGCAACTTCCGCTGCCAGTACTGCATGCCCGCCGACGGGCTCCCGTGGCTCGAGCGCGACCAGGTTCTCTCGTTCGAGGAGATCGAGCGGCTCGTGAGCCTCTTCGTCGGCCTCGGCATCGAGGACGTCCGGCTGACCGGCGGCGAGCCGCTGGTCCGGCGCGACTTCCCGAAGCTGGTCGGGATGCTCGCCGCGATCGAGGGCATCGAGGACCTCTCCGTCACCACCAACGGCTACCTCCTCGAACGCGATGCCGAGGCCCTCGTCGCCGCCGGCGTCGATCGCGTCAACGTCTCGATCGACTCGCTCGCCCGCGACCGCTTCTTCGAGATCACCCGCCGCGACGCCCTGCCGCAGGTGCTCCGCGGGCTCGAGGCGATCGCGGCCCACGAGCGGGTGTGGCCGATCAAGGTCAACGCCGTCGCGATGCGCGACTTCACCGAGCGGGAGGTCGGCGGCTTCGTCGAGATGGCTCGCACCACCGGCTACCAGGTGCGATTCATCGAGTTCATGCCGCTGGACGCCGATCGCGCCTGGACCGAGGACTCCGTCCTCACCGGCGCCGAGATCCGCGAGCTGATCGAACGCGAGCATCCGCTCGTCGAGCGCGCGCGCGAGCCCTCCGCGACCGCGCGGGTCTACGACTTCGCCGACGGACAGGGCGAGATCGGCTTCATCAACCCGGTGAGCGAGCCGTTCTGCTCCGACTGCAACCGCCTCCGGCTGACCGCCGAGGGCAAGCTCCGCACCTGCCTCTTCTCGGTGAACGAGACCGACCTGCGCGAGCCGATGCGGGCGGGCGCCGAGCGACGACGAGCTCGGGACGCTGATCCGCGACGCCGTCTGGCGCAAGGAGCTGAAGCACCGGGTCGGCGAGCCGGGGTTCGTGCCCCCGCCGCGCTCGATGAGCGCGATCGGCGGCTGAGCGACCGAGCTCCCGCCGCTGTGTCATGGTGAGGCCATGCCCGACGATCTGAGCCTGGGAGAGGCGGCCAAGCAGCTGGGCGTCAGCGTCGACACGCTGCGCCGCTGGGACGCATCCGGGAAGCTCGAGACGACCCGCGACGAGAGCGACCGCCGCCGCGTCGCGGTCTCGGAGGTCGAGCGGCTCCGGGCGAAGCCCGAGCGCCACCGCACCGGCGACACCTTCTCCGCCCGCAACCGGTTCGCCGGCAAGGTCGTCTCCGTCGAGGCCGACGGGGTCATGGCGCTGGTCGAGATCGAGGCCGGCCCGCACCGGATCACCGCCGCGATCACCCGCGACGCGGTCGAGGAGCTCGGGCTGGTCGAGGGCATCGACGCGGTCGCGACCGTCAAGGCCACCTCGGTGATGATCCAGCGGGAGGGCTGATGGCTCCGGATCCCAACCCGACTGCGGAGGAATGGATCGAGGCCTTCGCAACCGCCGCGGGCGTCGACGCGCCATCGCAGGCCGACGTCGACGCCCTGCTCGACCTCGCAAGCGTCGCCGCCCACTCCTCGGAGCGCCGCGCCGCTCCCATCGCCTGCTGGATCGCTGCGAACGCCGGTCTCGATCCGGGCGAGGCGAAGCGAATCGCCGAGTCCATCACCGCCGCCTCCTCGGACTGACCGGCGTTCCGCGGCCACCCGGGCCGCTAGCCTCGAATGGGTGAGCGGGCACCTGGGCAGAGGTCGACTCCGCGCTTGCGCCTGCGCGCTTGCGGCCGACCTTCGCGTCCCTGGCCCTTGGCGCCGAGGCGGATGCCGCCACCCGCTACGCCGCGCCCGGGGGAACCGGCCCCGCGGCGAGCTGCCCGCAGGCGAATCCCTGCAGCCTCGACGACGCCGTCGAGGACGCGACGGTGACGGCGGGCGACGAGGTCGTCGTCGGAACCGGCACCTACCTCGTCACCGGCGGTCTCGTGATCGACGACGGCATCTCGGTCGGCGGCGCCCCCTCGGCGGTCCCGACGATCGTTGCGACGACCCCGGGCGAGGCCGCGATCGCCGTCGACGCCTCGGGCGCGGAGCTCCACGACCTGACGCTGGTCCAGCTGGCCGGGGATCCCGCCGTCCGCCTGCTTCGCGGCACGGTTGACCGCGTGACCGCCGAGAGCGACGGCGCGGCCGCCTGCGAGCTCGGAGTCACCGGCGCCGGCGTCTCCCTGATCCGCGACAGCGTCTGCTGGAGCGGCCCCGCCTCGAGCGCCGGCAGCGCCGTGGTGGTGGGCCAGAGCGGGGCGGGCACGCGGAACGCGGTCATGCGCAACGTCACCGCCTGGGCATCGGCTCCGGGCGGGACCGGGATCGAGCTGGCGGCGACCGGCGGTGGCACCGCCGCGATCGACGCGCGCAACGTGATCGCCTCCGGCGATGGGGCCGACATCGAAGCCACCGCCGACGCCGGCTCGTCGGCCCTCCTGACGCTGACCACCTCGAACTTCGAGGACGTGACCACGGCCGGAGCGGGGACGACGACCGTCACGCCTGCCTCCCAGAACGCCAACCAGGTGAGCGAGCCCGCGCTCGTCGACCCCGACTCGGGCAACTTCGAGGAGGTCATCGGCTCGCCGACCATCGACGCCGGCTCCGTCGGCACCTCGATGGGCGATCGCGATCTCGACGGCGCTCCGCGTGTCCAGGGGCCCCTGCCCGACATCGGCGCCGACGAGCGCGACGGGACGCCGCCGCGGACGACGATCGAGTCCGGGCCCGCCGCGGCGGTGAAGTCCGGCCGGGTCACCTTCGCCTTCCGCGCCGACGATTCGGGAGCGACCTTCGCCTGCCGCGTCGACGATGCCCCCTACGAACCGTGCTCGAGTCCGTTCACCACCTCCACGCTCTCCCAGGGCGATCACGTCTTCGCGGTCCGGGCGACCGACTCAGCCGGGAACGTCGAGGCGACACCGGCCGAGCGTTCCTTCACCGTCGACAAGGTCATCCAGGGGGCCAACGTCGCGGCGCGGAACGTGCAGCGGCAGCGGGGGCGCAAGCTCACGCTCGTCGTTACCGTGCGGGCCGGGGAGCTCGCGCGGGTCCGGGCCACCGGGTACGTGCGGGCGGGGAAGCGACGCTTCCCGGTCGAGAGCAGGCAGACCACGCTGGTGGCCGGCGGCTCGGCGAAGCTGCGGTTGATGCCGAAGGACCGCCGGGCCGGGCGCAAGGTGAGCAAGGCGCTGAAGCGGGGCGACCGGGTCGATGCCGTGCTTGCGGCGACGTTCATCGACCTGCTCGGCAACCGCGCCACCTCCGGCGAGGTCGACGTCCGCCTGCGCGGGGGCAAGTGATCGCGGCGGGAATCTAGGGACGTGCTCGATCTCGAGGTGCAGCTCCTCACCCTCGCCGCTTCGCTGGCGGTCATGGTCGTCACCTGGCTGATCAGCCTCAGGGCCGAGGACGCCTCGCTCGCCGACATCTCCTGGGGCCTCTGCTTCGTCGCGATCGCGTGGACCGCGCTCGTCGTCGGGGCCGGATGCCGGCGATCGCAGCCTGCTCATCGCCGTCCTGATCACGCTCTGGGGCCTCCGGCTCGCCGGCTACATCGCGATGCCGCCACGACGGCGAGGACCGCCGCTACCAGCGGATGCGCGAGAAGCAGGGCAGCGCGTTCGCGGCTCCGCAGCCTCGTCACCGTCTTCGTCCTGCAGGCGGCGATCGCCTGGATCGTCTCGGCGCCGGTGCAGGTCGCCGCGACCGACGGCACCCCGGCATCGATCGGCGCGCTCGCCGTAATCGGCGCTCTCGTCTGCCTGATCGGGCTCGCGTGCGAGGCCACCGCCGACTTCCAGCTCTCCCGGTTCCTCGCCGAGCCCGACTCCTCCGGCCGCGTGATGGACCGCGGCATCTGGCGTTACTCGCGCCACCCGAACTACTTCGGCGACGCAACCTTCTGGTGGGGCACGTTCCTGATCGCACTGGAATCAGGCTCAGCCTGGTGGACGGCGATCGGCCCATTGGTGATGACGACGTTCCTACTGAAGGTCTCGGGAGTAGCCCTGACGGAGAAGACGATCTCGCGCCGTCGCCCCGGGTACGCCGAGTACGTGGAGCGGACGAGCCCGTTCATCCCCCTCCCGCCAAAGCGAGACCGCAAGACAAGGCGCTGAAGAGCGGGCACGGCCATGGGGTGGGGCGACCAGGCACTAACGGACCCGCGTTCACGCACCCGCCGGCACCCTGCCAAGTCCGCCGCCCCGCGGGGAAGGCCTGGGCGCCCCACCCCATGGACGCGCCCGCTCATGGGGGCGCCCCACCCCACGGCTGCGCCCGCCTGTGAGAAGCTCAGCCCCACACCGCTAGAAGCGCTCTGAGGAGGTCGCACTTTGCAGCTCGGGATGATCGGACTCGGCCGGATGGGCGCCAACCTGGTGCGCCGCCTGATGCGCGACGGGCACACCTGCGTCGTCTACGACGTCAACGCCGACGCGGTCGCAGGAGCTGGCGGGGGAGGGGGCGACCGGAGCCGACTCGCTCGCAGGACTTCGTGAGCAAGCTCGAGGTGCCGCGGACCGCGTGGATCATGGTCCCCGCGGGCTACGTCGGCGACACGCTCGACGAGCTGTCCGCGCTGATGGAGAGCGGCGACGCGATCATCGACGGCGGCAACTCCTACTACCGCGACGACATCGACCGCGCCAAGGCACTCGAGCCGAGCGGCATCGACTACCTCGACGTCGGCACCAGCGGCGGGGTCTTCGGCCTCGAGCGGGGCTTCTGCCTGATGATCGGCGGACCCGACGACGCCTTCGCCCGGATCGAGCCGATCTTCAAGACGATCGCCCCCGGCGTCGACGCCGCCGAGCGCACGCCGGGCCGCGACGGTGAGCCGTCCGCTGCCGAGAACGGCTATCTGCACTGCGGGCCGACCGGGGCCGGCCACTTCGTGAAGATGGTCCACAACGGCATCGAGTACGGCGTCATGGCCGCCTACGCCGAGGGCCTGAACGTGATCGCCAACGCCGACATCGGCACCCGTCAGCACGAGATCGACGCCGAGACCGCGCCGGTCCAGCACCCCGAGTACTACCCCTACGACATCGACACCGCCGAGGTCGCCGAGGTCTGGCGCCGCGGCTCGGTGATCGCCTCCTGGCTGCTCGACCTGACGGCATCGGCGCTGGCCGAGTCGCCGACCCTCGAGGGCTTCAGCGGCCGCGTCTCCGATTCGGGCGAGGGCCGCTGGACGGTCCACGCGGCGATCGACGAGGGCGTCCCGGCCCCGGTGCTGACGACCGCGCTCTACGAGCGGTTCGCCTCGCGCAACGAGGACGAGTTCGCCAACAAGCTGCTCTCCGCGATGCGCAAGCAGTTCGGCGGCCACGACGAGAAGCCGGCCGAGGGCAAGTGACGGCCACCCAGACGACCAGCATGCCCAGCGCCGGCGCCGCGGACGGTTGCCGCGGGGAAGCGTCCCGACGATCACGTGATCGTCCTCTTCGGCGCCTCCGGGGACCTCGCCGCGCGCAAGCTCCTGCCGGGGTTCTTCCATCTCGATCAGGCCGGCCTGCTGCCCGAGAACTACCGGATCGTCGGCGACGCGAGCACCGACTACCCGGACGAGAACGGCTTCCGCGATCACGTCCGCGACGCGCTGAAGGAGTTCTCGCGCCTCGAGGTCACCGAGGAGGCCTTCGATGCCTTCGCCGACAAGATCTCCTACGTCCCGACGAGCGCCGGCCCCGATGCGCTCGGAGGCGGCCGTCGATGCGGCCCGCGACGAGATCGGCGGGGAGGGGGTGCGTTTGCTCCACTACCTCGCGGTGCCGCCCGAACGCCTTCGGCAGCATCGTCACGATGCTCGGCGAGATCGGGCTCGCGGGCCCGGAGGCCAGGGTCGTCCTCGAGAAGCCGTTCGGCCACGACCACAACTCCGCCGTCGAGCTGAACGAGACGCTCCACGCCCAGTTCGACGACGCGCAGATCTTCCGAATCGATCACTTCCTCGGCAAGGAGGCGGTCCAGAACATCCTCGCGCTCCGGTTCGCCAACGGCCTCTACGAGCCGCTCTGGAACCGGACCAACATCGAGTTCGTGCAGATCGACGTGCCCGAGACGCTGACGATCGGCTCCCGGGCGGGCTTCTACGAGGGCACGGGCGCCTTCCGCGACATGGTCGTCACCCACCTGCTGCAGCTCCTCAGCTTCATCGCGATGGAGCCGCCGGCCGCGCTCACCGCGAAGGCGCTGCGGGAGGAGAAGAACAAGGTCATGCAGGCGTTCCGGATGATCGACCCGGAGCGGGTCGTCCGCGGTCAGTACGAGGGCTACCTGGACGAGGAGGGCGTCGACCCCAAGTCCGACACGGAGACCTTCGTCGCGATCGAGGTCGAGATCGACAACTGGCGCTGGGCCGGGGTTCCCTTCTACCTCCGGACCGGCAAGGCCATGGCCGAGTCGCGGCACCTGGTCGCGCTCGACTTCCGCGAGCCGGCGATGAGGATGTTCCCCAACGAGGTCCAGCACCAGGGCGCCAACCAGCTCGTCTTCGAGCTCGGCGAGCCCGGCTCGATCACCGCTGACTTCCAGGCGAAGGTGCCCGGCGCCTCGATGGAGCTGGGCCCGGCGCGGATGACCTTCAACTACGAGCAGTCGTTCAACACGGCCAACCAGCTCGAGGCCTACGAGCGGTTGATCCACGACGCGATGCTCGGTGACGGGACGCTGTTCACCAGCGCCGAGGGCATCGAGCGGCTGTGGGCGATCAGCGCCGACGTGCTCGAGCACCCGTCGCAGATGCGCTCCTACGAGCAGGGATCGTGGGGCCCGCCCGAGGCCCAGGAACTGATCGCACCGTGGCAGTGGCGGCTGCCCGAGCTGCAACCAACCAAGTAGACAACTGCCCGAAAGGAACCCGATGAGCGCGACTCAGGAGCTTCACGACGCCGGCCAGAGCATCTGGCTCGACTACATCACCCGCAACGCGGTCAACGACGGCACGATCGAGGGCTACGTCCGCGACCTCAACCTGACCGGGCTCACCTCGAACCCGACGATCTTCGACCAGGCGCTCGGCGAGGGCGACGCCTACGACGAGCAGACCTCCGAGCTGCTCGAGGCGGGCAAGAACGGCGAGGACCTCTTCTTCGAGCTGGCGATCGCGGATCTGCGCGTCGCCTGCGACCTCTTCGCCGACATCCACAAGCGCACGAACGGCGTGGACGGCTGGGCGTCGCTCGAGGTCTCGCCGACGCTGGCCCATGACGCCGAGGCGACGGCGATCCGTGGCGGCGAAGCTCCACGAGCAGGCCGAGCGCGAGAACCTCTTCATCAAGATCCCGGGCACCACCGAGGGCCTCGAGGCGATCGAGGAGACGATCTACAAGGGCACGCCGGTGAACGTCACGCTGCTCTTCGACGCCGATCAGTACCTCGCGCAGGCCGAGGCCTACATGCGAGGGATCGAGCGCCGCGTCGCCGAGGGGCTCGATCCGAAGGTCGGCTCGGTCGCATCGGTCTTCATCAGCCGCTGGGACGTCGCGGTCAACGAGGAGGTCGGCGACGACCTCAAGAACCGGCTCGGCATCGCCGCCGGCATCGATGGCTACGTCGCCTACCGGCGCCTGATCGAGTCCGACCGCTGGCTGCGGCTCCAGAACGAGGGCGCGCTCCCGCAGCGTTACCTCTTCGCCTCGACCGGGACGAAGGACCCCGACCTCCCGAAGACGACCTACGTCGACGCCTTCGCGGCGCCGCTCTCGGTCAACACGATGCCCGAGGGCACCCTGCTCGCCCTCGGCGAGGCGGACGGGATCGATGGGACGGTCCCGGCCGACGGCGGCGACAACGCCGACGTTCTCGCCGAGTTCGAGGCGGCCGGAGTCGACCTGAAGGCGCTCGCGCAGCGGCTCCAGGACGAGGGTGCCGACAAGTTCGTCGACAGCTGGAAATCCCTCCTCGACCGGATCGAGGAGAAGAGCAGGGCGGTCTCCTCGAGCTGACCTCGGTCAGCCGAGCCGCGGGATAGACTCGCGCGCTCAATTCCGGACCGGCAGGGACTCCCAGGCGGGACGACCGTGGTCCGGGGGATATCCAAGAGAAGGGAGACACGATGCGTCGTGTCAAGTTGTCCATGCCCAGCCCGGCGATGATCGTCGCGTGCCTGGCGCTGATCGCCGCGCTCGGTGGAACCGCCTACGCCGCGCTCGGGAAGAACTCGGTCAAGTCGAGGCAGATCGCCCCGAAGGCCGTGAAGACCAGCGATCTCGCCAACGGCGCGGTCACCGGCAAGAAGCTGAAGGCCGGCGCGGTCGGTCTCGATGCGATCACCGACGGCACCATCACCGGCGGCAAGCTCGCCGACGGTGCGGTGACGAGCGGGAAGCTCGCTCCGCTCTCGGTGAAGCTCGCCAACCTGGGCGTGAAGGTCGATTCGTTCTTCCAGGACGTACCGCTGCCTGACGACGGGACGCGCGTCAACGCGACGGCGACCTGCCCGGCGGGTGGGGTTGCGGTCACGGGTGGGTTCTCGTTCGCCGGCAACGGTCCGCTGGACGCGAACGACTTCGCCGGTGACTTCCACGTGATCCAGTCGCGGGCGAACATCTCCGACATGGGGAACGGCTTCCCGGATCAGGGCAGCGGGTTCGACTCGTGGAAGGTCACCGCGGTCAACGACAGCGGTGGCAACACCGGCGCCGGCCAGCTGACGGCGCTGGTCGTCTGCCTGCTCGACCGCTGAGCTGAGCCACGGAGGGCGGCCGGGCGGCCAACGCCGCCCGGTCGCCCTGCCGTCGCTCCGGGAATAGACTCGCGGCCGATGGCCGCCGACCTCCCAACGAGCGATCCGAAGCAGCTCGCCGCCTGGGCGGCGCTCGAGCGGCACCACGCCGAGGTCGCTGCCCAGCACCTCCGCGACCTCTTCGCGTCCGACCCCGAGCGCGGCGAGCGCCTCGTCGCCGAGGCCTGCGGCCTGCGACTCGACTTCTCCAAGCACCGGATCACCGACGAGACGATCCTGCTGCTGGCCAAGCTCGCGACCGAGGCCGGCGTCGCCGAGCGCCGCGACGCGATGTTCGCCGGCGAGCACATCAACGTGACCGAGGACCGCGCGGTGCTCCACGTGGCGCTGCGGATGCCGCGGGAGCGCTCCCTGATCGTCGACGGCCGCGACGTCGTCAAGGACGTCCACGAGGTCCTCGACCGGATGGCGAAGTTCAGCGAGCGGGTCCGCGCGGGTGAGTGGAGGGGCCACACCGGCAAGCGGATCCGCAACGTCGTCAACATCGGGATCGGCGGCTCCGACCTCGGCCCGGTGATGGCGCACCGGGCGCTCCGCCACTACTCCGACCGCGGGCTCGAGATCCGCTTCGTCTCCAACGTCGACGCGACCGACTTCGTCGAGAAGACCCTCGACCTCGATCCGGCCGAGACGCTCTTCGTCGTCGCCTCCAAGACGTTCACGACGCTCGAGACGATGACCAACGCCCACTCGGCGCGCGAGTGGTCCCTGGCCGCGCTCGGAGACGAGGCCGCGGTTGCCAAGCACTTCGTCGCGCTCTCGACGAACGCCGACGAGGTCCGCAGCTTCGGCATCGACACCGACAACATGTTCGGCTTCTGGGACTGGGTCGGCGGCCGGTACTCGATGGACTCCGCCATCGGGCTGACGACGATGCTCGCGATCGGCCCCGGCCGCTTCGCCGAGATGCTCGCCGGCTTCCACTCGATCGACGAGCACTTCCGCGAGGCGCCGCTCGGCGAGAACCTGCCGGCGCTGATGGGCCTGCTGAACGTCTGGTACGCGAACTTCTTCGGCACCCAGACCGTCGCCGTCTTCCCCTACGAGCAGTACCTGGAGCGGTTCCCCGCCTACCTGCAGCAGCTGACGATGGAGTCGAACGGCAAGCACGTCCGCCTCGACGGCACCCCGGTCGACTACGAGACCGGCCCGATCTTCTGGGGCGAGCCGGGGACCAACGGCCAGCATTCCTTCTACCAGCTGGTCCATCAGGGAACGCGGCTGATCCCGGCCGACCTGATCTTCTTCAACCGGTCGCTGAACCCGCTCGGCAACCACCACGACCTGCTTGGCGGCGAACGTCTTCGCGCAGGCGGAGGCCCTCGCCTTCGGCAAGACCGCCGACGAGGTCCGCGCCGAGGGCGTCGAGGAGCGGCTGGTCCCCCACAAGACCTTCGAGGGCAACCGCCCGACGAGCACCCTGATCGCGGAGAAGCTCGACCCCGGCACCCTCGGCAAGCTCGTCGCGCTCTACGAGCACTCGGTCTTCACGCAGGGAGCGATCTGGGGGATCGACTCCTTCGACCAGTGGGGCGTGGAGCTGGGGAAGAAGCTCGCGGTCAACATCATTCCCGAGCTCGACCCGGAGAGCGAGCCGAAGCTCGAGCACGACAGCTCGACGAACGCGCTGATCCGGCACTACCGGGAGCACCGCGGCTAGCCGGCCGGCGCCCTCGGCTGTCGCGAATGGCTGGGCCGACCGAACGTGGCGTCCGAGAGTGCTCCTGAGCAGCGCCTGAGGACGCCAGGTCACGTGCGCCCGGGCGCGGCGTGCGGCTAGGCGCCTCTTGGCTGCTCTGCGTCCGTGTCTAAGCGGCCGGCGGCGCCTGGATATACGACATCCCGGACACGTGCCGGACCCAGCGGTCGCTGCGGGGGCCTGAACCGCGAGGCCAGTTCTGCTCGGAAAGCCGCACCTCGAACGCGCCCGATGACGTCCACCGCATGTCTTCGACCCAAGCGACATGCCCGATGGGGCCGGAGCTAGCCACGTTCGGGTCGAACACCACGATTGATCGTCGCGCCGGGTAGTCGGTCACGCGCCAGCCAACACTCTTAGCTCGTGTGTCCCACTCGTAGGCGTTCCCAACGCGCCCTGAGGAATCGATCCACCAGTGGCTCCACGTTCCCACGGCTTCCTTCCACTTGGCCGCGGCCCAGTACGTGCATTCGCTCCGATTCGCCACGCCAACTGGGTTGTAGGTGGTGGTGCGACCCGCTGTCGCGGTCGGGGCAAAGTTGCAAGTAGGCGTCTTAGGCGTGCCGGCTCCTCCGGTGCACACGAGGTTCAGCACTCGATTCACTGGGGCGGATCGCGTCTTCGACCTTTGATCCGATGCCCAGGCGCCAGGCGAGGATCCCGTTCCGCACCCAACGTGAACTTCGACCGTCCCTGAATTGACCGCTGCCTTGTAGCCAGCGATGCTGGGACGCCCTGCAAGGGCTTTCCAGGTAGCGAACTTGCTCCCGCCTCCGGTGCTCTTGACGTAGACCCCTGCGACGGGTGCGCCCGACGAGCATTGCGCTGTCCCCGAAATTGTCGACCGTGGCGGCCTGCGCTTCGCTCGTGCCCACCCAGAAGGCGGCGACGGCGAGGGCCACTACAAGATTGAGGCGACGAGATGACAACGAGACCCTCCTCCACTCCCCCCGAGGGAGTCGTTGTGACAGCGAGCGCACACTAACACTGAGAGTCGACGGACGAACGTCCAATGGGCGAGGCCCTCGTCTCCGAGCAAGACCGTCGATACGGTTCGGGCGGAGGGCGTCGAGGAGCGGTCTGGTTCCCCACAAGACCGTCTAGGGCAACCGCCCGACGAGCACCCTGATCGCCGAGAGGCTCGACCCGTTATCGGAGCCGAAGCTCGAGCACGACAGCTCGACGAACGCGCTGATCCGCCACTACCGGGAGCACCGCGGCTAGGCCGGAGCTCGGCGAATTGCTGCCAGGAGGCATCGAGTGGCAGGAATCGGCGACGGGTTCGCCGATGTCTGCCACTCGGCGTCGAGCCGGCGCGAGCATTTGCAGAAGAGGGGGACTACGCCCCTCGATTGCGGGCGGCCGACTCGCCTCAGGCGGAGGTCTGAGCCTCCGCCGTCGCCGGCTCCGCGGACCCCGCTCGCCTGCCCGCCTCGATCGCTGCGGTCGAGCCGATCGCACCGGCCGCCAACGCGAACGCCGCCCAGCCGGGTCCGGTCTCCTCGAGCCCGAGGGCGGAGTCGACCGACGGCTGGCCCGGGCCACCGTCGACGAGCAGGAGCAGGCCGATGCGATCAGCGCGACGTTGAACTCGTAGCCCCCGTCCGTGTTCCACGGGCCGCTGGCCAGGTGGACCTTGCGGATCGGCGGTGATCATCGTCGCGATCAGGCCGGCCGAGGCGAACGGGGTGAGCGCGCCCGCCGCGATCATGGCGCCGCCGATCGTCTCGGTTCCGGCGACGAGGTGCGCGTTCTGGCGCGCGGGCCGCATCTCGAGCTTCTCGGTCATCCCGACCGTGCCCTCGAAGCCGGGGCCGCCGAACCAGCCCTTCCACTTCTGCAGTCCGTGGCCCATGAACAGACCGCCGATTGCGAGCCGCGCGAGCAGTCGTCCTGCCTTCATCGTTGCCTCCAGAAAGATTGCGTACGCAACCTTCCCTTCCCGTTGCGGCGAGGGCTAATCGCCGCCCGGCGCCGAACTTGACGGTCTCGGGGCTCGGCTCTACCGTCCGCTGCGAAGGGAGGCCATCTGAGATGAAGGCACGAGCATCGCTCGTCGCGGCCGGCGTGCTGCTGGCGCTGGCGCTCACGGGTGCGTCCGCGGTCGCCGCCGAGACCGAGCGCGTCGCCGACGGCGGCTTCGAGGAGACGACGTGCGCGAGCCCTTCCTCCTGCACCAACTCGAATTGGTCGACCGCCGACGTCCAGGGCCGCTTCTGCTCGGCGGGCTCCGGGACGAACTGCACGGGCCCGGCTGCGACCGGGATCGCCTTCGGCCGGCTCGGGTACCTCGGCTACTCGAACATCAGCCCGGTGTTCAACAGCGGCCGGATCGAGCAGACGGTGCTCGTCCCGGAGGCACCCGCTCAGCTCTCGTACCGGCTCCGGTTCAACGAAGCCCCGTTCGCGAACGCTGACCTCGTGGTGGGCCTGGCGGGGAATGCAGATCGATGCGATCACGAGCGCGACCGCGCCGGCCATCGGGATTCGCGACGCGAACCGTCGACCTCGCTCCGTACGTCAGCGCGGCTCCGCAGACGCTCACCTTCTTCATGACGTGCGCGAGCACGAACGGCCAGACCTGCGACGCCTTCGACATCGACGACGTCTCGATCGTGACCGGGGAGGGCGAGCGCCGCCGCCCGGTGGGACGCCCGGCCCCGAGACCGTCCTGACCAGGACTCCCGCACGGAAGGCGAAGAGCAAGCGGGCTCGGTTCGAGTTCAACTCGCCGACACCGGGCGCGGCATTCGAATGCGCGCTCGACGGCGCCGGCTTCAGCGCGTGCAACTCGCCCCGGATCGTCAGGGTCGGCAGGGGCCGCCACAACTTCACGGTCCGCGCGAGCGCCGGCGCACTCACCGACCCGACGCCCGCCTCCTACGACTGGAAGGTGAAGCGGAAGAAGGGGAAGGGGAAGGGGAAGGGCTAGGAGACGAGCAGCGAGGCGCCGATCGCGCCGCCGAGATCGCCGAGCTCGGCGACCGCGAACTCGGGCGGGTGGTTCTTGTCGAAGAGGTTCTTGTGCATCCGCTTCTGGATCTCGGGACCGAGCCGCTCGCCGAAGCGGACGCCGAGGCCGCCGCCGAGGATCACGATCTCGGCGTCGAGCAGGTTCACGGCTGAGGCGATGCCGGCTCCCAGCGCCTTGACGGCCCGGTCGATCAGCTCCTCTGCCATCGCATCGTCGTGGTCGAGGGCGCGCTCCCAGATCCCGCTGGTCAGCCGCGGCCGCTTGTGCTCCTCCATCAGCTTGAAGAGCTTCGTCTTCTCGCCGTGCTTGACGCGCTTGCGCGCCTCGGCCTCCATCGCGGAGCGGCCCGCGTAGGCCTCCATGCAGCCGCGGTTGCCGCAGGGGCAGCGCGCGCCCCCGCGCTCGACGACCATGTGCCCGATCTCGCCGGCGCTGCCGCGGCCGTGCCATTCCTTCCCGCCGAGGACGAGGCCGCCGCCGACGCCGGTTCCCCAGAAGACCCCGAGGACGGAGTCGTGATGGCGCCCGGCCCCGAGCTCGTACTCGCCGCGCACCGCGACGCTGACGTCGTTGCCGACCGCGACCTTCGTCCCCAGGGCATCGGCCAGGCGCGCGCCCATCGGGAAGCTTCCGGCCCAGTCGGGAAGGTTCTTGGCGTTCGAGACGACCCCCGACTTCGCCTCGATCAGCCCCGGGGAGCCGACGCCGACGCCGCTGAGCTTCTCCGTCGTCGTTCCCGCGGCCTCGGCGGCCTCCGCCATCGCCTCCGCCATCCCGGCGGCGACGCCGTCGGGTCCGCCCTCGTGCGGCGTCGGGCGCCGCGACTGCCCGAGCACCGCATGGCCGGAGTCGATGACGATCGCCTCGATCTTCGTCCCGCCGAGGTCGATCCCGCCGCGGAGCGGCCCATCGGCCGCGCCCGGGCTCATCGCTCCTCCTCGAGGTCGCGAAGCACGGCACGCGACGGGCGCGCCGTCGCTGCCGATGAGCCGGAGCGGCAGGCAGATCAGCTCGTACGGTCCGGGCTCGATCTCGCGGAGGTCGAGGCCCTCGAGCGCGACGACGCCGCTTCCCAGCAGCTCGTGGTGGGCGTCGCCATCGCCGATCGAGAGGTAGTCGATGCCGATCAGCCGGAGGCCGATCTCGAGCGCGTAGCGGGCGCCGCTGCCGTCGAGGCGGGCGAAGTCGTGTGTGAACTCGTCCTGCTCCCAGAGCTGGGAGTTGGGCGTCTTCAGGAGGACGCGCTCGGTCCCGGCGGGGATTCCGGCGCCGCGCAGAGCGGCCTCGTCGATCGGGCCGAGCCCGACGTCCGGAAGCGCGACGACCTCGCAGCGACCGAGCATCGCGTCGAGCGGCAGCGCGTCGGTGCCGGCGCCGTCGTCGAAGAAATGCCTGGCGCCGTCCATGTGGGTGCCGGTGTGGGCGCCCATCGTGATCTTGCTGACGTTCGCGCCCGCGCCGTCGGCGAGGGCGCTGTCGAGATGGATCTCGAAGCCCGGGTTGCCGCGGTAGATGGGCATCCCCTCGCGGATCGGAACGGAGATGTCGTGAAGCGCCACGTTTCGAGACTATCTCTCGTCGGTAGGGTCACGCGAGTGGGCGCCTCGTACATCGGAGTGGACGTCGGCGGCACGAAGATCGCGTCCGCCCGCTTCAGCGACGGCAAGCTCGTCGATCAGGCGCTCGAGCCGACCGACTCGACCGAGCCGGAGGCGCTGCTCGACGAGCTCGCCGGCGCCATCGAGCGGGTGCGCACCGACGACGTCGCCGCCGTCGGCGTCGGGATCCCCTCGGTCGTCGAGTTCGCGACCGGACGAGCGAAGACGTCGGTCAACGTGCCGTTCGCGGACGTCGCCGTCCGCGACGAGCTCAGCTCCCGGGTCGGGCTGCCGGTCTTCGTCGACAACGACGCCACGGTCGCCGCCCTCGCCGAGGCGCACGACGGCGATGAGCTCGTCGTGCAGAACCTCGTGATGTTCACCGTCGGGACGGGCGTCGGTGGCGGGCTCGTGCTCGGCGGACGGCCCTACCGCGGCGCGACCGGCGCCGCCGGCGAGCTCGGCCACACCCTGATCGGGATGCGCGTGGAACGGGGCGCGCCGGACGCCGGGTCGTCGTTCCCGCAGGAGGGATCGCTGGAATCCGTCGCCGCGGGCACGGCGCTCGACCGCCTCGCCGCCGAGGCGGTCAGCCGAGCACCCCGACTCCTACCTCGGGCGTCTGCAGGCGAGTGGCGACGAGCGCATC
This sequence comes from uncultured Solirubrobacterales bacterium, assembly GCA_963740845.1. Lineage (GTDB taxonomy): Bacteria > Actinomycetota > Thermoleophilia > Solirubrobacterales > 70-9 > RHKX01. Next base: position 194,116 of record CAVUFM010000009.1, read on the forward strand.
ACCGGCCACGATGTCGTCGACGGCGCCAAGGACGGGGACGAGGTCGCGATCGGCCTCCTCGAGCTCCTCGGCGAGCGCCTCGGCATCGGCATCGCGAACGCGATCAACATCTTGGATCCCGACGTGGTCGCCATCGGTGGCGGCGTCTCGAGCGCGGGCGACCTCCTGCTCGGCCCGGCTGAGCGGGTCGCGAGGTCCTACGTCCTGCCGGGAGTCGGCGACTCGACCGAGATCCGCCTGTCCGTCCATGGCACGCAGGCCGGCGTCCTTGGCGCCGCACTACTCGCAAAGCTGGAATCGAACCAAGAGGAGAGAAAGTGACGCAGAACACCCCGGGGACGACTGCAACCGACATCGACGAGCTCGCGATCAACACGATCCGGACGCTCTCGATGGACGCCGTGCAGAAGGCGAACTCGGGCCACCCGGGCACGCCGATGGGCCTCGCGCCGCTCGGGTACCTCCTCTACACGCGGATCATGCGCCACAACCCGCTCGATCCGGGCTGGCTCGGGCGCGACCGGTTCATCCTCTCGCCGGGCCACGCCTGCATGCTTCAGTACTCGCTGCTGCACCTCTGCGGCTACGACCTCTCCCTCGACGACATCAAGGCCTTCCGGCAGCTGGGGAGCAAGTGCCCCGGCCACCCCGAGTACGGCGAGACCGCCGGGATCGAGATCTCGACGGGCCCGCTCGGACAGGGCTTCGCCAACGCCGTCGGCTTCGCGCTCGCCGAGGAGCACCTCGCCGCGACGTTCAACCGCGGCGATCACTCCCCGGTCGATCACCACACCTACGTCATCTGCTCCGACGGCGACATGGAGGAGGGGATCGCCTCCGAGGCCGGCTCGTTCGCCGGCAACCTCGGGCTCGGCAAGCTCATCGCGATCTACGACGACAACAAGATCTCGATCGAGGGCGAGACGCACATCGCCTTCAGCGAGGACGTCGGCAAGCGCTTCGACGCCTACGGCTGGCACACCCACGCCTGCCCGGAAAACGCGACGCTCGAGGACATGGAGCTGGCGATCCGCGAGGCGCAGTCGGTCACCGACCGGCCCTCGTTCATCACCCTGCCCTCGCACATCGGCTTCGGCAGCCCGAACAAGCAGGACACGGGCTCCGCGCACGGCTCGCCCCTCGGCGACGACGAGATCAAGCTGACCAAGGAGAACCTCGGCTGGCCCTACGAGGAGCCGTTCACGGTCCCGGACGAGGTCCGCGAGCTGTTCGCCGACGTCCGCAAGCGCGGCGAGGAGGCCCAGGCCGAGTGGTCGGAGGGCTTCGAGGCCTACGCGGCCGAGCACCGGGAGCTCGCCGACGAGTACCTGCGGGTCAGCAAGCGCCACGTGCCGAAGCTGCCGCCGATCGCGGACATGCCCAGGTCCGAGGCCGGAAGCGATCCGGTCGCGACCAGGGCGGCGTCCGGGAAGGCGCTCAACTGGCTCGCTCCCCAGGTCCCGGAGCTGATCGGGGGCTCCGCCGACCTGGCGCCGTCGACCTCGACCAACCTGGACGACTTCGCCTCGATCCTGCCGCACGACTTCGGCGGGAGGAACCTCCACTTCGGGATCCGCGAGCACGCGATGGGGGCGATCGTCAACGCGATGATCGTCGAGGGCCTGCGGGCCTACGGGGCCACCTTCCTCGTCTTCAGCGACTACATGCGCGGGGCGATCCGGCTGGCGGCGCTGATGGAGATCCCGTCGATCTTCGTCTACACGCACGACTCGATCGGGGTCGGCGAGGACGGCCCGACGCACCAGCCGATCGAGCACCTCGCCGCGCTGCGGGCGATGCCGAACCTCGACGTGCTCCGGCCCGCCGACGTCAACGAGTCCTTCCTCGCCTGGCATTCGGTGCTGAGCGAGGAGTCGCGGCCGACCGCGCTGATCCTGAGCCGCCAGAAGCTGCCGGTGCTCGATCCCGCCTCGATTCCCGACGACGCCATCGTCCGCGGCGCCTACGTGCTCCGCGACCCCGATGGGGGAGCCGAGCCCGAGGTGATCCTGATCGGGACCGGCTCCGAGGTCTCGCTCTGCCTCGAGGCCGCCGACGAGCTCGGCGGAGGAGGGGATCGCCGTCCGCGTCGTCTCGATGCCGAGCGAGACCCGCTTCGCCGAGCAGGACGCCTCCTATCGCGACGAGGTGCTGCCGCCCGCGGTCAAGGCGAGGCTCTCGGTCGAGGCGGGCGCGACGCTCGGCTGGGACCGCTGGGTCGGCGACGCGGGCGCGAGCCTCGGCATCGACCACTTCGGCGCTTCCGCGCCGGCGGCCGACGTCGCCGAGCATTTCGGGTTCACCGCCGGGGCGGCCGCGGCGAAGGCGCGCGAGCTGCTCGGGCGCTAGGCGGCCGTCGTGAAGATCGCCTGCGCCTTCGATCACGCCGGGGTCCCGTTGCGGGAGACCGTCCTGCTGGCCATCACCGACAGCGGCCACGAGGTGGTCGACCTGGGAACGAACGACCCCGCGAGCGGCGACGACTACCCCGACCACGCGCTCGCGGTCGCGCGCGCGATCCTCGGCGGGGAGGCGGAGCGCGGCGTGCTCGTCTGCGGTTCGGGAGCCGGGGTGGCCGTCGCCGCCTGCAAGATCGACGGGATCCGCTGCGCGATGGCGCATGACACCTACACCGCCCACCAGTGCGTCGAGCACGACGACGTCAACGTGCTCGCGATGGGCGCTCGCGTGATCGGCGAGGCGATCGCCCGCGACCTCGTCATCGCGTTCGCCCAGGCCGAGTTCACCGGCGAGGAGCGACACGTGCGCCGCGTCGGCAAGGTCGCTGAGATCGAGCGCAACGGGCTCGACGCCCAGCTCTAGCTGACCCGCTCCGGACCGCAGTAGACGTTCACATCGCCGTCGCGGGCGAAGCCGCACAGGGTCATGCCGCGGTCGGCTGCGAGCTCGATCGCCAGGGAGCTGGCCGCGCCGACGCCGACGAGGATCGGGCAGCCGGCGACGGCGGCCTTCTGGACCAGCTCGAAGGAGAGCCGGCCGCTGACGCAGAGGACCCGCTCGGCGAGGGGGACCGACCCGTCGAGCAGCGCCCGGCCGATCACCTTGTCCATCGCGTTGTGGCGCCCGACGTCCTCGCGGACGCACAGGAGCTCGCCGCCCGGGTCGAAGAGGCCGGTCGCGTGGAGGCCGCCGGTGAGCTCGAAGCCGGGCTGCCGCAGCCGGTCGGGCAGGGAGGCCAGCAGGGAGCGAGGGACGGCCGGCCCCGCGGGTGCGAGCGGCGCGTCGACGGCGACCTGCTCAAGCGCGCCCTTGCCGCAGACCCCGCAGGAGGACGTGGTGTAGAAGCTGCGCGCGCCGGGATCGCGCGAGAGCGGGCCGGCGACCTCGATCGTGTTGGCGGCGAGGTCCTCGGGCGGGCCGGCCTCGCGGGCCTCGGCGATCAGGCCCTCGCCGTGAAGGAAGCCGAGCGCCAGCTCCTCGTCGGCGCCGGGCGTCCGCATGGTCACCGCGAGCGGCTTGCCGTCGACCCGGATCTCGAGCGGCTCCTCGACCGCGACCTCGTCCCAGCCGCCGTCGCGGGGGATCCGCTTGTGCATCCTCGGGTCCATCGGTCTCAGCGTCGCACGCGCGGGCAGCCTCGCGCTTGCCGGACGGTGTTAGGTTGGCCCCTCGGGATGGGGAGGTTCCGCCACATCGTCTGCGTCGCGGCCGTCGGGGCGGCGTCGCTCTGCGCCGCGCCGGCCCAGGCGCAGGACGCCGGCCCGGCCTACACCGACTGGAACGCCGGGCAGCCCGGCTACCCGTCGAACGCGCCGGTCAGCCCGCGCGCGACCTGCGAGTCGGCCTCCCGCTCCTGCATCGACCGGACGATCGCCGAGATGATCCGGCGCTTCCACACGGTCGTTCCGGGCTGCGACGACAACAACGTCTTCTCGATCACCTACCTGCGGGTCACCGAGGACATCCGCAACGGGATCGACGAGGGCTACTACGCCGAGCCGGCCTGGCTCAACCACCTCGACGCGCTCTTCGCCCGTCCCTACTTCCTCTCCTACGACAACTACATGGCGGGCCGCACCGCGCTGGTCCCGCCGGCCTGGCGGATCGCCTACGACGCCGGCCGCGACGGCACCGTCAAGGGCATCGGCAACCTGCTGCTCTCGATGAACGCGCACGTCAACCGCGACTTCCCCTTCGTCCTCTACGAGTCGGGCCTGGTCGACGCCGACGGCAACTCCCGCAAGGGGGAGCACGACAACGGGAACGCTCGCCTGCGCGCCCTCTACCGGCCGATGATCGACGAGCTGACCGCTCGCTTCGATCCCTCGATCGACGACTACGACATCCCCGGGACGACCGTCGACGACGAGGCGCTCTTCAGCGTCCTGGTCGACTGGCGCGAGACCGCCTGGCAGAACGCGCAGCGCCTGGCGGCCGCGAAGAGCGATGCCGAGCGCCGGCAGGTCGCCGCCTCGATCGAGGCCTACGCGCTGACGCAGGCCTACGCGATCTACGCCGGCTCGGCCTACCTGCCGGGCGAGACGACCGCTGCCCGCGACGCCCAGTGCGAGGCGAACGGCGGTCAGGACAAGAGCTACGACCGCGGCTCGGACGTCGCCCGGTTCCGGGGGAAGCGGGCCGCGTTCCGCGGCTTCGAGTTCCGCGTTCCGATCGCCTGCCCGAACGGGCCCGGGCCCTGCCTCGGGACGGCCGGCTGGCTGGGCGCGCGTGAGCCCTTCGCGCTCGATCCGGGCGAGCGGGGAACGGTGAAGGTCCCCGTCCCCGCCGACATCAGCATTCCGGCGCGCCCTCGGATCAAGCTGAAGTCGCTGCTCGAGCCCGGCAACTCGGTCCTGAAGCAGCGCCGGCTCCGCGTCCGCTGACGCTGAGACCCCGCCTACGGGATCGCAGCGGCTGGCGGTCGGAGGCGGCCGGCGAAACGGCCCGGGTAGCCTCAGCCCGGATGCTCCGTAAGCCCGTCAAGCGCCCGACGCCGCGGCATTGGGCGAGCCTGAAGCCGTTCGGGATCGGCGAGCAGCGGCCGAACAACTACCGCGAGGTGCTGCGGACGGTCTGGGAGAACCGTGACAACGCGCGGCTACGCCTGGCGGGTGCTTCGCGACGGCGTCTGCGACGGCTGCGCGCTGGGGACCAAGGGCCTGCACGACTGGACCATCTCGGGGACCCACCTCTGCAACGTCCGGCTGCGGCTGCTGCGGCTGAACACGATGGGCCCGCTCGATCCCGCCGCGCTGGCCGATGTCGAGCCGCTGAGGTCGATGCGCGGGGATCAGCTGCGCCGGCTCGGGCGGCTCCCGGCTCCGCTGCGCCGCCGCCACGGTGAGCCCGGCTTCACGCCGATCTCCTGGGACGAGGCGCTCGACTCGATCGCCGACCGGATCCGCGACTCCACCCCCGAGCGCCTCGGCTTCTTCCTGACGAGCCGGGGGATGTGCAACGAGAGCTACTACGTCGCGCAGAAGGCGGCGCGGGCGATCGGCACGAACAGCGTCGACAACGCCGCCCGGATCTGCCACAGCCCGAGCACCTTCGCCCTCAAGGAGGCCGTCGGGGTGGCCGCGACCACCTGCTCCTACAGCGACTGGATCGGCACCGACCTGGTCGTCTTCATCGGCTCGAACGTCGCCAACAACCAGCCGGTGACGACGAAGTACCTCCACCTCGCCAAGAAGGCGGGGACGAAGGTCGCGGTCGTCAACCCGTACCGCGAGCCGGGCATGGAGCGGTACTGGATCCCCTCGACCCCGGAGAGCGCGCTGTTCGGGACGAAGATCTCCGACCGCTTCTTCCAGATCAACACGGGCGGCGACATCGGCTTCCTCACCGGCGCGCTCAAGTGCCTGATCGAACGCGACCTCGTCAACCGCGCGTTCATCGACTCCCACACCGTCGGCTTCGCCGAGCTCAGCGAACGGGCCGCGGCGCAGAGCTGGGAGGACCTCGAGGCCGTCGCGGGGACGACCCGCGAGGAGATGGCCGCGTTCGCGCGAGATGCTCGGCGCGGCGCAAGCGCGGGGTGCTCGTCTGGAGCATGGGCGATCACCCAGCACACGTTCGGCGAGGACAACGTCCGCGCGGTCGCCAACCTCGGCCTCGCCCGCGGCTGGGTCGGGCGAGGAGGGCACCGGCCTGATGCCGATCCGCGGCCACTCCGGCGTCCAGGGCGGCGCCGAGATGGGCTGCTACGCGACGGCGTTCCCCGGCGGCGCCGAGATCAATGCCGAGAACGCCGCGGCGCTGGCGGCGCAGTGGGGCTTCGACGTCCCCTCCGAGCCCGGGCTGGTCGCGCCGGAGATGATCGACGCGGCCGGTCGCGGCGAGCTCGACCTGCTCTTCGCCTCCGGCGGGAACTTCCTCGACGTCCTGCCCGAGCCCCGATGCGGTGGCCGAGACGCTCGGCCGCATCCCGATGCGGGTGCACATGGATCTCGTGCCCTCCTCCCAGATGCTCGTCGACCCGCCCGAGGGCGGAGAGGTCCTGATCCTGCCGGCCTCGACCCGCTACGAGGTTCCCGGCGGCGTCACCGAGACGACCACCGAGCGGCGGGTCATCCTCAGCCCCGAGATCCCGGGGACGCGGCCCGGGGAGGTCCGCGGCCCGAGTGGCAGGTGCTCGGCGAGCTCGCCGCGCGGGTCCGGCCCGAGCTGGCCGACGCCTGCGCTTCCCCGACACGCCGGCGATCCGCGCGCGAGATCGCCGCGGTGGTCCCGCTCTACCGCGGGATCGAGGAGCTGCGCGAGGGCGGCGAGGCGTTCCAGTACGGCGGCCCGCACTACCCGGCGGGGACTGACTTCCCGACGCCCGACGGCAGGGCGCACTTCGCGCTCGTCGATGTGCCGGACCCGCTGCCGAGCGACGGGCTGCTTCGCGCTCTCCACCCGCCGCGGCAAGCAGTTCAACTCGATGGTCCAGGAGCGCAAGGACGCGCTGAACGGGGCGATGCGCGACTCGGTGCTCATCGCCGCCGCGGATGCCGCGCGGCTCGGCTTCGCCGACGGCGACCGCGGTGCTGACTGCGCAGCGAGATCGGCGAGCTCGACGGCGTCGTGCGCTTCGCCGCCGATCGCGCCCGGCAACCTCAGGTGCACTGGCCCGAGGGCAACGTCCTGATCGGCGAGAAGCGCTCGCCCGAGGCGAGATCCCCGACTACAACGCCCGGGTGGAGCTGCTGCCGCGCTGAGTCGCTCAGCCCCGCAGGAGGGCCGAGACCCGCCGCACGTCGTCGGGCGAGTTGACGTTGGCGAACATCCGCTCGGGGTCGCCGAAGCCGCGGAGCTCCGCGGCGCGCAGACCGTCGCCGCCCAGCCCGACGGCGACCTCGACCAGCGGCGCGCGCTCCGTCGAGCGCCTCCCGCAGCCGCGGCAGCAGGCCCGGCGTGTAGCGCGCGACGAGCGGCTGCGGCTGGGGGTGGATCGGCATCGCGAAGCGGGCGCGGCGGTGGCCGAGCTCGGTGAGGAGCTCGGAGGGGACGAGCGGCACGTCGCAGGCGATGACGACCAGCGGCTCGGCGAAGTGCTCGAGGGCGGCGACGATCCCGGCGAGCGGGTGCTGCGGCTCGGCGGGCTCGGTGACGATCGGGCAGCCGAGCGCGGGAAGCCAGGAGCTCTCCTTGGCGACGACGAACGGAGCGAGTCCCGCGAGCCGGGCGGCCGCGATCGGGATAGGAGGCGAGCGGGCGTCCGGCCAGCTCGACGGCGGCCTTCGATCCAGGCCTGCCACCCATCCGGCTTCCGGCTCCGCCGGCGAGGATCGCCGCTCGCATTGCCGGCGCCGCATCCCCAGCCGCAGCGGCCGGCGTCCAAGTCCGCATCGGGGCAGTCTCGCAGCGATCACGCGATCCAGCGATGATCTGAGCCGATGAGCCGATCTGATCCCGATCGAGCGGGCGCGCGAGCTGGTGCTCGAGCGAGTCTCCGCGCTCGGGGCGGAGCCGGTGCCGCTGCGGGAGGCGGTGGGCCGCTTCCTCGCCGAGGACGTGAGCTCCGCCGACGACATCCCCGGCTTCGACAACTCGGCGATGGACGGCTACGCGGTGATCGCAGCCGACGTCGCGAAGGCGTCGGCGAGCGATCCCGCTCGCCTCGGGCTGCGCGGCGAGTCGAGCGCCGGCCACCCGGCCGAGGCCACGCTCGAGCCCGGCGAGGCCTTCGCGATCTCGACGGGCGCCGCCGTCCCGGCCGGCGCCGATGCCGTGGTCCGGGTCGAGGACACCGAACGCGAGGGCGAGACCGTGCTGGTGCGAGCGCCGGTCCGGCCGGGGACGAGCATCCGTCGTGCCGGCGAGGACATCCGTGCGGGCGCGCCCGTCCTCGAGCGCCGGGAGGCGACTCGGCGGCGCCGAGCTCGGGGCGCTCGCGGCGGTCGGCCGGCCGGAGGTGGCCTGCGCGCGCCGCCCCAGGCTCGCGCTGCTCCTGACCGGCGACGAGCTCGTCGAGCCGGGGGAGCCCCTCGGCCCCGGCCAGATCCGCGACTCGAACGCCTACGCGGTGCCGCCGCTCGCCGCCGACGCCGGCGCCGAGGTGACCTCGGTCGAGATCGCGCCCGACCACCTCGAGGGGACGGTCGCCGCGCTCGACCGCGCGCTGGGCGCCGACGTCGTGGTCGTCTGCGGCGGCGTCTCGGTCGGCGAGCACGACCACGTGCGCCCCGCGCTCGAGCAGCTGGGCGTCGAGCAGGTCTTCTGGCGGGTCTCGCTGCGGCCCGGCAAGCCCACGTACTTCGGCGTCGGGGCCGGGGGCAAGCTGGTCTTCGGGCTGCCCGGCAACCCGGTCTCGGCCATGGTCACGTTCCTGCTCTTCGTGCGGCCGGCGCTGCTTGCGATGCAGGGCGGGGAGCCGCTCGCGGGCTCGATCACGGCTCGCATCACCGAGGACTACGAGAAGGTCAGCGGGCCGCGCGGAGGCGATCCGGGTCAGGCTCGACGCCGACGACCGGGGTTGGGCCGCGACCCCGACCGGCCCGCAGGGCTCCCACGTCCTCACCTCGATGCTCGGCGCCGACGGACTGGCGATCGTCCCCACCGAGACCGAGGTGCTGCACGAGGGCGACCCCGTCGTCGTCGAGCTGCTGCGCGGGTAGCGTTCTCCCAATGGCCACGCCAACGCCACTCGCCGGACGAGGAGCGGACCGTCACCGTCGCCGTGCGGCTGTTCGCGATCCTGCGCGAGCGAGCGGGGGAGGGGCAGCTCACGCTGGAGCTCCCCGCCGCGGCGACGGTCGCCGACGCCCTCGCCGAGCTGGCGCAACGCCCCGGCCTCGGCGAGGCGCTCGATCGGATCGAGGTCGCGATCGCCGTCAACCGCGAGTGGGCAACGCGCGAGACGGCGCTCGAGCCCGGTGACGAGCTGGCCCTGATCCCGCCGGTGAGCGGCGGGTCGGGCGACGTTCACGCGCGCGTCACGGACGAACCGCTCGAGCTCGATCCGCTTGCGCGGATGGTCGTCCGCGACGCCGCGGGCGCGGTGGTGACCTTCGCGGGCGTGACGCGCGAGGTGGAGCGCCTCGAGTACGAGGCCTACGCCGAGATGGCCGAGGAGCGGATGGCCGCGATCCTCGCCGAGTGCGTGGCCACGCACGGCCTCGAAGCGGCGGCCGCCGAGCACCGGACCGGCAGCGTGCCGCTCGGGGAGCCGAGCGTGATCGTCGCCGTCTCGGCCGGGCACCGCGGCGAGGCCTTCGCCGGAGCCCGCGAGGCGATCGACCGGATCAAGGCCGAGGCGCCGATCTGGAAGCAGGAGGTCGACGGCGGCGAGAGCCGCTGGGTCGAGGGCACCGTGCCGAAGGGAGCGACGAGCGATGGCTGAACGACTGACGCACATCGACGAGGAGGGCTCGGCCCGGATGGTCGACGTCGGCGCCAAGGCCGAGTCGGAGCGCCGGGCGGTCGCCGAGGCGGCGGTCCGGATGAAGCCCGAGACGGCCGCCGCGGTTGAGGCCGGCGACGGTCCCAAGGGCGACGTGCTCGGTACCGCGCGGATCGCCGGGATCGGCGCCGCCAAGCAGGCCGGTTCGCTCGTGCCGCTCGCCCATCCGATCCCGCTCAGCTACGTGGACGTCCGGCTCGCCGTCGACGTCGACGCCGGGCTCGTCGCCATCCGCGCCGAGGCGCGCTGCGTGGGCCGCACCGGGGTCGAGATCGAGGCGATGGCCGCCGCCTCGATCGCCGCGCTGACCGTCTACGACATGGTCAAGGCGCTCGAGCGCGAGGTCGAGATCGAGCACGTCCGCCTGCTCCACAAGTCCGGCGGCAAGAGCGGCGAGTGGAACCGCCGGTGAGCGACGCGCCCCTGCGCGCCGCGGTGCTCACGGTCAGCACCTCGCGGGCCGATGCGCCGGGCGCCGATGATCCGGGCGGAGACGGCCTCGAGGCGTGGGCGCGTTCGCTGGGAGCGGAGATCGTCCATCGCGACCTCGTGCCCGACAGCAGGGGCGTGATCCAGGGCCGGTTGTGCCACTACGCGGACGAGGCGGGATGCGACCTCGTGCTCACCACGGGTGGAACCGGGTTCTCGCCCGACGACGTGACGCCGGAGGCCACGCTCTCGGTTGCCGATCGCTCGCGCCGGGGATCGCGGAGGCGATGCGGCTCGCCTCCCGCGAGCACACCCACCACTGGATGCTCTCGCGGAACGTGGCGGTGATCCGGGGGCGGTCGTTGATCGTGAACTTCCCCGGGAGCCCGAAGGCGATCGGCGAGGCCGGCGCGGCGATCGCGGAGGCGTTGCCGCACGCGGTGCGGCTGTTGCGGGGCGGGGCCGGCGGGCACTGAGCTGAGGTGCCGGCGGCGGGGTGTGGCTGACGCTTGGCGGTGGCTGAGGGGCCGGCGGGGGCTGGGGAAGGGGGTGTGGAGGAGGGGGTGTCGCAAGCCGATGGGGTGGGAGCCGAGCGTTGCATCGAATGGTCCGATTCGAGCTCTTGCCGTTGAATCTCAACGAGTGGTCCGAAACCGCAGTGTGGGTTCGGATTTGGACCACTCGGTGAGGAGCGGGCCATCAGGTGCACCGAGTGGTCTGATTCGGCGGTATGCCGGCCGATTTGGACCACTCGGTGGTGAAAGCGCCCTGGCAGGTGCACCGAGTGGTCTGATTCGTGCCTGGGGGGCACGATTTCTGCCACTCGGTGGTGAAAGCGGCCGCTCAGGCCAGCGGCACGAACGCCGCCACCGCGCGATCGAGCAGCGCTGGGAGCAGCTCCTCGAACGCGACCCCGCCCTCGAGCGGGATCCCCAGGGCCGGGCCGATCGCGATCAGCGCCCCTCCGCGCTCGGAGGCGTTCTGGAGCCAGCGGCCCTCGGCGAGCCCGGGGAGGGACTCGAGGACGTCGCCCGACTCGAGCCGGATCTCCAGGTCCGGCCCCGCAGCAACGAGCTCGACGCCCGTCGCGATCGGTGCGGTGCCGACGCCGGTTGCGAAGAGGTCGGAGTCGAAGGCCTCGCGGGCCTTGTCGAAGCCGAGGTCGGTGAGCATCTCGACGAGGGCGGGGCGTTGCTCGCCCGTCCAGACGGCGGCATCCGACTGCAGCGCCGCGAACGCGAGGCCGGGAAGCTCGAACGCCGCCCAGCGCTCGGCGAGGCGGGCGTCGGCGGGGCCGGGCAGCTCGGCCTCGGTGACGACGGAGGGCCCGCATCCCTCGTGGGAGACGCGAACCGCCGCGCGCCGCTCCTTCGGGTCGACGATCAGGACGACCGCCGCCTCGCTCAGCTCGGGGTCGATGGTCTCGCCGCAGCGGATGCACGGGGCCTCTCCCGTCGCGACCTGCACCTCCACCGCAGCGAGCTGCTCGTCGCTGAGCAGCTCCTTGACCTGAGGGTCGACGAGGAGGGTCAAGTCCTCGCAGGGGTTGCGGTGCGCTGCAGGTCCTGCATGCCGATCACGGCGACCGCTGCGGCGGCCAGCGTCGGCGCGAGCAGCAGGATCCAGGAGAGCGCGTTCGCGTCGAAGTCGCGGTAGGGGTCGGCGGTCGGGCCGAAGCCGATCAGGTGGATGGCGAGGAAGCCGATCACGGTGAGCCCCCCGGCGGCGACGCCCGCGATCGGAGCCAGCCGGCTGCGGCCGAGCGCGAGGACCAGCGCGATCGCGACGATCGCGAAGCCGCCGGCGGCGGCCACTCCGGTCCCTGCGGGGAGCTCGCGGGACGGTTGGTTGACGCCGTGGTCGACCGTGTGCAGCAGGAGCAGCACGAACAGCGCGAGCTCAGCCTGGGCGAGCCGGCTGAAGCCGGTGAAGCGGTTCGATTCCACCCGGCGAGTCTGGCAGGCGGTCAGGTCCGGCCGGCGCGGCCCGCGAGGACCGAGCGGTCGACGTCGGCCAGCACCTCGACGAGCTCGGGAGGCCCCTCGTCGGGGACGATGACCATCGAGCCGGGCCAGAAGGGGCTCTGGGGAACCGCGCGCCCGAGCAGCCCTTCGACGTACATCCAGTTGCCGGTGTTGTGGAGCGTGACGCCGGCGCGCTCCCAGATCGGGTCGGTCGCCCGGCGCCCGTCGTCCATCGGCAGGGCGCCGCGACGGTGGATGTGGCCGAAGATCACGTGCTCGGCGTCGATCTCGAGCCGGTTCACGACGACGTGCATCGCCTCGACTCCGGCGCGGCCGATCTCGCTCGTCGAGAAGTCGCGGCCGAAGCTGCCGAAGCCGGCGCGCTCGATGCCCGCGCAGCGTGGCCGGGATGACCGCCGAGCCGAGGACCTTCCCCTGGATGGTGCGGGCGCGGCCGGAGGCGCCGCCGACCAGCTCCCAGATCCGCATCGCCGGGGGCTTGTCGCTCTTCTTCCCCCCGGTCAGCGACCGGCCACCCTGGGCGAGGTTGAAGATCAGGTCGTAGACGGGCGCGTGGACCTCCTCGTAGTCGTGCGGGCTCGCCCGGCGACCCGGTCGGAGTTCCACCCAGGCGGTCGACCGTCGCGACGGAGAGCCGCTCGATGGTCGGCAGCGTCACGTGGCTGTCGAGGTAGTGGCCGTGGGTCGCGTAGACGTCGTCGCGGACCCAGACGCCGGGGTAGCGCACCTCGAGGCGGGCGTCACCGAGCCAGCCTTCGATCGAGCGCAGCGCCGGGTGGGGGTTGTCGACCACCACGTCGAGCTTGGTCGGCTCGCCGTCGTCGTCGACGCGCTCGAGCCAGCCGCCCAGCATGCGGTGGTCGTGGTTGCCCGGCACGTAGACGACCTCGCGACCGGCGAACGCCTTGCCGATCTCCTCGAAGAAGGGCCGCGCCGCCTCCAGCGTCTGCCCCAGCGGGAGATCGCGGAGCTCGACGACGTCGCCGAGCAGCACCAGGCGGTCGACATCGGCGGTCGCCTCGATCAGGCGCTCGCGGATCGGCGCGCGTCGCAGGACGTCCGAGCGGGAGCCGGCGCCGAGGTGGAGGTCGGAGATGAGTGCGGTGGACATCCGGTGGATCGTCGCAGCCGCAGCGAGTAGGCTCGCCCGTGGGAAATGGAGAGCGCCCTTTCAAGCGGCGAGCAGGCCGCAGCGAGCACGAACGGTGGAGGCATCCCCGTCGAGAACCCGGCCACGGGTGAGGTGCTTGCGACCGTCCCCGAGCTGAGCGGCGCCGACGTCGCGGCGATCGTCGCCGCCGCGCGCGAAGCGCAGCCCGCCTGGGAGGCCGCCGGCTTCGAGGAGCGCGGCAGGATCCTGATGGCCGCCCGGGCCTGGATGGTCGCCAACGGAGGTCGCGTCGTCGAGACGATCTGCGCCGAGACCGGCCGGCCCGCCGACGAGACCCAGTTCGCGGAGCTCTCCTATGGGATCAGCGCCCTCGAGTTCTGGGCGAAGCAGGCCCCGGTCTACCTCGCGGAGGAGGAGGTCGAGACCGCCTCGCCGTTCGTTCGCGGCGGCCGCAAGCTGAAGCTCCGCTACGCGCCCGTCGGCGTCGTCGGCGTGATCGGGCCCTGGAACTTCCCGCTGAACAACTCCTTCGGCGACTGCATCCCCGCGCTCGCCGCCGGCAACGCCGTCGTCCTCAAGCCCTCCGAGATCACGCCGCTGACGTCGCTCCTCATGGCGGAGATGCTCGCCGCGGTCGGGCTCCCCGAGGGGATCTTCACCGTCGCCACCGGGCGCGGGGAGACGGGAGCGGCGCTGGTCGACCTCGTCGACTACGTGATGTTCACCGGCTCGGTCAAGACCGGCAAGGCCGTGATGAAGCAGGCCGCCGACACGCTGACCCCGGTCGTCACTGGAGCTCGGCGGCAAGGACCCGATGATCGTTCTCGCCGACGCCGACCTCGAGCGCGCCGCGAACGCCGCCGCCTCCTACGGCCTCAACAACTCCGGCCAGGTCTGCATCTCGGTCGAGCGGATCTACGTCGAGGACGCCGTCCACGACGAGTTCGTCGAGCGGCTCACCGGCAAGGTCGAGGCGCTGCGACAGGGCCCGCCCGGCGCGCCCGGCACGGTCGACGTCGGCGCGATCATCTTCCCGCCGCAGATCGACCTGATCGAGGCGCACGTCCGCGACGCCGTCGACCGCGGCGCCACGGTCGTCACCGGCGGAGCCCGGACCTCGGAGCCCGGCCCCGGGCTGTTCTTCGAGCCGACGGTGCTCACCGGCGTCGACCACTCGATGCTCTGCATGACCGAGGAGACCTTCGGCCCGACGCTGCCGGTGATGCGAGTCGGCGACGCCGAGGAGGCGGTCGCGCTCGCCAACGACGGCCGCTACGGCCTGCAGGCGTCGGTCTGGACCCGCGACGTCGAGCGGGGCGAGCAGCTCGCGCGCCGGATCGAGGCGGGCGTCGGCGTGCGTCAACGACTCCCAGCTGAACTACGGCGCCCTCGAGCTGCCGATGGGCGGCTGGAAGGAGTCGGGCCTCGGCTCCCGGCATGGCGCCGACGGCATCCGCAAGTACGCCAAGCGGCAGTCGATCCTCGTCGCCCCCGGCTACGCGCCGTCGCGCGAGCTGCACATGTTCCCCTACATCGGCGAGGTCACCACGCAGGTCGGCGAGGTCCTCAGCGCGCTCGCCCTGAGCGAGCTCTTCAACGACGCCCAGCGCCTGACGCTCGGCGGTCCTCTGCGACACCTGGGTCCCGTCGCTCGACCCGCCCGAGGGCGCGACCGACCCGACCGGGTTCTGGGCCCGCTCGGCCACCGACTACGGCGTCCCCGGCGCGGTCGAGATCGCGCTCCTGCAGTCCGGCATCCCCGATGATCAGCTCGTGGGCCTGCGCGGGCTCCTCGACGCGCTCGCGGCGCAGGGCATGGTCGCCGCCGCCACCGCAGGAGCAGCGGGAGGCGATCGTCCACGGCTTCGGCGAGGACCCCGAGGCCGCGGCCGGGCTCGACGCCCTGCGCGGCGCCTGCCTGACCATGCACTACGCGCTTCCGGACCTCGGCACCGGGATCAACCCGAACTGGCCGGGGATGGGCTATCCGGGGCCGCAGGCGCTGCCGAAGCCCGCCTCGGAGGTCGAGCGGCCGATCCGCCCGATCGTGCCCGAGGGCGAGGAGCTGACGCTCGAGGCGGACGTCGTGATCGTCGGCTCCGGCGCCGGCGGCGGCGTGATCGCCGGCGAGCTCTCCGCGCAGGGCAAGAGGGTCTGCGTGGTCGAGATGGGCGGCTACCACGACGAGTCGGAGTTCCCCGGGCTCGAGCTCTGGGGCTACCAGAACCTCTTCCTCAACCAGGGACCGTTCCCGACCGCCGAGGGACAGGTCTCGATCCAGGCCGGCTCCGGGCTCGGCGGCGGCACCGTCCTCAACTGGACGAACTGCCTGCGCACCACCGACCGCGTCCGCGCCGAGTGGGCGGCGGCCGGGCTCGAGGGGATCGACGGCGCCGGCTACGACGCCCACATGGACGCGGTCTGGGAGCTACCTCGGCGTCAACGACGAGTGCAGCGATCTCAACGGCCCGCACAACCGGCTGAAGGAGGGCTGCGAGGCGCTCGGCCACGACTTCCGCGCGATCACCCGCAACACCGACCCCGCCACCTACGACCCGGTCACTCGCCGGCTACCTCGGCTGGGGCGATCAGTCCGGCTCGAAGCGCTCGACGCAGAAGACCTACCTCACCGATGCCGCCGCCCGCGACGCCGACTTCCTCGTCCACACCCGGGTCGAGCGGATCCTCGTCGAGAACGGCCGCGCGGCCGGGGTCGAGGGGACCTACGCGGACCCGGAGGGCCGCACGGCCAAGGTCACGGTCCGGGCGCCCGAGGTCGTCGTCGCCTGCGGCTCGATCGAGTCGCCCGCGCTGCTCCTGCGCTCGGGGATCGGCGGCCCGGCGGTCGGCACCCATCTGCACCTGCATCCGACGAGCGTCATCTTCGGCTCCTACGCCGAGCCGCAGGACTCGTGGTGGGGCCCGCCGCAGGCTGGGCTCTCGCATCGAGTTCGAGGACCTCGAGGACGGCTACGGCTTCCTGCTCGAGTGCGCTCAGCACGCGACCGGGCTCAGCGCCGCCGCGACCCCGTGGCGGTCGGGGTTCGACCACAAGGAGCAGCTCTCACGCTGGGACCACGGCGCCGGCTTCATCAACCTGACCCGCGACCGCGGTCACGGCCGGGTGACGATCGACGCCGCCGGCCGCGCCGTCACCGAGTACGCGCTGAGCGACGAGCTCGACATGCGCAACCTGCGCCGCGGCCTCGAGGAGATGATCCGCATCCACGACGCAGCCGGCGTCGAGGAGATGCAGGCGCTCAACAAGCGGACGCCGGTGTGGCGCCGCGGCGACGACCTCGAGGCGTTCATCGCGGAGGTCAAGGGGCTCTCGATGGCGCCGCGTGAGATCGGCCTCTTCAGCGCCCATCAGATGGGCAGCTGCCGGATGGGCTCCGACCCGGCCACCTCGGTGGCCGATGGCTTCGGCCGGCTGCACGACACCCCGGGCGTCTGGATCGGCGATGCGAGCGCGTTCCCGAGCGCGTCGGGAACCAACCCGATGTTCACGGTGATGTCGCTGGCCCGCCGGACCGCGGAGGCGATCGCCGCCTCGGCCTAGATGAAGGGGAGGGGGAGCTGCCCGGCGGCGGTCCCCTGTTGACAATCTGTCGATAACGCTGCTAGCTTCGGCGCATGCTGAGGAGAGCTTGGGTCGCCGTCCTGGTCCTGTCCGCGCTTGCGGGCGGCGCCGCCACCCACGCAGCGGCCGCCGAGCAGCCGCCGAACGTCGTCGTCGTGATGACCGACGACCAGGACTTCCGCTCGATGTGGGCGATGCCGCAGACCCGGAAGCTGATCTCACGTCAGGGCACCTCCTTCGACCAGAACATCGTCAACTTCCCGCTCTGCTGCCCCTCGCGGGCCACGTACTACACGGGCGAGTACGCCCACAACCACGGCGTCCTCTGGAACAACTTCCCCGAGGGCGGCTACTACACCTTCGACGGCAGCGAGACGCTGCCGGTCTGGCTCTCCCGCGCCGGCTACGAGACGATCCACATCGGCAAGTACCTGAACGAGTACGGCGAGCGCGATCCCTACGAGGTGCCGCAGGGCTGGAGCCAGTGGTGGGGCGGGGTCGACCCGAGCACCTACGGCTACTTCGACTACACGCTCAACCACAACGGCAAGCTGCGCCACTTCGGGACCGACCCCGACGACTACTCCACCGACGTGCAGGCCGACATCGCCACCCGCGAGATCCGCCGCGCGGTCGACGGCGACAAGCCCTTCTTCCTCAACATCGCGCCGACCGCGCCGCACACCGTCGCGGTCGAGACCTCCGCCCGCAAGGAGGGGACGCCGGCCGTTCCCGCCCCTCGCGACGCCGACGTCTTCGCCGACGCTCTGCTGCCGCGCTACCCGAACTTCGACGAGGCCGACATCTCCGACAAGCCGGCGGTCGAGGACTTCTTCCCCAACCAGCTGACCCCGCAGGAGATCGTCGAGCTCCAGGAGCACTACCGCGGCCGCATGGGGTCGCTGCTCGCGGTCGACGACCTCGTCGCCGACGTCAAGGGCGAGCTCCGCAGGCAGGGCGTGGCCAGGAACACCGTGTTCGTCTTCACCTCCGACAACGGCTGGATCCTCGGCGAGCACCGCCTCCACGACCCGATCACCCAGACCGGCGAGGCCTCCGGAGTCAAGTTCGTCCCCTACGAGGGCTCCGCGCGGGTGCCGCTGATCATCGCCGGCCCCGGGTTCCCCGAGGGGCGGACGGTGCGGGCGCCGACGAGCAACGCCGACCTCGCATCGACGATCCTCGACATCGCCGGCGCGAGCGACGAGGCCACGCTCCCGCAGGACGGGCGCTCGCTGCTGCCCGTGGCCAAGCGGCCGAAGGACTTCCAGGACCGCGCGGTGCTGATCGAGACGTTCGACAACCCGCGCGCGATCCCGCCCTACGCGTCAGTCCGCACGCGGCGCTACCGCTACGACGTGGACGTGACCGGCCGGGCGAACATGTTCGACCTCAAGCGCGACCCCTGGGAGCTGCAGAGCGTCCATGACGATCCGCGATACGCGGCAATCGCCGCGATCCTCAGCGCCGAGGTCCAGCGGCTGAAGTCGTGCTCCGGCGTCGACTGCCGCAAGACCTCGGTGGAGCTCCCGGCACCGCTCGGGCCACCGTTCGTCCCGCGCTGATGGCCTCAGGGCTTGACGGCGTCGGCGATCGCCGGAAGGCACGCGGCGACGATCCGCTCGACGTCGGCGCGCTCGATCTCCCCGCGCATCCACTCCTGCAGCAGCGTCTCGAAGAACGCGAGGAAGCCGAGCAGCGCGGCGAGGACGTCGGGGGAGGGGTCGGCGAGGCCGAGTTGGTTCATCGCCATCCCGCGGGCCATGAGCAGGCTCGCGTTGCGGGTCGCCTCGTTGGTCCGCTCGCCCTCGAGCCGCCGCGAGCCGCGGATGATGATGACCGCCGGGTCGCCGGACTCGACGAGATCGAGGTAGGCGGGGAGGTTCGCGGCGAGCATGCCGCGGCCGCGCTCGGGATCGACCTGGAGCCGCTCGATCAGCCGGCTCCACGCCAGCTCGAGCACGGCGACGTAGAGGTCCTCCTTACCGCTCTCGAAGTAGTGGTAGATCAGCGGGCGTCCGACTCCGGCCGCCTCCGCGACGTCGGCCAGCTCGGTCCCCGCGTAGCCGCGTTCGGCGAAGACGTCGAGGGCGGCGGCGACGAGATGGCGACGCCGCTCCTCGGGAGGAAGGCGCTTCGCGCGCCCGTCGGTGTCACCGTCCGCGACAGCCATCGAGGTGGATTAGACAGCAACCGGGCGGTTCCGGCGACCCCGCGACTAGATTCTCCTCAGTGACCGGTCCCCTTTACGCCCTCGGGAGGCTCGCT
>CAVUFM010000010.1:0-14573 GCA_963740845.1 uncultured Solirubrobacterales bacterium
CCGCCGACGTCTTGCTCGGCGCCTAGGCACCAGCCGCTTACGAGTGGCGTCTGAGTGTCGGGGCGCGACACTCAACAGCCACTCGTCGGGGGCTCCGTCAGCTCAGCACGCGTCGGGAAGCTCGTCCTCAAGCGCCCCGATCTGCTCGGGCGTCGCCCGTGACCCAGCCGCCCCGGCTTCGTCACCGCCCAGCGGGCCCGCCAGCGAACCCTGCAACGCCATCGCGAACGTGATGCCGACCGGGCCGTCGACCGGCGGCTCGAACGATGCCCGGACCCAGCTCGTCCCGTCGAGCTCGCCATCGGAGACCTGCGCCGGGCCGAGGATGTCCTCGTAGGGGCGCCTCGTCTGCGGGTCGACGCCACCGTCGTTGAAGCTCGCCTCCATGCAGTCGGCGACGTCGGCGAGGTCCTCGCCCGGCTCGCCGACGGCGCAGACGATCTCCGGCACCACATCGTCGTCTCCGGGCACCTCAGCGCCGACCGCCTGCAGCGCCACCCCCTCCCCCGCCGCGGCGGGTTCGTCGACCTGGGCGACGAGGGCGTCGGGACCCAGGCAATCGGCCGCCGCCGCGACGCCGCCGACATCGAGCAGCGGCGTGCCCTGCCGGCCGAGCGCCGCCGCGACCGGTGCCTCGTAGGCGCCGGCGGCGAGCTCGTCTCCCTCGATCGCCACCCGGTTGAGCCCGAGCAGCGTCGGATCGCCGGCGAGCACCTCGCCCTCGTCGCCGATCGCGAGGAAGTCGCCGTCCTCCTCGGCGCCGAGGTCCTCGAGCGCGTCACGCGCCCCATCGGTGTCGACGCCGACGAAGAGCGTGGCCTGGTCCGGCGGGATGCCGACGGTGACGGTTCGCTCTCCCTCCATCGGGTCGAAGCCGATCTCACGGCTGAGGAACTGGGTCGTGAGCGGGTCGCTCATGACGTAGCCGACCGGCAGACCCCACCTGCGCTCGGTGTAGGCGTCCTTGACGGAGTCGGGGAGCCCGGCGTCGTCGCGGAGCCGAGCCGTGTCGACCCAGCCGATCGAAAGCGGATCGTCGGGCGACGCCACGGAGACGCCCTCGAGACCCGCCGCCGAGGCCTGCAGCCGTCGGCTCCTCGGGGTCGCCGCCACCGTCGTCGTCGTCACCGCAGCCGCCCGCGACAAGGGCGAGCGCAACCGCCCCCGCGACCAACCCTGCTTGGAAACGCCTTCGGTCGGGCATCCCCTGGAAAGATAACTTCGACTGGGAGGTCAAACGTTGGAGCAGGCGACGGCAACGGGCGGAACTCGCGAACCCGATCTGGCGGGGGGTGAGGAGGAGACGAAGCTGGCCCGCAGGGTCGGCCCCATGCTGCTGCTCTTCTTCATCCTCGGCGACATCCTCGGCGGGGGCATCTACGCGCTCGCCGGCACGGTCGGTGCTGAGGTCGGCGGCGCGATCTGGCTCGCCTTCCTGGTCGCCTTCGTCATCGCGCTGCTCACCGCCTGCTCCTACGCGGAGCTCGTCTCGAAGTACCCGCGGGCGGGCGGTGCGGCGCTCTACGTGAACAAGGCGTTCGGCATCCCGTTCCTGACGTTCATGATCGCCTTCGCGGTGATGGCGTCGGGGATCACCTCGGCCAGCACACTGGCGCGCGGCTTCGGCGGCGACGCCCTCTCGGCCTTCGTCGACGTCAAGGTCATCCCGGTCGCGATCGCCTTCATGCTCGTGATCGCCCTGATCAACATGCGGGGCATCGCGGAGTCGGTCCGCTTCAACGCCGTGCTCACCTGCATCGAGGTCGGCGGGCTGCTCCTCGTGATCCTCATCGGCCTCTTCGCCTTCGGCGAGCCGGCTTCGGACTTCGGCCGGAACTTCGAGTTCAAGGAGGGCATCACGCCCTTCTTCGCGATCCTGTCGGGCGCGGGACTCGCGTTCTACGCGCTGATCGGCTTCGAGGACTCGGTCAACATCGCCGAGGAGACCGAGAAACCAAGCCGGAACTACCCGAAGATCCTGTTCGCCGGGCTCCTGATCGCAGGTGCCCTCTACCTGGTCGTGCTGCTCATCAGCTCGACGGTCATCCCGACCGACAAGCTCGCCGGCACGAGCGCTCCGCTCGTCCTCGTCGGCGAGACCGGCCCGCTCGGCGTCGACCCGAAGGTCTTCTCGGCGATCACGCTCTTCGCGCTGGCCAACGGGGCCCTGATCAACATGATCATGGCCTCCCGTCTCGTCTACGGGATGTCGGAGGACGGCATCGTGCCCGGCTTCTTCGGACGCGTCCTCCCCGGCCGCAAGACCCCGGTCACCGCGATCGTCTTCACCACGCTGCTCGCTCTGATCCTCGTCTCGACCGGTGACCTGGCGAGCCTCGCCGAGACCACCGTCCTGCTGCTCCTGATCGCGTTCACCGCGGTGAACATCTCGGTCCTGAAGCTCCGCAACGACAAGGTGGAGCACGACCACTTCACCGCGCCGATCTTCGCGCCGATCGTCGGCATCGCCGCCTCCATCTACCTGATCGTCGACAACGAGGGGGACGTGTTCAAGCGAGCCGGCCTCCTGCTCCTCCTCGGGGTGGCTTTCTGGGTGGTCGCATACCTCGCCGGTCACCGGCCGAGCGGGCAAGTCTCAGAGGAAGGTCCCAACTAGGCTGGAGCTCGCCCTCGACAAGGAAGACTGAATCCCCATGAGTGACTGGACCAAGCTCGCGGAGCTCCCGCTGAGCATCGACTCCTACGAGCTGACCGCACACGACCGCGAGTACGGCTCGTTCACCCGGCCCTCGACCGTGATCCACCTTCGCGGCGGCGGCGAGGAGGGGATCGGCGAGGACGTCGTCTACGACGCGCTCGACCAGATCGCCCATCGCGACAACGGAACGCCGCTCGACTTCTCGGGCGTCTCCACCCTGGGAGACCTGTGCGCGCAGCTCGCCGAGACCGACCTGTTCCCCGTTGCGGCGCCGGGGATGGACGCCTCGCGCAACTACCGTCGCTGGGCCTATGAGAGCGCCGGGCTCGACCTCGCGCTGCGGCAGGCGGGGACCTCCCTGCACGAGGCCCTCGGCCGTGATCCCGAGCCGCTGAACTTCGTCTGCTCCACCCGGCTGACGACCTTCGAGAGCGAGGATGGATCGAACGTCGAGCCCATCACCAAGCGGCTCGCCCGCTACCCGATGCTCGGCTTCAAGCTCGACCCCGAGAACGACTGGACGCCCGAGCTGATCGCGGAGATCAAGGGGCTCGCACCGGTTCACGTGCTCGATCTGAAGGGCCACTACAAGGGGACGCCGGTCGACGTCGACACCGACCCGGTCCTCTACGCGGCGGTGGCCGAGGCATTCCCCGAGGCGTACCTCGAGGACCCGGACGTCAACGACGAGACTCGCCCGATCCTCGAGCCGATGCGCGACCGCTGCACCTGGGATGCGCCGCTGCACTCGCTCGCCGACATCACCTCGCTGGAGTGGAAGCCGAAGGCGATCAACTCGAAGCCGTCGCGGTTCGGGTCGATCGAGGAGGTCCTCTCCGTCTACGCGCATTGCGCGGCCGAGGGCATCGCGATCTACGGCGGCGGCCAGGGCGAGGTCGAGTGCGGGCGCGGGCAGATCCAGTACCTCGCCTCCCTGTTCCACGCTTCGACGCCGAACGACACGGCTCCCTCCGGCTACAACGACCCGGCCGTGCCGGCGGGTCTGCCGACGCCGCCGATGGACCCGGTGCCGTCGGCCACGGGCTTCCGCTGGGGGTAGGCGGTCCGGGTTCGGCCAGCCGAATTCGGACTTTCCAATACGGTCGCAGGCACCCCGCCCCCTTCCCCCCGGAGGTCCTGTGACCGACACCAGCTTCGTCACTGCTCTGAACGAGCAGATCGGCAACGAGTTCTCAGCCCACCAGCAGTACGTCGCGATCGCCGTCTACTACGACGCCGAGACGCTTCCCCAGCTGGCCGCGTTCTTCTACCGCCAGGCGGTCGAGGAGCGCAACCACGCGATGATGATCACCCAGTACATGGTCGATGCCGACCTCGAGGTCAGCACGCCCGGCGTCGAGGCTCCCCAGAGCCGCTTCGACGATGTCGTCGCGCCCGTCGCGCTCGCGCTCGCCCAGGAGAAGCGCGTGACCGAGCAGATCGGCGCCCTGGCGGGGAAGGCGCGCGAGGTCGGCGACTACCAGGGCGAGCAGTTCATGCAGTGGTTCATCAAGGAGCAGACCGAGGAGGTCGCGACGATGTCCGACCTGCTGCGGGTGGTCGAGCGGGCGAAGGACAGCCCGCTGCTCATCGAGGAGTACCTCTCCCGGGAGAGCCTCGGGGACGGCGGGGACGATCCCACCGCTCCGGCGGCCGCCGGCGGCGCGCTTTGAGCGCGGGGGCGGGCGAGGGAGCCGAGACCGGGGTCAGCCGGCGGGGCGTGCTCGGCGGCGCACTCGCGGCCGCGGGTGGCTACGCGGCGTCGCGGGTCCCGAAGGCGGAGGCGAAGAAGCCGCGCCGGAAGGTCGACGTGATCGTGGTCGGCGCCGGGCTCTCCGGCCTGGCGGCGGCGCGCTCCCTGCGCAAGGCCGGGAAGTCGGTCGTCGTGCTCGAGGCGCGCAACCGCGTCGGCGGGCGCACCCTGAACCGCGAGATCGGCAAGGACGAGATCGTCGAGATCGGCGGCCAGTGGGTCGGCCCGACGCAGAACCGGATCCTGCCGCTGATCGACGAGCTCGGGTTGAAGACGTTCGACACCTACGTCACCGGCAAGAACGTCTACTACCGCGGCGGCGCGCTGACCCAGTACGAGGGCGCGATCCCGCCCGCCAACATCGCGTCGCTGGTCGAGATCGCGGCGACGATCCAGAAGCTGAACGACATGGCGGCGACCGTTCCGGTCGAGGCGCCGTGGCAGGCGCCGAACGCCATCGACTGGGACTCCCAGACCTTCGAGACCTGGCTGCGCGACAACGCCCTGACGCCGGAGGCGAAGGACCTCGTCGCGCTCGGCATCCAGTCGGTCTTCTCGGCGGAGCCGCGCGACCTCTCGCTGCTGTTCGTCCTCCACTACATCGCGACGGCGGGCGGCGACTTCAACCGGCTGATCGACACCGCGGGCGGCGCCCAGGAGAAGCGCATCGTCGGCGGCTCCCAGCTGATCTCCGAGCGGATGGCGAAGGAGCTCGGCAAGGCGGTGCAGCTGCACAGCCCCGTCCGGACCATCCGGCGGACGAAGAGCGGCGTCGAGGCGCAGACCGGCTCGGGCACCTGGAAGGCGAAGCGGATCATCGTGACGCTGCCGCCGGCCCTCATCGAGTCGATCCGCTTCCTCCCCGCCCTCCCGGCCAACCGCGCCCAGCTCGACCAGCGCGTCCCGATGGGCTCGGTCTTCAAGTGCATGGCGGTCTACGACAAGCCGTTCTGGCGGGAGCAGGGGCTGAGCGGCAACGCGACCTCCGACACCGGTCCGGTCAAGCTCACGTACGACAACTCGCCGCCCGACGGCTCGCCGGGAGTGCTCCTCGGCTTCATCGAGGGGCAGGAGGCGCGTGACTTCGCCGGGACGAAGCAGAGCGACCGCCGCGACGCGGTGATCGATTCCTTCGCTCGCTACTTCGGCGAGGAGGCGCGCAACCCGAAGGACTACATCGACAAGTCCTGGGCCGCCGATCGCTGGAGCCGCGGTTGCTACGTCGGCTACTGCCCTCCCGGCGTGCTCGTCGGCTACCGGGAGACGATCCGCACGCCGGTCGGGCCGATCCACTGGGCCGGGACCGAGACCGCGACGGAGTGGGCCGGCTACATGGACGGCGCCGTCGAGTCCGGCGAGCGCGCCGCCGGCGAGGTGCTGAGCGAGATCTGAGGAACCGGTTGCACGAATCGCGCAGCTGTGACGATCGGCACGAGCGCCGTCGAAATCCGCTACGGTTCGCCTCCCAGCGCAGCCGAACCGCCAAGCGGTGACGGCAACGCAGCTTCGGAGCGGTTAGCCGCTCTCGGGGAGGGGAGGAGAGAGAGCTGAACGACGCCCGCCGAGCGGGCGTCGTTTTGTTTTCAGGGGGCGGGCGGTGTGGCTACAGGTCGTAGGAGATGCCGGCGATCCCATTCGCCCGCATCCGCCTCTGCAGGGACCGGAGGGTCCCGCTCCGTGGCGCCAGCTCCTCGGCCACCTTCATGGCTGAGTAGAGCGCGGTCTCCTGGAGGTCGGTGCCGGTCGTGAAGGCGCCGCTGAAGAAGAGGCCGCGACGGCCCTGCTGCCGACGCAGCGCTCGGGCGGCCGCGATCGCCCGCGGAGTGATCAGCGGGTGCTCGAAGCGCCGCTCGAGCAGGATCCGCTTCGGGTCGGCGGGCCGGCGCTGCGCCCACGACTTGAAGAGGTCGACCGTCGCTCCCGAGGGCAGCGGATCGTGCAGGGCGCCGATCCACGCGCTCCCCTCGCACTCCCGCCCCGTGATCCCGGCGTTGTAGGCGGTCCAGTACGAGCGGTCGACGGGGGCGTAAGCGGGGTCGCGGTGGATGAGCAGGCGCGAGTCGAAGTAGCGGTACTTCTCGAGGAGCTTCGTCGCGTCGCGGAACTCGGGGAGGGGACGGAGCAGCCCGCGGCTGATGCGCGGAGGCGCGTTCATCACCACGTACCGGTAGGGGCCCTGCCTCCCCTTGGGCGTGCGGACGGTCCAGCCGTCGCGTGCTCGGGTCAGGGAGCGAACCGGCGAGTTGCGGTGGACCCGCGCCGAGGGCACGCGCCTCAGCATCCGCTCGAGGTTGCCCTGGAGGCCGATGCGCGAGTTGTAGGTCGAGGCTCCCGCGGCGGGATCCTCGGGGAACGCGAGCGCGAACGTCTGCAGGATCGAGCGGGCCGACACGCGGGCGGCGTCGGCGCGCGGGCACCCGATCGTCGCGGTGATCCACGGGTAGAGGACGTCGGCCTTGAACGCCGGCTCCAACGGGAGCGAGGCGATCCACGCGTCGACGGTCACCTCCCAGTCGAGGTCGTCGAGGATCGCCTGCCGCGCCTGCTGGGTGAACTGCGCGAAGCCGATCGCGTTGGGCAGGTCGTCGAGCGGGTGGGTCGACGTGAACCGCGGGGCGCCGCCATCGAGCGGGAAGATCGTGAGGCTGCCGGGCGAGACCTTGGTCTGCCGCGAGTCGGGGTTCGCGGGGTCGTAGAGGCCGAGCTCCTCGAGCAGCGCGACGTAGAGCGGGTGCGTGTCGGGGTGGAAGAACTGCGCGCCGAGATCGACGGTGACCTCCTGGCCCCCGTAGTCGACCCGCCGCGAGTCGCAATGCCCGCCGATCCGCGACCGCGCCTCGAAGACGTCGACGTCGTAGGTGCCGGAGAGGAAGTAGGCGGCAGCGATGCCTCCGGCCCCGGCGCCGATGATCGCGACGCGCTCTCGCTTCCCGGCCGCTCTGGCGGACTCGGCCAGCGTCGCGCCGACGCCGAGCGCGCCCGCGCCGACCGCGGCACCCGCAGCACCTCGAAGGATCTCCCGGCGGGTGAGCGGCTGGTCACCGCGCCGAGCCTACGGCACGTCGTCAGCCCCGAAAGCGGGTGCTACCCGAGGACTTCGAGGACGGCCTTGTCGCCGCCGGCGTCGGGGGAGATCCGCGAGGTCGACCCCTGCAGGAACATCTTCTGCTCCCCCTCGGTGATGTGCAGCCGCTTGGCGAGGCCGAAGCGCTTCACCTCGACCTCCGCTCCGGCCCGGTCGAACGAAGCGAGGAGCTCCTCGGGAGCGTTCCCCATCGGTGAGCGCAGTGCGAAGACGTAGATGTCGGAGTCGGTCACCGCGACCATCATCCGCTCGCTGACCCCGTGCGCTGCGGCGTTGGCGTGGCGGGATGCCTCGATCGCTCCGGCGCCCTCGAGCCCGGCGAGCAGCGGGCTGTCGTGGCCGGGGAGGAGCGAGGAAGCGGCCCCGCCTGCGGCGATCGCCTTGTAGTTGTCCTGCAGGGCGAAGGCGCCGGCGGCGATCACCCCATCGGCGGTCCCCTCCTGCGCGAGGCGCGATTGGCAGGCCTGGACGAGATCCTCGGGGTGGCTCATGCGAGATGCCTTCCGTGTGCGTCGGGTGTCCTTCTCGGTCCCTCGCTTGATCGGAGGCACCGCGACCAACCTTGAGCCACGGCAGGGAAATGACGGGAGCGACGGGACTTGAACCCGCGACCTCCGGCGTGACAGGCCGGCGCTCTAACCAACTGAGCTACGCCCCCACAGAGATCCGGGAGCCTGAGCTCCCGGGGGGCGGCGATTATGGCACGTGAATAGGCTCCGCCACATGCGCCTCGTCTCCTATCGATCCGAGCGCGGCGATCGTGCCGCCGTCGTCCGCGAGGGTGGGCTCGTCGACATCGCCGACGCCATCGGCGAAGGTCCCGAATCGCTGCGCGGGCTGCTCGGCACCGGCTCGCTCGACCTCGTCGCCGAAGCGACGGCCGGCGCCGAGCCGGCGACTTGCGCTCGCCGACGCCGAGCTGCTCCCCCCGGTGCCGAACCCGCAGAAGATCATCTGCATCGGCCTCAACTACGCCGACCA
This sequence comes from uncultured Solirubrobacterales bacterium, assembly GCA_963740845.1. Classification (GTDB taxonomy): domain Bacteria; phylum Actinomycetota; class Thermoleophilia; order Solirubrobacterales; family 70-9; genus RHKX01. The sequence continues at coordinate 8,479 of CAVUFM010000010.1, forward strand.
CGCCGCCGAGGCCAAGCAGGAGGCGCCGCCGGTCCCGACCTTCTTCGCCAAGTTCGCCAACGCGCTCGTGCCCGACGGCTCGACCGTCCCCCTCCCCGCCTCCAGCACCAAGGTCGACTTCGAGGCGGAGGTCGCCTTCGTCATCGGCCGCGCCGCCAAGGACGTCGCCGCCGCCGACGCGCTCGACCACATCGCCGGCTACACGCTGCTCAACGACCTCTCCGCGCGCGACCTGCAGTTCCAGACGCCGCAGTGGATCCCCGGCAAGGTCTTCGACGGATCGGCTCCCTGCGGGCCCGAGCTCGTCACCGCAGACGAGGCCGGCGACCCGACCGCGATCGGCATCGCGCTCGACCTGAACGGCGAGCGGATGCAGGAGTCGACCACCGAGCACCTGATCTTCGGCGTGGCGGACCTCGTCGCCCACCTCTCGACGCTGATGACGCTCGTCCCGGGCGACATCGTCTCGACCGGCACCCCCGCCGGCGTCGGCTCCACCCGCGAGCCGCGCATCTGGTTGCAGCCGGGCGACGAGCTCGTGGTCAGCTCCCCGCAGCTGGGCGAGCTGCGGACGACGATCGGCTGAGCAACCTCGCGACCACACCGAACGTGCATGGAGGTCCTCTATGTGACCCCTCGCTGCACGTTCGGCGCATCTTCGGCGCCCGCGCTCAGCTCCCGTGATCGCCGCTCGATGAACGAACGCTGCACCGAGTTCCCGGTCAGCTCGAGGGCGCGAGCGAAGGCGGCACGCGCCTCGTCGGTCCGGCCGAGCCGCGACAGCAGCTCGGCGCGCGCCGTGTGCAGCGGCTGGTAGCCGTCGAGGCCATCGATCCGCTCGATCAGGGCGAGGCCCTGCCCCGGCCCGTACGCCTCGGCGAGCGCAACCGCGCGGTTCAGCTCAACGACCGGCGATGGATCGAACCGCGCGAGCCAGGCGTAGAGGTTCGCGATGCGCCCCCAGTCGGTGTCCTCGGCCCGCTCCGCCCGGGCGTGGGTCGCAGCGATCGCGGCCTGCACGGTGTAGGGGCCGCGGGGACCCGCTGCGCTCGCCCGCGCCGCCAGCCCGAGCCCGCGCTCGATGGCCGCCCGGTCCCAGAGCCCGCGGTCCTGATCTGACAGCAGCACCATCTCCCCCGCGCCGTCGACCCGGGCCTCGCGCCGCGCGTGGGTCAGCTCCATCAGCGCGAGGAGGGCCACGACCTCGGGCTCCCCTTCGAGCATCGTCGCGAGCAGCCCGGTGAGACGGATCGCCTCGGCGCAGAGCTCCACTCGCACCAGCTCGTCGGATGACGTTCCCAGGTAGCCCTCGTTGAAGATCAGATACAGCGTCGCGAGCACCGCCGGCAGGCGCTCCGGCATCCGTTCGGGAACCGGCACCTCGTAGCGGATCCCCGCGTCTCGGATTTTGCGCTTGGCGCGCACGAGCCGCTGCGCCATCGCCGGCTCGGTGCTGAGGAAGGCCCGCGCGATCTCGTCCGTCGTGAGCCCGCCGAGCGTCCGCAGCGTCAGCGCGACCCGCGACTCGATCGCGATCGCCGGGTGGCAGCAGGTGAAGATCAGGCGCAGGCGTTCGTCGGGGTAGGCGGCCTCCGACTCGATCGCGTCCAGCTCTTCGTCAGCCCCGGCCGCAACCCGCGGCTGCAGCTCGGCGAGGCCGCGCAGCACCTCGTTCTTGCGTGCCAGGTTGGCTTCCCGGCGGATCCGGTCGAGCGCCCGGTTGCGAGCGACGGTCGTGATCCAAGCTCCCGGGTTGTCGGGGATCCCATCGACCGGCCACCGCTCGATCGCCGTGGCGAACGCATCCTGAACCGCGTCTTCGGCAAGGTCGAAGTCCCCGAGGGCGGCGATCAACGAGGCGACCGCCCGCCCCGACTCACGCCGGAACAGACGGTCGACCTCGAGGTCGTTCATCGGAACTAGGAGGCGGGGACTTCGTCCCGGTACCGGTCGATACCGCTGGCCTCGTAATCCATCACCGGGCGGACCTCCACGGCGCCGCCACGTGCGGGGATCTTCCGCCCCCACTCGAGCGCTGCGTCGAGATCCGGGACGTCGATGAGATAGAAGCCGCCGAGCTGCTCCTTGGTCTCGGCGAACGGGCCGTCGGTCGTGACGAGCTCGCCGCCGAAGCCGCGGATCGTCGTCGCCGTGGCGCTGGCCGAGAGGCCCTCGCCGGAGACGAGCACGCCCGAGGCCGCGATCTCCTGCGTGTACTCGCCCCATGCCTTCGTCCCGGCCTGGATCTCCTCGGGGCTGGCCTGCTCCCAGCCGCTCTCGTCGCCGTAGATCGTGATCAGGTACTTCATCTCGGACCTCCTGTGAGGGTCATGCCATGGGGACCTCTGTGCGGTCCCCCTTTCGAAGACGACGATCGGGACGGGCCCGAATCGACACTCCTCCTCGCGATCCGCTCCTGGGAGCCGAACGAGCTGATCAGGACGTACGGCGTCCACCAGAGGATGAAGAAGTAGAACCAGTGCTCGGAGCCGACCTGGGTTGCGATCAGGACCGCGGCCCCGAGCGCGGCCACCTGCAGCGGCGAGCGTCGCCTCGGGAAGAAGAACAGCGCGAGGCCGAGCAGCACGGGGAAGATCCGCGTCAGGGTCTGGAGCGGCTCGAGCGACGGCTCCAGCCCCCAGATGCTGAAGGGCGATCCGCGAGAAGCCTGGTAGCCGAACGTCCTGTCGTAGAACTCGCTGAACCCGCCGCTGGGTAGGAGCGGCAGGAGCACGACCGCCCAGACCGCCAGGAAGACGGCGCTGAAGATCGCCGCGTTGCGCCAACGCCGCTCGCCATCGCCGGCCGCGAACATCGGTGCCAGCGCAAGCGGCCCGAACTTCGTCGCCGCGGCCAGGCCGAGGATCAGGCCCCTCCAGACCGGAGCCGTGAACGCGATCAGCCCGCCGACGAGCAGCGCGGCGACGAGCGCGTCGTTGCCGCCGTTGGCGTTCAGCGCATACAGCGTGTAGGGGTAGGCGAACCAGGCGAAGGCGAGCGCGACGCCGAGGTCGGCCCCGTCCCTCCCTGCCCGCAGTCGCCGGCCGACCAGCAGCAGCAACGCGCCAACCGCGAGGTCGAAGACGATCGCCGCGACGTGCGCGGCCTTCAGCGGGTCCAGCCCGCCGTCCCAGGGCAGCGCCTGCTCGAACGGCACGTAGGAGATGTAGGAGACCGGGCCGTAGGAGTCGCCGCGGTCGATGAGCGGCGTGAACTTGCCGTCGTAGACCTCCTCCCCGTTGGCGATCCGGTCGGCGCCGACGACGTTGGCGAAGCCGATGTCGATCACCTGGGAGTCGGCGACGTTCAACCCGATCCGGAAGATCGCAAGGACGACCGCAGCGATCGCAAGCCAGCGGATCGGCACGCGTGGAACGAGCGCTCCCCTTCCCTGCCCCGGGAACAGCCCGGCCAGCAGCATGCGGACGAACAGGTAACCGAGGACCGGATAGACGAGCGGCACCGAGAGCGTGATCTCGCCCTTGTTGAAGAAGAACTGGGAAAGGGAGAACGCCAGCAGCGCCAGCAGATCCAGGTGGAGGAGCCGGAACGGCCGCTTCGGGTCGAAGAACGGCGCGAGGAAGAGGACGCAGAGCGGGATCCAGATGAACCACTTGCTGACGATCCCGGCGACCGCGCCCTCGTAGCCGCGGGCGAGCTTCACCTCGACCTGCTGGTTGCGCCACGACTCGATCACCTCGCCGGTGCGGTCGTCGATCACGGCCTGGGCCACTTCGGTGCCGTCCAGGCTGAAGTCGACCTGCCAGCGATCGTCGCCGCGGGTGGAGGCGCGCGCCTCCATGCCCGGGCTCTCCTCGCGCTCCTCGACGACCGCCTCGGCCCCGTTCGCGATGACGATCGCCTCACCGGCGCTGAGCTCGAACCCCGCCGGGGTCTTCTCGAGGTCGCGGATCTGCTTCAGCGGCGCGAGCGGCTCGTCGCCGAAGGGCGGCTGGTGCGCCGGGTTCTCGTCCGCGCGCGCGGACGCGGCGAGCGCGAGCACGGCGAGAAGAACCGCCACGAGGGGAACCAGGGAAATGCGGGTGACACGCATCGCGAGCATCATGATGGGAACCACGCCGTGCCGGGAGCGGGATAATGCGCGGCGATGCGCCGCCTGACCCGAAAGCTCGCCGCCGGCCTCCTTCTCGCCACGGTGGGCATCGCGCTCGCAGCGTGCGGCGGAGACGACTCCGAGGACACGACCTCCCAGCCCGCCGACGCCGGTCTGCAGGTGCTGGTGAAGCCCCCGACCGCCGCTCCCGGCGAGACGGTCAAGGCCGAGGTCGTCAACGGCTCCGAGGAGGAGTTCACCTACGGCGCCTCCTACGAGCTCGAGATCCAGCAGGGCGAGGACTTCGAGAAGGTGAAGCTCCCCGACACCCCGGTTCCCCAGATCGCCTACATCGCCAAGCCCGGCGAGAACGGGCCCCCGGTGACGGTGAAGATCCCGAAGGACGCGCTGCCCGGGCAGTACCGCGTTGTGATCCAGCGGGACGTCCCCGACGTCGGTGACCTCAGTGGCGAGTTCGAGGTCAAAGGCGAGTACTGATTCCGGCCTCCGGGCCGGCATCGCCTATGAGCGGCATGGGCGGCCCGGCGCCGGCCCGGCGCTGCTGCTGATCCACGGTCTCGGGGCGACACGGCGGATCTGGGACCCGCAGATCGAGCGGCTCGCGGGCGAGCGGGACGTCATCGCCGTCGACATGCCGGGCTTCGGCGAGTCGCCGATGCTCGACGGGACCGGCGACTCCGTGGGCCCTGGCGGAAGCGGTCATGGTCCTCTGCGCCGAGCTCGGCGTGGAACGGCCGCACGTCGCCGGCAACTCGCTCGGTGGCTGGGTCGCCCTCGAGGTCGCCAAGCGCGACCAGGCCGCATCGGTCTGCCTGATCTCCCCGGCCGGCCTCTGGCGGGAGCCGCTCGGCCCGCGCCGGTTCGACTCCCGCAAGCTCGCGAAACGGCTGCAGCCGCTGCTCCCCTTCATGCTCCGCAACCGACGCATCCGCGAGGCGATGCTGCGGACGACCGCCGGGCACCCCGACCGGATCCCGCTCGACGAGGCCCGCGCGGTCATCACGGCCTGGCTCGATGCGCCCGGATACGACGCCGCCAACGAGGAGATGCGCCGCTACGTCTGCACCGACCTCGAGCGGGTCGGGGTTCCGACGACGATCGCCTGGGGCGAGCTCGACCGGCTCGTCGGACCGCCCCGGCCGGAGCGGCGGCCGCCCGGGAGCACGTTCATCGAGCTCGAGGGATGCGGCCACACCCCCAACTGGGATGAGCCGGAGCTGATCGCCGAGCTGCTGCTCGAGACGAGCGCGACCGCCGAGACGCCGACGGTCGCGTAGAGGGCCCGCTCAGCTGCGCGGCGGGAGCGCCGGCAAGCCGTCGAGGCTCTCCGCCCCGCGCTTGCGCTGGAAATCCTCGTAGCCGTCGGGGCCCATCTTGCGGACCCGCTTCGCCGTCGAGAGCGCGTGGTGGTTGCGCTGCCCCTCGAAGCTCATGAGCGGGACGCCGTATCCACAGGAGTCGGAGATGCGCTCGACCTCGACGTGAACGATCGACCGCCGTGCCTCGGGAATCGAGATGTCGGCGAAGTCGGCGGAGGCGTAGAGCTCCTCGTAGCGGGGGTCGTCGTTCATCACGGCCTCCCCCTTGCCGTGGAAGCGGAGGATCCGCGGTGGCCCATCGAACGCGCAGAGCATCACGCAGATGCGGCCGTTCTCCCGCAGGTGCGCGACGGTCTCGGCGCCGCTTCCATGGGAGTCGAGGTAGGCGACCCGGTGGGAGCCGAGGACGGCGAGCGCGCCGATCGGGCCCTTCGGCGAGACGTTGACCTTGCCGTCGCCGTCGAGCGGCGCGGTGGCGACGAAGAACATCGTCTGCTTCGCGATCCACTCCCGGTGGTGATCGGTGATCTCGTCGAAGACCGTGGCCACTGCTCAGACGCCGGCCGCGACCTTCGCGGGCTCGTCCGCCGGGGCCGCCGGCGGCCGCGAGAACTCGATGCCCGTCGTCCTCGACCTTGCCGCGGCGAAGGTGCAGCACGTCGAGCGGGTAGTTCTGGCGCAGCTTCCATGGCGTCTTGGCG
>CAVUFM010000011.1:0-9173 GCA_963740845.1 uncultured Solirubrobacterales bacterium
GGCCCCTGTCGAAACTGATTCCGAGCACCTCAACCGGGGTGCGGTTACCCCGTGGGGCTCCGACAACGCGCATGGCCACTGCCCAAACGACCAGACCGACAGCCGAATCGCGCCCGCGAGGGGCGAGTCGCACGCTGCTTCACAGCGGGATCGTCGTCGCGATCGGAATCGGGGGCGGCAGCGTCCTGCACTCGGTGTTCCACCTCGCCCTGGCCCGGATCCTCGGGCCGGCCGACTACTCGCTGCTCGCCGCGCTCCTGGCGGTGATCCTGATCGCCACCCCGCCGACCCTGGCGCTCCAGGCCGCGATCGCGCGCGAGGTGGCCTGGCGCACCGCCCACGAGGATCCCGCCGCCGCCGGCGCGGCGCTCCGCGCGACCGCCGTCGCCCTGCTCCGCCGCGGCATCGCCGCGACCCTGGTCCTGCTCCCCCTCACCCTCGCCCTCTCGCTCATCTTCGACCTCGCCTCCCCCCTCGCGGTCCTGACGACCGCGCTGACCCTGATCGGCATGTTCGTCCTCCCGGTCGTCTGGGGAGGCCTGCAGGGAACCCAGCGCTTCGTCGACCTCAGCCTCGGCCAGGTCTCCTTCGCCGGGATCAAGCTCGTCGGCGGGATCGCGATCGGGCTGCTCGGCGGCGGCGCGGCGCTCGTGCTCGGCGCGGTCGCCGTCGCGGCGGGCCTGACCGCGATCGGCTCAGCAGTGCCGCTGCGCTCGCTGTGGCGCGCCGGGGCGGCGCTGCCGCAGAAGCCGCGGCGGATCGTCCGCGGGTTCGCCGGCGGCCCGACGATGGTCCTGACGCTGTTCGCGCTCCTCAGCGGCCTCGACATCCTCGTCGCCCGGATCGCCTTCGACCCCGACACCGCGGGCGCCTACGCGGCCGTCTCCTTCGGCGCGCGGACGATGCTCGTGATCCCGCTCGCCGTGACCACCGTGCTCTTCCCCCGCGTCGCGACCCTCGCCGATCGCAAGCGCGAGCGCCGGCATCTCCTCGCCGGCCTCGGGATCGTCGCCGCGATCGGCGCCGTCGTGACCGCGGTCCTCTTCGCCTTCCCCGAGCAGCTGGTCCGCCTCGCCTTCGGCCCCGACTACCTGCAGGCCGCCGACTGGCTCGGCCCGCTCGGGGTCGCGATGACGCTCTTCGCGGTCGCGAACGTCTACGCCTACCACTTCCTCTCGCTCGGCCAGTCGCAGTTCGGGCTGATCCTGCTCTGCCTCGCCCTGACGCAGTTCGGCCTCTACCGCGGCTTCCACGACACCCCGGAGGACCTGATCTGGGTCCTCGGCGTGACCGCCGCGCTGATGCTGGTCCTCAGCGAGGTCTTCGACGCCGTCCTCAACCGCCGGCCCTCGCTGCCCCGCGACCGGCAGGCCGAGGTCGCCTACAGGCCGCTGCGCCTGCTCGAGCCTCCCCCCTCCATCCGCCAGTACCAGGGGGTGATCTCGGTGGTGATGCCCGCCTTCGACGAGGAGGCCAGGATCGTGCGCGCGATCGAGGAGACGCACGCCTGCATGATCCAGCTCGGCTGCCGCTTCGAGATCGTGGTCGTCGACGACGGCTCGCTCGACCGCACGCGCGAGCTGGCCGAGGCGGCGGCGGCCCGCAGCGGCGGCGGGCTCGTGCGGGTGATCGGCTACTCGGCGAACGCCGGGAAGGGCGCCGCGGTGAAGGCCGGCGCCGAGGCCGCGATCGGTGACCTCGTCCTCTTCGCCGACGCGGACCTCGAGGTCCACCCGCGCCAGCTCGAGGTCCTCTACGAGCATCTGACCCAGGACAACGCCGACGTCGTCATCGGCTCGAAGCTCCACCCGTCCTCGCAGGTGGACTACCCGGCGATGCGCCGGATCGTCTCCTGGAGCTACTACGCCCTCGTTCGCAGCATGTTCTCGCTCCCGGTTCGCGACACCCAGACGGGCCTGAAGCTCTTCACCGGGGAGTGCCTCGACCGCGCCGCGCCGCGGATGCTCGTCAAGCGCTTCGCCTTCGACCTCGAGCTGCTCGTGATCGCCCAGCGCCTCGGCTTCAAGATCGAGGAGGCGCCGGTCGTCGTCACCCGGGAGCGCGACCTGCCGCGGATCGGCTCCCGCGAGATCCTCATGACCGCCCGCGACACCGCGGCGGTCTGGTACCGGACCTACCTGCGCCGCTACTACGACCGCCTCGACCCGCCCGCGCCCCCGTCGGTCGAGCCCACCTCCGAAGAAAGGCCCGCGCTCTCATGAGCTCCTCCGAGCAGCAGCACGTCGACCGCTACGTCGGTGAGCTCGAGGAGGAGCGGCGGCGCCTGCAGGGGCGGGTCCGCCTGCTCGAGGGCCTCTTCCGGGACACGATGATCGTCAATCGCGCGCTTGCCGCCCGCCTGCAGGAGAACGTCGCCGAGGAAGCGGCCAAGCAGGCGCAGGCGCAGGCCGAAGGGCAGGGCGAGCCCGGTGCCCCCGTCCGCTCCGCCCGCCCGCGGCCGCGAGGAGACCGAGGCGCTCACCGCCCGGATCCAGGAGCTCCTGCGGATCCGCGAGAACCTGCTCGAGAGCGTCCGCGCGTCGCTCGGCGGCCTCTCCGCCGAGCTCGATCGGGCCGAGAGCCGGCCGTTTCTCCCGAGCACCCCGCCGCAGGCGGCCCCCCTCTCGCCGCCTCCGACGGAGGCGGCGACGGTGCTCACCATGCACCCCGTCGCCGACCTTCCGGCGCTCGTCGAGATCGAGGGGGCGCTCCGGGGCATCCCCGGCGTCACCTCGGTCTTCATCCGCTCGCTCGAGCGCGGCACCGCGGTGCTCGAGGTGGCCGGCCCCGCCGAATTGAGGCTGCGCGAGCACCTCGCCGAGGCGATGCCGGTTCCGTTCGTCGACGAGTCGGGAGCCGGCGGCGGGATCGTCCTGCTCCTCGGTTCCGAGCCGGACGCGCCATGAGCGACGAGACCGAGGGCTCGGGCCTCTCCGGCGTCGCTCGCCGGGGTCGCCGGCGGCCTCGGCGCCCTGGCGGTGATCGCCCTCTTCTTCCTCGGGTTCCTGCTGGCACCGGGGATCGTCGCGATCGCGCTCCTCGTCACCTACCTCGTGATGGTGGCGCGCGGGCGATGAGCGCCGTCGAACAGCGCCGCCTCAGGACCCCGGAGCCGGGGAGCGACGGCGACGCCCTGAGGGGGATCGCCGCCCGGTCGGGGCTGCCGTTCGTGACCCTCGAGCCCTACGGCGCTCCCGGCGGGGGCGTGGTCGACCCGATCGATCCCGCCGCCGCGCGGCTGCTGGATCGAACGGCATGCAGGGCCCTGCGCCTCGTGCCGGTCGCGCGGATCGGCGGCGGGCTCGCGGTGGCAGTCGCCGACCCCGGCGGTGAGACGGTCCGGGCCGCGGCCGCCCTGACCGGCCTCGAGGTGCGCCCGCTCGTCGCCCCGTGGCCGGAGATCGAGCGCGCGATCGATCGCTGCGTCGGCGAGGTGGCCGAGACCCCACCCGCCCCCGCCCCGGCGCCCGCCCCACCCCCGGCCATCCCGGACGCCCCCCGCGAGCGGCTCGGTGCGGCGCTGGTCCGCGAGGGCGTGATCGACGAGCGCCAGCTCGCCGACGCGCTGGAGACCCAGGAGGAGATCGGCGACCCGCTCGGCGCCGTCCTCACCCACTCGGGGGCCGCAAGCGAGCACGAGGTCGCCAGGGCACTCGCTCAGCAATGGGGCGCGACGTTCGTCGATCCCGCCTCGATGGTGGTGCCGCCCGAGGTGGCGGCGACGATCCCGCAGGGGATGGCGCGGCGCCTGCAGGTGGTCCCGCTCGCCTTCGCGGGAGGCGCGCTCTTCCTCGCCTCCGCGGGCCCGCTCCACCCCGATGAGATCGCCGAGCTCGAGGCGACAGCCGGGATGCCGATCCGGACGTTCTCGGCGCCATCGACCTCGGTGGACTCGGCGCTGCAGGCGATCCATGCCTCCCGCGACGTCGACTCAGCCGCGAACGAGCTCCGGTCGAGCCGCCCGCAGGACTCCGCCGAACGCGTGCTCTCCCAGCGGCAGCGCGTCGTCTTCTCCGTGGCGGTGGTGGTCGGCCTGCTCTGCCTCGTCATCTGGCCGATCGGCACGATCGTCGCCTTCAACATCGCGGCGATCCTGCTCTACACAGCCGTCGTCGCCTACCGCTTCCGGCTCGTCAGCCACAGCCTCGATCACGAGATGGAGCTGCCGGTGAGCGACGAGGAGGTCGACGCCCTCGACGAGCGGGACCTGCCCGTCTACACGATCCTCGTGCCGCTCTACCGCGAGCCGCAGATGATCCCCCACCTCGTCGAGTCCATCTCGGCGCTCGACTACCCGCCGACGCGCCTCGACGTGCAGATCCTGCTCGAGTCCGACGACGAGGAGACGCCGCGGGTGATCGAGGAGCTCCGCCTCCCACCCCACTTCCGCGTCGTCACGGTCCCCGACCGGATGCCGAAGACCAAGCCGAAGGCCTGCAACTACGGCCTGATCCAGGCGCGCGGCAAGCACGTCGTCATCTTCGACGCCGAGGACGAGCCCGAGCCCGATCAGCTGAAGAAGGCGATCGTCGCGTTCTCGAAGGCGGACCCCTCGACGGTCTGCATCCAGTGCAAGCTCAACTACTACAACCAGGACCAGAACCTGCTGACCCGGTGGTTCACGACCGAGTACTCGCTCTGGTTCGACCTGATGCTGCCGGGGCTCGACGCCTCCTCGGCCCCGATCCCGCTCGGCGGCACCTCCAACCACTTCATCACCGAGCGCCTCGTCGAGGTCGGCGCCTGGGACCCCTTCAACGTCACCGAGGACGCCGACCTCGGGATCCGCCTCCACAAGGCGGGCTACAAGACCGCGGTCGTCGACTCGACCACCTACGAGGAGGCCAACTCCGAGCTCGTCAACTGGATCCGGCAGCGGTCCCGCTGGGTCAAGGGCTACATCCAGACCTGGCTCGTGCAGATGCGCCACCCGCTGCGCCTGCGCCGGGAGCTCGGTTGGCGCGGCTGGGTCTCGTTCCAGCTCACCGTCGGCGGAACCGCGGCGGTCTTCCTGCTCAACCCGATCTACTGGCTCCTGACCACCGTCTGGCTCCTGACGGAGGCGGACGTGATCCGCTCGGGCTTCCCCGGCCTCCTGTTCTACGCCGGCGGGCTCGGCTTCTACATCGGCAACTTCCTGCTCGCCTACATGGCCGCGGCCGCGGCCAGCCGGCGCGGCTACCACGGGCTGGTCAAGTACGCGATGCTCATCCCGATCTACTGGGTGCTGATGTCGATCGGCGCGTGGAAGGGCTTCATCCAGCTCTTCACGAAGCCCTTCTACTGGGAGAAGACCGAGCACGGCCTCCACCTCCCGGCGAGCGGGGAGCGGGTCTCGTGAGCGGCGTCGCCGCACCAGAGCGGCCGATCGCCTACCAACCGGACCCGTGGCTCCCCGGCGAGGCGCCCGAGCCGGTGGAGCGGGACCAACCGCCCGCCCGGGCGCCGCCGGCCCCGGGAGAGCTGGGTCCTGTTCGGGATCCTCTTCGCGATCTACGCGGTCATCGGGCTGCGCGTCGTCGTCGGCCAGAACGTCGTCGTCTTCGACTCGATGTCGCACCTCGCTCACGCGTACTTCTCGGTCTGGAACGACCCGCCGAAGCTCGCGGCGATCGGCTTCGAGTGGCCGCCGCTGATGACCCTGGTGTTCCTGCCGCTGGCGGTGATCAAGCCGCTCGCCACCTCGCTCGCGGCCATCCCCCTCGTCTCCGCGCTCTTCGGGGCGGCGCTCGTGACGACCCTGAACCGGACGCTCGTCGCTGCTCGACCTCCAGCGGGCGATGCGGTGGACCCTGATCGGGCTCTTCGCGGCGAACCCGCTGGTCGTCTTCTACGCGACGAACGGGATGGCGGAGGTCGTCTACCTGACCTTCCTCGCGCTCGGCCTGCACAACCTCGTCGCCTGGAGGATCACGGGCGAGTCGCACAAGCTCGCCCTCTCCGGGATCGCGTTCGCCCTGGCGGTGCTCACGCGCTACGAGATGATCGCCTTCGCCGCGGTCGCCGGGGTCGGGATGATCGCCCTGCTCGCCGCCCGGCGCGCATCCCGCGAGGAGGTCGAGGGCAACACGATCCTCTTCGCCGCGCCGATCGTCTACGGCGTCGGCGCCTGGTTCTTCTTCAACTGGCTGATCGTCGGCGACCCGCTGTTCTGGATCAAGCGCCAGGCGGAGAAGAACGTCACGGTCGGCCGCGGGGACCTCTCGAAGGAGGACCTCCCCGGGATCCCGCTCCACGACATCGCCGGAGACCTGATCGAGCTGAACGCGCGGTTGTTCCCGTTGCTCCTGCTGGTCGTGCCGCTCCTGCTCTTCGCGGCCTTCAAGCGCCGGGATCCGATGTCGCTCGTGCTCGCCGTCCTCGCGTCGCTCAACGCGCTGATGACCGGCCTTCCTGATCATGCGCTCCCACGACCTGTCGCTGCTGCAGCTCCGCTACAACATGCGCGCCTTCCCGGTGGCGATGGTCGGCGTCGGCTGGGTGCTCTGGCTGCTCCGCGACCGGATCAGGCTGCGCTTCGCCGTCTGGGCGGTGGCGGCGCTGGCGCTCGCGGTGACGATCCCCGTGCTCTGGTCGACCATGAAGACCTACCCCTACCAATTCAACGAGTCGGCGTTCGTCGCCGCCGTCGAGACGGGCGAGGACCAGGCGGGAACGAAATCGGTCGGCGGCTACGACGTCGGGATGCTGGACGCGCTCGAGATGGCCAACTTCATCAACGGCCGGGTCGACGAGGAGAGCTCCATCTTCACCGACGACGAATCGGTGACCCAGGAGGTCATGCTCCTGGGCGGCCGGCCGGACCTCTTCTTCGACCGCATCGACCGCGGCGACGAGAAATGGCGACCGGTGCTCGCCGATCCCTGGGGCGAGGTCGACTACATCCTGCTCTCCAAGGGCCGCTTCGCGCCGGACCAGATCCAGGATTGCTACCCGTCGGCCCTCGACGGCGAGATGCCGGGGACCGAGACCCTGCTCGAGAACGACGAGTTCATCCTCCTGGCCGTCGACTCCGAGCGACCCCGGAACGCCCCCGAGGAGTTCCCCGTCCGACTGCTCACTGAGCCCCTGATGAACCAGGTCAGCGGACCGGGCGGTAGACCGCGGTCAGCGAGAGCGAGCGGCGCGGGCGGATCGAATGCCGTCGCGCGCCGCCGTCTGACCACCGTGCTGAACCGGAGGGCGCGCCCGTCGGCCCGGATGCGAGCCGGGGCCGTGACGCGGTGCCGGGAGCGCTTGGCCACGGTGATCGAAGCGCGCCTGGTCTCCGTCCTCGCGTCCAGCCGGAGCGCGGCGCCCCCGGGCTTGCTGTGGAGCTTCACCTCGACCGTCGGCTCCACGTAGGAGATCTCGCGGATCTCCCCGCTGATCAGATCGGGGTACACGAGGGCGCCGTTCACCGCCTGCAGCTCGACCGGGAAGACCCCGCTCTGCAGCACCTTCGGCTTCTCGCGGTCGGGGCTTGCCGTCCCGGCCCGCCGCGAAGGCCCAGATGCAGCCGCGCGTGTAGTCGGCGAAGAAGAGCGCGCCGTCGTAGGGCTGCGGCATGCCGCGGCCCTCGTCGAAGGCGATGCCCGAGATCGCCCCGGCGCCGCTGTCGCAGGGCTCGCCCTGGCGCACCGGCTGCCCGTGGAGGTAGGAGAACCAGGGCTTCGTCGTCGAGCTCGGATCGGCCGCGAGGCCCTCGCAGATGCCGGAGCCCGGGCGGCTGCAGGTAGGCGGAGCCGGATTCCCCCTCGAAGCACGGCCAGCCGAAGTCGCGGACGGAGGAGAGCTCCGTCGTGTTGATCTCCTCCGCGGTCCCCCAGCCGACGTCGCCGACCCAGAGCTCGTCGGTGCCGGGTCGGAGGGTGAAGCGGAACGGGTTGCGGAAGCCGAACGAGACGATCCGGGCGGCGTTGTCGGAGCCGCCCGTCGGGTTCCCCGCTGCGGGCGAGCCGTCATCGGGGTTGATCCGGGCGATCGTCCCGTCGAGCGAAACCGGGTCGTTCCCGGTCCGGAGGTCCTGGGACCGGAGCGCCCCACCCTCGCCGGGAGGGTCGCCGCAGGCTCCGGGGTCGCTCCCGCGCCCGCCCGTGTCGACCCCGCCGAAGTAGGCCCCGTCTCCGCCGCCGACCAGGAGCGCGCCCGAGCGGTCGAACACCAGCGATCCGATCGAGTGGCTCGGGAACTGCTGGCACCAGTCCTCGAGCAGCACTTCCTCGGAGGCTGCGGCGCCGTCGGGCCCGATCGTCAGCCGGGAGACGCGGCTGCTCACCGGACAGCCCTCCTCGAAGGACGGGTCGGGGTCACCGGGAAGACATGGATCCTCGTCGGCGCCGGGGGCTCCCCAGGTGGGAGCCGTCCCACCGATCGGCGCATCGTGGGTGTAGCCGACGTAGACGTAGGGGCGCTCCGGGAACGCCGGGTCGAGCGCGATCCCGAGCAGGCCGCGCTCGTAGAAGCTGTGGACCTCGGTGCGGAGGTCGGCGACCACCGTCGGGGAGTCGTCTCCCGGGCCTGCCGAAGGAGAGCACCACTCCCCGCTTCTCCGCGACGAAGAGGCGGCCGTCGGACGCGACCGCAACCGAGGTGGGTGACTGCAGGCCCCGCGCGAGAACCGTCTCGTCGAACCCGGCGGGGAGTGCCTGCGCGGCGGGTGCGGCAAGCGCGAGGCTCCCACAACACAGAGCCGCGACCACGAAAACCCCCGTTTTGCGCGTTCGGCTCACCTGCGGCGATTGTCGCACCCCCCTTGCGGTGCCCGCGCCGGTGCATTATCTGGACCGGCGCGCTCCGCTGGCCGCCCCGAACGACCCCTGTGAGCACCGACCCCTACACCAGCCGCCTCGAGACGAGCATGCGCCTGCTCACCGATCGCCTTGCGTGGCTCGACGGGCACGTCGCGGCAGCTCGCCGCCGAGAACGAAGCCCTGCGACGGGATCTCGACGACGCGGTGAGACGCGCCGAGGCGGAGCGCAGCGCGCCGACGCGCTGCCGAGCGCCGAGGCTCAGGGTGCGGAGCCCGGCGGCGGCGAGTTCGACGAGCGGCGCGTGGCCATCGCGGCGCGCCTCACCGAGCTCGAGGGACGAGCCCGGATCCGGATCGATGAGATCCGCTCGGATTCGGAGCGGCTCGAGGACGCTGCCCCGCCGGAGCCCGAACCGGCGGCGCGACGAGCGGACCTAGTCG
>CAVUFM010000012.1:0-525472 GCA_963740845.1 uncultured Solirubrobacterales bacterium
TTCGGCGCGCCACACGCAGGTGGTCGCCGCGGACGTGATGGTGATCCCGCGCTCCTGCTCCTGCTCCATCCAGTCCATCGTCGCGGTGCCTTCATGCACTTTGCCTATCTTGTAGGACTTGCCGGTGTAATAGAGGATGCGCTCGGTCGTCGTCGTCTTGCCGGCGTCGATATGCGCCATGATGCCAATGTTGCGATAACGGTCCAGCGGATGGCTGCGGGCCATGTCAGATTCCTTGAGGAGTTGCGGGGGGCGGCGAACCGGCGCCCCCGAATATAGGTTGAATTACCAGCGGTATGCGAGAAAGCGCGGTTGGCTTCGGCCATGCGATGCGTGTCTTCGCGCTTCTTGACCGCGTTGCCGCGGTTCTGCGAGGCGTCCATCAGCTCGCCCGACAGGCGGCCGGCCATGGTCTTTTCCGAACGGGCGCGGGCGGCGGTGATCAGCCAGCGGATGGCCAGCGCCTGGGCGCGGACGTCGCGGACTTCGACCGGGACCTGGTAGGTCGCACCGCCGACCGGCGGCTGCGGACTTCGATGCCCGGCTTGATGTTGGTCAGCGCGTCATGGAAGACACCGAGCGGATCCTTCTTGAGACGGGCCTCGACGGTGTCGAGGCAGTGTAAACGATGCTCCGCAAAGGACTTCTTGCCGTCGAGCATGACACTATTCATGAACTTCGACTTCGTGATGTCCCCGAACTTGGGATCGGGGAGAATGACGCGCTTTTCCGGGCGACGACGACGGGACATAGGAAATTCCTTTTGACGAGCGGCGCGCCGCGATCACGCGGCGCGGCCGGCTTGAACCAGCTTATTTCGGGCGCTTGGCGCCGTACTTCGAACGCGACTGACGACGATCCTTGACGCCCTGCGTGTCGAGCACGCCGCGAAGGACGTGATAGCGCACACCGGGAAGATCGCGGACACGACCGCCGCGGATCAGCACGACGCAGCAATACGTCGCTGTCGCTGCCAGGGCGCCGAGTACGTATTGCTCATCAGGGCGAGCACGGCGAGCACGAGCGCGGACGCGTAACCGCCGGCGCCGTTGAACGTCTCGAACTGCCTTCGCACGTAGAGCGGCAGGGTCTCGGTGTCGCCGATCACCTTGCCCGAGACGACGCTGACCGCGCCGAACTCGCCGAGCACGCGCGCGGTCGAGATGACCACGCCGTAGGTCACACCCCAGCGGATCGCCGGCAACGTGACGCGCCAGAAGGTCTGCCACCAGTTCGCGCCGAGCGTCTTGGCGGCCTGCTCCTGCTCGTCGCCGATCTCCTGAAGGACCGGGACGACCTCGCGCACCACGAACGGGAGCGAGACGAAGATGCAGGCGATCACGATTCCCGGCGTCGAGAAGATGATGTAGATCCCCTGCTCCAGGAACCAGGTGCCGATCGGATCCTCGCGCGGCCCGTACATGAGCACGAGCGCGAGGCCGATGACGACCGGGGAGATCGCGAAGGGAATGTCGATCAGCGCGTTCAGGATCGCCTTGCCGCGGAACTTCTGGCGGACGAGGACGATCGCGGCGAGCACGCCGAACACGGTGTTGACCGGCACCGCGATGGCGACGGTCAGGAGCGTCTGCTGCAGAGCGTGCACGCCCTGCTCGCTCGAGACCGTGTCCCAGGCGACTCCGAAGCCGTCCTCGAAGGCGCGGTAGAAGATCATCACCAACGGGATCAGCAGCAGGAACGACAGGTAGAAGAGGACCAGCGCGCGGATCCCCAGCTGGCTTGGGCGCGGGACGGTCATCAGATCGGGAGCCCTCTCTTGGCGAACTTGCCGATGATCAGCAGGATGAAGACCGAGATCAGCAGCAGCACCACCGAGATCGCAGCGGCGCCTTCGGTGTCACCGCTGTCGATCTTGGCGAAGATGTAGATCGAGGCGATCTTCACGTTGCCGGCGAGCAGGATCAGCGATCCGAACTCGCCGATGGCCCGGGCGAACGCGAGCGCGGCCCCCGAGAAGATCGCCGGGCGCAGGTTCGGCAGGATGATCTGCCTGAAGATGGTCCAGTTGCTCGCGCCGAGCGAGGCTGCGGCCTCCTCCATGTCCTGATCGATCTCGATCAGCGTCGGCTGAACCGACCGCACGACGAAGGGGAGGGTGACGAAGCAGAGGGCCAGCACCACCGCGGCCGGCGTGCGGACGATGTCGATGCCGAACGGGCTGTCGTTGCCGTAGAGAGCGATCAGCGTCAGGCCGGCGACGATGGTCGGCAGCGCGAAGGGAAGGTCGATCGTCGCGTTGAGGATCCCCTTCCCGGGGAACTCGTCACGGACGAGCACCCAGGCGATCATCGTGCCCATGACGCAGTTGATGACCGTCACCACGAGCGACAGGAGCACCGTCGTCCGGAATGCCGCGAGCGCCTGGGGCGTCGTGACCGCGTCCCAGAAGTCGCCGACGCCGAGCGACAGCGACTTCGCCGTCAGGAAGGCGATCGGGAGCAGGACGACGAGGCTGAGCCACGTCGTCACGAGTCCGCGTGAGAGCAACGCGCTCCCGAGGCGGGGCCGGAAAGCGGCCCGCCTCGGGAGGGTTGCAGCTGGAGCTGATCCGGCCATCAGGCGGTCGGGACTCCCAGCTCCTGCTCGATCTCGGTGACGATCCCGCCGTCCTCACCGAAGAACTCGTCGGTGACCGTGTCCCAGCCACCGAGCTCCTCGATGTCGAACAGCCCCTTGGGCGTCGGGAACTTGTCCTCGTTCTCCGCGAGCACGTCCGGGTCGACCGGGCGGAAGCCCTCGTCCGCGAATCCCTGCTGGCCCTCGGGCGAGAGCAGGTAGTCCATGAACGACTGGCCACCGTTGACGTTCGGCGACTGCGGGGTGTCCTCGAGGACAGCGCCCTTCGTCTCGATGCGGATCGTGCTGTCGGGCACGACGTAGTCGACGTCCTCGCCGGCATCCTGAGCGCGCAGCGCCTCGGACTCGTACGAGATCAGCACGTCGCCCTCACCACCGGTGAAGGTCTCGAGCGCATCGGAAGCGCTCGCGTCCTGCTGCACCACGTTGCTGAGGAGGTCGTCGACGAACTGGACGGCCTCTTCCTCGGAGCCACCGTTCTCGATCACCTGGCCGTAGGCGGCCATGATGTCCCAGCGAGCACCGCCGGACGTGAACGGGTTCGGGACCAGCACCTCGACGTCGTCGCGGAGCAGGTCGTCCCAGTCCTGGATGTCCTTCGGGTTGCCACCGCGAACGGTGAACGCAACGACGGACTCCTGGATGGTTCCCCCGTACTCGCCATCGTCCCAGTCGTCCGCAACCACGCCGGCGTCGACGAGACGGTCGACATCGGGCGCAAGCGCGAAGTGGACGAAGTCGGCCTTCTGACCGGCCTCGACCGCGCGGGACTGATCGCCCGAAGCGCCGAACGAGTTCTTGAACTCCACCTCGGCGCCGTTCTCGGTGCCCTTGTAGCCGGGCTCGAGCACGGTCTCGTAGGCGTCGGTCGGCGTGGAGTAACCGACGACGTTGACCTCGCCGCTCTGCGGACCGGTCGAGTCTTCAGCGCCGCCGCCGTCGCTGCCGCACGCGGCAACGCCCAGGCCAAGGGCCGCGGTCGCCGCCGCAGCCATGGCTACCCGCGCGAAGCGCATGGGAGTCGAGTCGGTGTTCTGCATGTGAGTGTTTCCGACCTTCTTGATGAGTTTGGTGAACAACGGCGCGAGAATCTAGCAAGGTCACCGGCGATATGTCCAGTGGATCAATCGACATTGTCGGAAAGGTCAAGAAACGGCAGCCCAGGTCCGCCGATACGGCCGATCCGCGAAGGGCCTCAGCGCAGGTCGGTGAGCCAGACGTCGGCCAGCGACTGCCCGGGGTCGGCGGCATCGAGCCCCCGCACGGAGCGCTCGATCCCGACGACGTCTCCCCCGCCGCTCACCGTCGCGAGGAGGGGGTTCGCGGCGACGGCCTCGGCTGCGGGCCGGTCAAGTGCATCGGCGACCTCGACCTGACCCGACTCCAGTTGCTCGGCTCGCAGGGACACGTCGGGGACGCTGAGCAGCTCGATCTGGTCCACCCCGGGCCCGAGCCCAAGCGGCGTCCCCCACCAAGCCGCGTTGCGCGCGAGCAGCACCCGGTCGCCGTCTCGCTCACGCAGCTCGAACGGGCCGGTGCCCGCTCCCTCCCAGCGGATCGGGCCGGTCCCGGCAGCTGCGATCGCCGCCGGGGAGACGAGCCCGAGCTCCGGCCGCGAGAGAATCCGATCGAAGTCGGGGGTGGGGCGATTGAGGATGAAGCGGACCAGGCCGGGCCGCGGGTAGTCGACCGCGGCGAGCTCGGGAACGACCTCCCGGCCGACCGCGCCGGCGATCCAGCGATCCGCGTTGGCCTTGACGGCACCCCCGTCGAGGGGCTCCCCGTCGGTGAAGGTGACCCCCGGCCGCAGCCGCGCGATCCACAGGGAACCACCCTCCAGCGACTCGACCCTGCGAGCGGGGCCGGACAGCTCGCGGGTCTGGTCGAAGGGCCCGCGCTCGCGGGAGATGAGCGGCTCGTAGATCTGCCGTGCGGCGATCCACTCCGCTCTGCTGGTCGCGAAGAGGGGATCGATGGTCCCCACGCCCTCGGCCGAGGCGATCCGCAGCGTCCCTCCCGGCTGGAGGCTGACCCCGGACTCGGGAGCGCTGGTGTCGTCCTCGTCCCCGCAGCCGGCGAGCAGAAGCCCGAAGCCGATCAGGGCAGCGGTCAGCGCGGGTCGCAGGCGCGGGAGGCGCCGCCCCCGCCGCGACTCAGATCTTGAGCAGGACGATGGTGTTGACGACGAACAAGACGGCAAAGAAGATCGTCCAGCGGTCGAGGTTTCGCTCGACCAGCGAGCCGCCGCCGAAGGAGCTGCCGCCGCCGCCGATCCCGAACGCGCCCGAGAGGCCCGCGTCCTTGCCTGAATGCAGGAGCACGAGGAAGATCATGACGATCGAGATGATGACCTGGACTACGCCGAGAATCGTTTCCACGGCCGGGCAGTGTAGATGACTAATCCGCGGGCTGAGCGGGGACTGACTCGGGCGCGGGCTTCGCGGCCTCGACCGCGTCGATCTCCTTGAGGATCTCGATCGCCTCCCGCCGCAGCTCGGCGTCCTGGCGGGCGAACTCGTCGTCGCCGAGCTTCCCCTGCGCGTGATCGAGCTCGCTGTCGCGAATCTCGCGGTACTTCGCCTGCTTGCGCGCCTCGAGGTCGGACATGACCGGATCCTCGAGCCCGCGCTCGGGTGCGCCCTTCTCGCGTCGCAGGGGCATCGTCACCCACGCCGCAACGGCGGTCACGATCAAGATCGCGAACAGCAGCTCCATGGATCCTCTCGCTCCTCCTTATATAGAGGGGTCAGACCCGCGAGAGGTCGCGGGCCAGCCGCGCACCGTAGACGTCGGAGACGCGGCGGCGGCGGCCGTCACCGCTCGGCCACAGCGCGAAGAGGGCTCCGCCGACCCCGATGAGCCCGCCGATCCAGAACCAGATCACGAACGGGTTGACGTTGAAGCGGATCTCGGCCGGTGGGGTCTCGTTCAGGTACTTGAGCATCAGGCCGCGGATCATCTCGGCCTGGAAGTCGGACTGCTTCGCCTGCACCCGCGGATCGGCCGCCAGCTCCGGCGACAGGTCACCGAACGCGTTCGCGTAGAGGGTGTCGAAGCGATTGATGTCCCGGTCGAACGAGGTCAGGTCGGGCTGCATCGAGCTCCACAGGTCGCGCGTCGGCCCCTCGTCGCGGCCGACCTCGCTCGTGGGCTCACCCTGGAAGAAGCTCTCCACCGGCCGGCTGGGATCGGCGTTGTCGGGCGCGAAGTACTCCCGCGACGGATCCAGCGTCGTGACGGCCTCCCCGTCGCGGGTGACCTCGAGGACCGCGCCGAAGGTGATCTTGTCCTGGCCGTTCTCGATCGGGCGGACGTCGCCCTCGTCGATCAGGTCCGCCGTTCCCGGCGGCGCTCCGACGTAGGGACGGGTGTAGGTGATCGTGTACCCGTCCACCTCGGCGGAGTCCCCGGGCTGCAGGCGCAGGTCCTCGCTCGACTGGAAGCTCGACGAAGCGGCGATGCCGAACAGCGCCAGGACCAGCCCGATGTGCACCACGTAGCCGCCGTAGCGCCTGCGGTTGCGGGTCACGAGCTGGCTGAACGCAGCCGGATAACCGCTGACGCCACCCAGGGATCGTCTGGCCTCGGTCCCGCGGACGACCTCCTGGACGATCGCCGCGATCGTGAAGATGCCGCCGAGGAAGAGCGCGTAGGCGGTGGGGCTCTCGGAGGCCCCGATCGTCAGCGCGAGCACGACCGCCCCGACGGCGGTGATCGCAAATGGGATGCCGACCGCGCGCCGGATTCCGGCGACGCTCACCCGGCGCCAGGCGACGAGCGGGCCGATTCCCATGAAGAAGACGAGGCCGATCGCGAGCGGTGTCGCGAACTGGTTGAACCAGGGCGGCCCGATCGATGCCTTGTCGCCGACGAGATCGGAGATCAGCGGGAAGAACGTCCCGAACAGGATCACCACCGCGAGGCTGACGAGCAGGATGTTGTTGACGAGGAAGACGGCCTCGCGGCTCATCAGCGAGTCGAGCCGGCGCTCGGACTGCAGCGACTCACGCCGGGTCGCGATCAGGACCGTCGAGCCGATCGTGATGATCCCGATGAGGAAGAGGAGCGGCACTCCCACCTTCGACTCGCCGAAGGCGTGGATCGACTGCAGCACGCCCGAGCGGACGAGGAACGTTCCCAGCAGCGAGAGCACGAAGGTCGCGCAGATCAGCGACACGTTCCAGACCCGGAGCATCCCGCGGCGCTCCTGGACCATGATCGAGTGCAGGAAGGCCGTGCCGGTCAGCCAGGGAATCAGGGCGGCGTTCTCGACCGGGTCCCAGGCCCAGTAGCCGCCCCACCCGAGCTCGCTGTAGGACCAGCGCGCGCCCAGCGCGATGCCGATCGTGAGGAAGACCCAGGCGACGAGCGCGAAACGCCGCGTCGAGCGGATCCAGCTCGCGTCGAGGCTGCGGGTGATCAGCGCGCCGATCGCGAAGGCGAACGGGATCGTGAAGAAGACGTAGCCCGAGTAGAGCATCGGGGGATGGATCGCCATCGCCGGGTGCTGGAGGAGCGGGGTCAGCCCGGCTCCCTCGGCGGGCACCGGATTGGAGGCCATGAACGGCCACGAGTCGGCGTCGGGGAAGAAGATCCCGGCGACCATCATCGCGATGAAGAAGATCATCACCCCGGCGAGCACCGCCGTGGCCCACGGAACGACCTCGCGGTGGCGATGCCTCGTGATGAAGAGGACCGCCGAGGAGGCGGCCGAGAGCACGAACGCCCAGAGCAGGAGCGAGCCGGCCTGGCTTCCCCAGAGCGCCGTCAGCTTGTAGAGGGTCGGGGTCGTCTCCGAGGAGTGATCGGCGACGAGCGCGACGGTCAGGTCGGTGCGCAGGAACGCAGCCTCGAGGGTGATCGCGGTCAGCAGGAGGAGGCCGAAGACCGCGTAGACGGCGCGGCGCGCCGAGACCGCCCATCGGCGGTCGCCGCGGGTGCCGATCAGGGCGGCGACGGCTGCGTAGCCGGCGACGAACAGCGAGGCGACCAGGGCCGCCGAGCCGAGGGCGTTCATCAGTCGACGAACTCGACGTTCGTCGTGTCGTCGACCTCATCCTTGAACTTGGAGGGGCACTTCGTGATGAGGGTGTCCTTCTCGGCCATGAAGACGCCGTCCTCGTCAAGGGTTCCGGTGATGACGATCTCGCGCCCGACGCGGAACGGGTCCGGCACCGTTCCGTCCGGGTAGTAGACCTCCAGATCCTTGGCCTTCCCCGTCGCATCGGGGTCGATGATCGAGAAGCGAAGGTCGTCGTTCTTCCCGTTGGAGGTGACGACCTTCCCGGTGACGTCGTAGGTCTGACCGTCGACGCCCGCGGCGAGAACGTCAGAGGGATTCTTCGACTCCGTAGCGCCGCTGAAGGCCGTGTACGTCACGTAGAGACCCGCCGTCGCGAGGAGGAGGGCCGTGGTCAGCGCGGTGATCAGGCGGAAGCGCCGCCTGCGATCGAGATCCATACGGCGGCGAATTATCGCAGGGTG
The DNA here is from genome assembly GCA_963740845.1 of uncultured Solirubrobacterales bacterium. Lineage (GTDB taxonomy): Bacteria > Actinomycetota > Thermoleophilia > Solirubrobacterales > 70-9 > RHKX01. Next base: position 8,083 of record CAVUFM010000012.1, read on the forward strand.
ACCGCTCCGGCTCAGGCGATCCGGGCGCGGGATCACCCGGTGCTAAGAATGTCCCTATGAGCGATTCCAGAACGATCCTGATCACCGGCGCGAGCACGGGCATCGGCGCCGCCACCGCGAAGCGTCTGCACGAGGCCGGGCACAAGCTCGTGCTCTCCGCCCGGCGCGAGGAGCCGCTGCGCGAGCTCGCCGCTGAGCTGGGCGGCGGGGACGACGTCGCGACGATCACCTGCGACGTCACCGAGTGGGAGCAGGTCGAGGCGCTGAGCGCCGGCGCGATCGAGCGCTTCGGCGGGATCGACGTCGTCTTCGCCAACGCCGGCTTCGGCGCATCGCGGGGCTTCCTGGAGGAGTCGCCCGAGCACTGGCGCTCGATGGTCCTGACCAACGTGCTCGGGGTCGCGCACACGATCCGCGCCACCCTCCCCCACCTCCTCGAGCGCGATTCGGGCCACTACCTGATCACCAGCTCGGTGGCGGGCCGGCGGGCGCTCCCGGGGTCGCTCTACTCGGCGACCAAGTGGGCGGCGACGGCGATCGGCGAGTCGCTGCGCCAGGAGCTGCGGCAGATGCACGACAACACCTCGATCAAGGTCACGCTGGTCGAGCCCGGCATGGTCGACACCCCGTTCTTCGACGACCGGCCCCAGAATGCCCTCGAGCCGGACGACATCGCGGCGGCCGTCATGTACGCGATCGAGCAGCCCGACCGGGTCGACGTGAACGAGATCCTGATCCGGCCATCGAGCCAGCCGACCTAGTCCCCCGCCCTCGCTGAGGGCGGGGTATCGTCCTCACTCCCCGCGGGTGTAGCTCAATGGCAGAGCACCAGCTTCCCAAGCTGGTGACGGGGGTTCGATTCCCCTCACCCGCTCTGCCCGACCCCTCCGAAATCGACCTGGTCGCCGATCGCCTCCGCGCGGCCGGCTGCGTCTTCGCGGAGGTGGAGGCCGAGCTCCTGCTCACCGAGGCCGGCGAGGGCTCGCGCGGCCTCGAGGAGATGGTGCGGCGACGCGAGTCCGGCGAGCCGCTGCAGTACATCGTCGGGTGGGCGGAGCTCGCCGGCGTGCGGGTCGCGGTCGAGCCCGGCGTCTTCGTCCCGCGCGACCGCTCGGAGCTGCTGGTCGCCGAGGCGGTGGCGGCGCTGGGAGCCATGAGGGCCACGACGGCCGCGAGACCCGTCGTCGTGGATCTCTGCTGCGGCGCGGGCGCGGTCGGGGCGGCCATCGCCTCCGCTCACCCGGGCGTGGAGCTGCACGCCGCCGACATCGACGCGGGCGCGGTCGACCTCGCGGCGCGGAACCTCTCCTCCTTCGGCGCCGAGGTCCACCGCGGCGACCTCTTCGACGCGCTGCCGGACGACCTGCGGAATCGGGTCGACGTGATCGCCGCGAACTCGCCCTACGTGCCGAGCCGTGAGCTCGGGCTGATGCCGCGCGAGGCGCGGCTCTACGAGCCGCCCTGGGCGCTCGACGGCGGGCCCGACGGGATGGACCCGCTGCGGCGGATCGCGGCGGGGGCGCCGGAATGGCTGGCGCCGGGCGGCGTCGTCATGGTCGAGGGCGCGAGCACGACCGCAAACACCGCCGCGGCGATCGTCGCCGACGCCGGCCTCGAGCCGCGCGTCGCGCGCTCGGAGGAGCTCGACGTCGCCGTCGTGGTGGGGTCGCGATGAGGGCGCCTCTCTAACCTGCGCAACCCCATGGGCAAGAAGGGTTTCCTCGCAATTCTCGCGGCCGTCGGGTTCGTCACCCTCCTGGCTCTGGGCCTCGTGCTGAAGAACGGGCCCTCCGTCGAGGTCGGCGACGACGCTCCCGACGCCGCCATCGCGCCCGCTCGGGGGCGGCGAGGAGGTCAGCCTCTCCGACTACCGCGGGCAGTGGGTGCTGCTCAACTTCTGGGCCTCCTGGTGCGATCCCTGCCGTGACGAGGCTCCGGCGATCGAGGAGTTCTCCAAGAGCTACGAGGACGACGTCGTGGTCGTCGGCATCGACTCCCAGGAGAACTCGCAAGACGGCCAGGACTTCGCCGACCAGTACGGGCTCACCTACGACCTGCTCCACGATGGGCCGGGCGAGCTGATGGAGAGCTACAACGTCAAGGGGCTCCCCGAATCATTCCTGATCGATCCCGACGGGAAGATCGCCGCCGTCTGGCGCGGCCCGGTCGACGAGGAGATCCTCGAGCAGACCTTCGTGCCCATGATCACCGGCGAGGGGACAGCGTGAGGCGCTTCCTCTTGATCCTCGCGGTCTCGCTGCTTCTCCCCGCGAGCGCGGCCGCTCAGGCGAACCCCGAGCCGCAGGCCAGCCTGCCCGACATCGAGGACGAGGTGATGTGCACGATCTGCGGCACCGCGCTGCAGCTCTCCGACTCCCCGCAGGCGGAGCGCGAGCGCGCCTTCATCAACGAGCTGATCGCCGAGGGGAAGACGAAGGATGAGATCAAGGACGCGCTCGTCGACGAGTACGGCTCGGCGGTACTCGCGGTCCCGAGCGACGAGGGCTTCGACCTCACCGCCTGGATCCTGCCGGTGGTCGGCGTCCTTGCGGCCATCCTCCTCATCGGCCTTGCCGCCCGCCGCTGGCGCCGGGAGGGCGACGACGGCGACGGCGACGACGGCCGACGGCGCCCGACATCGACCGGGGCGACGCCGAGCGTCTCCGGGCCGACATCGGGCGCTACCAGGTCTGAGCGGGGCCTCCGCTCAGCGCCGTCCGCGGCGGCGGGGCATCACCTGCAGCGTCCGCGACCGCGAGACGGAGGGCGCCAGGTACGGCCAACCACCCTCCCGCGAGACCTTGAGCCGGAAGCGGAACTTCGTCGGGCGCTCGTAGAAGCGGTCGAATCCGTAGCGGAGGCTCCAGCGACCCCGCGGGTCGGTCCGGAAGGCCTGCCGCACCGTCCGGTACCTGCGGATGCCCCCTCCCTTCACCTGGAGCTCGACGAGCTTCCCGCGGGCCAGCGTCGCGCCGAGCGTCCCGACCGAACCGCGGAAGAGGACCTTGCGGCCCGCCTTCACGTGGCGGGGGATCGCACCGAGGCGGGCGTAGCCCTCGACGGTCAGCGAAGCCGAGGCGGGCTGCGCCGCGAGGTACCGGCGCGAGCCCGCGTACGTCACGACGACGTCGCGTGACGGCCCGGGCTCGAGCTCGACGGCGATCCGTCCGCGGGCGTCGGTGGCGACCGTCCGCGCGACGGGCGCGAGCGAGGAGCCTGACGCGAAGGCCTCGGTGACCTCGAGCGGCTGGCCGGCCACCGGGTTGCCGGCGGCGTCGCGGAGCGTCGCCGCGAGATCGGGCCGCGCCCCGTAGCGGGCGCGAGCGGTCGCATCGCCGCCGATCGAGACCTCGAGCCCCGTCGGGGTCCGCAGCGGGAAGCTGAGGACCATCTGGGACCCGTCCGTACGGGCGGTCGAGGTGGCCTCGTTGCCGGCGACGTCTCCGGCACCGACGCGGAACAGGTAGCGGCCCGGAGGCTCCGCGAAGGAGTCGACGCGGGCGCTGAGCACGCCGCCCGCGAGGTTGGTCGGCAGCTCTCGCCAGGCGCCGCCGTCGATCGGCCGGTAGGCGATCCCGCCCCTGGTCGGATCGAGGCCCGAGTGCCGATCGAGCGCGGGCGCGGTGATCAGCTCCGGGTCCTCCGGATCCTGGTTCATGGAGAAGGCGACCTCCGGGGGTGCGTTGTCGACCTTCACCGTCGTGTGATTGCAGGCCGGCGCGCCGCCGCCCGCGTAGTCGAAGGCGCAGAGGGTCACCCTGTTGTCGCCGTTGACGAAGGGAGCCGACGCCGTGTCGAGCGCACCGCCGCCGAGGGCGAGCGACGGACACGGCTGGGTCCGCGAGACGTACCCGGTGCCCGGGATCGTCGCGCAGGACGGAGCCACCGCGGGCTGCACCCCGGTGCCGTTGACCGCGCCGTACAGGCCCTGAATCCCGGATCCGGCGTCCGACGCGCCGCCGAACAGGGTCGCGGTACCGCGCTGCCAGCCGCCGCTCAGGAGCGTCCCCGATCCGAAGACGCTCGGAGGCGTGTTGTCGGCGATCGTCAGGTGGACCGACCGAACCCAGGTCCGGGCCTGGTCGGAGTACCGGCAGCCGTCGCGCTGGATGCACCCGAGCGAGGCGGCGAAGCGGTCGCGGCCCCCGTCGGAGAGCTGGCGGTCGTAGGAGACGAAGCCGCCGGCCGAGTCGGTGCCGGTCGCGATCCGGCCGACCTCGTTCCCGGCGGCGTCGAGGAAGGAGAGCCGGGCGAGGTTCCCGGCGTCGTTCCGAAGCCGCGCCTCCGCCGAGACCCCGACGATCCTGGAGCCCGCGGGGGCCGACCACGAGATCCGGCCGAACCGGTTGTCGGGCGCTCCGGTGATCGCGTGGACCTGCAGCGAGTTGCCGTCCTCGTCGTCGTCGCATCGGAAGGCCACCCCGTAGTCGCCGCCGAACTGGCGCTCGAAGATCGCATCGGGGAAGGCGCGGTTCGCCCGGTCGCACTGGGCGACCGTGTAGCGACCCGCGCGCGCGGTCGGCGCCAGGGCCAGCACCGCGATCGCCGTCCCGATCAGGGCAACTAGGATGATGAGGCGACGGCGGTCGGCGTACCTGGGGTGGCTCATGGTTTCTCCTCGGTCGGGCAACGGGGCGGCATGGGCGCCGCAGTCCGAAGAAGCCCGCCGGGGCCACCCGTGCCCCCTCAGCCGCGCACGGTCCGCCCGAGAGCGGCCAGAACCGCCACCGCGGGTCGCGCGTGCCGAGCGAGCTCCTCCCCGAGTACGCGCGCGGAACCGGGCGCGGGTCTCCTCGTCGAGAGCGGCCTCGATCATCAGCAGCTCACGCGCGAGGTCGGGGTCCGCGGCGAGGGCGGCCTCGACGCGCGCAGCGGCCAACTCGGTGTCCTCGTCGGGCGCGGTCATCCGCAACCCATAACCCCGCGGGCGCCCTCCGCGCCCCCTTGGCCGGACGGATGGCCTAGCGCTTGGGCGCGAGCGCCGCGACGAGATCCTCCGCCGCGGCAGCCATCCCGATACCGGGCTCGGTCTCGAGCCCGATGGCCTCGGCCGAGCCGCCCGAGCGCCAGACCCGAGCGAAGGGGCGGCTGCGGATCTTCCGTCTACGGAGGAACGCGCTTCCCTCCTCGGCGTAACCGGTCACCCGGTCGATCAGGAAGCGATAGGGCTTCTGCATCAGCCCTCCTCGCCCAGCTCGCGGAGCACGGCGCGGAGGTCGCAGAACATCAGCGACTCGAGCGCGAAGCGGTCGGTCACCGCGATCGCCGTCAGTCCCTCGTCGCGGATCGCGAAGACCTCGCCGTTCTCGCCGGCGACGTGGAGCTGGGTGACCGGCCCGCCCGGGCCGCTGACGTCGGCCGCCTCCCAGAGCTCGGCCGAACGCTCGGCCCACGGCGCCTCCTCGGTCCCGGCAAGCAGGGTGCCGTCGGGAGCCAGCACCGCAGCGGCGCGCAGATCGGCGCTGAGCTCAGCGAGCTTGGCGACGGCGCGCTCGGCGGCGGGGACCGCGACGGCCTGGGTCACGGCTTCGCTCCGTCCAGCATCTGCTGCAACATAGAGATCGTGGACGTCCCCCGCGCTTCATGGATCGCCGTCATCGTCGCCTGCGCGATCGCCGCGCTCCTGTTCGCCGTCAACGGCTACACGGGTTACGCGATCACGGTCGTCGCCGTGGGGCTCGCGGCGGCGGTCAACCTCACCTAGCCGTGGCGGAGGGGCCCGACCTCGTCTGAGGTCCCCCGGTAGGAGTCCTCCGGCTCGACGTGGATGAGGACGTCCGAGTTCGTGAACTCCGCGGTGATCGCGTCCCTGAGCTCGTGCGCGCGCTCGTGCGCCTCCTCGAGCGTCGTGCCGGTCCGGAACTGGACGTGGAGGTCGACGTGGCGCCGCGAGCCCGCCCGTCGGGCGCGGAGCTTGTGGTAGCCGACCATCTCGGGCGGTCGCGTCTCGCTGATGACCCGCTCGATCCGGTCGAGCTCGTCCGGCGGCGGAGCCTCGTCCATCAGCACCCGCCCCGAGCGGAGCGCGAGGCGGGTCCCCGTGGCGACGATCGCGCCGGCGACGACGAGGGCCGCGATCGAGTCGAAGGCGGCGATCCCGGTCACCTCGACGAGCCCGAGGCCGACGAGGACGGCGATCGAGGTCAGCGCATCCGCGCGTAGGTGCGCGGCGTCGCCCTCGAGCGCAGGTGAGTCGAGGGCACTCGCGCGGCGGAAGAGATAGGTCGAGACGACCAGGTTCGCGACCACGGAGACGCCGATCACGGCCATGCCGATGCCGACCTGGTCGATCTCGGAGCCGGTGAAGAGCCGCCGCACCGCCTCGATGACGATGATCGCCGCGCCGAGCAGGATCAGCATCGCCTCGGCGCCGGCCGCGACGTTCTCCGCCTTCTCGTGGCCGTAGGGGTGGTCCTCGTCGGCCGGCTCGTCGGCCTTGCGGACCGAGATGAGGGCGATGATCGACGCGACCAGGTCGATCGCCGAGTGGACCGCCTCGGTGAGGATCGCGATCGAACCCGTGATCAGCCCGGCCGCCACCTTGAGGACGATCAGCAGGCTGTTCGAGACGACGGAGAGGATCGCCGCCCCGGACTTCGAGCGGGTCATGACCGCTCACCCCCGTCGATCGCGGCTGCGATCGCACGGACGGCGCGACCGCGATGGGAGATCGAATGCTTCTCCGCGGGCGTCAGCTCGGCCATCGTCCTGCCGTCGGTGAAGTCGGCTGGGACGAACGCCGGGTCGTAGCCGAAGCCGCCGTCGCCGCGGGGCCGATCCGTCAGCGTTCCCTCGCAGCGGGCCTCGCGGAGGGTCTCGGAGCCGTCGGCGGCGACGTGGACAACCGCGCAGACGTAGGCGACGCGACGGTCCTCGTGGCGGCCGACCTCCTCGAGCAGCAGCGCCAGGTTCTCCTCGTCGCTCGCATCGGGACCGGCGTAGCGAGCGGAGCGAACGCCGGGGCGCCCATCGAGGGCCGCGGCCTCGATCCCCGAGTCGTCGGCGATCACGGCCATGCCGGTCGCCGCGTGCGCCGCCCTGGCCTTGCCGGCGGCGTTCTCGGCGAACGTCTCGCCGTCCTCAGGTGGCAGCACCACCTCGTCCGGGAGCGGCAGGATCTCCCAGCCGGTGAGGATCTCCCCCACCTCCTCGAGCTTGTGCTCGTTGCGCGTCGCGAGCACCAGAGCCGGACGGGCGTCCCCGGCGCTCACGCTGCCGTCACACGCTCCTGGACGGCGCGAAGGTCGGCGATCCCCGTTTCGGCGAGCCCCAGGAGGTCGTCGAGCGATGCGCGTGAGAGCGGCATCCGCTCGGCCGTCGCCTGGACCTCGACGAGGCCGCCGTCCCCGGTCATCACGACGTTCGCGTCGACCTCGGCGCGGGAGTCCTCGGAGTAGTCGAGATCGCAGAGCGCCTCGCCGTCCACCATGCCGACGCTCAGAGCAGCCACGGATCCGGTCAGCGGCACCGCCTTCAGGTCGCCGCGCTCGACCGCGCCCTGGAGAGCGAGGTGGAGGGCGACGTAGGCGCCGGTGATCGAGGCGCATCGGGTACCCCCATCGGCCTGCAGGACATCGCAGTCGACCCAGACCGTCCGCTCGCCGAGAGCCTCGAAGTCGGTGACGACCCGGAGCGCGCGTCCGATCAGCCGCTGGATCTCCGTCGAGCGCCCATCGGGACGACCCTTGACCGAGTCGCGCACCTTCCGCTCGCTCGTCGAGGCGGGGAGCATCGCGTACTCGGCAGTCACCCAGCCGCGCCCGCGGCCCCGCATCCACCGTGGGACCTCGTCGGCGATCGTGGCGGTGCAGATCACGCGGGTCTCCCCCATCGAGATCAGCGCCGAGCCGTCGGCGGTGCGAACGAAGCCGGTGCTCGATCTCGACCGGTCGCATGTCGGCGTTGGTGCGCTCGTAGCTGCGATCGGCCATCGGCGCCAGTCTTCCAGAAACGGGGCCGCCCGCTGCGGCGGACGACCCCGCTCCGGACTGCACCGGCCGCGCTCGGTCAGGACGACGCGAACGTGATCTTCTGGACCGCCTGGACGATCTTCTTGGTGATCGCCTCGCCGAGCTCCTTGCCGATGCCGGAGAGGCTGCCGAGGCCGCCGACGGCGGCGACCATGCCGCCCATCAACGCGGCGACGAGCAGGACCAGGCCGACGTACTCGACCGTGCCCTGGCCGCTTTCGCTGCCGAGCCGGTCGCGGGCACCGCTGAAGGCCTGCGCCCCCCGGGCGTGGAGGTAGCCGAACATCGCGTACATCTGGGACTCCTTCCTCCGGCGACGCAGGTTCGGCCGCCGGATCTGTTGCCCATCGATCGTGCGCGCGCCCGGCGCAACCGAACAACGCGCGGATGTGACTTTCCCGGCGCCGATCGGTGCCGATTCTCAGGCCACGGATACGCTCCGCGAGCCGTGCGCGTGCTCGTCGTCAGCAACATGGAGCCGGACGCCGACGCGCCGCAGCGCGGGAGCTTCGTTCGCGATCAGGTCGATGCCCTGCGCGGGCTCGGCGTCGACGTCGAGACGTTCGACTGGCGGCCGGGGTCCCGGAACTACATCCCGGCGACGCGGCGGCTGCGTGCTCACCTCGCCGAGCGGAGCTACGACGTCGTCCACGCCCACTTCGGCCTCGCCGGGGTCTGCGCCGCCCTCGCCGGCGCGAAACCCCTCGTCGTCACCTACCACGGCACCGACGTGCGCCACCCGCTCAGCGGCGCGCTCTCGCGGCGGCTCACGCGCCGGGCAGCCGTCACCGCCGTCGCCTCGCGGGCGCTGTTCGAATCGGAGGGCGGCCACCGTGGCCTGCCACGACCTCCGGGCCGGGCCGCCGTCCTGCCGACCGGGATCGACGTCGAACGCTTCCGCCCGATCCCCCGCGAGCAGGCGCGAGCCCAGCTCGGCCTCGAACGCGACGCGCGGCTGCTCCTCTTCCCGGCATCACCCGCCCGGGAGGTGAAGCGCCACGACCTCGCGGCCGAGCTCGCCCGGGGCTGCGACGCCGAGCTGCTGACGCTGGGCTCGGTGCCGCCCACCGAGGTGCCGCTCTGGATCAACTCGGCCTCGGCCGTCGTCATCACCTCCGACAACGAGGGCTTCGGGATGGCCGCCGTCGAAGCCCTGGCGTGCGAGGTTCCCGTCCTCTCCACCCCGGTCGGCGCGATCCCGTTCCTGCTCGCCGATCTGCCCGGATGCCATGTCGGGCCCTTCGACCTGGATACCTGGCTGCCTCGGGCGAAGGCTGCGATCGACGCGCCCGCGGCTCCCGCCGGCCGCCGGGACAGGGCCCTCTCGTTCGGCTCGGTGCCCCTGGCCGAGCGTGTCCTGGCCGTATACAGGGACGTGTCCGACCCTCCGTACTAACCTCCGCCGCCCGATGGCTCGACGCAGAGGGATCTTCGGCCGCCGACGCGGCCGCGGGGGGAAAGCGGAATCGATCCCCCAACCGCCGGCCTCGCTCGAGGAGGCGGACCCCGCCGACGAGCCCGATTCCGGCGCCCCCTTCGACCACACCGCGGTCGACTACCCGACCGACACCCACGACTGGGCGGCCCCCGCTCCGGTCCCGCCCCGGGACGAGGAGCCACGCTCCGAGACCGCCGACTGGGCCGCGGTCGAGGACGAGGAGGGAAGCACCGGGCAGACCGGCGCATTCGACGCCGAGCTGGAGGACGAGGAGGAGGAAGCGCTCGAGGACGAGGAGGAGCTCGACGAGGAATCCGAGCCCGACGAGGAGCCAGAGCCCGACTTCGACCCAGAGCCTGAGCCCCCCGCTTCAGAGCCCGACTCCGAGCCGACTCCCGACCCTGAGCCGGACGCCGGGGACGCGGAGGCGGCCCCCGAACCCGCACCGAGCTCCCCCGAAGCCGAGCCGGCCTCCCCCGAACCCGAAGCGGCCACCGAACCGCCTGCCCCGGAACCGGTGACCGGCTACTCGCCCGCCGTCGCCGAGCCCGCGCACGGTGACACCGGCGAGCGAATCCGGATCGCCGCCGACCAGGCAGCTCAGGAAGCGGAGATGCGGGCGATGGACGAGATCCTCGCCCTCGAGGAGGACCTCGAGCGGGCGAAGACGAGCGCCGCCGGGCAGATGAGCGAGCTCGACCACCGGCTTCAGGACGCCGAGACGCGCACGCGCGCCGCCGAGGAGCGAGCAGCCCGGCTCGAGCGCGAGCGCGATGAGATCGAGGCCCGCACCCGCGAGGCCGCGACGAAGTGGGTCCGCAAGCAGGTGAGCAGCCTCAAGGCCGAGGCCCGCCAGCGAGTCAACGCTGAGGTCGAGAAGGTCCGCGTCGAAACCGAGGCGCAGGTCCGCGCTGAGTCCGAGCAGCGCCTGCAGGGTCAGGCCGAAGGGCTGCGCGAGGAGGCCGAGCGGCGGATCGCCGAGACCTCCGACGCTCCCGAGGTGGACTACCGATCGGGAGATGGCGAGCGGGTGCAGCGGGCGATCGCCGAGCGCGACGCAGCGGCCGGCGCCCTCCGCGAGGCGCTCGCGCGCGTCGAGGAGGCCGAGGCCAGGGCGACCGCGGCCGAGCAGGCGCGGAGCGTCGCTGAGCTTACGGCGCGCGAAGCACCGCAGGCGTTGATCGAGAGCGAGACCGAGGAGCTCCGCCGCGAGCTGCAGGTCGTCCGGGACGAGGCCGACGCACGAATCGCCGCCGCCGAGGCCGCCGCGCTGGCGACGGCGCGCGATCGCGTCGAAGGCGAGATCCAGGAGCGTCTCGCGAACGCGCGCGAGGAGGGCCGCAGGCAGGTCGAGAGCGAGCGGGCCGGCTCCTCGGAGGCTCGCGCCCGGAATCTCGAGGAGCGCGCCCGAGCAGCCGCGCAGGCGGCGATCCAGGAGCGCATCACCCGGATCGAGGACCAGGCTGACGAGCGGATCAGGACCGAGGTTGCGGTCGCGCGCAAGGCCGCCGAGGAGAGGTTCGCCGAGCGGCTCGCCGCGCGCGAGGGTGAGCTGCAGGCGGCGCGCGAGGAGAAGGTCCGGCTGATCGAGGACTCCGACCGCCGGCTGTCCAAGATCGAGGAGCGAGCCGTCGAAGCCGCCGAGCGGGTCACCGCCGCGGAGCGCAAGCTCGCCGAGGAGGCCCGGCGCATCCGTGGCGAGATGGAGGCTCAGGTCGAGGCGGAGTCGGAGCGGGCCCGGGTTGCCGCGACGGAGGCCGCCGACGAGCGGGTTCGCGAGCGCGAGACCGAGCTGGAGGAGGCGATCGCCGAGGCGGAGGAGCTGACGCGTGATGCCGACGCACGGATCGCCGAGGCGGTCGAACGCGAGCGCGCCGGGATCGCCGCGGCGGTCGCCGAGGTCGACGCGCGGATCACCGCGGCGAGCGAGGCTGCGGCCACCGAGGCCGCCCAGCGCGTGCGCGAGGAGGCCGAGCAGACGCGGATCGACGAGCTCGCCGAGCAGCGCGCCGAGCACGAATCCGGCCTCGAGCGGGCCGTCGATGCGGCGCGAGCGCAGGCCACCTCCGACGCCGCGGACGAGCTTCGCGCGCTCCGCGAGGAGCTCAGCGCCGAGCAGGCGCGGGGTCGAGGCGGTGAGCGCCGCCGAGCAGCGCGCTCAGGCCGCCGAGGAGCGCGCCCGCGTGGCCGAGGAAACGGCCGCCGCAGCGGCCGACGAGGCCCGCCTGGGCGCAGCCGCCTGGCTCCGAGGCCAGGCCGACGCGCTCCGGACACGAGGGCGAGCGCGGGAGCCCCGACGGGGTGATCTCAGCCGAGACTGCGGCGCGCGAGGAGGTGGCGCGCGCGGCCGAGGCCGAGGCCGAGGAGCTCAGGGACGAGCTGGCCGCCGCGCGCAGGCGCGCCGAGGAGGCGGAGCTGACCGCCGCCGACGCCGACGAGCGGCTCGCCATCGCCGAGGCATCGCTGCGGGAGCGCGAGGAGCAGGGACGCGAGGGACGCTTCGACGAGGCCGAGCAGCGGCTCGACGAGGCCGACGCCCAGGTCGAGGCGGCGGCGAACCGGGCCGGTGTGATCTCCCCGACCACCGACACCCAGGAGTGGGACGCGGCCGCCGGCCGCATCGCCGCCGAGGCGGCGGCCGCGCGCCGAGGAGGCCGCAGTCGAGGGTCACGAGGCCGACGCGGCCGACGAGGCCGCGGCCGGCGACGAGCCCATCAGCCTGGCCTCAGCCGATCTCGACCAGCTGCAGGAGATCGGGATGTCGGCCGCCCAGGCCAAGCGGGTCATCCGCTACCGGGACGAGGGTCGCCTCACCGCGGTGGATGGTCTCGAGGACGTGCCGGGGTTCCCCCGCTCGTTCGTCGATCAGATCAGCGTCCGACTCACGGACTGAGCGCCGCGGCCCACCGGCCGCTGCGCGAAGCGCTCCCGCGCCGGCTCGGCCGGTTCCGCGGACGCCCGCTCGGCGGGCGCCTCGTCTCCCATCGCCCGCACCGTCGCGAGCACCGACGCCGCGAGGGCGTCGGGGTCGTAGCCACCCTCGAGGCAGATCAGCACCGGCGCCCCGAGCTCCCTTCCCAGGTCGCGCACCGAGGCGGTCATGTCGCCGTAATCGGCGGTCTCGACGCGGCAGTTCGCCAGCGGGTCGGCGGTGTGGGCGTCGTAGCCCGCGGAGACGATGATCAGCCCCGGGGCGAGGTCGCGCCCGACCGGAGCCACGACGTGCTGCACGAGCGAGCGGAAGACCTCACCGTCGGCGCCGGGCGGCACCGGCAGGTTCATCGTCATGCCCTCCCCGGCCCCCGTGCCGATCTCATCGGGCCGTCCGGTCCCCGGATAGAGCGGGCTCTGGTGGATCGAGACGTAGAGGACGTCGTCGTCGGCGTCGAAGATCTCCGCCGTCCCGTTGCCGTGGTGGACGTCCCAGTCGAGGATCAGGACGCGCTCGGCCCCGCACTCCGCGATGGCGTGGCGAGCGGCGACGGCGGCGTTGTTGAAGAGGCAGAAGCCCATCGCCCGATCCGATTCGGCGTGGTGGCCGGGCGGGCGCAGCCCGCAGAAGGCGAATTCCGACTCGCCCGCGAGGATCCGCTCGGCCCCTGAGACGGCGGCCCCGGCGGCGCGGCGGGCGGCTTCCCAGCTCGCGGGGACCACGACGCGTGTCGGCGTCGATCGCCCCACCCCCCTCCGCGCAGAAGCGCTCGATCGACTCGATCAGCGCCGGGTCGTGGACCCGCTCGACCGCGGCGAGATCGACCTCGGGCGCCTCGACCCGCTCGAGCCCGGGCCACCCCGCGCCCTCCAGCTCGGCCTCGATCGCGCGGATCCGACCCGCGTTCTCGGGGTGCGGTCCGGTCTCGTGCTCGAGCGACGAGCGATGGCGGAAGTAGAGGCCCATGCGGCTGCGGATACCGTACCCGCCACCTTGCAGGCGGAACCCACAACGTCGGCCCTCTCCCCTTGCGATGTCGCCGTGGTCGGAGGCGGCGCCGCGGGGCTCCACGTCGCGCTCGAAGCGGCGGAGGCGGGCGGACGAGTCACGGTCGTCTCGCGCACGCCGCTGACCGGCAGCGCAAGCTTCCGGGCGCAGGGTGGCCTGGCGGCGGCGATCGCCCCAGGCGACACCCCCGCGAAGCACGCCGAGGACACCTACGCCGCCGGCCGCGGGCTCTGCCGCACCGAGGCGGTCGAGGTACTCGTGGCCGAGGCTCCCGCCGCCGTCCAGGCGCTGATCGACCGCGGCGTCGAGTTCGACCTCGACCCCGACGGCCAGCTGGGACTCGGACTCGAAGGGGGCCACAGCGAACGCCGCATCGTCCACGCCGGTGGAGCCGAGACGGGCCGCGCGATCACGAGCCGTCTCGCCGCGCTGGTCGCCGAGCATCCCGGGATCGAGGTGCTCGAGGGAGCTTCGGCCCAGGCGCTCTGGACGGCCGACGGCGTCTGCGTCGGGGTTCATCACCGACCGCGGGGCGCTGCGAGCTGGAGCGACGGTGCTCGCAACGGGCGGCGGCGCAGCCCTGTGGCGGCGCACGACCAACCCGCGCGGGGCGATCGGAGCCGGCTCGGTCCTCGCCTCGGCCGCCGGCGCCGACCTCGCCGACCTCGAGCTCTGCCAGTTCCACCCGACCGCCCTTGCGCTGCCCGGCAGCGAGCTCGACGGCTGGCTGATCACGGAGGCCGTCCGCGGCGAGGGCGCGATCCTCCTCGACGCATCCGGCGAGCGCTTCACCGACGAGCTCGCCCCTCGCGATGCGGTCTCGGCGGCGATCCTCGACCGGATGGCCCGCGACGGCTCGCCGTTCGTGTCCCTCGACCTCCGGCCGATTCCCCTCGACCGGTTCCCGACGATCACGCGGACGCTCGGCGAGGCGGGGTTCGACCCGGCGACCGGTCCCGTCCCCGTCGCCCCGGCCTCCCACTACCTGATCGGCGGCGTCATGACCGACGTCCATTGCCGCAGCACCGTCCCCGGGTTGCTGGCGGTCGGCGAGGCGGCGTGCACGGGCCTCCACGGAGCCAACCGCCTCGCCTCGAACTCGCTGAGCGAGTGCTTCGTCTTCGGCTCGCGCGCGGCGGCGGCCGCCCTCGAGACTCCGGCCGCGGCGGACCCCGGGCCGCCGCCCGAGCCGGGCTGGACCTTCACCGGACCGACCTCGCAGACCCGTGAGGCGGTCTGGGAGCTCGCGGGACCGCTCCGCGACGCGGCGGGCCTGACCCGCCTCGGCGAGGACCCCTATCCGCTCGCGCGCATGATCGCCGCGTCCGCCCTCGCCCGCGAGGAGTCGCGGGGAGTCCATCGCCGCTCAGACCACCCCGGGATCGATCCCGCCCTCGAGCTCCACCACGTGCTCGTCACCGCCGACGGGGCGACGCGGATCGAGCGCTGGGACTGAGGACCGAGCCCCAAGCGGGGTCCGACGCCTTAATCAGGCGCTTAACAGGCCACGCACGTGTCTTCACAAATCGCGGCCACACTTCCAGGCGCGGGGGGTTAGCTACGAACCACGAAGGCAGGGGGTTCAAGGGCAACCCATGTACCAATTCAGCCGATCCATCTATCGCGAGCTCGCTCCGCGTCTCGCGCAGCAAGGTGCGGCCGCATGCGAGAACAAGCAACGCATGCTGGACGCCTGCGAGTCGACCATGAATCGACTCGTCGACGACCGCCGTTACTTCGCGAAGCCAACGAAGTCGCTGTTCACGGATCTACGGAACCTGTTCCCGATCCAGGACCAGCTCATCGTCTACCGGGTCGTCGACCGCAACGTGCGGGCGGCGCTCCACTACCTCGACAGCACCCCGACCGACGAGTTGATCTCGACCGGCCGGCGGGACTGTCGCGCGCACACCCGTCGCGGAACCCCATGTCAGCGGGAACCGTTGCCGGCGCGTGATTACTGCCCCTCCCACAAGCACCTCGAGGAGGATTTCTCCATCGAGCTGCCTGTCGGCGAGGAGGTGGAGGTGCCGCTGGCCGCCTAGTCGGGCGGCCGCGGCGCCCCCGCCGGGGCGCCTGAATCAGAATCAGCCGGGTGCAGCTCGGAGTCGACGTCGGCGGGACCTTCACGGACGCCGTGCTGCTCGACGGCGGCGTCGTGCACACGGCCAAGTCGCCGACGACGCCGGGCGACCAGTCCGAGGGCGTGATCTCCGCGATCGAGGCGGTGCTCGCGACGGCGGGAGCCTCCCCGAGCGACGTCGATCACTTCGCCCACGGCATGACCGTCGGGACGAACGCGCTGCTCGAGCGCCGCGGGGCCCGCACGCTGCTCGTGGCCACCGAGGGGTTCACCGACCTGATCGAGATCGCCCGCCAGGACCGGCCGAGCCTCTACCGCCTCTGCGAGGGCCGGCCCGACCCGCTGTCCCCCTCCGACCTCCGGATCGGCGTGCGTGAGCGCGTCGGGCCCGACGGGGTCGTCACCGAGCTCACCGACGAGGAGGTCGAGCGCGTCGTCGCCGAGGTGCGCCGGCTCGATCCGGAGGCGGTTGCGATCTGCCTCCTCTTCGCCCACCTCGAACCCGCCCACGAGAGCCGGCTCGCCGAGGCGCTGCGCGCGGCGATCCCCGACCTCCACGTCTCGGCTTCCTCCGAGGTCCTGCCGCGCTTCCGCGAGTACGAGCGCTGCTCGACGACCGTCCTCGATGCCTACCTCGCTCCGCTTCTCGGCCGCTACCTGGGAAATCTGCGCGAGCGCTGTGAGGAGCGGGGACTGCCCGAGCCGACCGTGATGCAGTCCTCCGGAGGGGTGGCGACGCTCGCGGAGGCGAGTCGCGGAGGCGCCTGGAGCGTGCTGAGCGGCCCCGCCGGCGGCGCCGTCGGAGCGGGCCTCCTCGCCGCGCTCAGCGGCGATGGCGACGCTCTCGGCTTCGACATGGGCGGCACCTCCTGCGATGTCTGCCTGATCGAGGGCTCGCGGGTCCGGCGAAGCCCGGGTCGCCTTTTCGCCGGGCGGCCGATCCAGCTCCCGATGCTCGACGTCCACACCGTCGGCGCGGGCGGCGGCTCGATCGCGTGGGTGGATGCCGGTGGCGCGCTCCGGGTCGGACCGCGCTCAGCCGGAGCCGAGCCCGGGCCCGCCTGCTACGGCCGCGGCGGCGCCGAACCGACGGTGACCGACGCCAACCTGCTGCTCGGCTACCTCGGCTCCGAGGGCGAGCTCGCGGGCGGCGTGACGCTCGATGCCGACGCGGCCCGATCCGCGGTCGAGCCGATCGCCGAAGCCCTCGGGATGGAGCTCGACGAGGCCGCGCGCGGGATCGTCGCCGTCGCCGACGCGGAGATGGTGCGGGCGATGCGGGTGGTGACCGTCGAACGCGGGATCGACCCGCGCGGGTTCGCGCTCCTCCCCTTCGGCGGCGCCGGCCCGCTCCACGCAGCTTCCGTCGCCACCGAGCTCGGGATCGAGCGGATCCTCTGCCCGCGCTCGGGAGGAGTCCTCTCGGCGCTCGGCCTGGTCGCCTCCGAGCGCCGGCGCGAGACCGCGCGGAGCGTGATGCTGGCCGGCGGGGAGCTGACCGGGGAGCGGGTGGCCGCGGAGGTGGCGGCGCTGGCGGAGATGCTCGGCGCGGACGACGCGTCGCTCGAGGCGACCTACGAGCTCCGCTACTCCGGGCAGAGCTTCGAGCTGCCGGTCGACGGCCCGACCGAGCCGGACCCGGCCGACCTCGCGGCGCGCTTCGCCGCCGAGCACGAGCGGCGCTACGGCTACCGCGAGGAGGACGGCGAGGTCGAGCTGGTGACCATCCGCCTCGCGGCGACGAGCGCGCTCACGCCCATCGAGGAGCTGCGAGCGGGCAGCGGGCAGCCCGAGCGGGCTCCGCGCCGGATGCACTTCGCCGACGGCTGGGTCGACGCGGAGGTGATCCGCGGGGAGCCGCCCGCCGGGCTGACCGCGACCGGCCCGTGCGCCTTCGAGCTCCCGGAGACGACGCTGCTCCTCCCCCCGGGCTGGAGCGCCGTGGTCGACGAAGGCGGGACGATCGTCGCCGAACGGAGCGGCTCGTGAGCGATCGCGACGAGATCGATCCGGTCACCCTCTCGGTCCTCGAGGGCGGGCTGCGGGCGATCTGCGACGAGATGGGGGCGGTCCTGATCCGCGCCGCTCACTCCCCGAACATCAAGGAGCGTCACGACTGCTCGACGGCGTTGTTCGAGCCCGCCGGCGAGCTCGTCATGCAGGCCGAGCACATCCCGGTCCACCTCGGGTCGATGCCCGACGCCGTGGCCGCGGTGATCGAGCTCGCGGAGAACCCCGGCCCGGACGACCTCTGGATCCTCAACGACCCCTTCGCGGGCGGCACCCACCTCCCGGACATCACGCTGGTCTCCCCCCTCCTTCACGACTCGGGTCACGGCGCCGAGCTCATCGGCTGGGCCGCAACGCGCGCCCACCACGCCGACATCGGCGGCCCGACCCCGGGCGGCATGCCGGCCGACTCGCGGCGGCTGGAGGACGAGGGCGTCGTCATCTCCCCCCGCCGAGTCGGCGACGCGGAGATCCGCGAGCTCGTCTCCCGGATGCGCAACCCGTCCCAGCGGCTCGCCGACCTGCGGGCTCAGCGCGCGGCCAACCGGCTCGCCGGCGAGCGCCTTGCGGAGCTGATCGAGCGCGACGGGGCCGACCTCGTGCGGAGGGGGATGGCCGCCGTCCTCGATCACGCCGAGCGCCGGAGCCGGGCGGCGATCGGAGCGCTCCCCGACGGAACCTACGAGGCCGAGGACGCCCTCGAGGCTCCCGACGGCTCGCGGGTCCCCCTGCGGGTGAAGGTGACGATCGACGGCGAGGAGATGCGGGTCGACTTCGCCGGCTCCGCGCCCCAGGTCGAGGGGAACCTCAACTGCCCGCTGCCGGTGACGAAGGCGGCGGCCCTGTTCGCGGTCCGGGTCCTGACCGATCCCGACGCGCCACCGTGCGCCGGCGGCCACCGGCCGATCGCGATCGCCGCGGCGCGCGGGAGCGTGCTCGACGCCGAGCCCGGGGCAGCGGTCGCGGCCGGGAACGTCGAGACCTCGAGCCGGGTCGCCGATCTCGTTCTGGCGGCGCTTGCGGATGTGGCCGACGGGCCCGCGCAGGGCCAGGGGACGATGAACAACGTGACGCTCGCCGGAGCGGGCGACGACGGGTTCACCTACTACGAGACGCTCGGCGGCGGGCAGGGTGCATGCGCCGACGCACCCGGCCCAAGCGGCGTCCACGTCGCGATGTCGAACACGCTGAACACGCCGATCGAGGCCCTCGAGAACGAGCTGCCGCTGCGGATCCGCTCGCTCGGCCTGCGGCGCGGGAAGCGGCGGCGCGGGACGGCATCGCGGCGGCGACGGGATCGTCCGCGAGATCGAAGCGCTCGCGCCCGTGACGTTCACCCTGATCACCGAACGCCGCAGCGAGGGACCACGTGGGCGCAACGGCGGCGAGGACGGAATGCCGGGCCTCAACCTCCTCAACGGCGAGGAGCTCCCCGCCAAGACGGAGGGCCGGATGGAACCCGGCGACGTGCTGCGGATCGAGACTCCCGGTGGCGGCGGCTACGGGCGGCCGGACTCCTGAACCCCATGTCGTGGCCGTTCACGCCCAGAACAGAGTGACATCTGCCACTTATTTGGCTATCTGGACGGGCTGGTCTAGACTCGCGCCCCGCTGAGGGGCCGAACGAGGCCCCAGCCGGATCGCTACTCGTCCGAGGCCCCGCGACCGGCCAGAACCCTCGACCAGGACGACTCACACATGCCTATTGCGTTTAAGGAATGGTCCGTAACGGTGCGCGCCCTCGCTGAGGGAGAGCAGCTCGTCACCCTGCGAAAGGGTGGGATCCGCGAGGAGAACAAGCACTTCGAGCTGGAGCACGACAAGTTCTTCCTCTACCCGACCTTCGATCACCAGCGCAACGATCTCGTGCGCGAGTCCCATCACCCCGAGCTGCGTCGCGCACTCGAAGAGGGTGTCTGGCCTGACGAGGAGCCGCCGCCGCGCGCGCTCCTTCAGGACGGCGGCATCGCGCAGCCGGACCGCGTCCGGATCCGTGCCTGGGCTGAGGTCACCGATCACTTCGTGACCGACGATCCCCGCATCGTCGACTCGCTGTCGCCCTACCACGTGTGGACGCAGGACTACGCGCGCAAGCGCCTTCGCTGGAAGCGGACCCATCCGCTCCACGTCCTCCTGCTCAAGGTCCACCGGATCCCGCGCCCGGTCACGGTGCGCGTCCGCGACGAGCACATCGGCTGCCACTCGTGGGTCGAGATCGACCGCGACCTCCCCTTCGAGGGCGTCCCGGTGATGGCTGACGACGAGTTCGACCGCGCCGCCGCCGCGATTCGCGGCACCTGCGGCGAGGCCCAGCCCGAGCCTGAGCCCGCACTCGCCTGAGCAACTCGACCGGATCGCGGGCGGTCCCTTCGGGGGATCGACCCGCGCGCTCGTCCTCGGGATCGGGGGCGGCGGTGACGTCGTCGGCGCAATCGCCGCGGCGCGCGAGATCGAGCGCGCCGGCGGATCGGCCGAGCTCGGCGGGGTGGCCTGGGAGCGGTTCTCGATCGACCCCCACCACCCCGGCCCGCGCCCGCTCTCGCACCTGAGCGGGATCGAGCGACTCGGCGAGAGCGACGCCGCGCTCTGCGGGCCCGAGGGGCGGACGCCCGAGGGAACGCGCCTGGCGGAGGCCGGCGTCTCCGCGCATCTCGGCCGCCCGACGGCGCTCATCGACGTCAACGGCGGCCCGCGACGGATCGCCGGCGGGATCGAGGCGGCCGCCGATCGGCTCGGCTGCGATCTCGTCGTCCTGCTCGACGTGGGCGGAGACGTGTTCGGCACGGGCGCCGAGCCGGGGCTCGCGAGCCCGCTCTGCGACGCGGTGCTGCTCGCGGCGAGCCCGGTTCCTGCCGGACGACCTGCGGGTCCTCGGATGCGCCATCGGCACCGGCTGCGACGGGGAGATGACCGAGGCCGAGGTGCTCGGTCAGGTCGCCCGGCTCGCGCGCGACGGCGGCTGGCTGGGAACGATCTCCCCCACTCCCGAGGTCGCCCGCGAGATCCTCGACGTCGCCGCGGAGGTACCGACGGAGGCGAGCCTGCTGGCAGCCCGCGGCGGCCCTGGGCGAGCACGGCCCGGTGCCGATCCGGCAGGGCCGCCGCACGGTGGCGCTGGGACCGGTGGCGGCGCTCGGCTTCATCTTCGACCCGAAGATCGCAATCGGCGGAGCCGCGCCACTGGCCGAGCTGGTCGCCGAAGCCGACTCGCTCGAGGCGGCACGCGACGCACTGGCGGCAAAGGGAATCGACACGGAGCTCGACTACGCGCGCCGCCGTTTCGCCGGCGCCGACGCCTGAGGGGTTCCCGGACCGCCGACGCTTCGCGCGGCTAGGTCAGCACCTCCGACTGGTTCTGGGTCCGCCCAGCGAACCCAAATCCAGTCGCAGGGAGTGAACGGGCGTCGACGGCGAGGAAACCGCCCCGCTCCACGCTCCCTTCCCCCCGCCCTCGCCGGTCCCGGGCACCCAAGCGAGGGACCGGCCCGCTTTCCACACCCCCTTCCCCCCTCGCCGGTCCCGGGCCCTACCAACGGCGGCCGGGGAGGTGGTCGCCAGGCCGCCCTCCCAATGCGAGCGAAGCGAGCGACGCGTAAGGCCTGGTGACCACCTCCCCGGCCGCCGGTTGCAAGACCCGCAGCAGGCAGCCATCCGAGCCAACCCGACTCCATACGCTTCACGACCCGCCCATGCCCTGGACCGAAACCGACTCCCTCTCCTTCACCGCCCGCTTCGAGGAGGGCGACGAGGAGTGCGCTGAGCGGACCCTCGACGACCTCGAGGATCTGCGGCTGCGGCTCGAGGACCGCTTCGACAGCGCGCCCGGTGGGATCACCGTGATCCTCCACCCGAACGCGGCCTGGCTCTCGGCCGCGCACCCCTTCCTGCCCGCGGCCCGGATGGCCTCGGCGCCGGCCGGCCGTCGCTACCTGGCCGGCTGGGCGACGCGGATGGAGCTGCACACGCTCAGCGACTCAGCGCTGGAGCGGCGGGCGGCGGGCCCGGACTCGCGACGGGCGCTGCTCGGGACCGCCTCGAGGCTCTACGCGCAGCTGGTGATCGCAACCCACAACGAGCGGGTGCCGCCGCCCTGGGGCGTGCGGTCGTTCAGCCGGTACCTGCGCTGGGCCTGGCTCATCGAGGGCGGCGCGCAGTACTACGCGGGCCAGTACGCGGACTTCCGCGCTGCGGTCCTGCGGCGGTTGACCGAGGGTCGAAAGCCGTCCTTCCCGCCCTCCCCGCGCGACGCGATCATCCTCGGCGGAAGCGTGTTCGAGCTGCTCGAGGAGGAGCGCGGGAAGGCGGCCTGCGACCTGCTCGTCTCGCGCCTGCCCAAGTCCGGGCCCGAGACGGCGCTCGAGACGGCGTTCGACGCCGATCTGCGCGAGATCGAGCCCGCCTGGCGCGAGCACATCGCCGAGGTCGCCTCCTCGGGACCGCGGCGCCACTAGGTCGAGGCGCTCAGCGGACGAGGGCGAAGACGACGCCTGCAACCGCGCCGAAGAACAGGAGCCCGGCGAGCATCCCCGCAGCGAGGCGAACCGCGAAGCGGTTCGGCCGCTCCTCGGCGGCCTCCGGCGGTTCGGCGTCGAGCTCCCACGCGAGCAGCGACCGGGCGGTCTCAGCGCCGCTCGCCGGGACCATGACGTCCCTCGGGCCCGCCGCGATCATGTCGGGCACGTCGAAGCCTCCGGTGCGGCGGAGGATGCTCGGGATCCCCTCCTCGAGCAGGATCCCCTGGACCAGCTCGCCCTCGGCGAGGTTGCGGACCACCGTGACCCGTTCGGGCTCACCTCGCGCCATCCGCGGGTGGACCTTCCGCGCCCGCTGCGTGAGCTCGTCGGGCGCCTCCTCGGGCCCGGCCGCCCCGACGGCCGTGAGCGGGCTCCCGCAGCTACGACAGAACTGCTCGTCCTCGGGTTGAACGAGGCGGCAACGCCGGCACTCGAGTGCCTCGGACCGATCAGGTGACGTCGAGATCGACCTCCTCGACCGCGCCGTCGCGAATCGCGAAGGCGCGGACGACGGGGTCGTCGTCGTCGGCGAGCGAGCAGATCAGGTAGAGCGGGTCGGGCCACGCGGCCGCCAGGTTGATGTCGGTCTGGGAGGGATACGCCTCGCTCTTGGTGTGCGAGTGGTAGATCCCGCGGAGCTCCTTGCCCTCCTCGTCCTCGATCACGTTCATGATCCGGAGCTGATCGGTCGGGTGGAGCTCGTAGCGCAGCCAGGTGTTCGCGGCGTTGCGCGCGCGGTGGACCGAGGTGAGCTCGTCCTCGTCGCCGCCCATCAGGCCGCAGCACTCGTTCGGGAGGTCGTCGCGCGAGTGGGCGACGATCTCGTCGATCAGGCTCTGGGAGATTGCAGCAGGCGGGGCCGGGCGGCACCAGAAGTTCTTGGAGTCGAGATCGTCGATCTCGTCGACGTTCTGCGTGTAGACGCCGGAGGAGAGGTACTTCCAGCCGTCGTCGGGGATCAGGAAGACGACGTTGCCCTCGTCCATCTCGCCGGCGATCCGGTTGGCGACGTAGGCGATCGCACCGGAGCTGACGCCGGCGAAGATCCCCTCCTCGCGCAGCAGCTTCTGGGTCCAGATGACGCTGTCGCGGTTGGAGACCATGATCTTCCGGTCGAGAACCGAGAGGTCGATGATCGGCGGGATGAAGCCGTCGTCAAGCGAGCGCAGGCCGTCGACGTCCTCGCCCTGCTTCGGCTCGGAGGCGACGATCTTGGTCTCGGGGTTCTCCTCCTTGAGGCGGCGGCCGTTCCCCATCAGGGTTCCGCCGGTTCCGAGCCCGCCGACGAAGGCGTCGACGCGGTCGAGCTCCTCGAGGATCTCCACCGCGGTGCCGTTGTAGTGGGCGAGCGGGTTCGCCTCGTTCCCGTACTGGTAGGGCATGTAGTAGCGAGGAGTCCTTCTCGGCCATGTCGAGCGCGACCTCGACGGCGCCGTTGGAGCCCTTCGCGCCCTCCGACCAGACGATCTCGGCGCCGAACATGCTCAGCAGCTGGGAGCGCTCCGGGCGTCACGTTGTCGGGCATCACGGCCTTCATCCGGTAGCCCTTGCGGCGGCAGATCATCGCCAGCGCGATGCCGGTGTTGCCGGAGGTCGGCTCGAGGATCGTCTGTCCAGGCGAGATCAGACCCTCGGCCTCGGCGCGGTCGATCATCGACTTCGCGACGCGATCCTTGACCGACCCGTCGGGTTGCGGCCCTCGAGCTTGGCGTAGAGGCGGACGGATCGGCTTGGGCGAGAGTCGCGCCAGCTCCACGAGCGGCGTGTTGCCGATGGCCTCGAGGATGTTCTCGAACTGGCCTCCGCAGGGGCGGTTGAGCAGCTCACCGGCCATCACTTCAATAAGTGTAGTGACTGCGGGATGTCTTCGCCGGGACAGTCGATGGAGCCCGAATTTGGGACCGACGGCGGACTCGCGGCGGGTCGCATGGGTCTATTGTCCGGCATTCCGGCGCGCATGGGGCAGACAGCCCGGGAAACCCCACGCGAAGGAGAACTTCAGATGACGAAGACGCGCACGATGTCTGCGCTCGGACTGCTGATCGGCTTGCTCGCGATGTTCGTCGATCGCCGGCTGCGGCAGCGACGACGACAGCACGTCCAGCGACAGCACCTCCGGCGGCACTGAGTCGGGAACCATCGACCTCGGGAGACGCGACGCTGATCGAGGACGGCCAGCTGCTCGTCGGCACCGACGCGCCGTATCCGCCGTTCGAGATCGGCACGCCGGAGACCGGCGATTTCTCCGGCTTCGACATCGACCTGATGAACGCGATCGCCGACAAGCTGGGCCTGGAGCCGACCTACCAGAACAGCTCGTTCGACACGATCTTCCGTGACACGGCGAGCGGGCAGTTCGACATCGTCGCCGCCGCGTCCACGATCACCCCGGACCGCGAGAAGGTCGTCGCCTTCTCCCGCCCGTACTACGAGGCCCAGCAGGCGCTCGTCGTGCCGGAGGGCTCTGACATCACCTCGGTCGACGACCTCTCGGGTGAGATCGTCGGCGTCCAGCAGGGCACGACCGGTCAGACCTACGCCGAGGACGAGACCGACGCGGGCGAGGTCCGCGGTTTCGGCAAGGGCGCTGACGCACTCGCCGCCGTGACCACCGAGCAGGTCGCCGCAGCGATCGTCGACCAGCCGTTCGCGGCTGACACGGTCGAGAAGCAGGGCGGCATCTCGATCGTCGAGGAGATCTCGACCGACGAGGTCTACGGCTTCCCGATCGGCCCCCGACAACACGCTGGTGGACTGCGGTCAACGAGGCGATCCAGGCGCTGATCGACGACGGCACGATGGACGAGCTGTACCAGGAGTACTTCTCGACCGACGCCCCCGAGTCAGTGACGAGCGGCAAGTAATCGCAGGTCGCAGGCACATTGACCGGCGAGCGCGGGACGCCGGTCCCGCGATCGCCGTGGAACCGGGAGAGGGGCGCCGCAAGGCGCCCCTCTTCGTTCCCAGCCGGATATAACCCGGTCCCCGGCGCACCAGGCGCCTAGGAGAGCGTCATGGATTTCATCCTCGATTACTACTTCGACTTCGGGTTCATGAAGGACCACTTCGATGACGGTCCTCGACGGCTTCTGGCTGACCCTGAAGCTCTCCATCCTCGGCGGGATCTTCTCGCTGATCTGGGGACTCATCCTGGCGGTGATCCGCCAGGTGCCGGGCCGCGCGGCCGCGCCGCTGCGCTGGTTGTCGATCGCCTACATCGACGCCTTCCGCGGCATTCCCGCTTCTGATCATCCTGCTGCTCGTCTCAGGTGGCTTCAGCGCGCTGTCCTCGCCGGTCGGCGGGGAGGTGCTTCCGGAGTGGCTGGGCAAGCCGACCTGGTTCGGTGAGACGAGTCCGTTCTGGTACGGCGTGATCTCGCTGACGATCACCTACGGCGCCTACATGGCCGAGGTCTACCGCGCCGGGATCGAAGCGGTGCCGGGAGGCCAGATGGAGGCCGCGCGGTCGATCGGCATGAGCCACGGTCGGGCGATGCGGCACGTGATCGTCCCGCAGGCGGTCCGCAAGGTCATCCCGCCGCTCCTCAACGACTTCATCGCACTCATGAAGGACACGTCGCTCGTCGCCTTCCTCGGCGTCGCCGATGTCACGTATGCCGGCCGCCAGCTCCAGTCGGACTACGTCAACGGCTCCGGTCTGATCCTCGGAGCCATCCTCTTCCTGCTCGTGACGATCCCCCTCGCTCGCCTGGTCGACGTGCTCATCGCCCGACAGCAGAAGCGGACGCAGCGCAGTGGAGGCTCGAACGAGGATCCGCCCGACATGACCCGACTCGACCGGAGGAGCGGGCATATGACCGCAGCCGGCGAGCCCATGCTCAAGCTGGAAGACGTTCACAAGAGCTTCGGCACCCTCAAGGTCCTGGCCGGCATCGACCTGACCATCAACCGCGGCGAGGTCGTCTGCGTCCTCGGGCCATCGGGCTCGGGAAAGTCGACGCTCCTGCGCTGCATCAACCAGCTCGAGCCGCCGGAGCAGGGGCGGATCCTGCTCGAGGACAAGGAGATCACCGGGAAGGCGAACAAGGACGGGGTCGATTTCGTCCGCCGGCGCGTTGGGATGGTCTTCCAGCAGTTCAACCTGTTCCCGCACATGACGGCGCTCGAGAACGTGACCGTGGGCCCCATCCGCGTCCTCGGCAAGCCCAAGTCGGAGGTCGAGCCGAAGGCGAGGGCGCTCCTGGAGCGGGTCGGGATGACCGCGAAGATCAACGAGTTCCCCGACCGGCTCTCCGGCGGCCAGCAGCAGCGCGTCGCGATCGCGCGGGCGCTCGCGATGGACCCGCACGTGATCCTCTTCGACGAGGTGACGAGCGCGCTCGACCCCGAGCTGGTCAAGGAGGTGCTCGACGTGATGCGCGAGCTCGCCTCCGAAGGCATGACGATGATCGTCGTGACCCACGAGATGGGCTTCGCGCGCGACGTCGCCGACCGGGTCGTCTTCATGGACGACGGCAAGATCGTCGAGGAGGGGCCGCCCTCGGAGGTGCTCGACAACCCGAAGCAGCCCCGCACGCAGAAGTTCCTCGGGCTCGTCCTCGAGCACTAGATACCCGCCGCCGCAGCCGGCCATCGTCACGTTGGCGGTTGTCGACGCCCGCCGGCGTCGGTACCATCGCGCGCTCCGTGTCACCCCGGTCCGCCACATCCCACGGCGGAGCGCAGAGGTCCACGCGTGTCTCAGCGGCACTGCTACTGACGCTGCTGGCCACGCTCCTCACCGCGCTCTGCGCCCCTGCAGCCTCCTCCGCGCAGGCCCCGCTGGCTCCCCCGGGCTTCTTCGGCGTGAACGTGAACGGCTATCAGGCCAACGACTTCCGGCCGATGGCCGACGCCGACGTCGGCGTCGCCCGCAACGTCGTCCCGTTCCAGGTCCTCAAGCACGGCCCCGACGAGCCCTACTTCTGGGGCTACTCCGACCCGATCGTCCAGGGCGCTCGCGGACAACGGCATCGACCTGATCCCGATGATCTACGGCGCCCCGCCGTGGATCTCGCACGACCTCAACCACACCGTCGTCAGGGGCAAGGCAGCGAAGGCCTGGGACGAGCTCCTCGACCGCGCTCGTGCAGCGTTACGGCCCCGGCGGCCAGTTCTGGTGGGAGCACCCCTACACCCCCTACCGCCCCATCCAGACCTGGCAGATCTGGAACGAGCCGAACTCGGTCACATGGTGGGGGCCCAAGCCGAACCCGACCGAGTACGCGCAGGTGCTCGTGCGATCGGCGACCACGATCCGCTCGCTCGACCCCAAGCGCCAGGATCATGACCGCCGGGATCGTCGCCCGCCCGACCAACCGCAGCGCGATCCCCGGCAAGAAGTTCCTGACGAAGCTCTTCAGCGAGCCCGGAGTCACCGAGGCCGTCGAACGTCGTCGCCATCCACCCGTACGCGCCGTCGGTCAGCGGCGTCCGCAAGCAGCTCGTCGACGCCCGCAAGGTCCTGAACCGGAAGGGCGCGGCGGCCACGCCGCTCGTCGTCTCCGAGGTCGGCTGGGGAGCCAAGGGGCCGAAGGACCACCCTCTGATCAAGTCGGTGGGAGCGCAGAGCAGGACGATGCGCGGGACGTTCGAGATGGTGCTGAAGGAGAGGGAGCGCCTCGGGATCGAGCGCCTACTCTGGTACCAGTGGCGCGACGGACCCGACGATCTCTGCCTGTGGTGCGAGACCTCGGGACTCCTCGACAAGAAGTCCCGGCCCAAGAAGCTGCTGAAGACCTTCAGCGCCATCGCCACCCGCTGAGCGCGGAGGCGGTAGCGGCGGGCGTGAGCGCCACGCTCGACATCGTGATCGTCTCCTTCCAGGGGAAGGATCTGCTGCGGCGGTGTCTCGCCTCAGTGCAGGAGCACGCCGCCGGGCCGGAGACGACGGTGACGGTCGTCGACAACGCGAGCGGCGACGGCACCGCGGAGATGGTCGCCTCCGAGTTCCCCGAGGTCCGCCTGCTCCCCCAGCGGGAGAACCTCGGGTTCTCGCGCGCTCAGAACATCGGCATCCGTTCCGGTACGGGGAATCTCGTCCTGGTCCTCAACCCCGACGCCGCGCTCGAGCCCGGCACGCTGCCGCCGCTCTTCGACCTGCTCGCCTCCGATCCCGAGATCGGCTGCTGCGGGCCGGCGCTGATCCGCGAGGACGGGAGCTTCGACCACGCGGCACGACGCTCGTTCCCGACGCCGCTGAGCGCGCTCGGCCATTTCACCGGGATCGGCCGGCGGATGGAGAGCGGTGCGCTCGCCGCCTATCGCGCCCCGGAGGTCGAGCGCGGTCCCGTCGACGCCGTCAACGGCGCCTTCATGCTGATGCGCCGCGCGGCCCTCGAGGACGTCGGCCTCTTCGACGAGGGCTACTGGATGTACATGGAGGATCTCGATCTCTGCCGGCGGCTGAGAGACGGGGGCTGGATCACCTTCTACGAGCCAGCGGTCGCGAGCCATCCATACGAAGGCGGGTACGACCGACGGTCTCCGGGGTCCCCGCCTGAACATCGCGTTCCACCGCGGCATGGGCCGCTTCTACCGCCGGCATCAGGCGCCCGCGCAACAGCGCCCTGCTCAATCTCTCCGTCTACCTCGGGATCGGACTCAAGCTCTGCGTCTCGCTGACGCGCGCCGCGCTCAACCGCGACCGCGACGGATGAGGAGCCGGCGGCGCAGCCGCCGGACCAGGGTGCGACCCAGCCCGTCGCCGCCGCCGCGGTTCGCGATCTCAGCCGGGTACTCGTGCTCGGCGGTGGCGGCGAGCCAGCCGCGCACCCGTCCCCGCAGCCCGGCGACGTTGCGGTCGATCACCGCCTGTCCTCCCAGCAGCGCGGCCTCCCTCAGCACGACCGGCAGCGCCCGGCGCGGGCGTCAGCACCCCCCACTTGCGCAGGGTGTAGGCCCGTCCGTACCCCATCAGGTAGTTCTTGGAGCTCGACCCCGATCCGAGCGTCGCGGAGTGCTCGTGGGTGCCGCGGGCGTCCGCGGCGAGCACGCAGCGACCACCCGCGAGCAGCAGCCTGAGGACGAGGTCGACGTCCTCCCAGTAGGCGAAGAGGCGCTCGTCGAAACCGCCCGCGGCGAGGAAGGCGGCGCGGTCGAATGCGGCGGCGGCGGCGGACGGCCCGATCGGGTCAGCCGCCCCCTGCAAGGCGGTCATCGGCTCGCCGTTCAGGTAGTCGTAGACCAGAAGCGTGCGGTCGAGCTCCATTCCGGCGCTGTCGATCATGTCGGGCGCATTCGACGTCGCGCATGACCCCGGCCGCCATGACGATGCCCCTCGAGGCGTCGATCCGGGAGGAGATCCGCTCGAGGAAGTCCGGCTCGCAGACGCAGTCGTCGTTGAGCAGGACGAGCACGTCGCCCGTCGCGGTCCGGGCACCGCGGTTGACCGGGGCCGAGAATCCGGCGTTGCGGGAGAGGGGAAGCGCGACCGCGAACGGGTACTCATCGCAGAGGCGTTCGACCTCGCGACCCGGCGAGGCGTTGTCGACCACGATCGCCTCGAATGGGATCGTCTGCGCCCGCAGCGAGTCGAGCAGTCCGCGAAGCCTGCTCGCCGGGCCGCGCGAGGCGACCACCACGCTCACGCGGGGTGTCACGCCTTCGGTCCGGTCGCCGGGACGTGCGCCTCGACCACGATCGTGCCGCCGCGACGGCACCCGGCCGCGATCAGCTCGAGCGGGATCGCGAGCGCCGCGAGCGGGAAGCGCCGCCAACGCCGTCAGCACGAGATCGGTGACCGGCCCCTGCCGAAGCGCCGGATCCCGCTTCACCATCCGGTAGCCGACGTCGCGGCCCTTCGTCAGCCGGTTGAGCAACGTCTGCCACATCCCGAGCGGGTTCTGCTCGATCACCAGGTGGCGGACGCGGTCCACTTCGAATCCGGCGCCGGACACGATGGCGACCGCTCCCGCCGACGTGAAATGAGTCCGGTGGCGAGGGACGTCCTGGTGGAACCATCGATCTCCCCCGATCCGGGCCTGCAGGCTCGCGAGGTTCGGGACCGCGACGATCAGACGTCCGCCCGGCGCCATCCACCTGCGCACGATCCGCAGCGTCTCGTCAGGAGCTTCGATGTGCTCGAGCGAATGCCAGGCGACGACCAGCGTTGAGCGGATCGGGGGCGGCGGAAGCTTCCGTGATCGGCTCCGCCGTGACGGCGACGCCCGCTGCGGCCGAGCGCTCACGCGCCGCAGGGGAGGGCTCGATGCCCGCCACCTCGGCGCCGGTCCGCCCCAGGCGCGCGAGGAAACGGCCGTCGCCCGATCCGATCTCGAGCACGCGGTCGGTCGGACCCAGGGTGCCCACGGAGCGGAGACGGTCGAACTCAGCCAACCGCCGCAGCGGCTCGATCACTCGATCCGCCAGCCCCCGGGTCGGCGCGTAGTAGGACGTCTCATGCGCCTCTGCGGCCGTTGCCCCTCCCCCGGTCCGGGCGGTGCCGCATCGCGGGCAGCGTGAAAGCCGAATCGGGACCCCGGCGAAGGCCGGGTCGGCCGAGGTCGCCGCGCGCCAGTCTCGCAGCGCTGCCGCCCGGCACGCCGGGCAGATCTGCTCCGGCGGCGAGTTGCGATCAGCACTCAGAAGGCGCCCGTGCCTCGCATCACCGCCGACGGCGTATGGATCAGGATCCGCAGGTCACGGGCGAGCGACTGGTTCTCGACGTACTCGATCTCCATCGTCAGGCGCTCTGCGAACGTCAGCTCGCCGCGCCCGAACACCTGCATCGGTCCGGTCACCCCCGGCTTCGCCTCGAGCTTCGCTCGCTCGGCGTCCGAGTAGCGCTGCACGAGCTCGACCTGCTCGGGCCGGGGCCCGACCATGCTCATCTCGCCGACGAGGACGTTGAGGAGCTGCGGCACCTCGTCGATGCTGTGGCGCCGCAGGAATCGGCCGATGCGGGTGACGCGCGGGTCGTCGCGAAGCTTGAACACCGGATCCTCGAGACCCTCGAGCTGAACGAGCTGCTCGAGCCGGGCCTCCGCGTCGGGGACCATCGTGCGCAGCTTGTACATCCTGAACGGCCGCCCGCCGAAGCCCGCCCGGATCTGCGAGAAGAACACCGGCCCCGGGCTGTCGACCTTGATCAGGATCGCGATGATCAGGAAGAAGGGCGCGAAGAGCAGCAGGCCGACGGCCGCGAGCATCATGTCGAAGACCCGCTTGATGACGAGGGTGGACCGGGACGGATCCCAGGTGTTGTACTCGAGGATCGGGAGGTCGGCGAGCTGCGCCGTGCGATCGGAGGGCAGGGCCGGCCCCCGGAGCGGGGAGACGACGCTGAGCTTCACCTGCTTGCGACGGCAGGTCTGCTTGAGCTCCCCGATCAACTCCGGCTCCGCGCCTGAAGCGGCGACGACGATCCGCTCCACGCCCTCGATCAGCTGATTGATCCGCTCGGCTCGGCGATCGCCGGCGCCGAGGGAAGCGATCTCCCACTCGCTGGCGACCTCGAGGTGCATCTCCCGGAACGTGCTCATCTTGCGGTGCAGCAACTCGAGCACAGGGGGGTCGCCGATGATGCTCACCAGCTCAGGAGGCGTTCGCTTCCACCAGGCCCAGCGAGCCAGCGCGCGCAGGCTGATGGCTCCCGTTGTGGCGACCAGGAACAGGGCGATGGTGTGAACGGCATCGAGCGTCCCGGCCGGCGTCAGCGGCAGCAGCAGGGCGACGAGCGCACTCAGGATGGCCGACCAGGCGAGCAGGACGGGAACCTCGTCGGCGGTCGTGTGGCGGAGGGCGCGATGGTCGCGGTCGTACAGACCGAGGAGCTTCGCGGCGACCGGCCACAGCGGGACGAAGATCAGCGGCCAGAAGGTCCCCGTCGCCGGGACCGCGGTCAGAGCCAAAGCGAGCACCGCATCGCCGATGTCCGCGGCAGCGAGCATCCGCCTCCGCTTCGCGTCGCGCCACCAGCGTCCGTGAACGGCCGACTTACCGGCCGCAGCGTCGGCGACGAACCGCCCGGAACGGGTCGCGTCGGCGATCGTCTGCTGTTCCATAGTTCCTTCTAGCTTCCCGATGAGGCGCCCTTGGCCCTCCCAACGGCGCTCTTCCCGGCCGCAAAGTACACGGCCCCCCGGAGGATAGAGTCGACTCGCCGACCCACCCTCACCTCGCGGGCTTGAGGTACAACGTTCGCTGCGCGTAGGCCGTGGTTGCGGCTTCGTTGCCGAGCTGCGACTGGATTATGACGGCGAGCGACCACGACCGGAGGTCCTCCGGGTCGCGGTCGATCGCGGCTTCGACGGCGAGCTCGGCCGCCTGCAGGTTGTCGGCCGCCAGTTCGATCCTGGCAAGCCGAACCCAGGGCGCCGGAGCCCATGGCTGGACGGCCGCCGCCGCCCGGGCCTCGGCTGCGGCATCGTCGAGTTGGCCGCGAGCGAACGCGTCGTCACTTGCCTCGAGACGCGAGGTCCCCACCGCCAGGACCGAGGCTGCCCAGAGCACGGGGACCGCGGCCACGATGACGCCGAGGGCCACTGGAGCTGGGGGCACCCGCAGGGAGCGAAGCCGCGGGAGAAGGACGGCGGACGGCGACGCCGACCAGCGTCCCCGCGAGCAGCAGGACCGGAACGACGACCGCCGGGACCTGCCAGGTCCAGTCGATGGCGAAGCCGACGAGACTCGCCGCGACCACGGCCAGCGCGGCAGCCGCCTGGGACCCCTGGGATTCCTCCTCTCTCCCGGCTCGCGAGGCCCTGACACCGGCTGTGATCACCAGGGCGAAGAAGCCGACGAAGCAGATGAAGCCGAGCACCCCGACCTCCGCGAGCAGCTCGAGCGGCTCGGAGTGAGCATTGCGGACCAGCGTCGCGGCGCCGCCCACCCGGTTCCAGTACGACGAGTAGCCACCGGCCCCGATACCGCGGACCGGTTCGCTCACGAAGGCGTCGAGAGCTGCATCCCAGAACTGCGTACGGCCCGACCCAGAGGCCGAGACGATCCCGAAGGCCCTCTCGTCGGACTGAGTCGCGACGTCGGCCCGTTGGCGGAAATCGCCGATCAGCTGCTGGGGACCGGCGAGAGCGACGACTGCAACCAGGGCGACGAGGCCGCCGGCGACCGCGGCTCTGACCGGCACCCTGATCGCGAGCAGCCGCGAACGCGAAAGCGAATCCACGATCCGGCCTCCGAGCGTTCCCGCGATCGCCATGCCGATGATCAGCGCGAGGACAACCGAGAGCTCCGCGCTCCCGGGAGAGCCGTCCCCGGGGCTGTCGAGGACCCCCGACGCGGAGCTGGCGACGACGATCGACGGCAGCGCGGTTGCCAGCCCGACCATCGTCGCTGCGACGGCACGCCGGCGCTCGCTCGTGAAGCAGGCGAAGACCACAAGCCCGACGACCGCGGCGATCACAGCTCCGCGCGAAGCACTCATGAAGACGGCAAGGATCAGAGGTGCGAACGCCGCCAGGGCGACGCCGCTTCCGAGCCGATCCTCGTTGCGGCTGGCGATCCAGCAGATCGGCGGCAGCCCCAGCGCCAGGAACGCGCCGAGCGCGTTCCAGTAGCCGATCGGGAAGCTCAAGCGCCCACTGGCGCTGGGCAGCGCCTCGACGAGCGCGGCATCGCCGCTTCCGAGCCCGAGGAAGCGGGCCCCGAGCGCGACCAGGGCGACTGCGACGATCCCCGCGGCGATGCCCGTGATGACGGACCGGTTACGGGATGGGCTCGCGATCGATCCCGCGAGCAGGAAGACCCCGAGGTAGGCGCACAGGCGCACCACCTCGGTGAACCCCGCCTCGTCGCTGGTGGTCCAGGTCAGCGACACAGCGAGGAGCGACGAGCAGAGCAAGCAACAGCGTCGCGGCGATCGCCAACGCCGCGGGAACCGCGCCAGCGAAGAGCCGACCGGAGAGCACGCCGACGACCAACACGACCCAGACGACACCGGTGAGCACACCGAGCGCCACCCCCGCGTAGCCCCCGCCGGCCAGCGCGACCGCGAACACCGCGGCGGCAACGAGAGCGGCCAGCGGAAGACCGGAATCGACGATCTTCCCGTTCACTACCCTTCTCCGTCGATCATGGTCCATCCAGCCCATCTTAGGAGGCGCCTGAGGGCTCCCCTGACGCTTGCTCTCGCGCTCGCGCTCCTCGCGTCGCCGGGCGTGGCGGCGGCGGCTCCGGCGGCGATCGACGAGTACTCGCTCGGCGCCCTCGAGGCGACCGATGTGGACCCGACCAACACCCAGCAGGCCACCGAGGAACGCGGCGAAGAACGCCCCGACCCGAAGGTCCCGCCGCCGACCACCTCGGGCGTGGTCGGGGAGGGCACGCCGACCTCCAGTTCGCTCGCGGCCGCGGGATCCGGCGTCTGGGTGCTCGTCGGGGTGCTCGCCCTCGGCGGTGTGGCGGCGTTCATCCTCGCCCCCGCCCGGCGCAGCAGGCCGCGGACGTGAGCCGCCGCGCCGCCGGCGCCTTCCTGCTTCTCGCCCTCGCCACGCTGGCCGGTGGCTGCGGCGGCGGCGACCGGGAGGACTCGTCCGGCCCGGCCATCGGAGGCGATTACGGAGCGTTCTTCGGCATCGCCCCGACCGAGACTCCGAACGATCCGGACTTCGCGCGCATGACCGCCGGCGGCATCGGCAGCTACCACGTGCTTCTGTCCTGGCAGACGGTCGAACCGACGAAGGGGAGCCTACGACTGGACCGCCTACGACGCTGAGTTCCGCTTGCTTGCGAAGTACGGGATCGAGCCGGTCCCCTTCGTGTTCGGAACCTCCGGCGCCTACGCATCGGTGGGCAGCGATCCACCGACTTCGAGCAACGAGGCGTTCGACGCCTGGGCGGACTTCCTCGAGGCGGCGGTCGCCCGTTACGGAACCGACGGCGAGTTCTGGCAGACGCTGGCCGAGAACGAACCGGACATCGAGGCGCGACCCGCTCAGGTCTGGGAGATCTGGAACGAACCGAACTCGTCGGTCTTCTGGACCCCCGCCCCTGACCCCGCCGCATACGCGGAGCTCATCAAGCGCTCCGCCCGGGTGATCAAGAAGACCGACCCCGAGGCCGAGGTGATGACCGCCGGGATGTTCATCACCCCGCAATCCGACGGCGCGATCAACTCGATCGACTTCCTGCGAGAGGTCTTCGACCGGCGCGGCGTCGCCGACGCCGTGGACATCGTCGCCGTGCATCCCTACGGGCCGACCACGCCGGACGTGATGGATCAGGTCGACAGGACTCGGGAGCTGGTGGACGAGGTCGACCCGGACGCGTCGCTCTGGGTGACGGAGATCGGGTGGGGCTCGGATCCGAGCTCCGGCAACGACCTCGCCAAGACGCCCGAGAAGCAGGCGGAGCTGCTGACCGAGAGCCTTGGGGAGATGCTCGACCGGCGAGAAGAGCTCGGGCTACGCGGGGTGATCTGGTACACGTGGCACGACACGGCGCTCGCGGGTGACTGCGCCTGGTGCCCGACGGCGGGGCTTCTGGACGCTGATCGGGACAGCAAGCCGGTGTGGCTTGCGTTCACCGATCTGACCGGCGGAACCCCCTAGCCGGCTGCGCCGGTGGCCGAGGCCCGTGCCGGGCCTCCGCGCGACTGCCTCAGCAGCCGCCCGCCATGGCGGGCAGGATCACGACCGTGTCGGAATCCGAAGCGCTCGTGGCGAGGCCGTCGAGCAGACGGACGTCCTCGTCGTTGAGGTAGACGTTGACGTAGCGGTTCAGCTCGCCCGCCGCGTCGAAGAGCTGATCGGCGACGCCCGGATGCGCATCCGCAAGCGCCTGGAGCACGCCACCGACGTCTGAGCCCTCGACCTCGACGAGGCTCTCGCCGCTCGTCTGCGCACGAAGGACCGGTGGGATCTTGACCTTGGCCATGGAACGAGCCTAGACGGCGGGCGCCATCAGCGCCGGGCGCTCGGTGACTTCGTGGTAGCAGAGGACGTTCTCGGCGAAGTAGTGGATGACGAGGCTGCGGCGCGTCGAATCGGGCCGGCCGATGGCCGAACCGCCGTGGAGGAGGTTGTGATGCCAGAACAGCACGTCTCCGGCCTTGGCTGTGAAGTGCTCGGGCTCTGCGGAGGCCGCGGTCATCTCCCGCATCCGGCTCAGGTAGGGATCGCCCTTCTCCGCGACCAGCAGCGGCGAGGAGCGAGGGATATCGAGGTCCTCGCTCATCACATAGGGCAGCTGGTGGCTGCCCGGGTGGTAGAAGACCGGGCCGCTGTCCTCGTTGATGTCCTCGAGGGCGACCCACACGCCGACCAGGAATCCCGGAGGCTCGGTCATCATGTGGAAGGCGTCGGAGTGGGCCTCCTGCTGGCTGCCGCGGACGAAACCGATCGTCTGGAACGGGCGGGCTGGACGACCGAGGATCAGCTCGAGCATCTCGAGCACGGCGGGATCGGACACGACGCCCGCAGCCGCCGCGGAATGCCCGTGGATGTTCATGAAACGCGACGAGATGTGGTGCTCGTGCAGGCTGCCGGCGGCGACGAGCGCATCGACGTCCGCGTTGATCTGAGCGACGCGCTCCCTGCCGATCATCTCCTTCACGACGAGATACCCCTTCTCGGGCCACTCCTCGAGGCCCCGCTGCACCGGCTCTGAGAGCTGGCCGAAGCGCGGATCGGCCCGAAGCTCGTCGAGGCCTTCGTCGCCGCGGTCGAGCCGGGCGGTCCCCTGCCCGCGTCCCGCGACCTCGGCGTGGTTGAGGAGGGAGAACCAGTGCTTGTCGATGCCGAACTCGCGGTACCGCTCGCCCGTCTCAGCGAGCTCGCGGCGATGCATCATCTGATGCGCGATGCGGAAGGGACGCAGGCGCGAGAGCACGAGTCGCGCCTTCGGGAACGTCCTCGACAGGGACTCGAATAGTTCTCGCGCTCGGGCCTTCACCAGAGCGGGCACTCTAGCGAGAGGGATGCGGCGCTGTCCCGACCGGTCAACCCGCGCAGAACGCTTCGTAATCCGGGAACTTGCCGAGGTCCTCGTCGGACACCTCGGGGGCGTTCGGACCGCAGATCGGGCAGTCCGGATCGCGCTTCACCTTGAGCTCGGTGAACTCGGTCCCCAGCGCCTCGAAGAGGAGCAGGCGGCCGATCAGCGGCGTGCCGGCTCCGGTGACCAGCTTGATCACCTCGAGCGACTGCAGGAGGCCCATGATGCCCGGCAGGACGCCGAGCACGCCGGCGGCACCGCAGCTCGGCGCGAGCTCGGGCGGGGGCGGCGTCGGGTAGAGGCACCGGTAGCACGGTCCCTCGAAGGGGACGAAGGTCGAGAGCTGGCCGTCGAAGGAGAGGATCGAGGCCGAGACGACGGGCTTCTTCAGGCGCACCGATGCGTCGTTGAGGAGGTAACGGGTCGGGAAGTTGTCGGCGCCGTCGACGACGATGTCGTACTGCTCGAGCAGCTCGATCACGTTGCCCGAGTCGAGCCGGGTGTTGTGCTCGACGACCTTGACGTCCGGATTCAGAGCCTCGATCGCCTTGCGGGCAGACTCGGTCTTCGGCATCCCGATGGTGTTGGTGCTGTGGATGACCTGGCGCTGAAGATTGGAGGCGTCGACGACGTCGTCGTCGACCAGGCCGAGGGTGCCGACGCCGGCCGCTGCGAGGTAGAGCGCGGTCGGCGAGCCGAGGCCGCCCGTGCCGAGCAGCAGGACCTTCGCGTCGAGCAGCTTGAGCTGGCCCTCGAGGCCGATCTCCGGGACCAGCACGTGGCGCGAATAGCGCTCCTTCTGCTCCTGGGTCAGCGATCGCGGCGTGACGACGGGGAGGCCGCGGTCGCGCCAGAGCGTGATGCCACCGGCCATGGAGGCGACGTCCTCGTAGCCGAGCTCCTCACCGAGCGTGCGAGCGGCCAGCGCGGAGCGGTTGCCGGAAGCGCAGTAGACGATCACGCGGCCGGAGCGGTCCGGCACCAGCTGCTCGATCCGCGACTCGAGATGTCCGCGGGGGACGTGGACGGCGCCGTCGATGTGGCGCTCCTCGAACTCGTGCTGCTCGCGGACGTCGACGAGAACCGCGCCGTCGTCCGCCTCGGTCTTGGCGTCGGTCGGCTGGACCTCCTCGACGCTGTCCTTGGCGCGGGAGATGAGGTCCGCGCCCGAGGCGCGCTGCTTGGTCTCTGCGGAAGCCATTACTTCAGAAAGTATAGCGACCGTTGCGGGCGGCGGTCCGTCGCTAGAGCGAGGGCCGCATCTGGCGCAGGCGCGAGACGCGCTCCTCGATCGGCGGGTGCGTGCTGAACAGGCCGGCGATGCCCTTCGCCGAGAACGGCTTGACGATGTAGAGGCATTCCGTCGCCTGGTTGACCTGCATCGGCATCGCCTTGGAGCCCTCCTCGAGGCGCAGGAGCGCGGAGGCGAGGCTCTCGGGATCGCCGGCGATCTGCGCGCCGGTCGCGTCGGCCGAGTACTCGCGCTGACGGGAGATCGCGAGCTGGATGATCGTCGCGGCGATCGGCGCCAGGAAGACCAGCAGCAGCGAGGCGACGAGGCCGATCGGGCTGTCGTCGTCGTTGAACCAGAGCAGCATGTAGCCGAGGTAGGTGATCGCGCCACCGATGGAGGCGGCGACCGCCTGGGTCAGCGTGTCGCGGTTGCGGATGTGGGCGAGCTCGTGGGCGATCACGCCGCGGAGCTCGTTCTCCGACAGCAGCTGGGTGATCCCGGCGGTCACCGCGACCGCGGCGTTGTCGGGGTTGCGGCCCGTGGCGAAGGCGTTGGGCTGAGCCTGCGGGATGACGTAGAGGCGCGGCATCGGCATCTTGGCTCGGGTGGTCAGCTCCCTGACCATCTCGTAGATCTTCGGCGCCTGCTCCTCGGTCATCGGCTGCGCGCCGCTCATCTTCAGCGCGATCTTGTCGCTGAACCAGTAGGTGCCGAGGTTGATCGCGAGCGCGATGAAGAGGAAGACCAGCGCGGTGCCGGCGCCGCCGATGGCGAAGCCGATCGCGACGAGGATGCCTGCAAGGCCAGCGAGCAGCGCTGTGGTCCTGAGGCCGGCTGCGAAGTTGGAACTGCGGGTCGTCTGCATGGTCGATTCCCTCCTGAGGGGATAGGCGGCGGGCGTCGAATAGTGACAAAAGCCGGTAACGAGTCCCTAAGGGCGGGACGCCGAGCGGCCGATCGGACCCCTAGATGCGACGCGGCACACTCCTCACCCAGGTCCTGGCGGTCAACCTGCTGCTCGTCGCGGCGGCGGTCATCGCCGCCCTGATCGCGTCGAATCCCGAGACCATCTTCCAAGGGGCCGAAACCGGGCTCGTGCTCGGCTTCGCGCTCGCGGGGACCGTGGCGGTCAACGTCTACATGCTGTCCCGCCGCTTCGAGCCGCTCGAGCACCTCGTCGAGGAGATGGAGCAGGCCGACCTGACCCGGCCGAAGCCCTCGAGCGAGCTGCACGAGCTGGACGGGCCCGAGGAGGTCAAGCGCCTCTCGCGCTCGTTCCGGGAGATGCTCGAACGCCTCGAGGCCGACCGCCGGCAGTCGGCCAAGGACGTGCTGAACGCCCAGGAGCGGGAGCGCGCCAGGATCGCCCTCGACCTCCATGACGAGGTCAACCAGGCGCTGACCGGGCTGCTGCTGCGGCTCGGCGCGCTGCGGCGGAAGGCGCCACCCGAGCTCGAGCAGGAGCTGGCCGAGACGAACGCCGTCGCCACGCAGGCGATGGAGGAGCTGCTCGTGATCGCGCGCCGGCTCCGCCCGACGACGCTGGACGACATGGGCCTCGAAGCGGCCCTCTCGGCGCTCGTCGCCGACATGGGCAAGGGCAGCGGCATCGCCGTCGCGTTCGAGGCCGAGGGTGACGTCTCCCACCTTCCCGACGAGGTCCAGCTCGTCGTCTACCGGGTGGCGCAGGAGGCGCTGTCCAACAGCGTCCAGCACGGCCCGCCCGAGCACGTGCGGGTTCGCGTGGTCGGCGACGGTGCCTCCATCGAGCTGCGGGTCTCCGACGACGGCCCGGGGTTCGACGCTTCGCTGCCCCGGGAGGGGCTTGGGATCAGCGGGATGCGCGAGCGCGCCCTCCTCTGCGGAGGCACGCTGACCATCGATTCCCAGCCCGGCGCCGGGACGCGGGTAACACTTACGGCTTAGATGCCGATGAGGTTCATGATGCGAGCCGCAAACGATCTGGGGGAGGACCCGCGACCTTGAAGGTGCTGATCGCCGACGACCACGGGATCGTGCGCTCAGGGCTGCGCAAGCTGCTCGAGAGCGAGGAGGGCATCGAGGTGATCGCCGAGGCCTCCAACGGGATCGAGGCCCGGGACATGGCCCTCGAGCTTCGGCCCGACCTCGCGATCCTCGACGTGAAGATGCCGGAGATGACCGGGCTCGAGGCGACCCGCGAGATCCACCGCGAGGCTCCCGAGGTGGCGATCCTGATCCTCTCGATGCACGAGGAGGAGCGATACCTCTTCGAAGCGCTGAAGGCCGGCGCCTCCGGCTACGTGCTCAAGCGCGCCGCCGACAGCGACCTGATCAACGCGATCCACGCGATCGAACGCGGCGAGCCGTTCCTCACCCCCGAGGCCCAGCAGGCGCTGATCCGCGACGTCCTCGGCGAAGGGGAGAACCGCCAGGAGGAGCTCACCCCGCGCGAGGAGCAGGTCGTCAAGCTCGTCGCCGAAGCCCACACGAACAAGGAGATCGCCGAGCTGCTCGGCCTCGCCGAGAAGACCGCCGAGAACCATCGCTCGAACGCGATGCGCAAGCTCGGCATGCGCGACCGGGTGGAGCTCGTTCGTTACGCGATCCGGCGCGGGCTCATCGAGCCCTGACGAACGCCGTCAGCTCGGCTTCGTCAGGATCAACGTGTCCTGGAAGCGCCCGTCGGGCCCGCCGGATCGACCCGACCAGCGGCCGAGCTCGATCGCCTCGATCCGGAGGCCGGCCGCTTCGACCATCGACCTGATGTGGTCGATGTGGACGGCGGCGTTGTACTCGGGGACCCGGGGGTCGCTTCCCCGGAACGGCGTGCCGGATTCATCGACGAACTCGTGCTCAAGCGCGAACGCGGTGCGGCCCTCCTCGAGAGCGGTCAGCGCGGCGGAGTCGAGGACGAAGAACTCGCAGACCAGCCGTCCGCCGGGTCGGAGGACGCGTGCCGCCTCGGAGAGATAGCGCCGGGTGCCATCGGGACGCATGTGGGTGAAAACGGAGGCCGCGAGCGCCAGGTCGAAGCGCTCATCGTCGTACGGGAAGCGGTATTCCGTGGCCGGCACCGCACCATCCGGGTTGTACTGGCGGTTGCGCACGTCGGCGAGCTTGAATCTGAAGTTGGGATGACGCGAGGTGATCTCGCGCCCGCACCAGCGGATGGCCGGCGGCACGATGTCGAAGCCCGAGTAGGAGCCGGACTGGATCGTCGGGGTGAGCGCGACCGCGATCCGCCCGATGCCGCAGCCGATGTCGAGGAAGTCGGTCTCGGGGGTGAGGCCATGACGACTCGTGAGCAGGCTCGCGCCACTGGTTGCCGATCGTCGCGAAGTCGCCGCGCCCGACGTACTGCAGGCGGCGAGGGGGCATCAGCGGATCGCGTCGGCCGAGCAGCCGCTCGATCTGATCGAGAGGCCAGTAGATCAAGGTCCGGAACGGCCACGAGTAGTACATGCGCTTGAGCAGGGCTCGTCCCGGCCCCCGACGCGGGAGCAGGCTCGGGTGCTCGCCGGCTCCGGCGGTCGGCTCGGGCAGGGATTCAGGCGCTTCCGCGGGATCGCGGATCGGCTCGCGGTGCTGGGTGGAGCTCACGGCCCAATCGTTCCATGATTGCCCGCGGCGAGCGGAGCGGCAGCCCGGAATCGCACCCGATCCGCGGTGCTCGAATATCGTTGGCGCGTGGTTGCCCTTCCCGCCCCAGCAACCCAGGCGACCCTCGCCGACGGCTCCAAGATCACGCTGCGCGAGGTCATGCCTGACGACAAGGGCGCGATCGCTTCCGGCTTCGAGGCCCTCAGCCCCGAATCCCGCTACCGGCGCTTCTTCTCGGCGATGAGCCGGCTCTCCGCGGCGGACCTCCGCTACCTGACCGAGGTCGACCACAACGACCACGAGGCCGTGCTCGCATTCGACGAGGACGGCGGCCCGGTCGGCGTCGCCCGCTACGTCCGCAGCGAGACGCCGACCGAGGCCGAGGTGGCGGTGGCGGTCGTCGACGCCTGGCAGGGGCGGGGGGCGGCGACGGCGCTGCTCGAGCGGTTGATCGCCCGCGCCCGCGAGAACGGGATCGAGCGGTTCGTCGCCTCGGTCCTGCAGGAGAACGAGGACGCCCTCGAGCTCTTCCGCAGCATCGCTCCCGACGACCCCTCCCCGCGCCGCGTCGTGCCGGGCCAGGTCGAGCTCGTGATCAACCTGCCGAGCGATGGCGTTCGCGGCTCGCTGCTTGGTCGAGCCCTGCGGAGCGCGGCCAGCGGCAACGTCGAGATCCACCCGTGGCGTCTGATCAGGGACCGGGTGCTGGCGATCTCCGAGGCGCGAGCCGGAACCAATCGAGAACGGGAAAACCGACCGCATCGCTAGGATTTAGGGCGTGCTGTTCTCGACGAAGGCCGAATACGGAGTGCGCCTGATGGTTGCGCTCGGTCGCCGCGAGGGCGAGAAACCGATCTCGCTCGCGGCGCTGGCCGAAGGCGAGAACCTCCCCCTCTCCTACCTCGAGCACCTCGTCGCGCGACTGCGCGATGCGGGCCTGGTCGCCTCCCAGCGTGGCGCCCGCGGCGGCTACCGACTCGCCATCCCGGCGGACGAAGTCCGGTTGCTGGAGGTCGTGGAGGCACTCGAGGGGCCGATCGCGCCGATGGACTGCTTCGTCGACGGCAGCGAGGGGCGGATCTTCTGCTCCCACGAGCACGACGGCGATGTCGCGTGCTCGACCAAGCTGCTCTGGACCAGGGTCCAGGGCGGGATCACCCGGGCGCTGGCGGGCACGACGCTCGCCGAGCTCGTCGAGTTCGAACGTCGCGGCGTGCCGACCAGCAAGGCGGCACATCGCGA
This sequence comes from uncultured Solirubrobacterales bacterium, assembly GCA_963740845.1. Classification (GTDB taxonomy): domain Bacteria; phylum Actinomycetota; class Thermoleophilia; order Solirubrobacterales; family 70-9; genus RHKX01. The sequence continues at coordinate 50,988 of CAVUFM010000012.1, forward strand.
GGGAAATCCACTGACAAACGTCGCTGCGGCCGGCGCCGCCTAGGCCCCGCCCGGCAAACCCGAAGAACTGGAGTTTCATGGCTGATCTGGAGATCAAGAACCTGCACGTGTCCGCTGAGGAGAAGCAGATCCTCAAGGGACTGAACATCGAGGTGAGCCGTGGCGAGGTCCACGCGCTGATGGGGCCCAACGGGTCCGGCAAGTCGACCCTCGCCAACGCGATCATGGGCCACCCCGCCCTCACCGTCTCGGACGGCAGCATCGGCTTCCTCGGCGAGGACATCACCGAGTCCGCACCCGACGAGCGCTCCCGCGCCGGGCTCTTCATGGCCTTCCAGTACCCGGTCGTCGGTTCCCGGCGTGACCGTCGCCAAGTACCTGCGGATGATCGTCAACGCGCACCGCGAGGCGCAGGGCGAGCCCGAGATCAAGATCAAGGACTTCGCGAAGATGACCCGCGAGGCGATGGACCTCATGGAGGTCCCGCAGGAGTTCTCCAGCCGGTACCTCAACGAGGGCTTCTCCGGCGGCGAGAAGAAGCGCATGGAGATGCTCCAGCTCGCGCTGCTGAAGCCCAAGATCGCCGTCCTCGACGAGACCGACTCCGGTCTCGACATCGACGCGCTGCGCACCGTCGCCGAGGGCGTCAACCGCTTCGCCGGCCCCGACATGGGCGTCCTGATCATCACCCACTACCAGCGGATCCTCCACATGGTCGAGCCCGACAAGGTGCACGTGATGTTCGAGGGGCGGATCGTCAAGGAGGGCGGCCCCGAGCTCGTCAGCGAGCTCGAGGAGAAGGGCTACGGCTGGATCAAGGAGGAGGTCGCGGCAGCCGCCTAGCGGCCCGCGACCGCACAGCCCGTGCCGAGCGAGACCGTCGCCTCACCCGCCGGGGGCCTTGGCCTGGACGTCGAGCGGATTCGCGAGTCGTTCCCGACGCTGAGCCGGATGATCGGGGACCAGCCGCTCGCCTATCTCGACTCGGGCGCCAGCTCGCAGCGCGTGCTCGCCTCCATCGAGGCGGTCGATCGCTACGAGCGCCGACACCACTCGAACGTCCACCGCGGCTCCCACACGCTGTCGGCCGAGGCGACCGCCGCCTACGAGGGTGCGCGAGCGACCGTCGCCGACCACCTCGGCGCCCGTGACCGCCGCGAGATCGTCTTCGTGCGCAACGCGACCGAGGCGATCAACCTCGTCTCCCACGCCTGGGGCGGGGCGAACGTCGGCGCCGGAGACCGGATCGTGCTCACCGAGATGGAGCATCACTCCAACATCGTTCCCTGGCAGCTCCTCGCCGAGGCGGTCGGCGCCGAGATCGACTGGGTCGGCGTCGACGACGACGGCATCCTGCTGCTCGACGAGCTCGACGCCGCGCTTGCGAAGGAGCCGAAGCTCGTCGCGGTCGCCCATGTCTCCAACGTGCTCGGGACGCTCAACCCGATCGCCGAGATCGCCCGCCGGGCACACGCGGCCGGCGCGCTGATCCTCGTCGATGGCGCCCAGGCGGCTCCCGAAGCTGCGGGTGGACGTCGCCGAGCTCGACGTCGACTTCTACGCGCTCACCGGTCACAAGGCCTACGGCCCGACCGGGATCGGCGCGCTCTGGGCTCGACTCGATCTCTTGCGCGAGATGCCGCCCTTCCTCGGCGGCGGCTCGATGATCCGGAAGGTCACGAAGGCCGGAACGACCTGGGCGGACCCGCCGGCCCGGTTCGAGGCCGGGACGCCGGCGATCGCACAGGCGATCGGCCTGGCGGCCGCGTTCCGCTGGATCGACGGCGTCGGCCTCGACGCCATCGGCGCTCACGAGCGCGACGTCACCGCTCACGCCCTCGACAGGCTCGGCGAGATCCCCGGGCTGAGGGTCTTCGGGCCGCCGCCGGGTCCCGATCGGATCGGACCGGTCTCGTTCGAGATCGACGGGCTCCACGCCCATGACGTCGCCGAGATCCTCGATCGCCACGGCGTTGCCGTGCGGGCGGGCCACCACTGCGCCCAACCGCTCATGGAGCGGTTGGGGGTCGCAGCGACGGCCCGCGCCAGCTTCGGCGTCTACACCGAGACGGCTGAGATCGACCGGATGATCGACGGGCTCACCGACGCCCGCCGGATCTTCGGCCTCTAGACGTGGTCCTCGACAGCGCTCAGCCTCTCAGCTCCGTCAGCCGCTGCAGACGAACGCGACGAGCTTGACCCTGCCCGGGCCCTTCCTGGCCTTGGCCTTCGCCTTCTTCACGGCCTCGCGCTTCGAGTTGCCGAAGCCCGGCGTGTAACGGCTGTCGTTCCTGGCGATCGCTCCGCACTTGTTGCGGACGAACAGGACCGCGCGGCAGTTGCCGGGGCAGTCCTTGACAGCTGCGTTCTTGGCGCTGTTCTTGGTCTGCTCGTTGAAGGCGACTCCCGCCTGACCCGTCTGCGGGTTGAGCGCGATCGAGCCCCAGGCGGCGCTGGCGGCCGCAGGCACGACAAGCGCCATCGAGACCACCGCGACAGCGATGATCAGAGTGGACTTGAAACGGTTCTTCATGTGTTCCTTCCCTTGCCTTGCGAGTACGCGGACACCTTATTTCCCCGCGATCGATTCGGCGCCGGTGGACGGACTCTCTACCGTTGTGAGCATGGACGAGCTCTACCGGGATCAGATTCTCGAGCACTACAAGCGGCCCCACAACTTCGGCCGCCTCGACTCCTTCGACCTCGACTACGAGGACACGAACCCGTTCTGCGGCGACGAGCAGCACGTCTTCATCAAGCTCGATGACGACGGCCGCGTCAGCGAGGTCTCCTTCGAGGGGCAGGGCTGCGCGATCTCCACGGCCGCCACCTCGCTCCTGACCGACGAGCTCGATCGGCAAGACCCGCGAGGAGCTGCTGCGGATGCCGAAGGAGGAGGTCCTCGAGCTGCTCGGCATCGACATCTCCGCGACCCGGATGAAGTGCGCGATGCTCGGGCTGAAGGTCGTCAAGTCGGCGAGTCTTGGGGAGCCGGCTGACTGGGAGGACGAAGGGGCTCAGGGCGATCCGGCCGAGGCTTCGGGCGGGCTCTAGCGCGGCGCGGCGGACGGCTCGAGGGGCGCCCCCAGCGAGCCCGGGCTTCGCCCGGGGATCTGGGAGGCCCGCTGGGAAGCTCCCCTCGGTCCGACCGCCGCTTAGGTAGTCCGGCGACCTGGCCGTCGGGCCGGAGGGTGCTTTTGGGAGGTCAGCTGGGAGGCTCCCGCGGGTTGAGCCTTCGCTGGGGATTTGCTCCGCATACCGGTGCAGATTCCGGGCGGAGGCTTCACCGAGCGGTGGGAGCAGCGGGTGGAATTACTCCGGTATTCCGGAGCGGATCCACCCACTGGGCGGAATAGCGCCCGTATGCGGTCGCGAATCCGCCCACTGACCCCCCACCGGCTCGCACCCTCTCCTCCGCCGAGCGTCAGCCCCTCCACGGCCCGCCCTCAGCCTTCCTCCCTCCCTTCCCCAGCCCCAAGCGCCCGCACCCCCCACCGCCGGCGTCAGCCCCGCCACGGCCCGCCCTCAGCCTTCCTCCCACTCCCCAGCCCCAAGCGCCCGCACCCTGCACCCCCGAGCGTCAGCCCCTCGCCGGCCCTCGACCGCCTCTCGTGCTTCGGCCAGTCAGTCCAGGCTGCCGTCTGGGAAGACGGAGGCGTTGGAGCTGTCCGCCGCTGAGCGTTGGAGGTCCAGCAGCTCCTCATCCGTCAGGCCCAGTTCGAACAGCTGCGACCAGCCGAAACGGGTTATCACCAGGCCCAGTTGGCCCTCCTCCGGGTCTCCCTCCTGGACTTCGAAGACGACCAGGCAGGTTTGCTCCGAGCGGACGTTCTTCGCCTTCGGCGCCGTCGTTTCCTCGACCAGGGCGCGGCGGATCTCGTGGTCGTCGTAGGCGTGCTTGCCGAGCGTCTTCGCCACGGAGTCCTCGTTCCAGCGGTCGAGGCACCGGTCCGGGGCCTCGGGGCCCGAGCTCGACGATCCGCAGCCGGCGAGCGCGAGAGCGGCGAGCAGAGCCGGCGCCGCGGTGAGGCGCCTCACCGCGTCCCGTCCCGGCGCCACAGCGGGAGCCACGGCATCCAGCGCCAGAGCAGCCCGCCGAGCAGGACGCGCTCCCGGGCGAGCGTCTCGTTGCGGCCGATGAACGGCCGCAGGCACCGAACCAGCAGCCATGCCGCGGCCAGCGGGGAACGCTCGGCGCGGGTGAGCCGGCGCAGGGCGCGCCGGCTCGGTGGCGTCAGCCGGTCGCCGAAGCGCTCGTCGAGCGCCAGCGCGAGCTGATCGATCAGCAGCCATCGCTCCCGGTAGACGGCGGCGAAGCCGGGGCTCGCCGAGCCCATCCGCAGCCGCCGCGTCCCCCGGCGCCAGAAGAGGCGAGCCCGACCGGCGAACCCGTCCGCGGGCCGGAGCCAGTCGGGCGCCTCCCGCACCGTCACCGATTCGTCATGGCGGGTGTAGTCGTAGGTCGGCTCGTCGAGGTAGGCGATCTCCCCCGTTCCGAGCGCGCAGAGCGCGAGCCAGTGATCGTGGTAGACGGCGTGGCCCGGATCGGCCGGTGGGAACGGGAGGGCGTCGTCGAGCAGGTCGCGGCGGAACAGCGAGGCCCCGCCGGTCACGACGTTGGCGACCATCAGCGAGGCCATGTCGTCGTGGCGTTCACGGCGCAGGTACCAGTAGGTGTCGGAGAGGACCGTGCCCGCGCCGTCGGTGATCCGCATGTCGCTGAAGGCGAGCCGAGCCGCGGGCGCCCCCGCGAGCGTCGCCGCCAGCCGCTCGAGCTTGTCGGGGTACCAGCGGTCGTCCTGGTCGGCGAGCGCGACGAAGGCGCGCCTCGGCCGGCACGGCACGCAACGCGCGCTCGAAGTTGCGCAGGAACCCGAGCCGGGTCTCGGAGCGCGAGAGCGCGAAGCGCGGGTCGCCGTCGATCGCGCGCTCGATCCCGGCGTACGCCTCGGGCGAGGAGGCGTCGTCGCTGATCAGGCAGATCCAGCGGGTCCAGCCCTGCGAGCGGATCGAGTCGATCTGTCGCGCGATCGCCGCGGCCGGCGGCTCGTAGGTCGCCATCGCGATCGCGATCAGCGGCCCCTCTCCCCCGGGATCGGCGGCCGTCGGCCAGGGCGCGGCGTCGGCCTCCCCGATCTCGATCTCGCCGAGCGGCAGCGCCACCTCACCGCCGGGCCCGTCGCCGAGCAACGCAACGGCGGCGGCTCCCCCCGGGGAGCCGCCCGGCAGCGGCACGGTCGCCCACCAGAGCCGGCGCCCGGACGGGGTCCGGATGCCGGCCGCCCCAAGGCGGTGCTCGACGCCGCCGACCCGGACCCGGAGCCGGGTGAGACCCGACGCGTCCGAGCCGAGCGTCCCCCCGAGCGTCAGGGCGCTTCCCGCGCCGACCTCGATCGGGTTCGGCGCGACGGATTCGAGGGTGCTCGTTCGGGGTGCGGTCGTCGCCATCGGCCACGGATTGTCCGCCACGATCGCGTTTCCCGCCCCCCTGGACCCCCCGGCCGGGCCGAGATCGCCGGGCCGCCGCAGCCGACCGCTAAAATCCGACCCTCGGGCTAGGGATTCCCATCACCCCGGGGGTCCAGCCCTTCGTCCCATGGCAGATCACACCGTATGCACAACCGACGAGCTCCCCGAGGGCTCGATGAAGCTGGTCGAGGTCGACGGCATCGAGATCGGCGTCTTCAACTGCGGTGGCGAGCTGCTTGCGATCGAGGATCGCTGCTCCCACGACGACGGACCGCTCGCCGAGGGAACCTTCGACCCCACTGCCTGTACCGTTGAATGCCCGCGCCACGGATCGCTGTTCGACCTGCGCTCCGGACGTCCCAGGACGCTTCCCGCGTTCACCCCGGTTGAGACCTTCGAGGTCCGCGCCGAGGACGGGGAGATCCGACTCCAGGTCGACTGAAGAGACTGAAAGGTGAACTGCTTCACATGAACCCGCCCGAAACAGCAACTCTGGATCCCAAGCTCGCCGAGCGCGAGGCGATCAAGGACATCAACCAGGACTACAAGTCCAAGTTCGGCTTCAACGATCCCGAGACCGGCTACGTCTACAAGGCGCCGAAGGGACTCTCGCGCCAGCTCGTCGAGGACATCTCCGAGTACAAGAACGAGCCGCAGTGGATGCGCGAGTTCCGGCTCAAGGCGCTCGACCACTTCCTGGCCCGCCCCGTGCCGCAGTGGGGCGCCGATCTGGACCAGATCGACTTCGACAACATCCACTACTTCGTCCGCGCCTCCGAGAAGCCCGAGACGAGCTGGGACGACGTCCCCGAGGACATCAAGAACACCTTCGACAAGCTCGGCATCCCCGAGGCCGAGCGGAAGTTCCTCTCCGGCGTCGGCGCTCAGTACGAGAGCGAGACCGTCTACCACCAGGTGAACGAGAAGCTCGAGGCGCAGGGCGTGCAGTTCATGGACATGGACACCGCGCTGCGCGAGCACGAGGACGTCATCCGCGAGCACTTCGCAACCGTCATCCCGGCCAACGACAACATGCTGGCCGCGCTGAACTCGGCCGTCTGGTCGGGCGGCTCGTTCGTCTACGTCCCCCCGGGCGTCAAGGTCGAGATGCCGCTGCAGGCCTACTTCCGGATCAACACCGAGAACATGGGCCAGTTCGAGCGGACGCTGATCATCGCCGACGAGGGTGCCGACGTGCACTACATCGAGGGCTGCACGGCGCCGGTCTACTCCACCGATTCGCTGCACTCCGCGGTGGTCGAGCTGATCGCCCGCCCGGGCGCCCGGATCCGTTACACGACGGTCCAGAACTGGTCGCAGAACGTCTTCAACCTCGTCACGAAGCGGGCGATCGCCGAGCGCGACGCCACCGTCGAGTGGGTTGACTGCAACCTCGGCTCGAAGGTGACGATGAAGTACCCGTCGGTCTACCTGATGGGCGAGCGGGCCCACGGCGAGATCCTCTCGATCGCCTTCGCCGGCAACGGCCAGCACCAGGACGCCGGCGGCAAGATCATCCACGCGGCGCCGAAGACGACGTCGTCGATCTTCGCCAAGTCGATCTCCAAGGATGGCGGCCGCTCGACCTACCGCGGCCTGCTCGAGGTCGCCAAGGGCGCCACCGAGGCCCGCTCGAAGGTCGTCTGCGACGCGCTCCTGCTCGACCCGGAGTCGCGCTCGGACACCTACCCGACGATCCGCATCGATGAGAACGACGCCAACGTCGGCCACGAGGCCTCGGTCTCGAAGATCGGCGAGGAGCAGCTCTTCTACCTGCAGTCGCGCGGTCTCAGCGAGGAGGACGCCTCCAAGATGATCGTCAACGGCTTCATCGAGCCGGTCGTCAAGGAGCTGCCGATGGAGTACGCCGTCGAGCTCAACCGCCTCATCGAGCTGCAGATGGAAGGCTCAATTGGCTAGCGCCGCCAGCCCCGTTGCGACGAGCGAGCCCACCTGGCTCGCCGAGCGCCGGGCCGAGGCGGTCGAGGCGGCGAAGGGTCTCTCCCTTCCCGGCCCGAAGACGCGCGGCTGGGAGTTCAACGACCTCTCGAAGCTCGACCTCACCGCCTACGAGCCCGCCGAGCCCGGCGACGCGTCGGCGATCGAAGCCGTCTCGGCCGCGCCTCTCGGTGCCCGAGGGCGCGAACGGCCTGACGCAGGTCGACGGCACGGTCCTCGAGGGAGCGCGGCTCCGGCCCCACCGACGGACCCGTGGTGATGTCCCTGAGCGAGGGCCTCGAGCACTTCGGCGACCTGATCCAGGAGCGCATCGGCACGATCGTCGAAGCCGGCTCCGACCCCTTCGTCGCGATCAACGACGCCGGCTGGAGCGGTGGCGCGCTGATCTACGTCCCCGCCGGAACCAGGCCGGACGCGCCGATCTCGCTCAACGCGATCCAGCAGGAGAGCGGCCGGACGATGAACTGGCGGACGCTGATCGTCCTCGAGGAGGGCGCCGAGGCTGAGGTCTGGGAGCGCTACGTCTCCGCCGACGAGCAGGTCGACGGCCTCTTCAACGGCGTCACCGAGGTGATCGTCGGTCCCAACGCTTCGCTCCGCTACGTCTGCGGTCAGGACCTCTCGCCGAAGTCGTGGGCGTTCGCGACCCAGCGCGCCGAGGTCGAACGCGACGGCTCGCTCGAATGGGTCGCGCTGGGCTTCGGCTCCGGCCGCGGCAAGGTGCGGATGGAGACGAAGCTCGCCGGTCGCGGCGCGTCCGCGAAGGTCACCGGCGCCTACGCCGGAACCGGGCGCCAGCACCTCGACTACGACACGACCCAGGAGCACGCCGCCGAGGACACGTTCTCCGACCTCTCCTTCCGCGGGGTCCTCGCCGGCCGCTCGACGGCCGTCTGGCGCGGGATGATCAAGGTCGACAAGGGCGCGCAGCGCACCGACGCCTTCCAGGACTGCCGCAACCTGCTGCTCTCCCCGAAGGCCCACGCCGACGCCATCCCGGGCCTGCAGATCGAGGCCGACGACGTCGCCTGCACCCACGCCGCCGCGGTGGCTCAGGTCGATCCCGATCAGCTCTTCTACCTCACCTCTCGCGGTCTCGACAGAGACGCCTCCAGCGCGCTGATCGTCGAGGGCTTCCTCGCCGAGCTCGTCGAGCGGGTGCCCGAGCGGGGCCATGGCCGACGCCCTCTCCGAGGCGCTCTCGGCGCGCCTCGGCGAGCTCCTCGCCGCCGGCTGACGGGAGCTGGAGCGGGGCGGATGACGCGGGCGAGCGCCAACCGCCGGGGGCCGCGCAGGAAGCTCATGCTCGCGGCGCTCGCTGCGACGACGATGATCGCGGCGGGCTGCGGTGGTGAGAAGCAGTTCACCCCGCAGGAGTTCATCGACGCGATGAACGACAACGGTGCGGCGCTCGACGCTCGGGCCGGTCATCGCCACGAACCCTGACGAGGTCGACGTCATCCAGGTCTCGTTCACGGACACCGCCCAGAGCGCCACCGGTGCCGGCTCCGACGCCGAGATGGCGATCGCCAACGGTGACGCGACGCTGCTCGTCTTCGACGGTGCCGATGAAGCTCGGGACGAGTTCACGCGCTGCGAGGAGGCCCCCTCGCTCACCTGCTTCCGCGCCGCGAACGCGGTGCTCCGGGTCGAGGACCTCCAGCCATCCGAGCGGGCACGGATCACGACCGCGATCGAGGGCGTCGGCGACGAAGGCTGACCGGCCCGTGCGCAGGGGCGAGAATTCAGGGTAGGTGGCAGGGATGCAGCGCAGGGCACTTCGGCTTCGCGGTCGCGGTCGCGACCGCCGCCTTGCTGATGCCGGCCTCGGCCGCGGCGGCCCGCGCCGGCACCAAGATCAGCATCTCGAGCAAGGTCCCGGCCTTCCACGGCCGGGTCTCGAGCGCCGATGCCGGCTGCCGTGGTGACCGCTCCGTGCTGCTCTACCGCAAGGTCGTCGGTTCGGACGCGAAGCGGATCGGGCGCACGCAGATCGAGCTCCGGCGGCCGCTGGGCCATTCCGGTGGAGGAGCTCAACTCGGGTGCCTATCTCGCCAAGGTGAAGGGCTCGCGCTCCTGCAGGGGCGCGAAGACCGAGCCCGTCGTCGTCGACTAGTCCTCCGGGGGAACCTCGTGGTCCCCGCGCGCCCGCCGTTCGCGGACGGCGCTGACGATCACCGCCGCGAGCACGACGAGCACCGGACCCAGGTAGAGGATCCAGTGCCCGGCGTGCGCCACCGGGATGAGCGTCGCGACGTCATCCATTCGACTGCGAGAGCAGGTAGAGGCCGAGCATGCTGAAGAACATCATCATCACCAGCATCCACACCTGCGACCAGGCTGCGTCTCGCGTGTTGCCCCAGATCTTCAACGCCCGGTCGTGGCCGAGGGCGAGGGCGATCACGTGTCCGATCACGATCGAAGCGCACTGGACGTACCAGATGGTGTTCGCGTCGATCACGTTGTAGTCGATGCCGCTGCCCGCGGTCCCGAAGAGATCGGCGCCGGTGCCGAACGGATCGGAGAGCAGGAACGTGAACTGCGCCTGCTCGAGGTAGACGAAGTAGCTGAAGTAGTGGGCGACGACGTAGGCCAGCGCGATCGGGATGAACGCGTGGGCGAAGGCGCGGCCGAGCTCGCCGGCTGAGCGCTCCCGCTCGACGATCCTCATGCCGAAGATCCCCGCCCAGAAGATCAGCGCCACGGCGCCGAGGCACAGGAGCAGGAACAGGGAGTCGGTGATGCGCAACGCGGCGAACTGCGACAGGCCGAGGTCGTTGAGCCACGTGAACGTCGACTCGATCGGATCCTTCAGGACCCCTTCCTGGGAGCCGTCGTAGGTGGTGCCGCCGATCGCGATCAGCACCATCGCAAGCGAGCCCGGCTGGTCGGCCCAGGTGGTCGACCCGGAGAGGACCCGGCGGGACCTCAGCTCGCCGTCCTCGACCGTGAGCGGCGAGAGGCTCGCGAACATCCCGAAGTAGACGGAGAACGCCTCCCCGCGCTCGGTCCACTTCTCGACCCCGAACAGGGCCATCCCGCCGAAGGTCCAGACGGAGTAGACGACCGTCGCGATCGCGGCGTCCTGCGGGGTGATTCCCGCCACCGTGAAGCCCGACTGACCCCAGACGAGCTCGAGGAACAGGAACCCGACCAGGCCGAGGACGGCCGGCCAGCGGCCGAGCTTCTCCGGGTAGGTGAACGGGGCCGGAGCCTGCTGGCCGGCGACCTTCGTGAACCCGGCCGAGACGACTCGGCCGACCGCCCGCCACGGGTTGAACGGACGGAAGACGTTCCCGAAGAGGACGCTCACGAGGACCATCCCGATCCAGAACGTCACGAAGATGAACGTGATCGAGAAGTTCCGATCGGGCGCGACGTCTCCGGTGAGGCCGGTGGCGATGACGAGGGCCAGCAGGGCGACGCCGACCACGCCGCAGAGGACCTCGACCGGCCGGTTGACCAGCAGCTTCGTACGCGGTCGGCAGCGGTTTGGAGCCGCGTCCCTCCAGCTTCGTGTCGCGCCAGCCGAGCAGGAGCCCGACGAACGAGACCACGAGGATCAGCAGCCCGCCCCAGATGAACAGCCACTGCGGCAGCGGCAGGTCCTGCTTGCCGATCAGCGCATGGGCGGACGCGACCTGCGGGAAGCACGCCACCGCGGCCGCCGCCAGTCCGGCGACGGCCGCGAGCAGGATGCCCCTGCGGGCGCCCGGTCCTCACGGGTTGACCGTGATCTCGGCGATCGGGACCGCCGTCTCCTCGAGCTCGACCTCGAAGATCCCCTCGATGTCGGCCGGGACGGAGAACTCGGTGGTCCCGCCCGCCTCGACGTCCTGGCCGACGTCGTAGCCGTGGAAGTGGACCTCCGCGGCGGTGTCGGAGCTGACCTCGAACTCGATGGTGTCGCCCGCGTTGAACGAGAGCTCCTTGACGCCGCCGACGGGCTCGCCGCCGGCGACCTCGATCACGGGGATCTCAGGCGTCGACTCGGCCTTGTCTCCGCCCCCGCTCTTGCCGTCGCCGTCCTTCTCGGGGGCGGTGTCATCGGTGGTGGCCGTGGTTGCGGTGGTCTGGGTGGTCGAGTCGTCGGAGTCGTCGCCGCCCGAGAGGGCGATGAAGCCGATCACGACGATCGCGATCGCGACGATGCCGACGGCGACGCGCGCTGGGGTCGATTGCATGCGGTGCTCCTTCAGCGCGCGCCCGATCGATCGGGGCTGCACGCAGTTCAAAGTTGCCTGGGGAACTGAGGGTCAGGCGGGGAGCGGCGGCGGCCGGCGGGCGAAGCCGAAGGCGAGCCCGGCGCCGGGGGGATGAGCGAGGTGGGGACCGCGCGGTGCCCGCTGCCGTCGCGGGCTGCGGCGGGAGCTCCGCCGGTCGGCGATCCGTGCCGCAAGGCGGGCCCCGGCGCGGTCGAAGACGACCGCGAGCGCGGCGGCGAGCGCGCCGAGGGCGAGCGCGAGCGGCGGCGCGAGCCAGGAGACGGCGGCCGATGCGGCGAGTCCATCGCAGGCCGCCGCCGAGGACGCGTGGCCTCGGCGAGCTCCTGGATGAAGAAGATCGCGAGGAGCGCGCCGGCGAGCGCGAACGGCGCGTAGGGCTCAGGTTCGCGGCCGGGCGCTCCCAGCGCGGGCATGACGATCGCCGCGCAGGCGAGCGAGGCCGCAAGCGCGGCCGAAAGCGGGATCAGGACCTCGAAGTAGCCGTGGGCGCCGACGAGACCCCCGCCCGCGAGCGAGTAGGCGACCTCGTGCAGCACGATCGCCGCCGGCAGCAGGACCGCGCCGAGGCGGAGCGTCCGCGTCATCGGTTCGAGCCGGGGTCGGCCGGGCGTTCCACCTGCTGGTTCGCATCGATGGAGGGCGCGTCGATCGAGCCGCTCGAGCCCAGGAAGACGAAGAGGATCAGGGCGGCGATCCCGATCACCAGGCCCAGGGCGATGCCGATCGCGCGGTCGGAGCGGCTCATTCAGCTACGAGGCTAAAGGAATCGCCCGGCGGCCCGGGCGATTCCAGCGGTCGCTAGGCGGCGTCTGACTCCGTCCAGGAGGCGCCAGTTGGCCGCGAACGCGCGCTCGGCCGCCGCGACCACGACGTCCTCGTCCTCGCGCGTCTCGATCAGCTCCTCGAGCAGCGCCCGGCCCTCGGCCGCATGCTCGACGTCGCGGCCGCGATGGACCGTGAAGTAGCGCCGGCCGGTGGCGCTGTCGATCGCGTAGTGGTCGGAGAGGCCCTCCAGCTTGGTCTCGGAGATCTTGGGCTGGCCGCTCTCGATCGCGTAGAGGCGCCCGAGGCCGGCGAGCGCGCCGTCACGATCGGTCCACGCCTCGACGCAGCCCGCGGTGTCGTCGTTGGCGGGGGCGGAGGTGTCGCCGCCGACGGCGCCTGCGAACCCGTCCCAGAGAGCGATGTGCATGCGCTCCTCCTCCGCGTGGGAGGCGAGCTCCGGGTGCTCCGGAAGGTCGGCCGCAACCTGCTCGGAGAGGGTGGCGATGGCCTCGACCGCGTGGCGGTACTGACCCGAGTAGTCAGCGAGCTCGGCGCCGCTGAGCTCGCCAGCGGTCCACCGCTGGTAGAAGGGGTGCTCGAGGACGTCGCAGCGCGAACGCGCTTCCTCGATCCGGTCCCAAACGGTGGCTGCGCTCTGCTTCATCTTGGTCTCCTGTATCCGACGGCGGGAGACGTGAGCTTAGCCAGTCGGCCGGGCGCCGCCGGGCGCCTCGCTCTGGAATGCTCGGCGCCGTGAAACCAAAGCGCCGAGACGTCCCCCTGCCGCCCTTCCCTCCGGGTTTGAGCTGGCTCCGCGGTGCCGAGCCCGTGAGCGAGCGCGTCACGGCGCGTGGGCCGCTGATCGTCCACTTCTTCGAGGTCGGGGAGCTGAGCAGCGTCCGCACCCTGCCGTTCGTCGCCTCCCTGCACGAACGGTTCGCCTCCTCGGGCCTGACCGTGATCGGCGTCCATTCCCCGCGGAACGACCTCGCCGCATCCGACGAGGATCTCGACGCCGCCCTCGAGCGGCTCGGCATCGACTTCCCCGTCGCGAACGACAGCGAGCACCGCATCTGGCATGCCTACGGCTGCGAGGGCTGGCCCTCGACGTTCGTCTGGCGCCGCGGCGGCATCCTCCGCTGGGCTCATTTCGGCGAGGGCGCCTACCACGAGACCGAGGCCGAGATCCGCGAGGAGCTCGAGGCGATCAACGACGGCGGACTGCCGGGCAGCGTGCTCGGCGAGCCCGCCGGCGGACCCGCTCCCGAGCTCGTACGGCCGAGTGACGGAGGTGTTCCCGGGCGGCCGCCACGACGTCGCCTGGACGGGCGAGTCGCGGACGAGTCGCTGGTCGTCGAGTACTCCGGCGCCGGCGCGTGGGCGGCGCTGAGCGGCAGCGGCGAGGTCGAGCGTAATCGTCGACGGCGAGGAGTCCGAGCCGATCGACGTCGGCGCGCCCGGGCTCTACGAGCTCTCGAGCCACCCGCTTCACGGCGCCCACGAGGTCGAGATCAGGCCGGGCGGCTCGGTCGCGGTCTGGTCGCTGGCCTTCCCGCCCGGCGCCCGGGGCTGATGGGAGCACTGGCGACCGCGGCGCTCGCCGCTCTCGCCCTCGCGCTCCCCCTCGGGGGCGACGCCGCACGCGCCCGCTCCCAGGCGCCCGGCCCGCATCGATCGTTCGGCCACAGCGTCGAGGGCCGGGACCTCGTCGCGCGCCGGGTCGGCCCTGGCGACGGGCCGGCGGACGGTGCTCGTCGTCGGCGAGGTCCACGGGAACGAGGAGGCCGGCCGGGCGGTCGGTGCCGCTCCCTGCGCCGCGACTCCGGAGGCTCGCGGCCTGACGATCTGGACGGTCGCGACCGTCAACCCCGATGGGCACGAGGACCGACGTGCCGGACGAACGCGCACGGAGTCGACTCAACCGGAACTTCCCGGTCGGCTGGAGAGCGGTCGCCACGCGGAGGCCGCGACACGGGACGAGTAGGGGGCCGACGCCTGGGGGCCCGGAGCCGCGGGACTACGGCGGGCCGAAGCCGCTCTCCGAACCGGAGTCGCGGGCGTACCGGGACCTCGTGCGCGAGCTGGATCCGGACGTGACCGTCCTCTTCCACCAGCCCTGGGGAGCGGTCCTCGCCCCGTGCACGGGACCGATCCCGATGCAGCGGCGGTACTCGCGGGTCTCAGGCTGCAGCTCGATCGCTGCCGGGGACAGGGGCTGCCGGGAACCATGACCCGCTGGGAGAACGGGCGCGGCGGCACCGCTTTCGTCGTCGAGCTCTCCGGCGGGGCGTCTCGCGCGAGGCCGGCGGGTTCGCCGCCACGCGGCGGCGGTCAGGACCCTCGACCGAGGGCTAGGCGCCCGCGGCGAGCGAGACGCGGATCGGCTTCGGCAGCATGAAGCGCACGTCCTCGTCGATCGCGCGGACCTCCGAGACCTCGTCGGCGCCGCGGTTGCGGAAGAACTCCACGAGCTCCTCCACGAGCTCCTCGGGGGCGCTTGCACCCGAGGTGATGCCGACGGTGTCGACTCCCTCGAGCCATTCCTCCTCGACCTCGGCGGCCTTGTCGATCAGATGCGAGGGGGTGCCGAGCTCGCGGGTGACGTCGACGAGCCGGTTGGAGTTGGAGGAGTTCTTCGAGCCGATCACGAGGACCAGATCGCACTCGCGAGCGAGGCGCTTGACCGCGAGCTGACGGTTCGTCGTGGCGTAGCAGATGTCGTCCTGCTTCGGGCTCGTGATGTTGGGGAACTTCTCCCGCAGCCGGTCGATGATCCCGCGGGTCTCGTCGACGGAGAGCGTGGTCTGGGTGATGAGGGCGACGTGGTCGGGATCGGCGACCTCGAGCGCGTCGACGTCCTCGACGGACTCGACGAGGACGATCGAATCGGGTGCCTCGCCGGTCGTGCCCTCGACCTCCTCGTGGCCGTCATGGCCGACGAGGATGATCGTGTAGCCCTCAGCGGCGAACTTCCGCGCCTCGACGTGGACCTTGGTGACGAGCGGGCAGGTCGCGTCGATCGTGCGCAGGTTGCGCTTGGCGGAGTTCTCGTGGACGGAGGGGGCAACGCCGTGGGCGCTGAAGACGACGAGCGCTCCCTCCGGAACCTCGGTCTCCTCCTCGACGAAGATCGCGCCGCGCTTCGTCAGCTCCGCGACGACGTGCTTGTTGTGGACGATCTCCTTGCGCACGTAGACCGGCGCGCCATGGAGATCGAGCGCGTGCTCGACGGTCTGCACGGCGCGGTCGACCCCGGCGCAGTAGCCGCGCGGGGCGGCGAGAAGCACGCGGGAAGGGGCGTTGAGCTCGGTCGTGGGCATGCCCACAGGGTAGAGATCAGGCGGCGTCGGGCGGAAGCGTGGACGCGGTCTTGGTCTCGCCACGCGAGTTGACCCATTCCCGCGGCTGCGTCGACCATGGAGCCGAAGCCTCGTCGTAGATGACCTCGGTGCCCGCGATCACGTCCTGGAGGCCGCGCCGGGTCGGCGAGATGAGGATCCCGAGGAAGCCGAGCCCGAACGGGATGATCGCGAGCGGCATCGCCAAGCCCCGGCGCAGGGACGTCCTGAAGCCGATCTCGTTCGATCCGCCCTTCTGCAGCCTGATGCCGAGGAATCGCATCCCGGGCGTCTGCCCGATCAGGGTCCAGAACGTGACGAAGACGCTGCCGGCGAAGAGGAAGTAGAAGGTGAGCAGCCCGATCAGCGCCGCGGTCGAGAGCCCTTCGTCCCCGCGGCTGCCGAAGAGCGTCGGGATGATCGAGGAGAAGACGCCGGAGACGATCGAGAGGAAGCCGACGAGCAGGCCGATGTCGATCGCGGCGGCGGCCAGTCGCGTGACGAGACCGGCCTGGTTGGTCTCGGCATCGTGGTCGCCGCGCCGGAAGACGGTGTGGGCGACGCGCTCGAAGACGTCGTCGAGCGCCTCGGTGATCTTGGAGACCTGGCGGCCGATGTCGGTGATCAGGCCGAAGCCCTGCTGAGCGATCGCGGCGCGGACCTCGGGCGCCGCGGCGATCCGCTCGACGAGCATCTGCGCCTTGTCGCTGGCGAGGATCTCGATCCAGATCCGGTCGGAGACCTCGTTCTCGAGCGCCTTGCGGACGGCCTCCTCGATCATCTCCGGGTCGATCGACTCCTGGATCGCCTTCTGCAGCCGCCCGTCCTCGACGATCCGCTCGATCGCCTGGATGACTGCGTCGCTCTCGACCGTGCGGACGATCGCCCCCTCGACGGCACCGGCGACGGCGCGCTCGAGCCCGGTTGCTCCGGCGAGGCGGGCCGCCACCGAAGCGCGGTCGGAATCGGGGCTCATCGCCTGGTCCTCCACCTGATTCCGAGCCTAGACGCGCTTCCGGCGGTGCCGTGGCTCTGGCGTGGCGGCGATACGCGCGATAGTTTCAACCAATGGCACAGGGACACATGGACCGGTTGACCTCGATCGACGCCTCGTTCCTCGCGAACGAGTCCGTCGACGAGCCACATGCACATCGGCGGAGTCACGATCTTCGAGGGTCCTCCCCCGTCCTACGACGACCTGCTCGACCACATCGAGTCGCGGCTGCACCTCGTTCCCCGCTACCGCCAGAAGCTGGCGGTGCCGCCGGTCGAGAGCGGCCGGCCGTTCTGGGTCGACGACCCGCAGTTCAACCTCGGCTACCACGTGCGCCACTCAGCGCTGCCGGCTCCCGGCGGTGAGGACGAGCTGCGGCGGATGGCCGCCCGGGTCTTCTCCCAGCAGCTCGACCGCACCAAGCCGCTCTGGGAGCTGTGGCTGGTCGAGGGCCTGAGGAAGAAGCGCTTCGCCCTGATCTCGAAGACCCACCACGCGCTCGTCGACGGCGTCTCCGGGGTCGACATCGCGACCGTCCTCTTCGACGTCAAGCCGGTCCCGGAGCCGATCGGGCCGCCGCGGGAGTGGATCCCGCGGCCCGAGCCCTCGGCCGCGAGCCTGGTTGCCCGCGGCGTTCAGGGAGCGGTCAAGGCGCCGTTCGGGGTGGCGCGCCGCGTCGCCGGCATCGCGAGCTCGCCGGGCGCGACGCTCGGCGAGATCCAGCAGGCCGCGGAGGGTGTCGGCGAGGTCGCCTGGGAGTTCGCCAACCCGGCTCCGGACGTACCGCTGAACCAGCCGATCGGACCGCACCGGCGCTACGTCTGGGTGCGCGGAGATCTCGCGGAGCTGAAGCGGATCAAGTCGGCGCTCGGAGGGACGGTCAACGACGTCGTCCTGACCGCGGTCGCGGGCGCGATGCGGCGCTGGCTCCGCGCTCGCGGCACCCGCACGGAGGGGCTCGAGCTGCGCGCGTTGGTGCCCGTCTCGATCCGCGGCCGAGGATCAGCAGGGCAAGCTCGGCAACCAGATCGCCGCGGTCCGCGGGCCGCTGCCCGTCTACGTCGAGGACCCGGTCGCCCGGCTTCGGACCGTCCGCGAGGCCATGGACGGGATCAAGTCGTCGAAGAAGGCGCTCGGCGCCGAGGTGATCTCCCGGTTCAACGACTTCGCGCCGCCGACGCTCCTCGCGCAGGCATCGCGGGTCAACTTCTCGACCCGCCTCTTCAACCTGATCGTCACCAACGTCCCGGGACCGCAGATCCCGCTCTACGTGCTCGGCCGCGAGCTCCTCGACATCTTCCCGGTCGCGTTCCTCCCCGAGAACCACGCGCTCGCCATCGCGATCATGTCCTACAACGGCAAGATCGACTTCGGGTTGCTCGGCGACTACGACGCGATGGAGGACATCACCTTCGTCGCCGAGGGGATCGAGGCGGAGATCAAGCAGCTCCTCGAGGCCGCCAAGGAGGTCGAGAAGGACGCGAAGGCGAAGGGCAAGGCGGGGGCGAACGGCAAGCGGGCCACGGCGCAGTCGGGTCGATGAGCGAGGGAGGGGCCGATCCGAGCCCGTTCAAGTACCACCTCGAGCTGACCCCGGCCCAGCTCAAGCTGACCCACACCGCGCTCAAGACCCTCCTCGACGACTTCGGCCACGACGAGCCGCGCGTCCACGACGTGATCAGGCAGGTGCTCGAGAAGCTTCCCGACGAGCACGCCATCCGGGCGATCCGCCTCGACGACGAGATCGAGCGAGGACTGGCCGACGCCGGAACGGAGCCCGACGACCGCCCGCCGGCGCCGCCGACGCTCGGCGGACGTGACGATCCGCCGGACACCGTCGCCTGATCCACTCGCGTTGACTGCCGGCCGGCCCGCGCGGCCGCCCCGCTAGCCTGCCCCGCTTCCTGCCAGTCCTATGAGCCTGTCCGTCCAAATCGGGATCGCGATGTCGGTCGCGACCGCGTTCTTCGCGGTCGTCGGCTTCCTCTACAAGCACCGCGGCGCGGTCGCGTCGCCTGACGTCGAGTGGAGTCACCCCGTCCGCACATCGCTGGCGCTGTTCCGCAACCGCTGGTACGTGCTCGGGATCGTCGTCGCGATCGGCTCCTGGGGCTTTCACGTCGCCGCCCTCGCGCTGGCGCCGATCTCGCTGGTGCAGTCGGTGATCGCGGGCGGCCTCGTCCTGCTGACGGTCGTCGCCGATCGCCTCTTCGCGCACTCCGTCACCAGGCGGGAGTGGATCGGGGTCGGGCTCGCGGCGCTCGGGCTGGCGTTCCTGGCCGCGACGATCGACAGCTCGAGCGACGGCGCTCATTCCGACTACGACGCCGCAACCCTCTGGACTTTCCTCGCGGCCGTCACCGCCCTCGCCGTGACGGTCGGCTTCGTCGGCAACCGCACGAAGCACATGGGGGTGGCGCTCGGCGCCTCCGCCGGTCTCTTCTGGGCCGTCTCCGACACCGCGATCAAGGCGCAGACCAGCACCTTCGGCGAGAACGTCGTGACGGTGTTCGGCCACCCGCTGGTCCTGGTGATCGTGGTCGCCTCGTTCATCGGCCTGACGGTCTCCGCCAAGAGCCTGCAGACGGGCAAGGCCGTACCGGTGATCGCGATGACCACCGTCGCCGCCAACGCGCTGACCATCGCCTCGGGCCCGATCGTCTTCGGCGATCCCGCTCCCGATGACGCCCTCGGTCAGATCGCGCGGGTCGATCGCCTTCGTGCTGGTCATCGGCGCGGCGGCGCTGACCCCAGCGCCGGTGCGTGCGGCTGAGGCCGAGGCGAAGGCCTAGATGAACGGCCTCGGAGGCTTCGCCCCCAAGGCCCCGACGCCTAGGGCCTCGGGACTTCGGTCCGTGCGACCGCTGCCGCAAACCGCGCAGTCCGGGTCCGCGCGGATCTCCTGCCGGTCGGTCGTGAGGGACTGCAGGTCGAGCATCAGCGCGCGGCCGAGGGAGGCGGGCTCGGCACCCACCAGGAAGTGGACGGCCTCGTTCGCCAGGAGCGAGCCGATGACGCCGCTGACCGGCCCGGTGCTCGCGTCGGGCAGCTGGTGGGTCCCGCGGAACCTCGCGACCTGCTCGTAGAGGGAGGACTCCCCCGCGGCCCACGTCTCCAGGCACGCGTGGCAGGCGGTCTCGCCTGGGACCACCAGCGGGCCGAGACGCAGACGCGGGGGGAACTGCCCGGCGCCGATCCACGGCACACAATGCTCGAAGGCGACCTCGTTGACCCAGCGGGAAGGTCGTGCGGTGGCCAGTCCCCCGTCGAGATCATCAGGTCGAAGCCGGCGCCCTCGACGATCTCACCAGGTCGGCCGCGGAGCGGATCCGGCGCCGGACGACGTTCACGGTCAGGTCCGGGTTGTGCGCGCGCAGCCTCGCGGCCGCGACGTCGGCCTTGTCCCGCCCGATCGCACGCGGCTCGTAGAGCAGCTGGCGGCTGAGGTTGCTGAGCTCGACGGCGTCGTCGTCGACGATCGTCAGCGTTCCCACCCCGGAGAGGCTGAGCCCGCAGGCGGTCCACGAGCCCAACCCGCCGCAGCCGATGACGAGCACGTGCGAGCGGGCGAGACGGGCCTGCAGGCGGTCGGCGCTCGTTCCCGGGCGGGCGAGGTCGGCGAGGTAGATGAGCTGCCGGTCGTAGCGCTCGGCGTCCCCGTCGGGGATCGCGCGCGGCAGCGGCCTCGTCTCGAGCAGGCCGAGCTCGAGCAGCTGCTCCAGGCTCGAGCGTGCGCCGGCACCGTGGGTCGCGAGGAGCTCCCCGAGGCTCGAGAACCCGCCCGCGAGCGATTCCGAGGAGCGCCCGTTCGGCCGGGGTCGGGGCCTCGATGACCTGATCGTCGCCGGATCCGAGGCGCAGCAGGTAGAGATCGCCGCCGGGACCGTGGAAGAGCTCGACGGAGCGCTTCAGGCGCAGGAGCGATGAGGGCGACCAGATCTCGTCTCCGACCCGGTCGCCCTCGCAGCTCATCAGCCGGCCTTCGTGACCGCGGCCGCCGGAACGACGGGCTTCGGAAGCTTCTTGACCTTCATGAGTCACCCCCTTCTCCTGTTCGCGGCGATGTAGATCGCCTTGGTGTGCGAGGTCTCGTCAAGCGGTTGCCGGAGGACGGCGTCGGTCTGGATCCCGTAGACGTCGAGGAGCTCGAGCCCTGCGGCGGCGAGCATCCGCGCGACGAGTCTCGTGCGGGTGGTGGCGCTGCCGGTGGACGATGCGCTCGCCGTCGAACTCGAGGACGGCCTCCGCGATCTCGCCCGGGGCGAAGTCGGGGCCCGCGAGGCCGGTCCAGGTGAGCGGCGGGTCTCCCTCGATCTCCGACGAGTCGGCCCAGAACCAGCGGTAGGCGCCGACCGCGTTGCAATCGAAGAGGACCAGCCCGTCCGGGGCGAGGTTCCGCCGCAGGCCCTCGAACGTCAGGCGCAGCTCGTCGGGGTCGAGCAGGTAGTTGAGCGCGTCGTCGAGGCACCAGACGAGGTCGAACGCGCCTAGCGATGGGAGATCGCGCATGTCCGCCACCTCGAGGGGAACGCCCGGCGCCTTCTCCGCGCCGCGGCGAGCATCGCCGGCGAGACGTCGACGCCGGAGACGTCCCAGCCCCGCTCCAGCATCGGCATGAAGCTCTTGCCGGTCCCGCACGCCACATCGAGCAGGCGCCCCCGCTCGGGGAGCCCGGCGCCGCGAGGGCCGGGAGAAGATTCCCGATCCAGAGCTCGTAGTCGTGATGCTCCGTCAGGCGGTCGTAGACCGATGCGGTGGCCTCGTAGACGGCTTGCGCATCGGCTTCTGGGGTGAGGGTTGTGTCCATGCAACAGTGAAGACCCTCCGACTGATCAAAATCGTTTCACCAAAGCTCAAAACTTCTCGGAGGCGCTGCGAGCGAGTCCGACCGGACGTGGGAGGACGCCTCCCGGCGGAGTCTGCGCCTGGCCAGGCGGCGCGCTTCGCAGGAGGCGGATGCGGAGGACATCTCGCAGGAGTCGCTGCTGCGCGCATGGCGTTCGCACGCATCGCTTCAGCAGCGAGACCGGTTCGCGCCCTGGCTCGCGACGATCGTCAACAACGAGGCCGTGCGCAGCCAGGCCAGGAGCAGGCCGATCGTCGTCGATCCGCTCGAATTGGACTCACCGGTGGAGGACGAGCGGCTCGAGGCGGTGCTCGAGCGCCACGACGTCGAGACGCTGCTCGCCGCCCTCGACCCGCTCGATCGGCGCATGATGCTGCTCCGCTACGGGGAGGACATGACGCAGCCGGCGATCGCAGAACGCTCTTGGGATCCCGGAGGGAACGGTTAAAGTGCGGCTCCACAGGGCCCGCAAGCGGCTCCGGGGGATGATCGAGTGAGCACCAGCATCAAGTCCGTTCAAGACCGCCTGATCAAGGCGATGGCGCACCCGCTGCGGTTCCGGCTCCTGATCCGGCTCAACGAGGACGCCGCCTCGCCGTCCGCCCTGGCGCGGGAGCTCGACGAGCCGATCGGCAACGTCAGCTACCACGTGCGCGTGCTCGACGACCTCGGCGCGATCGAGCTCGTCGAGACCAGGCAGGTCCGCGGCGCCGTCGAGCACGTCTACCGGGCCACCGCCCGTCCCTACTTCGACGATGCCCACTGGGCCGCGCTTCCGGTCAACGTCCGCCGCCAGCTCCAGGACAGCACGATCCAGGGGATCTGGGACCACCTCGTCGAGGCCGCCGCGACGGCCGGCCTCGACCGTCCCGACACCCATGTGAGCTGGACCACGCTCGAGCTCGACGAGCAGGGCCACGAGGAGGTCGCAGCCGCTCCTCGACGAGACCCTGCAGCGCGCGCTCGAGCTCCACGCCGAGGCCGCGGGCCGGCAGGCGAACGCCGCTTCGAACGGCAACGACGGAACCGGGGCGGCCTCGACCGAACCGAGCTGGCCGTCCTGCACTACCAGCGCCCCCGCACCTCCTAAGCCCGTACCGGGCAGC
The DNA here is from genome assembly GCA_963740845.1 of uncultured Solirubrobacterales bacterium. Lineage (GTDB taxonomy): Bacteria > Actinomycetota > Thermoleophilia > Solirubrobacterales > 70-9 > RHKX01. The sequence continues at coordinate 73,691 of CAVUFM010000012.1, forward strand.
ACCCCGGGTTCCCAACTAAGGGTCGCGGCCGCAGCCGCGACCCTTAGCTCCCCCGGGGACTGCTCAGCTTCCGTGCCCCACAGCCACTCAAATATTACTGAGTAATCGGTACCGGTCGATGGGTGACGCGACGGTCGGAGGGTCAGGCGAGCAACCCGACGGCGGTGACGACGAGAACGACGGCGCCCAGCACACGCCGGTACCAGTTGACGCCCCGGAGGATCTCCGCGAGCGCCCACCAGAGCAGTCCGCCGAGTGCGGCGATCGCGGCGACGTCCTGAACGGTGCCTGAAGTCAGCCAGGCGATGGCCGACGCGCCCAGCCACAGCCAGAGCGGGGCGTTGGGGAACTGCCCGACCGTCAGACCCTTGATCTGGATCGACAGGCGCCAGATCGCCTCGAACCGGGACGTGGGGGGCGGCGCGGACGGTTCCGGAAGGAGCGCGACCCAGGGCCGCGCGCGGTCGAAACCTAGAAACCCAGGGCGAACTTGGCGTCCTCGGTCATCATCTCCGGGGACCACGGGGGGTCGAAGATCATCTTCGGGTGGACGCCGTTGACGCCGTCGATGTCGCCGACGAACTCCTTCATCTGCTCGGAGACCTGAGGGCCGATCGGGCAGGCGGGGGTGGTCAGCGTGAAGGTGACGTAGACCTGGGTGTCTTCCTCGATCTCGACGTCGTAGACGAGGCCGAGGGAGACGAAATCGAGCCCGAGCTCGGGGTCGATGACCTCCTCGAGGGCCTCGTAGACGTCTTCCTCGGTGACTTTGATTGCTTCGGTCATGCGATCCAAGGTAGCAATCGCCGGAGCTCTCCCCGGGCTACGCGGCCCGGCCCTCTACGCTGCGGCCCATGCCGCTGCTGCTGCTGTTCCTGGTCTTCGTCGTGCTCCCGATCGCGGAGCTCTACGTGATCATCCAGGTGGGAGGGGCGATCGGGATCCTCCCGACGCTCGCTCTGCTCCTGCTCGACGGCATCCTCGGTGCCTGGCTCGCCCGCACGCAGGGCCGCGCCGCCTGGCGCCGCTTCAACCGGGCGACGGCCGAGGGGCGGGTCCCGGCCAAGGAGGTCTACGACGGCGCGGCGATCATCTTCGGCGGAGCCCTGCTCCTGAGTCCGGGCTTCATCACCGACTTCCTGGGCGTCTTCCTGCTTCTGCCGCCCACCCGAGCGCTGCTGCGCAGGACCCTGCTCCGCGGCGCGCGGGTCGTCGGCCCGAGCCCGCGGGTTCTTCTTCCTCTACGACCGCATGCCCGGCACCGGTCCTCCGGTTCGGGCCCGGGTTGGCGCGGCGGCCCGGGCCCGCATCCGGACGCCGGGCCCCGGCCCGGCCGCAGGCCCTCCCCCGCCCCCTCGGCCCTCCCGCGGCTATGACGTCGAAGGCACCGCGCGCGAGATCCCCGATGACGATCCAGCGCTCGGCCGCGGCACGGAGCCCCGCGATGGCTGACGGGCGCATCCAGCTGCTCTCCGCCGTCGGCGGGGAGCGGGGCTACCTGGCGCTCACCTCCGATGAGGAGGGGACGCGCGCGATTCGCCAGGAGGGCGATGACGCGGTTCGCGTGACGGCGGCCGAGGAGCTCGGCGAGGGACGGGTCTCGCTGACCGGCGACGGCGATCCGGTGGAGCTCGCCTGGAGCCCGGCCGGGCCGATGCTCGAGTTCGAGATGGGCGTGGGACCGGCGCGCGTCCACGGGATCGCGACGAGCATCACCGGCGCGCTCGGCGCGATCTCGGGCCCGGGCGTCCTCTGGGACCTCCCCGCCGCCGGCTCCTCGCTCCTGCGGACCGCGTGGGCGGCGACCTCGAAGGGCGACCTCACGATCCTGCTCGCCACGCGACCCGAGGACGTCGGCGAGCACGGCGAGGAGATCGTCGGCGCGGCGCGGATGATGCCCGGAGCCGAGCCCTACGGCTACGTCGAGCCGCTCCTCTCCACGGAGTACGACGCCCAGGGCGCGCACACCCGCGCGACCCTCGAGCTCTGGCTCGACGGCGACGACCATCCGCCCGAGCGCGGCGCCGGCCTGCGGATCTGCGGGTCCTCCGACGACGGCCCCGGCGGGCACCTGCAGGCGGCGCGCTTCGGCTGGAGCATCGGCGGCAACCAGGCGATCGGCGCCTACGAGATCCTTCGTCCGTGACCCCCGTCCGCCTCTGGGCGGGGTCGTTCAGGGAGAATCCGCCGTCGTGTCAGTGAAGGCGATCATCTGCGACTTCGGCGGCGTCCTCACCTCGCCGCTGATGGACGCGTTCGTCGCGTTCCAGGACAACACCGGGATCACCCTGGAGCAGCTCGGCGAGGCGATGACCCACGGGACCGAGGCGACCGGCGCCAACCCGCTGTTCGAGCTCGAGTGCGGGCGGATCACCGAGGACCGCTTCCTCGACATCCTCCGCGACGGCTTCGAGGAGGGCCTCGGCCACCGCCCGGACCTCCACCGCTTCGCCGAGACCTACATGGACGCGCTCCACCCCAACGAGGAGATGATCGCGCTGATGGCCGAGCTCGCTCCCACCCATCGGATGGCGCTCCTGACCAACAACGTGCGCGAGTGGGAGCCGCTCTGGCGGGCCAAGCTTCCCGTCGACGAGATCTTCGAGATCGTCGTCGACTCCGGGTTCGTCGGGATGCGCAAACCCGATCCGGCGATCTACGACCTGACCCTGGCGCGGCTCCAGGAAGACGGTGGCATCGAGCCCGGGGAGTGCCTGTTCATCGACGACACCATCGTCAACATCGACGCGGCTCGCGAGCTCGGGTGGCTCGCCGTCCACCACGTCGACAACGCGACCTCCATCCCGGAGATAAGGTCGCACCTCGATGCCTGAGCTCAGCGTCACCCCGGCCGAGAGCCGGTCTGAGATCCGCGAGTTCATCATGCTCCCGTTCCGCCTCTACGAGGGCGCGGAGCACTGGGTCGCGCCGCTGATCTCCGATCGGAAGAAGCACCTCGACCGTCGCCGCAACCCCTACTTCCGCCACGCCGACGCCGTCTACCTCCTGGCGCGCCGCGGCGACCGGGTGGTCGGCCGGATCTCCGCGCAGATCGACCAGCGCTTCAACGAGGTCCACGACAACGCCTGGGGCCAGTTCGGCTTCTTCGAGTGCGAGGACGACCCGGAGGCCGCCGCCGCGCTCTTCAGCGCCGGCGAGGACTGGCTCCGCGAGCGGCGCCGCGATCACGTCGTCGGGCCGATGGACTTCTCGCTCAACGACGAGTGCGGCCTGCTCGTCGACGGCTTCGACCTCGATCCCCAGATCCTCGAGAACTGGCACCACCCCTACTACGGGCCCCTGATCGAGGGCTGCGGATACGAGAAGGCGATGGACCTCTACAAGTGGAGCCTTCACGTCTCGCGGACGCAGCGAGGTCATGCCCGTCCTCTTCGAGCTCGCCGACAAGCTCGAGCCCGAGCACGGCATCACGATCCGCGGCATGCGCAAGCGCGACCTCCACGGCGAGGTCAAGCGCTTCATGGAGATCTACAACATCGCCTGGGAGAAGAACTGGGGCCACGTCCCGCTCACCGAGGAGGAGGTCGAGGCCTACGCCAAGGACCTCAAGCCGGTCCTCGATCCCAACTGGGCCATGATCGCCGAGACCGCCGATGGCGAGACCGTCGGCGTCGCCCTCACGCTCCCCGACTACAACCAGGTCCTCAAGAAGCTTCACGGACGCCTCCTCCCCTTCGGCTGGCTCACCGCGCTGCGCCACCGCAAGAAGATCGACGCCGTCCGGGTCTTCGCCCTGGGAGTCAAGCCGGAGTACCAGCACGCCGGCGTCGCCGCGGGCCTCTACAAGCGTCACTACGACATGGCCGCCGCGACTCCCCAGCACGGCGGCGAGACCGGCTGGATCCTCGAGACGAACGTGCCCATGAACCGCGGCATGGAGGCGATGGGTGGGGAGATCGTCAAGCGGTATCGGATCTACGGCAAGGACCTCTAGGGCTGTCTTGCATGCGCGGCGCGGGCGGGAGCGCCTCGGCCTGAGCGTTCGCTCGCTCGCTGCGGCTCGCATCAGGAGGCGGCCGCGCCGCCTCCCGCACGCCGCCGTCCGGCTGGCGTCCTTGCCTCGGCGGGGAAGGGCGAGGCACTCAGTTGGCTGACTGGTTTTGGTCCGATAGCGGACACAGAACCGTCGCAGGTGCTGGGTGAGGCCGACGCTCAACCCGCCGGCAACGCGGCGTCAGCCGAGCGGACGCCCAGCACTGACTCCCCCTCCCCAGCCCCGCCACGAGCTCGCAGCGTCAGCGCCGCAACCCTGGCCCCCGACCCCAGCCCCCAGCCCCAGCCCCGACTAGTTGTCGCTACCGGCCCGGTCCCATAGGTAGAGCTCCATCGCCTCTACGGCCAGCTCTTCCTTGCGGGCTGGGCTCAGCCACTCCAGGACCGTCTCCAGGGCGCGCTCCTCGGTCACTCCGCGGTCCACCGCTTCCTCGCCCCGGAAGCCGGCGGCCAGCTTGAGCGCCTCGCGGCGGTTCGCTCCCAGCGAGTCGAACGCGTTCAGCAGGAAGTCGCGGTTCGGGATCGGGTGCGCGATGTTCATCGAGGCGTGCCAGGCGGCCAGCATCGAGATGTCGTGCTCGTCGAGCTCCGAGATCGCCTTGGCGTAGTGGGCCTCGAGCTCGTCGTCGGGGATCTCGTCGACCCAGGCGCGCACGGCTTCGCCGAGGAGCTGACGACGGGCCTCGCGACCGACTGAGTCAGCGACAACTCGGATGGCATCGGCCGGATCGATGAAGCAGAGAGGCATTGGAGGCGAAGATAGAGAGGGGTCCCGACGGTAAAACGGCGCAGAGATGCGGAAAGCGCGGCTTTGTCAGATTTAGCCGCCTGCGGGGCGACCTATCCTCGGAGAGGTGTCCGCAACGACGGGAAAAAGGGGCGCAGAGATGGGCCTGAGGGTGATCTCAGGACCGCCCGGTTCGGGGCGCGAGGAGATCGTTCTCGAGCGGTTCGAGGAGGCCGTCGCGGCCGACCCGCTGCTGGTCGCGCCGACCCGCGACGACGTCGACCGCCTGGAGCGCGAGCTCTGCGCGCGCGGGGGCGGCGCGCTCCTCGGCGGCACCGTCACGACGCTCCCCGGGTTGTTCGAGGAGGTCAGGCGCGCGGTCGGCGTCGAGGCCGGGCCGACGGCAACGCGGATGCAGCGCGTCTGGCTGTGCCGCGCGGCCGCTCGTGAGGTCCGGCTGCGGCAGCTGCACCGCTCCGCCGCGCGGGAGGGCTTCGCGCCGGCGCTCGAGGCGCTCGTCTCCGACCTCCAGGCGGCCGGGCTCGACGCCGCCGGGCTCGATGCCGCCATCGCCGAGCTCGACGACTCCGCCTACGAACGCGAGATCGGCGACCTGCTCTCGGCCTACGAACGCCTTCGCGACGCCGCCGGGCTGACCGACGACGCGAAGCTCGCCGACGCCGCCGTCACCGGCCTTCGCGCCGATCCGATCCGCTGGCGCGGCCGGCCCGTTCTCCTGCTCGGCTTCGACGATCTCTCCCGCCAGCAGGTCGAGCTGGTCGCGGCGCTCGGCGAGGCGGGCGATGTGACGGTCGCCATCACCTTCGAGGCGGGCCGCCCCGCGCTCGCGGCTCGCGCCGAGCTGCGCGGGACGCTCGTCGACGAGCTGGGAGCGGATCTGGAGCCTCCCCTGGAGCGTCGCCCAGAAACCGGACGCGAGATCGACGATTCCCCGCCCCGCGGAACCGAAGGCGAAACGGAGGAGGCGACGCAGCGCGGAACCGGACGCGAAGCGGAGGATTCCGCGCTTGATCGGACACTCCACCACCTCGAGCGCAACCTCTTCGAGCCCGACCCTCCCGCCGTCGCGCCGGAGCCCGGCTCCCTGCGCCTGCTCGAGGGCGCCGGCGAGCGCAGCGAAGCCGAGCTGGTCGGCCGCGCCGTCGCCAGGCTCCTCGCCGACGGCGCCGATCCCGACGAGGTCGCCGTCGCGCTCCGCTCCCCCGACCGGCAGGCGCCGCTGTTCGCGCGCGTGCTCGCCGGCCTGGGGATCCCGATCGCGCCCGAGGCGAAGATCCCCCTGGCAGCGACGGCGACCGGCTCGACGCTCCTGCGCCTGCTCGAGATCGCCGGCCCCGACGGCACCGCGATCGACGTCGTCGCGTTCCTCCGCGGCCCCGCCCGCGCCAACCCCCGGAACGTCGACTGGCTCGAGCGCACTGTGCTGCGCGGACGGATGACGACCTCGGCCGAGGCGCTCGAGGTCTGGCGCGGCGGCGAGGAGATCGATCGCCGGATCTGGGAGCTCGACGCCATCGCCGAGGCGGGCGACGACGCGGCCGCGCTCACCGCCGCGGTCACCCGGATCGCCGCCCATCTCGCCGAACGACCGCACGAGCGCACCGGCTTCGTCCCCTCCGCCGGGCCGGCCGTCGAGCTCCGCGCCTCGGCCGAGGTGAGGCGCGCCCTCGAGGAGACCGCCGCGCTGGGAGCCGAAGCGCCGACGGCCTCGGAGCTGGCCGAGCTCCTCGCGCACATCCGCGTACCGCTCTGGAGCGGCGGCACCGAGGGGCGCGTCCGCATCCTCAGCCCCTACCGGCTGCGCGCCACGCGCGTCCGCCACCTGTTCGTGGCCGGGCTCTCCGACGGCTCGTTCCCCGCGCACGCCCCCGCCGACCCCCTGCTCGCCGACGAACGGCGCGCCGCCCTCGGCATCCCCTCGCGCAGCGATCCCGCCGCCGAGGAGCGCTTCCTCTTCTACTCCTGCGTCTCGCGACCGCAGGACTGCCTCCACCTCTCCTATCCGGCGAGCGATGAGTCGGGGACGCCGAAGCCGCGCAGCCCCTACGTCGACGAGGTGCGATCGCTCCTCCTCCCCGCTCCCTCGAGCGACCCCGCCGACGACCCGCTCGAGGACGAGCTCGCCGTGCGCGCCGAGCCGGAGGACGTCGTGCCGGCGCCCGGGGACGCGACCACCGCCCGCGACCTCGCCCGGGCCCTCGCCGCGGAGAACGCCGGGGTCGAGCGGGTCCAGGGCCTTCCGGCCGAGATCAGCGGCCCGATCGCAGCCGACCTCGCAACGGCGCGCGCGGCGCTCGCGGCGGCGGCCCGGCCCGGCCCCCTCTCCCACCCCGACGTGCTCGCGGCGCTGGGAGCCGATCACCCCTACGGCGCCTCGACCCTCGAGGAGTACGACACCTGCTCCTATCGCTGGTTCGTCGGCCACGAACTGCGGCCGCGGCCCATCGGCCCCGACCCCGAGCCGCTCGAGGACGGCGGCCTCGCCCACGCGGTGCTCGAGCGGCTGTACCGGGAGCCGCCGACCGGCTCGCGGCGACCGGGCGAGGACGACGTCGAGCGCTGGATCGAGGCGGCGGGCGAGCTCTCGCGGAGCGAGGCGGCCGGGCGCGAGTGGGACCTCGCCTCCGCCTCGGCGCGGATCAGGCTCGCCAGGACCGACGCGCTCATCGCCCGCTTCCTGCGCCGCGACGCCCGCACCGAGACGCCCCTGGAGCCGGGGGCCGAGCTGCTCGAGGTCTCCTTCGGCGACTCCCACGAGGACCAGCACCCGGCCGCGCGCCTGGCCGGCTTCTCGCTCCATGGGCGCATCGACCGCATCGACGTCGCCGGCTCCCAGGCGCTCATCCGCGACTACAAGCTCTCGAGCAAGGCGGTCGCCGGCGCCAAGCTGATCAAGGAGGGCAAGCTGCAGATGCCGCTCTACCTGCTCGCCGCCCGCACCTTCGGCCTCGAACCGATCGGTGGCCTCTACAGCCCGCTGGGAGCCTCGACGGACGACCGTCCGCGCGGGCTGATGCTGAAGGAGCTGAAGGGGGAGCTCCTCCCGGGAGCCACGGCCGACGCCTACCGGACCGACTTCCTCGACGAGGAGTCCTTCGAGGGGGTCCTCGAGGAGGCGGAGGCGCGGGCGAGCGAGATCGTCGACGGGATGCGCGCCGGCCGAATCGCCCGCGACCCGCGCGACGACAAGTGCCCGACGTGGTGCGGGATGGCGGCGATCTGCCGGATCGAGCGCGGCGTCGCCATCGAGGATCCCGAGGCCGAGGAGGACGCGGTCGCATGAGCGACGAGCAGGAGCAGCTCAGCCTCTACGACCCGGCCCCCGAGGAGGCGATCGTCGTCGCCTCGGGCCCAGCCGCAGCCCCGAGCCCACCGGAGCCGCGCGAGGAGCTGCAGGAACCCCTGGGCGACGCTCCGCACCCGCCGACCCCCGAGCAGCGGGAGGCGATCGACGCGCGCACGAGCGACGTCTTCCTCGAGGCGGGCGCGGGCACCGGCAAGACGCGCGTGCTCGTCTCCCGCTACTGCGACGCGGTCGACCTCGACGGGGTCGAGCCGGAGCGGATCCTCGCCTTCACCTTCACCGAGCGCGCCGCGGGCGAGATGCGGCGGCGGGTGCGGATCGAGCTGGCCCGCCGCGCCGCGGGCGAGAGCGCCGACCCCGAGCGGCGCTCTCGCCTCATCGCCGCCGCGCGCGCCGGCGAGGGCTCCCCCGTCACCACGATCCACGGCTTCTGCCGCCGGCTCCTCGCCGCCCATCCCGTCGCCGCCGGACTCGACCCGCGGTTCCGCGTGCTCGACGCCGAGGAGTCCTCGCGCCTCGCCTCGGAGGCCTTCGAAACCGCGCTCGCCTCACTCGCGGCCGCCGACGACGAGCTCGTCTCGACCGCTGCGAACTACCGCTGGCGGCTCGCCGGGATCATCCGCGCCGCCCACAGCGACCTCCGCAACCGCGGCATGCGCCGCCCGGAGCTCCCCCGATCCAGTTCGCCGCGCTCGAGCGCGGCGGCTCGGAGGGAGCCTCATCGGCGGAGCTCGAGCAGGCGGGTGCCGCCTACGGCGCGCTGGGACGGCTGCTGACGGCGTTCGGCGACCGCTACGAGGAGCTCTGCGCGGAGCGCTCCGGGGTCGACTTCGACCACCTGCTGCTGATCGCGCTCGAGCTGCTGCAGGGGAACCGGGCGATCGCCCAGGCCCAGCGCGAGCGCTTCGACCACCTGCTCGTCGACGAGTTCCAGGACACGAGCCCGATCCAGATCGAGATCGTCCGCGCCCTCTGCGGAGCGGAGACGCGCCTGTTCGCCGTCGGCGACGAGTTCCAGTCCATCTACGCCTTCCGCGGCGCCGACCTCGCGAGCTTCCGCCGCGAGCGCGAGCGCGTCCGCTCCCTCGCCCAGGAGCGCCCGGGTGCCGCGGCGGTCCTGCCGCTCTCGGGGAGCTTCCGCTCCGACCCCGACATCGTCGGCGCGGTCAACGCGGTCGGCGCGGCGCTGCTCGACGACTTCCGCGAGCTCCGCGTCGGCAAGCCGTACGCAGGGCCCCCGCCGGGACCGGAGGGAGAGCCGGTCGTCGAGCTGCTGCTCACGCGGCGCGACGGCTGGAACGAGCCCGACTTCCGGATCCCGACCGCGCGCAGCGACGCTCCCCAGAGCCGGGTGGCCGAGGCGCGGTTCCTCGCGCAGCGGCTGCGCGAGCTCGCCGATGCCGGGGTGGACCCGAGCGGGATGGTCGTGCTGCTGCGCGCCTTCACCAACGTCGACGTCTACGCCGAGGCGCTCGAGGTCTCGGGCCTCGAGCCCCACGTGGTCGGCGGACGCGGGTACTGGTCGGCGCAGCAGGTGACCGACGCGCTCCTCCTGCTCGCGTGCGTCGCCAACCCGCTCGACGACGAGGCGCTGCTCGGAGCCCTGGCGTCGCCGGCCTGCGGCGCGAGCCCCGATGCGCTCTGGATCCTGCGCCGGATCTCGGGCCGCGGCTCGCACCTGTGGCCGTCGATCGAGCAGGCCTTCGGGCCGCCTCGCGTCGCTGACGCGAGAGCGAATCCGGCGAGCCGGACGAGCACGAGGTCGCGCGGCAGGAGCGCGCCGCCCACTGGCTGCCCCGGCTCCCCGAGGCGGACCGCGAGCGGCTCGAGCGCTTCTACGCCCGGCTGGCCCAGCTGCGGAGGATCGCCGCCTCGCTGCCGCTCGACACCCTGGTCGAGCGAACGCTCGAGACCTTCGACTACGACCTCGCGACGCTGCTGATGTCCGAGGGCCGGCGGCGAACGGCGAACCTGCGCAAGCTCGTCAGGATCGCCACCGAGTACGAGGCGCACGACGGGCGTGACCTGCGCGGGTTCCTCGACCACGCGGCGGCGCGGGCGGCCTTCTCCGACCGCGAGAGCGAGGCCGCCGCGGCGAGCGAGGACCACGCCGGGGTCAGGGTGATGACGGTGCACGCGGCCAAGGGCCTCGAGTTCGACACGGTCGCGGTGGCCGATCTCGGGCGCTCGCTCTGCTCGGGCGGGCAGCCCCCGGAGCTCAGGATCGACTTCGATGCGGAGGAGATCGCCGACGCCTCGGGAGAGGCCCCGACTCCCGCTCGCGTCGGCATGAGGCTGGCCCGCGCCGCCGCCGAGTCGATCGACACCGAGGGGTACGGGTCGCTCGGCGAGGCCGCAGGCGACGGCGAGGCCGAGGAGTCCGGTCGGCTGGTCTACGTTGCCGCGAGCCGCGCCGAGCGCCGGCTGATCCTCTCGGGCGTCTACGCCGACAAGGACCTCGAGGAGAGCGAGAAGCCGCGCCGCACCCGGACCGCGCTCGGCTGCCTCCTGCCCGGGCTGGGCGTCGAGGGGATCGACGGAGAGCGCGTGAGCGTGCCGGGCCCGAGCGCGCGCGCCGGGCTGGAGGGGAGCACGAGCTTCGGCGAGGTCGAGATCGCGGTCCGCGTGATCGGCGCCGGGGCCGAGTCGGCGCAGCGGCTCGCCGAGGACCGCCGCGCGCCGTCGGAGCCCGCTCCCGTCACCGACGCCTCCGCCGCGCCGCTGATCGCGCTCGCCGACGGCGGCGCGGCAGCGGCCCGGAGCCTCTCCTACGTGGCCCTCGCCGACTACGGCCGCTGCGGCTATCGCTTCCTGATCGAGCGGGTGATCGGGCTCGGCGGCGGCCTGCCCGCCGCGACGCCGGAGGCCGGTGGCGGCTCACGGCTCGAGCCCGACGCGGAGGGCGCCGCCGGACTCGACTGGGACGAGCGCCACGCGGCCCCCGAGGAGCCCGACGGGCTCGACGAGGGTGAGGCCGTCTCCCCCGCCCTGCGCCACGCGCGGATGGGCTTCGGCCGCGCCGTCCACGAGCTGCTCGAGTGGAGCGCGCGCAACGGCTGGACGCTCCCGGACGAGCGCGTGCGGGCCGCTGCCCTCGCTCGCGAGGGCGCCGCTCCCGACACCGATGCGCGGTTGCTGGCGATGCTCGAGGGATGGCTCGCCTCGCCGCTGCTGGCCGAGCTGCGCGACGACTCCGGCGGCCACCCTGCGGCCCGAGGTCGGGTTCCGCCTGGCGCTCGGGGCCGGGACGATCCTCCGCGGCACGATCGACCTTCTCGCCGACGGCGGCGGCGAAGGCCAGGTGACCGTCATCGACTACAAGACCGACCGCCTCGGCTCCCGCGAGCCGGCCCTCGACGAGGGCTACCTGATCCAGCGCTCGCTGTACGCGGCGGCGGTCGCCGAGGCCACGGGCGCCGAGTCGGTCCGCAGCGCCTACGTCTTCCTCGAGCGGCCGGACGCCCCGGTCGTCTCGGTCCTCGACGCGGCCGAGATCGCCGCCGGGCGCTCCGGGATCGAGGCGGCGGTCGGCGAGATCCGCGCCGGGCGCTTCGAGGCCACCTCACGTCCCCACCGCGACCTCTGCCACGACTGCCCCGCCCGCGCCAGGCTCTGCCCCCACCCGCGTGAGATCACCGGGCGGCCGAGCCCGGAGCCGCCGGTCGAGCCGGTTCCCGCCGGGAGCGAGGCGGCCGCGGGGTGAGCCGCGGCGTCGCCGTCTTCGGCTACGGCTCGCTCGTCTCCGCCGCGAGCGCCGCGATCACGCTCGGTCGCACTCCCCGCGAGGCCTGGGCCGACGGCGAAGCCGTGCCGGCGCGCCTGACCGGATGGCGGCGGCGCTTCTCGCAGGCCCGCGACAACCGCACCTGCGAGAAGACGTTCGCGCTCGACGCGGACGATTCGATCCCGGAGTGGGTCCTCGGCCTCAACGTGGAGCGCACCGGCGACCCCGCCGATCTCGTCGACGGGACTGCTGATCGCCGTCGACGAGGACGAGCTCGCCCGGCTCGACGTACGCGAGCTCCGCTACGACCGGGTGGACGTCGGAGCGTCGATCGAGCCCGCGAGCGCGCGAGCATCCTTCGACACGGTCGTCACCTACGTCGCCAAGCCGGCAGCACCTCGCGCTCACGCCACCGCCCGGCGCCGTGATCCTCCGCACCTACGCGGAGGCCGTCGAGGCGGCCTTCGCGGGGCTCGGCCGGCTCGACGAGTACCTGCGGACGACGGGGCCATATCCGGCGCCCCTCGTCGACGCTCATCTCGTCGCCGACCGGATCCCGGAGGGGAACCCGCGCGCCTGGTGAGCGGGGCACTAGGCCGCTGCCTCGCCCGGGCCGCGGACGTCGTGCTCCTGAGCCCAGGCGTGGATCTCGCGCAGGGACGGGACGAGCTCCTCCCCCGCCGTGCTCAGGCGGTAGGACACCCGGGCGGGCGGGCCCTCGTGGACGGCGCGCTCGACGAGCCCCTCGGCCTCCAGCTCGCGCAGCCGCTGGGAGAGCAGGCGGTCGGAGAGCCCGGGCACGGCGACGAGCAGCTCGCGGAAGTAGTGCGGGCCGTCGATGAGCGTGAAGAGGATGGCGCCGGCCCAGCGGCGACCGATCAGCTCGACCGCAGCGTGGAACCTGGGGCAGACCTCAGGTTCGCCGGGCCCCTTGCCGGCGGGGCCGAGGCCTCTCTGTACAGAGGATCCTCCCACGCGTTCACCGTAGCGAAGCGCTCCCCCGGGCTTTTGCCGTGGTCTCGCGTTCGTCGGTCATCCTCGTCCTCCGGGTCAGCTGCAGGCGCCTGTGTCGACTTCTTCCCCGGCTCCGTCCAGCGCAATCTGCGCGCGCTGGTTGGGGACGCCGAGGCCCTCGGCCGGGGTCTCGTCCACGGTGGCCGCGAAGACCGTCGTCTGGACGCGCCCCTCGCCGTCGACGATCGGCCCGCCCGAGTTCCCGGCGCGACCTCGGCCCGGAACGACGTCATCAGGCGCTGGATCGGGCCGTCCCCGTAGGAGTCCTGGCTCGTCACCTCGCCCGTGGTCCCCATCCGGGCCGGCGACGGCGCTGAAGTCCCCGTCGCCGGGGAAGCCGAGGACGGCGCCGACGGTCCGCGGCTCAGCCCGCGGCGCCAGCGGCAGCGGCGTCGCGCCCAGGCCATCGACCCGGAGCACCGCGATGTCGTCGCGGGGCTCGTAGGCGATGGCGGTGGCGTCGTGCTCGGTCCCATCGCGGGTGACGACCTCGGTGTCGTCCTGGCCCGCGATCACGTGGGCGTTCGTCACGACGATCCCGTCCCCCGCCACCCAGCCCGACCCGGAGATGTTCAACCCGCAGGCCGTCCCGACCACGTGGACCACGGAGTCGGAGGCGGCGACGATCTCGGGGTCGGCGAGGATCCCGCGGCCGGCGGGCGGGACGTCGGCGCTAGGTCCCTCGATCCGCGGCGTCGGGGTCACGCGGTTGAGCACGTTGAGAACCGGGCCCGAGGGCGGCAGGACATCGTTCAGCGCGCCGAGGATGACCGACTGCTGCGCGTCGTCGCGGACCTCGCTCAGCGCGGGAGCGTTGAGCGCCAGCGCCCCGGCGACCCAGGCGATCGCGAGCCCGAGCCCGGCGAAGGCCACCGCGCCCCCCGCCGAGTCGGCTGAGGCCAGCGCTCCACCCGGCGGGAGACGGTCCCGCAGCGACAGCGCCACTCCCTCGAGGACCGCTGCGACGAGGCCGCCGATGAGCAGGCCGCCCAGCAGCGCGATCCCCGGCGCGTAGGGGGAGCCCGAACCTCCCTCGAGCAGGAGCGGGGCCACGCGTGCACCGACCGCGGCCCCGACCGCGAAGCCGCCGAGCCCGAGCCCGGCGACGAGCAGGCCGCGGGTGTAGCCAAGCGGCACGAGGATCAGCAGCAGAGCCACGATCATCCAGTCGACGAGGGTCATCGCAAACGATGATCCCTGGTCCGCAGATTCGGCGCGACAAGTACGATTTCGCTGCAGATCCTCCCTGCGCCTTGCCGCTGGGAGACCAGGAGCGCCTCACCATGTCCCGATCCACTTCCTCCGCCGCCAGGCGCAGTCGCCTCCTGATGCGCGCGGTTCCGCTTGCGCTGGTTTCGGCCGGGGCCTTCGCGCTCGGCGTCGTCACCGCGACCGGCTCCGACGAGGCCGACTCCGTCAGCCGCTTCGGCACCGCGTGGGAGGAGAGCAACCTCGAGGCGATGTACGCGGAGCTCTCCCCCGCCGCCCAGGACGAGTACGACTTCGACACCTTCAGCGCCGCCTACGCCGACGCCGCGGACACGGCCACGATGCAGAGCGTCGAGGCCGACGAGACGCGAGGCCCTCTCGATCAGGACGGCGAGGAGGTGGTGGCGCTTCCGGTCTCGATCGCGACGACGGCGTTCGGCACCGTCGAGGGCGAGATCGGGATGCCGGTGAGCGAGGGCAAGATCGACTGGAGCCCCGAGCTCGTCTTCCCGGGATTGACCGAGGGCGCGACGCTGAAGCGGCAGACCCAGCTCGCCGAGCGCGCCCCGATCCTCGCCGCGGACAAGAGCCCCATCGTCGAGGGACCCGTCGACGCGCGAACCAAGAGCGGAGCGGGCAGCATCGTCGCCGGCGACATCGGCCAGCCCGAGGCGGAGCAGGCGGAGATCCTCGAGGCCCAGGGCTTCCCGGAGGGCTCCCTGGCGGGGACGAGCGGCCTGGAGCTCGCCTTCAACTCCACCCTCGCCGGCACTCCCGGCGGCAAGCTGATCGCCAAGGGCCCTGACGGCAAGGTCGTCCTGAAGGAGTCGAAGCCCCTGCCCGGCACCCCGGTGAAGACGACGCTCGACCCCGAACTGCAGGAGGCGACCTCCGCCGCCCTCGGCGACACCTACGGCGGCGCTGCGGTCCTCGACGCGAAGAACGGCAACGTGCTGGCGCTCGCGGGCTTCGCCTTCTCCGCGCCACAGCCGCCCGGCTCCACCTTCAAGATCATCACCGCCGCGGCCGCGCTCGAGGATGGGATAACCAAGCCGAGCGAGGAGTTCCCGGTGGTCTCGTCGGCCGTCGTCGGCGGCCGCGAGGTCTCGAACGCCCATGACGAGCTCTGCGGCGGCACGCTCGTGCAGAGCTTCGCGAAGTCGTGCAACAGCGTCTTCGCCCCGCTCGGCGAGGAGCTCGGCGGCAAGCGCCTGGTCGAGGCGGCCGAGGCATTCGGATTCAACTCCCCGCCCTCGCTCTACAACGCCGAGGCACTGGCGCTGGTCGATCCGCTCTCGAGCACCATCCCCGAGGACCTGACCGACGACGTCGCCGGCGTCAGCGCGATCGGGCAGGGCGAGGTGCAGGCCACGCCGCTCGAGATGGCCTCCGTCTCGCAGGCGATCGCCAACGGCGGCGTCCGCTCCCCCACTTCGATCGTGAAGAGCCCGGCGGAGCTCGCGGGCGACTACCCGGACGTCCAGGCGACGACGCCGGAGGTGGCCAAGGAGGTCACCGAGATGATGATCGAGACCGTCAAGTCGGGAACGGGGATCGCCGCGGCGCTTCCCGACGCGACCGTGGCCGGGAAGACCGGCACCGCCGAGCTCGGGACGGTCAGCGAGGACTCGCCGGTCGGAGCCGAGGAGCCCGAGCTCGACGTCGACGCCTGGTTCACGGCGTTCGCCCCCGCCGAGAAGCCGAAGGTGGCCGTCGCGGTGATGGTGATCAAGGCTCCCGGCGACGGCGGCACGGTCGCGGCCCCCATCGCCCAGCAGATCCTCGCCGCCGCGCTCTAGGCCGCCCGGCGCCCCTCCGCGGGGAAGCCCAGCGCGGCGCCCACGAGGACGCAGACGCCACCGATGAGCGCGAGCAGGCCCCCGAGGCCGTCGCTCCCGATCGCAACGAGCGCGCCCGCCAGCGAGAGCACCGCGCCGATGGCGAGCAGCGTCCACCAGCCGCCATCAGGTCCCGCGGGCGGCCGGTGCGGCAACGACGGTGCCGATCCAGATCGCGACCAGGGCCACGACGTCGACCTCGGTCCCGAAGGCGCCGAGCATGATCACCACCGCCCCCGCGGGGGCGATCAGCAGCGCGATCTGGGTGGTCCTCACCATCGTGCGCTCGTCAGATGACGCGGTTGCCCACCGCGTCGAGTCGACCTAGAGGTCGAGCTCGATCTCGCCTTCCTCCTCCAGGCCCGGGACCTGGAGCTGGAGCGGCCGGTTCTCGGTGGCCGCCTCCTCGATCGGGAAGAGGATCAGCGAGCCCTCGATGGGGCCGTTGCGAGCGGCGGTCTCCTCGCCGGGGACCGTGCCGTCGGCGGGAACCACCGTGCCCTGGACGAGGGAGAAGTCGTTGTCCATGCGGGCCTGCGTGTAGACGTTGCCGCGGGTGTCGACGATCTCGAAGGGATAGGGGACGACGACGTCCTCGTCTCCCTCGTTGTTGATCTGCATGAAGACCCCGAGGTACTGCTGGCCCTCCTGCAGCTCCGGCGCGCCCTCGAGATAGGCCGCGTCCTCCTCCGAGCTCGGGTTCAGGAAGCGGGTGATCTGGACGTTGTAGTGGACGTCCCCGAGCTCGAGGGGCTCACCCTCCTTGACCTCGGTCTCCTCCTCACTGCCGCAGGCGGCAAGGAACGAGGCCGCGGCGAGCGCGAGCAGCAGAAGCACGAAAGTGAAGATTCTCGAGCGCATGAACGGTGGCGGAGTCTATATGTGCGAGGCGGCCGCCAACCCTCAGGGATGGCTGGCGCCGGCGACCTGCAGGGACTTGATCTCGTCTCCGGATTCAGCCGCGTCGCGAAGCCGCTTGAGAGCGCGGTCCCACTGGCGCCGGTACCAACCCGATCCCAACCCCTTGTCCTTCAGCTTGTCGATCGGGTGGATGGGCTCGGTCCAGAAGCTGACGGTGAGGTCGGTCATCGTGCCGCCGTTGGGAACGAGCTCCCAGGCGGTGCCGACGGGCATCCGGTCCAGTCGCGAGCCCTTGCCGCGCTCGAGGACCAGGTAGGGCGCCTCGAGCTCGACGATCACGGTCTCGACCCAGATCGGGAAGCGCGACGCGGCGAGGTGGTAGCGGGCGGAGGCGCCGACGCCGGTCGAGTCGATCCTCGCCAGCCGGAACTGCTCCTGGAAGTGATCGCAGAAGCTCGGGCGCATTGCGAGATCGCTCACGATCTCGAAGACCCGCTCACGCGGCGCATCGATGGTGATCTCGGCGCTCTCGGGTCCCATGGGAATCTGCGGCGAGTCTATCCGCGCCGCTACCGGCAGGAGACCGCGCCGAGGGAGCGAAATCTCAGGGCATGGACGAGACGACTCAGGACTGGGCGATCAGGACGCCGATCCGTGAGGGCCAGCCGGGGGGACCCCCCGCCGCCGCGCCGGAGCCGCAGCCGCAGCATCCGATCGACGGCGTCGTCCGCTGCGGATCCTGCGGCCGCTACCCGCTGATCGGGGAGCAGGTCACCCGTCACCTCGGCCGCCACGGCGAGGAGTGGGGCTGCGAGCCCTGCGAGCGCGAGGGTCGCGCCGAGCGCCTCGGCGAGGTCGCCGGGGACGATCGCGTCCGCTCCCTGAGCGGCGCGGCGAACGTCCACCGCGCGTTCTGACCCCTCTCCCCGCGGAGCGCTCAGGCGGCCTATAGTCGCCCCGATGGGAAGCGGAGACACCCACCGATGGCGGTGACGATCGCGGTGCTGTCCCAGAAGGGCGGCACCGGCAAGACCACCACGGTGCGGTCGCTGCACGACGTGCTCGAGCGCGTCGGCCTCGACGTGCTCTCGATCGACGCCGACCCCCAGGGGAACCTCTCCGACTACTTCGACGTCTCACCGACCGCGCAGCCGACGCTCGGCGAGGTGCTGGCCGGGCAGGCGCGGGCGATCGACGCGGTCCACGGGCCGGTGATCCCGGCGAACCTCGGGCTCGCCGAGGCGGAGCTCGTGCTCGCGGGGAAGATCGGGCGCGAGGTCACGCTGCGGAACGCCCTGCGCGACGTCAAGCGCCGCCACGACGTGATCCTGATCGACTGCCCGCCCACGCTCGGGCTGCTGACCGTGAACGCGCTCGTCGCCGCCACCCACGCGCTCATCTCGACCCAGGCGCAGCACTTCTCCCTGCAGGGGGTCGAGCAGGCGCTGCAGATCTTCGACCTCGCCAAGGACACGCTCAACCCCGAGCTCGAGCTGCTCGGCGTGCTGCTCAACATCGCGAACATGCGGACGCGCCACGCGAAGGAGACGCTCGTCGCCCTCGATGAGCGCTTCCCGGGCAAGGTCTTCGACACGGTGATCCGGCAGTCGATCGCCTACGCGGAGTCGGCCGAGCGCGCCCGGCCGATCCTCGACTACCGCGCCGAGCGCGGCGCCGACTACATCGATCTCACGGTCGAGGTCCTGGAGTCGGCTCGGCATGCCTGACCGCGCGGCGAAGCTGGACGCGGTCCGGCAGGACACCCTGCCGGCCCGGCTGCTCGCGAAGTAACCGCGCCCTAGCCCCTCAGCCGCGCCTCACGGCTCGCTCGCAGCCCTTCAGCTTGTCGCGCCTGTCGGCGATCACGCGATCGCGGCCGCCGCCGCAATCGACCGTGTCGCGGGCGCCGTCGTGAGATGAGATCCGGTCGGCTCCCCCGCCGCCGGCGATCTCGTCCTCTCCGCGGCCGCCCGCGATGCGGTCACGGCCCGCGCCGCCGGACAGGCAATCGTCCCCGCCCTTCCCCTTGATCCGGTCGCGACCGCGGCCGCCGTCGATCCGGTCGGAGGCCGCGGTGCCGCGCAGACGATCGCCCTTCGCGGTCCCCGTCGGCCCGGTGGAGCAGGCGCCCGGCCCGGCGGCGCCGGCACCGGATTGGCCGGGCAGCCGTCCGGGGTGCCCGGCGCAGCCACCTGCGGGCATTTGTCGTCGTCGCCCCGGACGCCGTCGTTGTCGGGGTCGTCGGGGTAGGGGCAGCCCGCGTTCGCCGCCGGGCCCGCAACGTTCGGGCAGGCGTCCTTGGAGTTCAGGACGCCGTCGCCGTCGGCATCGTCGTCCTGAGCGTTCTCAGGACAGCCGTTGTTGCTCGCAGGACCCGCCTGGTTCGGGCAGTCGTCGCTGGCGTTCGGGACGCCGTCGTCGTCATCGTCGGGCAGCGGGCAGCCGTTGTTCGAGGCGGGTCCCGGATCGTCGTCGCAGGCGTCGACGCTGTTGGGGACGCCGTCGCCGTCGCTGTCGCCGTCAGATCCGTAATCGGAGGAGAGCTCGTATCCGTCGGGCACGAACTTGGGCGCCGGGGCGGTGACGGCCGCCGGGCTCCCCGGGCTCTCGAGAACCGGCAGCCGCAGGTCGAGGCCGGCGACCGTGATCGGCAGCTGCCCGTTCGTCTTGCGGGCGTAGGGAGTGTCGCTGGGCAGCAGCTCGAGCTTGGCGACGTGCCCCGCCGCGAACTTGTAGCCGTTCGGGTGCAGCTGGAAGACCTGCCGGCTCGCCGCGGTGCCCATGTCGGGCCGGTACACGCCCCGGGCGACGAGGGTCTCGTTGCCCGTGGCCGGATCGACGTCGACCAGCCGGCCGACGAGCTGATCGTTGAGGCCGGGCGAGAGGATGTCGGCGACGATCGTCGGCGACCCCATCAGCGTGTAGCCGCCGGCGGGGGCGGGATCGAGGCGGTAGTTGGCGACGCCGGGCTGATCGGTGGCCTCGCCGGTCGCGCAAGCTCCGGGGCCCGTGATCGGGTCGAATGCCTGGCTCACCACGGGGCTCCCCGCCTCGGGCGCGATCACCTGCTGGTCGGCCTTCTGGAAGCGAACCTCGCCGGGAGCGAGCGCAGCCCAGGTCGCCGCCACATGCGGGCTCCCCGACGAGGCCCCGCTCGGGCAGGTCTGCTCGATCGTGGTGACGTCGTCGGCGGGCTGCGAGCCGGTGCCCTTCAGGTAGTAGTCGAAGAACGCCTCCTGCTTGGCGTCGAGGACCGCGCCGTCGGCGGCCTTGTTCTGGCCGCGCTGATGGCCCCAGTCGAAGTGCATCATCGAGATGTGGGCGCCCGGGTACTGGTCCCGGGTGCGGTTGTAGAAGCGCACCGCCTCGTCGACCGGGAAGAGGTCGTCGGTGAAGCCGTTGGAGATCAGCAGGGGCGACGGAGGCGTCGAATGGTCGATGTAGTAGCTCGAGTGGAACTCGGTGACCTCGTCGACGATCCCCTGGGCCGTCGGGTCCCCGTCGTAGGGGTCGCCGGCGTTGAGGCGGGCGAACCAGCCGTTGACGTCGGCGGAGGGGTCGGTCCCGACCGGTGCGAAGTTGCTCGTGGCGACGCCGATGCCGTAGAGGCCGGAGACGAAGCTCTGCTTCATCACGCCGATCTCGCGCTTGTCGTAGGTGCTGTCGACCGCGTAGTCGAGGGTCGAGCCGTTCGGGACGAGCGAGTAGGCGAGATCGGTCCAGGGGATCTCGGGCGCCGCGGCGGCGATCTCCATCGGCGTGCCGTTCGGGCTCTGCCAGGGCACGAGGCTGCCGTCGGGCATCATCACGCGGTTCTTCAGCGCCGCCAGGGCCATCGAGATGCCGCCGCCGTAGGACGGTCCGGTCGCGCCGATCTTGTCTGCGATGGCCACGCCGTTGTCGACCAGCTTGCCCGCCATGACCTGCGCGTCGCGCACCTCGAAGCGGGTGTCCATCAGGTGGTTGTAGCCCTTGGGACCGGTCGGGAACCCGCACGCCGGGAGCAGCCGATCGGGGTCCTGGCCGCCGCAGGAGCTCCCCCAGCCGCGGTCGCTCATCGTGAACGCCGCGTAGCCCTTGTTGACCCAGCGATCGAGGTTGTACTCGTTCTTGCTGCCACCCCAGCCATGGAAGCCCATGACGAGCGGGTAGGGGCCCTCGGACCCGACGAGGGGGTTGCCCGGCAGGCGGAGCTTGACGTCGATCTTCGCGCCGTCGAAGGAGGTGACGATCCCGGTGCAGACGCGGTCGCCGGCGTCGGGCGTGCAAGCCGGACCCGTCGGCCCGAACGGCGTCGTGATCACAGCGCCTGCTCCCGGCGCGGCGAGGAGCCCCGCTCCCAAGATCAGCAGGACGACCGGCGTGAGCCGCTTGGCGAGCCTCATTCCCTCTCCCTCTCCGTTTCCCTGGCTAACCGCCGCGGGATGCCGGGCGATCTGCTCGCCAGCGTAACGCGCGGTGCCGCTCCGCGCGTCGGTTTCTGCGACCGCCGCTAGCCGGCGGCCTCGGCGCTGCGCATGCCGCGGACGGCCCAGACGCCGAAGAGGAGGATCAGGCCGCCCGTGGCGAGGAACGCGGTGCCGACGTGGTCGTATCCACCGGCGATCAGGTCGCGGGCGGCCTCGACGACCGGCGTGAGCGGGTTGACGCTCGCGACCGAGTGGATCCATGAATCGAGCAGGCTCAGCGGGACGTAGACCGGGGCGAGGAAGAGGATCAGGAACACCGGGGTCTGCATCAACGGGCCCGCCTGGATCGTCCGGAAGCGGAGCGCGACGCCCGCCGCCCAGAGCGCGGCCGCGATGTTGATCAGGAGCGCCAGCGAGATCAGGCCGACCAGCTGGGTCGCGTCGCTGGAGACCTGCATCCCCGTGAGCAGCGCGATCGCGAAGAGCATCGCGCCGACGAGGAAGGTGCGGAAGAGCGCCGAGATCAGGTAGCCGCCGATCAGGGCCAGCCGGTTCGGTGCCGCCAGCATCAGCCGCCGGCCGAAGCCGGTCTCGAAGTCGCGGGCGATGCCGAAGCCGGTGAAGACGCCGCCGAAGGCCGCCGACTGCATGAGCACGAAGGCGAACTCGAACGCCGTGTAGCCGTTGGCGTAGTCGAAGCCCGGGGCCTGATCGATTCGTGAGAGGCCGCCCGCGAACGCGGAGAAGAAGAAGAGCGGGAAGATCAGCGTCGGCAGCAGGAGCGACGGCGTCTTCACGTAGTTGTGGATGTTGCGCCAGGCGACCGCACCGGCCACCTCGGCGAACCTGCGGGGTCCCGCGCCCTTCATCCGCGCACCAGCCTGGAGCGGAGGCTGAAGGAGGCGGCGGTCAGGAAGACGATCGCGATCAGCAGCGCGAAGCCGAAGCCGAGCGCCAAGGCCTCGGCGTCCCAGCCGGTGACGAACAGGCTGCGGATGCCCTCGATCAGGTAGGAGACCGGGTTGATCGTGGCCACCGTCTTGAACCAGCCGGCGCCGAGCAGATCGCGCGGCAACGAGGCCGAGCTGAAGAAGAGGAAGACGAAGAAGACCGGGAAGAGCGACTGCATCGCCTCGCTGTTGCCGACCCGCAGCGCCGCGAACGTCCCGACGCAGCCGAAGGCGAACGAGATCGTCAGCGAGAGCGCGAGCAGGACGGGCACGCCGCCGATCCCGGCCGCGAAGTTCGCGCCGGCCGCGAGGCGCGACCGCGAGGTAGACGACGGCCTGGAGCAGTCCGACGGCCATCGCGCCGCCGAGCATGCCGGCCAGCAGCGCGCCTCCGGGCATCGGCGTCAGCGCGAGCCGGTTCATCAGCCCGCCCTCGATGTCGGTGGCGACGTCGGTGCCCATGTTGAGCAGCGCGAAGATCGCGCCCTGGATGAACGGGAACGCGACGATGAAGGTCAGGTAGGAGTCGGTCGGGAACCCGGGGATGTCGGTCGCCGCGTTGAGCCCGCCCGCGTTCACCGCCAGCAGGAACAGGGGGAAGACGAGGCTGGGGATCACGGCCGCCGGCTGGCGCAGCGAGCGCAGGAACGAGCGCCTCGCGACCTCGAGGGTCTGTTCGAAGGCCAGCGGCATCAGGACTTGGTTCCGGCCGTTCCGGCCGCCGCAACCGCCTCGTGCTCACCGGTGTCGGCTCCGGCTCCCTCGAGCTTGCGGCCGGTCTTCTCGAGGAAGACGTCGTCGAGGGACGGCGAGTGGACCTGGAGGTCGGCGAGCTCGATGCCCGCGTGGTCCAGCTCGCGGACGATCTCGGCGAGGCCTCCCCCGCCCGCCCTCATCCGGACCGAAACCGCGCCGTCGGAGCCGGCGCCGTCGCTCGGCTCGCCGAGCTTGCAGAGCAGCTCGTAGAGGCGGCCGTGCTGGCCGGGGTCGAGCGGGACCGCGAGCACGCTGGACTGGCCGATCTCGGCCTTCAGCGCCGTCGGCGTCCCCTCGGCGACGATCTTGCCGTGGTCGATGATCCCGACGCGATCGGCGAGGCGATCGGCCTCCTCGAGGTACTGGGTCGTCAGGAAGACGGTCATGCCCTCGTCGTCGGAGAGCCGCTCGACCTCCTCCCAGAGCGAGCTGCGCGACTGCGGGTCGAGGCCGGTGGTCGGCTCGTCGAGGAAGAGGATCCGCGGGCCGTGGACGAGCGCGAGCGCGAGGTCGAGGCGACGGCGCATGCCGCCCGAGTAGCCACCGACCTGGCGATCGGCCGCCTCCGCGAGCCCGACGCGCTCGATCAGGTCGTCGCCGCGCTTCCTGCGCTCCGCCTTCGGGACGCCCTGGAGGGCCGTCTGCAGCCGCATGTGCTCGCGGGCGGTCAGCCGCGGGTCGAGCGCGACCTCCTGCAGGGCGGCGCCGATCGACGCGGCGCACCTGGTCGCCCTGGCTCCCGATGTCGTAGCCGGCGACCCGGGCGACGCCACCGGTCGGCGGGAAGCAGGGTCGTCAGCATCAGCACGGCGGTTGACTTGCCGGCGCCGTTGGGCCCGAGGAACCCGTAGATCTCGCCGGAGTCGACGTGGAGGTCGATCCCGTCGACCGCGAGGGGTCCCTTCTTGAACTGCTTGGAGAGGCCCTCGACCTCGATCGCCCGCTCGACGCTGCTGGATTCGCTCATGGCGCGGCACCGTAGCAGATACTTTTGGTAGTGCAATTGTCGGCTTCCGGAAGCATTTGGTACGCTCCCGGCGGCCGTGAAGACTCCCCCTCCCGCTTCGGCACCGACGGCGGATCCCGCCGAGAGCGCATGGCGCTCGATCCTCGAGCTGGTGGGCTGGGGCGGGAACCGTCCTCCCCGCTTCCCCGCGGTTGCGATGGCCCTCGACCTCGCCCCCAAGCAGCTCGGCCTGATCTGGCGGCTCGAGCCCGGCGAGGAGAAGCCGATGCGCGTCCTCGGCGAGAGCATCTACTGCGACGCCTCCTACACGACCGACCTGGTCGATCGGCTGGAGGCGCGCGGCCTGGTCGAGCGCCGCTCGAGCCCCACCGACCGCCGGGTGAAGCTCATCGCGCTGACGACCGCGGGCGAGCGCTGCCGCGAGAAGGCGCTGACGATGCTCTACGAAGCGCCGGCGGAGCTGCAGGCGCTCGAGCCGGACGAGGTCGAGGCGTTGTCGCGGCTGCTGGCGAAGGCTGTGGGGACGGCTTAGGGACGGTCCGTCTGTGGGGCTGACGCCCGGCGGGGGTGTGGGGGCAAGCCGGGAGGGCTGGGGAAGGGGGGCTGGAAGGCGCGGAGGGCTGGTGAGGCCGTCCGAGGGAGTCCCTGGCGCCGGATCGATGCCATCTGTGGTTCTCAGGGGACCCGATATGGCTTCGACGTGGCCGAATCGCACCGAGTGGCATGAATCGGAACCCACGGTGCCGATATCTGCCACTCGATGCACCGAGTGGTCACGAATCGGCGACCAGACCGCCGATTTGGACCACTCGATGCGCCGAGTGGCACGAATCAGGCCCAACGGGCACGATTTGGACCACTCGATGCGCCGGCGGCAGTTCCGGCCGCCCGTACGCCGCGATCCGCCAGTCGCCACCGCGGCCGCCGAAGCGCACCCCTCCTCTCCCCCTCCCCAGCCCTTCCACCGGAGCCCGCCGGGCGTAAGCCCCGTCTCGGCCTGACCCTCCATCCCCCCTTAGCTCGCCGGGCGTAAGCCACCCACCGGAGAGCCCATCCAGCCGCTACCCCAACTCCACCCGCGCGCCCACCGGGGCGAACGGGACCCGCCTGACCTCGGCCCAGCCCTCGCAGCGCTCCTCGAGCGCCTCCAGGAGCCTCCCTCCGCCCTGCCAGTGGCTCCAGACGAGCACGGTGGGCCCGGCGCCGGAGATCGTCGCTCCGAGCGCGCCGAGGCCGCGGGCGGCGGCCACGATCTCCATCGAGCGCGGGAAGAGGTGCGCCCGGCGGTCCTGATGGATGCGGTCGGAGAGCCCGCGCTCGATCAGGGTCAGGTCGGAGCGCTCGATTCCGAGCACGAGGCTGGCGGCCGCGGCGACGTTGTGGACGCCGTCGGCGATCGCGAGCCCCTCCCCCATCGCCGCACGCGCCGCAGCGGTCGAGACCTCCTCGCCGGGGATCACGAGCGTCGCCTCGAGGCCCTCAGGCGGGGAGAGGAGCGCGGGCTTGGATCCAGCGCTCGCCGGCGCGGTGCCGGCGGCGACGTCGATCGGGTCGGGCGCGCTCGCACGCTCGGGCGCGCCCTCGGGTGCGGCGACCGTGAAGCCGCCGAACATCGCGGCCGCGACGTTGTCGGGGTGGCCCTCGATCTCGCAGGCGAGCTCGAAGAGGGCCTCGCGGGAGTGGCCGAGCTCGAAGAGGTGGTCGGCGGCGAGCAGGCCCGCGACGATCGCCGCCGCCGAGGAGCCGAGCCCGCGGGCGAGCGGGATCTCGCTGCGCTGGCTGAAGCTGATGCCGTCGGCGCTGTGCAGGCGCTCGAAGGAGCGCACGAGGAGGTTCCCCCGGTCCGTCGGGACGTCGAGCCCTCCCGGGTCGAACGAGTACTCGCCGGTCTCCTCGACCTCCAGCTCCAGCTCCAGCTCGACCGCAGCGGCGAGGACGTCGTAGCCGGGCCCGAGGTTGGCCGAGGTCGCCGGCACCCGGACGATGCGCCTGCGACCGCTCATCGCCTCACCAGTCGGTCGAGGCGAGCCGCGACGCGTCGCCGGCGATCCCGCGGGCGAGGACGGTGTTCGCCTCCACCCGCGCGCCCGGCAGGAGCACGGCTTCTCGCAACTGGGCGCCGGCGCCGATCTCGACGCCCGGGCCGAGGACGAGCGGGCCGTGGAGGCTGGCCCCATCCCCGATCCTGCAGCCCTCGCCGACCAGGATCGGTCCCTCGAACTCGGCGCCCTCCCCCACCTCCGCGCTCGTCGGCGCGGCGCCATCGACCCGCTCGCCGCCGAGCCGCGGCAGCGTGACCTTGCCGGTGACGACGTCGAGGTTCCCCTGCAGGTACTCGCGCAGGGTCCCGATGTCGTTCCAGTAGCCGTCGATCTCGTGGACGTGGAAGGGGATGTCGTTCTCGAGCAGCGCCGGGAAGACGTCGTTGGCGAAGTCGACGGGGTCCGGGAACTCGTCGCGCGGGAAGTAGTCGAAGATCTCCGGGCTGAAGGCGTAGACCATGCAGTTGACGAGGTCGGACAGCGCCTCGGCGGGGTCCGGCTTCTCCTGGAAGCCCTGGATGCGCCCGTCGGAGCCGGTGACGATCACGCCGTACTCGCTGACGTCGGCGACCTGCTTGACGGCGAGCGTGGCGACGCCGCCGTTGGCGCGGTGGGCCTCGGCGAGCGCGGTCAGATCGATGTCGGTGAGCGCGTCGCCGGCGAGGACGAAGAAGAGGTCGTCGTCGCCGCCCGGTCAGGAAGTCGCGCGACGCTGCGGACGCCGCCTGCGGTGCCGGTCAGCTCCTCCTCCTGGGCGTAGGTCATCGCGACGCCGAGCTCCGAGCCGTCGCCGAGGCGGGCCCGCACGGTCTCGGGGAACCAGTGGAGGTTCGCGATGACCTCGGTCACGCCGTGGGAGTTGAGCAGCCGCACCAGCTGCTCGACGATCGCCACGTTCCCCACCGGGACGACGGGTTTGGGGACCTCGTGAGTTATCGGGCGCAGCCTCGTGCCGAGGCCCGCCGCCATCACCATCGCGCGCATTGCGGCGAGGCTACCGGTAGGCGGGGAGCGCTCGTCGCCGCGGGCGCCTACGGGCGGCCGAGGCGGTCCTTGAGGTTCTCGATCATGGGGACCGGCGTCGGGTCGACGCCCTCCCGTGCCGCCAGCTCCAGGGAGAGGAGGTCGCCGAGCATGACCGTCCAGAGCATGCGCTCGGTGCGGGTCTCGCCGACGGTCTCGAGCCGGATCACGTCGTGGGCCTTGCCCGCGACCAGCTCGGCGGTGAGCTCGACGCGCTGACGCTCCCGCGGGTGCTGGTCGCTGTCCTCGAGGAAGATCGCGGTGTAGGTCCCCTCAGGGCTCCCCTCCCAGCCGACGATCTCGTTGTGGTCCATCTCGGGGAGGTGATGATCGAAGGCCGGCAGCTTGGCGTTCTCGTTGATCTGGCACTTCCAGCGGTAGGCGATCTTCGCCGTCAGATCGCAGCCGTAGAGCAGCGGGACGGACCCGTGGATCCGCTCGGCGAGCTCGTTCGCCAGGGTGAGCAGCGATTCGGTGGCGGCCTCGAGGTGGGCGGCCGAGGAGTCGATCTCGGTCCGGATCCCCGGGCCGGCGCCGACGAGCGCGGCGACCTCGGCGGCGAGGGCGAACGTGTAGCCGACCGCTGCCCGCGGCTGCAGGCCGGCGGGCATGCCGATCACCGGGACGCCGTCGGCGCGAGCGAGCTCGCCGATCCTGCCTCCGGTCGTGGCGACGACGCGCTTGGCGCCGACCGCCTCCGCAGCGGCGTAGCAACCGATCGTCTCCTCGGTGTTGCCCGAGTAGCTCGAGCAGAAGATCGCGCGGTCGGGGCTCGTCCACGGGGGGACGCCGTAGCCGCGGACCACCTCGAGGGGCTTGCAGAGCCGGGAGCCGAACGCCGCGGCGGCGAGATCGCCGCCGATCGCCGAGCCGCCCATCCCGCAGACGACGAGGCCGTCGGACTCGATCGGGGCGATGTTGGCCGACCCGAAGCGCCAGAGCGCGTCGCGCAGGTACTCCGGAAGTGCGAGGGCAGCGCCGAGCTGATCCCCTGAGTCGTATGCGCCGATTCGCTCGGCCAGGTCACTCATCAGATGGTTCCTCTCAGACGGTTTCTTCGGGCTGGACGCGAGCGCCCGGTTCCAGGTTCGCATCCGCGGTGATCGTGGCGCCGGCGCCGATCACGGAATCCTCGGGGACCGTGGCGCCGTCCTCGACGACCACCCCGGCCGAGAGGATCGAGCCGGTGACCGTCGCGTTCGCGCCGATCCGGCAGGCGGGATGAAGCGCCGAGGACTCGATCCGCGAGCCCTCGCCGACGCTGACGCCCGCGCGCGAGCACGGCCCGGGGGCCGATCTCGGCGCCGGCGGCGACGGTCGAGCCGGACTCGACGAAGCTCATCCCGGTGACGTTCGCCCCGGGGTCGACCTCGGCGTCGGCGGCGACGTAGCGGCCGTCGGCGTCGACCTTGTCGCCGGGCTCGGTCTTGACCTCGTTGCCGAGGATGTCCCAGCAGGCCGCCAGGTAGCGGTCGGGCGTGCCGATGTCCATCCAGTAGCCCTCGAGCCGCTGGGAGTAGAGGCCGTTCGCCGACGAGCCGCGGCCAGACCTCGCGCTCGATCGAGACGTCCTGGTCGGGCGGCACGAGGTCGAGGACCTCCTTCTCGAGCACGTACATGCCGGCGGAGATCTCGTTGGTGTCGACCGTCGCCGGGTCGGGCTTCTCGAGGAACTCGAGGATCTCGCCGCCGCTCGGGGTCGCTGCGGACGAGGCCGAGGCCGGTGATGTCGTCGACGGGATGGACTCCCAGCGTCGCGCGGGCGCCGCTCGCGACGTGCTTGTCCATCAGCGCGGTCAGGTCCAGGTCGGTGAGCGAATCGCCGTTGAGCGCGAAGAAGCGGTCCTGCAGGAGGTCCTCGGCGAACTTGATCGCGCCGGCGGTCCCGCGGGGCTCAGGCTCCTCGACGTAATGGAGCTTCGGACCGCCGGGGATCTCGTCCCCGAAGGTCGCCCGGAGCTGGTCGGGGAGGAAGCCGCAGGCCATGACGATGTCGTCGACGCCGTGGCGGTCGAGCCAATCGATCATGAACCGCAGGAACGGGCGGTCGACCAGCGGGATCACCGGCTTCGGCAGCGTCAGCGTCACGGGCCGCAGGCGGGTGCCGTGCCCGCCCACGAGGATCAGTGCTTGCATGCCGCGTCCGGTCCGGTTCCCATCGCGGGACTTCTATCGGTTGGATCGGCTGAAACTGGAACGGCGGGCTCAGGCGACCGCGGAACCGCGGCCGATGCCCTCGTAGGTGAAGCCCGCGGCGCGCAGCTCGGCGGGGTCCAGGTAGTTCCGGCCGTCGACGATCAGCGGCTGATTCATCGCCGTGGCGACCGCCGCCCAGTCGAGCTCCGCGAACTCGGGCCACTCGGTGACGAGGATCGCCGCGTCGGCGCCCGCGAGCGCCGCTGCGGCGGATTCGGCGAGCTCGACCGTCGGCAGGATCCCCTCCGCGCCCGCGTGCGCGACCGGGTCGTAGGCGACGACGTTGGCCCCCTCCCCCTGCAGCCGGGCCGAGAGGACGAGCGAGGAGGCCTCGCGCATGTCGTCGGTGTTGGGCTTGAACGCAAGCCCGAGCAGCGCCACCCGCTTGCCGACGAGCGAGCCGAGGTGCTTGGTCAGCTTCCCGATCACGCGCCGCTTCTGCAGCTCGTTCACCTCGATCACCGAGTTCAGGAGCTGGAAGTGGTAGCCGGAGTTGCCGGCGAGCTGCTTAAGAGCAGAGACATCTTTCGGGAAACATGAGCCGCCGTAGCCGATCCCCGCCTGCAGGAACTTGTTCCCGATGCGCTCGTCGAGGCCCATTCCCCGCGCGACCTCGGTGACGTCGGCGCCGACCTCCTCGCAGACGTTCGCGATCTCGTTGATGAACGAGATCTTCGTCGCCAGGAACGCGTTCGAGGCGAGCTTGATCATCTCGGCGCTGGCGACGTCGGTGCGGACGATCTCCCCGCCGAGCGGCTCGTACAGGGCCGCGACGGCATCCGCGGCCCACTCGTCGCCGGGATCGGCGCCGATCACGACCCGGTCGGGATGGAGGAAGTCCTGGACCGCCGTGCCCTCCTTGAGGAACTCCGGGCAGGAGACGTACGGAAGGGTGGGCAGGTCGCGGCGGATCGACTCGCCGGTTCCCGACGGCACGGTGCTCTTCATGACGAGCGCGTGCTCGGAGTCGCCCGAGAGCTGCCCGACGACCGAGAGGACGCGGGAGAGGTCGGCGTCGCCCGAGTAGGTCGGCGGCGTGTCGACGCAGCAGAAGAGCAGCTTCGCGTTGGCGAGCAGGTCGTCCATCGAGGTCGTGAAGTGGAGCCGCTCGAGGTTGTCGCGGACCAGCTCCGGCAGGCCCGGCTCGTGGATCGTCAGCTCGCCGCGGGAGAGCGAGTCGACCTTGGCCGCGTCGACGTCCATCGCCCAGACCTCATGGCCCTGGGAGGCGAAGCAGGCGGCCGAGACCAGCCCGACCCAGCCGACGCCGACCACGCCGACCGCTTCCGGTGACCGCGCGGTCACCGGCTCATTCGCTCCGGCGCCGCTCACTTGCCGTGAGCCTCGGTCATCGATTTGGCGATCGCGAGCATCTGGTCGTCGCTCAGCGACTGCAGCAGGGTGTTGGAGACCCAGTAGGCGTTGTCGTCGACGTGGAAGCCGACGAGGCGGAGGCGATCGCCGTCGTAGTAGAGGTCGTAGTCGCGGTCGCCCATCGTGATCGTCTCCGACTTCTTCTCGAGGATCGGCGGGTCGTTCCACTCCGTCCCCATGACGCCGTAGTACTCGCCGGCGGCCTCGCTGCTGTTCAGGTTGAAGACGAGCTTGTAGGCGGCCTGCTTGTTGTCGTCGAGGTCCTTGATCTCGTACTGCCGCGAGCCCTTGTCGTAGCAGGAGCCGGGAACCTGGACGGTCGGAACGAAGACCGGGAAGTCGAGCCGCCGCGCTGAGGTGCGGCCGAACGCGGAGATCTTGTCGACGCCGCCGAAGTCCCCGCAGTACTGCGCCGCGCTGTCCTCGGTCGAGATCACGTCGGCGCCGCTCGAGTCCGACGACTGATCCTCATCGGGCTTGTCCTCCTTGTCACCGCCGGACTTGTCGCCGTCTCCGGACTTGTCCTTCTTGGGCTCGGGACCGGCGTCGGGCCCGCCGGCGCTGTCCTCATCGCCGAGGAACTCGGCGACGGCCTTGTCGATCTGCTCCTGCGTCGCGGTCACGTAGGAGATCCCGTTCTCGAGCGTGTCCGAGCCGTCGAAGTGGACCTCGTTCACCGGGACGTCGCGGATCGCGATGAACGACTTCAGCACCGAGATGAGCTGCTCGGGCTTCGTGATCGACGTCGCCGTGTAGTCGGTGAAGATGTCGAGCAGCTCGCTGCCCTTGTCGCCGCCGATGATCGGCAGGACCTCGCTCGCCGGGACCTGCGCGCGGGCGTTGCGGAGGAAGTCCTGCTGCCGCGCGGCGCGGACGAAGTCGCTGTCGGTGTGGCGGTAGCGGACGTAGTCGAGCGCGTTCAGGCCACAGAGACGCTGATAGCCGGCGTTGACGTCGATCGCCGCGAACTGCTCCGCCTCGCTGAACGCGGACGAGTTGTCGTTGAAGTAGTCGCGGTCGACGTCGACGTAGACGCAGTCGATCGCGTCGACGGCGTCGGCGAAGCCCTGGAAGTCGACGTTGACGACGTAGTTGACCTCGAGGTCGGTCAGCTTCTGGACGGTCTGCAGCGTCTTCTTGACACCGCCGTAGGTGTAGGCCTCGTTCAGCTTCGCGACGCCGTAGCCGGGGATGTCGACCTTGAGGTCGCGCGGGCAGCGAGAAGAGCGAGAGGACGCCGTCCTGGGCGTCGACCCGGAGCAGCATCGTCGTGTCGGAGCGACCGGGGTCGCCGGGCGTGTTCGTGCGCTTGTCGGAGCCGACGATGAGGATCGTGAACGGTTCTCCGGGCTCGACCTCCTCGAGCGGTGAGTCCTCGCCGCCGAAGCCCGGGATGTTCTGGAAGTCGTCGGCGATCCCGTTGATCGCGAGCAGGCCGGACAGGGAGACGGCGGTGGCGACGGCGACGATGATCATCACCGAGCCGGTCAGGAACCTCCACCAGAGCGCCGGGGTGCGGTCCTCGATGTCGTCCTCGGTGTAGGCGGGGCCGTAGGGGCCGCGTCCGCCGCGACCCGCCTCGATCGGCGTTGCGAGCGGCCGGTCGCGAACCACGGTGTGCTCGGTCGCTGAGGCATCCGCGAGCACCGATGCCGGCTTGCGGACCCGGGTCGGCGGGTCAGCGGCGACGGGCGCGGTCGTCGTCGGCGGCGTCTTCGGCGGGCGCGTCGCCGTCGGGCTTCCGCGTCTGCCTCGGGTAGCGTCGTCGGGCTCAGCCTCGTCGGGCCTCCTCGGCGGCCGGCTCGGGCTCGTCGGCGTCGGGCTCCGGCTCGTCGGACGGGCTCGGCCTCGGGCTCCGGCGCGGCTTCCTCCTCGGCGCGGACTCGGGCTCCGACTCCTCCGCGGGCTCGGCCTCCGGAATCGTCATGGATGTCGCCGAGCGCCTCGGGCGCGGCCCACTCGTCGGTCTCGCCACCGGCGCCGCGATCGGGGCGGCTCACCGGAGCGACCCACTCGGACGAGTCGGTCTCGTCGAAGCGAACGTTGCGGCGAGGTCCACCCTCGCGCTCGATCTCGGACTCGAGCCGCTGGAACTCCTCGGTCAGCCCGAGACCCTTCTCCTCGTCCTCGGGGAGGTCCTCGTCCTCGTCCTCGTCGTCGGGCCGGCGATCGTCGCTCATCGGCGCCATCTCCCCCATCGCCGCGGGAACGCTGCGGGCGAAGTCGCCGAGCGTTCGCCGGTAGGAGGCGAGGGACTCGAGCGAGACCCACTCCTCGGGGCCGTGGTGGCCGCCGCCGACCGGTCCGAACTCAACCGCCGGCACTCCGACCCGGATGAAGGAGACGGCATCGGAGGCGCCGTCGCGGCCGATGCTCGTGACCTGGTCGGGATGGTGAGGCCGGGCCGCCTCGCAGAGGGCCCGGACGAGCGGCGAATCCGGCGGGACCTCGACCGGGACGCGCCGGAACGTCGTCACCACGTGGGTGTCAGGGATGTCGCGGATCTGGTCCAAGATGGCCTCGGGGTCCTGCTCAGGCAGGTAGCGGATGTCGACGTCGATGACGCAGGTGTCAGGCACTTTGTTCAAGGCATCCCCGCCCATGATCCTTCCGAGGTTGATCGACGGGCGGTCGAAGAGCTCGGATGACTGCCTGGAGAACGGTAGCGACTCGATTGCCCGGAACACCGAGAAGGCCTTCGTGATCGCGTTGTCCCCCTCCCAGGGGGTGGATCCGTGCGCGGCGCGGCCCGCGACCTCGATCCGCACCGCGAGCACGCCCTTCGCGGCCACTCCGACGAGCATGTCGGTGGGCTCGCCCGTGATCGCGAAATCGCCCGCGTAGCCCGCGTCGACCAGCACGTCGCTCCCGCGGTCGAACTCCTCCTCGGTCTCCTCGTCGGGGACGAACGCCAGCCGGACCCGGATGTCGTCCTGCTCGCGGAGGTCGGCGAGGGTGAGCATCATCGCCGCGGCGGCGCCCTTCATGTCGTAGGCGCCGCGCCCGATCAGCCGATCGCCGTCGGTGAACGGCTCGAATTGGCCCGCGTGGGCGGGGACGACATCGATGTGGCCGTGGATGACCACGACCGGGCCCTCGCGCGGCCCGACCTCGGCGATCACGATCGGCAGCTCGCGGACGAGCAGGTGCTTCGTCGGGATGTCACGCGCCTCGAGCCAGCCCTTGACGAAGCCGGCGCAGTTCCGGATGCCCTCCGGGTTCGAGGTGTCGTAGCCGATCAGCTGCTCGGCGAGGAGGCGCTCCTGCATTCGGGCATGGTAGTTGAGCGTTCGCTAACAGAGCGCCGGGGCCGCTCCCGGCCCGCGCTCAGGCGTCGGCGATCTTCAGGAAGGCCTCGGCGCGGGCCTTGTCGAGCTCAGCGGTCGAGTACTGGGCTGAGCCCTCCTCGGCCTCGCCGAGACGCTGCTCGGCGTCGTCGAGCTTCGACTGAAGGTCGGCCTTGTCGAGGGCGTCGGGGTCGTGGGCCTCGCCGACGAGCACCGTGACCTTGTTCGCGAAGACCTCGAGCCAGCCCTCGGCGGAGGCGAACCGCTTGCCGACCTGGCTGCCGCCGAAGTCGGACTCGTCCTCGTAGATCCGCAGCTCGTGCGGGACGACGCGCGCGAGCATCGGCGCGTGGCGGGCGCGAACGCCGACCTCGCCGACGACCGTCCGGGTCGACACCTGGTAGGCCTCGCCCTCGTAGATCTTCCCCTCGGGGGTGAGGATCTGCGCCTGGAGCTTGTGCGGTTCGTCGGCCATGGGATTCGGAGGCGCCGCGCTTAGGCGGCCGCCCCGGCCTCTCCTCCTCTTCCTTCTTGGCCTCCTGCTCGGCGGCCTCGTTCGTCGGCGCCGGCGGTCTCGTCCTCGCCCTTGCCCTTGGCCTCGTCGAGCACCTGCTCGATCGAGCCCTTGAGGAAGAACGCGCTCTCGGGGATGTCGTCGTGCTCGCCGTCGACGAGGCTGCGGAAGCTCTCGACGGTCTCGGCGACCGGCACGTACTCGCCGGAGCGGCCCGTGAACTGCTCGGCGACGAAGAACGGCTGGCTCAGGAAGCGCTCGATCTTGCGGGCGCGGTTGACCTGGAGCTTGTCCTCGTCGGAGAGCTCGTCGATGCCGAGGATGGCGATGATGTCCTGGAGCTCGCGGTACCTCTGCAGAACCTCCTGGACGTCGGTCGCCGTCTTGTAGTGATCCTCGCCGAGGATGTCGGCCTTGAGGATCGTCGACGTCGAGTCGAGCGGGTCGACGGCCGGGTAGATGCCCTTCTCCGAGATCGCGCGCGACAGCGTGGTCGTGGCGTTCAGGTGGGCGAACACCGATGCCGGGGCCGGGTCGGTGAGGTCGTCGGCGGGGACGTAGACGGCCTGGATCGAGGTGACCGATCCCTGCGACGTCGACGTGATCCGCTCCTGCAGCTCACCCATCTCGGTCTCCAGCGTCGGCTGGTAGCCGACGGCCGAAGGCATCCGGCCCAGGAGCGCCGATACCTCGGAGCCGGCCTGGACGAACCGGAAGATGTTGTCGATGAACAGCAGCACGTCCTGGCCGCCGACCTCGCGGAAGTACTCCGCCATGGTCAGACCGGTCAGGGCGACGCGCAGACGCGCCCCGGGGGGCTCGTTCATCTGGCCGAAGACCATCATCGTCTTGTCGATGACGCCGGACTCCTGCATCTCGACGTAGAGGTCGTTGCCCTCGCGGGTCCGCTCGCCGACGCCGCAGAAGGCCGACAGGCCCTCGAGCTCCTCGGCGATGTTGCGGATCAGCTCCTGGATCAGCACGGTCTTGCCGACGCCGGCGCCGCCGAACAGGCCGACCTTGCCGCCCTTCGCGTAGGGAGCGAGGAGGTCGACGACCTTGATGCCGGTCGGGAGGATCTCCTGCGTCGGGGTCAGGTCCTCGGCGCTCGGCGCGGAGCGGTGGATCGGCCACTGGTCCTCGCCCTTGACGGGCTCGCCCTCGTCGATCGGCTCGCCGAGCAGGTTGAAGATGCGCCCGAGCGTGTCCTTGCCGACGGGCACGGTGATGGCCGAGCCCGTGTCGGTCACCTGGTCGCCGCGGCGCAGGCCGTCGGTGGCGTCCATGGCGACCGCGCGGACGCGATCGTCGCCGAGGTGCTGCTGGACCTCGAGGGTCAGATCGATGGCGTCGCGCTCATCGCTGCCGGCGACCTCGATCTTCAGCGCCGAGTAGATCTCGGGGAGCTCGTCGGGGAAGCCGACGTCGACGACGACGCCGATGACCTGCTCGACCGTTCCGATGTTGCCGGAGCCGTTCGAGGAAGAGCCACCGGAGGCGGCGGCGGGCTCGGCGGTCTGGCCGTCGGTGGCCTCCGCGTTCGTCTGCACGCCGTCGTCGGCGATCTCGGGGTGATCGTTGGTCTCGTTGTCAGTCATGGCTTCTCCTTGGTTTCAGTCGAAGTTTCGAAGTTGGGGTCTAGGAGGACCCGAGGGCCTCGGCTCCGCCGACGACCTCGAGGATCTCCTGGGTGATCTCGGCCTGGCGGACGCGGTTCATCTCGAGCGTCAGCCGGTCGATCATGTCGCCGGCGTTCTCGGCGGCGCTGCGCATCGCGGT
Organism: uncultured Solirubrobacterales bacterium; assembly: GCA_963740845.1. Lineage (GTDB taxonomy): Bacteria > Actinomycetota > Thermoleophilia > Solirubrobacterales > 70-9 > RHKX01. Next base: position 109,700 of record CAVUFM010000012.1, read on the forward strand.
CATCCGGGCACCGTGCTCGGACGCGGTCGACTCGAGCAGACCGCGGTAGACGGAGAGGTTCACGTACTCGGAGAAGAGGAGCGTCAGCGCCTCCTCCGGATCGGGCTCGTAGATCCACTCGGAGCGGCTCTGCTGCTCGGCGATCTCGGAGTTCTCATGCTCGTCGGTCTGATCGGGGATGCCCTCGCCGTAGACCTCGGCGTCCTGCAGCGGCAGCAGGGTCTGGCGACGCACGTACTGGGTGAGCGGCGAGACGTAGCGGTTGTAGATCAGCTCCACCCGGTCGAGCTCCTCGTCGACGTAGCGGGACGTGACCGCCTCGCCGATCTCGCGGGCGTTGGCGAAGCCGGGGCGATCGGTGAAGCCGATGAACGACTGGACGACGGTCTCGCCGCGGAAGGTCAGCGACGAGTTGCCGCGACGGCCGACGACGAAGTAGTCGACCTCCGACCCCTTGGCCGTGAACTCCGCGCCCAGCTTCAGCCCAGCGCGGATGATCTGGCTGTTGAAGGAGCCCGCGAGGCCGCGGTCGCCGGTGACGAGGAGGATCCCGACGCGCGCCGGGCTGTCCGCGTCGCCATGGCGCTGCAGCAGCGGCACCCGCTTCTCGCTGTTCTTGGATGCCTCAGCGACCTGCTGGGTCATCCGCCGGATCGCCTGGGCGTACGGGCGCATCGCGTCGATGCGCTGCTCCGCCCTCCGCAGCCGCGCAGCGGCGACCATCTCCATCGCCCGCGTGATCTTGCGGATGTTCTTGACGGAGCCGATCCGTGTCTTGACTTCCTTCTGGGTGGCCATGGTGTCCTCGTTCGCGCCTGACTAGGCGGTCGCGCCGGCCTCCTCCTCGACCTCGGCATCGTCGCCGGAGTCGTCGGAATCGCCGTCGCCGTCCTCGTCCTCGGCCGTGCGGCCCGGCTTCGAGCGCTCGTCCTCGGACTTGATGCGGTCGGACTCGCCCTCCTCGAGCTCGTTGCCCTCGGCGTCGAAGTCGGGACCGAAGTCGTCGACCATCTCGGCGATCGCGTCGCCGAGCTGCTTCTCGCGGTCGTCGTCGAGCTGGCCGTCGTCGTTGATCGAGTTCATGAGCTCGGAGTACTCGGAGCGCATCCGGTCACGGAGGTCGCTGAGGAACGCGGAGACCCGGTCGACCTTGATCCGATCGAGGTAACCGCCGGTGCCGGCGTAGATCGAAGCGACCTGCTCCGCGACCGAGAGCGGGTTGCGCTCGGCCTGGTTGAGGGCCTCGACGAGGCGCTCACCACGGGACAGCGTCTTCTGCGTGTCGGGGTCCAGCTCGGAGCCGAACTGCGCGAAGGCCTCGAGCTCGCGGTACTGCGAGAGGTCGAGGCGCAGCTTGCCGGCGACCTTCTTCATCGCCTTCGTCTGCGCGTTGCCTCCAACCCGGGAGACCGAGATGCCGACGTTGATCGCCGGCCGGACGCCCGAGTAGAAGAGGTCAGGCTCCAGGAAGATCTGACCGTCGGTGATCGAGATGACGTTCGTCGGGACGTACGCCGCCACGTCGGAGGCCTGGGTCTCGATGATCGGCAGGGCCGTCAGCGACCCGCCGTCGAGGTTGTCGGAGAGCTTCACTCCCCGCTCCAGCAGGCGCGAGTGCAGGTAGAAGACGTCGCCCGGGTACGCCTCACGGCCCGGCGGGCGGCGCAGCAGGAGCGACATCTGGCGGTACGCGTAAGCGTGCTTCGTGAGGTCGTCGTAGACCACCAGCGAGTGACCGCCCTTGTACGTGAAGTACTCGGCCATGGCGGTACCCGCGTACGGCGCCATGAACTTGATCGGGGCGGCCTCGTCGGCGGGGGCGGCGACGATGATGGTGTTCTCCATCGCGCCCGCTTCCTCGAGCATGTTCATCAGCTGCACGACGGTCGCCATGCGCTGGCCGATCGCGACGTAGACCGAGACGACGTCCTGGTCCTTGTTGTTGATGATCGTGTCGATCGCGATGGCGGTCTTGCCGGTCTGGCGGTCGCCGATGATCAGCTCGCGCTGGCCGCGGCCGATCGGGATCATCGCGTCGATCGCCTTCAGCCCGGTCTGCAGCGGCTCCTTCACTCCCTGACGCTGAATCACGCCGGGGGCCTTGAACTCCGCCGGGCGGGTCTCGGTCGTGTTGATGTCGCCCTTGCCGTCGAGCGGGCGGCCGAGCGGATCGACCAGGCGGCCGAGGAGCTCCTCGCCGACCGGGATCTCGAGCAGCTTGCCCGTGCGCTTGACGGTGTCGCCCTCGACGATCGACTGCCAGTCACCGAACAGCACGGCGCCGACGTTGTCCTCCTCGAGGTTCAGCGCGAGGCCGGTGACGTCGTTGGGAAGGTCCAGCATCTCGAGCGACATGCAGTTGTCGAGGCCGTGAACGCGGGCGATTCCGTCCGCGATCGACAGGACGGTCCCGACCTCGGCGAGGTCGGCGCTGCCGGTCTCCATTCCCTCGATGCGCTGGCGCAGGATCGATGAGATCTCGTCGGGCTTGATGTCCATGTTGGTTTCTGGCTCCTCTGTTTCGAAATTCGTTGGGTGAAGGTCGCAGGCGCCGGTCAGGCGGCCTGGGTGACCTCTCTGCGCAGCTTGTCGAGGCGGGTGCGGACGCTCGCGTCCATCACCCGGTTGCCGACCTGGAGCACCAGGCCGCCGATGATCGAGTCGTCGACCCGGCTGGTCAGCTCGATCGTCTTCCCCGTCTTCTTCTCGATCTCGGAACCGATCGACTCGACGACGGAGGGGTCGAGCTCGACCGCGCTCGTCACGGTCACCTCGAGGCGCTCGTTCTCCTTGTCCCAGAGCTCGTCGAACCGGGTCCGGATCCGGAACAGGGCCGGCATCCGGTGCTTCTCGGCGAGCAGCTCGAGGAAGTTGAGGAGCTCGGGGTCCGCCCCGTCGACGGCCTTCGCGAGGCCGTCGCGCTTCTCCGCCGAGGAGAAGTAGGGGCTGAAGAAGAACGCCTGGAGGTCGCGATCGCCGGAGACGGCATCGGAGAACTCGCCGAGCTGCTCGCGCACCTCGTCGAGGGTTCCCTTCTCCTTCGCGACGTCGAACAACGCCTCGCTGTAGACCTTGGCGATCTCCTCCATGGGGCTCCCAGCTCCTAGTTCCGGCTCGGTTCGCCGGAGAGCGCGCTGAAGTCGACCTCCGCGAGAGCTTCCTCGACGAGGCGCTTCTGATCGTCGGAGTCGAGCGTCTTGCGCGCCACCTTCTCCGTCGCGAGCACGGTCAGATCGGCGACTTCCTTGCGGATCTGCTCGAGCGAGCGCTTCGTCTCGGCCTCGATGTCCTTGCGGGCTGCGGCGACGAGCTCCTCGCGCTTCGCCTTGCCCTCGTCGACCGCCTCGGCACGAGCCGTCTCGCCGGTGCGCTTGGCGCGCGCGACGATGTCGTCGGCCTGCTCACGGGCCTCCTTGAGGCGCTCGCGGTACTCGGCCAGGATCTCGTCGGCCTCCGCGCGCTGCCGCTCGGACTCCTCGATGTTCTTGGCGACCTTCTCCGCCCGCTCCTCCAGAGCCGAGGAGATCTGCGGGTAGGCGAAGCGCTTCAGCACGAGCATGGTGACCGTGAACGCGAGCAGCGTCCAGATCATCAGCCCAAGGCCGGGCTGGACCAGGAAGCTGCCGCCGCCCTCCTCGCCTTCGGCTGCCGCCTCCGCGATCGGGAGCGTCGAGATGATTGCCAGTGCGTTCATCGACCTAGAGGAAGAACGCGATCAGGCCGAAGATGAACGTGTAGAACGCGACGGCCTCGGTGAGGGCGAATCCGAGCCAACGGATGCTCTGCAGCTCATCCTTCATCTCAGGCTGGCGGGCGACCGACTCGATCTCCTTGCCGAAGATGAAACCGATGCCGATACCGGCGCCGATCGAGCCGAGACCGGCTCCGACGCCGAGTGCGATGGCCTTGCCGGCGTCGGTGACGCCGACGTCGGTCAACGTCTCAGTCGACTGTGCGAGAAGCACGAGATCCATTGTGTTGACTCCTTTGGTTAGTGGCTCTCGGAGGTTGCTTCACCGAGATAGATTGCGGTCAGGATCGAGAAGATGAACGCCTGCAAACCGGCGACGATCACGATCTCGAAGATGTAGAAGGCGAAGGCCATCGGGAAGGTCAGGACGCCGAGGGCGCCGAGCCCGAGGAGCACGGCGAGGCCGCCGCCCATGAAGAGCAGCAGGAGGTGGCCGGCGAGGATGTTGGCGAAGAGCCGGACCGAAAGCGAGATCAGCCGGACGAACTGCGAGATCGCCTCGATCAGGAAGATCAGGAACTGACCGATCGGGTTCATGTTCTCGAGCCCGGACGGCAGCCAGGTCTTCAGGTACTTGATCGGCCCGTGACGGCGGATGCCCTCGCCCTGGTAGAGGATCCAGACGACGAGGGTGAGCACCAGCGGGATCGAGATGTTCGCCGTCGCGGCGTAGAGCGCGAACGACGGGACGGAGACACCGAAGATGTCGATGGGGTGCTCGGTGTTGGTCGGAAGCGGGATCAGCCCGATGAAGTTCGAGAAGAGGATGAAGAAGAAGAGCGTCGCCAGGAACGGGAAGTACTTCGTGGCCAGCTTCGTGTCGAGGTTGTCGTTCGTGATCTGCTTGCGGACCGTGTCGTAGGCGATCTCGACGGCCATCTGCGTCTTGTTCGGCTTGGCCTTCATGCGGCTCGCGATGTAGATCATCGAGGTGCAGGTGATCACCGCGGCCAGGAGGATGTAGAGGACCGCCTTGTTGATCGACATGTCGATCCCGGCGATCGTGATCTCGATCCAGTTGTCGAGCTTGAACTCGTTCTGCGGCTGGAACTCGTCGTTCTTGCCGTCGCTTCCGAAGATCAGGAAGATCGCGATCATCAGCAGCGCGTAGCCACCGAAGACGATGAGGGCCTTCTTCTTGGTGCTCACAGCGACCCCTCAGCTTCCGGGTGGAGGATGTGATGGGCGAACTGGGCGCCGAGGCTGCAGGTGACGAGCACGAGGGCGAAGAGCGCACCGGCGAGGCCGGCCTCGCGTTCGCTCAGCAGACCGACGAGGAGGATGGCGCCCGCGAGGAGCCAGACGCGGCCCATGGTCGCGAACGCCGTGACGCCGAGAGCCGCGTTGCGGTTTCCCTCGGCGAGGGCCGTGCGGCGCCGGCGGGCGGCCAGCTCGGTCGCGATGCGCGCGACGATCCAGGCGCAGGCGACGACGACGTAGCCGAGGATCGGCGCGTCAACGAGGATGAAGACCGGGAGCGCGAGCAGGAGCACGAGGATGTCGAGGTTGCGAAGCATTTCCGTCTCCCCGGAGCGCGCGGCTACCGGCACGTCAGCGGCCGGAGGCGAGCCCGGCTCCACCCCCCGGATGCGCCAGGCGCGGCGAGGACCAGACTCGGGCAGGTGTTGCGCCTGCGGGCGTTCGGCGCCGGGGCCGACGCGCGGCGCGCGGCGCGGCGATGGCCGTCCGAGGAGTCTCGGTCTCCGGGGTTGTCGAAGTGTCGGTTGTCCAAGTTCCGTGGGTGTCCGAGCTTGTGGAGGCCGACTCTGAAACTTCTCTCCCAAGTCGGCGACTCGGGCTGCGGGCGGCCGAATATACCCGATAGGCGGACGCATCATCGGCCGCCTGAATGCCGCATCGGAATGGGGTTTCCAAGGGCGTACCAGACCGCACAAGGATGGTGTGGCGGAGGGCACTAAGTGTGGCTGTCGTCGCGCCCCGTCGATTGCCGGGAACTCCCCGGTTCCCGGGTCGGGCGGGCGGAAGCTGCCGGTCTCGAGCTCGTGCTCGACCTCCCGGTCGACCTCCTGCGCATCCGGCGGGGGGCCCGGTCGCGGCGGCGACCTGGCGGTAGCGGAAGCGCCTCAGCTTGAGGATCTCGAGCACGTAGATGACGTAGAAGCTCGCGGCGATCCCCAGCAGCAGGACCGCGATCATCACGATCGTCCAGCCGGTGTCGAAGTTGCCGCGATCGTCGCTGTAGGGAACGAAGCGCAGCGACAGCGCCACGGCGGCCATCACGAGGGTCCAGCCGTAGAGATAGGCGAGCGTTCGCCGCTGCGAGAAGCCGATGTTCGCCATCCGGTGATGGAAGTGCCACGCGTCCGCCTCGTAGATGGGCCGCCGGTACTTGAGCCGCTTGGCGACGACGAAGCCGGTGTCGAGGATCGGCACGGCGAGCACGAGCATCGGGAACGCGAGCGCGACGACGGCGTTCGTCTTCAGCGCTCCCTGGATGGCGGCGACCGCCAGCAGGTAGCCGAGCAGGTTCGACCCCGTGTCCCCCATGAAGCTCGAGGCGGGCGGGAAGCCGTGGCGGAGGAAGCCGAGCGCCCCGCCGGCGGTGATCGCCGCGAGGATCCCGGCCGGGTTGCGCTCGAGCGAGAGCGCGACGGCGGCGAGGGTCGCGGCACTGATCACGCAGACGCCCGCCGCGAGGCCGTCGACGCCGTCGATCAGGTTGACGACGTTGGCCATGGCGACGATCCCGAGCACCGTGCCGAGCTCGCCGATGTCGACGGGGCCGGTCACCGGCAGGTCGAAGACGGTGTGGGCGGACGGGTCGACGCCGCCGATGAACGGGAGCGTGAAGACGTCGACGGTGACCCCAGCCGAGACCGGGATGATCGCCGAGCCGATCTGCCCGAGCAGCTTGACGAGCGGCGGCAGGTCGATCAGGTCGTCGATGATCCCGACGAGCGCGATCGCCGCCGCGCCGAGCAGGATCGCGCGCGTCTCCATGTCCCAGGGAAGGAAGATCGCCCCGGAGGCGCAGACCGCGACGAGGATCGCGATCCCGGAGAGCTTCGGCGTCGGGGTGACGTGGAGCGAGCGCTCGCGCGGCCGGTCGATCGCGCCGATCCGCCAGGCGAGCGACTCGGCGACGGGGACGAGCAGCCAAGCGATTGCGGCGGCCGCCGCGAAGGCGAACAGTGCGTCGATCGTCTGGGGCATGAGCGAGAGGCTCCGGCGGGGAGGTCCTCGCCTCGGCGCGAGACTACCCGACCCTGCCTCGGGCGCCGCCCGCTGCGGCGAGCGCGCCGTCGACGAGGATGGCCGGGTCGCGCGGATCGACCGGCCCGGGATCGAGATCGCGCTTGGCGAGCACCAGCGCAGCCGGGTCGGTGAGCTCGCGCAGGCGGCCCGAGGCGATCAGCTCCTCGTCGACCGCTCCCATGCGGCCGGAGAAGATCGTCAGCACCGGGACGCCGAGGGCGACGGCCTCGCGGTTCATGGTCCCGCCGGCGCTGACGACCAGATCGGCGTAGGCGATCAGGCTCTGCGCGTCGATGGCCCGCTCGGGCACGATCAGCCCGGCGTCGCCGCGGGCCCGGGCGGCGCGGCCCTGCTCGTCGGTGCGCGGGATGAGGACGGTGATGGTCCGCTCGTCGGCGGCGAGGCGGTCGAGCACGCCCTCGTACAGGGGGTTGTCGGCGTGGTAGGCGGAGGTGTCGGGCGGCGGCCGGACCACGACGAGCACCCGCTCGTCGGCGGTTCGCGTCGCCTCCACCCCGCGCTCGAGGAGCCCGAGCTCGGCCAGGATCGCCGGGTCGGGTTCGAAGTCGGCGAGGTAGTAGTCCTCCTTCAGACCCGGGTAGCGGACGAGCTTGGCCTCGCTCGCGCCGGCCTCACGGAGGCGGTCGAGCGGGATCGAGTCGGGGACGATCACGCGGCGGGCGGCGCGCCACGCGAGCTTCCGCTGCAGGCCCGCGTACTCGTAGTCCTGCATCTGCGCCTGCGGGATCCGGAGGGTGGAGCCGACGACCGCGAGGTCGACCGAGCCGTGGGCGATCGCGAGATCGAAGCCGCGTGGGCGCGCCCAGCGCAGGAGCGATGCGCTGCGGCCGGCGAGAGCGACGCCCTTGGCCGGGAGCGAGGCTCCCGCGTGGGAGCCGAAGCTCTCGTGCTCGAGCCCGAGGCGGTCGAGGACTCCCTCGGTCTGCCCGTAGCTGCGGGCGGTGATCTCGACGTCGTGGCCGCGCTCGCGCAGCGACTCGATCACCGGCCGGAGGACCAGCGGGTGAGCAGCCGCCGTGCAGTCGACCCAGACTCGCAGGGAGGCCTCCTGGCGCGGCAGGGACTTCCCGCCTAGACCGCGTTCGCGCCCGCGAACGGCCGGATCTGCGGGTAGAGCGGGAAGGCGTCGGTGAGCGCCCGGGTCCGTTCCTCGAGCGAGCCCCGCTGCGACTCGAAGTCGTCGGAGAGGGCGGCGCAGATCACGTCGGCGATCTCGCGCATCTCGTCGGGGCCGAGGCCACGGGTCGTCAGCGCCGGGGTCCCGATCCGGAGTCCGGAGGGGTTCATCGGCGGCCGCTCGTCGAACGGGATCGCGTTGCGGTTCACGGTGATGCCGATCTCCTCGAGCCGGTCCTCGGCGGTGCTGCCGTCGAGTCCCTTGACGGTGACGTCGACGAGCACGAGATGGACGTCGGTGCCGCCCGTCAGGACCTTGACGCCGCCGGCCTCGAGGCCCTCGGCGAACGCCTTGGCGTTCTCGATGGTGCGCCGCTGGCGATCGCGGAACTCCTCGGTCTGCGCGATGCGCAGGGCGACGGCCTTGGCGGCGATCGCATGCATCAGCGGGCCGCCCTGGTTGCCGGGGAAGATCGCGCTGTTGATCTTCTTGCCGAACTCCTCCTGGCAGAGGATGAGACCGCTGCGGGGTCCGCAGAGGGTCTTGTGGACGGTGGTCGTGACGACGTGCGCGTGCTCGACCGGATTCGGGTGCTCGCCGGCGGCGACGAGACCGGCGAAGTGGGCCATGTCGACCATCAGCTTCGCGTCGACCGAGTCGGCGATCTCCCGGAAGCGGGCGAAGTCGAGCTGACGGGGGTACGCGGACCAGCCCGCGATGATCATCTTCGGCCGGTGCTCCTCGGCGAGGCGCTCGACCTCGTCCATGTCGACGAGCAGCGACTCGCGGTCCACGTGGTAGGGCACCGGGTTGTAGAGCTTGCCCGAGAGGTTCAGCTTCATCCCGTGGGTGAGGTGCCCGCCGTGGTCGAGGGCGAGGCCGAGGAACGTGTCGCCCGGCTCGAGCAGGGCGGCGAAGACGGCGTTGTTGGCCTGGGCGCCGGCGTGGGGCTGGACGTTCGCGAACTCGGCGCCGAACAGCTCCTTGGCGCGGGCGATCGCGATCTCCTCCGCGACGTCGACCTCCTCGCAGCCGCCGTAGTAGCGCTTGCCGGGGTAGCCCTCCGCGTACTTGTTGGTGAGAACCGAACCGGCGGCGTCGAGCACCGCCTGCGGCACGAAGTTCTCGGACGCGATCATCTCCAGCACGTTCTGCTGGCGCGCGAGCTCGCGGTCGAGGACCTGGGCGATCTCTGGGTCGACCTCACCGATCGGCGCGGTCTGGAAGTCCTCGGGCAACTCGGTCATCTGAGCGTCACTCCTCCTCGTTGTCGTAGCGGGTCTGGCGGTCCCGGTCCCGCTCGATCGCGGCGATCTTGTCCACCCGGCGGGCGTGGCGGCCGCCGTCGAAATCAGTGCTCAAGAAGGTGTCGACGATCGGCGCGGCCTCGTCGGGACCCAGGCGGGTGCCCGAGAGCGTCAGCACGTTGGCGTCGTTGTGGCGGCGGCTCATCTCGGCCTCGTCGGGGTCGTGGGCGTTGACGGCGCGGATCCCCTCGAGCTTGTTGGCGACGATGGAGACCCCGACTCCGGAGCCGCACACGATCACCGCGCGGTCGGCCTCACCCTCGGCGACCATCTCGGCGGCCGCGGCGGCGAAATCGGGGTAGTCGACGGACTCCGTCGAGTCGGTCCCGACGTCCTCGACATCATGGCCCTCGCCGTCGAGAAGCTTCGCGACGGCGCTCTTCAGCTCGTAGCCGGCGTGGTCTGAACCGATGGCGATGCGCACCGAGCGAGGGTAGCAACGGGTTCGGGGGCGTCTGGAACCCGGAATCCCGCAGGTTGCGGGGGTCACGGCGCTCACCGGAGGGCCTGGCGTCGGTCAGCTGGGATCGAGCGCCGCGCGAACGTCGGCCTCGGGGAGCGCGCCCTCGCGGAGGATCGCTCCACCCTCCCCCGTCCTCGATCTCAGTCAGGTCGATCACCGTCGACGGGAGCCCGGTCAGCGTCCCGCCGTCGATCGCCAGGTCGACCGCGTCGACGATCGGCGCCGGGACGTCGGCGAAGGCGGAGGGGGCGGGCTCGCCCGAGACGTTCGCGCTCGTCTGGAACATGGCGACGTTCGCGCCCGCAAGTGGGCCGGCGATCAGGCGGACTCCGAGCCGCTCGGCGTCCTCGCGGCAGGCGAGCGGGTAGCGGCGCTCGGGGTTGGCGATCACGAGCGTCGCCGGGCCCGGCAGGAGCGCGCCGGCGGCCGCCCTGGTCCGCTCCCCCATCGACGGGACGAGCTCGCGCATCAGGAGCGGTGAGAGGTACATGACCGCCGAGGGCTTGCCGTCGTCGCGACCCTTGATCTCGTGGATGCGGGCGATCGCGTCGGCGCGGAGCGGGTCGCAGGCGAGGCCGTAGAGCCCGTCGGCTGGGAACACGGCGACGCCGCCGCCGTGGATCGTCCGCTCGAGGGCGGCGCGGACGGCCTCCGGGCCGTCGTCGGCGATCGAGACGAGCTCGCTCACCGGCCCGTATCCCCCGCGAGTGGTCCCGCTGTCCGGAATGGCCGCATTCTCAGACCACTCGTCGGCCGATCACGGCGCGATCGAGCCCAGCCAGGTCCTTCCGCACCTCGACCTCGCCGAACGCCGCGGCCCCCACGAGCTCGGCTACCGCCTCACCCTGCTCGGCTCCGATCTCGAGCGCGACGGCCGTCGGCGCTCAGACCCGCCGCCCGGCCCGAGCTCTCGCGAGCAGCCCGCGGATCGCGTCGAGACCATCGGCGCCCCGACGTGAGCGCCTCTCGCGGCTCGTACTTCGTGATCTCCGGCTGGAGGCGAGGCCACTCGTCATCTCGCACATAGGGAAGGTTCGCCACGACGAGATCGAACTCGCGCGGGGACGAGGGCAGCGCCCCGAGCTCGAGGGTGACCCGTTCCTCGAACCCCATCGCCACGACGTTCTCCGCCGCGAGCTGAAGCGCCTGCGCCGACGTGTCGACCGCTGTGATCTGGACCTGCGGATCACGACGAGGCTCGTCGCGATCGGCGGGTCGAGCACGCCCCGGCAGCTCTCGGCCAGGGCCAGCGCGATCGCGCCGGTCCCGGTCCCGACGTCGAGGACCGTGCTCGGCCTCAGCTCCAGCGCAACCTCGACGAGCAGCTCGGTCTCCGGCCGCGGGATCAACGCCCGGCGGTCGCAGCGCAGCTCGATGTGGCGGAAGCCGCGGCGCCCGAGGATGTAGGCGACCGGCTCCCGCATGACCCGGCGGCGGACCATCCCCCCGAACGCGCGCGCCGCCACCGCGTCCACCCCGCTCTCCGGCGAAGCCGCAAGCGCGGCGCGATCGCGACCCGTCGCCTCCGCCAGCAGCACCTCGGCGTCGAGCCGCGGGGAGTCGACGCCGGCCGCCCGCAGCGCGTCGGTGGCCGAGGTCAGCGCCTCGGCGACGGCCTGCCCGCGACCGCTGGCCCGGCGGCAGATGCCGAGGCGAAGCCGAGGCCATCATCTACGAGGCGCCGGCGGCCTGGGCCTCGAGCCGGCTGCGCTTCTCCTCGGCGGCGAGGGCGTCGCTGAACTCACGCAGGTTGCCCGCGAGGATCTCGTCGAGGGCGTGGCTCGTCAGCTTGATCCGGTGGTCGGTGACCCGGCCCTGGGGGAAGTTGTAGGTCCGCACCTTCTCGGAGCGGTCGCCCGTCCCGACCTGGGACTTGCGCTCGGCGGAGAGCTCGGCCTGCTGGTCGGCGATCGCCTTCTCGAGCAGGCGCGCCCGCAGCACGCGCATCGCCTTGTCGCGGTTCTGCAGCTGCGACTTCTCGTCCTGCATCGAGACGACGATGCCGCTCGGCTTGTGGGTGATCCGGACGGCCGAATCGGTCGTGTTGACCGACTGCCCGCCCGGGCCGGAGGAGCGGTAGACGTCGATCTGAAGGTCGTTGGGGTCGATGGCGACGTCGACCTCCTCGGCCTCGGGGAGGACCGCGACCGTCGCCGTCGACGTGTGGATCCGTCCCTGGGACTCGGTCTTGGGGACGCGCTGGACGCGATGGGTCCCGCCCTCGAACTTGAAGACGGAGTACGCGCCGTCCCCCTTGACCGCGAACGTGACGTCCTTGAACCCTCCCTGCTCGGCGGCGCTCTGGGAGATGACCTCGGTGGAGAAGCCCCGCTCCTCGGCGTAGCGGGTGAGCATCTTGTAGAGGTCGCCGGCGAACAGGGACGCCTCGTCGCCGCCCGCCCCGCCGCGAATCTCGACGAGGACGTTCTTGTCGTCGTTGGGGTCGGTCTCGACCATCGCCAGCCGGATCTCCTCGGCGATCTCCTCGAGCCGCGCGGGAGCCTCCGCGACGACCCGCCGGAGCTCCTCGTCCTCCTCGTCGGCGAGCAGCTCGCGGGCTCCCTCGAGATCGTCGGTGAGCGTGCGCCACTCAGCCGCGAGCGCGTTCGCGGCGCCCAGGCGCTGGTACTCGCGCCCGACCTCCGCGTAGCGCTCGCGATCCGCGATCACATCCGGGTCGGACATCCCCCGCTCCAGCTCGGCGAAGCGGGACTCGATCTGCTCGATGAGCTGCTCGATCACACGTCCAATACTGACCGGTCGGCGCCAGGTTCGGCGATGGGTGAAGCCGATTAACATCCTGCGTAGGAGAATTCGTCCACTCAGAGTCCCTCGATTCACCGTGGAACTCGGGCGCGCAAGCTATGAAGGGGAATGGGGACATCAGGTTGATCGGGGCGCTCCGGGATCCGGCGCTGGTCCTTGACGACGAGGACAGGGTGCTCGCCGCGAACCCGGCCGCCGCCGACGTCCTGGCACGCGACCTCGAAGGGCTCATCGGCGAGAGCCTGACCGCGGTGTTCGAGAGCTCCGATGGCGTCAGCCGCCTGCGGCGCTCCGACGGCGAGCTGGTCGAGGTCGAGGTGCACATCAGCAGCCTCGAGGCCGGCCGCAGGCTGCTGACCGCACGCGATGTCGGCCCCGAGCGCCGCATCGCCTCCCAGCTCGCCGACGCCGAGCGCATCGCCGGGATCGGGATCTGGGAGTGGCACGTTCCGACCAACGTCGTCACCTGGTCGCAGGAGGCCTTCCGGCTGTTCGGGCGCGACCCCGAGACGGCGGTTCCGACCTTCGAGCTCTGGCTCGACTCGATCCACCCCGAGGACCGCGGGTGGGTCAACGACTACGTCCAGGACGCCTTCTCCTCCCACAGCGACTACGACTTCGAGCACCGCGTCCTGCGGCCCGACGGCGAGGTCCGCCACCTGCACTGCCGCGGCCAGGTCGTGGTCGGCGCCTCCGGCGACCCGATCAGGCTCGTCGGAGCCAGCCAGGACGTGACCGAGCGGGTACGCAAGGACGCCGAGCTCGCCCGCGCAGCAGCGCTCCACGCGGCGGTCCTCGACGCGGCCGGGGAGGGCATCTGCGAGCTCGACTCCCAGGGCCGGCTCGGATTCGCCAACCCCGCCGCCGCCGCACTCCTCGAGACGACCACCGAGGAGCTCCGGGGCGAGGCCTTCGCCTCGCGGCTGGGAGCGGGAGCCGAATCCTTTCTCGAGGCGATCGGCGCCGGGAAGACGCTTCAGGATCAGCGTGCGACCCTCCTCACCGACACGGGCGAGGTGATCGAGGTCGCCTATCACTCCGCCCCGATCCTCGACGACGGTGCCGCGGTCGGCGCCGTGGTGACCTTCTCCGACGCCAGCGAGCGCTCCCGATACGAGAAGCAGCTCCGCTTCCTCGCCGACCACGACGCGCTCACCGGCCTGCTGAACCGGCGGCGCTTCGAGGAGGAGGTGGCGGCGGCGGCCGTCTACGCCGCCCGCTACGACGGGCGCCTCGCGGTGCTCCTGCTCGACCTCGATCACTTCAAGGACGTCAACGACACCCGCGGTCACGCTTCCGGCGACCAGCTGATCCGCTCGATCGCGCAGTCGCTGCGGGAGGAGCTCGGGAGCGAGGGTGTGCTCGCCCGCCTCGGGGGCGACGAGTTCGCGGTGCTGCTTCCGGCCACGGGCGTCGACGAGGCGAGCGCGACCGCGGAGCGCCTGCGGGTGAAGGTGGCCGAGCACCTGATCCTCGCCGGCGGTGCGCGGCTCCAGGTCACCGCTTCGATCGGCATCGCCATCCACGCCGGCGGCGGCGACCCGGCCGAGGTGCTCTCCGACGCCGACGTCGCGATGTACGACGCCAAGGAGTCCGGGCGCAACCGGGTGACGGTCTACCGCTCCGAGCTCGGAGCGCGAGCTCGGATGGAGGCGCGCCTCGAATGGACGACGAGGATCCGCCGCGCCCTCGACACCGACGGCTTCGAGCTCTACGCGCAGCCCATCCAGGCGCTCGGCGAGACATCGGAGGAGCGGCGCTTCGAGATCCTGCTGCGCTTGCCGCGGCCCGATCTCGACGGGCCGAACGATGTGGCCCTTCCGGCCGACTTCCTCCCGGTCGCCGAGCGGCACGGGCTGATCCGGGAGATCGACCGCTGGGTCGTCGCCAAATCGGTCGAGGTGGCCGCGGCCTGCCGCGCCGCGGGAGAGGCGATCCGCCTCGAGGTGAACCTCTCGGGCCAGTCGATGGTCGATCCGGAGCTGCCGGCCTACATCGCCGATCTTCTCAGCGCGGGAGGGGCCGAACCCGACCAGCTGATCTTCGAGGTCACCGAAACGGCGGCCATCGACAGCCTCCACGAGGCGCGGACCCTCGCCGGCAACCTGGTCAATCTCGGATGCGAGTTCGCGATCGACGACTTCGGAGCCGGATTCGGCTCATTCGCCTACCTCAAGCACCTGCCGATCCAGTACGTGAAGATCGACGGCGACTTCATCAGGCGCCTGCCGTCCAGCCCGAACGATCAGCTCGTCGTCCAGGCGATCGCGACCATCGCGAAGGGAATGGGAAAACGGACGATCGCCGAGTTCGTCGAGACGCGCGAAACGCTCGAGCTGCTGCGCGAGTACGGCATCGATTTCGCCCAGGGGTTCGTGATCGCCAAACCCGCGCCGGTCGCAGAGGTCCTCGCCGCTGCCGGCGTCGGTGGGCAGGCTCGCCGCCGCAGCGGCTGAGCCTCCCCCTTCGCCAGGCGGCTAGGAAGCCTTCTGACGACGACGGTTGAAGCGCTCTACTCGACCACCGGTGTCGACCAGCTTCTGCTTGCCGGTGTAGAACGGGTGGCACGCGGCGCAGAGCTCAACGTGGATCTCGGACTGCGTGGAGCGGGTCATGAACTCGTTGCCGCAGGCGCAGCGAACGTGTGCGTTGACGTACTCGGGATGTATCTCGGTCTTCATCACGACTCATATTAGGGAGGCCGTCCAGCCCTCCCCCGCCCGATGGTCGATTACCCTGCGCCGATGGCGGAGGGGCGGGACCGAAACAGGGTGGTGCGGCGTGTCGCAGCGATCCTCATCAGCGCCGTCGCCCTGGCCGGCTGCGGCGGCGGCGAGGACCCCGAGTCGATGACCCGCGGCGAGGGAATCGAACTGGCGGCGCGCCTCCCAAGCGATGACGCGCTCAACATCGCGATCGCCGACGTGGCGGGCATCCGCGAGTCGATCGGCATGAAGCCGGGGACGATCCCTCCCAGCGGGAACGACGATCACGATCTGGTCTTCCTCGACGAGATCAAGCCGGCGCTCGGCATCGTCGTCAGCGGTGCGTTCCCGCAGCCGATCGTCGACGAGGCGATGCGACGCGCGACCTGGGTCGCGGGAGTCGCCGGCGACAAGGGCGTGACCGCGATCGCGATCGAGGGCGACCCCGCGGACTTCGAGGCCCTCTTGACCGAGGCCGGGCTGACCGAGGACGACGGCGAGTGGGTCGCCGGGGACGACGACTACGCGATCGCGATCGGCGAGGGGTTGATCGTCTTCGCGGACGACCCCGGCGACGCCAAGCCGGTGATCGAGAACGACGACTCCGACCCGCCGGAGGAGCTCGACCAGCTCGACGGCGACGGTCAGCTGATCACCCTGTCGCGGTTCGGGGCGGACTGCGTGGACGCGATCGCAACGACCGACACCCCGGGCGAGAACGGCGAGGTCGCCTTCTTCACGACGGCGACCCCCGACCCGGGCAAGATCACCGGCGACGGAGTGAACGGCGACCGCACCCGAACCGAGGGAGACTCAGCACGCGTCTCGATCCCGGCGGCCGAGGACCCGATCGACGAGCCACCGGCGCTGCGGGTGCTGCAGGTGTTCGGGATCGATTACGACTGCGACGCCTGAGCTCATCCCCGCAGCTGGTGGCTTCGCGGTAGGTTCAGGAAGAAGGTGGCCTCCTCGCCGGGGCGGCCACGGTCTACAGGCCTGGGGGTCTCAAGTGTGAGCGTTCTCGATTTGCCGACGGACGGCGGATGAGCGACGGACTGCCCCGGGCGAGCCTGCTCGAGAACCTCCGCTTCAACGCGGTGGTCGTCATCCCCAACGCGGTCCAGGGGATCTTCCGCCGCCGGCGCACCGCCGTCGCCGCAGCGACCAGGGCCGGGATCGACGGCCAGGCGGTCGGGCTGCTCGCCGCGATGGCCCGCAGCTACGAGCGCAGCCCGGTCTGGGTGCGGGTCGCTCGCGACAACGCCGTGCTCCTGCTCGACCCCGCGGACGTCGAGGCGGTGCTCCACGCGGCCCCCGAGCCCTATGCCTCCGACCCGCCCGCGAAGCGCGACGGTATGGCCGCCTTCCAGCCCGATGCGGTGACGATCTCTCGCGGGGCGCTGTGGCGGAACCGCCGCCGCTTCACGGAGGCGGTTCTTCGTGGCCACGGGAAGCTGCCACGCGGCTGGGTCGCCATCTGCGAGGAGGAGCTCGACCGGGTTCTCACCGGGCCGGTCGCGATCGCCGCCGGCGAACTCGACTGGAACTCGTTCCACGGGGTGCTCCAACGCCTTGCGAGGCGGTTGATCCTCGGGGTCGGCGCCGCTGAGGACGAGCGGCTGACCGAGCTGCTCGAGGAGCTGATGTCGGAGGCGAACGGCCTGCCCGGCGAGACGGGTCCCCGGGTCGACGAGCTCGAGGACCTGATCGCCGCCCACGTCGATCGGGCGGAGCGAGGAACCCTCGCGGCGCGATTCTCGTCCGCGCCATCCGATGCCAGGACCAACGCCGTCGGCCAGGTCCCGCACTGGTTGTTCGCGATCGGGGACACGCTCGCGATCAACACGTTCCGGGCGCTGGCGGTGGTCGGCTCCGATCACGAGGTTCTCGCCGCGGCCCGCTCGAACCGCGGCTACCTCGGAGCCTGCCTGCAGGAGGCGATGCGGCTCTGGCCGACGACGCCGATGCTCTCGCGCGAGACGACCGAGGACGTCGAGCTCCGCGGAGTCGTCGTCCCGGCTGGGACCCAGGTCGTGATCTCGAACCTTTTCGGCCACCGCGACCGCGACCGGATTCCCTACGCCGACCGGTTCGCCCCGGAGGAGTGGCTCGACGGTGAGGCGGCCTCCGATCCCGCCTTCAACCACTTCAGCCGGGGACCGCAAGGCTGTCCGGGAGCGTCGATCGCGCTCGGCATCGGCGAGGAGGTGCTCGAGGTGCTCACCGCGCGCTTCACCCCCGTCACGACGTCGGGAGCGCTCAGGCTCGACCGCGACCTCCCCCACATGCTGGACCCGTTCGCGATCCGCGTCCGACTCGACTCGGCCTGAGCGCTACCGGCGCAGGCCCTCGAGCAGAGCGCGGAGCGCCTCCCCCGTGCGTTCCCGCGCGGCTTCGGGGTCCTCCGCGCGCGCGAGCAGGAGCGCGGCCTCGATCAGGGCTCCCAGCATCATCACCGCCATCTCCGGGACCGGGAGCGGCGCGATCTCGCCGGCCTCGACGGCAGCCCCGAGCGCGCCCTCGATCAGGCCCAGCCCGTGCCGGGCCTCGACCTCGTACCAGGCCTCCCAGCCGAGGACCGCCGGCCCGTCGAGGAGCGCGATGCGCTGGACGTCGGCCTCGAGGCTGATCCCGAGGAACTGGTCGACGGAGCCGATGAGGACGTCGAGCGGGGACAGGTCGCCGAAGCCCGGCAGGTCGAGCCTGCCGACGAGCTCGGCCTCGATCTCCTCGAACACGGCCGCGAACAGGCCGCGCTTGCCGTCGAAGTGGTGGTAGAGGGCTCCCCTGGTCACGCCCGCCGCGGCGACCAGAGCCTCGCTGCTGACAGCGTCGTAGCCGTCGCGGGCGAAGAGCTCCCGACCGGCGGCGATCAGGGCCGCGCGCGTGGCGGTTCGCCGCTCCTCCTGGGTCCGGGCGGGCGTCATCGCATCGGCTCTCCGATCGAGAGTTGACATACAGGTTGTTTGTATGTTAGATACATGGTGAATGTATGCAAGCTAACCGGGTCGGCCCGCTGAGGTCACCCACCGGAGGCATCGATGACACAGGGCTATCAGTTCGGAGAGCGGCACTCGGTCGATCTCAGCGCCGGAACCATCCACTACTCGGAGGCCGGAACGGGCGAACCCATCGTCTTCGTCCACGGCTTCGGTGCCAACGGCCTGCTGTGGTCGCAGACGGCGAGGGGGTTGGCGAGCGAGCACCGGTGCATCGTCCCCGACTGGCCGATGGGCTCGGCCCCGGAGGCGATGCGCGAGGGCGCCGACACGTCCGTGCCGGGGCAGGTCGCGATGATCGCCGAGTTCCTCGAGGCGCTGGACCTCGAGGGAGCGACGATCGTCGGCAACGACTCCGGCGGCGCCGTCTCCCAGATCCTCGTGACGACGAGGCCGGAGCGGATCGGCAGGCTCGTGCTGACGAACTGCGACTGCTTCGAGAAGTTCCCTCCGGGCCACTTCAAGGCCATGGCGAAGGCGCTGAAGGTCCCCGGGGCCGGCGCGGCGATGGCCGCCTCCATGCGGATCAAGGCCAACCGGCACTCGCCGCTCGCCTACGGGTCGCTGACCGCCGGTCCGATCGACGACGCGCTGACGGTCGCCTGGACTCGCCCTCAGATCGAGGACGAGGGCGTTCGCCGGGACGGCGTCGCGTTCTTCGTCTCCGCGGATCCCGCGATGACGATGGAGGCTGCTCGGCGCCTGCCCGAGCTGAAGATCCCGGTGCTGCTCGTCTGGGGAGACGCCGACCGGTTCTTCACGATCGAGGACGCCCGCAGGCTGGAGGAGCCTGATCCCGGACTGCGCGGCTGGTGGTGGTGCCCGGCGGCAGGACCTTCGTCCCGCTCGACGATCCGGAGGCCGTCGCCGGACGCGATCTCGGAGTTCGTCTCCGATCGCCCGGCGACCTCGTCGGCTGCTCGGCTAAACCCGCTTGAAGAGGTAGATCGCGAGCAGGATCAGGACGATGATCGACCAGGATGGTCACGATTGACATATGAGCTCTCCTTCCGTTGGGTACGGCTAGGTCATTCACCAAATCGTCGGCCTTCAACCACCGAGGTGGCCGGATGTCCAGCGCGGCCGGCGGTGGAGATGCGCCTCAGGGCCGGCGAAGGCCGCCTCGGCTCGAGGCGGATCCGGCCCGCCGCGCGCGGGCGCGAAGGTGATCGCGCGGCGCGTCGTGCCCTCGTCGCGTCCGCGGCGGGCGGCCCGCGGGCGGACGTGGCGAAGCGCCGCTCCCAGCACCGCCTTCATCTCGAGGGTCGCGAAGCTGGCGCCGAGGCAGCGGCGGACGCCGCCGCCGAACGGGATCCACTCGTAGGTCCCCGGCCTGCCGTCGCCGAGGAATCGCTCCGGGCGGAACTCGAGCGGTTGCGGGTAGAGGTCGGGGCGGCGATGCAGCAGGTAGATGGACGGGGCGATGTGGACCCCGGCGGGCAGCTCCCAGCCGCCGAACTCCATCGGTGCCTGCAGCTTCCGCACGACCGCGGGGATCACCGGGCGCAGGCGGAGCGTCTCGCGGACGACGGCGTCGAGGTACTCGTCCCCCGCCCCGGCGTCGCGCTCGGCGATCAGCTCGTCGAGCACCCGCGGCGTCGCCGCGAGGCGCTCGAGCGCCCAGGCGAGCGCGGTGGCCGTCGTCTCGTGACCGGCGACGAGAAGGGTCATGAGCTCGTCGCGAAGCTCGGCGTCCGTGAGCGGTTCACCGTCCTCGTCGCGGGCCGCCAGGAGCAGCGAGAAGACGTCGTCGGCGTCGGCCCCGTCGGGAGCCGCGCGGCGGGCGCGGATCTCCTCGAAGAGGAGCTCGTCGGCTCGAGCGCGGGCCGCGGCGAAGCGGCGCCACGGGCTGAGGCGGCCGGCGCGGCCCTGGGTCAGGGCCAGCGCCAGCACCCGCGAGCGGGTCCCGACCGAGTCGAGCACCTGGCGGAGCGGCCGGCCGATCCGGTCGCGGCGATCAGCGTCCTCGAAGCCGAAGACGGCCCGCATGATCACCTCGAGCGTGATCTCCTGCATGCTCGGGAGGACCGCGAAGCGCCCCTCCCGAGGCCAGCGGGCCACGTGCCGCTCGGCGACCTCGTCCATCAGCTCGCCGTAGGCGCGCATGCGCTCCCCGTGGAAGGGAGGCAGGAGCAGCCGGCGCTGGCGGATGTGCTCGGCGCCGTCGGCGAGGAGAACGGACGCGGGTCCCAGCAACGGCTCGAGGACGATGTTGCCCGCGCCCGCGTGGAGCAGGTTCGGGTCGCCGGTGAACACCTGCTTCACCGCCGCCGGGTCCGCGGTGATCACCAGCTTGCGGTCGGCCTGCGGCAGCAGCGTGAAGTAGTCGCCGCAGCGGGCGTGGCAGGCGTCGAGGAACCGCGTCGGGGTGAGCATGAACCCCGCGGTCATCTGGAACCGGGAGAGGTCCGGCCGGGGCGGAAGCTGCGAGCCGCTCGGAGTACACGACCGCGATCCTAACCGGCCTTGACACGCATACGAACATACGTTCGATGCGAGACGAGCCATCGATCCTCCACGCCGACGTCGACTCGTACTTCGCGTCGGTCGAGCAACGGCTCGATCCCTCCCTCCGCGGGAAGGCGCTGATCGTCGGACCGGGCGTCGTGATGGCGGCGAGCTACGAGGCGAAGGCGTACGGGGTCAAGGGCGGGATGGCCGCCTCGACGGCCCGCCGGCTCTGCCCCGAGGCGATCTTCGTCGAGCCCCACTTCGACGAGTACGTCGCGGTCAGCCGCGAGCTCTTCGCGCTGTTCCGCCGGACCGCGCCGACCGTCGAGGGCCTCTCCCTCGAGGAGGCCTTCCTCGACGTGACGCGGGCTGGAGCGGATCGCCGGGACCGCCGGAGTGGATCGCGGCCAGGCTGCGGCGAGACGTGCGGGAGGAGCTCGGCCTGCCGATCAGCGTCGGGGTCGCGCGCTCGAAGACCCTGGCGAAGATGGCGAGCCGGGCGGCGAAGCCCGACGGCCTGCTCGTCGTCGCGGCCGGGAGCGAGCGGGACTTCCTCCACCCGCTGCCGGTCGAGGCGATCTGGGGAGTCGGCGACGCAACGGCGAAGCGCATCCACCGGCTCGGCGTTCGGACCGTGGGCGACCTCGCCGCGATCCCCGAGGGGTCGCTGATCGCGGCCCTCGGCAAGCACTCCGGAAGCCACCTGCACGCGCTCGCCAACCTCCGGGAGGAGCGCCGGGTGCGACCGCGCCGCGGCCGGCGCTCGATCGGCTCGCAGGCCGCGATCGGCCGCGGGCGGCACTCCCGCCACGAGGTCGAGCGCACCCTGGACCGGCTCGTCGATCGCGTCACGCGGCGCCTTCGCGGCGCCGGCCGCGCCGGGCGGACCGTCGTCCTCCGCCTCCGGTTCGCCGACTACACGCGCTCGACCCGCTCCCGATCCCTCCCCCGGGCCACCGACGCGACCGATCCGATCCGGGCGGCGGCGCGGGCGCTCCTCGACGAGGCGCGGCCGCTGATCGTCGAGCGCGGGATCACGCTCGTCGGGGTCACGGTCTCGAACCTCGACGAGGGGTTCGCGGGGGTCCAGATGGAGCTACCGCTGTTCGGCCCCGCGACCGCGCCGCTGGACGCGGCGATCGACGACCTCCGCGAGCGGTTCGGCACCGAGACCGTGCTGCGCGGCACCGGCCTGAAGCTGCGGAAGGGGTTCCACGGCTAGTCGACCCTGACGAGTCCGGCAGCCGCGATGCCAAGGACCAAGAGGCGAAGGGTCCCGGGCCGCGAGCCGACGAGGACGCCGGCATCGCGCCTGCCGGGCCGTCAGACCTCTTGGTAGAGGGGCCCGTCGCCGCCTTCGGGCATCGTCAGCCTCCCGCCCTTGGCGGTGATCGCACCGCACTGGACGCAGTTGGAGGGGACGACGTTGAGGTCGACGGTTGCAGCGCCGCTCTCGAGCTGATCCTCGGGGATCTCGTAGACGGCGGCCGGGCACATGGAGACCCAGGTCTGCGCGATCTCGCGCGGCACGTGCCGCTGGATCTTCACGTGGTTCGGCGCGTCGTCGCGAGTGGCGTTGCCGGAGAGGAACACCGAGCCGAGCTTGTCGAACGTGAGCTCGCCGTCGGGCTTGGGGTAGCTCTGCGAGCCCTTGCCGAGCGACATCTCGTGGTCGTCGTCCGGCTCCTGATCCCAGTGGCCGCCGGGGAAGGCGCCCTTGGTGATCGTCATCGCCGAGGCGATCGCCCCGCCGACGAAGAAGCCCTTGTCGAAGGGCTGGCGCATGTTGCGCGACTGGTAGAGGTCCTTCTCGATCAGCGAGCCGCGGACCTTCTCCTCGTAGTTGGAGAAGTCGACGGACTGCGGGTCGGCCTTCAGCGACTCGACGATGGACTCGGCGGCGTAGATGCCGGCGTGCATCGCGTAGTGGACGCCCTTCAGCGTCGGGATGTTGACCATCCCGGCCGCGTCGCCGCAGATCATCATCCCGGGGACGGCGAGCTTCTTCGGCATCGCGAAGTAGCCGCCGGAGGGGATCGTCTTGGCGCCCCAGCCGACGCGCTTGCCGCCCTCGAGGAGCTTCTTGATGTACGGGTGGGTCTTGAGCTCCTGCAGCAGGTCGTGGCAGGAGACGGTGGCGTCGGTGTAGTCGAGGCCGATCACCATGCCGATGCAGAGCTTGTTCTCCCCCATCGGGTAGATGAAGGAGCCACCGAACTCGTTGTACTTGGCGCTCTTGCGGAGCGGCCAGCCCATCGTGTGGATGACCTTGGTCAGCGGCTCGGGGACCTCCCAGATCTCCTTGACGCCGAGCTCCCAGCGCTGCGGATCCTCGCCGCGCAGGTCGTAGTAGTCGAGCGCCGAGTAGGAGAGGTGGCCGAGCGTGCCCTCGGCGAGGACGGTGGCCTTCGCCATCAGGTCGGAGCCGGGCTCGAAGTTGCCGAGCTCCTTGCCCTCGCGGTCGCGGCCCTTGTCGCCGGAGCGGACGCCCCGGACGATCCGGTCCTCGACCAGCAGCTTGTCCGCGGTGGTCTCGGTGAGGATGTAGGCGCCGGCCTCCTCCGCCCGCTCGGCCAGGAAACGGCCGAGCTTGGAGACGGAGATCGTGTAGTTGCCGTGGTTCCTGAAGTTCGGCGGCATCGGGACGAGCGGCAGCGCACGCTTCTTCGTCAGAAGCATGACCGCGTCGTCCTCCACCTCCTGGTAGATCGGCCAGTCGTCCGGACCCTCGTCCGGGTACAGCTCCTGGATCGCCGACGGCACCATGTTGGCGCCGGAGAGCAGGTGCGCTCCGCAGACCTTGCCCTTCTCGACGACCGCGACCGGGACCTCACCCAGCTGCTCGGTGAGCTCAGGCTCGTTCTCGAGCAGCTGCATGAGCCGGTTCGCGCAGGCGAGCCCGGCGGGCCCGCCGCCGACGATCGCGACTCCGACTTCGAGGCGCTCTTCCTCGGCATCGGTCGGGGGACCGATGTAGTCGGTGTGCTCGAACGGCGGCGGGTACTCGCTCGGTGCTACGCCCATGTCTTCTCTACGCGCCCTTCTTGGCCTTGATGGCCTCGGTGAGCTTCGGCAGGATCTTGTGGAGGTCGCCGACGACGCCGAGGTCGGCGTACTCGAAGATCGGCGCGTTCTGATCCTTGTTGATCGCGAGGATGTTCTCGCTGTTCTGCATGCCGACCTTGTGCTGGATCGCGCCCGAGATGCCGGCCGCGAGGTACAGCTTCGGAGCGACGGTCTTGCCCGTCTGGCCGATCTGCGTCGCGTAGGGGATCCACCCGGCGTCGACGATGGCGCGCGTCGCGGCCACCTCTCCACCGAGGGCGGAGGCGAGGTCGCGAGCGACGGAGAGGTTGTCCTCGCCGCCGAAACCGCGGCCGGAGCCGACGAGGATGTCGGCGTCGGCGATGTCGACGCCGCCGGTGTCACCGGACTCGCCACGGGTGACCATGGTGGCCTTCGTGGAGAACTCGGAGAGCTCGACGTCGATGTCGATGACCTCGGCGTCGCCGCCGCCCGACTCGTTGATGTCGAACGCGTTCAGGCGACCGATGATCACGCCGGGCTCGCCGACGTAGCCGACGTCGACGATCGCCGAGTCCTGCAGGACCGGGCGCTCGGCGACGAGCTTGCCGCCGTCGGTCTTGACCGCGGTGACCTCCATGGTCACACCGGCGTTGAGGCGGGCCGTCAGGCCGGCACCGATCTCGAAGCCGAGCAGTCCGCCGCCGAACAGGGCGTAGGAGATGTCGTTCTCGGTGATGACCTTCGCCATCGCGTCGACGATCGGCTGCGCGAGACCCTCCGGGACCGACTTGGCCCGGTAGACCTTGGTGGCGCCGTACTTGCCGAGACCGGCAGCGGCCGCGTCGTCGACGTCGCCGACGACGACCACGGAGGTGTCGCCACCGATCTCGCCGACCAGCTTGGCGGCCTCGGAGATCGCGCCGAGGGAGTTGTTGTTGAACTCGCCTTCGTCGGAATGGAGGGCGTAAACCAGGATGCCTGCCATCTAGATCAGCTTCCTTTCGTCGAGCCAAGCGACGATCTTCTCGACCGTCTCGTTGGTGTCCTCGTCCTCGATGACCTCGCCGGCCTGCTTCTCAGCGGGCGGGTTGATCGCGAGGACTGCGGTGCGGGAGCCGGCCTCGCCGACGCGGTCGGCCTCGATGCCGACGTCGCCGGTGGCCTTGGTGTCGAGCGGCTTCTTCTTCGCGCCCATGATCGCCTTCAGCGACGGGTAGCGCGGCTCGTTGATCGCGTCACCGACGCTGATCACGGCCGGAAGCTCGATGTCGACGGTGTCGTAGCCGTACTCGGCCTGACGCTGACAACGGAGCTTGCCCTCGGTCACGTCCATCTGGATGACCTGCGTGAGCGAGGGCATCTTCAGGTGGTCGGCCACGACGGCGCCGATCGTGTAGCACTCGCCGTCGTCCGACTGCTGGCCCAGGAGGACCAGATCGGGCGACTCGGACTCGAGCACCTTCGCGAGGGCGTAGCCCGTCGCGCAGACGTCGGAGCCGGAGAGGGCGTCGTCGGAGAGATGGACGGAGCGGTCGGCGCCGAGGGCCACAGCCTTGTGGAGGGCGCGTGCAGCGGTGTCAGGGCCCATGGTGACGGCGACGATCTCGTCGACCTCCACCTCACCGCCCTCACGAATCTGCATCGCAGCCTCGATGCCGTGGGTGTCGAACGGGTTCAGGTTCCGCTCGCCGGAGCGGTCGAGCCGCTTGGTACCGGAATCAATCCGCTTCTGAACAGCGGCGTCCGGCACCTCCTTGACAAGACAACAGATCTTCAAAGTGGGTGCCTCCACAGACGGGAAGTAGGGACTTGCGGCCCGGAATGGTACTGACTCCTCCCGTTGACTGACTAGTCAATCGGTCGCGGGTCCGGCGCTCCAGCGAGGTGCCTGCTGATAGCTTCGGCGACGGATGGCGGGTGGCAAGCAGGCTCTCCTCGGCGCGACGTTGATCGCGGTGGCGGCGGTCGTCGTGATCGCGATCCTCGCGCTCGGCCGCGACCCCGCGCCGGCTGTCGCCGAGAGCTTCGCGACCCAGCGCCCCGCCCACCCGCCGATGCGACTGGCCACGGACGCCCCCGTCCCCGAGCGGGCGGCGCCCGGCGAAGGCGTCGCCTCGAAGCCGCGGAAGTCGAAGCGGCCGTCGATCAACGACCTGGTGACGAGCGAGCCGGTGACGGTCGACCCGGCCTCGAGCCGCATCGCGGTGCTCTCGTGCGGCAAGTCGCAGGGCATCGCGCTCGACGGCGGCATCATCGCCCCTCCCGCTCCGGCCCAGGTCGTCGTGACGATGCTCTCCCGCGCGAACCCGTTCCCGCCGTACGCGAACTCCCGGCGCAACTACTACGTGGGCGTGCGCAACCTGGACCCGGTGAGCCCGGCGCAGTTCCGGGCGAGCCTGGTTTGCGCGAAGGGGATCGGGATCAGGTAGTCGGAGGCGTGGCGGGCCGGGGGCGGGCAGGGGTCCTCCCGGCCTCGGCGGCGGACGGCGGGCTCTGGCGGGGGCGAGCCGTCGCCGTGAGACGCCGCCTCGTGAGTGCCGGGCGGACCCCTCCCCGCCCCCGGCCCGCCTGTTGGCCGCTCGGACCTTGGAGCGGTTGCGAGGGGAATCTGGGGCGGGCCTTTGCGGGGCTGACGCTGGGACGTGGCCAGCTGCCGGCGCTTGGGGCTGGGGAAGGTGCGATGGGAGGTGGCGGGGGTCGGCCGTTGCGTCGCTCAGGGCGTGCGGCTGGAATTTGCTCCGCTATCCGAAGCGAATCCCGGCAGAGGGTCCGGGCGGGCGGCGATCGCGCCCACTCGGCGGAATCGCACCCGTATTCGGTCGCGATCACGCCGACTGGCGCGACAACCTCCGCGCCGCGGCCCACTCGGCGGAATCACGCCCGTATTCGGTCGCGATCACGCCGACTGGCGCGACAACCTCCGCGGCGTGACCCACTCGGCGGAATCACTCCCGTATTCCGGTAGCGATCACGCAGACTGGCTCCCACGCTTCGGCCTCCGGGCAGCAATCACGCAGCCTGCCCCTTACAAGCAGAAGGGCCCAGCCGGTGACGGCAGCGGGCGGGGGCGGGAAGGGGTCCATCCGGCACTCACGAGGCGGCGTTCGGGGAAGCGGTTCGAACCCTGAAATTCGGCCGGCCAGCCGCCGAGGCCGGAGGGACCCCTTCCCGCCCCCGCCCGCGCAAAGGAAGAGCAGCTAAGCCGCAGCGCCGACGCGCGAGCGCAGGAACTCGACGATGTCGTCGGTCGGCGCACCCGGGGTGAAGACCTCCGCGACACCGAGCTTCTTCAGCTCGGGGATGTCGTCGGCGGGGATCGTCCCGCCGACGGTCACGAGGACCTCGCCGGCGTCCTGCTCGCGCAGGATCTCGACGATCTTGGGAACGAGCGTCATGTGGGCGCCGGAGAGGATCGAGAGGCCGACTGCGTCGGCGTCCTCCTGGATCACCGTCGCGGCGATCTGCTCGGGCGTCTGGTGAAGGCCCGTGTAGATGACCTCCATGCCCGCGTCGCGCAGGGCGCGGGCGATGATCTTCGCTCCGCGGTCGTGGCCGTCGAGGCCGGGCTTGGCGACAACGACCCTGATCTTGCGCTCGCTCATGCGCGGAAGGGTACCCGGGTCGGCGCGGCAGGAGACCCCGAGGGAGCGGGGCGTGGCGGCGGTCAGTCGCCGACGCCGAAGCCGGTCACGGAGACCAGGACGGCGATGACGATGATCAGGACGATCACGCCGACCAGCACGGCGCCGGTGCCGAGCAGGGTCTTCCTCGCGTTCAGCTCCTCGTTGGGGCCCTCGGAGAAGACGTCCTGGCGGACGTCGATCGGGTCGGCGTCGCTACCGCTCTGGGCCTCGGCCTCCTGCTGCTTGCGGGCGGCCTCCTCGGCCAGCTCCCGCGTCGCGTAGTTGGAGAGGGCCTGGGCCTCGCCGCTGCGGCGGACGTCCCAGCCTTCGACATCGCTTCGGACCACTTCGAAATCGCTCATGGCGATCCCTTACCCCGCATCGGATCCCGCGAACCGGTCAGCCGCAGTTGGGCCAGGGGCTCGAGCCGGCCTTCATCTTCAGCCGGACGGCGACGAACGCCTGGGTCCGGTAGCTGAAGGCGATCGGGTCGCCGCCGGGGCTCCGCGGGGAGCTGCGCCAGGTCGAGAGAGAGAACTGGAAGGCGCCGCGGTAGAGGCCGTCCGCGCCGATGGCATCGGCGTCGCGGCCGGACTCGCACGCGGCGACGCGGCGGGACCAGCGCTTGTTCTTCGGGGAGACGATCCGCCTCCAGAGGTGGTCGTAGACCTCCTTGTGGCGCTTGTCGATGTTCTGGCCGTGGCCGCCGTAGCGCGAGGCTATCGGAGGTACCCGAGGCGTTCGCGACGGCGACCAGCAGCAGCGCAAGAACGATCGTGAGAGCGAAGGTCGCGGCGAGAAGTCGAATCTGTGGTGCAGGCATGAAGCCGGGCACCTTAAGTCGATTGTTAGCGACGTGTGAGCGTCAAGCGTGACCCTGCAAGATCGTTCCCAGATCGGGCTACATTCCGCCGATTCACGCCTGATTGCAGGAGTTCCGCTCTCGACTCTCGACGCCGCGATGCCGATGGACACCAACGGCTGATTGAGCGGGATCCCGAGGCCCGAAGGGCCGAGGGATCGAAGGTATCTAGCTAGTAGACGGGCGTCTCGGTGTAGGTGCCGAAGACCGACTGCATGGCCTTGATCATCTCCCCCTCGGTGACCCGCGCGCGGGCGCAGTCGAGGAGCAGCGGCATCAGGTTCTGCTCGGTCGCCGACGCGTCGCGGAGACGTTCGAGCGCGGCCTCGGCGGCGGCGACGTCGCGATCGCCGAGGGTCCGCGCAAGCCGCTCGCGCTGGCGCTGCTCGGCGGCGGGGTCGGGCCGGTGGATCTCGGTGAGCTCGTCGTCCTCGGTCCGGAAGGCGTTGACGCCGACCATCACCCGCTCGCCGTTCTCCAGAGCGGCCTGGTGCTCGAAGGCGGCGTCGGCGATCTCGCGCTGGGGGAAGTTCGACTCGACCGCGGCGACCATCCCGCCGAGCTCGTCGATCCGGGCGAAGTAGTCGTAGGCCGCGGCCTCCATCTCGTCGGTCAGCTTCTCGACGAAGTAGGAGCCGCCGAGAGGGTCGGCGGTGTTGGTGATCCCGGACTCGTGGGCGATCACCTGCTGGGTCCGGAGCGCGATCCGGACCGCGTCCTCGGTGGGCAGGGCGAGGGCCTCGTCGAAGGAGTTCGTATGCATCGACTGGGTCCCCCCGAGCACGCCGGCCATGGCCTCGATCGTCGTGCGGACGATGTTCACCAGCGGCTGCTGCGCGGTGAGGCTGACGCCGGCCGTCTGGGTGTGGGTCCGCATCAGCATCGACTTCGGGTTCGTCGCCCCGAAGGTGTCGCGGAGCTCCCGCGCCCAGATCCGGCGAGCCGCGCGGTACTTGGCGATCTCCTCGAAGAAGTCGATGTGCGCGTTGAAGAAGAAGGAGAGGCGGGGAGCGAACTCGTCGACGTCAAGTCCGCGCTCGACCGCGCGCTCGACGTAGGTGAGTCCGTTCTTCAGGGTGAAGGCGAGCTCCTGCTGGGCGGTCGATCCGGCCTCGCGGATGTGGTAGCCGGAGATCGAGATCGGGTGCCAGCGCGGCATCTCGTGAGAGCACCACTCGACCATGTCGGTGACCAGGCGCATCGCGGGCTCGACCGGGAAGCACCACTCCTTCTGAGCGATGTACTCCTTGAGGATGTCGGTCTGGATCGTGCCGCCGAGCTCATGGGGCTGGATGCCCTTCTCCTCGGCGGCGACGACGTAGAAGGCGAGCAGGATCGCGGCCGGCGCGTTGATCGTCATCGAGACCGTGACCTCGTCGAGCGGGATCCCGTCGAAGAGGGTCTCCATGTCGTCGACGGTGTCGAGCGCGACGCCCTCGACCCCGACCTCGCCGAAGGAGCGCTCGTGGTCGGAGTCGAGCCCCATCAGGGTCGGCATGTCGAAGGCGGTCGAGAGGCCCGTCTGGCCGTGGTTGAGCAGGTAGCGGAAGCGCTTGTTGGTCTCCTCGACCGTCCCGAACCCCGCGAACTGGCGCATCGTCCAGAGGCGCCCGCGATACATCGACCCGTAGACGCCGCGCGTGTAGGGGAACTCGCCGGGGCGGCCCTCGTCGCGCTCGGCGTCGTGATCGCTCAGATCATCCGCCGTGTAGAGGGCGTTGATCGGATGCCCGGAGAGGGTCTCGAACGGCACGTCCCGTTCGCTCGCACGCTGGTCGATCGGCATGCGCGGAGGCTACCGCGTGCCCTCTCGCTCCACCCCCGGGGAGCGGTCTAGCGGGCGGGCTCGATCAGGATCTTGAGCTGGGGAGTGCCGGGCGTCAGCAGCTCCTCGAACGCGTCGGCGACCCCGCCGAGCTCGATGCGGGAGGTGATCAGGTCGTCAGCCGGGACCTTCCCGGCGGCGATCATCTCGACCGCCTCGTCGAAGTTCGCGGGGCGGTAGGCGAACGATCCATGCAGCTTCGCCTCCTTGAGCATCACGTTCAGCTGGGAGATCTCCACCGGCTCGGCGAGCATCCCGACCAGCGCGACGGTGCCCTCGGGCGCGAGGAGCTCGATCGCGAGGCCGGGCGCGGAGACGTGGCCGGCGCACTCGATCACGACCTCGGGGAGGCCGCCGTCGAACGCCTCGATGATCGCCTCGTGAACGCCGTCGAGCGGGACCGCGGCGGTGGCGCCGAGCTTCAGCGCCAGCTCGCGGCGCTGCTCGTTCGGCTCGACCACGACGATGTGATCGAAGCCGCGGCCGCGCAGCGCGACGACCGTCATCGCCCCGATCGGCCCGCAGCCGAGGACGCAGACCCCCTGGCCGGGTTGGGCTCCGGAGACGTCGATGCCGTGGATGCCGACCGCCAACGGCTCGACCAGCGCACCATGGGACAGCTCGACGTCGTCGGGGATCCGCCAGAGCATCTCGGCGGGGACGGCAGCCGACTCGGCGTAGCCGCCGTCGTTCGTCCCGAGACCGATACCGCCCGCCATCGACGCGGCGATGTCGAGCCGGTCGATCGGCGGGAAGGGATAGACGCAGACGCGATCGCCCAGATCCCAACCCGAGACCCCGGCGCCGAGCGCGGTGATGACACCGGCGAACTCGTGGCCCATGATCGAGCCCTCGGGGAGGGCGCCCGACGGAAGCATGTGGAGGTCGGAGCCGCAGATGCCGCACGCCTCGACCCGGATCGCGACCTCGCCCTCGCCGGGCTCGGCGTCGGGGACGTCGCGGACCTCGAGGGTCATTCCGGGGGCGACCGCGACGGCCTTCACGACGCCAGCTCCGGGAGCCGGTCGGCCCAGCCCGTCTCGGCCTCGATCTGCGCGGCGAGCGAGATCAGCAGCTCGTCGCGGTCGGGCGCTGCGGCGATGGTCATCCCGACCGGGAGCGCGCCGGCGGGGACGGGAGCGGGAATCGACGCCGCCGGGTTGCCGAGGTGGTTCCAGACGGGGGTGTAGGGATAGGTGCGAGCCATGCCGAGCAGAGTACGCAGCGCGCCCCGGCCTGCCCAGCGGCCGATCTCGACGGCGGGCTCACCGGTGGTCGGAGTGAGGATCACATCGAAGTCGTCGAAGGTCGCGCCGACCCGGGCGACGAACTCGCCCTGGCGCCGCAGCGCGGTCTGCAGGGAGCGGTCCGGGATCGCGCGGCCGAGCTTCGCGAAACCGCGGGTGCGCGGCTCGAGCCGTTCGGGGTGCTCGACCGCGGCGACGTCCTGCGCGATCCCCTTGAGGTAGCGGGGGACGAAGTCGTTGCCGAGGTTCCCCCAGTCGGGCGTGTGCTCGACGACCTCGTGGCCGAGCCCGCGCAGCGCCTCCTTCGTCGCCTCGAACGCTGCCACGACGCGATCGTCGAGCTTCGGAGGGAGCGGCCCTCGCGGCGGCTTCGTCGTCGCGGCGATCCTCAACCTGCCGGGCGGGGTCGCGGCCGCCGCGGCGAACGACTCGACCGGCGGCGGGGTGTCGGCGTCGCCCTCGACGCGGCCGGAGACGACGTCGAGCCACAGCGCCGAGTCGGCGACGCGGCGGCTGAGGCAGCCGTTGGCCGAGAGCCCGTACCAGTGCTCGCGGTGCGGCATCAGGCTGACGCGCCCGCGCTGCGGCTTGAGCCCGAAGAGGCCGCAGTTGGCGGCGGGGATCCGGATGGAACCGCCGCCGTCGGATGCCGAGGCGGCACCGACCATCAGCGCCGCGACCGCGGCCCCGGAGCCGCCGGACGAGCCGCCGGTGCTCCTCGACGGGTCCCATGGGTTGCGGGTGATCCCCCACGCCTCGGTCTCGGTGAATCCGCAGATCGCCAGCTCCGGAAGGTTGGTCTTCCCGATCAGCACGGCTCCCGCCTCGCGCAGCTTCGCCGCCTGGGCGGCGTCCTCGGTCGCGACGGTCGTGAAGCCGAGGGTCCCATGGGTGGTCAGCTCGCCGGCGACGTCGACCCCGTCCTTGATCGCGATCGGCACGCCGAGGAGCGGCGCGCGCTCACCCGCTGCGATCTGCCGGTCGGCCTCGTCGGCACGCTCGCGCGCCCGCTCGGAGAGCACCACCCTGAAGGCGTTCAGCTTCGGCTCGAGCGCTTCGATCCGCTCGAGGCAGGCCTCGGTCAGCTCCCGCGAGGAGACGGTGCCGTCAGCAACCAGCTCGGCCTGACGGGCGATGCCCGCGGCGAGCAGCTCGGAGCGATCCATGGGCGAAACCTATTCAGCGGCGGGTCGCTGCGCCGCGACGGGCTGCGGCCCAGCTCCCCGCTCCCCCGAGGACCGCGGCCAGCGCGACCGCGCCGCCGACCGCGAGGCGACGGCCGAGGCGCTCGAACCGCATCACCTGCCAGCCGCGCTCGCGGGCACGGGCGAGAAGCTCGGCGTCGGGGTTGACCGCGACGGGGTGGCCGACCAGCTCGAGCATCGGCAGGTCGGAGGCGGAGTCGGAGTAGGCCCAGCTCGCGTCGAGGTCGATCCCGTGGGAGGTCGGCGAACTCGCGCATCGGCCCGATCTTCTGCGCCCCGTAGTTGAGCCCGTCGACCATCTCGCCGGTGTAGTTGCCGTCTGCGTCGACCTCGTAGCGGCTGCCGATCCCGCCCTCCATGTCGAGCACCCGGGCGAGCAGCTCGACGACGCCGTGGCTCGCGGCGCTGACGATGAAGGTGGGCCGCCCCGCGTCCTGGTGGGAGCGAACCTCAGCGAGCATCTGCGGGTAGATCCGCGGCAGGATCCCGGCGAGCAGGTCGGGGACCATCCGCTTCAGGTCCCGCTCGGGCACTCCGGCGAGGAGCTGGCGGATCTGCTCGACGAGCTCGTCCGTCTCCTCGTCGCTCGCCCCGAACAACCGGAAGCGGAGATGGGCGATCCCCCACCGCGTCATCTGCCCCCGCGAGACCATGCCGCTGCGAAACGCCGCGCGGCCGAACTGCGCGCCGCTCGAGCCGGACATGAGGGTCCGATCGAGGTCGAAGAAGGCCGCTCCGCGGGGCTCGTCCACCGGCGAAGGCTAGAGCGGGCGCCCGAGGATCAGCGGCACGCGTCCTTCGCCGCGACCTTGGCCTCCTTGATCTTCGCCTTCGCCTTGGCGACCTTCTTCGCCGGCGCATCCTTCTCGCGCAGCTTCACGAACCGCTTCTTCGCCTTCTTGATGCCCTTCTTGGCGACCTTGCAGGGGTCGGGGGGCGGCTTCGGCAGGGAGGCGACGTTCGCCCAGCTCGGTCCGTACTCCTCGCCGGGAAGCGCACCCGTCAGGTCGGCCCTGCCGGTGCCGTCGACGTTGATGGTCGAGATGCTCGAGGAGATGAACGTCGCCACGCCCTCAGGGTCGGTGATCGTGTGCTCTCCGACCTCGAAGGCGAGCTTCGACCCGTCAGGTGAGAACGCCGGGTCGAGCTCGTCGAGGCCCGGTGTGTTGGTGACGTTGACGGCGCCCGTCCCGTTCCGGTTCGCTACGAAGAGATCGCACTGCGAGCGGTTGCTGGCGGGGGAGATCCGAATGCAGTCGAAGTAGGCGATCCGGGAGCCGTCCGGCGAGTAGGTGGGGCTTGCTCCCTCGATCCCGAGCCCCGTCGAGCCGGAGCCGTCAAGCCTGGCGACCGCGAGCTCGATCAGGCCGCCATCCCCGAGGAGCTGGAGGATCGCCTCTCCCCCGTCTGGAGAGATGGCCGGCCCGACGACCTCGTAGTTCTCCGGCGCCGTGTAGGCGATGCGGCGGTTGGACCCGTCCGCGTTGGCCACCGTGAGCGCGGTCGCCCGATAGTCCCCAGCATCGATCGCGCCGACCGCGACCTGGCTGCCGCTGAAGGCGTAGCGCCCGTAGAACCCCTCGAGCCCGCCGAGGGCGACGACCGGCTTCGACCCGTCGACCTCGGAGACCATGATCGAGAGGGACCGCCCGTCCTCGTCATCCGCGACGTAGGCGAGGCTCCGGCCGTCCGGTGCGAGGACCGGAGTGAACCCGTCGGCGAGCATCGTCGCCGTCCCTCCGGCCGCCGGCATCGCCCACGAGCCGGCAGCGGTGTGGCGTCCCGCGTCCTTCGAGGCGCTCCGGCTGAAGGCGATCGCCGAGATGTCCGCCGAGGCGGAGGAGGCGAGCGCGCCGAGCGCAAGTGTGGACAGGACCATGAGGCAGACGAGGCGACGCATGCCCCCCTGACGGAGCAGCGCGCGGTTTTCTTCCAGGGGACTAGACCCTGATCGGGATCAGGAGGCTGAGCGCCGTCAGATCAAGGACGCAGGAGGCGACGCGGCCTCGAGGGCCGCGAGCCGACGAGGACGCCGAGCTGGCGCCGCTCAGACCCTGATCAGGATCGCGTCGCCCTGGCCGCCGCCGCTGCAGATGGCCGCGCAACCGACGCCGCCGCCGCGACGCTGGAGCTCGTGCACGAGCGCGCCGATGATGCGCCCGCCTGAGGCGCCGATCGGATGGCCGAGCGCGATCGCGCCACCGTTCACGTTGACCTTGTCCTCGTCGACGCCGAGCATCCGCACCGAGTTGAGGGCGACGGAGGCGAAGGCCTCGTTGATCTCCCAGAGGTCGACGTCGGCGGCGGTGAGGCCGGCCTTCGCGAGCGCCTGCTCGGCGGCCTTGGCCGGGGTCCTCGCCAGGTACGGGAAGTCGTCGCCGATCATGCCGTAGCCGATGATCGTGGCGAGAGCCTCCTTGCCGTTGGCCTGCGCCCAGTCCTCGGAGGCGACCACGACGGCGGAGGCGCCGTCGTTGACTCCCGGGGAGTTGCCGGCGGTGTGGGTCGCGTCGGGGCCGCCGATTCCCTTCAGCTTCGCGAGCGTGTCGATCGACGTGTCGGGGCGGATCGCCTCGTCGGCGCCGACCACGGTCTCGCCCTTGCGGGACTTGACGGTGACCTCGACGATCTCCTCGGCGAGCAGGCCCTCGTCGGTCGCCTTCGCGGCGAGCTCGTGGGAGCGGACGGCGAAGCGGTCGAGGTCGGGGCGGGTGATCTCGAGCTCGTTGCCGACCTCGCTGGCCTCGTTGATCATCTGCTTGTCGGTGAAGGGGTTGGTGAGCCCGTCGTGGGTCATCGCGTCGACCGCGGTGACGTCGCCCATCCGGAAGCCGAAGCGCGCGCCCGGCAGCAGGTAGGGAGCGTTCGACATCGACTCCATGCCGCCGCCGACCCCGACGCCGATGTCGCCGGCGCGCACCGCCTGGTCGAGCAGCCCGACCGAGCGCATGCCCGAGGCGCAGACCTTGTTCACGGTCTCGGAGGGCACCTCCTTGGGGACGCCGGCCTTGATCTGCGCCTGGCGCGAGGGGATCTGGCCCTGACCGGCCTGCAGGACCTGGCCGTAGGAGATGCTCTCGACCTGCTCGGGGTCGACGCCGGAGCGGTCGAGCGCTGCGGAGATCGCGGTGCCGCCGAGATCGGTCGCGTCCATCGTGGCGAACGCGCCGCCCATCTTCCCGAAGGGGGTACGAGCGGTCGAGAGGATCACGGTCTTCGGCATCGGTTGGTCTCCTGAGGGTGGGTGAGCGAACGAGAGTGCTCAGGAATCGTAGTGACGCGCGTCGAGCCGTCGTTATCGTGGCGCTCCCATGCGCGTCGAGATCTCCGAGGACCCAGCCCCCCTGGCCGATGCCGGGCTTCGGTGCGTCGGCCTGTTCAGCGGCGACGATCTCCCGCCCGATCTCGCCGGCGCTCCCGGCGCCGAGGACGTCCGCGCCAAGTTCAAGAGCCTCTCCGTGCTGCGGCCCGGTGGCGGCCGGGTCCTGGTCGTCGGCCTCGGCGACCGCGACGACTTCGACCCCGAGCGGGCGCGGGTCGCCGCCGCGCTCGCCGTCCGGCAGGCTCGCCGCCTCGGGACGCCGACGATCGCCTGGCAGTGCCCCGAGGGCCGCAGCGTCCCAGCCGCGATCACCGCCGGGACGATCATGGGCGACTACTCGTTCACCCGCCTCAAGAGCGCCGCCACACCCGATCCCGATGCCGCCTTCGCGGTCGAGCTCCTCTCCCTCCACGAGGCCTCCGACGGCGACTTCGCCGCGGAGACCGTCCCGGTCGCGGAGCAATCCGCGCTTGCCGCCAACCGCGCCCGCGACCTGCAGAACCTCCCCGCCAACATCTGCGACCCCGCCTTCCTGGCCGAGCGCGCCCTCGAGATCGCCGCCGAGCACGAGTTCCTCGAAGCCCGGGTCCTCTCCGGCGGCGAGATCGACGCGGCGGGCCTCGGCGGCCTGCTCGCGGTCAGCGCCGGCTCCGCCAAGGAGCCGGTCCTGATCACCCTCCGCTACATGGGAGCGGGACCGGAGGCGAGCTCCCCGACCCTCGGTTTCGTCGGCAAGGGCGTCACCTTCGACACGGGCGGCATCTCGATCAAGCCCGCGGCCGGCATGGAGCTGATGAAGAAGGACATGTCGGGCGGCGCCGCCGTCCTCGAGGCGACGGGAGCGATCGCCGCGCTCGGCCTCCCGGTGAACCTGATCTCGGTGATTCCCGCCGTCGAGAACATGCCGAGCGGCTCGGCGACTCGACCCGGCGACGTGATCACGCAGCTCAACGGGCGCACCGTCGAGGTGAACAACACCGACGCCGAAGGCCGCCTGATCCTCGCCGACGCCCTGGTCTGGGCGATCAGCGAGGGCGCCGATCACCTCGTCGACATCGCGACCCTGACCGGCGCGGTGATCGTCGCGCTCGGCTCGAGCTACGCGGGCCTCGTCTCCAACGACGACGAGTGGGCGAAGCGCCTCGAGGGCGCGGGCTCGATCGTCGGCGAGCTCCTGTGGCGGCTTCCGCTCCACCCGGAGTACAAGGAGCTGATGCGGGGGAAGACCGCGGATCTCGTCAACTCGGCCCCGAAGCGGAAGGCCGGGACGATCACCGCCGCCTCCTTCCTCGAGGAGTTCGTCGGGGACACGACCTGGGCCCATCTCGACATCGCCGGCACCTCCTGGGACGTCGGCCGCGAGTACGTCGGTGCCGGCGCAACCGGGTTCGGGACGCGGCTCCTGATCGAGCTCGCCCGCAACATCTCGAACGACCCGGGCTGAAGCTTCGGCCACTTGGCCGATTGGGCTCAGGGAACGGCGTTCCCTGGCCGATAATGCGCTGATGGGGATCACACCGGCCGAGCGAGTTCTGATGGACGGTGCGAGCTGGAGAACGCAGCAGCTCGTGGACTTCGTCGGCGCGCTCGCCGATCTCGAGGATCGCGACACGACGATCAGCGCCGCGGTCGAGCTCGCCGCGGAGACGACCGAGGCCGAGGCCGGCGCGATCCTCTTCCGGGGCGAGATCGTCGCCAAGGTCTGCCACGGAACCGGGGATGCGACCGAGGAGGGTGTCCGCGCGGTCATCGCCGGTGAGACGACCTCGCTCGACATCCCCGGCGTCGGCGAATGCCACGCGATCTCGATCGCGATCGCGGACGAGCACCTCGACCACCTCGTCCTCGCGCGGTCGGCCGAGCCGTTCGGCGAGGAGGAGGCGAACTTCCTGCGAGGCATCGCACGGGTTCTCGTGCTGACGCTGCGGACGTTCCGCACGATGAGCTCCGAACGTGAGCTCCGGCTCGAGAGTCAGCGGCGCGGCGCCGAGAACGAGCAACTGCTCGAGTCCCTGCGCGAGCGGCAGCTGCTCTTCGAGCGCCTGTCGCGGATCCAGAGCTCGATCGTCGCCCGCCTGGCCATCGACGACGTCCTCGAGGCGATCGTCGACGGCGCCTACGAGCTGCTCGCCGACGAGACCGTCGGCCTGCGGCTGATCGATCGCGAGGACTCCGGCACCATGGTCATGGTCGCCTCACACGGGCTCCCTCCCGAGATGCTCGAGGAGGTCCGCTTCGGGAAGGTCGGCGAGGGTGCGGGCGGGCAGGCGATCCTCCGCGAGGAGCTCGTCGTGATCGACGGCTACGGCGAGGACGCCGCGGCCATCCCCCAGTTCGCTCGCTTCGGGGTCAAGTCGGCGATGGCCGCGCCGGTGCGGGAGAGCGGGCGGGTCGTCGGCAGCCTCACGGTCGCGCGCGAGAAGGAGGGCCACTCCTACACCGAGGCGGAGCGCGACATCCTCGTGGCCTTCGCCAAGCACGCGAGCATCGCGCTGACCGACGCGCGCACCGTCCAGGACGCCATCGATCAGGCGCTCAGGGATCCGCTGACCAACCTGCCGAACCGCTCGCTGCTCGCCGATCGGCTGGACCAGGCCCTCTCGCGCGCCGAAC
Source organism: uncultured Solirubrobacterales bacterium (assembly GCA_963740845.1). Taxonomy (GTDB): domain Bacteria; phylum Actinomycetota; class Thermoleophilia; order Solirubrobacterales; family 70-9; genus RHKX01. The sequence goes on from CAVUFM010000012.1 coordinate 148,220, forward strand.
GGCGGGGCACCGAGGCGGCGATCCTGTTCTGCGACCTCGACCAGTTCAAGAACGTCAACGACAGCCTCGGCCACGCGGCGGGCGACGAGCTCCTGGTGGCCGTCGGGCGCCGCCTCCTCGGCTGCGTCGGGAGCGAGGAGACCGCGGCGCGCTTCGGGGGCGATGAGTTCGCGGTGCTCGTCAACGACACGTCGCGGGTCGACCTCACCGCGCTCGCTTCGCGCATCCTGCGGGCGCTCGAAGAGCCGTTCGCGGTGCGGGGGATGGAGGTCTTCCTGTCCGGGAGCATCGGCATCGCGACCGGCTCAACGCGCGCCGAGGACCTGCTTCGAAACGCCGACCTCGCGATGTACGACGCGAAGCGCCGCGGCTCGGGCTTCGAGATGTTCCGCCCGGAGATGCACACCTCCGTCGTCGAACGGCTCGCGATCGAGGCCGAGCTCAAGCGGGCGATCCTCGCGAATCAGCTCGACGTCCACTTCCAGCCGATCGTCGAGCTGGAGAGCCGCCGGATCGCCGGCGTCGAGGCGCTGGTCCGCTGGAACCATCCGGCGCGTGGCCTGCTCCAGCCCGGCGAGTTCATCCCGATCGCCGAGCAGACCGGGGCGATCATCGCCCTCGGTCGCTTCGTGCTCGATCGCGCGGCCCGGACGGCGTCGGGATGGCAGGGTCAGATCCCGGGAGCGGCCGATCTCACGGTGAGCGTCAACGTCTCCCTGATCCAGCTCGAGCAGGGTGGCATCGCCGACGCCGTCCGCGAGGCCCTCCTGACGTCGGGGCTGAGGCCGGGGACCCTGACGCTGGAGCTGACCGAAACGGCTTTCGGCAGCGATGCCCGGAAGATGGCCGAGTTGCTGCAGGAGCTCAGCGACCTCGACATCGAGCTCGCCGTCGACGACTTCGGGACGGGCTTCTCCTCGCTGGAGCACCTGCAGCTCTTCCCGATCGACCAGCTGAAGATCCCGAAGCCGTTCGTCGACGGCCTCGGCCGACCGGGCGACGACTCGGCGCTCGCGAAGGCGATCCTCGACATCGGCGAGAGCCTCGGGCTGCGGGTGGTCGCCGAGGGGATCGAGGAGCCCGAGCAGCTCGAGCGGCTGCGCGAGCTCGGCTGCCGCTACGGGCAGGGGTATCTGCTGGGGCGGCCCGCCGAGGCGGGGACGATCCGTCAGCTTCTCGAGGCTCAGGACGCGCCCGGGACACTGACCGCGCGGGCCTGCCAAGATCCGCGCCCTCATGGACTTCGATCTGAACGACGAGCAGCGACTGCTGCGCGACACCGTCCGCGACTTCGCCCGCCGCGAGGTGGCGCCGAAGGCCGAAGAGCTCGACCGCACCAAGTCATTCCCCTACGAGCTCGTCGCTCAGATGGGCGAGCTCGGGCTGATGGGCATCCCCTTCCCGGAGGAGTACGGAGGCGGCGGCGCCGACTCCCTCTCCTACGCGCTCGCGGTTGAGGAGCTCGCCCGGATCGACTCGTCGGTGGGGATCACGATGGCCGCCCACACCTCGCTCGGGACGATGCCCATATATCTGTGGGGATCGGATGAGCAGAAGGCGGAGTGGCTGCCGGCCCTCTGCTCGGGCGAGCGGCTCGCCGCGTTCGGGTTGACCGAGCCGGAGGCGGGCTCCGACGCGGGCAACGTGCGCACGAAGGCGGAGCTCGACGGCGACGAGTGGGTCGTCGACGGCGCCAAGCAGTTCATCACCAACTCGGGAACCGACATCTCCGCCTGCGTGACGATCACCGCCCGCACCGGTCCCGACGAGATCTCCAACATCATCGTCCCCAACGGGACCCCCGGCTACGAGGTCGGCGAGGCCTACCGCAAGATGGGCTGGAACGCCTCCGACACGCGGCCGCTCTCCTTCGACGGCGCCCGGGTCCCCGAGGCGAACCTGCTCGGTCCGCGCGGACAGGGTTTCAAGCAGTTCCTGCAGATCCTCGACGGCGGCCGGATCGGCGTCGCTGCGATGGGACTCGGCCTGGCGCAGGGTTGCCTCGACGAGGCGCTCGCCTACGCGAAGGAGCGCAAGGCCTTCGGCCAGTCGATCTCCCGCTTCCAGACGATCCAGGCGAAGCTCGCCGACATGTCCACCGAGATCGAGGCGGCGCGGCTGCTCACCTACCGCGCGGCGCTGCTGAAGGATCGCGGCGAGAACTTCACGCTGACCGCGGCTCAGGCGAAGCTGAAGACGGGCCGGCTTGCGGTCCGCGCGGCCGAGGAGGCCGTGCAGATCCACGGCGGCTACGGCTACATCGAGGAGTACCCCGTCTGCCGCATGTATCGCGACGCGAAGATCCTCACGATCGGCGAGGGCACCGACGAGGTCCAGCAGATGGTCATCGCCCGCGCGCTGGGTTGCTGAGGGGCTCTCGGGGGCGGCGGGCTGCAAGCCCGACCACCAGGCGGAAGCGCGGCCGTCCGGGTCGTTTCGGCTTTCGGGATATTGTGAGCAGCCGCCCGATCTCCGGGCGAACGTGTCTCCATGAACGAAGAGGAACAAGCTCCGCCGCCGCAGGAGGTCGCTTCGGCCTCCCCCGCAGCCCACCCTTCCGACGGCATCGCCGCGCCCGAGATCTCACGTCGCGTCGGCTCCATCCTCGACGCCGTCGAGCGCGAGGCCGCCCGCCTCCGCGAGGAGGCCCGGGGTGAGGCCAGCGCCTACCTCGACAACGCGCGCCGCCGCGCCGACGGCCTGGTCGCCGAGCGGCAACGCCGGATCGCCGAGCTCAGCGACGAGCTCGTCCACAAGTCGGAGGCCGTGATCGCGCGCCTCGACGACGCCGCGCCGGTCCGTCAGGGCTTCGAGAACCTCGTTCGCGCCCTCGGTGACGCCGCCGAGCGCCTCGCTCATGAGGCGGAGGGAACGGCCAGGGACTTCGACCCACCCGCCTTCGGCGTTGCCCCCGCGGTGCCCGCGGGAGGCCAGCAGGCCTACGCGCAACCCCCCGCCCAGCCGGAGTACCACGCCGCCGGCAGCCGGCGGTTACGGCGCCCCCGCTCAGTACCCGCCCGCCTACGGGGACGTTCATTACCCGGTGGAGCCGGCGCAGGCACAACCCGTCGAGTACGCCGACCCGGCCACCGCCTACCCGATGGCGCAGCCCAGCAGCCCCAGCAGCCCCAGGCGCCTCAACAGCCCGAAGCGCAGGGCTGGCGCAGCCCTCAGGAGCAGGTCAGGGCCAGCCCCCGGCTCAGGCGGCCGCTCCCGACTCCGGGCTGGCGCGAGCAGGACGAGGCGCGGATGGTCGCGATCCAGATGGCGGCCTCGGGCGCCACGCGGGGAGCGGTCAGGCAGCATCTTCACCGGGCCCTGGGGCTCGCCGACACCGGCTCGGTCCTCGACGAGGTCTTCGGTCCCAACAGCGGCGAGGACGCCCAGGTCCCATGGACCTCAGGGCGCCGCTGAGCTCGCTCCCCGACGCCACCGGACCCCTCCCAGATAGCCGCAAAAAGCGGCTTTAGATGCCCCGGTTGCCGCCGAGGCCGAACCTAGACTCCTTCGCGATCGGACCTCCGGATGGGGGGTCCGCGTCAGCTAACCGCGAGAAGGAGTGACGATGGCCGACAAGGATGGGGACGACTTCGGAGACACGCGCATCCCCGGCGAGCTGTTCCGCCAGACGACTCCCCGTGTGACCTCGCCTGCCGCCGTGGATCTCGCGGAGGCGCTCGGTGGACTCGACCGCGCGACGAAGAACTTCACCCGCCGCCTCGGCGAGGGGCAGCGGGAGGTCGAGCAGGCTCGCCTCGCCGGCGAGGAGGCGATCCGCGAGGTGGCCAAGCGGAACGTCCAGCCGGAGCCCGAGCCCGAGTGGGCGGTGAGCGAGGAACCGGCCGAGAGCACCTTCGAAAGCAAGATGCGCAAGGCCGACGAGGAGGCGCAGATCTACCTCGAGTCCGCCAAGCGCCGCGCCGACAGCCTCGTGCAGGCGATGATCGGAGCGGTCGAGCACGAGGCCGCCGAGGCCCGCCGCGACGCCGAGGAGAACATCCGCGCGCGCTGGCATCAGGTGGAGGTCGAGTCGACCCGTCACGTCGAGAACGCCCGTCGGGTCTCCGAGCAGATGCTCAACGAGCGCCAGACGCGGATCTCGAAGCTCTCCGACGGCATCACGACCCGGGCCGATGCGCTGACCATGGGCATGGACGACGCCGGGCGCGTCAAGGCGCAGTTCGACGCCTTCGTCCGCGCGCTGTCGGTGACGGCGGATCAGATCGCGAAGGATCCGACGAGGGAGACGGCCGCACCGGTCCGCGAGGTTCGCGAGACATCCCTACCGAGCGCGATGGCCGCGTAGACCCCGGGCAGCACCCCCGTGCCGGCGACCCCCCGACCGCAACACGAGCGAGGTCCGGACTCACTGCGGCCCGCCGAGCGGGGCGCGTCAGCCCTCAATCGACTTCTCGCCGCCGCCGCCGTCATGGCGGCGGCGCTGCTGATCGCCGCCTGCGGCGCCGAAGGCGACGCGACGACCGAGACCGTGACCACGTCGGAGCAGGTGGCCACCACCTCGACATCCGAGACGGCACCGAGCCGACGGTCCCGACGGACACCGCTGCGGACGCCGAGAGCGATGCGGCCGCCGCGGTCCCAGACGACGAATCCGCGGTCGACGGCGCGGCACCGGCCGAGGGCGAGGCCGCGCGCGACCACCGCCGCGGCACGAGCAGCCCGATGACCTCAGCGGGACCTCGCTCCCTCCGACCACCACGACCCCTCCGGCCGCGACGACCGCGGCTCCACCGGTCGTCTCGTCGTTCGGATCGACCGCAACCGGCGCCGTCCTCAGCCGCCCGTTCGAGACCACGAGCCCCTGGAACACCGACGTCTCGAACGACCAGGTCGATCCCAGGAGCCGCGCGCTCATGCGTCGTGCTCAGTTCCGGCTCGCGACGGTCGAGCAGCCGGACGGCGCCGTCACGACCGAGAAGCGCCGCATCGACGTCGGCCTGACCACCAACGTGACGCGCTGGACGGTTCCGGTCTTCAGCGACAACCAGCCCGGCGCGGTTCCCCGCGTGACGGTCTGCCGGCAGCTCACCTGCGGCGAGGACGCCACCAGCTCGATCATCATCCCCGAGGACGCCTGCCCCGATCCGCGCTACGACGGCTGGATGACCGTCCTCGACACCGGGGCGCGGGTCGCCTACGACTACTGGCGGGCGCGCTGCGAGGCCGACGGCTCGCTCTCCTACCACTACGTGAAGGCCTGGGAGCTCGACGGTCCGGGCTACCAGGAGCCCGGTGGCGTCAGCGCCCGCGGATCGGGTCTGCCGCTGTTCGCCGGCCTGATCACGCCGGAGGAGATCGCCGCAGGCCGGATCGATCACGCGCTGGCGATCTCGGTGCCCGGCGCCGCGCAGCGCCGCTACGTGCAGCCGGCGTCGCGGACTGACGGGACCGGTGGGCTCGCCTCCGTGCCCGAGGGAGCGCGACTGCGGTTGCGCCCGGGCGCGGAGAAGCTGCTGACGAGGACGTTCGTCCGCAACAGCACCGAGCGCGAGACCGCGCGAACGATCATCGCCGCGCTCGAGCGCTACGGCGCGATCATCGTCGACCGCTCCGCCGCTCCGACCATGTACGCGCAGCGCAACGCCGACTGGAACGAGACCCTGCCGCTCAACCTGCTGCAGGACATCCCGCTTTCGCGCTTCGACGTGCTCGCCCTCGACGAGGTCCGCTTCGACCCGCCGAAGGGCGGCGAGGAGACCGCGACGCTGCCGACCGGCACCCCGGGGAGCATCCCCGGCACCTCGAGCGGCTCGCAGGGCCAGACGGTGACCCCGTGACGGGCGCGCGCTCACGAGCGGCGATGGCGCTGCTCGTCCTGGCGGCGCTGCTGCTTGGTGCATGCGGCGACCTCGAGAACGAGGGTGACGGCGACAACAGCCGCGCCGAGCTGACCAACCCGAATGCGACGACCGACGGCGGCGGTCAGCCGAAGCCCGAGCTGCCGGCCCTCCCCGCCGGCCAGGTGCTGCTCGACGGCCAGCTCGCCGGTTCGCTGACCCAGCAGGTGACCGACGACTTCCGCTCGAGCGCCACCTCCACGGGCCTCGCCATCGATGTGGCGGCCACCGACGCCGACCTCGCCGAGAGCTTCGGACGGCTGTGCGCGGGCGAGATCGACATCGTCGACACGTCGCGGCGGATCACCGACGAGGAGCTCGAGAAGTGCGCCGACAACGGGCTCGAGGTCGTCGACTTCCAGGTCGCCTTCGACGCGGCGGTCGTCGTCACCCGCAACGAGCGCGACGTCGGCGCCGACTGCGTGAACTTCGACCAGCTCCGGGCGATGTTCGCCGCGGGCACCCCCGTCACCGCCTGGAATCAGATCAACCCCAACTTCTTCCCGATCCAGCTCACCACCGTCGGCCCCGAGCAGGACTCGAGCGACTTCCAGTTCTTCGGCCAACGGGTTCTGGGGGTCGCCGACCCGACCCTGGCCGACTTCCGCTCGGACTTCCAGACCTTCCCGCGCGACAACCAGATCCGGCACGCCGTCGCCGGCAGCAAGGCCGACGGGCCCGCCGGCGCGCCCCCGGGGACGGTCGGGATCATCGGGTTCTCCTTCTACGAGCTGTTCGAGGACAAGCTGCGGCCGCTCGAGATCGACGGTCAGTCGGGCGACCGCTGCGTCTTCCCCTCGGAGGAGACGATCTCGAGCGAGCTCTACCCGCTGGAGCGAACCCTCCGCCTGTACACGACTCAGCGCAGCCTCGATCGCCAGGAGGTGCAGGAGTACCTGCGCTTCTACCTCGAGCGGTCCGAGGATCTCGCCAACGACCTCGAGCTGATTCCGATCAGCGACGCGATCCGCAGGCAGGAGATCGCGCGAGTGGACGACCCGCTCGCGTACGGGGACAGCTCCGAGCCGTCACCGCAGGGAACCGTCTCGACGACCCCCACCACCCCGGTCCCGGGCACCCCCTCCGGCAGCGGGGTCGAGACGGCGCCTGAGTCATCCGATTCATCTGAGCCGACGACGACCACCGACGACGACGACGGGTCCCTGATGAGCGATCACGACGACCAGCCCGCGGCCGAGCCACCGGCCGACCCGATGTCGGATGCCGGCCTCGACGACCTGCGAGATCGCCTCGGCGAGCTGCAGGACCGCGTCGAGCTCCTGGGCTCTCAGGGCGTCTGGCCCGACCCCCCGGCGCCGCCCGCGCCGGCGCCGGCGGAAGCTTCGAATGGCGTCACGCCCGAGCCCGCTCGCCCCCAGCCCGCCCCGGCCCCGCGGCCGCCCGATCCGGGACCGATCTACGTCCAGCCCAGCGAGCCGATCCCCCCGCCCGCGGCGGCGCCGCAGCCGCCCCGGCGCCGCGCCTCCGAGCCGCCTCCGGCGCCTGAGCCGGAGCCCGCCCCGGCCCCCGTCGCGACCAACGGCCACAGCAAGAATCACGCGGAGGTATCCGCCCGCTCCACTAGCGTCGCGCTCGTGGATGCTGGGCCTTTCGACGACCTCATCCAGCTCCGCCACTTCGAGGATGAGCTGGCGAGCCTGAACGCGGTGCGGGATGTCCGGGTCCGTCGATTCGGCCATGGCCGCGCCAGCATCGAGGTCGGGATGACCGGTCCCTACATGCTGGGGCGCGAGCTGTTCCGGCTCGACCGGGAGATGTCCGTCACCGACGGTGCCGGCGGCGATCTGATCGTGGACCTGGCGCCGACCATCGCCGATGAGCACGCCGAGATCCTCGAGGAGGAGTCGGCTTGATCTCCACCGTTCTCAACGTGGTCGCGGCGATGGCGCTGCTGATCGCGGTCTCGATCTTCTTCATCGGCTTCGTGCTCGCGCCGCTGCTGGTGCTGGCGATCGGCTACGTCGTCTTCTACTTCCTGGCTCCCGACTGAGGTCCGCCGTGCACTACCCCGAGACCATCAACCCGACCCACTCGCCCTACGAGGACACGATCACCGGCATCCCGACGGTGTCGCTCGAGCCCGATCCCGCCCTGGCCACCGGCGACCCGGTCAACCCGCTGGCGGCGCAGATGCTTCCCGAGAACGTCTGCCGCCACTTCCGGATGACGCCGATCTCCTACGACGGGCAGACGCTGGTGCTGGCCATGGCCGACCCCTCCGACGCCATGGCGCAGAACGTCGCGCTGGCTCTCACCACCGATCCGCTCGAGGTCGTGCTGGCGCCGGCCCACCAGATCGACGCCGCCATCGACCGCGTGTACGGCGGCCTCGGTCACGCCTCGAGTCTCGGCCCCAACGGCGGGATCGTCGACCCCGATCACGCTCGCGTCGCCGGCCAGGGTGACCTCCCCGGCGGCACGGTCGTGGCCCCCGGCCGGATCGGCGAGATCCTCGTCAGCCGCGGGCTGATCACCGAGGACGACCTCGCCGAGGCGCTCGAGCTCCAGGAGACGACCGGCAGCCGGGTCGGCGAGATCCTCTACTACGAGGGACTCATCCGCGAGAACGACCTCGCCGCGGCGCTCGCCGATCAGCTGCGCGTGCCGCTCGTCGACCTCGACGGGGTCGAGCCCGCCCCCGAAGCGATGGCGATGGTCCCGGAGGCGCTCCAGCGCGAGGGGCGGTGCGTCCCGCTCGAGGTCGACGACGAGGCGCTCTACGTCGCGATCACCGACCCGCTCGACGACGAGACCTACGAGGCGATCCGCGAGCTCACCGACCTGCGGATCCGCTCCTACATGGTCACCCGCTCCGACCTCGACGGCCTGCTGCGCCGCATCCACCTCGAGGAGCACGTCCGCGCCGCCCGCACCGAGCTCCTGACCCGATTCCCCGAGGACTGCGCCAACCGCGTCCTCTCCTCCGGCCAGCGCGTCTTCTTCATCTCCTTCATCCTGCTCGTCCTCGTCGGCTTCGTGCTCTCGCCGATGAACACCGGGATCGCGCTGGTGATCCTCTGCGTCTCGATCTACATGCTCGCGTCGCTCTACAAGTTCAAGCTCTTCTACGACTCCTTCGGGCGTCGTCAGGAGTTCGACTTCACGCCGGCTGAGGTCGCCGAGATCGACGACCGCGAGGTCCCTCGCTACACGATCCTGGTGCCGCTCTTCCGCGAGGCCGCCGTCGTCCCGCGCCTGACCGAGAACCTGACGAAGCTCGACTACCCGAAGGCGAAGCTCGAGATCCTGCTGCTCTGCGAGGAGGAGGACGACACGACGATCGACGCGATCATCGAGGCGGAGCTTCCCCCGTACTTCCAGCTCCTCGTCGTCCCCGATTCGCAGCCGAAGACGAAGCCGAAGGCCTGCAACTACGGGATCCAGCAGGCGACGGGCAAGTTCGTCGTCATCTTCGACGCCGAGGACCAGCCGGACCCCGACCAGCTCAAGAAGGTGCTGCTCGCCTGGGAGCGCTCAGAGGACAACGTCGTCTGCGTCCAGTGCAAGCTCAACTACTTCAACACCGAGCAGAACCTCCTGACCCGGTTCTTCGCGACCGAGTACGCCCTCTGGTTCGACCTCCTCCTCCCCGGCCTCGACGCATCGGGCGCCCCGATCCCCCTCGGCGGCACGTCGAACCACTTCAACCGGGAGGCGCTCGTCGAGCTCGGGGCCTGGGATCCGTTCAACGTGACCGAGGACGCCGACCTCGGTCTGCGCCTGCACAAGGCCGGCTACAAGACCGTGATGCTCAACTCGACCACGCTCGAGGAGGCCAACTCCCAGCTGCAGAACTGGATCAACCAGCGCTCGCGCTGGGTCAAGGGCTACTTCCAGACCTACCTCGTCCACATGCGGCATCCGGTCCGGCTGATGCGCGAGATCGGCTTCACGGCGTGGTGGTCCTTCCAGTTCATCATCGGCGGGACGATCATCTTCGTCCTGAACCCGATCTTCTGGGTCCTGACGACGATCTGGCTGTTCACCCAGATGGGGCTGATCGAGGATCTCTTCCCCGGGTTCGTCTACTACGCGGCGTCGCTGCAGCTCTTCGTCGGCAACTTCGTCTTCACGTACCTGTCGGTCGCCGGCTCGATGCAGCGCGGCCTCTTCCACCTCGTCCGCTACGCGCTCTTCTCCCCGATCTACTGGGGTCTGATGTCGATCGGCGCCTGGAAGGGCTTCTACCAGCTGTTCACGAAGCCGTTCTACTGGGAGAAGACCGAGCACGGCCTGGACGCGGGTAACCACTGATGGAGTCCGCAACCCTCCCGGCGGGCCGCCCCGGCATCGCCGAGGATCCTGACGCGCCGCAGTACGACGAGCGGCGCACCCACGTCTCGCTGGCGGGGATGCAGGAGGAGCCTCAGGCAGCCCCCGTCACCCGTCTCGAGACCTTCGGGATCTTCCTGGGCTTCGGCGCGCTCTACATGCTCCTGGGCTTCCGGCTGATCGACCTCCACGTGATCAACTTCGACGCCCTGGATCGGCTCACCAGGGCCTTCATGGTCTGGTACAACGACCCGCCGAAGCTGGCCTCGATCGGCTTCTCGCTGCCGCCGCTGGGAACCCTGGTCCTCGTGCCGTTCGCTGCGGTCAAGGGCCTGGTCACATCCGGGCTCGCGCTGCCGATCTCATCGGCGATCTTCGCGGCCGGGGCGCTCACGTTCATCAACCGGATGTTCGCCATGGCCGACATGGTGCGCGGAGCTCGCCTGCTGATCGTCCTGCTCATCGGGCTCAATCCGATGTTCGCCTTCTACGCGATGAACGGGACCGGCGATGCGGCCTACATGGCGTTTGCGGCCTTCGGCATGTTCTGCGTGATCGGCTGGGGCCGGAACGGATCGGCCCGATATCTGATCGGCGGCGGACTGGCCTTCGCCGTCGCGGTCCTGGCGCGGTACGAGTTCATCGCCTGGGCGCTGGTTCTGGCGTTCCTGATCGCCGGCGCGCTGACGGCGAAGGGTCGTGACGACGACGAGGTCGAGGGCTCCGTCATCGCCTACCTGGCGCCCGTCATGTACGCGCTCGGAATGTGGATCTTCCTCAACGCGGTCGTGCTCGGCGACCCCTTCGCGTGGGTGAGCGAGGCGAGCGGCTCCGCTCCCGTCAACGCGCTCTCCTCGACCGCCCCCGATTTCAGCGTCGTCGACGCGATCAGCAACGCGCTGCGGATCCAGCTCATCTTCCCGGTCACCCTGGTTGCCGTTCCCATGCTCGTACTGGGAGCGCGTGACCCGGTCGGCTACGGGCTCGCGGCGCTGATCGTGCTGAGCATCGCCTGGTCGGTCGTATCCGCAGCGATCCAGGGGTCCGTCGATGTCATCGAGCTCCAGGACGCCCTCCCCGGGATGATCGCCGGCTGCGCCGGCATCGCCTGGTGCTATCTCCGGGCGGAGTCGATGCGAGCGTTGCTCTGGGCGGTGACGGTGGGGTTGGCGATCGTGTCGCTGCCGCTGGCGTGGTCGCAGATGCAGAGCTTCCCCCATCAGAACCTCGAGCAGGCGTTCACCCGCGCGATGTTCACCGGCGACGACCAGGAGGGCTCCACGTCGCGCGGCGGCTTCCAGGTCGGCGTCGCCCCCGAGCGGGAGATGGCCAACTTCATCGACGAGCAGGGCATCGACGGCAACCAGATCCTCACCGACAACGCCCGCACCTTCGGCGTGATCAGCATCACCGGGCGCCCCGACATCTTCTTCGACCGCGTCGACAAGGGCGACGACGAGTGGCAGAAGATCCTCGCAAGCCCGCAGGGCAACGTCGAGTACATGCTGGTGCAGCGCACCGACGCCGATCAGATCCTGCAGGAGTACCCCGGGCTCGACGCCGGCGAGGTCGACGGCTTCGATCCGGTCGTCTCGAACGAGCGTTACGCGCTGGTCGCGGTGGACCCGGAGGCGGCGTCGTCAGCGGGCGACGCGGAGCTGGGCACGGCGGCCCAGCAGGACACGATCCCTTAGCTGGTCGCTAGACAGCGATTCCGTAGTGAGCGCGGAGGCGCTCACCCAGGGCAGTCGAGAGAACGGCGTTCGCGCCGATCTCGGGCGAGGAGCGAATCACGTCCCGCTCGAAGGGGAGCCAGACCTGGCCGCCCCCTGCGGTGGCGCCGTCGAAAGGCACGAGACGATGACGGCCGCTGCCGAAGCGTCCCTCGCGGATGAGAAGCCAGGCGGGCTCGCCGCTCTCCGCGTCAACCCAGACGTCCTCGAGGCGGCCGATGCCGCTGCCGAAGCTGTCGGTGGTGCGGGAGCCGATCCAGGACCGCGCCTCGGTTGCTCCGGGCCGGGTGGCTCCGTAGAGGCGATGGGTGGTGCGTGCTTCTGCCATGGGCTGACCTCTCTGCCGAGCTGGGGAACGGGAGTCCCAACTGACTCGTCAGAAAATAGCAGGGGTTTCGACCGCCGTGAACCCCCTATTTGTCCAGGCAAGCTGAGATTCCTAAAGGGAGCGGGTCAGCGTTGCTCTGGTTGCGGGGTGACGCGCACGGTGCGCAGCTCCCCGCGAATCGTCAGCTCGCCGCTCAGCTCGATCTCGACGTAGTGGCTCCCGCCCGACTCCGCGAGTGCGCGGAGCTGGTCGACCGGGCCCTGGGCGGGGTCCGGATACCGCGGCGCCTGCCAGCCGGCCGCGGGCGGTGCCTGGCCATAGGCGGGCGGCTGCTGCGCGGGCGGCGCCTGGCCGTAGGAGGGTTGCGGGCGCCTGGCCTACGGCTGCTGCGCGGCGGCGCGTACCGAGCGGGCTGCGGCGGCGCCTCACGGTAGGACGGCTGCGGCGTTCCCGGTTGCGCGGGCGGCTGCTGCCGGTACGAGTACGGGGCTGAGTAAGGCGGATACTCGGCGCGGAAGGGCGGCGGCTCCGCCTGCGGTGCGCGCCTGGGTGGCTCCGGGACCGCGGCGATCGGAGGGGCGGGACGCTCAGGCAAGCGCGGCGGGGCGACGTACGCCGCCGGGTCGGCCTGCGGTGGCTGTCCGGAGCCCTGCGGCTGGGTCCCCAACGGCTGGACCGGCTGCACGGGCCGAACCGGCTGACCGGCTGCGGCCCGCGAATGACCGGGCGGTGAGGCTCCTGGGAACCGTGCCGCTCGACGGGTTGCGGCTGGGCCGGCGCCTGCGAATGGGCGCCGCGCGCGCCGAACAGATGAGGTGGACCGGTCTCGGGCGAGCCGCGGAAGCGAACCGTCGCCGTCCCCATCGCCGAGCCCTGCTGGCGGCCGATCGTCGCCGGCTCCACGGCCGGATCGGATCCGTGACGAGCGGGGCCATGTGAGATCGACGCGGGGGCGTTGGCCGCGTAGTGATTCCGCAGCGAGGCCTCGACGTGCTGGGTGAGTGGCGCGCCGGAGGCGATCTCGGGGGCGGTGCGGACGACCTCGCGCTCGTAGGGGACCCAGACGTGTCCGGCTCCAGCCGTGGCGTCCTCGAACGGGATCAGGGTCGTCCGGCCGCCGAACTTGCCCTCCTTGACGAGGAGCCAGCGGGGAGCGCCGGTGCCCGGATCGATCCACACGTCCTCGAGGCGCCCGACATTGGCGCCGTAGATGTCGTCAACGCGAGAGCCGATCCAACCCAGCGCTTCGTTGAGACTTGGTTTGCTTCCCCCGCGCAGCTCGGCCGCGATCATCAGTCGTCCTGTCCATCCTCCGGGGGGGTCTCCGTCCCCATCCGCGGTCGCGGGAAGTTACCACCTGGGGCCTCGATCCGCGGCCGAAATCGGGCCGGACGCAACGAAACGTCCCGTGAAATGGGCGGGGAACCGCCTATCCCGCCGTTACAGTCGGCGTTCGCCCAGGGTTAAAGCGGCGGAGACCTCGAGACGATGAGAAGCACGAACGTGAAACTGCCTTCGCCAGCCCTGACGTTCCCAGGCGCGCTGGCCTTCGCCCTCGTCCTCGCGCTCGTGCTCTCCCTCAGCGGTGGAGTCGGCGGCTCCGGCGGTGCGCCGGCGACAGCGGAGGCGGGCTGCGGGAAGCTCAAGGTCAGGTCCGAAGTCGTCAGCCGATACCCGAAGGTCTTTGCGAATCAGTACGAGAAGAAGCTCAAGGTCAGCGTTCAGCGCGGCGGCAGCGCCGTCCGCGACTGGCGCGTCCAGCTCTACACGTTCGGCGGCTTCCTGCTCGGACAGAGCGAGATCGACAAGAAGATGAGCAGCACCGACACAGCCACGATGAAGCTCAAGCTGCCGCTTCAGCCGGGCAAGTACACCCTGGTCACGAAGGGCACCGTCGGCGGATGCGGCGAGCTCGAGCTCGACGAGGTCGTCACCTTCCGCGACTGCCTGAACAAGCTTCCGATCGAGTTCGTCGACAAGCCCGGGGGCACCGCCTCCGACTACGGCCGCTACCTCTCGGTGAAGATCCAGCCGAAGCCGGTCTGGGCGCCCCTCGTGGACATCTACGGGACCCTCTCGAACTTCGACGGCGACGTCTACGGGAAGGCAGAGCTGCCGAGTGACGGGCGCAAGCTGATCGGCCAGCAGTCGCTCAACTTCAAGCTGAAGAGCGGAGGCCTCGACAGCGGCGGCTACTCCGTCTTCGTCAGCGGGAAGGCAAGGCAACCAAGGTCATGCGGCGATCTCTCCAAGAGCGCGACTCTCAAGTTCAAGTAGCGCTTGGGCTTGCGCTTCTCGCGCTGCTGCTCCTCGCGCTGATCATCGGGTCGGGGTCGCCGGCCCCTGCCTCCCAGGGCAAGCCGCCGACGCTCGCCGCGCAGCTGACCGCCGCGGGGCAGCCCGCGGCCGAGCGCAGGTCCGGCCGGCGCGGCAAGCGCGGCCCGCGCGGCCCCCGCGGTCCCGAAGGGCGCGAGGGCCCGCAGGGAGCCCAGGGGATCGCCGCTGGGCCCGCGCGGCAGTTCGTCTCGATCGACTGGCAGAACGGGGAGTACTCCGGCCACGATCGCCAGACCTTCACCGCTCCGGGAATCGGCACCGGCGAGGTCCGCTGCACGCCTCCGAACGAGCGGGAGCCGACCGGGGTGCAGTGGATCCGCTTCTACCCCTACGACGCCCCCACCGCCACGTCGGGTCCGTCGCGGTGGAACACGACCATGTGGACCGTCCGCAACGGCGGGAACATCGGCCAGAACGACGGTGACCCGACCGACTCGGCCGTCACCGTCGTCCGGACGGCTCGAATCGACCGCGCCGGGCAGGGAAACGGCTTCAACGAGAGCATGAACACCCAGACGGTCGGCTACGACGTCAGGAGCACCGGGATGTTCACCGGCCTGATCACGACGGAGCCCCTGACCACCGGCATCTCGCCGCCGTCCCCGACCTCCTTCCGGCTCTCCTGGCACTGGAACTTCGGCCTCGGCTACGACAACCCCCACGCCCGCTGCTACATGGCCGGCACTTTCGTGACGAAGGGAACCTGATGCGCAACGCACTCACTCGAATCAACGCCCGCGCCGCCGCGCTCGCACTTGCGGGGCTGGCGCTGCTGTGCGGCGTCGCCCTCGGTGCAGGGGTCGATCCGGTACCCGGGGGCGGGAACGGAGGCGGCCCCGAGGCGACCCCCCGCGTGGCTCTGCAGACGGCGCCGGGAGCCGCCGCCGAGCGCGGGCGCAAGGGCAAGCGCGGCCCTCGCGGCCGCCGCGGTCCCGAAGGCGAGCGCGGTGCGACGGGTCCCCAGGGCCCGCGCGGCATCACGGGCTCGAGCGACGAGCACGTGCTCGACGTCGGCGTCGACTGGAACGGCTCCGCGAACGCCGCCGGCCATGACTCGGCGGCGGTCGATCTGCCCGGGATCGGGAACCTGAGCATCCAGTGCCCGACCACCGCGCCGGCCGACGATCCCGCGATCCATCGGATGGTCCTGACTCCGTCGAGCGCGGGCAGGCGCACGGTCGCCAACCTGACGACCTTCCAGGGCGACGGCTCCAACACGACGTCGAACGAGCGGTCCCAAACCGAGGACCTGACCCCGATCGTCGTCCGGATTCCCCGCAACGGGATGATCTCCGGGACGTTCAGCGTCGAGCCCTCGGGCGGGTCGAGCGTCGATGCGGGCTCCCTGCCCGTGGCCGACATCACGCTGTCGAGCTACTGGAAGGACAACGACCCCACCCTCAGCGAGAACACCTGCCACATCAGCGCCCAGCTGATCGCCAAGGGCGCCTGACCTCAACGCGACCGCTCATATACTCGCCGTCGGTTGAGCGAGAGCGACGAGACATCATCGGTTGAAGCGGAGGCCGCGGAGGTCAAGCTGCGGCGACGCCTGCTCGGCTACAAGCGCACCGACGTCGAGCACGCCCTGAAGGCCCGAGAGGGTGAGCTCGACGAGCTCGAGGGTGAGCTCGATGCACGCGAGGCGGAGGTCACCGAGCTGCGCCAGGACGTCGCGGCGCTCTGGCTGGCGTTCGCCCAGCACGACCGGACGCTCGAGGATCTGCGCGCCGCGGTGATCGCCCTCGCGGACGAGCGCCGCGCCGCGCCGCCGACACCGGCCCCTCGGCCCTTCGCCCCGCCGCCGTCAGCCCCGAGGCCCGATCCGGCGCGAGCGCCGGCCGTGCCCCCGCAGCCCGAGGTCCCGGTCGCGCCGGAGTCGGCCGCGGCGGCGTCGGCGCCGGAAGCCTCCGTTGGCCGGCAGCTCGCCGACCTCGACGACGTCCTTGCGGCCATCGAGATGGCCACCCAGACGCTCGAGCAGACCTACGCCGAGGAGATCGAGGCGTCGCAGGCTGCAAGCGCCGCGGAAGTCGGGTGGCGAAAGCTCGGCCGCCGAAACTGAAACCGAGCCCGAGGCCGAGGCAACTGAGGAGTCCGACCCCGAGGTCGCCGACGAGGAAGGTCGAGACGGCGGAGGACGAGGCGGACGCCGAGGACGACCCCGAGGAGCCCTCAGACCGGGACTGAGCCCGGGTCCTCGTCGCCGCGGTCGGCGACCGCGGCGATCCGCCCGGAGCCGGCGGGGATCCCGTAGTGCGACGCGAGCGCGCGCTCGTCGGCGGCGCTGAGGCCACCCTCCGGGTCGAGCTCGGCTGCGCCGCGGATCGTCTCGCGGCTGAAGGGGGTCCAGACATGGCCGACGCCGGGCGCCGCGTAGTCGAACGGCACCGCTGCGCGCTTGCCGAACCGGCCGAGCTTGACCACGAGCCAGGTTGGTGAACCGTCCTCTGCGTCCCTGAGGGCCGCCTCGACCTTGCCAACGGAGGCACCATCGGCCTCGTCGAGCTTGGATCCGACGCAGGCCACGGCCGCGTCCAGGCCCTCCCGCTCCTCGAGCCAGGAGTCCGAGGCGGCGGCGGAGCCGTCCGTGTCGACCGGTGCCTCGCCCTCCTCAGCCATCCTTGCCGAGCTCCAGCAGCTGCCCAGCGGCCGTCGCCGGATCGATCTCCCGGCTCACCACCCGGTCGAGCAGGCTCTTGACCTCGGGGTCCTCCCCCACCCGCTCCTCGAGCTCGCGCCGCATCCGCGCCGCGGCCAGCCCGAGAACCTCGCTGCGGAGGTTCCGCGCACGCCGCTTCTCCAGCGTCCCGGTCTCCTCGACGTGGGCACGGTGCCGCTCGATCGCGTCGAGCAGCTCGTCGATCCCCTCGCTCTTGGAGGCGACCGTCTTCACGATCGGCACCTTCCAGTCGCCTGACGGCCCCAGGGAGAGCGCGGTGCGAACCTCGCGAACCATCGTGTCGGTGAGCGGGTGCTCGGCCTTGTTGATGACGATCACGTCAGGGATCTCCATCACCCCCGCCTTGAGCGCCTGGATCGAGTCCCCGGAGCCCGGCATCAGGGCGAGGACGACCGTGTCGGCGTGATCGACGATGTCGATCTCCGCCTGACCGACGCCGACGGTCTCGAGCAGGACGTCCTCGAAGCCGGCCGCGTCCATCACGAGCGCCGCCTGCAGCGAGGCCTCCGCGAGGCCTCCGAGGGCGCCCCTGCTGGCCATCGAGCGGATGAAGACGCCGTCGTCGAGGAAGTGCTCCGACAGGCGGATGCGGTCGCCGAGGAGCGCTCCCCGCGTGAACGGGCTCGAGGGATCGATCGAGAGCACGCCAACCCGGCGCTCGCGGGCGCGCAGAGCCCGCACCAGGGCGCCGATCAGGGTGCTCTTGCCGACGCCGGGAGGCCCGGTGAACCCGGCGACTCGGGCGGAGCCGGTGCGCGGGTAGAGCTCGGCGACGATCTCGGTCCCGGCCGGATCACCGTTCTCGATCAGGGAGATCGCCCGCGCGAGGGCGCGCTTGTCACCCTCGATGAGGCGTTCGGCCAGTTCCGGTGCTGCGGTGCTCATTGGGCGGCGGACTATGCCATGGCGACGGGCGGACGCGCAGGCCCCGCCCTCTGCCCGGGCGACCTCCGCAGGCCCCGCTCCGACCTATGATCCGCGTCCCTTGGGCTCCCCCGCACTCACAGAGCATCCACGTCCCACCGAGGACGACACCGACCTCGGCCCCGCCGGCGCGCGGCGCGCCGACTCACCGGCTCGTGGGCTCGCGGGGCTGCGGTTCGCCGCCTCCCACGGGATGCTCAACCCCAAGTACGGGCTGATCTTCTGCCGGTACCTGATGCGCCGGCTCCTCACCCCCGCCGGCCGGCGCTGGCGGACCGACGGCATGGTCTTCCTCGGCCCGAGGCTGCAGCTGCAGATCGGCCGCACGGGACAGATCCGCTTCGGCCGCTTCGCCTGGATCGGCGCCGGCACGAAGATCCGCTGCCACGAGGGGGTCGTCGAGATCGGGGCGAAGACCGTGGTCGGCCAGGACTGCACGATCTCCGCCTATCAGCGGGTTGCGATCGGGGAGCAGTGCGTGATCGCCGACCGGACGATGTTCATCGACTTCGACCACGTGGTCACCGACGCCGAGCAGCCGATCCGGCTCCAGGGCATCTACAAGCGCGACGTCATCGTCGGCTCGAACGTCTGGATCGGCTACGGCGCTCAGATCCTCCGCGGCGTGACGGTCGGCGACAACGCGATCATCGGCGCCAGCTCGGTGGTCACGCGCGACATCCCCGCCAACGCCGTCGCGGTGGGCTCACCCGCGCGCGTCGTACGGATGCGGCCGGAGCCGGAACGCCTCAGCTGGCCGAACCCGGTCGAGCCCGCGGACTACGGTCCCTCCGGCCCGCGCTAGGGCGCGAGCGCTCACCAAAGCAACGGGTTCTCCGCAAGCAGGAAGAACCAGCACGCCATTCCCGCCAGGGCGACCCCGAGTGAGATGAGCAGCAGTGGCTCCAGCGGTCCTGCGCGGCGGCGGTCGCCGTCCCGCCGCCAGTGATCCTCGGGACGCGCGTAGGTGTCGGTGATGCGGACGTGGAGCTCGCTCAACCAAGCCAGGACGGCCGCGAAGCCCACCATGGTCACCGGGACGCCGATGACGGCGGCACCGTAGTGCGCCTCGGTCGAGTGGATCAGCTGGGACAGCGCCCAGACGGTCCCGGCCGGCACGACGATCCAGAGCGCGAAGGAACCGAGCACGAGCAACGCGAAGACGAGAGCGGCCGCAAGGCGTGCTGCCAGGTGCCCGCGATGCATGGTCCCGCTCACTTGATGGTCGAGATGTCGGGGTGGGTGGCGAGCAGCACCTGGGTGAAGACGTAGTTGAACGCGAACACGCCCATGAAGGCGACGACCACCGCCTCGTTGACGGCGGTGCCCACTCCCTGAGCACCTCCGGACGCATTCATCCCCTTGTACGAGCAGACGATCGCCACGATCGCGCCGAACATCGAGGTCTTCAGCACCGAGCCCCAGAGGTCGGCGATCGAGGCGTTGTTGAAGAGGGTGGCGAAGAAGCCGCCAAGGGGCTCGCCGTAGGCGACCTCGGCAAGCACCCCGCCGGTGATCCCGAAGATGATCGCGAAGATGTTGAGGAGCCCGGTGATGAGCATCAGGCTGAGGAAGCGGGGGACGACGAGGTTCTTGATCGGGTCGACGCCGAGGACCATCAGCGCGTCGAGCTCCTCGCGGATCTTGCGGGCGCCGAGGTCGGCGGTGATCGCGGTACCGGCGACGCCGGCGACGACGACCGCGGTCACGATCGGAGCGAACTCCCTGACGGCCGCGAGGATGAAGAAGCCGCCGAGGCGGTCGAGCGCGCCGAAGAGGGTGAGGAAGTTCGCGGCCTGCAGGCCGGGGGCGCCGAAGGTCACCGCGACGGTGCTGATCAGCAGCGGGAACCAGCAGAGCTGCAGAGCGAAGAGGAACTGGGAGATGAACTCGCCGCCGTAGGGGTACGGGGGCTTGACGGTCGCCGTGATCGTCTTCCCGGTGAGGATCATCATGTTCCCGACCTGTTCGAACAGGTTCTTCGCAGGAAGGAACGACCGATCGGCGGCAGCTCGGATCATTCCGGCTCGGACTTCACCCGCCACCAACCCAGGATCGCCCCGAGCGGTCCGAAGCGCGGGACGACCCGCCAGCTTCCCGCCTCAGCTCCAACGTCCGACGCGGTGACCACCTCCCATCGGTGCGAGGAGGGGTCCTCGAGCATGCTCTCGACGTGCTCGCGCGCCCGTTGCTGATCGACCCCGCGGCGCGCAGCTTCGTCACGGAGGCGCAAGAGCCGCCCGATCAGGCTGTCGCGCGTCCGCTGAAGGTCCTCGACGGACGGCAACCTTCCAACGGGTTCAGCGGTCTCGACCCGCTGTGGAGGGGCCTCGACGGCGTCGTGCCACGCGTACGGAGCGAGCTCGGCCTCGATCCGGCTGATCTGGGCTCTCAGCTCGCGCCGCAGAGTTGCTGCGTCATCAGCTGGGTCGACCTCCGGCAGCGGCGCCGGCGGCAGCCTTCCTGCGCTCGCCGAAGTGCCGGCCGCCCAGATCGCCTCCGCGAGGGAGGTCACGTCGATCCCGTCCTGCCCGGCGGCGGACAGGGTCTTCGCAACGAGGCTCGCGAGGTCGGGCCGCGCTCCCGAGTCCGCGACGAAGGACCCCCGTCCCTGCTCCGATACGGCGAGACCCTCCCGCTCGAGCGCGTCATAGGCGGTGCGGGCGGTGTTGACGTTGACGCCGGAGAACTCAGCAAGCTCGCGCACGCTCGGGAGCCGATCGCCTCCCACAAGCGCTCCCCGCGCGATCATCGCCCTCAGCTTCCAGAGGAGCTGGGCGCCGACCGGGATCTCCAGGTTGCGGTCAACGGTGAAGTCGACCATCTCGGCCCGGGCGAGCTCCGTCGCCGTCAGCGGCGTTTGATGAAGAGCTGCAAGCTCGTGCTGTGCCATCTCAGTGGCACAGTAGCAGCTCAGGTGTACTAGTTAGCTATTACAGCTGCTGGCGGATCACTTCTCGACCCGGACCGAGCCCCGCATGTAGGGGTGGATCCGGCAGAAGTACGTGTAGGTCGTGCCCTCCTTGTCGCCGGGCGTGGCGGTGAGCGGCGGGGTCGACCAGGTGTCGGTGCCCGTGGTGACGTCGGAGCTCGTGCCCGTGCCGAAGCCGAGCTGGCCCGAGTCGAACTTGATCGGCCCGTTCGCGAGCGGGTAGCCGATGCCCGAGTCCTTGGTGCAGGGGGCCCGGCAGGAGGTGATGCTGTGCCACGCCTGGTCCTCGTTCGGCGTTCCGAACACCGCGTCCTGGTTGATGAAGGTCACGCTCTCGCCGGACTTGATCGTCGGCGGGCGCATCTGGCTCGCGGGGAAGCCCTGGACTGCCGAGAAGCCGCCGGTGGTGAAGTAGAAGCTGTTGATCGGGATGCCCGCCTGCGGAACCGGGCCGCCCGAGGGGAGCGTGCGGGGGTCGGGAAGGCCGAGGTTCTTGCGGGCCTTGAAGTCGATGTTCTCCTTCAGCCGTCCGTGGGTGAGGGCTGCCGGCTGCTTGTACATCGCCTTGACCTCCTCGGGGTTGTCCCAGGGGTCGCGAGCGGCCGGGTCGGGCTCCGTGGTCCACGAGATCGGCAGGATGCCCATCGACTCGTACCAGGAGGCGCGCCGGACGTCGTAGGTGGTGCTGACGTAGACCTTGTCGCCGGGCTTCAGGCTGATCCGCCACTCGCGCGGCGTGGCCTCCATGGCGACGTCCCAGCTCACGGCTCCGGCGGGCTCGTAGTAGCGCGCGTCGGAGCGGAAGAGCCGCTTGACCTCGCCCTCGCTGTCACCGGGGGTCGTGCCATCGTCGGGGCCGTCACGGGCCACCTTCAGGTCGACGCGCTTGCCGCCCGGGTGCAGGTGCCCGGCGCCGAAGACGAGGGTCGCGCCGGAGTTCGGGACGATCCACTGGCGGTTGGCGCTGATCTTGCCGCGCTCCTCGTAGCCGGGCTCGCTGGGATCGGTCGGGACGTCATCGGGGAAGGTCCACTTGCCGTCGCCGTCCTGGTCGAAGCCCTTCTCGGCGTCGAACACGGGGTAGATCTGCGGCGCGCCGGCGACGTCCATCCACTGGACCTCGACCTCCTTGATGTCGGTCCGCGCGGGCGTGGTCTCGGGGACCCAGTCGATCTCCCAGGTGATGTAGACCGAACGCCCATCGGTGGCGTTCAGGTTGTGGATCATCTGGTTCAGGCCCCAGTTCTCGGTCGCGCCGACCTTGAGGCCGTAGCCCTGCGGCTGCATCGCGATGGTCTTCTCCTCGCCGGAGGCGAAGGTCGGACCGAAGCCGCGGCGGAGCCAGACCACGTGATGGAGGTGCAGGTCCCAGACGCTCGGGGTCGTCAGCGAGCCGTCGGGCTGCACCTCGACCATGCTCGGCTTGAAGCGGGTGATGTAGCCCTCGGCCTTGGAGCCGGCGTTGAAGATCGAGGGGTCGAGGTCGCCGGAGACCGTGACCGCGTTCGGGCAGGTCTTGGTGACGGTGAAGTCGTTGATGTTCTGGCCGGGATGGATCGCGATCGCATCGGTACGGCACT
Source organism: uncultured Solirubrobacterales bacterium (assembly GCA_963740845.1). Classification (GTDB taxonomy): domain Bacteria; phylum Actinomycetota; class Thermoleophilia; order Solirubrobacterales; family 70-9; genus RHKX01. The sequence continues at coordinate 170,888 of CAVUFM010000012.1, forward strand.
GGAACGTCGTCATGCCCGGGTAGCTGGTCGGCTGGAGGATCTGATCCTTCTGCTTCTTGCCTCCGAGGGCGTGCGCGGGCGCCGCTGCGAGCAGCAGCAGGCAACACAAAGCGAAGACTCCTCCCAGGGCCCGACGAACCATGGGAGCCATTGTTGACTAAATGTCGAAGAAGCGCAACTGAGAACTCACGCTTGGCGGTGCAGCTGGGATGCGGAGCTCCGGGAACGGCCGAGATCGGCGTAGACCTCGGCGGTCCGCGCCGCGACGTCGTCCCAGTCGAACCGGAGGACGTGCTCGGCCGCTTCGGCGACGAGCCGCTCGCAGAGCGCGTCGTCGGTGAGCACGCGCTGCATCATCCGCCCGAGCTCCTGCGGGTCGCGGGTGCGGAACCGGAGCCCGACCTCCCCGTGCGGCACGACCTCCCGGAGGCCGCCCGTGTCGGCGACGATGCAGGGACAGCCGGAGGCCATCGCCTCGAGCGCGACGAGCCCGAACGGCTCGTAGATCGAGGGCACCACGCAGACGTCGGCGATCCGGTAGAGCTGGTGCAGGACGTCGTCGCCGATCCAGCCGAGGAACGTCCCGTGCTCCATCAGCCCGAGCGACTCGGCCTGGTCCTTGAGCTCCTGCTCGTGCGTTCCCGAGCCGGCGACGAGGAAGCGGGTCCCGGGAACCTGCTCGATCAGCTTGGGCATCGCCTCGAGCGCGATCTGGAAGCCCTTCTCGTAGACGAGGCGCCCGATCAGCAGCACGAGCTTCTCGCCGGGAGCGGCGAACTCACCGCGCAGCCGGTCGAGCTCCCCCTGCTCGGCGGCCGGAAGGTCATCGGGGTCGATCCCGTTGGGGATGACGACGATCCGATCCTCGGCGACGGCGAAGATGTCGGCGACCTGCTCCCGCATGTAGGAGGAGCAGGTGATGACGCGATCGGAGCGGTTGGTGATCCAGCGCTCGACCCCGTGGATGTAGGACTGCGGGTGCTTGTCGACCCAGCCCTGGTGGCGCCCGTGCTCGGTCGCATGGATCGTGGTGACCAGCGGGGAGCCGAAGCGCCGCGCGAGGTGGTCGCAGGCGGCGGCGACGAGCCAGTCGTGGCCATGGACGAGGTCGAAGTCCCAGCGGTCGCCCAGCTCGACGCCCGCGGCGAGCATGTCGGCGTTCATCCGCTCGATCCAGGTGACGAACTCGCCGAGGTCGCGCGGGCGGTTGGGCTCGCGGACGCGATGGACGTTGACACCGTTGACGACCTCGTCGGCCGGGGAGTCCTCCCCTCCCCTGGTCAGGACGTGGACCTCGACGTCGTGGTCGACCAGTCCCTCCGACAGCTTGCGGACGTGGCGAGCGAGTCCGCCCTCGATCAGCGGCGGGTACTCCCAGGAGAGGATCAGGACACGGCTCACGACAGCGGCCTCGTCCGATGGGTTCCTGCGGGTCATGGCTCGAGCAGTGGGGAGGTCGAGAGGTCGGGCGCAAGGTTGCGCAGCGCGGGCTCGGCTTCGCCGCCGGATTCTATGGCCTCGAACAGGGCGCGCGAGTGATCGAGCACCCGCTCGAGCGGGTAGTCGCCGGCCTGGCGCGTGTAGTCGAGGAACGCCCAGTCGCTCGCCTGCACCGCGAGGAGCTCGCGCGCGGCGCGCGGAAGGGCGGCTCCGCGGAGCCTCCCGGCGCCCACCTCGCGCAGGACGCGAAGCTCGAGCCCGCGCGCAGCCCAGACGAAATCGGCGACCCCCGGCGAGTCCCAGGTGCGCAGGTCCTTGCCGTCTCCCCAGGTCGAGCGCCGCAGGTCGAGGTCGACCGGCTCGTGCTCCTGCGCGGCCTGCGACAGCGTCACCGGCCGGACGCCGGCCTCGGGGAGCGCGCGCAGCGCCTCCTCCAGCCAGATCGGCCCCTCCCACCACCAATGGCCGAGCAGCTCGGTGTCGATCGCGAAGGTGATGAGCCCCTCGGTTCCGGCGCTCTCGCGGTGGGCGCGGAGGCGGGCGGCGATGTCACGGGCGAACTTGCGCGCCTGCTCCCGGGCCCGCTCCTCGGCCTTGGGAGGGTCGTAGGCGTAGCCGCCGATGGCCCAGGGGCGGCACCCGCGCATCGACTTGCGGTGGAAGTCGGCGTGGCCGGGGTCGGAGGGGTAGCCGGTCATCGACCAGAGCCAGCTGATCGCCTCCCAGTCGATCGGGAACGCGAGCGTGCCGCCGGCGCGGATCGGCGCCATCGCCTCCCCGGGGCGCTCGTAGGCGGAGCGATCGATGCAGAAGTGCTCGATCCCGAAGTCGACGAGGGTCTCCTCGAGCCCCGGCTCGTACGCGCATTCGGGGAGCCAGAAGCCGCGTGGGCTCGCCGAAGCGGCGCCGGTGGGAGGCGAGGCCGGTGTCGAGCTGCAGACAGACGACCCTCTCGCGTGGCAACCAGCGGAAGCACCGCGTGGGTCGCCGTCGAGCCGAGGAGCTCCACGCGACCGGAGTCCTGGGCCTCGGCGAACGCCGAGACGACATCGCCGCCGAGCCGCTCGAGCTCGGCCAGCGCGGCGCGGTAGCGGGCCGCCTCGGCCTCGCAGGCGGGCGCGAGCTCGGGCTCGACGTCGGTGACGTCCAGCTCGGCGGAGCCGACGCGGAACTCCCGCGTGAACTCGATCAGGCGCTCGGCTACCGCGGGATCCTCGAGCTGGTCGGCGAGCACCGGCGTGACGCTCATCGTCACGTTCTCCGCCACGGCGAGAACGGGCAGGTGGGAGCGAACGACCGCGTCGAACAGCCACTCCTCCCCGAACGGGTAGGTCCCGAACCCCTCGACGTACGGCATGTGCGAGTGCAGGACGAACGCGATGTCGCCGATGCGCTCGCTCAACGGCGACAGACGGCGACGAAGTCCAGCGCGCGCTCGAGATTCGCCTCGGACGCATCGCGGAGCGCGAAGTCGGCGGTGCTGATCGCCGGCGTGAAGCGGTCGTAGAACGGCTTCGTGAACCGGAGCGTCTTGTGGACGTGGTCCCAGCCGAGGGAGATGGCGCGCTCGTGGATCGCGAGCTTCCCCGCATGGAAGAGGCCGAGGATCTCGACCGAGCCGAAGGATCCCTCCAGCAGCTCCCTGTAGTCGCCGAGCAGGTACTCGCGCAGGTGCCAGGGGTTGTCGGACTTCTCGGCCCCGTCCGGAGCGAGGGTCAGGCGGTTGGGCGTCGAGATGAAGGCGAGCGGCGCGGCCTCGGCGATGGCGCCGAGGAGCATCGGCTCGTCCTCGATGTGCTCGATGGTCTGGAGGAAGACGACCGCGTCGAGGTCGCCCTCGATGTCGCCGACGTTCTCGACGAGATCGCGCCTGAAGCTGAGGTTCTCGCGGACGTAGCGCAGCCGCGCGTGCTCGTGTGCCTCGGGGTTCGCGTCGACGCCGACCACGGACTTCGCCGCCGTGGCGAGGGTGGCGGAGCCGTACCCCTCCCCGCACGCCAGGTCGACGACGTTCATCCCCTCGACCCGCCGGGCGATCCACTCGTAGACGACGAGGTGGCGCCGGTACCAGTAGTTCTCCTCGGGAACGTTGGGGAGCGTGCGCTCCCCGGTCAGCTCCAGGGGCGGGACGCCATCGGGCTGATCGTCCTGCAGATAGCGCTTGGGCGCGGGCGTCGGCACGGCTGGCGGACGGTACAGTCCCGCGCATGCCCGCGGCTGCTGACGCCACGGCCGAGCGCATCCGCGAGGTCAACACCGCCTACCACGACATCGCGGCGGCGTCCTACGACGCCAAGTGGGGGATCGACTTCGGCGAGACCGGCCAGAGCCAGGTCGCCACGAAGCTCCGCAAGGCGCTCGGCGAGGAGCCGGGGACCTGGGAGCACGCGCTCGAGATCGGCGCCGGCACCGGCTACTTCTCCCTGAACCTGATGGCCGCGGGGACCATCGGCAGCCTGACGGCCACCGACATCGCCCCGGGGATGCTCGACGCGCTGCGGGCCAACGCCGAGACGCTCGGGCTCGAGGTGGACACCGTCGTCACCGACGCCGAGCAGCTCCCCTTCCCCGACGACTCCTTCGACCTCGTTCTCGGCCACGCGGTCCTGCACCACATCCCCGACCTCGATGTGGCCGCCGCCGAGTTCCTGCGCGTGCTCAAGCCCGGCGGGACGCTGGTGTTCTGCGGCGAGCCGTCGGCGAACGGCGACCGGATCGCCGCCTGGCCCAAGCGGGCAGCGGTCGCCGCGGCGCCCCTGTGGCGACGGGCGGTCGGCGCCGGCTCCCGCGACGATCACGGCGGGTCGGACCCCGACTACGGGCACGCGATGGAGGCGGAGGTCGACGTCCACGCGTTCGAACCGACGGCGATCCGGGAGATCTTCGGTGAGGCCGGCTTCAGCGAGATCCGGATCCGCGGCGAGGAGCTGCTGGCGAACCTCTACGGCTGGATGCTGCGGACGGTCGAGTCGACCGCGGAGCCGACGGAGATCCCCGATCGCTGGCGCTACTTCGCGTTCCGCAGCTACCTGGCCCTGCAGAAGGTGGACACGGCGGTCCTGGAGCCGAGGCTCCCGCCGCAGATCTTCTACAACCTGGTCTTCTCGGCGCGCAAGCCGCAGTAGGGCGGCCGGGGCGGCCTGGGCCGGGCCCCGGCGGCGGAGCGGTCGTCGCACCACTGGGCGAGCCCGGCCGGGCGGGGCTGGGGAGGAGGAAAGGAGGGGGCGCGGGTGCCGGCCGCGGGGGCAGGTTCAGCGGCCGCCGGGCTTCAGAGAGGTGTGAATCCCACCGAGTGGCAGGAATCGGCCGGCTCCCGTCGCCGATTCATGCCACTCGGCGACAAATTGCGGCTGAGATCGAGCGGATCGGCGGCGAGCAGAAGCAGCTGATCCGCCTCGAGCAGCTTGCCGAGCTGGGTCTCGGCTCGAGCGGGCGCCGCGCAACCGGGTCGCCGCCAAGACGCTCTTCCGCATCCACGACGGCGTCTTCGCTCTCCACCCCCCGCCCTACTCGCGCCACCAGCAATACCTGCCGCGGTCTACGCATGTGGCCGGGGAACCTTCATCAGCGACCTGGCGGCGGCTTGGCTGCTCGGAGCAACCGAACTCCCTCCCTCACTGCCCATCCTCACGAACCGGACGGGCGCAGGGCGAGAGAACAGAGCCTTCGCAGTGCATCGCCGCATCGTGGCGCCGCGCGACGTCTTCAAGTGGCACGGGATCGCCTGCACCAAGCCCGCCCGCACGGTTCTCGACTGCGCCGGCAGCGGTCGGCATCGAGCAACTGGAGGAGCTGCTGATGGCTCTGGACTCCAAGAAGCCGCGCCTGGACAGACGGCGGTTGGAGCAACTGGTCGCCGACAACTCCGGCCGCCGCGGCATCCGCAACCTCCGCGAGCTGATCACCGACGACCCCAAGGACACCGACGCCGAGAACGAGCGCCGGATGCTCCGCATCTGCCGCCGCTACGGCGTGCCGGACCCCGAGACCCAATACGAGATCCGCTACGCCCGAGGGGAAGTATCCGCGCCGACTTCTGCTGGCCTCACCTACGCCTGATCGTCGAATGCGACTCCTGGCGCTGGCACGGCGGCAAGCTGAAGACCGAGCTCGACACCGACCGCGATCAGCTCCTTGCGATCGCCGGCTGGATCGTCGTCCACTTCACGCGGAAGCAGATCAAGCTGATGCCGGAGGTGGTGGGGCCGCGGCTGGTGGCGCTGACCGCTAGCCGAACGTGAACGCGTAACCGGAGACGCCCGGCGCGAACCGGAGGCTCAGGCGGTGCTCGCCGGCCTTCGGCAGGTCCACGAGCGAGTAGAGGTCCTGCGGTCCGACGGTGACGACGCCGTCCTCGACGTCCGGCCCGGCGTCGCCTGCGGAGATCGGCTTCCCGTCGAGCAGCACCTCGACGTCACGCTCCTGATCGGGCGATCCGAGGACGAGGAAGACGCGCTTGGCGCTGAACTCGACGTCGATGCCCGCGTCGTCGCCGGCGGTGGCCTCCTCCGCGCCCACCTCCCACTCGCCCGAGTAGGCGAAGCGGTTGACCGCCATGCCGCCCGGCGGCTTGCCGAAGTCCTGGGAGCCGTCCTCGATCCTGCCGTTGAGCCAGCCGTCGGCGCGCGCGGAGCCCAGGTAGGTCTCAGGCGTGAGCTGGACGTCCTGGGTCGCCGTCTGGGCGCGAACCTCGGGCGCCCTCCCTCCCAGGTTCCGGTCCGCCTCGGCGAGGATGCTGCGGACGGCGTCCTCGGTCTCGTCGTAGTCGCCCTCGCCGAAGTGGACGTAGCGGACGTTCCCGTCGGGGTCGATCAGGTACTTGGCCGGCCAGTACTGGTTGCCGAACGCGTTCCAGGTGCCGTAGTCGTTGTCCTGGACCACCGGGTAGGTGAGGTCGTTGTCCTCGACCGCGTTCTCGACGTTGCCGGTGTCGCGCTCGAACGGGAACTCGGGGGTGTGGACCCCGATCACCACGAGCCCCTCGTCCTCGTACTGCTCGTAGAGCGCCTCGACGTGCGGAAGCGTGCGGATGCAGTTGATGCAGGTGTAGGTCCAGAAGTCGATCAGGACGGTCTTGCCCGCCGCGTTCAGCTCGTGGATCGAGACCGGCTCGCCATCGGTGTTGATGAACGTGCCGGGGTCGGTCAGGTCGGGGACCGGGCGCGAGTTGAGCACGGGTAGATCGGACTTCGGGCCGGGAACGGCATCGGCGTCGGTATCGGCCTGCGCGATCGGCGAGTGGCCGTCGCCCTGGCGGACGTCGGCGATGCGCTCGGTGACGGCATCGGCCTCCTCGAGGCCGTTGGTCGGGTTCGTCGCCCAGTCGGGGAGGTCGGTCGCGATTCGCTGCTCGAACTTCGTGTCGAGGTCGAGCGCGACGACGAGTGCCGCGGCGATCATCAGCACGCCGGTGGCGGTCTGGATCGCTCCCCGCGCCGGCTTGATCCGGTCGACGAGGCGCCGGCCTCCCAGCAGGAGGACGTAGAGCACCACCGCGGAGCCGATCGCGTAGGAGAGGACGACGAGCAGGCGGCTCAGGGTCAGCGTCTGGGACGCCGACAGCGTGATGACGCCCGCGAGGATCGGCCCCGCGCATGGCGCGTAGACCAGCCCGAGCCCGGCGCCGAGCAGCATCCCCGAGCCGAACCCCTCCCCCTGCTGCATCCGCGGCGCGCCGACGACTCGCGAGATCGCGGCCTCGACCCGGTCGCCGATGGCGGGAACCAGGATGGCGACGCCGAAGCCGGCGAGGACGACGATCGCGATCGTCCGCTGGATGTCGTCGGGGAGCCCGAGCGCGTCGATGACGTAGACGAGCGCCGCGACCGAGAAGGTGAAGGCGAGAGCGAGGCCGACCGCGATTCCCAGCGGCCGCCGTCGCCCGCCCGTGACGCCACCGGCCGCGACGATCGGGAGGATCGGCAGCACGCAGGGGGACACGGCGGTGGCCGCGCCGGCCAGCAGCGCGAAGAGCATCAGCAGGAGCATCGGAGGCCCCTGATCTTGGCGAACGACCCTCACGGCCATCCCAACGCGATTCCCCGGCCCCTCCGATCACTGGAAGGATGCGGCCGATGAGCGACGCCGACGTGATCGTCGTTGGAGCGGGCCTTGCCGGGCTCGTCGCCGCGCGCGACCTGACTCGGGGCGGACTCGACGTCGTCCTGCTCGAGGCGCGCGACCGGGTCGGCGGGCGGCTGCTCAACGCCGACCTCGGCGGCGGCGAGGTCGTCGAGGTGGGCGGCCAGTGGATCGGACCCGGGCAGACGCGCATCGCTGCGCTCGCCGACGAACTGGGCATCGGCACCTTCCGGACGTTTGACGACGGCGAGAGCATCCTGGAGCTGGGAGGTGAGACCCGCCGGTACTCCGGAACGATTCCCCGCCTCGGCCCACTGGTCCTCGCCGACATCGCCTTGGCGCGGTTGCGGCTGGAGCGGATGGCCCGCCGGATTCCGCCCGAGGCGCCCTGGGAGGCCCCCGGAGCCGAGGCGCTCGACGCGCGAACCTTCGGCGACTGGCTCGAGAGCGGCGGCATGCGGACCCGGGCCGCCCGGGAGATGCTGCGCGTCGCGGCGCGAACGGTCTGGGGAGCGGAGCCCGACGACATGTCGCTGCTTCACGTTCTCTTCTACATGCGCTCGGCCGGCGGGCTCGACCCCCTCCTCGACGTCGAGGGAGGGGCCCAGCAGGAGCGGATCGTCGGCGGCTCCCAGCGGATCGCGAGCGCGCTGGCCGACGGCCTCGGCGATCGACTTCGGCTCGGCACCCCACTCGCGTCCCTGAGCTGGTCGGAGGACGGCGTCGTCGCGACGACCGCCGGCGGCGAGGAGATCCGCGCCCGGCGCGCCGTGATCGCGCTGCCGCCGCCCCTGCGCGCCGCGATCGAGATCTCCCCCGCCCCTCAGGGCGACGTCGCCGCAGGCTTCCCGGCCGGTCGACTGATCAAGTGCGCCGCCGTATACCCCGAGCCGTTCTGGCGCGCCGACGGGCTCTCGGGCGAGGCGCTCACCGATGCCGGGCCGGTCGGTCTCACGTTCGACAACTCGCCTCCGGGAGGCTCGCCGGGCGTCCTGCTCGGCTTCGTCGGCGGCGAGGCGGCGCGACGCTGGGGTGACGCGCCGGCGGCGGATCGGCGCGAGGCCGTCCTCGCCGACTTCGCGCGGATCTTCGGCCCGCGCGCGGCCGAGCCGAGCGACTACCTCGAGCGCGACTGGGGCCTCGAGGGGTGGAGCGGCGGCGGGCCCACGTTCGCCGCGCCGCCCGGCGGCTGGACGTCAGCAGGGCCGGCACCTCCGCGAGCCCCTGGGCCCCATCCATTGGGCCGGGACCGAGACCGCGACCCGATGGGCCGGGTTCATGGACGGGGCGGTCAGCTCCGGCGAGCGCGCCGCCGTCGCCGTCGCCGCGACCCTCTAGCGCTGGACTCGCCGCCGTCGGAACCCTCCCGGTCCTCGCCCCCGTCGCCGTCGCCATCGTCCTCGTCCTCGTCCGCGTCGCGGCAGCGGTGCATCTCGACGGCGCCGCTGATGCCCTTGAGATGACGGCGGATCGGCTTGGAGAAGCTGAACTCGTCGCCCGCCGCCTCGCGGACCTCGGTCGAGGTCAGGACCGTCCCGGGCCGGGCGACGTCGGTGATCCGGCTCGCCAGGTTCACGGGCGCGCCGTAGTAGTCGCCCGCGCGGCTGACAACCGGTCCGCGGGCGATGCCGGCACGGACCAGCGGGTAGTCGTCCTCCGTGGCCATCTCGTCGACCAGATCGAGCGTCGCCGCGAGCAGCGTCGGCGTGTCGGGGCAGGAGAACATCGCCGCGTCGCCGATCAACTTGACCAGCCGGACCGGCCCGTTGGCGACGTCGCGGGCGACCTCGTCGAGCCGCCCGGTGACGCGACCGAGCTCCTCCGGCGGGGTCTCCTCGCCGAGCTCCGTGTAGCCGACGAGATCGGCGAACGCGATCGTCGCGACCTCGGAGCCCGCCGCGCCGCCGTCGTTGTCCCCGTCCCCCTGGAAGACCGCGTGGCGAAGCTGCTCCCGCAGGTGCAGCCGGTAGACGTACTCGAGCGTCGGACCGACGAGCGGCATCAGCTCCTGGGTCTGGCGGCCGATCCGGTCGGAGACCTCGGCTTCGGTGTCGGCGGGCTCGAAGAAGGCCGTCGCGAGCGCCTGCCGGCTCGCCGCCGCGAACTGCGACATCGAGACCGCGATCGTTCGCCCCAGCTCGGCGATGGCGTCGCCGTCGAGGCCCGAGTCGAACAGGGCGCGCTGCCGATGGGCGGCGTCGAGGTCCTCCTTGCTCAGCGCGACGGCATCACGGTCGGGAATCGCGATGCCGATCGAGCGCCACTGCCGCTCGAGCTCCTCGATCTTGATCCCCGCCCGCTCGGCGACCTCCTCCGACGTGAACTTGGGCTCGCCGACCAGCGCCCGCTCAGCCGGGACGAAGGCGAGCCGGGCGTCCTCGACGGCGTGACGGAGCTCCTCGAGCTCGACGCCCTCGGCCCAGAGCCGCTCCAGCAGCTCGATCCTGCTGTCGCGCTCGGCGGCGCCGAGCCCCTCGAGCAGTCCCTCGGCTTCGAAGTCAGGAACGTTGGCCATCGCGGGCATTGTCCATCCCCGGAGCGCCCGGTGGCTCGATGCCTATGATCGGCCGATGAGCGACCCGGAGGCGTCCGAGCTGCCGATCTTCGAACTGGGGCTCGCGATCGTGCCCGGCGAGCAGGTTCCGCTGCACATCTTCGAGCAGCGCTACCGGCTGATGATCGCCCACTGCCTGGAGCAGGAAGTCCCGTTCGGGATCGTCTTCCGCGACGACGATGGGGCTCGCCCGGTCGGATGCACCGCTGAGGTCACCGAGGTGATCGATCGCTTCGAGGACGGCAGGATGGACATCGTCGTCACCGGGTCGGAGCCCTTCCACGTGCTCGATCGATTCGAGGCCGAGGACTGGCCGGCCGGGCGCGTCGACCTGGTCCCGGTCGAGGAAGCGCCGCCGGGGGTCGATGCGGAGCTGAGCGACGCACGCACCGCCTTCGCCGAGCTGCTCGAGGCCGTCGGGGCCAAGCCTGAGCGTGCCGATGCGGCGACGAGCGCCTTCGTCATCGCCGCGCAGATCGAGATGCCTCCGCTCGAGAAGCAGTCCCTGCTCGAGGCCGCGAACGAGCGGGACCGCCTCGTCGCGCTCGCGGGATCACTGCGCCGGCTCCTCGCCGGGCTGAAGAAGAACCGCGAGCTCGGCGAGCGGGCGAAGACGAACGGGCACGCCCCCGGGCGCATCGGCCCGATCCAGCGACCGGGCGACTCGGCGAGGAGCTAGGCGTGCGCGCGGATGATCGGCACGGTCGGCATCACCGGAGCAACGGGAGAGGTGGGCGGACGCCTCGCTCGCCGGATCGCCGCGCGCGGTGCGAGTCAGCGGCTTGATCGTTCGCGATCCCTCCCGGGTGCCGGACATCTCCGGGGCCGACGTCGCCGCGATCGGCGGCTACGACGACCCCGCCGGCATGCGTGAGGCGTTCGCCGGGCTCGACGTCCTCTTCCTCGCCTCCGCCAAGGAGGATCGGGAGCGGCTCGACCTCCACTACGCGGCGGTCGATGCGGCCGCCGCGGCCGGGGTGGGTCGGATCGTCTACCTCTCGTTCCTCGCCGCGGCTCCCGACACGACCTTCACCTTCGGCCGCGACCACTTCCACACCGAGGAGCGGATCCGCAACTCGGGCGTCCCCTTCACCTTCTCTCGCAACAGCCTCTACGCCGACTACGCGCCGCTCTTCGTCGGCGAGGACGGCGTGATCCGCGGCCCGGCGGGGTCGGGCCGCTTCGCACCCGTCAGCCGCGACGACGTGGCCGACGCGCTCACCGAGATGGTCCTCGGCGAGGGTCACGAGAGCGCCGCCTACGCGATCACCGGCCCCCGGACCCACTCGATGGACGAGGTCGCCTCCCTGATCTCGGAGGCCTCCGGGCGCACCGTGACCTTCCAGGACGAGACGCTCGAGGAGGCCAGGGAGTCCCGGCGCCCGACCGGCGCCCCCGACTGGGAGATCGAGGGCTGGGTCACCTCCTACGCGGTCATCGCCGCGGGCGAGCTCGACGTCGTCTCCCCGGACGTGCGCGAGCTGACCGGCCACGACCCGATCGACCTCGCCGACTACCTGCGCGCCTACTACGCGAGCTGAGCCCTAGCCGGCCACCGCGCCGCCGCGGCGCGGATCCCCGGCACCGATGACCGCGCCGCCGGTGCTCGCCACCGCGTGAACGCCGCCGAAGAAGAGGTTGGGCGCCCCCCAGCGGAGCACCTCGTAGCCCGCGGCCGCCAGGCGGTCCAGGGCGGCGGGATCGATCCCGGGCTCCGCATGGACCGTTCCCGCCTCGAAGTGGATCCGGGGAGCCCCGACCGCATCGGCCAGCGGCAGCTCATCCCCCAGCGCGCGAAGCAGGACCTGCGTGATCGCCGAGCGGATCCGGTTGGAGCCGCCGCTTCCCAGCCCGAGCTCGAGCTCACCGTCGCGAAGGGCGATCGTCGGGCTCATCATCGACGGCATCCGCCGCCCCGGGGTCATCGCGTGGAAGCCGAACGGGTTCAGGTCCTCCTCGCCGAGCATGTTGTTGAGCTGGATTCCGGTGCCGGGGACGAAGACGCCCGACCCGGTGCCGTTCGAGCAGGTCACGGTCGCGCAGCCGCCCTCGGCGTCGATCGCGGTGATGTGGGTGGTGGAGCCGAGCGGTCCCTGCAGGTCGGGCCCGGCGAGCCCGTGGCCCTCGCGACAGCGCCCGGCCGCGGCGCCGACCATCGCCGGGGTCAGGAACCGGCCGGCGAAGCCCTCCTCGTAGAGGCCGGCGAGGAAGCCGGGAGTTCGCGCTCCCTGCGCCTGCTCCATCACCGCGACCAGGGTCTCGACGTCCGTCGCGCCGAGCTCGGTCAGCAGGTCGAGCGCGAACGCGATGAGGATCCCGCCCGACGACGGCGGCGGGTTGGTCAGGATCTCCCGTCCGGCGAACTCGGCGCGCACCGGCTCCCGAGCGATGGTCTCGTAGGCCCGGAGGTCCTCGGCGCCGACGATGCCACCGCCCTCCTGCACCGTGGCGGTGATCGCCGACCCGAGATCGCCCTCGTAGAACGGGTCGGGACCGTCCGCGCCGAGCCGTTCGAGCGTCTCGGCCAGCTCCGGGATCCGGACCTGCTCGCCCTCGCGCAGCGTCCGGCCCCCGGGGGCGTAGATCGCCTCGCCGGCGGGCTGGGCCATCAGGATCGGCGCGAGGATCCGGAACAGATAAGCCTGCTGGGAGGTGACCTCGGCACCGTCGCGCGCGAGGCCGGCCCCCGGCACGACGAGATCGGCGAGGGGCATGGACCCGAAGCGGCGGGTCGCCTCCGCAAGGCCGCTCGGCACGCCGTGCACGCCGCACGAGGCCGCGCCGACGTTGAAGACCTGGATCGTGTCGCCGAAGTCGACCTCGACCGGCTGCAGCTCGGAGCGCCGCTCGATCTCTCCGAGCCCGGGGGCGACGACGAAGAAGTCGAGCAGGACGGGCGCGTCCATCGACGGGAGGCTGACCAGCATGTAGCCGCCGGCCCCGAGGCCGGTCAGCGGGCTCTCGGCGACCAGCGACGCGCAGACCGCGGCCACGGCGGCGTCGACCGCGTTGCCGCCCTCGCGCAGCGCCCAGGCGCCGGCCTCGGCGGTTGCCGGGTGTCCGGCGGCGACTACGCCGCGCGGCGTCACCTGATGGTTAGTTGGGGATGAACTCGGGGACGTCGATGCCGAGGTCGCGCGGCTCGGCCTCGTAGCCGGGCACGCTGCGGGCGCCCGAGCGCTCGTCGCTCGCGCGACGGGAGGAGGGCCTCGCGACCGTCCGGCTGACCCCGGTCGAGGAGCCGTCGGCGCGGCGGCCGCGGGCGTCGAAGCGCGTCGCGATCACCGTCACCCAGATCTGCTCGTCAAGGGCGTCGTCGACGTTGGCGCCGAAGATGATGTGGGCCTCGGGATGCGCGGCCTCCTGGATGACCCTGGCGGCCTCGGAGATCTCGACCAGCGAGAGGTCGCTGCCACCCGTGATCGACAAGCAGGATCGAGCGGGCGCCCTCGATCGACGTCTCCAGGAGCGGCGAGGCGATCGCCCGCTCGGAAGCGAAGGTGGCGCGCGTGTCCCCGGTCCCCATGCCGATTCCCAGCAGGGCCGGGCCGGCGTCGCGCATCGTCGTGCGGACGTCGGCGAAGTCGAGGTTGATCAGCGCCGGGAGCGTGATCAGGTCGGAGATGCCCTGGACGCCCTGGCGGAGGACGTCGTCGGCGACGCGGAAGGCCTCGACCATCGAGGTGTTGCGCTCGAGAACCGAGAGCAGGCGGTCGTTGGGGACGACGATCAGCGTGTCGACCTCGCCGGCGAGCTGCTCGATGCCCTTGTCGGCCTGCTTGGCGCGGCGCGTCCCCTCGAACCCGAAAGGGCGGGTGACGATGCCGACGGTCAGCGCGCCGACGTCGCGGGCGAGGCGGGCGATGACGGGAGCGGCGCCCGTGCCGGTGCCGCCGCCGGCGCCGGCGGCGACGAAGACCATGTCGGAGCCCTTGAGCATCCGCTTGATGCGGTCCTGCTCCTCGAAGGCGGCGCGGTAGCCGAGCTCGGGATCGGAGCCGGAGCCGAGGCCGCGGGTGACCCCGCCGCCGATGTGGATCGTCAGGTCGGCAGCGCTCTGCTGCAGCGACTGAAGGTCGGTGTTGACGGCCATGAACTCGACGCCGCCGATGCCGGCCTCGACCATGCGGTTGACGGCGTTGACGCCACCGCCGCCCACGCCGATGACGCGGATGACGGGGTCGTTGACGACGGGCGGAGCGGTTGCCGAGATCCGGCCCTCGCTGCGGCCGTAGGCGGGCTCGCGATCGACCTGGTCCTCGCTGCTGAAGGCGTCGCGCAGGCGATCCTTCGCGGGGCGGCTGGACGGGGCCGGGTCCTCACGGTCGTCGTAGATCTCGGCTCGTGGCGGACGGGAGGCAGGTCCATGGTCGGCGGCGGCGGCGGATCCTCGGCGACCGGGGCCTCCTCCGCGGGGCTCAGGCGCAGCGGGCTCTTCGGCCGGCGGCTCGCGACGGCGGGACGGATCGCCCATCTCGGGCGGATCCTCGGGCTGCTCGGTCGACCGGAAGAGGTCGGCGAGCGGGCCCTCGCGCATGCTTGCCCGCTTAGGTCGACGCGCCATGTTCTAGGACCTCCTCCGCCAAGTCTCGGTAGCACTGAGCCGCGTTGCTCTGCGGATCGTACTTCAGGACGGAGCTTCCCTTCACAGGCGCCTCGGCGAACTTGATCGCCTTCTGGATCCTCGACTTGAAGACGAGCTCCCCGAAGTTCTCCTCGAGGATCTCCACCGCCTCCTTGGCGTGGATCGTCCGCGTGTCCAGCATGGTCGGCAGGATGCCCTCGATCTGAACGTCGGGGTTGAGGTTCTCGCGGATCATCTCCAGCGTGTTCTGGAGCTGGACCAGGCCGCGCATCGACAGGTACTCGCACTGGACCGGCACGATCACCTTGTCGGCGGCGGTCAGCGCGTTGATCGTCAGCAGCCCAAGGCTGGGCGGCGTGTCGATGCAGACGAAGTCGTAGTCGTCGGCGACCGTGGCAAGCGCCTTCTGCAGGGAGCGCTCGCGCCCGATCTGCGTGCTCATCGCGATCTCGGCGCCGGCGAGGTCGATCGAGGCCACGGCGATGTCCACCTCGCGGTGGTGGACGATCTCCTGGATCGGGATCTTCTCGACCAGCACGTGGTAGAGGCTCTTCTCGACCGTGTCGGGGTCGATGCCCTGGCTCATCGTCAGGTTGCCCTGCGGGTCGAGGTCGACGCAGAGGACGCGATGCCCGGACTCCGACAGCGCGACGGCGAGGTTCAGCGTCGTCGTCGTCTTGGCGACGCCGCCCTTCTGGTTGGCGAAGGCGAAGACCTTCATCCGGCGCTCGCTGGCCGGCTCCATGATCTCCGGCGCGAAGGGATGCTTCTTGCGCTTCATCTGCGGCGCCATCAGGTCGTCGGCGGAGCGGCGGCCGTCGTCCTCGTCCTCGGCGGCCTCGGGCTTCGCGGCCTTGACGGCGCGGCGCAGGTCGTCCTTGTCGAGGGTGCCGGTCGACGGCTCCTCGGCGGCCGGGGCCGTCACCTCGGCGGCGGGCTCGGCCGCCGGCTTCGGCTCGACTGCCTCGAGCTCGCGGAGCTCGGCCTCGATCGGATCGGTCTCGGAAGTTCTCGACGGTCGGCTCAGCGCGGACGATCGGCTCCGGCGGCCGGGTGTCGTCCTCGTCGAGGTCGACCTTCAGGTCGACGGTCTCGCGGCGGGTGCTGAGCGGCTCGGTCGGCAGCTCGGATTCGTCCCACCCCGTGTGGCGGCTCCATCTGGTCCCCCCCGTCGGGTTCGTGGTTGCGCGCGTCGGCAGCGGTTTCCCGCGCCTCGCGCCCCTCCTGATGCTTCCGGTTGAACAAGCCCATGTCGCGGCCTAATTCGGCTGCGGAGGCGGGGTTTCCTTCCTCCGATTGCGAGAATGCATGAATCGCCGACCTGCTGGACAAGCGGCTGGCCTTCGTAACCGGCAAGGGCGGGGTCGGCAAGACGACCGTCGCTTACGCGCTCGGACTCGCCGCGGCCGAGCGCGGCAAGACGCGTGATCGTCTGTCGAGATCGCCTCCCAGGAACGCGGCGCGGACCTCTTCGGCAAGCGCCCGAGCGACTTCGCCGAGCGCCAGCTCGCGAAGGGGCTCTGGTCGCTCTCCATCGACCCGGACAAGATGGTCGGCGAGTACCTCGAGACCCACATGCCGGTCCGCGCGATGGCGAGCGCTGCTGCGGCGCAGCACGCTCTTCAACTACCTGGCCGCGGCGACGCCGGGGCTGCCGGAGATGGTGACGATGGGCAAGGTCTGGGAGCTGGCGCAGAAGCCGCGCAAGGCCAAGGGCGCGAAGCGGACCTACGACCTCGTCGATCATCGACTCGCCGGCGACCGGCCACGGCGTCGGCTTCCTGCAGACGCCCCGGACCTTCCGCGAGATCGCCCGCGTCGGCCCGCTCGCCAACCAGGCGAAGCGGATCGAGGAGATCATCACCGACCGCGAGCACGTCCGGGGTGGCGATCGTCGCGCGGCCCGAGGAGATGGCGGTCAACGAGTCGGTGGAGCTCGAGGCGACGCTGCTCGACCCGCCGAAGGGAAGCGCGTTCGCCGTCGACCGGATCTTCGCCAACGGCGTCTACCCCGACCGCTTCACGCCGGCCGAGCGCAAGAAGGTCGCCGGAGTCGCCGCGGGAGCGCGCGAGCGCCGCGGCGCCGCGCGCTCGAGGCGCGTCGCCGAGGAGGCCGAGCGCCGCGCCTCCCAGGAGTCGCAGCTCGCCCGGCTGCGGCGAGGGCACGGTCGGCGCCGATCACCGAGCTTCCGTTCCTGTTCGAGCCGCGCCTCGGCGAGCCCGAGCTCCGCGAGCTTGCCGCGGCGGTGGACGCGTGAGCGCCGAGCGGTGGGCTCGACGGTCCTCGACATGCTCGAGGACACCGACGTCTGCATCTGCGCCGGCTCCGGCGGCGTCGGCAAGACGACCACCTCGGCGGCCATCGCGGCCGGGATGGCCGCGCGCGGCAAGAAGGTCGCGGTGCTGACCATCGACCCCGCCAAGCGGCTCGCCGACTCGCTCGGGCTCGAGGAGCTCGGCAACAAGGAGGCCCAGGTCGACCCGGCGCTCTTCGAGGAGGCCGGGGTCGACCCCGGCGAGCGGCGAGCTCTGGGCGACGATGCTCGACGCGAAGGCGACCTTCGACGAGGTCGTCGATCCGCTACTCCGAGGACCGCGAGTCGAGCGAGACGGATCCTCGACAACCGCATCTACAAGCAGATCTCAGGCGCCCTGGCCGGCTCCCAGGAGTACATGGCGATGGAGAAGCTCTACGAGATCCACGAGCGCGGCGAGTTCGACCTGCTCGTCCTCGACACGCCCCCGTCCCGCAACGCGCTCGACTTCCTCGACGCGCCGCAGCGGCTCGTCCAGTTCGTCGACGGCCGGGCGCTGCAAGCTCTTCCTCAGGCCCGACCGGGATCGGCGCGCGGATCGCCGGCCGCGGCGCCTCGACGGTCCTCTCGGTCCTGCGCCGGCTCACCGGCGTCGACCTGATCGACGACCTCTCGGAGTTCTTCAACGCGATGTCCGGGCTGGTCGGCGGCTTCAAGGAGCGCGTCGAGCAAGGTCGAGGAGCTGCTCGCCGCCGAGGGCACGACGTTCCTGATCGTCACCGGGCCCGCCGGGGAGCCGATCGCGGAGGCCGTCTACCTCCACGACAAGCTGGTCGAGGGCGGCCTGCCCTTCGGCGGGCTCGTCGTCAACCGCGTCCACTTCGAGGCCGACGGGCGACGCCGCCCGAGGACGAGATGGAGGCGGCGCTGAAGCGAGCCGCTCGGGAAGGCCCTCGCCGACCGGGTGCTCGGCGAGCTACCGCGACCGCCAGGGCCTCGTCGAGCGCGACGCCGCCAACATCGAGGAGCTGCGCGAGCGGGTCGGCGACGCGCCGCTGCTCACGGTTCCCGAGATGGCCGACGAGATCCACGACCTCGCCGGCCTGCTCTCACTCCAGCCCCACCTCTTCGGCGAGGCGGAGCCGGCCGCGACCGACCTAGCCGGGCCGTCAGCCGGCGGCGCGGCGCGGTGAGCGCGTGCCGACGTTCCAGTTCGTCTCGGTGCGCGGGAAGAGGTACTCGACGCGAGCCTTGACCT
Organism: uncultured Solirubrobacterales bacterium; assembly: GCA_963740845.1. GTDB lineage: Bacteria > Actinomycetota > Thermoleophilia > Solirubrobacterales > 70-9 > RHKX01. The sequence continues at coordinate 189,061 of CAVUFM010000012.1, forward strand.
CCTCGCGGTCCATCGGCGGCTTCGCGAGGTCGTCGAGGTGGTTCGAGCGGGCGGGGAAGTTCATCGTCGCGTCGCCGTCGACCTCGTCCAGCCAGCCGGCGCGGCTCGGGCTCGCGATCCGACGAGATCTGGATCTCGTCCTCGCGGCGCCTCGACCACGGTGCCGTCGTCCTCGACGAACGAGAACGCGGACGATCTCCTCCTCGGCGGCGATGGCCGCACGGGTGGCGGTGTCCGGGACCCGGATCGGGTCGGGGGCACGGCTGACGACGATCCGATCGGCGTCCGCGATCTCGAAGTCCTCGGGCTCCTCGATCGCCTCGATCTCCTCGATCTCCATCGCGGCCACGACCTCCTCGAGCGTCGGCGGCTCGGTGACCACCGGCTCGGGCGCGGGCTCGGGGTCGAGGTTCCACTCGGTGGTGCTGCCCATCTCCTCCGAGGAGCCCTCGCCGAACGCGAGACCCTCGGCGAGCAGCGCCTCGTCGGCGGCCACGCGGAAGTCGCTGCCGAGCTCGCCCGGCGACGCCACGGCGCAGCACGCTGCGCAGGAGCTCCTCGACGTGAGCGGCGGTCTCGGAAGGTCCGGGGGCGCCGCGGCACCTGGGCGGGCTCGCCGCTCCAGATCTCGCGCTCGAGCGCGATCGCCCGCTCCACGACCTCCTTGGCCTCGGCGCGATCCTCGGCGCCCGAGAGCGCGGCTACACGCATCGGCAGACCGACGCCGGCGGGTCCCTCGCCCTCGAGCAGGAACCGCATCGCGAGCAGGTGGTCGTTGAGCGCATCGATCGCGCCACGGCGGTCGAGGCCGGCCTCGAAGCGGAGGAGCGCGCGGCGCAGCCGCTTGACGCGCTGCTGGTGGACGCTGACGGTGCGCGAGAGGTCGGTGAGGCTCGCGGTCGGACTCGGTCAGGCGGTAGCCGCCCGGGCGCGGACGCGCCGGCACCGGTCGTGATCCGCCGCCAGCGATCGCCGGAGACGCGAACCCAGCCATGGGGCGCGAGGCCGACGCCGCCCGCCTTGTACAGGCGAAGGGTCGTGACGACGCGCTCGAAGGTCCGAGCGACGCGCTCGCCGGCGCCGCCGAGCCCGCCATCGGGGTCGAGCGAGACGCGAGCGCTGATCAGGAAGGTCGGCTCCCAGGCGGCGCCGCTCGGGCGATCGCCGCGGGCGGCTTCGGCGGGCACGTCGACGGCGTCGGCGCGGACGATCGCGGCGCCGTTGAGCGTCGAGGCGGGTCGCGGGCATCTGGAACCCGACGAGCGGGACGATCGCCTCGACCTCGCCGGCCTCGGGCTCGGCGCAGTCCTCGATCTCGGCGACGGCGGCGGCGAAGCGGTCGTCGTCGATCTCGAAGTCGGCGCAGCCGTCCCAGAGCCGGGCCAGGAAGTAGGTGACGGCGAGCGTGGCGCGCTCGGACCCGTCGGTCGGGCGGCGCGATGCCGGCCTCCTCGAGGTAGGGACCGGCGACGTCGGAGCGGCGCATCGTCTCGACGGCCTCGTTGAAGCTCGGCAGCTCACGCAGCTCGGCGGCGTTGTCGCGCACGTAATCGCGCCGTCAGCGGCTGGTAGTGGCAGAAGGCGAACCCCTCCCCGGCCTCACCGATCTCGTACTGGATCTCCTGCCCGCCCTCGACGAGGCCGGTGAGGACCTCGGAGGCGTCGCGGGAGAGCTGGTCAGGGTGTGTCTGAGATGAAGATCGCGCACGCAGGCGGTCTTCGCCCGACGCGGCCTCGATCCTGCCTGCAAGATCTCCTTGCAGGATGCGGCTCGAGCGTCCGGGCGGTCTGCAGGAGCTGCGGCGGGCTTAGACGGCGACGGCGGTGGCGGTGCTCGCGCCGGCGGGCTCGCCCACGCCGAGCCACTCGCGGCCGTAGCCGCGCATGTCGTCGATCAGCGGGGAGAGGGCGCGGCCCTTCTCGGTGAGCGCGTACTCGACGCGCGGCGGGACCTCGGGGTAGGTGTGCCGCTCGACGACGCCGCACTCCTCGAGCGCGCGCAGCCGCAGCGACAGCGTCCGCGGGCTGATGCCCTCGAGCGAGCGCTCGAGCTCGCAGAAGCGGCGGTTGCCGTCGGCGAGGTCGCGGATGACCAGCAACGTCCACTTGCCCGAGATGATCTCGGCACAGGCGCAGACTGGACAGTCGGGATCGGTGATGGCCATGGTCCCGGGGACGGTGCGAGCTCGATGCAGCCGCGGCTCCTCACTGAGGATAGCCAATACTTCAGGAAGTGAAGTGAGGTTTGCGGAGCGCGGTCGCAGGCCGGTTCCGCGCGGCGACGGGCAGCCGGGCGCCGCTCGGCGCGCTGCGGGCGCGGCCGTCGCCGTCGGGGTCGGCCGAGCGACCTGCTCGATGTCGCTGGCGCGCTGGCCCTGGCGATGCGAGCATCAGCTTGAAGTCGTGCGGGCTCGAGGCGTAGTCCATCGCGACCTCCTCGGAGACCGTCGCCCGGCCATGGACGTGGTTGAGCAGCGACTGATCGAAGGTCTGCATCCCGTAGTACTCGCCCTCGGCGATCACCTCGGCTGATCTTGCCGGTCTCCTTCGGGTTCAGGATCAGGTCCTCGACCCGGCCGGTGACCACCAGGATCTCGCTCGCGGCGACCCGCCCTTGCCGTCGACCGTCGGCACGAGGCGCTGGGAGACGGCGCCGCGCAGCGTCGAGGCGAGCATCACGCGGGCCTGCTGCTGCAGGTGCGGCGGGAAGAAGTCGATGATCCGGTTGATCGTCTCGGTCGCGTCGAGGGTGTGCAGCGTCGAGAGCACGAGGTGGCCGGTCTCGGCCGCGCTAGCGCGGTGCGGACGGTCTCCTCGTCGCGCATCTCGCCGATCAGGATCACGTCGGGGTCCTGGCGCAGGACGCGGCGCATGGCGCGGGCGAAGCTCTCGGTGTCGGAGCCGACCTCGCGCTGGTTGATGATCGAGCGCTTGTCCGCGTGCAGGTACTCGATCGGGTCCTCGAGCGTGATGATGTGCTCGGCCCGGGTCGAGTTGATGTGGTCGATCATCGCCGCGAGCGTCGTCGACTTGCCCGAGCCGGTCGTGCCGGTCAGCAGGATGATCCCGCGGCGCTCCTCGGCGAGGGTGCGGATCGCCGGCGGCAGGCCGAGGTCCTCGATCGTGCGCACCTGGAAGGGGATCACGCGGCAGACGATCGAGACCGAGCCGCGCTGGCGGAAGGCGTTGACGCGGAAGCGGGAGACGCTCGGGATCGAGTAGGAGAAGTCGGCCTCGCCCTCGTCGTCGAACTCCTCGCGGAGCGGGGCTGTCGGCCGATCAGGGTCGCGAGCGCCGCCTCGGTGTCGTCGGGCTCAGCGGCGTCGGCGCCCTCGATCGGGCGCAGCGCGCCGTGGATCCGCGCCATCGGCGGGGAGCCGACCTTCAGGTGGAGGTCGGAGCCCTCGCTGCTCGACCACGTGGCGCAGCGCATCGTCGATGTTGAAAGCCATCGCCTTCCACTATCGGCGGCGGGCGCGATGCCTTGAGGGGCGGCCGCGGCCGCCCGGGTCGCGCTCTACTTCTTCTTGGCTTCTTCTTGATGACCTTGATCTTGGCCTTGGCCGGCGTCGTGTCGAAGCGCCCGGCCGAATCGACCGCCCGGACCTCGAACGTGTGCTTGCCCTTGGCCGAGCTTCAGCTTCAGCGGCGACTTGCACCGGCGAACTTGCCCTTGTCGACCTTGCACTCGAAGGTGAGCGGGCCGGGAGCGCCGGAGTTGTTCGTGCCGTTGAACTCGAGCTTCACCTTGGCGGCTTCTTGCCCTTCTTGAGCTTGATCTTCTTCTTCGGCTTCTTGCGTGAAGGCCGTGTCGGGATCGCCGCCGGTTGCGGCCCTGTCCTGGACCTCGAAGGCGCCCATGTCGGTGCCGTCGCTGAGCGGTGCGTTAGTCGCGGCAGACTCGACGGTGCGCGGCGAGCCGCGCTGGTCGGTGGTGAAGCCGTTCGCCTGCCCGGAGTCGACCGCGGGGCTGGTCAGTGCCGAGCGCCTGCGTCTGGGTCGGGCCGCCGTTGTCACCGAGCGGCGCGAGCTTCGGATCGATGCCGATCAGGTTCGAGCCGCTCGGGGTGCCGACCAGTCCCGATGGCGTCGTCGGGTTCTCGATCAGGCTGAACCTGCCGCCAACGCGCTCGGATCATCGACGGGGTCCCGGTGAAGTCGGTGGCGCGCCAGAGTCGGTGCCCGCGCCGGCGGCGGTGTTGTCGGCGGCGATGGAGCTCACCATCTCGACGCCGGCTCCTCCTCCGCCGCCGTAGGTGAAGGCGAAGATGCCGCCCGCAGCCTCGGTCGCGGTGTTGCTCGCGACGGTCGAGTTGCGGATCATGATCGCCTCGGTGCTGCTGTAGCTGATAGACGAAGATGCCGCCACCGCGGCCGTCGAACGTGCCGGCGCCACCAGCCGAGTTCCCGGAGATGGTGGAGTCATCGATTCGAGTCGGTGCCGGTCGTGTACTTGCGGTCCCGCGATCGACGCCGCCCCCGGCACCTTCGGTCACCGAGTTGCCCGAGATAGTGCTGGAGAGGACCCTGATGCCGCGAAGCGCGGCCGCCGCCGCCCAGTTCACCGGCGGTGTTGCCGGCGATCGTCGTCGCCGTGATCTTGCCGCCGCCGGTGATCGAGAGACCACCGCCCGTCGCCCCCGATGTTGCCCCCGTTGTTGGTCAGGGCGACGTTGCCGGAGACGGTCGTACCCGAGATCGAGGCCTCCCCATACTTGAGGTCGACGATGCCACCGCCCGGAGGGCCGAGGTGAACCCGAACGCGCCGAAGTTCGTGCCGCCGGCGGTGTTTCCCGTCACCACGGAGTTGGTCACCGTCGCGCCGAAGACGTCATTGCCCGGGCCGTACTTCACAGTGCTGCGTGGCGATGGCGCCACCCGCTTCGCGAGCGCGATTCCCTGTGAACGTGGAGCCGGAGACCGTCAGCCGGCCAGAATGCCGGTCCCGCTGGTTCCCTCGGAGGTCAGATACACGCCGCCACCGGCGGCGGTGGCGACGTTGTCGGTGAACGCTACGTCCGTCAGCGCCAAGTTGGTCTGCTGCGCGTAGATCGCACCGCCGCCTCGCGGCTGCATGGCATGCCGGCCTGAAACAGGTCGGCGACACCCTCCTTGAGGGTGACCCGGAGATCGAGACGTTCTGGGTCGGCGCGCCGGGAGCAGTCGGATCCGTGATGTTGAAGATCTGGGTGTCGCCCAGTGCGACGTTGCTGGTCGCGAAGTCCCGGATGTTGTTGTTGTTGGAGTCGCCACTGACCGAGAGCTGCCGGCCGGGGCCGTTGATGGCCAGGTCGTCGGTGATCGGGATATCGCCGGTCAGTCAGGGTGATCTCACCACTCGTCGCGGCTCCCGTGAAGGAGATCGAGTCGGCGGTTGCGGCCGCGTTCGCGCTCGTGATCGCGCCACGGAGGCTGCCGCCACCGGCGTTGTTGAGGTTGGTAACGGTGAAGTTGGCCGCCTGGGCTCCGGGTGCGGCCACCGCAGCGGTCGCGGCCACGGCACCGACCGCGAGCGCGGCACGTTTGGCGACGCTTGCGATCGCGCCGCTCAGCCTCGCGCTCGTGCGTTCGCCTGATGCTCCGTGCCGACATGAAGTTCCTCCCGACTGGATGTGGACGCCGGGCGGGCGCCCGCGGCCACTCTAGACCCGAGATGTGGAAGATAAGGGTGTAGCCTGGATGGCATCGCAGGTAGCGAAGTCACTGACGTTGTAGTTGTCGGAATCTCCACTCACGGCGAGCTGATGACCGGGGCGGTGATGGTCAGGTCGCCCGTGATGGGGATCTGCGTCGCGAGGACGATCTCGCCGCTCGTCGCCGCGCCGGAGAAGGTGATCGTGTCAGCGCCCGCCTGCGCGTTGGCGCTCGTCACGGCGCCTCTGAGGCTGCTGGCGCCGGCATTGTTGAGATTGCTGACGTTGAAGGTCGCGGCGTGCGCGCCGGGAGCTGCGAGCACAGCAGTCGCTGCGACTGCGCCGGCCGCGAGGGCGACGCTCCGGGCGAGCCGGCGGTTACGTCGCTCAGCCTCGCGCTCTTGCGAACGCCTGATGCTGCGTGCCGACACGCGGTTCCTTCCAATCGAGGTGGCCGTCAGAGGTGGCGTCCGCGGAGACTCTAGACCCGAAGCCGGTCGCCCGCAACGGGCAATCCCAGAACGACGAAGGGCCCCTTGACGGGGCCCTTCGGTAAGTTCTATGAGCGTCGTCGCTACTCAGGGCGGCGCTTGCGCGCCTTGCGCACTGCGCCGATCGAGGCGCGGGCGGCCTTGGCGATCTCGCCCTCGGTGCGGTTCGGATCGCGAGCGATCTCGAAGTCGACCACGGCGGAGGAGCGCAGCTTGGCGCGGTCGGCGGTGCTGACGTCGCCGGCAGCGGCGATCGCGTCGTCCACGGCGCGCTCGCGGCGGCAGACGAGGCAGTAGTACAGGCCGTTCTGCTTGACCCAGTTCGGCGGAGTCGCGGCGCCGAGACCCTCGGTCCAGCGGCTCACGACCTCACAGCGTGCGCAGGTGAACTCCTTGACCTTGACCTTTTCCTTCGTTGCGGTGCTCATCTCTTCCTTCGTCCTCTCTCGGCGACCCGGCGCCTGGCTCGGGGTCGGCCTTCCTTCTCACTTTTCCCCGCGCCAGGGCGGCGGGGGCTGCGCGTCCTCGCCCGAGCGGGCTAGGCGACTTCGCGCAGCTTCTGCGCTTCGGCCAGCGTCTGCAGCTTCTTCAGCGACTGGTTCTCGATCTGCCGGATCCGCTCCCGCGTGACGTTGAACGTCCGCCCGACCTCGTCGAGGGTGCGGGGATGCTCGCCGCCGAGCCCGTAACGGAGCTCGAGCACGCGACGCTCGCGGTAGGAGAGGTTCTCCAGCGCTTCGCGCAGGGCCTCCTTGGTCAGCAGATCTGCGGCGCGGTCGAACGGGGACTCCGCCTTCTCGTCAGCGATGAACTGACCGAACTCGGACTCCTCCTCGTCGCCGACCGGCTTCTCGAGCGAGACCGGGGCCTGCGCCGAGCGCTTGATCGAGTCGACCTCGTCCGGCTCGATGCCGGTGACGTCAGCGATCTCCTCGGGCGTGGGCTCGCGGCCCAGCTCGGTGACGAGCTTGCGCTCGGCACGGCCGATCTTGTTCAGCTTCTCGACGACGTGGACCGGGATGCGGATCGTGCGCGCCTTGTCGGCGAGCGCGCGAGCGATCGCCTGGCGGATCCACCAGGTCGCGTAGGTCGAGAACTTGAAGCCCTTGCGGTAGTCGAACTTCTCGGCGGCGCGGACCAGCCCGAGCGTGCCCTCCTGGATCAGATCGAGGAACGGAAGGCCCTGGTTGCGGTAGTTCTTGGCGATCGAGACGACGAGCCGCAGGTTGGACTCGACCATCTTCTCCTTCGCCGCGAGGTCACCGCGCTCGATGCGCTTGGCGAGCTCGACCTCCTCGGCCGCCGTCAGCAGGCGGACCTTGCCGATGTCCTTGAGGAACAGCTGCAGGCTGTCCGTCGTCATGTCGGGCTTGAGATCGATCGTCGACTTGCTGCGGCGCTTGCCGCGCTTGCCGTCGTCGCGCTCCGGCGCCGACGTCTGGGCGGGATCGACGTCCTCGACGAGCTCGATGCCGGAGCGCTCGAGGTGGCCGTAAAGCTCCTCGATGTCGCCCTCGTCGACGTCGACCTCGGAGACCGCCGTCGCGATCTCGCCGAAAGTCAGTACTCCGACCTGCTGGCCCTTGCCCAGCAGGTTCTTTACCTCTTCAAGTTCCTGAAGCTCAGCTACAAGCATTCTGGTCCTAGTGCTCCGTTCTTCGATGTGGTCCTGATGTCTGGTCCCGGCTCTGCTGCCGCGGCGGCCCCGTTGTCTATCGGGCGGCGGCTGGCGGTGCATGAGCCGTCTGCACTCGGTGGGGGAACCCGTGCGGTTCCCTTTGATCACGTTCCGTATGGACTGATCACCCGGCGCAGGTGAAAGTTCCGTGGAACGTTCATTTTAGTCGCTATACTTTCTGAAGTCAAGGGCGCGGAGCGATCCGTTCCACCTTTGCATGCCCGGCTCGTTACACCGGCTTTCCTACCCGGTTACGGCCATTCGCATGCGTTGGTTACCGCTTTTGACCCGATCGCGACGCCGCCGTCCGCGAAAACCGCTGAAATAGGCCCCGGATGAGCGACGAGCAAGCCGAACCGGGCCAGGGCCCGCAGGGGCGGGGGTGCTGGGGAACCTCCCGCACACGCGGCCGGCGGTGCGCAGCCCGCGCCGCGAGACCGAGCCGCCGAAGCGGCGGCGCCAAGCGAGCCGGAGCCCCGAGGCCGGCAGCGGACCGACCGACGCCCGAGGCTGAGCCCGCGACGCCGGAGCAGCCGCGGACCTCGAGGCGCTCGCCCGGGGCGGAATCGCGGTCGCCGGCGAGGCGGCCTCGCTGGGTCTGCGGCTCGCGGGACGCGCAGCCGCGGCCGTGCGGGACGCCGTCGAGCGCCGGTGACCGGAAGGGCACGCCGGGGGCTCGCCGCCTTCTGGCGGCGCGCCTACGAGGAGAACGTCACCGGCATGGCGGCCATGGTCGCCTACAACCTGATGCTGTCGGTGTTCCCCTTCGCGCTGCTGTTGCTGTTCATCACCGGCCAGCTGCTGCAGAGCGCCGACGTGCAGGCGACGATCCTCCGCGACCTGCAGGAGCTGTTCCCCTCGACCGAGCAGGACACGCTGCAGTCGACGCTCGACGACCTGCGCACCAACTCGACCGAGATCGGGATCGTCGCGATCGTCGCCGGGCTCTGGATCGGATCGTCGTTCTGGGGCGCGATGGACACGGCGTTCTGCCGGATCTACCACGTCCAGTGCCGCGGCTGGTGGGAGCAGAAGCGCTTCTCGCTGATCATGCTGGTCGTCGTCGCGTTCTTCCTCGCGGCGAGCGTCGCGGTCCCGGCGCTCGAGAGCTTCGTCCTCTCGGGAACCGACAACCTGCCGTTCGGCCTCGACGGCATCGACTGGCTCGGCAACATCATCGTCATCGCCGGCGGCCTGCTGATCAGCTTCCTGATCCTCTGCGTCATCTACTGGGCGGTCCCGAAGGGCCACCTGCCCTGGCGCGCGGTCTGGCCCGGGCGCGCTGTTCATGAGCGTCGCGGCCGGCACGCCAACGTCGTCTTCCCGCTCTACCTGGTCAACGTCTCGACGATCGGCGAGTTCGGGAGGATCGTCAGCTTCGTCCTGATCGCCTTGCTCTGGTTCTACGCGCTCGCCCTCGGCCTGCTCGCCGGCGGGGTGATCAACGCGCTCCGCTATGAGCTCCACGACACCGGCACCCTGCGCGGGATGACGGCCGAGTTCGAGGCGATCACCGAGGAGCGGGAGCAGCGCGAGGGGACCGCGGTGCCAAGACGAGGTTAGAAACTTCCCTGTGGCAAGTATTCGCGCATGCCGGAGCGATGAGCGATCGAGGCGGTCCGCGCCTTCAACCGCGACTACGCGGCGCCGGGCTGATCACCGAGCGCACAACGACACGCCGCATTCACCGAGGCGGGCGATCTCGAGGTTCCGAGCGAGCTCGCCGAGCAGGCCTGGACGCCGGAGACCTGGCGCGGCTTGCCCGCGCCTAGTGGGCTACAGCGAGCGCTCTCTCGCTCGGCCTGCTCACGCCGCTACGAGAGGGACGCGCGGCGCGGGATGCTCGCCGGCCGCCTCCCGGGGCGGCGATCCCGCTGGCCGCGAGTCCCACCCCGCACGGGATCCGTCGGCGCGATGAGCGGGCCGATCGTCACCCCGCGGACGTCCTCCGCTCCCCGCGGCCGGCGGCTCGGCTGGATCGTCCAGCGCCACGGCGAGCTCTACGAGCGCGAGTACGGCTGGGGGGTCGCGTTCGAGGCGCTGGTCGCCGGGGTCGTCGCGGATTTCGCCGACCAGCGGGCCGAGCGGCCCGAACGGGTCGCCGGCTGGATCGCCGAGCTCGGCGGCGAGCGCGCCGGCTCAGTGCTCTGCATGCGCGACGACGACGAGACGGCGCGGCTGCGGCTTCTGCTCGTCGAGCCGTTCGCCCGCGGCCACGGCATCGGGCCGCGCCCTGGTCGAGGAATGCATCCGCTTCGCCCGGCGCGCCGGCTACCGGGATCTGCGTCCTCTGGACGAACGAGCCGCTGAAGCACGCGCGGCCGATCTACGAGCGGGCTCGGGTTCGTGCTCGACCGCGAGTTCACCCACTCCCGCTTCGGCATCGAGATGCTCGGCCAGGACCTGCGGCTCTGGCGCCTCTCGAGCCAGTCGCGCCGAGCTACAGATCTCGAGCGCGGCGGGGACCGCGGTCTCCATCGCCTCCCGCAGCGGCGTCGGCTCGACGTCGAAGAGCGCCATGCCGGCTCGTCCTCGACGACCGTCTCGGTCGTCAGGCCCTCGACCAGCGGGCGCGCAACTCCGGCGTCGACCGGCGTGACCAGGCCGATCCAGTGCGAGCTCAGCGTCGGAGAGAGGAGCGGGACGCCGATCCGCGGCCGGCGGCGCATGCCCTGCGCCTCGGCCGCGAGGTCGAGCAGCTCACCGTAGGTCGTGACCTCCCGCCCGCCGATCTCGATCTCGCGTCCGTCGATGCCGGGACGTCGGGCGCTGCCGGCGAGGTAGTCGACGACGTCCGCGGCGGCGATCGGCTGGGTCCTGGTCGTAGGTCCAGCTCGGCGTGACCATCGCCGGCAGGCGCTTGACCAGGTAGGCGATCGTCCGCAGCGACTCGCTGCCGGAGCCGATCACGATCGCGGCGCGGAAGTAGGTCAGCGGGATGCCGGTCGAAGCCGAGCAGCTCGGCCGTCTCCTGCCGGGAGCGCAGGTGCTGGGACGTCGCCCTCGCCGAGGCCGCCGAGGTAGACGATCCGCTCGACGCCCGGCCGCTTCGGCCGCGGCGGCGAAGTTGCGGGCCCCGCGGCGGTCGCGCTCGGCGAAGTCGCCGTCGCCGCCACGGCCCATCGAGTGGACCAGGTAGTAGGCGAGCGTCGACCCCCTCGAGCGCCGCGTCGAGGGTCCCGGGCTCGAGGACGTCCCCGCGGACGATCTCGCAGCGGTCGTCGAGCTTCCCGCGGCCGCCTCGGGGGAACGGGCCAGGCAGCGGACGTCCGCGGCCCTGCTCGGCAGCTCTCGGCCAGCAGGCCGCCGACGTAGCCGGTGGCGCCGGCGATCAGGTGCATCGGCGACCGGCTACCCGTAAAGGCCGCCGGTAACCTCGCGCAGCTTGCGCCGGTCGTGGCGGCCGCTGACCCGGCGGACCGTGCCCGAGCGGGAGCGCATGACCAGCGACTCGGTCGTCGCGTGGCCGGCGCCGTGGTATCGAACGCCCTGCAGGAGGTCGCCGTCGGTGACGCCGCTGGCGGCGAAGAAGGCGTCGCTGCCGCCGACGAGGTCGTCGACCTCGAGCACGCGCTCGAGGTCGTAGCCGGCGTCGATGGCGGCCTGTGCGCTCCTCGTCGTCGCGGGGCCAGAGGCGGCCGAGGATCTCGCCGCCGAGGCACTTGATCGCGGCCGCGGAGATCACGCCCTCGGGCGTGCCGCCGATTCCCCACAGCAGGTCGACGCCGGTGCCCTCGGAGACCGCGAGGAGCGCCGCGGAGACGTCGCCGTCGGTGATGAAGCGGATCCGGCTGCCCGCCTCGCGAATCTGGCGCACGCCCTCGGCGTGGCGCTCGCGGTCGAGGATCACCGTCGTGATCTCGGTCGGGCTGACGCCGCGCCGCTCGGCGACGCGCTTGACGACGTCCCCGATCGGCTCCTCGAGCGCTGAGGCAGTCGGCGATCTCGGGGCCGCCGGCGAGCTTCTCCATGTAGACGCAGGGGCCGGGGTCGAACATCGTGCCGCGCTCGGCGAGCGCGATCACGGCGAGCGCGCCGGGCCGGCCCTGGGCGCAGAGGCGGGTGCCCTCGAGCGGGTCGACGGCGATGTCGACCCGCGGCGGGCTGCCGTCGCCGATCTCCTCGCCGTTGAAGAGCATCGGAGCCTCGTCCTTCTCGCCCTCGCCGATGACGACGATCCCGTCCATCGGGACCGTGTTGATCAGGAGGCGCATCGCGTCGACGGCGGCGCCGTCGGCGGCCTCCTTGTCGCCGCGTCCGACCCAGCGGGCGGCGGCGAGCGCGGCGGCCTCGGTGACGCGGACGAGCTCGAGCGCGAGGTTGCGGTCGGGCTTGGTGCCCGAGCGGACGTCCTGTGAGATCACGCCCATCGGGCCGGAGACCTCATGCGGCGGTCCGCGGGCTCAGACGGTGCCGGGGGCTTGCGTCTTGCTTCTGCTCCTCCATGGATCGGCCGATGCCGGCGGCGGCGATCCCGGCCGACGCGAGGAGGGCGACGTAGTAGCCGATCTGCTTGGTGATCCCGATCTCGGCGGTCTCGGGAGCCGGGCGGGTCGATGATCCCGTTGTAGGCGATCAGGACGAAGGCGGTGAACCCGACGACCATCGTCAGCTCGCCGGGCGCCCAGGAGAGCTTGTGGCCGCGGACGACGATCCAGGCGAGGATCAACGGCGCGGCGGCAGCGGCGAGCAGCAGCCAGCGAGGATCGGGAAGGTCTCGAAGCCGGTGCAGCTGTACTCGTCCGTGCCGCAGAGGAAGTCCTCGCCGGCGTCACGGCGGCTCGGGGTGTCGCCGAGATCGAACCAGGGCAGGAAGAGAACCGCGATCACCAGGAGCGCCGCGGCCGCCATCCCCAGCAATTCCGAGCGCGAAAGCTTCGAGAAGTGCATCCGCAGGCGAGCCTATAGCGAACGCCGTGGCAACTCCGGCGCAAGTGGGTAGATTCGCCCGGGGTGAGCGAAGCGGATGGCGACGACGAAGACGTCGAGATCGTCGAGATCGACTCGGGGCCGTCCGGGCGCCTCGAGACCCTCGCGAAGCTGGCGCGCGGCGCGCGGCGCGTCCTCCCCGGCGACAGCGACGTACGGGGACCCGCTGTCCACCGGCGGCGACCAGCGCCTCCCAGCAGCTCGGCCGCCGGATCGCCGAGATCAGCGCCGACCGCCCGAGCATCCTGCGCGAGCTCGGGCTCGGCACCCTGCAGGTCTACGAGGCGCTGGCCTCGGGCGGCTGGGACGAGCGCGGCGAGACCGAGCTGACGGTCGTCTTCACGGACCTCGTCGGTTTCTCCGACTGGGCGCTCGACGTCGGCGACACGGCGGCAACCGAGATGATCCGCCAGGTCGACGGGGCGATCACCCCGGTCTTCACCGAACACGGCGGTCGGGTCGTCAAGCGGCTCGGCGACGGCCTGATGGCGACCTTCCTCGAGCCCGCGCGAGGCGGTCGAGGCGGTGCTCGAGGCCCACGACGCGATCGCCGGCGATCGAGGTCCACGGCGAGCGACCGCGGATGCGTGCCGGCGCCCACCACGGCCGCCCGCGGCGGGTCGGCCGCGACTTCCTCGGGGTCGACGTCAACATCGCCGCCCGGGTCGCGCAGGCCGCGAAGGCGGACGAGCTGCTCGTCTCGGGAGCCGTGCGCGAGGGCTCGACGACGACTCGCTTCAAGGTCGAAGCGCAAGCTCCGCTTCCGGGCGAAGGGCGCCCCGAAGGACCTCGAGGTCTACTCGGTCAGCCGGCGCTAGAGAAGCGAGAGCGGGAGCCGAGCCGAAGCCCGACTCCCCGCTCGGAGCCTGGCTCGCTGCAAGCCGCGTCGACTACTCGGTGTAGCCGGCCTCCTGCAGGTACTCGGCGGCGACGTCCTCGGGCTTCTCCTTGTCGACGTCGACCCGAGCGTTGAGCTCCTGCATGACCTCGAGCGACAGGCCCTCCTGGACCTTCTCGATCGTGGCCTGGTAGTCGGGGCCGGCCTCGTCGACGACGTCCTGGTCGGAGATGAAGATCACGTTGCCGGCGGGGAGGACCCCCTTGTCGTCCTCGAGCGATCGTGTACTTGTCGCTGTCGACGAACAGCTGCGCGTCGCTCGTGAACAGGATCGACAGATCGGCGTCGCCCTTGTCGAGCACCTCGTAGCGGAGCCCGATGTCGATCGGCGTGAACTTGCCGAACTTGAGCCCGTAGTGCTGCTCGAGCCCGGCGAGGCAGTCGATCCGCTGACGGCACTCGGGCGAGCCGGCGAGCGTCAGATCCTGGGACTTGCCCTCGAGGTCGGAGATCGTCTCGACCCCGAGCTCGTCGGCGGTCTACTGCAGCAGCCCGACCGCGTTGGCGCTCGGCGAACGGCGTCGGCGCGAACGCGACCAGGCCGTCGCTCTCGAAGTCGTCCTGGGTCTGGTCGACCGCCTCCTGAGCATCGCCCGGGACGTCCTCGGGCGGCGACCTTGAAGAACGACGTCAGCGCGGTCGAGGTGTACTCGGGGTAGCCGCTGATCGTCGCCGTTCTCGAGGGCCTTCAGGGCGACCTGCTCGGAGCCGAGGTTGAGATCGGTGTTGACGTCGTAGCCGGCGGCCTCGAGCGCCTGCGCGTAGATCTCGCCGAGGATGAACTGCTCGGTGAAGTTCTTCGAGCCGATCGTCAGCTTGACGCCGTTGTTGTCGGGGTTGTCCTGGATCAGGCTCGTCGCTCGGCTCGGCCGCGTCGGTCGCCGTCGAGCGTCGGTCGCTCGTGTCGTCGTCGTCGCCGCACGCGGCGATCGCGAGCGCGAGCACGAGGGCTGCGAGCAGCGCGAAAAGGCCGCGCGGCGCGCGTGAAGGTGCTCATGGCTGAGGTGGTCCTCTCTGTGTCTTGTTCGTCTCGGACGAGTCGTGCCCGCGGTCCCCCGCGGCCTGCTGACGAGATCCTATGCACTCGCTCGGGCGGCGGCGCGCTGCAGCTCGAGCCCGCGCGGCGTGAGCGCCCGCTGGACGCCGGCGAGGATGACCTCGAACGCGAGCGCGAGCAGCGCGACGAGGATCGCGCCCGCGATCACGCCCTCGTCCCCGTAGACGTCTGCGCCGAGGATGAAATCGCCGAGCGTGTTGACGCCGGCGAGCGAGCCGATCGTCGACGGTGGCGACGATGTTGACCGACGCGGTGCGGACGCCGCCCATGATCGTCGGGACGGCGAGCGGCAGCTCGACCCTGCGGATGATCTCGAGCTCGGTCATGCCGATGCCCGCGCGCCGCCTCGACGGCCCCGCGGTCGACCTGGCGGACGCCGACGAAGGCGTTGGTGAGGATCGGCGGGATCCCGAGGATCATCACCGCGATCGTGACGTTGAGGAACGCCGGTGCCGATGAAGGCGACCATGAGCGCGATCAGCGCGAGCTCCGGGATCGCGCGCCCGGCGTTGCCGATCGCGACCGCGAGGAACTCGCCGCGCCCGCGATGGCCGAGCTAGAGGCCGATCGGCAGCGCGATGGCGATCGCGAGCGCAGCGCGACGACGCTGATCGCGAGCTGCGGAGCGCAGCAGCTCCCAGATCTGGTCGAGGCCGCCGACCATCGGCTGCTGCCGGCCTGCGCCGAGGTCGCGCTGGCTGAAGATGAAGTCGATCGCCCCGCCGAAGGAGCCGAGGAACGGCGACGGGAAGGCGCGAGCGCGGCTCACAGCGTCCGCACCTTGCCGCCACGGCGAGACGTAGCCGCTGGGCGAGCACGAGCAGGCCGTCGAGGAGGATCGCCATGCACGACCGCGAGGACGCTGCCGAGAGACGATGTTCGTCTTGAAGACGTCGCGCTGGATGCCCTGGTTGTAGATGATCTCGCCGAGCCCGCCGGCGCCGGCGAAGATCGCGAGCGTGGCGATCGCGACGGTCGAGACGGTCGCGATCCGGACGCCGGCGATGATCTCGGGCATCGCGAGCGGCAGCTCCACCTTCCAGAGGAGCTGCCGCTTGGTCATCCCCATCCCGCGCCCCGCGTCCCGTGCCGACGCCGGCACGTTGTCGAGGCCGGAGATCGCGTTGCGGTAGATGATCTGGAGGTTGTAGAGCGAGAGCGCGATGATCGCCGTGATCGTCCCGCGGCCGCGTGATCGGCAGCAGCAGCAGGAACAGCGCGATGCTCGGGATCGTGTAGAGGACGCCGGTGCCGCCGATGAAGACCGGGACAGCCAGCGGCGGCGGTGGGAGAGCACCGCGAGCGCCATCGCGAGGACGAAGCCGAGCGACGACCGACGCGAGCGACGAGGACGAGGTGCTCGAGCGGTCGGGCGAGACGTAGTCGTCGACGTTGTCGAGGACGTAGTCGAGGCAGAAGCGCTCGTTCTTGCCCTGGCAGGTCGTCGCTCCCGGCCCGCCCTCGCGGACGTCGATCTGCGCGAGCGAGCGGCGCGAGCTGAGCGAGCGCGCCGGCGAGCATCTGGTCGACCAGCGGCCGCTCGGCGGCGGCGTGCTCCTCGACCTTCGCCTCGGCGGAGGTGAGGAAGTCCTGGATGATCTCGACCGAGAGGACGCCGGCGATCCGGCCGTCGCGGTCGACGACCGGCGCGTAGTGGCGTCTCGGCCTGGAGCAGGTCGGAGAGGGCGTCGCGCATGACGTCGTCGCGGTCGATGATCGGGTCGGGCGAGGAGTCGGCGCGCTGCGGGACGGTGTCGCTCGCGCAGGTCGCGCTCGGAGAGCCAGCCGAGCGGGCGGCGCTCGGAGTCGACGAGCAGCGCGTAGGGGACCTCGGCGCCCTCGAGCTTCGCCCGGACCTCGGCGGTCGCCTGGCCGACGAAGGCGAGCGGCGCCTCCCAGAGGTCGATGTCGGAGACGCGCATCAGCGCCAGCCGCTTGAGCGCGCGGTCGGCGCCGACGAAGTCCTCGACGAAGTCGTCGGCGGGGTCCATCAGGAGCTCGGCGGGGGTCGCGAACTGCGCGAGGTGGCCGCCCTCCTGGAGGACGGCGATGCGGTCGCCCATCTTGATCGCCTCGTCGATGTCGTGGGTGACGAAGAGGATCGTCTTGCGGATCTCGGCCTGGAGGCGGAGGAACTCGTTCTGCAGGCGCTCGCGGTTGATCGGGTCGATCGCGCCGAAGGGCTCGTCCATCAGCATCACCGGCGGGTCCGCGGCGAGCGCGCGGGCGACGCCGACGCGCTGCTGCTGGCCGCCCGAGAGCTGGGAGGGGTAGCGGTCGGCGACGTCGGCGGGCAGCGAGATCAGGTCGAGCAGCTCGGTGACGCGGCGCGCGGTGCGCTGCCTTGTCCCAGCCGAGCAGGCTCGGGACCGTGGCGATGTTCTGGGCGATCGTCCGGTGCGGGAAGAGGCCGATCTGCTGGATCACGTAGCCGATCTCGCGCCGCAGCTGCGCGGGCGAGCGGTCGCGGACCGAGGTGCCGCCGATCTCGATGTCGCCGGAGGTGATCTCGACGGTGCGGTTGACCATCCGCATCGCGGTCGTCTTGCCGCAGCCCGAGGGCCCGACGAGGACGCAGATCTCGCCCGCCGGCGACGTCGAAGGCTGAGCTTCTCGACCGCGTCGGAGTCGGCGCCGCGGTAGCGCTTCGTGACGTCCTTGAACGAGACGGACGAGGCCGCCTGTGCCCTCCGTCGCTCGCCGCTCGAGTTGCCCTGCTCGCTCACGCGCGATGACCCTATAGCGGCCGGGCCAGGCTGAGCGCGTAGAGGCCCTCGTCGTCGAGCCACCACTCGAGCAGCTCGAGGCCGGCGTCGGCGTAGCTGGACTCGATCCGCTCGCGGGTGAACTTGGTCGAGATCTCGGTCCGCATCTCCTCGTTGCGGGCGAAGTGGGCGCGCATGTCGAGCTCGGTGAGGTCGACGAACTGCTCGCTCGAGCGCGCGCAGGCGGATGTCGATCCACTCGTTGTCGGCGTCCCAGAAGGCGACGTGCTCGAAGGCGTCGAGGTCGAAGTTGGCGCCGAGCTCGCGGTTGAGCACGGCGAGGACGTTCTTGTTGAACTCGGCGGTGACGCCCGCGGAGTCGTCGTAGGCGGCCTCGACGGTCGCGGCGTCCTTGACGAGGTCGGTGCCGAGCAGGAAGCGGTCGCCCGGGTACATCAGCGTCGCGATCCGGGCGAGGAACGAGCGCCGCGCGGCCGGGCGGAAGTTGCCGATCGTGCCGCCGAGGAAGGCGATCAGAGCGCCCTCCGGCCGGGGGATCCGCTCGAGGTGGGTCTCGTAGTCGCAGACGATCCCGTGGATGTCCATGCCGGGGTACTCGGAGACGAGCTCGGCGGCGACCCGGCGGGTGATCTCCTCGGAGATGTCGACCGGGACGTAGGTCTCGAGCGTGCCGGCGTCGCGGATCGCGTCGAGCAGGACGCGGCTCTTGGAGGCGGCGCCCGAGCCGAGCTCGATCAGCGTGCGGGGGTTGCGCGGCGGCGACGATCTCGGCCGCGCGGGCGTCGAGGATCTCGCGCTCGCAGCGGTACGGGTAGTACTCGGGCAGCTCGGTGATCCGCTCGTAGAGCTCCGATCCCCGCTCGTCGTAGAAGTACTTGGGCGGCAGCTCCTTGAACGGGCACGAGAGCCCCTCGCGAACCACCTCGGCCATCCCCGCCATCGCCCCGCCCTGCGGGCAGGTCGACCTCGATCGTCGATCTCTCCCTGGTCGACGGTCATCGCTCTCCCTTCGTCGTCTCGCGCGCAGCGGATGCCGGCGAAGATCTGGCGCCGCTCGGCGAGGTCCCAGTTCCGGAAGCTCGGTGCGGATCACGTTGCGGCGGCTCGCCCAGGCGCCGCCGCGAAGGACCGGGTAGCCATCGCCGAAGAAGACCTCGGAGTACTCGGGATAGGGGAAGGCCTCGAAGCCCGGGTACCCGTCGAGCGTCGAGGAGGTCCACTCCCAGACGTCGCCGAGCATCTGCACGGCGCCGTAGTCGGAGGGTGCGTCGGCGTAGGCGCCGGCGGGCGCGGCGCCGAAGGCGAGCTGGTCGAGGTTGGCGCGGTCGCGGTCGGCGCCGGTGGCGGCGGCCTCCCACTCGAACTCGGTCGGCAGGCGCTTGCCCGCCCAGCGCCGCGAAGGCGCTCGCCTGGGCGTGGTCGACGTGGATCACCGGCAGGTCCGGGTCGATCGGGTCGCGGCGGCCGAAGATCGTCGAGACCCAGCCGCCCTCGCCGTCGCGCTCCCAGTACATGGGCGGCTCGGCGCCGGTGTCGGCGACGAACTCGGCGAACGCTCCGTTGGTGACCGGCGCGCGGTCGATCAGGAAGGCGTCGAGCTGGACCTCGTGGCGCGGGCGCTCGTTGTCGTAGGCGAAGCCGTCGGCCGGCGGCGCCGATCTCGTGGCGCCCGGCGGGAACCTCGACCATCTCGGGCCCGGCGTCGACCGGCTCGGCCGCGCGGCTCGGCGTCGTCGAGCGGCGGCTCGTAGCCGTCGACCATCTGCAGGAGCTGGAGCATCGTCTCGTTGTGCTGATGCTCGTGGGCGATCAGCATCTCGTAGACGAACGACTGCGAGTCTCGGGTCCGAATCGGCGATCGTCGATTTCGACCTCGTCGAGCACCTCGAGGGTTCTTTCGCGCACCTCGGCCATGTAGGCGCGGAGGTCATCGCCGCGCAGGATCGGCAGCTCGTTGCGGGCCGTCGCGCGGGTTCTCGATCGCGTCGTAGAGGCGGCCGAGCTCGCCGTCGAGCGGCTCCCTGCCCCCGGCCTGCTGGACGAGCCAGAGCTCCTCGAAGTTCGCGATGTGGCCGAGGTCCCAGGCCAGCGGGCTGAGGATCGGCGTGTAGGTCGTGTTGAGCTGCTCCTCGGAGAGCTGCTCGACGAGCAGGAGCGTCCGCTCGCGCGCCTCCGCAAGCCGCTCGGCGATGCTCTCCCTCGAGGTTGCCGGCGCGGGTCCCGCGATGGAACGAGCCTACCCGGGTGGGGTTCCCGGCAAGCATCGCCCGGAGCTAGGTGCCCATCGACTCCGGATCGCCCCACACGCCCTTGTCCCACGGCGGGGAGACCTCGAACGAGGGCGCGTCGCCGCGCTTCGCGATCGGCTCGAGCGGGACCAGGCGGAAGTTGCCGGGCTCGATGCGGCGGTCGTCGTCGGCGCCGGCCTGCGGACATGCCGGCGTGGCTGCCGGCGGCGACGTGAAGCTCGCCGAGGATCGCGTCCCAGCCGGTGCGCGTGGTCTGCCGATGTCGGTGCCGATGTCGCCGCCCTCCCGGCCGTTGTAGCTGTGGTGGGAGCTGGCTCGGGCGAGGGTGGCGCCGGTCTCGGGGTCGACCTTCACCTGGTAGCTCTCCCAGTCGTCCTGGTGGTAGCCGCCGACACGGCCGAGGCCGTGGGTGAGGCTGTCGGGGTAGTAGAGCCAGTACTGGAGGTAGACGTTGCCGGCGCGCTCGCCCGAGCAGTCATAGCCCTCGGCGGCTGCGGCGTCGGGGTCGCGGCAGTCGATGACGTGGGTGAAGACCGTCGGCTGCAGGCCGGTCTGGGTGTGCTGGAGCGAGCCGTGGCTGATCGTGTCGGCGCAGGAGCGGGCGCGGCACTCGCGGTAGTCGACCGGGAGCGAGACGAAGTCGTCCTGCTCGAACCAGATCGTCGGGGCCCGCTCGGCGAGCATCCCGGCGAGCTCGCCGCCGTAGGCGCGCTGGACCGGGTCGGGCTGCGCGGCCAGCGCCGCGGCCTCCTCGCCGCACGGACCGGCGGCCTTGACCGCGCAGACCAGCTTGGAGGCGACCGCGCGGGCGAGGTCGCCGCCGGGGAGCGCCGGCCCGGCGACGGTGAGGACGGTTCCGAAGAGCGCTGCGACGAGGAGGATCGAGGCCCGACGTACTCGGGCGTCGCCTGCCCTCGCTCCGAGGCGGGGTGGGAGATGCGCGAGGCCATGCGGCGAAGCTAGGACGGCTCGACGCGCGGGTGGTGGTCCAGGCGTGCCTTTTGTGGGTAGGGTCGGTGTCAGATGGCGGAACTCGGCAGACGCGACCCACCCGACCCGATCGGTCGGAAGAAGCGCGACACCCGGAGTCAGGTCCGCCTGTACGGGGCCGGCATCGCAGCGGTCCTGGCGCTGATCCTGATCGTCCAGAACTCGCAGAAGGTCGAGTTCAACTTCTTCTTCGCCAGCGCCGACACGCCGCTCTTCTTCGGGCTCCTGATCGCCTTCGTCCTCGGGGCGCTCGTCGGCTGGCTGCTCCCCCGAGTGCGCGGCACCCGCCACCGCATCGAGACGAAGGACTAGCTCAAGCCGCTCGGCTCGGCGCCTCGTAGTGCGCTCGGAGCCGCCGGTAGGCCTGACGGGTGACGCGCGGTCCGGTGATCCGCGCGGTCAGCCGGATGTGCTCTCGCGGATGCGGTGACCAGACGTGGCCGCCCCCGCCGACCGCGTCGCGGACCGGGATGACGAAGCGGCGCCCGTCGCCGAAGCGGAACTCGCTGACGATGAGCCAGGAGGGCTGGCCCCCCTCGTCGCGGAGGATCGACTCGACGTGACCGATCGCCGAGCCGTTGACGTCGGTGACGCGCCACCCGATCCAGCGCTCGAGCTGCTCGAACGTCGGAGCACGCCAAGCGACGAACTCGAGCTTGGGTGCCGTGTCGCTCTCCATACCGGGATGGAAGTTATGCCCTGCAAAGGCGGCAAGTCGGGGCGGAAGGGTGGGGCGGGCTCGGCCGGGCGTGGCGGCTGGCGTGGTGCGGGCGGTCGTGGCGCTGCGCGATGAGACGTTGGCTGGGGCAGGAGTGGATTGGCAGTGAGGGAGGGTGAGGAAGGGAGCCGGCCGGGGTGGCGCTGGCGCGACTGGCGGTTGACGTGGTGCGGGCGGTGGCGGGAGTGGCACTCGGCGGGATCACTCCGATATCCCGGAGCGATTCCGCCCGGCGACGCTCACTCGCGACGTGAGACTGGATTTGGGTCCGAATAGCGGACCCAAATCCAGTCGCAGATCCGAGATCAATCCCTCGCAGCGAAACCTTCGCCGCCTCCGGACCGCCGAAGTTCGCGGCGCTTCAGCGGGGCGGGCGGAGGGGCAGCCACCCGGCCGCCCTTTGGATGCGAGCGAAGCGAGCGGAGCTAAGGCCGGGGGCTGCCCCTCGCGAGCCCGGCCCCGCCGGACCAAGGACGCGCCTCAGACGGACCGTGACTAGAGGCGGTCGATCTCGGCGGCGATGTCCTGAGCCGCCTTCTTGGCGTCGTCGAACACCATCGCCGTCTTGTCCATGTAGAAGAGGTCGTTGTCGATGCCGGCGAAGCCGGGGCTCAGGGAGCGCTTGATGACGATGACCTGCTGGGCCTCGCCGACCTCGATGATCGGCATGCCGGCGATCGGGCTGTCGGGGTCGTCCTTGGCCGCCGGGTTGGTGACGTCGTTGGCGCCGATGACGACGGCGACGTCGGTGCGCGGCATGTCGGGGTTGATGTCCTCCATCTCGACGAGCTTGTCGTAGGGGACGTCAGCCTCGGCGAGCAGGACGTTCATGTGGCCGGGCATGCGGCCGGCGACGGGATGGATGGCGTATCTGACCTCGACGCCCTTCTTCTCGAGCTCGTTGGCCATCTCCTTGACGGCGTGCTGCGCCTGGGCGACGGCGAGGCCGTAGCCGGGGACGATCACGACGGAGTCGGCGTAGGCGAGTGCGATCGCGGCGTCCTGGGCGCCGACGGAGCGGTGCGGGCGCTCCTCGCCGGGGGCGCCGCTCGCCCCGGCCGCGCCACCGAAGCCGGCGAAGAGGACGTTGGTGACCGAGCGGTTCATCGCGGTCGCCATCTCCATGGTGAGGATGGTTCCCGAGGAGCCGACGAGCGTGCCGGCGACGATCAGCGCGACGTTGTCGAGCGAGAAGCCGGCGGCGGCGGCGGAGAGGCCGGTGGCCGCGTTGAGCAGCGAGATGACGACCGGCATGTCGGCGCCGCCGATCGGCAGCACGGCGAAGACGCCGAGGGCGGCCGAGGCGATCAGGACGAGGATGAAGAGGAGCCTGGGAGGGGTCGTTGTCGTGGTTGATCCCGAGGATCACGCAGAGGACGATGATCAGCGCGAGCAGGCCGGCGTTGATCACCTGCTGGCCCGGCAGCGCAACCGAGCCGGTCGGGACGATGTCCTGGAGCTTGCCGAAGGCGATGTTCGAGCCCCAGAAGGAGATCGAGCCGATCACCGCGGCGAAGAGGACGGGGATGAACGCCTCGAGCTCGAAGCCGGCGCCGTGGCGGAACTCCGACCAGGCGATGAGGGCGACGGCGCCGCCGCCGACGCCGTTGTAGAGCGCCACCATCTGCGGCATCTCGGTCATCTGGACCCGGATCGAGGCGATGACGCCGATCGCGCCGCCGACGATCAGGCCGCCGAAGATGATCCCCCAGTTGCCCATCCCGTCGAGCAGGAGCGTCGCGACGACCGCGATCGCCATGCCGACGGCGGCGATCAGGTTGCCGCGCTTGGCGGTGGTCGGGTGGGTTCCCGCCTTGATGCCGATGATGAACAGCGAGAAGCTGACGATGTAGAGCAGCGTCACGGCGTCGCCGCCGGGCTCGAGTACTGCGGGGAGGACCATGACCTAGCTGCCTCCGGCTCCACCACCCGGCTGCGCGGCCGAGTCGGGATCGGAGGGCTTCTGCGGCTTCTTGCGGCTGAACATGCCGAGCATGCGGTCGGTGACCATGAAGCCGCCGACGATGTTGATCGCGCCGAAGGCGATCGCGATGAAGGCGATGACGTACTCGAGGCCGTCGTCGGCGTAGCCGGCGACGATCAGGCCGCCGAGCATGACGATGCCGTGGATCGCGTTGGTCTGCGACATCAGCGGCGTGTGCAGCGTCGCCGGGACCTTCGAGATGACCTCGAAGCCGACGAAGGCGGCGAGGACGAAGATCGTCAGCTCGGTGACAAGGCTCATCTCGGCTCCCTATGACCCTTCCACGACGGACTTGGCCCGCTCGTTCTTGATCTCGCCGCCGTGCGTCAGGCAGGCGCCGGCCACGACCTCGTCCTCGAAGTTGAGGTTCAGGTTGCCCTCGTCGTCGACGATCAGGCCGATGAAGTTCTCCAGGTTCTTCGCGTAGAGCTGGGAGGCGTGAGCGGGCATGTCGCTCGCGAGGTTCCGCGGCGCGATGACCTTGACCCCGCCCTCCTCGACGGTCTCCCCCGCCTTCGTCAGCTCGCAGTTGCCGCCGCTCTCGCCGGCGAGGTCGATGATCACCGAGCCCGGCTGCATGTTGCGGACGCCCTCGGCGGTGATCAGCGTCGGCGCCGGACGGCCCGGGATCTGCGCGGTGGTGATGATCACGTCCTGGCGGCCGGCGTTCTCGGCGAGGGCGTCGCGCACCTGCGCGTTCTCCTCGTCGGTCAGCGGCCGGGCGTAGCCGCCCTCGTCCTCGGCGTCGGGGATGAAGTCCAGCTCCAGCGGGCGGCCGCCGAGCGAGGAGATCTGCTCCCACGCCGCGCGGCGGATGTCGAAGCCGCTGACGACGGCGCCGAGGCGCTTGGCGGTCGCGATGGCCTGCAGGCCGGCGACGCCGGCTCCCAGAACCAGGACGCGAGCCGGCTTCACCGTGCCGGCGGCCGTGGTCATCATCGGGAAGAAGCGTCCGGCCTCGCGGGCGGCGAGGAGGGTCGCGGCGTAGCCGGCGACGTTGGCCTGGGAGGAGAGCGCGTCCATCGCCTGGGCGCGGGTGATGCGCGGGATGGCCTCGACGGCGAAGCTGGTGACGTCGCCGGAGACGAGCGCCTTCGTCGTGTCGGTGGCGGTCAGCGGCGCGAGGAAGCCGATCAGGATCTTGCCCGAGCCGACCTTGGCGATCTCCTCGGTGGTGGGGATCGCGACGCGAAGGACGATGTCGGCGCCCCAGGCATCGCCGATCTCGGCGCCGGCCTCGGTGTACTGCTCGTCAGGTGCCCCCGCCTCGACCCCGGCGCCGGATTCGACGACGACGTCGAGCCCCTTCGCCTTCAGGGCCTTGACGGAATCCGGGATCAGCGCGACGCGGCGCTCCCCCTCGAGGGTTTCTTTGGGTACTCCGATCCTCATTGGCGGCCCGGCAGGATATCCGAGCGCCTCCGGAGAGGGATCTCGCGGTGCTCCGGGGCGGCTAAGCCGAGGCCGGTGCGATGGCCACGAGGGTGTTGCCGGAGCCGGTCGTCACCCACACCTGACGGCCCACGGCGATCGCCTGCGGGGAGCCGCCCGCGCCGCTCAGGTCGATCTGCTCGGTCGCCCCCGTGCCGAGGATGATCGAGGTCACGTAGCCGTCGCCGTTGAGGACCCAGAGCCGCTCGGAATCGGCCGTGAGGTCGAGGGGGTCGCCGCCGACGGGGATCGAGATCGCCGCTTCGGTCTCCGGGTCGAACCGCGTGATCGCGCCGCCGGCCTCGTCGGCGACCCAGATCTCGCCGTCGATCGCCACCAGGCTCCCCGGCTTGCCCCCGACCTTGAAGCTCTCCTGCTCAGCCGGGTCCCCCGGATCCACCCGCACCACCTCGCCGCTCGCGTCGCTGATCCAGAGCGCTCCGTCGCCGAACGCGATCGCGACCGGGTCCTTCGCGTCGAGGGCGAACGCCTCGGGCTCGGTGCCCTCGGCCGAGCTCCTCCGGGAAGCGGAGGAGCTGCCGCCCGGCGACGTCGATGACCCAGATCGATCCGCCGGCGGCGATCACCGGGCCGGGGTCGGTCGCCGGCGTCGACCGTCGTCGCGAAGGGCTCGCCGTCGGCGAGGTCGACGCGGGCAAGCACGCCGTCGCCACCGACGGTGACCCAGGCGATGCCGTCGGCGACGGTCACGTCGCGGGCATCGCCGGGAAGCTCGACCGGACCGAGGACGCGAGCGCCCGTCTCCTCGTCGAAGCCGTCGAGCGAGGCGCCGTCGCGGGTTGCGGCAACGACCACGCCATCCTCCGCGGCGACGCCGACGGGGAACCCGCGGACCGGAACCGGGGCTGAGGGACCGGGGCTGGGAGCAGCGTCGGCTGTCGAGTCCGAGCCCGGGCCCCCATCTGCCGCGGCATTCGTGGCCGGCGTCGTCCCGGAGGAGGTCGTCGAGTCGCCGTCGTCGTCCCCACCCGAGCCGAGCAGCAGCAGGAGAACGATCACGACGACGACGATGGCCACCGCGGCGAGGATGAGCTTGTTGGGACCGCCGTCGCCTCCTCCGAAGAGGCCGGGCGCGTTCTCCGGCTTGGCGGCCTTGGCCGCCGCGAGCAGCTCGGAGGCGCGAGCGAACTCGCCGCCGGCGCCCGCCTGACCGACCTCGCGGAGCACCGCGGCGTGAGCGAGCTCGTACTCGGAGACGACCTCGGAGGCGTCTCGTCCTCGTCGTCCTCGGCTTCGGCGTCGCTCTCGGCCTCGTCGTCGCCTTCGGCTCCGGCGTCGTCGGCCGCCTCGTCGCCACGGTCAGCGTCCTCGTCGTCCGCCTCGACCGCCGCGTCGGTTTCGGTCTCTTCGGCCTCCTCCCCATCCTCGGGCGCCGCCCCGAGCATGTCCACCAACAGCTCGCCGAGGAGGCGAACGTCCTCGCGGCGGTCGCCCTCGCGGCGGCCGAAACCGGCCAGGTAGGCGCGGCCCTGCTCGTCGAGCACGACGGCGCCGGGACCCAGGTCTCCGTGGACGACGCCGCCGTGGTGCGCCGTCTCGAGCGCCTCGGCGACATCGGTCAGGACCTGAAGCGCGGCCCCGGGTGCGAGCGGGCCGCCGCCCTCGAGCCGGTCGGCCAGCGTCATCTCGCCGGCCGGGGCGCGCACGGCGAACGGCACTCCCTCCTGCTCTCCGACCTCGAGGACGCGGACCACCCCGCGCCCCTCGATCTCAGCTGCCAGCTCCCAGGCCTCGGCGAACCACTCGCTCACGACCTCGTCGCGCGCGGCCTCGCCGGCCAACGTCTCGATCGCGACGGGTTCCCCCGTCTCGGGATCCTCGGCCTCCCACACGCTGGCGCGCTCTCCGAGCTCGAGCGGCCTAACGATGCGGAAGCCCGCGAAGTCTCGCTCCTCCGGTCGAGCCATCGGACGGTTATATCCGTTGCGGTCGGCTAGCTTGACGCGGGTGAGCGGCGACGCGGGCACCCAGCGACCACAGAGCGCGGTCGAGCTCAAGGAGCAGATCGAGATGGAACGGCTCGGTGTGCCGCTGCTCGTCTACCGCGACGGCGAGGGCCGTCAGCGCATCCTCCCCGTCGAAGGGGAGCGCGGGAGCCTGTGGATCGGGCGCAGCGCCTCGGCCGACATCGGCCTGCCTCATGACGGCGAGGTGTCCGGCCTCCACGCCCAGGTCGAGTTCGTCGGCAGCGAGTGCACCGTGCTCGACGACGGCATCTCCCGGAACGGCACCTTCGTCAACGAGGAGCGGGTCGGTGGCCGCAAGCGTCTTCGCGACGGCGACGTGATCCGGATCGGGCAGACCCGGATCGTCTTCAAGCTCCCGATGGAGGCCGCGCCCGAGCCGACGATGGTCGCGAGCGACGCGGTCGAGGGAGCGGGCGTCTCCCCCGCCCAGCGACGCGTGCTCGTCTCGCTCTGCCGGCCGTTCAAGGGCGGCACGTCACTTCGCGACGCCGGCGACGAACGCCGAGATCGGGGCCGAGCTCCACCTCAGCGTCGATGCCGTGAAGACCCACCTCCGCGCGCTGTTCGAGAAGTTCGAGCTCGGCGACGTCCCGCAGAGCGGCAAGCGCACGGCGCTGGTTCAGCGGGCCATGCAGAGCGGCGTCATCGCCGAACGCGACCTCTGACGAGCCCGGAGCCGCGATGCCGGCGTCCTCGTCGGCTCGCGGCCGGAGGCCGCGTCGCCTCCTGCCTCCTTGGCCTCACGACTCCGGACTTCGTCATCACCCCTTGGGGTGTTCGGGACCACCCCCGGTGGGGATCGGGGTCACGCCCTCGGGTCCCTGTGCGCGCGGGGCCATCCCGGCGATCTTGGGTTCAGCGGCAACACCGCCGCCCGCACCCAAGGAGATTCAAATGTTCAAGCACGCACGCAAGACCATCGCCCTCGTCGTCGCCTCCGTCGCCATGGTCGGCGCCGCGAATGCCTCGGCCGTGAGCTTCGGCGCCGATGTCACTCCCGACACCCAGCCGTCGAACGCGTCCCAGGCTCACCCCTGCGACTACGCCGCTCCCGGCACGAAGTGCACGTGGGTCCTCAACGACGCCTACGGCAACGCCGGCGGAGAGAAGGCTCCCCAGAGCGGCAAGCTCAAGAGCATCAAGCTCGTCGCCGGCGAGGCCGGGAGCTTCAAGCTCCAGCTGGTGAAGGTCCGCGGCGACGGTTCCGCCAAGGTCCTCGCCCAGGGCCCGAAGGTCACCTACGAGGGTCAGGACCCCGCGATGGATCCCGAGGACCCCTACAACGTCGAGAAGTTCAAGCTCGACAACCCGATGCCCGTCCAGCAGGGCGCGCAGATCGCGATCGTCGCCAAGAAGACCAGCACCCTGCGGTGCAGCTCCGGTGGCGACAACACCCTGCTGTTCGACCCGCCGCTCGAGGTCGGCAACCCGTTCGCCGCACCGACGAACGACGACGGCTGCTGGATGCTCATCGAGGGCCAGATCAAGTAACCCTCGGCGACATCAACTGACGACCGGGACCTCGCCTTCGGGCGGGGTCCCTCGTCGTTCAGGGCAGGATCGAGTTCAGCTGATCGCCTTCGCCGCTGGTGACCCAGATCTTCACCGGGCCGGCAGCGACCTCCTCGGGCGAGCCGGGAACGTCGAAGCGCTCCGCGCTCTGCGGATCCTTCGGGTCGATCGCGGAGACGTAGTCGTCGGCGTTGGCGACCCAGATCAGATCGCGGTCGTACTGGTCGTCAGCGATCAAGCCGCGAGGCGAACCGCCGACGTCGATCTGCTCCGGCTTGCCACCGTCGAGGGGTATCCGCTCGACCAGGCCCTCGTCAGTCAGCGCAACCCAGACGGACCCGTCGAGGACTGCGATGCCCTTCGGGTTGCTGTCGTCCCCGGTCTCGACGATCCTCGGGCTTGCCGCCACCGAGCGGGACGCTCGATCACCCTGCCGGTCCTGTCGCTGACCCACATCGTGCCGCTGTCCTCGTCGAACGCCATGTCGGCGGGCTGCGAGTCGGGCGGAAGGTCGATCGGGACGGCGTCGTCGCTGACGCTCGGAGTGATCTGGGAGATGGTCCCGTCGTCCGTGTTGGCGACGAAGATGGACCCGTCGAAGCCGGCGATGCCGGTCGGGTTGTCGCCGACGGGGACCGTCGTCATCCCGGACTGAAGCGGCCGGCCGGTGCCGTCGAGGGGGACCTTCGCCACGGCGTCGTCCTTCGGCAGCGTCACCCAGGCGAAGGAGCCGCCGGTGTGCACGCCCTCCCCCGGTCCGTCGAGCTGGATCGTGTCGCCCTCCTGCTCGCGGCTCATCGCCGAGAACGTGACGAGGTTTCCTTCGCGGGTGGCCACGGTCACATAGCTCTCGGGCTGCTCGTCGTCCGCCGTATCGGGCACCACGTGCACGTTGAGGCCGATCGGCATGCCCTCGACGGTTATCGCGTCGGCCGAGGTGTCGTTCCCGGAGCCGGAGTCTCCGCCGCCTCCGAGCAGAAGCACGACCGCGACCGCTGCCGACGACCAGCACCGCGACCAGCGCGAGCAGTCTGCGCCGGCCGGCGGACTTCCCCGCCGAGGAAGGCGGGGTCGCGGCGGGCGGCTGCGCGGCGCGCTGGGCGCGGGCCGGGGTCGCCGGGGTCTTGTCCTCACGGGTTGCGTCGAGCGGCGTCGGCGTCGTCGCGGGGGTCTGCTCCTGGCGGGTCGGCTCGAGCGGCGGGGCCGCGCTCCGGCGCGTCCGCGGCGATCCGTCGGCTCGAGCGGCGGCATCGCCGTGGCCCCCGGGGTGTTCGGGAGCCGCCGAGCCGCGGGCGACGCTGCGCTCGACGACGGTCTCCTCCACTCCCGAGGCTGCGGCGGTCGCGGCGCGGGCGAGGTCGCCCGCGGAGGGGAACCGGTCGCGCGGCTCCTTCGCGAGCGCCCTGCCGATGACCTCGTCGAGGTCGTCGTGGACCTCGCCGGGGAGCCATGGCGGCTCGTCCTGGAGGTGCGCGTACATCTTCGAGACGTTCTCGGTGCGGTCACCGAAGGGAGGGCGGCCGGAGAGCATCTCGTAGAGGACGCAGCCGAGCGCGTAGACGTCGGTGCGGGCGTCGACCCGCTCGCCCTTGATCTGCTCGGGAGCGACGTAGTCGAGCGTTCCGACGAAGCCGCCGGTGGCGGTCAGGCCCGCTCCGCTCGCCGGCTGATCGAAGCGCTTGGCGAGGCCGAAGTCGGTGAGGAAGGCGTGCTCGGGAGGCGTCTGCCCCTCGCGGCCCTCGACGAGGACGTTCCCCGGCTTGATGTCGCGGTGGACGAGGCCGCGGGCGTGGGCGACGTCGAGCGCGCTCGCCACCTGGCTGAGCAGCATCGCCGCGCGCGGTCCCTCCATCGCGCCGCCCGAGATCAGCAGGCGCCGCAGGTCGGGGCCGTCGATCAGGTCCATCGTCACGAACAGGAGGCCGTCCTCCTCCCCCGCGTGATGGACCGGCACGACGTTCGGGTGGCGGAGCGAGACGGCGATGCGCGATTCGGAGCGGAAGCGCTCGCGGAAGGCGTCGTCGGCGGCCAGCTCTCCCGAGATCACCTTCAGCGCCACCTCGTGGTCGAGCACGATGTGCGTCGCCCGGTAGACGGTCCCCATGCCGCCGCGCCCGGCGATCCCCTCGATGCGGTGGCCGGCGAACTCGGTTCCGGGAGTCAGGTCCGCCATGACGCGGTTATACCTGCCGCTTCGGGACGATCAGCTTGCGCCGTCGACGATTGCCGCGAGCCGCTCGAGCGTGTGCATGCGCTCGCCCTGATCCACGTGGACGAACGAGGCGATCAGGCGGTCGACGCCGACCTTCGAGAATCGCTGGACCCGCTCGGCGACGTCTTCCTCGGTGCCGACGAGCGAGGTCGCGTCGACCAGCTCCTCGGGGATCGCGGCATAGGCCTCCTCGCGCTTGCCGTCGAGGAACAGCGCCTGCACGTTGAGCGCGTCCTCCTCGAAGCCGAAGCGGCAGGCGAGGTCGACGTAGAAGTTGGTCTCGCGGCTGCCCATGCCTCCCAGATACAGCAATAGCCCCATCTTCACTACGTTCCGCGCGGTTTCGACGTCGCCGTCGATCGCGACCTGGATGGAGGGGCTGACCTCGAGGTCGCTGCGTGAGCGACCCCCTTCTCGAAGCCACTTGGCGAGGTGCTCGCCCCAGGTGTCCTCGAAGGCGTCGGGGCTGAAGAAGATCGGGATCCAGCCGTCGCAGATCTCGGCGGCCATCTCGACCGACTTGCGGCCGATCGCTCCGACGAACACGGGGATCTCGTTGCGGACCGGGTGGAAGTTGAGCTTGAGCGCCTTGCCCTGGCCCGTGGTGCCCTCGCCCTGAAGCGGCAGCGTGTAGTGCTTGCCCTCGTGCTTCAGAGGACCTTCACGGGCGATGATCTCGCGCACGACCTCGATGTACTCGCGCGTCCGGCCCCACGGCTTCGCGTACTCGACGCCGTACCAACCCTCTGAGACCTGCGGCCCCGAGGGGCCGAAGCCGAAGAGGAAGCGGCCGCCCGAGAGCGCGTCGATCGTGGCCCCGGCCATCGCCGCGGCTGCGGGCGGGCGCGCGGGCACCTGCATGATCGCCGCGCCGAGCTTGATCGTCGAGGTCTGCGGGGCGAGCCACGAGAGGACGGAGACGACGTCGGAGCCGTAGCTCTCGGCCGCCCAGACCGAGTCGTAGCCGGCGGCCTCAGCGGCCTTGACCAGCTCGACGGCCTCGTCGCCCTTGGGCCCGATTCCCCAGTAGCCGAGGTTGATACCGAGCTTGGGTCCGCTCTGAGCCATGCGGCGGCAGCCTATTCCAAATCTGCTTCGGGAATTCGCCCCGGGATCTGGCTTGGGCCGGGCCGGCGGTTCCCGGTCCCTTACTTCCTGTAGTCATAGGCGGATGGAAGCCGGCAGGCATCCCAACGGGCTGACCTCGGCCGAGGCCGATCGGCGGCTCACGGAACTCGGACCTCCCCCGGAGGACTCCAGCCGCTCGGTTGCGTCGATCGTCCGCGCGAACAGCCTCACGCTCTTCAACGGGATCGCGCTGGTCTTCTTCGTCCTGGTCATCAGCCAGGGCCTGTTCGCCGACGCCCTCTTCGGCGTGATCGCCATCGTCAACTCGGCGATCGGGATCCGCCAGGAGATCAAGGCGAAGGAGACGCTCGACAACCTCGCCCTCCTCGTCGCGCCGAACGCGAAGGTGATCCGCGACGGCCGGGAGATCGAGCTGCGCTCCGACGAGCTCGTCCCCGGCGATGTCGTCCGGGTGGAGCCGGGCGATCAGCTGATCGCCGACGGACCGGTGATCTCCACCCGCGGGCTGACCATCGACGAGTCCCTGCTGACCGGCGAGGCAGACGGCATCCGCAAGTCGGTCGGCGACCGCATGCTCTCCGGCTCCTTCGCGATCTCCGGCTCCGGCTACTACGAGCTCGACGCGGTCCGCGAGGACTCCTACGCGGAGAAGATCGCCGGCGAGGCCAAGGAGTTCCGTCATCCGCCCTCGCCGCTGCAGGAGGAGGTCAACCAGCTCCTCTGGGCGACGACGATCCTCCTCGTGCCGCTCGCCTTCGCGATGTTGCTCGGCTTCATGCTCCGCGACGTCCCGTTCACCGAGGCGGCGCAGACCGCCACGGCGGGCCTGATCACGCTGATCCCCGAGGGCCTCGTCCTGCTGATGAGCGTCACGCTCGCGGTGGCCGCCCGCCGCCTCGCGGCGATGGACACGCTCGTCCAGCAGATGAGCGCGACCGAGTCGCTGGCCGCGGTCGACACGATCTGCGTCGACAAGACCGGAACGCTCACCGACGGCACGCTGCGGCTGATCGACGTCGTCGGCGCCGGCGGTCAGGACCCCGAACGGGCGCTCGGCCGCTTCGCCGCCTCCGCGGGCGAGCGGAACCGGACCCTGGAGACGATCGCCGAGGCCTTCCCCGCCCAGCCCGTCGAGGTGACGGCCGAGGTCCCGTTCTCCTCCTCCTGGAAGTGGAGCGGGATGACGCTGAACGGAGAGGGCTCCCCGCGCTCCTACGTGATCGGCGCCCCCGACATCCTCGCCGGCACGGGCGCGCTGACGCTCACACCTGAGCTGCAGGGGCGCCTCGACGAGGAGGCCAACCAGGGCCGCCGCGTGATCGCCTTCGGCGAGGCCCCCGGCGGTCTTCCGCGCGACCCCGCGACGGAGCCTCCCCCGAAGCTCGAGGCGCGGGCGCTGGTCGTGCTCGAGGAGACGCTGCGGCCCGACGCCAAGGAGACGATCGAGTTCATGCGCGAGCAGGACGTCGACCTCAAGGTGATCTCGGGCGACGCGCGCCAGACCGTCACCGCCGTCGCGAAGGCGCTGGGGATCCCGGAGGACGCCGGCGTCGTCGAGGGCCCGGACCTGCCCTCCGACCGGATCCAGCTCGCCAGGGTCGCCGACGAGAACACGATCTTCTGCCGGATCACGCCCGATCAGAAGAAGGAGCTGGTCGGGTCGCTCTCGGACGCCGGCCGGTTCACGGCGATGATCGGCGACGGCGTCAACGACGTCCCCGCGCTGAAGCAGGCGCGGATGGCCGTCGCGATGGGCTCCGGAAGCCAGATCACCAAGGGCATCGCCGACATCGTCCTGCTGCGCGACCAGTTCTCGATGCTGCCGCGCGCCGTCGGCGAGGGCCGGCGGATCGCCCGCAACATCCACCGGCTCGGACGCCTCTACCTGACCAAGACCGTCTACGCCGGCGTCCTGATCCTCGCCGCGGCGCTCCTCGGCTTCGCGTTCCCGTTCCTGCCGCGCCAGCTCACGGTCGCCGCGATGCTGACGATCGGCATCCCGTCCTTCGTCCTCGCGCTCGCACCGAGCGAGGGGCCGCTCTACCGCGGGCGCCTGCTGACCGCGCTCGCCGCGTTCGCGGTCCCAGCCGGCATCGGGATCGGCGCCGGTTCCCTGCTCTCCTTCGCGGCCGTCCACGGCATCTTCGGCGGCGAGCTGAACGAGGGCCGGACCGCGGCGACCACCACGCTGATCGTCCTCGGGCTCGCGTTCATCCTGCTGCTGGAACGCGGCCCGGGCCGCGAGCACATCGCGATCCAGAGCTACATGCTCGCGATGGTCTCGATCCTCGGCGCGCTCTACGCGCTGATCCTGGCGGCGGCGCCCGTCCGGCACTTCTTCGAGCTGGAGCTCCTCAGCGCCGGGCAGTGGTTCCTCTGCATGGCGTCGGTCGCGGCCGGGCTCGTGGTCGCGAGCGCGCTCTGGCGGCTCCCCTACATCCAGAACCTCGAGGCGGACCCGAACGCTCCGGATCCGGAAGCGGCCGGTGAAGTGCCGATGGCGGAGCCGACCCACAGCCGGTTCCGGCGCGGCGGCTCGGGGAGCGGACTGTGAACGACGACCGCCCACACGGCCCCGCCGAGGCCGCCGCCGACACGCAGGTGTTCAGAATCGATGAGCCCGTGATCGAGCACACCCATCGCCGGACCAAGATCGTCGCCACGGTCGGCCCCGCCTCGCGCTCGCCGAAGATGCTCGAGCGGCTGATCTCCGCCGGCACCGACGTCTTCCGGCTCAACTTCTCCCACGGCGACCGCGAGACCCACGGCGAGAACATCGAGCGCATCCGCGCCGCCGGCGAGCTGATGGGCAAGTGGGTCGGGATCCTCGGCGACCTGCCGGGCCCGAAGCTGCGCCTCGGCGACATCTCCGGCGGATTCGCCTCGATCCGCTCCGAGTCGCAGCTGATCCTGTCCACCGATGGTTGCGTCGGGAACGACGAGGTGCTCTCGGTCGCCTGGGCGGGCCTGACGAACGCGGTCCGCGAAGGTGACCCGATCTACCTCGCCGACGGGCGCGTCCGCCTGCGCGCGATCTCGATCGAGTCGGAGGAGGTTCTCTGCCGGGTCGAGGTCGGGGGCCGGGTCGCCTCCCATCAGGGAGTGAACCTGCCGGGGACGACGACCGGGATGCCCGCCACCGGCGCCGACGACCTCGGGTGGGTCGACTTCGCCGTCGACCACGACGTCGACCTCCTCGCGATCTCCTTCGTCCGCTCCGCGGCCGATCTCGACCCCGTCCTCGAGCGGCTGCACGAGCGGCACTCGACCATCCCCCTGATCGCCAAGATCGAGAAGCCGCAGGCGGCCGCGAACGCCGAGGAGATCATCGACGCGGCGACCAGCGGGATCATGGTCGCCCGCGGGGATCTCGGGATCGAGCTGCCGATCGAGGAGGTCCCGGCGACCCAGAAGCGGCTGATCCGGCTCGCGGGCAAGCGCTCGAAGCCGTCGATCACCGCGACGCAGATGCTCGCCTCGATGGTCTCGAGCGATCGCCCGACCCGGGCGGAGGTGACCGACGTCGCCAACGCGATCTACGACGGCACCGACGCCGTGATGCTCTCGGAGGAGACGGCGATCGGCGACAACCCGGTCGAGGCCGTCGCGACGATGGACCGGATCGCCCGCCGGACCGAGCAGGACCTTCCCTACGGCGACTGGCTGATCAACCGGGTCGACATCGCCGGCGAGGTCTCGGCGTCGGTCGCGCAGGGCGCGGTCGCATCGACCTACCGGCTCAACCTCGCGGCGATCGTCGTGCCGACGATGAGCGGCCGCACGGCGCGGCTCGTCTCAGCGCTGCGGCCCGAGGTGCCGATCCTGGCCATCTCCCAGCGCCCGGAGACGGTCCGCCGGCTCAACCTCCTCTTCGGCGTCCGCTGCGCGCTGACCGAGCACTGGGGCGAGCTGCGCGACCTCCTTGACGATTCGGCGCTGATCGCCCGCCAGGAGGGCATCGCCAAGCCGGGGGAGCTGATCGCGGTCACGGCCGGGCTCCCAGATCAGGAGCTGGGAACCAACCTCTTCGAGATCCACCGCGTTCCGGGCTAGGCGCCCGGCGCCCGGCGCCCGGCGGCTAGCCGCGCTTGCGCAGCTCGGCGAGCGCCTTCCGCAGCCCGTCCTTCAAGCCCTTGACGGTCCGCGACTCGTTCTCGGAGACCCGCTTGTAGAAGGTCTGGTTGAGCTCCTTCGTATCGGCGATCGCGCGATTCGCGCGGGCCAGCTGGGTGGAGCGGACCGTCGCGAGGCGATCGAGCCGGGTCGTGTACTGCTCCTTGGCGCGGCGCAGTGCCGCCCGCTTCTTCCGGCCCTTGTCGTTGCCCCGGTTGATCCGGATGACGTCGCGGCGGTACTCGGCCTTGGCGGCGTCGACGCCCTTCGAGTAGCGCTCGCCGATCGGGTTCAGCAGCTCGTTCGAGTAGGCGCTGAGCTTGCCCTGCAGGTAGTCGGCCCGCTCCTTGTTGCGCTTCGAGCGGCGGCTGTTGAGCTGGTCGACGATCCGGGAGTTGCGCTTGCTCGCCGTCCGGATGTAGTTCTTGCCCGGGTTCCTGACGTGGTCGAGACGGTTGATCTGGGACTTGGCCGACCGGACCGCGCCGGTGGTGCTGAGCGGTGGCTGGTCAGGGCGGAAGAGCTTTGGGTGCTTCGCTTCGGCGACGCCGGTGAGGGCGACGAGCGAGGAGGCGGTGAGGGCGGCGAGCAGGACGGCGACGAGCGGGCGCGGGAGCTTCATGTCGCGAATCCTGCCACAGAGGGTGGCGGTTTCCCAGAGCGCCGGACAGGTGTTTAGGCGCGGGGCAGCGCGTCGACGCGGGCGACCCACGCGTCGAGCGCCGGATGGACCTCACGCCGCAGGAGGTCGACGAGGATGTAGTGGAACTGCTCCTCGTCCTCGGGCTCGGGGTCCACGACGGCGTACTTGACGAACGGGAAGGCGCAGATGTCGGCGGCGCCGAGTGCGTCCCCCGCCAGGAACGGGCGGCCGTCGGAGAGGAGCCCGGCGATCCAGGCGGTCCAGACGCCGGCGCGGGCGCGCAGCTGCTCGGCGTCGGGCGGCGGGTCCCCCTCGACGTCGAGGGCGTTCGGCGGCCCCTTCCAGACGCGATCGAACCAGGAGATGAAGATGCGGGTGCGGGCGGCCTCGAGCGCGTCGGCTGGGAACAGCGGCGGGGCGGGATGGTCGGCGTCGATTCGCTCGACGATGCGCATCGAACCGCGGACGACGTCCCTCCCGAACTCGGCGACAGGTACGAGCGACTGCCCGCTGAGCTCCTCGATCGCGGACCGGTCCTCGCCGCGGTGGTCGACCCACTCGAGCTCGATGCCCTTGTGGCCGGCGGCGAGCGCCACCCGCTCGACGTTGGTCGAGAAGGGGATGCGATGGACGCGAATCGACATCTACGCGATCACGAGCTGGGTGACGATGAGGTTGGCGGCGAGCTTGGCCTCGCTCGCCTCCCCGCGGTCGATCCGGACCTCGAGCACGTGCGTCGTGCGGCCGGTGTGTAGGTGGGTGGCGGTGGCGGTCAGGCGATCGCCGAGGCGCGCACCCGCGAAGACGTTGAGCTTGAGCTCGACGGTGGTGAAGTTGCCACCGCTCGGGAGGTGGCGGAACGTCTGCCAGGCGGCGACTGTGTCGCCGAGCCCGGTCCAGACGCCGCCGTGGACGAACTTCCCGGGATGGAGGTGGATGTCGGCGACCGTGATGGCACCGACGGAGCGCTCGTCGTCGATCTGGAGCGGCTCGATCTCGAGCGCCTGCGGATAGCTCGGGGCGGTGTCGGCCAGCATCGCGCCGATGGACTCGGGGGTGATCGCCGGGTTGGGCACGCCGGGAGTATCGCGGCCGAGGCTAGGGGACGGAGCTCGCCGCCCGCGGCGGGACGACGGAGCTCTCCGCCGGCCGCTGCGCGGCGAACATCCGGTAGGCGCCGACCGGCGGATGCGCCCTGCCGTTCTCGTAGCCGACGCGCCCAAGGCCGTCGAGCAGCTCGTCCGGCTGGACGGCTCCCCCACCCCAGAGACGGGCACGGATGCGCCGCGAGGCGGCGACGAGCGGCTCGGACTCCGGCAGGTCGAGGGCCAGGACGATGAGCCAGCCGCCGGGGCGCAGAGCGGTCAGGACCCGTTCGAGCCCGCCTTCGAAGGCCGCCGGGGGCAGGAACGGCTGTGGGATCAGGGCGAGGTCGAAGCCATCTTCGGCGCGCAGCTCCTCGATCCCGTGGGAGCGGAACTCGATGCGGTCATCGAGGCCGGCCTCGAGACAGCGCTCGCGGCCGATGCCACGCGCCGTGGCGTTCGGCTCGAGGCAGGATGCGCTCACCTCGGGGTAGACGAGACAGAGCTCCGTGCTGAGGACGCCGACTCCCGCGCCGACATCGAGGAAGCGGGCCCCGGGGGACTGCAGCCGATCCCGCAGGCCGGGGAGCGACGGGAGGACGTGCTCGGCGGCGAGCCGGAAGAGGCCGGCCGTCTCGCCCTGGGCGACGAGCAGCTCCGGGTCCCGATGGGACCAGCCTGAGGAGAGCGAGCCGTCGCGGGCGCGGCGGAACACCTCGGCGGTCTGGAGATGATCGCTGCGGACGCCGGCCCGCAGCACCTTCGCCATGGAGCCCGAGCGGAAGGGCTCGAAGTCCGGGGTGAGCGCGAACCGTTCTCCCTGCTGCTGGACCGCCCCGATCGCGGCCAGTACTCCGAGGAGGTCGGCGACCAGGTCACGTTCGAGATCGAGGCGAGCGCCGACTTCGTCCGGGGTCGCGGGCTCGTCGAGCGCGCGGACGATGCCGAGTTCGAAGGCCGCGGATACGCCCGCGTAGGCCCAGCTCGCGGAGCTGAGCGCGGAGATACTCGTGAGGATGTCGGGGCTGCCGGAGAACGCTTCCATGGATTGGGGGAGGTATGACCTCTCAACGTGAAGCGCGATTCAAACCACTTTGGATCAGCGGAGTCCGAAGTCCCCGAACGGCTCGTCGCGCTCCTTCACGGCGTCCTTGAACCCAGCTTCTGATGCCCGCTGCTGGAAGCCGTAACCCTCGGGCGTGTGGCGGGCGATCCCGTCGAAGAAGACGCTCATCGTCTGAGTGGCCTGAAGACCCTGCGCGTTGACCGTGCTGTTGATCGCCAGCTTGTGCATGACGAGCTGATTGACTGGCACCCGCGCGACCCGCTCGAGGAGCGCCTCGAAGCGCTCGTCGAGCTCGGCCAGCGGGGCGGCCTCGCTGGCGAGACCCCACTCGACCGCGGTGGTCCCGTCGATCGAGTCGCCGGTGAGGAGGAGGCGCCGCGCCCGCTCCAGGCCGATCCGGTGCGCCCAGAGCATCGAGGTCGGAACGCCCCAGACGCGAGCCGGCGGGTAGCCGATCTTCGCCCGATCCTCGGTGACGATCAGGTCCGAGCAGAGCGCCATGTCGGTCCCGCCGGCGACGCAGAACCCGTGCACCTTGCAGATCGCCGGCTTGTCGGAGTGGAACAGCGACATGAACCCGCGCAGGTTCCGGGACATCATCTGGAAGTCGACGACCGGGTCCCAGGTCCCGCCGGGGTCGTGGTTGCGGGCGACGGTCGCCGGGTCGGTGGGATCGCCGGGCGCGGAGGAGGAGGCGTCGCCCGAGCCGAGGCTCTCCGCCGAGTCGACGAGGTCGTAGCCGCCGCAGAACCCGCTCCCGTTGCCGGCGAGCGCGATGACGTGGACGGCGGGGTCGAGGTTCGCCCGCTCCACGCAGGCGGCGAGCTCGCCCGGCATCGCGAGCGTGATGCCGTTGCCGCGCTCCGGGCGGTTGAGCGTGATCCGGGCGATGCGCCCGTCGACGGCGTAGGTGAGGGTCTCGAGGGAGGGCATGGGCCGCAGCATGCCGTTGGGGTGGGACGGGACGGGCGGGCACAGCCCGGGGATGCTCTTTGCACGCTTTCGTCACATGTCGGTCTGGATCGGTCATGCGCTTGGGGCCAAGGTCCTCACATGGCCGAACCGTCTGGAATTCGTCTCGCCCAGCGAGACATATCCCCGGTGGTTCGCGCGACCGAGGTGGCGGCGCGCCACTCCGGTTCAATCGCGACCCGGCAGTTGCTTGCCGTCGGTTTCACGCGGTCACGGATCGGACGGTTCGTCGCCGAGGGTCGGCTCCATCCCCGCTACCCGGGTGTCTTCGCATGGGGCCGCGCCGACCTGCCCGTCGCAGGGGAGCTCGCGGCCGGGCTTCTCTACGCGGGGCCCGGGGCTGCCCTAGCCGGGCTGTCGATGCTGTGGTGGAGGTCGCTTCTCAACCGCCGACCGGACTTCATCCACATCGACGCTCCCGGGTTCGCCTCCTCGCGCGATGACCTGCGGGTCCGGCATCCAGCGCCGTTCGAGCGGGAGTGGCACCGGAAGCTTCCCGTCGTCGCATTTCCACAGGCACTGATGCTCGCCACCCGGGCGCTCGAGCACGACTCGCTCCGGTTGGTCCTCGCCCGCGCGGAGTTCAAAGGGTGCATGTCGCTACAGGGTCTGGAGCGAGCGCTCGGGAGAGGCAGAACCGGAAGCGCGGACGTCCGCGCTGCGATGAACGCCCACCTTCCTCAATTGGCCAGGTGCGAGAACGGGCTCGAGCGCGAGTACGTCCTGCTCTGCGAGCGGTACGGCATCGAGATCCCGGATCCGAATGTGCCGATCGGGCGGTATCGACCCGACATGCTCTGGCGGCATCGGAACCTGATCGTCGAGCTGGACGGGTGGCGGGCCCACCACACCGCGGCTCAACTCGGGTCGGACGGGCGGAAGCAGGAAGCACTCGAAGCACGCGGCTTCGTCGTCGAGCGGTTCACGCGCGACGAGGTGTTCGGCGAGCCGTCCTCCGTCGCAAGGCGCACCCGCCGCGCCCTGCGACGCTGACGGCTCGCTCGCGCCCCTACTGGTCCAGCTGGTCCACCGTGCAGGCGCTCGGGTCCTTGTCCTCCCGCCAGCGCAGGATCTTGGACCCGTGGCGGATCCGGCCCGCGCTCACGTGGTCGAAGGTGATCTCGACGACGAGCTCGGGCCGGAGGCTGACCCACTCGAGGTCGCGGTCGGCCTGCCAGCGGCTGGGGTCGGCGGAGCCGCGGTCGCCGGTCTCGTAGGGAGCGAGCGTCCCGACCAGGTCGCGCTTCTCCTGGGCCTTCAGGCCGGAGGTGTGGCCGACGACGCGGAGGTCGTCGCCGTCGTAGAGGCCGAGCATCAGGGAGCCGACCGTGCCCTCCTCCTTGCCGGGCCGCCACCCGGCGACCACGGCGTCGATCGTGCGCAGCCGCTTGATCTTCGCCATCCCCTTGCGCTCCCCGGGCAGGTATGGGGAGTCGAGCTCCTTGGCGATCACGCCCTCCCCGCCCTCGAGCCAGGGCGCCGCGGCGTCGGGGTC
Source organism: uncultured Solirubrobacterales bacterium (assembly GCA_963740845.1). Taxonomy (GTDB): domain Bacteria; phylum Actinomycetota; class Thermoleophilia; order Solirubrobacterales; family 70-9; genus RHKX01. The sequence goes on from CAVUFM010000012.1 coordinate 230,020, forward strand.
GAGGGTGAGCGGGGTGAGCTCGACCGTGCCGGCGCTCCAGCCCCCCGGGCCCTCCTCCGCCGCGCCGTCCATTCCCTTGATCAGGTCGACGAGGAGCTTGCGGCGCTCCGCGAACGGCTTGTCCATGACGCTCTCGTCGCCCTTGGCGAGGACGTCGAAGGCGCGGAAGATCGCCGGGGTCTCCTCGGCGAGCCGGTTGATCCGCGACTCGGCCGGGTGGATCCGGTTCTGGAGGGCGTCGAAGACCTCGGCGCCGTCCTCGTCGAGGATCACGAGCTCGCCGTCGATCACGTAGCCCTCACCCCCGCTCGCGGGAAACCGGAGCTCGGGGAAGTAGCGGGCCAGCGGCTTGCCTCCCCGTGACTGCACGTAGACGTCGTCGCCGTCGACGAACGCGATGGCTCGGAAGCCGTCGTACTTCGGCTCGTAGGCGGTGCCGTCGCCCGGTCGGGGAGCGACTTGCGCGAGCGCGCGAGCTGCGGCTTGATCGGTGGCTTCAGCGGCAGGGCCATTCCCGGCCGATCCTACGGCGTGAGCTCAGGTGCCCTCGGGAGGCGGTGGCGGAGGCGGCGGACCTCGCCTCGGCGGCGGCGATTCGTTCAGCTCGGTCGGCCGGGTGTCGGCGAAGCCGGGCGATTCGTTTCGCTCGGTCGGCTGCGTGTCGTCGGAGCGCGGCGATTCGTTCAGCTCGGTCGGCCGGGTGTCTTCATCTCGGTCCCGCGGCGGCGGCTCGTTCCGTTCGGTCGGCCGGGTGTCGTCGAACCGGCCCGGCGCGGGCGACTCGTTTCGCTCCGTCGGCCGGGTGTCGTCGTAGCGCAGCGCCGGCGGCGGCTCGGGGACGACCGGAGGAGGAGGCGGGTCGGATCGGCGCGGTCTCGCCGGCTCCTCGTAGCGCCGGGCGGCGGGGCCGGGGTCGTACCCGGCCATCGCGGGCTCCGGGCCGCGCCCGCGCAGCGCCAGCGCAGCTCCCAGAGCGACGACGAAACCCACCACGGTCGCGACGATGATGGCCGTCATCAGGTCGCCTCCCAGCGCGTCCCAGGTGGCGACGACCGCGTCGCGCGTCGTCTCGCTGTCGAAGGCGTTGCCGAGCAGGGTCCGGCCGATGATGAGCGCGGCGATGCCGAGAACCCCGACGACGCCGACCGAGAGCCCGGCGGCGAGCAGGCCCTCGCGGATGCCGGGCGCGAGGAGCAGCGCCGAGAGCAGCAGGAGCACGCCGATGACGATCAGCGGCACGCCGATCGGCTCGACCTCGCCGGCCAGGTCGAGGGTGTCGAGCAGCATGTCGACCTCGCTCAGATCGACGTTCAGGGAGTCGACCTGATCGGTGACCAGATCGAGCGGGCTCGAGGAGACCCCGGTGGCCGCCTCCGTTCCGACCTGGGCGAGGTTGAGCACGAGCGGCTCGGGGCGGTTGTCGCTCGTCAGGTCCGCGACGGTGTTGGAGACGGCCTCGCCGAAGGCCTCGGTTGCCGCCGGCGTCGCCAGGGTGTCAGCCACGCCCCCACCAACCGAGTCGGCCGCGAGCCCGCCGATGATCGGCAGGCCGTCGATCGATTCGACGATCTGAGGAGCGATCGCGGCCCGGAGCTCCGGATCTTCGGCGAGCGCCTCGGAGGCGCGCGCACCGGCCGCGTCGGGGTCGATCACCTCGTGGTTGATGTAGGTGATGAAGACGCCCGCGAGCAGAACGAGGGCGCCGAGCGCGGCGGCGAAGCGGCTCATGGCAGCGTCCTGACAACGGGCTTCTGGCCCGCCGGGATCCCGTTCAGCTCGTTTGCAACCCCCAGCACGTCACCGCGATCGTAGAAGTCCACGTTCAGCAGGTTCGGCTTCAGCCCCCTGATCTCGGTGCAGAGGTTGGCCCGATCGAGCAGCGGACCGTGGGCGTCGATCCGCGCGGCGAGGTCGGGATCACGCGGGATCTTCTCGATCCAGGAGTTCATCTGGAACAGCGGGTTCGAGGTGCTCCCGCGGTTCGGGTCGCAGCTCTCCGGCGCCTCGATCTCGGCCACGGTGTTGAAGGTGTAGGGCGTCTCCTGAACCAGGTCGAAGCCCTGCTGATACCAGGGGTACTTCCCGCCGCCGGAGTCGTTCTCGGCCATGATCAGCAGCCGCTGGTCGTCCTCGATCAGCTCGCCGAGCGTCGGCTGCACCGGGTCGTCGGTCGGGATGTAGGCGTAGCGCAGGAGGCCCGAGCGCTCGAACTCCCTCGCCGTCTCCTTCGGGCTGACGACGTCCTCGATGAAGATCACCAGGAACTCGTCGGGGTGCTTCTGCATCCACCCGTCGATCCCGCTCAGAGCAGTGCTGAGCTTGGTCGCGCCGAGCTCGCAGAGCACGTGGCAGAGGTACGGCTCCACCTTCCCGGGCGGGCTCTCCCCGAATGCGAGCTTGCCGACGAGGCTCTCGGCCTTCGCGACCCCCTCCTCGCCGATCTCCGCGACGACCTCCTGGCGCGTCTTCTGCTCCTTCTGCAGATCGGTGATGACGTTGGCGAAGCCGCGGCCGTTCGCCCGCTTGGCCCCGTAATGCGTGTCGATCAGGAGGCCGCGGATCCCGTCGTTCAGCTGCCTCTCGATGCCGTAGCGCTGGTTCGGCAGGAACCAGCCCGGCTCCTGGGCCGCCGCCATCGAGTTGTGCGTCGCGGGGAAGGTGATCTCGTCGATCCGCTTCTCGCATAGCTGCTCATAGCCGTTGCAGGCCGTCGGGGGCGCCCGGCGGGCGGGCGTACGACTCGTCCTCGCCGCCGGCGATCAGCGTGATGACGAGGACGGCCACCAGGAGCCCGCCGGCCACCGCGACTCGGCCGGGGCGGAACTGCCGCCAGCCCCCGCCGCGGGGCGCTGCGTCAGGCAGCGGCGGGGCGAGGATCGCAAGCAGCTCGCCGACGGCGACGTAGAGCACCCAAGCGCCGGCGACCACCGCGATCGCCTCGAGCGAGAGCTCCGGTCTGAGGATCAGCGCGATGCCGACGCCGGCGAGGACGAGCGCCCGCAGACCGGCCAGGAGCGGGCTCGCCGGACGGCGGCGGAGGAGCTCCCCGGCGCGCACGAACGGTGCCAGCGGGTCGAACTCGCCCGACTCGCTGAAGCGCGCCGCGGCGGCGAGCACGATCGCAAGCACGGCGCCGAGCAGAAGCAGGTCCTCGAAGATCGCCGAGCAGCGCCGCCCAGACCGCCCGGGCGGCGTCGGCGACGAGGTCGTCCTCGAACTGCCCGACGAGCAGGTTCTCCGCGATCGCGAGCGCGATGAACCCGACCACGGCCGCGCCGGCGACGCCGACGCTCGCCCGGACGACCGCGCGCCGGCGGTCGGGCGCGATCGCCACCGACCCGACCAGCAGGAGGATCGCGAGGGGCGGCAGGAGCAGGCCGAGGAAGCGGACGTCCTCGGCGAGCTGCACCGAGTCGATGCCGGCCACGCTCGCGGTCAGCTCGACGCGGACCTGGCCGACGTTGCCCGGGATCTGCTTCGCGAGCTGCGGGGAGACCGACTCGACCGTCGCGGCGATCAGCCCGGCGGCGTCGGCGAGGTTGAGCAGGAGCGCGTCGGGCTGGCGCTCGAAGAGCTTGGCGTGGAGCGCGCCCACCGCCTGGCCGAAGGCCGCACGCACGGGAGGCGTGTTGAGGGCGCCGACGACGACCGGCTCGATCAGCGGCCGCGCGTTGACGAGCTTCGCCGGGCCGCTGTCGATGATCGCGTCGGTGATCGGCTGCGCCATCGCAAGCCGCACGCGCTCGTCCTGGAGCGAGCGCTCGGCGCGAGCCGTGAGGGCATCGCGGTCGAAGAGCTCCATCCGGGCGTAGAGAAGGAAGCCGCCGACCAGCGCGAGCGCGGCCCCGAGGACGGCCAACCCAACCGAGGCACGACGCCGGCCTCGCTCTCCGATGCCGGAAGCACTCATTCCGCGAGCATTCAACCACCGCGGGGCACGGCACCCGAGCGGCGGTCGGTCGTTCCCTACTTTGCAGCCATGGATCAGCGGCCGCCCGCGGGGTGCGACATCTGCGTGATCGGCGCCGGGATCGTCGGGCTCGCCTCAGCGCGCGAGCTGCAGCGCCGCCATCCGGAAGCCTCCGTCGTGGTGCTCGAAGCGGCCGAGCGGATCGCCACCCATCAGAGCGGCCACTCGAGCGGCGTCATCCACGCCGGCATCTACTACAAGCCGGGATCGCTGAAGGCGCGGCTGTGCGTGGACGGCGCGAGGCGCCTCTACGAGTACTGCGCCGAGCGCGGCATCGACGCCAAGCGCGACGGCAAGGTCATCGTCGCCACCCGCGAGGACGAGCTCGAGCGGCTCGACGAGCTCGAGCGTCGCGGCAAGGCGAACGGCGTCCCCGGTCTCGAGCGGATCGGTCCCGAGCGCCTCCGCGAGATCGAGCCCCACGCCGGCGGGATCGCCGCCCTCCACTCCCCCAACACCGGCGTCGTCGACTTCCCGACCGTCGCCGCGTCGCTGGCCAGCGAGGTCCGCGCCGCCGGGCGGCAAGGTCATCACCGGCTGCGAGGTCACCGGTCTCGCGCCCGGCGGCGGGCGGATCGCCATCTCCCATCCCGGAGGCACCCTCGACGCCGGCCGCGCGGTCCTCTGCGCCGGCCCCTGGGCCGACCGCCTCGCGGTGCTCGCCGGCGCCGAGCGCGACCCGCGGATCGTCCCCTTCCGCGGCGCCTATCTGCGTCTGCGGCCCGGCCGCGAGGAGCTGGTCCGCTCCAACATCTATCCCGGTCCCCGATCCCGACCTCCCGTTCCTGGGAATGCACCTGACGCGCACGCCCGGCGGCGAGGTCCTGCTCGGCCCGACCGCGCTCTTCGTCGGCGCCCGCGACGCCTACCGGCTGCGCCGGGTCGTTCCCGCGCGACCTGCGCGAGAGCCTCACCTGGCCGGGAACCCCGCGGATGATGCGCAAGTTCTGGCGCACCGGGCTGACCGAGATGCGCCACGCCGTCTCCATCCGCTCGTTCGTCGCCGAATGCCGCCGCTACGTTCCCGAGCTGCAGCTGAGTGACGTCGAGCGCAGCACCCACTCCGGCGTCCGCGCCCAGGCGATCGCCCGCGACGGGTCCCTGATCGACGACTTCGTCGTCTCCGAGACCGAGCGCGCGGTCCACGTGCGCAACGCCCCCTCCCCCGCCGCCACCTCGTCGCTGGCGCTGGCCGAGGTGATCGCCGACCGCGTCGACGCGCTCGGTTAGCCGAGACCCGGCGGCGGGTAGGTCGCGTCGACCCGAGCTCAGGCAGCCCAACCCGAGCAAGAGGAGCCGCAGCGTGGAATCCAGCGTCGTCGAGAAGCCCGAGAGCGGCGAAGCCGCATCCTCGTTCACCAAGTCGCTCCTGCTCGGGGAGATCCACGAGGAGATGGTGTTCCCGTGGCCGGAGCCCGACGCCGACGAGCAGCGCAAGGTCAGCGCGCTCAACGCGAAGGCCCGCGAGATCGGCGACTCGATCGACCACCGCCAGGTCGAGGAGGACCGCTGGATCGGCGACGACAACATCGCCAAGCTCGGCGAGGCGGGCCTCTGCGGCCTCTACGTCGACGAGAAGTACGGCGGCCAGGGCCTCTCCCAGACCGGCTACGCGCGCGTCTTCGAGACCTTCGCCCAGATCGACGGGACGCTCTCGATCATCCTCGGGGTCCACCAGTCCATCGGCTACAAGGGCATCCACCTGTTCGGCACCGAGGAGCAGAAGGAGCGGTGGCTGCCCGACCTCGCCGCCGGCCGCAAGCTCGCCGGCTTCGCCCTGACCGAGCCGCAGGCGGGCTCCGACGCCTACCACCTGCGTTCGCGCGCGGTCCAGCAGCCGGACGGCTCGTGGATCCTCAACGGCGAGAAGCGCTACATCGGCAACGGCTCCAAGGGCGACGTCTTCACCGCGTTCGCCCGCGCCGAGGTCGACGGCAAGGATCGCCACATCGCCCTGATCCTCGAGAAGGGCATGGAGGGCTTCGAGGTCGGCGAGCGCTACGACACGATGGGCCTCCGGGGGAACGACCTCCGCCGCCTCTACTTCAACGACGTCCGGGTGCCGAAGGAGAACGTCCTCGGGGAGCCGGGCGAGGGATTCCACATCGCGATGGCGATCCTCAACAACGGCCGGATCGGCCTCGGGACCGGATCGGTCGGCGCGGCGAAGAAGCTGATCGACCTGACGATCCACGACGTCAACGAGCGCCAGCAGTTCGGCCAGCCGCTCGCGGACTTCGAGCTCGTCCAGGAGAAGATCGGCTGGATGGTCTCCTACCTGTTCGGGCTGGAGTCCATGGCGTATCTGACGTGCGGGCTCGCCGACGCCGGCGTCGAGGACTACTCGCTCGAGTCGGCGATCTGCAAGGTCGCCGGGACCGAGTTCCTCTGGTACGCGGCCAACCGGGCCATGCAGCTGCGCGGCGGCGAGGGCTACATGAAGACGGATCCCTACGAGAAGATCCTGCGCGACATCAGGATCTTCCCGATCTTCGAGGGCGCCAACGACGTCATGCGCTGCTTCATCGCGCTCTCGGCGATGAAGCCGGTCGGCGAGAAGCTCTCCGGGCTCGGCAACATCGGCCTCAACGACCCGATCGGCTCGATCGGCGTGCTCGCCGACTACGCGGCCGGTCGGGTCAAGCGCCAGGTCGCTCCCGACGGGATCTCGATGGCCCATCCGGAGCTCGAGAAGCACGCCGACGCGGTCTCCGATCAGGTGCGGGAGCTCTCCGCGGCCACCGAGCGGCTGATCCGCGAGCACAAGAAGGACGTGACGCTGAAGCAGCTCCACCAGAAGCGGCTCGCCGATGCGATCTCCGACGTCTACGCGCAGGTCGCGGTGCTCTCCCGGGTGACGGCGATCTTCGAGGACCAGGGCGTCGAGCCGTCGGGCCAGGAGCGCTACATCGCCGACTCCTTCTGCCAGCGTGCCGCCGGTCGCGTCCGCGGCCAGCTCAGGCAGATGGAGAGCAACGACGACGAGCGGATGACCGCCATCGCCAAGCTCGCCTACCGCCGGGGCGAGTACGGCTACGCGCTGTTCGCCGACTGAGGTCTCGCGTCAGGGGCCCCGCAGCGGGTAGCCGCTGAAGGAACCCGAAGCAAGGAGATCCCATGGAGTCCACAGCTCCCGACGAAGCCACGAATCCGCCGAGCCCCGAGCGCCCCGAGGGTGGCCCGGACACCGAGAACCAGCCCCCCGCCCCGCCCGCGGAATCAGATCCGAACCAGGACGTCGACGACGAGGGCACGTCTTCGGTGGGACCCGACCCCGACGAGGGCGGCACCGGTGACGACAAGGGCGAGGACGAGGGCGGCGACGAAGGCAAGGATCAGGCGCCGGCCGGCGACGTCTGAGCTTCGATCGAGTCGCGGCGGACGGACGTATCCGGTCCGTCTCCCGCGACTCGGCGCCGACCGGTCAGTCGGCGAGGACCTTCCAGGTCCGCTTCGCCGGCTTGCCGATGTTGCCGGCGCCGTCGGCCGCCCGCACCTCGAACCTCTTCTTCCCCGGCTGCAGCCGCCGATAGGTGCGCGGTGAGTCGCAGGCCTTGAACTTGCGGAATCGCTTGCCCACGGCCTTGCCGGTGAGCTTGCACTCGAAGCTCACGTTCGCCTCGTCTGCGGCGAACTCGAATTTCGCCGTGGGCTTGCCCGTCTTCGGCTTCGGCCCCTTGCTGATTCGGACCTTCGGCGCGCTCGCGTCGGTCGGTCCCCAGTTGGGATTGCCGTTGAAGCTCGGATCGGCCGTCGTCAGGTTGGTCTGGCCGAGCCCATCGGCGGAGCCCATCGTGAAGATGTCGGTGTCGGTGCCGTCCATCCGCGCGTAGGCGATCCGGCTGCCGTCGGGCGAGAAGGCCGGGGAGTTGACCGAGGTGCCGACGAGCGCGCTCGTCAGGTTCGTGGTCGCGCCCCCGGAGGCACCGATCACGAAGATGTCGCTCCGGCCCATCCCGTCGTAGTGGGTGAACGCGATGCGGGCGCCGTCGGGCGACCAGCTCGGATCGCTGCTCGAGCCCGCCACCGCCGAGGTCACGTTCGTCAGCCCGGTTCCGTTCGCGTTCATCACGTAGACGTCCTGATCCGTCCCGGCGCTCGCATCGAAGGCGATCTTCGTGCCGTCCGGCGAGAACTCGGGACGACCCGGGGACGTGACCGGAAGCGACGAGGTCAGGTCGGTCGGCGCGGAGCCGGCTGAGCTCATCACCACGATGCTCTGGGAGCCGCCGTCCGGCTCCCGCACGTAGACGATCAGGGACCCGTCGGGGGAGAAGCTCGGGTCCCGCTCCCGATCGGAGACGGTGCTCCCCGTGAGGTTCGTCTGGCCCGTTCCGTCGGCGTTCATCACCCAGACGTCGGGGCGGAAGACTCCCTGCTCGACCTTCTCGAAGACGATCCGCTCGCCATCGGCCGAGTAGGCCGGGTCATAGGCACCAACGCTGGTCCCGCGCCGCCCCGAGAACGTGGTCGGGGTCAGCTCGAGCCGGTCGGTGCCGTCGGGAAGGACCGCTTGGATCCCGGAGACCGAGTCGCCCGCCTCGTAGGCGATGCGTCCGTTGAGTCCGGGGAACGCAGCGTGCGCGGCGGCGGGCGCCGTGAGCAGAAGCACCGCGGCTAGGAGCGCGGTTCCCAACCCCCGATTCGGCATGCCCCACTCGCGATGGACCCAGCGACTCACCGCCGCCGACCCTAGATCAGCGCCCGGAGGGGCGCAAGGTCCGCGAGGTCGATCAGTCGATGTCGGATTGGCGCAGCCGCGCCAGTCCGAGCGCGAAGGGAAGGGCGACCCAGAAGGCCGCGGTCGCGGCGATCTTCCCCCAGTCGACGCTGCTCCCCGCACTGATCAGGTCCTGGAGCTCGGAGGTGTCGATCCAGTCGGTCACATCGGCGATCGAGGCGCTGATGGCGCCGATCAGCGCGATCACGATCGGCCCGGCGAACAGGAGCACGATCGCCAGCGGGCTGTTCATGAACAGGAGCCCGAGCGCGGTGCCGATCCCGACGTTGATCAGCAGGTAGAGGGCGCCGTTGCCGGCCTCGGAGCCGGAGATGTCGGAGCCGTTGCCGAGCGCGCCGCCGCAGATCATGGCGACGAGAAGGCAGATCGCGGTCGCCCCCACGACCATCAGGAAGGCCGCCGCGGCCTTCGCCGCGATCACGCGACTGCGCTGGGGAACGAGGGCGAAGGTGATCAGCCCCGCGCGCTGGGACCACTCGCTCGTGACGAGCAGGATCGCGAGGATCGGGAGCAGGATGCTCGAGATGCCGATGGCCGTCTGGAAGACCGAGCCGGCCTCGGCGTCGCTGCCGCTCGCGCTGAGCGACTGGGCGACGGCGATGAGGCCGACGCCGAGCCCCGTGATGATCAGCATCCACATGCTCGCCCGGGTGTCGAGCATCTTCCGGAACTCGACCATGACGAGCCGGGGGAACGGCGGACGCGCCGCCTGCGAGGTTGCGGGGAGCCCGCTCAAGAGGGCGCTCCCGGGGGCGGAGGGGGCGGCGGGGGCGGAGCCGCAGCCTGCCCGCCCGCGCCGGGCGGGGGCGGGGGCGTTCCACCGGGAGCACCCGCTGCACCGTCGCCAGTGAGCGAGAGGAAGAGCTGCTCGAGGCCGCCGCCCTCGGCGGCGCGAAGCTCGCTGAGCGCGACGCCGCCGGCGAGGGCGGCCGCGCCGACGTTGACGCCGTCGGTGCTGGCGATGAGGCCGTCGCCGGAGGGAACGAAGTCGATCCCGGCCGCGCCGAGCGCGCGCTCGAGGCCGGCTCGGTCGGGGCTCCGCACGAGGGAGCCCGAACTCGCGAGGAGCTCGGCCTTGGAGCCCTGGGCGACGATCTTGCCGCGGTTGATCAGCACCAGCTGGTCGGCGATCACATCGATCTCGTGCAGCAGGTGGGAGGAGAGCAGCACCGTGCCGCCCTTCTCGGCGAAGCCGCGAAGCAGGTCGCGCATCCAGATGATCCCCTGGGGATCGAGGCCGTTGGCGGGCTCGTCGAGGATCAGGACCTGCGGATCGCCGATCAGGACCTGCGCGAGCCCGAGGCGCTGCCGCATTCCCAGCGAGTACTTGCCGACGCGCTTCTTCGCCGCTGAGGGATCGAGGCCGACCCGCTCGAGCCACTCGGGCACGTGGGAGCGGTCGATGCCCATCGTCTCGGCGCTGAGCCGCAGCGTCTCGCGGCCCGTGCGGCCGCTGTGCTGGGCGCTCGCGTCGAGCATCACGCCGACGTGCCGGGCGGGGTTGGCCATCCGCCGGTACCGCTCGCCGAGGACCGTGGCGCTCCCCCCGCTCGGGTTCGCGAGCCCGCAGATCATCCGCAGGGTCGTCGACTTCCCGGCGCCGTTGGGGCCGAGGAATCCGGTGACGGTTCCCGGCTGGCAGGAGAACGTGACGTCGTCGACGGCCAGGTGGCCGCCGAAGCGCTTGGTGAGTCCCTGCGTCTCGATCATGTGCGTTGCGAGGCGATGCCCCTCAGGCCGGAGAGGCAAACCCTCAGCCGCTGAGAAGCTTGCCGATGCCGCCGCCGGCGCCACCGCCGCCGGCGCCCATGGGACCGACGACCTTGCCCTCGGAGGGCTGGATGAGCGCCCACCCCTGACCGCCGAAGGCGATCTGCATGGTCTCGCCGGAACTGCGGCCCGTCAGCGACTTCATGGTCACGTCGGCCTTGACCGAGGTCGTGACCCCGGACGACCAGGTGATGGCCGCCTGCGGGTCGGCGAAGGTCTGCTCGCCCGCGATCTGGATGAGCATCGGCGGGCCGTCGGAGACGATCGCGACGTAGCCGGTTCCCTGCAGGTGCATGTTGAAGAGGCCGCCGCCGAGCATCCCCGAGGCGCCCTCGACCTTCTTGATGTCCCAGTCGATCCCGGCTTCGAAGGCGAGGACGTTGGTGCCGTTGGCCGTGATCGCCTCGTTCTCCAGCTTCAGGATCTGGATGTCCTGGGCGAAATCAGCGAGGAACACCTCGCCGGTGCCCTCGATCTTCATCAGATCGGTGCCCTCACCGGTCATCGCCTTCTTCATGAAGCGGGCGACGCCGCCGGAGCCCGCGTGCTCGAACTTCACGTCACCCTGCCGGGCGACCATCGCCCCCTTCTTGGCCTGGATCGTCGCGCCCGAGAGCTCGACCTTCAGCAGCTTGGAGTTCTGCAGCGAGAAGGACTCCTGCACTTCCTTCTCGGCGAACTGCGCGAGGGACTGTTCGAGTGCCATCTGGGGAACCTCCGGTGGTTCGGGTCGGGTGCGACGGCACCCTATTGGCTGCCGGTCCAACCGTTGTTAAAGGTGGACGAGGCCGGCCCAACCGCCGGGACGACGTCCGCCCTGATCAGCCCGCGGGCGTCGGCGGCGGCGCCGTCGGAGGAGCGGCGGCCCCTCCCGCTGCGGGGTCCGGGGCCGACTGCACGTCGAGGAGATCGACGACGAAGACCAGGGTCGCGTCAGGCTTGATCGTGGGCGGCTGGCCCTGCGCGCCGTATGCGAGATCCGGCGGGATGATCAGCTCACGTCGGCCGCCGACCTTCATGCCCTCGACGCCCTCATCCCAGCCGGGGATGACGCTCCCGGTGCCGAGCTGGAAGGGAAGGGGCTGGCCGTTGTCCCACGAGGCGTCGAACTGCTTGCCGTCGTCGTAGCTGATCCCGACGTACTGAACGGTGATCTGATCGCCGGCCTTGGCGACGGCTCCGTCGCCCTCGACGATGTCGACGCACTCGAGGTCCTTGGGGGGATCGCCCTCGGGCGGCTCGAACTCAGGCTTGGTCGACGTGTCGGTCGAGATCTCGGTGTCGGTGCTGCAATCGGGCCCGGCCGCAGAGGCGCTGTCCTCCCCGGTGTCGCCGCGAACCACGAGGGCGACAACGACGACGATGATCAGGGCGGCGAGGAAGCCGCCGAGGGCGAGGAGCTTGGACCGATTGCCTTCGTTCATGGCCCGGGAGACTTCCACATCGACGGGCCGCGTGGCGCAGGGACCCCTCAGCAGCGCTGCAGAGCCTCGGCGTAGAAGTCGAGGTACTCGTCCCAGTGCTCGTTCCAGTAGTCGCCCGTGTGGGCACCCGGCCAGCGGTGGTCGTCGACCGCCAGGCCGGAGGCCGAGAGGGCCGCGAGCATCGCGTCGTCGCCCGGGACGAACGGGTCCTCGTCACCGGCGTCGAGCCAGAGCTCGGGACCGTCGAGGCCCCCGGGATCGGAGCCGGCCGCTGCGACGAGGTCGTGGTTGAGGAAGTCCTCCTCGTCGTCGAAGGCCCCGGGCGCGGTCTCCCCCGCGGTTGACCAGATCGCCGGCGAATGACCGCCGACCGCGCAGAAGGCGCCCGGGTGGAGGCGAGCGATGTCGAAGGCGCCGAAGCCGCCCATCGAGATCCCCCCGATCGCGATCCGGTCGGGGTCGGCGCCGCTGCGCTCGATCGCCTCCGGGATCACCTCGTCGAACACGTAGTCGCCCCAGTCGCCGTCGTCGCGGTCGTGCCAGTAGGAGTCGCCGCCGCCATCGGGGGCGACGACGATCGGCGCTTCGTCTCCCAGATCGTGGAGCTCGTCGAACATCGCGTCGACCAGGGTGCTGTTCTCGTCCCCGTCGCGGCCGTGGAGGAAGACGAGGAGCGGGCGGCCCTCATCCTTCGCGCCGGGAGGGATCACGAGCGAGACCGGCTGGCTGCGGTCGACTGCGTCGGAGTCGATGTCGAACTTCTCGACATCGGCGCCCTGCGGATCGCCCTCGTACGTGCCGTCGTCGATGACCGTCCAGATCCCGAGCGCGATCGCTCCCATCACCACCAGCAGGGCGGCGAGGAGGAGCAAGCCGACCATGCACCCCCGGTTGGGACCATCCCGGGCGCCGGGCGGAGCCGGGTCAGGGAGCCCGAGCTTGCGGGCCTTGCGGCGGCGAAGCGCGAGCCGGACCCGCCTCCAGAGCAGGACGATGACCGTGATCCCGGAGGCCAGCAGCACCGCGGCGATGGCCGCCGCCAGCTCGGGGTGGTTGATCGAGAAGAGGACGACGACCGCGACGAACCCGTCCTCGAGCAGGCTCGCGCCGATGTTGGTCGCGGGCTCCGGCGAGGTGTTGATCGCGAGCCGCAGACCCGCCTTGACGCCGTGACTCGCCAGGGCGACGACCCCGGTCGCGCCGGCGCCGAACGCCTCCTCGATCCCGGCGATGCCCTCCTCCCCGCCGAACTGGAAGCCCAGGACGACGGCGATCAGCGGACGGATGACCGTATGAACGGAGTCCCAGAGGCTGTCGAGACCGGGGACCTTGTCGACGAAGAACTCGACCAGGAAGAGGCCGAGCGCGATCGCGATGACCGGCGTGCGCTCGAGGTCCTCCGGGACCGCGCCGACGTTCAGCCGGCCGAGGATCCCGAGCAGGGCGACCGTTCCGTAGGCGTTGACCCCCGAGGCCCAGCCGGTGCTGAAGAGCGTTGCGGCGAACTCCATCCCGCGCCCAGCCTAGGGCGCGGGATGGTCAGCTGGCGTCAGCCGATGCGCTGGCGATCGGTCAGCCCGCGATAGCGGGGAACTCGTCAGGCGTCGCCGGCGGACGCGGTCGATCTGTCGTCGCACCGGTACGTCTGCAGGCGGTCGTGAAGATCTGACCGTCGGACGGCTGGGACGTGACGACGACCTGATCCGGTGCAGTGCGCCGGGCACTCGATCTTCAGCGATGGCATCATCGCGTCGACAGCAACGTGTTGAAGTCGGCGCCGATGCCGGATTCGGCACGGGTCGACAACTGACCGGGCGTCAGCGCCGGGTAGTCGATGACGTTACCAAGGTGTTGAACTTGAGATCGCGAACGACTGGACGGCGCCACTCCGCGCAGTGTTGAAAGTCGGTCACCAGCGCCGGACTTGATCTGCGGGGTACCGACGCGACGTGGAACGCCACGCGCGATCCTGATCGACGCGTAAGCCGACGTTGCCAGGCGCGAACGTGTCCACCGAGCCATCGCAAGGGCGATGTCGTCGACGGAATCCGCGCCAGCTTGCTCGACGTCACGGCCCCGTTGGCAAGCTTGGAGCGTCGTGATCGAGCCGTCCGCGACGTCGCCGGCGTCGATGGGCCGGCAGGTCCCGGAGGCCCCTGGATCCCCTGCGGACCGGTCGGACCGGTGACGCCCGTCAGCGTCGACTCGTCGATGTCGCCGCCCGTCAGGGAGTTGTCCTTGACGTCCTGGCTCGTGATCGCGCCGTCCTTGATCGACTTCGACGTCACCGAGTTCTTCTCGATGCCGGCGGCGATCGCGGTTCCCGACAGGGCGATGAAGATCGCGACCAGGCCGAGGACGTTGTTCCTCAGCCAGACGTGAACGCCGCCACGTCGCGGCGCGTGATTCCCCGGACATCCGAACCTCCCATGTAGAAAAGAAGAACCCCGGCCCGCCGAGCGGACCGAGGTTCAATCTAGTTCCGGGATGTCCGAAACGCCAGTCCTTAGTTGAGGCGCTCCACGATCATCGCCTCGCCCTGGCCGCCGGCGACGCACATCGTCTCGAGGCCGACCGCGTGGTCGTCGGTCTCCATGACGTTGAGCAGCGTGCCCATGATCCGGGCGCCGGTCATGCCGAACGGGTGGCCGAGCGCGATCGCTCCGCCGTGCGTGTTCAGCTTGCTCTCCTCGATGCCGCACTCAGCCATGATCGGGATGACCTGGGCTGCGAACGCCTCGTTCAGCTCGACGGTGCCGATGTCGCCGATCGTCATGCCGGCGCGGTCGAGCACCTTCTTGACGGCGCCGATCGGGGCGACACCCATGTACTCCGGGTTGTTGCCCTCGGTCGCGGAGGTGACGATGCGGGCGCGCGGGGTCAGACCGAGCTCCTTCGCCTTCGTGTCGGACATGATCAGCGCGGCTGCCGCGCCGTCGTTGAGCGGGCAGGAGTTGCCGGCCGTGACGCCACCGCCACCGAAGGCCTCCTTGAGGCTGCCGAGCTTCTCGCGCATGTCGCCCTCGTCCTTGCGGGGGCCGTCGTCCTTGGTGACCTCGCCGTTCGGCGTCGGGATGGCGACGATCTCGCGATCGAAGAACCCGGACTCCTGCGACTCGACCGCCAGGTGCTGGGAGCGGAGCGCGTAGTCGTCCATGTCGTCACGGGAGACGCCGTACTTCTCGGCGACGTTGACGGCGGTCAGTCCCATGTCGATGTAGACGTTGGGGAGCTCGCCCTCGCCGGTCAGCTTGGGGTTGCGGTCATCGGCTCCGGCGACCTCGCTGCGCTCGTTGAAGCGCGAGACGAACTCGACTCCGGCGGCGATGTAGGCGTCGCCCTCACCGTTCTTGATGGCGTTGGAGGCGTGACGGATCGCGTCGAGCGAGCTGGCGCAGTAACGCGAGACGGTGACGCCGGTGGTCTCCTCGCCGAGGTTCTCGGAGAGCATGACCATGATCCGGGCGAGGTTGAAGCCCTGCAGGCCCTGGGGCATGCCGACGCCGCAGAAGACCTCCTGGATCAGCTTCGGGTCGACGTCGGGGTTGCGCTCGAGAAGACGATCGAGCACGAAGGCGCCGGTCTCGTCGGGGCGCAACTGGGCCAGCGAGCCCTTGAAGGCGCGGCCGATCGGGGTGCGCACGGTGTCGACGATGACTGCTTCAGGCATCTGGTTCTCCTTGTGTGGACGAGGGGCGGAGTGCCCGCTCGATGGGGAAGGCGGGTGCTACCCACAATGCTACGCAACCGGTCGAGATCTCCCGCCCCGGGTGCGTCCTGACGCTCTATCCTCGCGACCTCATGGCGGAAACCGAGACGACAACCGAGCTCACTCCCGACGAGGCCGAGGCGAAGGTCGCCGCCGGCGCCAAGCTGATCGACGTGCGCCAGACGTACGAGTGGGACGCGGGGCACATCGACGGTGCGGAGCACGTGCCGCTCGAGGAGCTGCCCGCGAAGGCGGCCGAGCTCGACCGCGACCGCGAGGTCGTCCTCCAGTGCCGGAGCGGCAGCCGCTCGGCGTTCGCCACGGCCGCCCTCCGCGAGGCCGGCTTCGAAGCCTTCAACCTGGCCGGGGGGCTGCAGGCCTGGGTTGCGCAGGGCAAGGAGATCGAGCCCGCCGACGGCACGGTCGCCGATCCGCTCCCCGACGGGAGGTAGACCGTGGCGCGCATCGGCCTGCCCCGTCGCAAGGCCCCAACTCCGCCGCCGCCCCCTCCCCCGGGCCCACCCGCCACCGGCCAGACCGCTGTTCAACCGACCCTCGGGCAGCCCCCCGCCGGCGCGCCCGCTCCCGGCGCAGCTCCCCCACCCGGCGCCGCTCCGGCTCAGGGAGGACCTCCGACCGGAACCCCGGTCAACCGCGCCGCCGGGTTACCCCCAGACCGGCCAGACGGCGACCGTGCCGCCGCGGCCGACGCTCGAGGGGCTGCGGGCCTGGCTCGCGACCCTCGACCGCAAGGTCGGCCTGCGGACCTACCTCGGCCTCGCCGCCATCATCCTCGCGCTGGCGGCCTCGGCGGTGGCGCTCGTCCTCGCTGCCGATGCCCGCGACAACTCCGCTGACAACGATGACCTGAACGAGATCTCCACCCGGGTCAACGAGCTCAGCGAGTCAGCTCCGCCATCCGAGATCGACGTCTCCTCGATCGAGGCGCGGCTCACGGCGATCGAGGATCAGGTCTCCTCCGACCGACGCCGCTGCCGGCAGCGGCGACGTCTCCGAGCGCCTCGACGTCGCTCGAGGACGACATCGAAGAGCTGCGCCAGCAGATCTCCGACCTCGAGACCGCCGACAACCCCTAGCCCTCCAGCCGCTTGGCCAACGGGTTTCCCGTCCGGGAGCCGTTCTACTGTGCGCGCCAATCGACGGTTGTGCGATCTCGCACGAACGTCGCCCAACGGGGCGGAGAGCCCAGAAGGAGTCCGACATGCCAGAGGGTTACTGCGTGAAGGAACGTAAGAAGGTCGAGATCAAGGACCCCCAGCAGATCACGATGAAGAACGGGCGGCCGGCGATCCAGGGCACGTGCCCCGACTGCGGCACCAAGATCTTCAAGATCGGCAAGATGGAGTAACCGGTCCGCGGCACCGCCGCGGCATCGGGGGAAACGGGGGCGAAAGCGACCGGGACGGGTGTCCCTGGTGTCGAAAGATGCAAACGGTGGAATGATGTGAGCCACACATGCCTGGCTCGCAGAAACCACTCGAGCTGATCCTTGCCAGGAACCTGCTCACGAGCGTCACCACCCCGGCGTTCCTCGTCGCCCGCGACGGACAGCTGCTCTTCTACAACGAGGGCGCCGGCGCGCTGCTGGGCCGCCCCTTCGAGGACATCGGCCAGCTCGGGCCCGAGGAGTGGACGAAGTCCTTCGGCCCCTTCGATGACGATGGCGCCGCGATCCCGATCGAGCAGCTGCCGCTGACCTGCGCGCTCCGCGAGGGCCGCCCCGCCCACGCCGAGTTCTGCATCCGCTCGGGCGACGGGCAGATGCACAAGATCGCCGCCTCGGCGATGCCGATCGTCGGCAACGGCAGCGGCGCGAGCGGCGCCATGGTGATCTTCTGGCCCGTCGACGAGAAGAAGGCTCGCGACATCACCACCGGCCGGCACGAGGTGGTCGGATGAGGGTGAAGGTCTGGGGGGCCCGCGGATCAGTTCCCGCGCCGGGACCGGAGATGAACCGCTACGGCGGCAACACCTCCTGCTGCGAGATCACGCTCTCCAGCGGAGAGACGCTGATCCTCGACGCCGGGACCGGGATCCGCACGCTCGGCTTCTCGCTGCCGCCCGACCTGCCGAACATCAACATCCTGCTCACCCACCTCCACCTCGACCACATCCAGGGGCTGATGTTCTTCCCGCCCTGCTTCCGGGCCGAGTCCTCGATCCGGATCTGGGGCCCGAGCTCGCCCGAGGCGTCGCTCGAGGCGAGGATCGCGAGGTACATCTCCGCGCCCCTCTCTCCGGTTGAGGTCAGGGAGCTTCCCTGCGACGTGTCCTTCCTGGACGCACCCGCCAGCGAATGGCAGATCGGGGACGCCGTGATCCGGGCCGAGGCGGTCACGCACCGTGGCCCGACGCTCGGCTACCGGATCACCGAGGGCGATACGACCGTCTGCTACATCCCCGACCACGAGCCGGGCCTCGGCGCGCCGCTCACCGACCTCGACCCGGAGTGGATCTCGGGCTACAACCTCGCCCGCGACGCCGACCTCCTGATCCACGACTGCCAGTACACCGACGAGGAGTACCCCGGCCACGAGGGCTGGGGGCACTCACCGATCGGCGACACGATCACCTTCGCGAAGCGCGTGGATGCCAAGCGGACGCTGCTCTTCCACCACGATCCCCTGCACACGGACGGTTTCCTCGACGACCTCCACCGGAGCGCCGAGGCCCGCTGGCGCGAGCTGGGCGGGGAGCCCGGCGCGATCGAGATCGCCGCCGAGCGGGCCGAGCTGCTGGTCGAGGCGCCCGCGTCGACGCGAGGCGCCCGCTCCCCTTCCCGCATCCGCCGCAGACGTGCCCGCCCCGGCCGGCCAAGTCAGCGTCTAAGAGCCCACCCCTCCACGCGTACAAACGCTCAAACCGCTTGGGCAAGCGGTTTCCAGGGTCGATCGGCCGGCGGCGTACAAGCGTCCCGGCCGAATTTTCGACGCCGGTACAAACACGGCGGGCGCCACGGATCGGACACTGATCGCGTTGGCAATCCAGGACCGCGTCGCCCTCGGGCACGCGGTCTACCCCCTTGGTGCCCTCCGGGGCGCTTCGAATTAGGAGGAAACAAATGAGAAAGAGACTGAGCCTCGCAGCGCTTCTGGCGTTGGTCGCTTGTCTCGTGCTCCCAAGCCTCGCTTCTGCGGCGGATGGGCCGGGCACGTCAAACCTCTCGACGCAGCTGAACACCACGTGGGTGATCGTCTCCTGCGTTCTCGTGCTGTTCATGCAGGCCGGCTTCCTCTTCCTCGAGATCGGTTTCTCGCGGCAGAAGAACGTCGGTGCGGGCGTAGCGAAGATCCTCGTGAACCTCGGCATCGCCACCATCGCCTGGTGGGCTGTCGGATTCGGGATCTCGTCGCTCGACACCGAGGATGCCGGGAACAAGATCTTCGGCACCGAGGGCTTCTTCTACCAGTTCAACCAGTCCGTCGGCGGAGTTCAATGTCGGCGGTGCTGACACGGCCCTGATGCTGTTCGGAATGCTGTTCTGCGCGGTCTCTCTCGCGATCGTCTGGGGAACGACGCTCGAGCGGATCAAGTTCAGCGCCTACGTGATCTACGCGACGATCTTCGCGGCGATCATCTACCCGCTGGTCGCGCACGGTGTCTACGGCGGCGGCTCTGCTGGCTGACGTCGGCGGCAAGCCGGTGATGGACTTCGCCGGCTCGACGGTCGTCCACCTCACCGGCGCTGTCGGTGGTCTGGCGGCGTTGCTGCTCCTCGGAGCGAGAATCGGCAAGTACGGGCCAGATGGGAAGCCTCGAGCCATCCCGGGTCACTCGATGCCGATCGCCGCGTTGGGCGTGCTGATCCTCTGGGTCGGTTGGTACGGGTTCAACGCCGGTTCGACGTTCGGCACCGGTGGCGGCGAGCTGTTCGCTCAGGTCGCCCTGAACACCCAGCTCGCGGCTGCGGCCGGCGCGCTGATGGCGATCGCGACGATCTACTACCGGACGAAGGCACTCGATGTCGGCATGGCCGGCAACGGTGCGATCGCCGGCCTCGTTGCGATCACCGCTCCGTCGGGCTACGTGGAGTTCCAGTGGGCACCGATCATCGGCGGTATCGCCGGGATCCTGGTCGTCTACGGGATCCTCTGGGTCGACAAGCACCTCGACGATCCGGTCGGTGCGCTGTCCGCGCACGGCATGGCCGGCATCTGGGGCACGCTGTCGATCGGCCTGTTCGGTTCCCCGCGCCTCGTCCTTCCGGACGCAAGCCCGGGTGTCTGGTACGGCCTCACCGACGACGCCGGTCTCGGCGCGACGTTTGGTCAGCTCGGCGTTCAGGCGGTGGGTGTGGCAGCGACCTTCGTGTTGGTGTTCGCGCTCTCGTATGCGACGTTCTGGGCGATCAAGCAGACGATCGGGATGCAGGGTCTCCGCCGAGGAAGAGGAAGCTGGATTGGACATCTCCTCCCACGGCATGTACGGATACCCGGAGCAGTTCATCCCCGCTGAGGAGTACGGATTCGCGAGCAAGACGCCCGTCGAGCCGCCTCCCCCAGCAGCGCCAGCCACAGCGGCGGCGTCGACATCGCCCTCACAGGCGTAGGAAGGAGTCGCCGCGATGAAGAAAATCGAAGCGTTCATCCGCCACGAGGCGTTCGAGCCGATCCGACAGGATCTGCTCGAGAAGGGGATCCCCTCGCTCTCGATCACCGAGGTCAAGGGCTCCGGCCGCCAGAAGGGCGTCGTGGAGCACTACCGAGGTGCGAGCCTGAGCGTCAACGTACGCCCGAAGCTCAAGATCGAGTGCGTCGTCGACGACCACGAGAAGGACATCGTGGTCGAGACGATCCTCAAGCACGCGAGGACCGGATCGATCGGGGACGGGAAGATCTTCGTCCTCCCGGTCGAAGAGGCAATCCGGATCCGCACGGGTGAAGACGGCGGCGAGGTACTGCAGCTGCACGAGGCCGACGAGGCCGCCTCCAGCTAGCACCCGCCCACCAGGCGTCCCTCAGGGGACGATGAGCGCCAACGCCCGGTCCGCCATTGTGTGGGCCGGGCGTTTCGCTTTGGAGGGGCCGGCGACTGCTTGGCGACTCGGCGGCCAGTGCCGGCCGGGAACCTGCACGAGATGCGTATTGGCGTCCTATATGGACACCTCGACGCATCTCGCGGCTGATCCGGCGGAAACACCAGAACTTCGTGCCGCGGTTCCGCGGACCCGCCTGGCTACCGCTTCGGACGGGAAGCGCAACACCGCCGTGGAGGGATCGTGGGACTGCGTCGAAGGGCGACCCACCTGTTTCTACCGTGACAAACCCGGCACGAAGATAGATACTGTCGGAGTGCGTAGCGGGCGGCCAGAACACGCAACCATCGTCGCCTATCTCGCGCTCTTCGTAGCCTTGGGCGGAACCGGCGCCTATGCGATCGACAAGATCGACGGCGAGGACATCAGTAAGCGCTCCATTCCCGGCAATCGTCTCGAGAAGGGGAGCGTCGGCCCCAAGGAAGCAAAGAACTTGCTTGCCAAGGACTTCAAGGCGGGGGAGCTACCGGCCGGCACCCGGGGTCCGCAGGGAGTGCCCGGCGCGGTCGGGGCACCCGGACTCTCGACCGGTCCGGCGGGCGGGGACCTAACCGGGAACT
Organism: uncultured Solirubrobacterales bacterium; assembly: GCA_963740845.1. GTDB lineage: Bacteria > Actinomycetota > Thermoleophilia > Solirubrobacterales > 70-9 > RHKX01. The sequence continues at coordinate 251,250 of CAVUFM010000012.1, forward strand.
ACCCCAACCCTATGATCGGGCCCGGGCGGGTGACCGCCGACAAGTTCGGGACGCTTCCCAGCGTCTCGGTCACTCAGAACGTCGCTCAGAACCCGGGTGGACCACTCAGTTTTGGGCTCGAGCTCTTCGACGAGTCGAACATGCACGCTGCGGGCGGTGACAACACTCGGCTGGTGGCGCCCGTAGGCGGCATTTACCAGGTGAGTGGTCTGGTCAAATGGTATGCGGGCGCGGACGGCACCCGGTTTATTTCTGTCCGAAAGAACGGCGGATCTATCGTCGCGAGCGACGCAGGGCCGGCCGCACCCGGCACCGATCAAACGGTTCAGTCGCTCTCCGCTCTGGTGAAGCTCGCAGCCGGCGATTACCTCCAGCTCCTGACGGACGAGACGAGCGCAGGAACGCCACTTATCGATGGCTGTCCACCCAGCGACCCGTGTCCCCAGTTCTCCATGAACTGGGTGTCCCCTCGCTAGCTCTGCTCCTAGCCCCTACGAGCTGTCCTTGGCTGGAATTCGACTCGCTCAACCAGCCGAATTCCAGGCGAAACCTCGACGTCAGCGGCCCGAGGGAGCGTCAGCAATGTTTCCGCTCTTCGTCCGAGGGGTGACAGGGGCGGTTCAGCGGAACCGCGGCATGAAGTTCTGGTGTTTGGCTCGGATCATCGGTCGACGATGTGACTTTTCGCCGCTATCCGGCAACAAGTCTCCTCTGGACGCCGAGCGCCCCGTTCCACGCAAAAGGGGCACGGTCCGGAGGTTCCGCGGAACCGCGGCATGAAGTTCTGGTGTTTGGCAGGTACGGCCGGATGCTGGGCGCTTTTTCCACCTATCGCGTGGCAAAGGCGCCCCGCCAACCCGCCTTAGGGAGGGCCTTCCCCTAAGCGAACTCGCCCGCGAACTCCGTGTCCATGATCTCCAGCGCGCGCTCCGGGTCGTCCGTCGATCCCAGCGCCAGCATCAGCTTCACCGTCGCGGTCTCGGGGATCATGCTCACCAGATGGATGTCCTCGTGGGCGAGGGCTGACGTCGTCTCGTAGACGCTCGGCATTCCCTGCGGGTGCTTGCCGACGGCGGCGAAGACCTGACAGCCGTGCTCGGCGCAGCGGCCCACGAACTGGTGCAGTGAGTAGCGCTCCCCGCGCTCGGACGCGGTGAACGACGGGTAGAGCTCGATCACGACGCCGCGGATGCCGTAGTCGACGAGCAGCCGGCCGTAGCTGTCGAGGTCGAGCCCCGGGAACAGCTGCATCCGCATCACGGCGGGGTCGGGCTCCCCCAGTACCGGCAACTCGCCCTCGGCTCGATCGAGGCCGCGGAAGTTGACGACGTGGTCGTCGACCCTTCCCAGCGGCCTCCGGTTCACCGTGGTGAAGGCGCGGCCCGAGGCGTGCACCTTGCGGCTCCGCGTCGGCGAGTAGATCAACCCCGGCCTCCCCACCGCACCGACGAACACGATGTAGACGCCCGGCGGCACCTCGGCCAGCGCGTAGAAGGAGGCGGTGACGTTGGCGTAGGCGTCGGTCCCCTCCTGGTCGGTCGGCCGGTTGGCTCCGGTCATCACCACGGGCACCCCGATGTCCGGCAGCAGGAAGGCGAGCGCGGCGGACGTGTAGCTCATGGTGTCGGTGCCGTGGAAGATCAGGACCTCCTCCACCCCGTCGACCTCGACCAGGTCGCGGACGGCGGCGGCGATCTTCGGCCAGTCCTCGGGGAGGAAGTTCTCCGAGAGCAGCTGGACCGGCCGGCGGACCGCGATCTCGCGGACGGCGAACGGGTCGGCGCGGGTGATCAGCTCGAACTCAGGGCGTCGGGATCGACGGCGCCGTGGCGGCCGAGGCCGACCGCCTCCTCGCCGTCCTCGAGGTACGTGGAGCCCACGGTTCCACCCGTCAGCACGATCCCGGTGCGCCGGGCGCGCCTGCCGTTGCCGGGCGGCTCGTTCACGAAGACACGGCCCCTCGAGCGCACGAAACCGCTGCATTTCCCGGCCTATCGCCTCGTACAGAACCGGCGACGGGATTCTGGCCACGCGTACAGGGATCGCTGGACGCTCGGCCGTCAAGGTTCGGAGGACGTTACCGGTGGGGCACCCACCTGAAGGAGAGCGCGCGATGAGCGATCAGGCCAACGTGGTTCCGTTTCCCGGCACCGAAGAACGTCAGATCGTCGCCTTTGGCGGCGGTGGGTTCTCGATGGAGTCGGGGAATCCCCTGCTCGACGAGTTCGTCATGGACCTCGCGCGGAAGAAGCGCGAGCGCCCGCGGGTGTGCTTCCTCCCGACGGCCAGCGGCGACGCCGACCACTACATCGTGCGCTTCTACCGGGCCTTCCCAGGGAGCATCTGCGAGCCCTCGCACATCTCGCTGTTCCGGCGGGACCGCGGCGCCGGCGACCTCCGCGCGCACTTCCTCTCCCAGGACGTGATCTACGTCGGCGGGGGCAGCGTGCTCAGCCTGCTCGGCGCGTGGAGGGCGCACGGGGTCGACTCGATGCTCGCCGAGGCGTGGCGGGCGGGCGTGATCCTCTGCGGCCTCAGCGCGGGCTCGCTCTGCTGGTACGCGCAGGGAGTCACGTCGTTCCACGGGGAGGCGCGGCCGGTCCGCGGGCTCGGGCTGCTCCCCTGGAGCAACTGCGTCCACTACGGGACCAAGCAGGGCCGGCGCGACGTCTACCACGACGCCCTGCGGGCCGGGATGTGCCCGGGCTACGCCGCCGAGGACGGGACCGCGCTGCATTTCAAGGGTGCGCGGCTGGTCGAGGCGGTGTCCTCCCGCAGGACCGCGCAGGCGTGGTGCGTCGGCGACGGCGGCGAGAGCGTGATCGAAACGGCCCTGCCCACCCGCTTCCTCGGCGAGGAAGAGGAGGAGAGCGCACCGGCGGACCTGCAAGTCGTGGCGTAGCCTTCCGCGACATCTGATGAGCGGGCCCATCGTCGCCATGGGGGGCGCGGAGTTCTCGATGCGTCCCGAGAACGAAGCGCTCCACGACTACGTCCTCTCCCATGTGGAGACGGAGTCCGCGCCGCGGATCTGCCTGCTGCCCACGGCGAGCGGCGACCCGAACGACCAGATCATCAGCTTCCACGCCGCGATGGAGCGGCGCGGGTGCATCGCCTCGGCGATCTCGCTGTTCCGGCTGGGAGTCGCCCCGATCGACTTCGCCGAGCACCTGCTCGCCCAGGACGTGATCTACGTGACCGGCGGCAGCATGGTCAACCTGCTGGCGCTCTGGCGCGAGCACCGGATCGACGCGATCGTCCGCGAGGCGCACGAGAAGGGGATCGTCCTCTGCGGCTACAGCGCCGGCTCGATGTGCTGGTTCGAGCAGGGAGTCTCGCGGGGAAGCGGGGCGCCGTCGGCGGTCGCCGGGCTCGGCCTGATCGAGGGGAGCCACTGCGTCCACTACTCCCAGGACCCCGAGCGGCGGGACACCTACCGGCGTTCGGTCGGCGACGGTTCGCTGAAGGCGGGACTGGCGCTGGACGACCACGCCGCGGCGCTGCTCCGGGACGGGGAGCTGGTGGAGGCGGTGCGGTCGGTCGAGACCTCGAAGGCCTTCCGCGTCTCGGCGAACGACGGCGAGGTGAGCGAGGAGCCGATCGAGACGCGGCTCCTCGACGCTCCCAGCCGGACGGGGACCGAGCTCGGCCTCGAGGAGATGCGCGAGCTCCGGATGATGCGCAGCCAGCGGTCGTCCGGCGGGCGGCTCGGCCGGCGCTAGGAGCTAGCTCAGCGCCTCGCGGCGCGCGGCCGCGGCGGCCGCGGCGCCTTCGCTCTCGGCGCGGCGGTAGAGCTCCTCCTGGAGCTGCTCGCGCCGGATGCGCTCGGCCTCGGCACGCTCCTGCTCGCGGCGCTTGGCCTCGCGCTCGAACTCCTTGCGGACCCGCGCCTCGACCTCCTCGGCCGCGGCGATCGTCTCCGCCCGCGCGCGCTGGTCGGCCTGCGCCTTGAGCCGCTCCGCCTCCTCGTCGAGGCGGCGCTGAAGTTCCTCCTGGGCCTGGTCCTCCGCTTCCTCCGCGGCGGCCTTGGCCGCGGCGGCGGCCTCCTCCTCGCGCCGGCGCGCCTCCGCGGCGAGCCGCTCCTCGGCCTCCCGGCGCGCTCGCTCCTCGGCTTCCTCGGCCAGGCGATCGGCGATGCGCGCGAGCCGCTCCTCGGTCTCGGCGAGCCGGTTCTCGGCGATCGTGCGCGCCTCGCGTTCGCGGTCGAGCGCGCGGCGGCCGTCCTCACGGACCCGCTCGAGCTCGGCCTCGAAGCCGTCCTCGCGCTTGGCGATCCGGGCGTCGAGCTCGCGGATGCGGTTCTCGATTCCCTCCTCGAGCTGCTTGCGGCGGGCGGCGATCTCGACGTCGGCCTTGCGGTTCTTGACCTCGAACTGCTCCTCGAGCGCGGCCTGGCGGGTCCGGACCTCCGCGCGGACCCGCTCCATGGCCTGCTTGCGCATCTGGGAGTGAACCTCGGTCATCCGCTCCGCGGCCTTCAGCCGGAGGCGCTCCGCGGCCTCGTCGACCCGCTGCTCGAGTCGCTCCTCGGCGCGCTTCACCTCCTCGGCGGCGCTCTCCTCGGCCGCCGCGGCCGCACGCTGGGCCTCCTCCTCGCGCTCGAACGCCAGAGCGCGCTCGGCAACCGCGCGGCGGGCGAGCGCCTCGGCGTCGGAGGCGCGCAAGCGCTGCCTCGCGGGCCTCGGCGGCGAGCTTGCGAACGTCGTCGGCGAGGGTGTCGAAGCTCGCCTTGCGGGCGTCCTCGATGTCCCGCTCGAGGACCTCGACCGCCTCGCGGGCGCGATGGGTTTCCTGCATCTCGCTGGGCTCGGCTGCCACGTCGTCTCCGTCCTTGGCCAAGCGGCGAGCCTACCCGCAAAACAGCCGGTCGGGGCTCCAGATCAGGTCGGGATGCCCAGCGGTCCCTCGATGTCGGCGACCATCAGCACGAGGCCGAGCACGAGAACGACGAGAAGGGCGAAGCCGAGCAGCCGGAGCGAGCCCTCCGACGCCCTGCCGGGAAGCTCCTCGGGGCCGATGATCATCGAGAGCGCCGTGAGGACCGCGATCGCGTAGATGAGGACGATGAAGAGCAGCGTCACGCCGCTCCAGTCGGCGCTGAGGATCACGGCGACCACGGGGGTGCCGGCGGCGATCAACGCCAGCAGGCCGACGAAGACGGAGACGCCGCGGACGCCCGGGTTGCGGCTGTTCTGCCCCGAACCGATCAGGCCGATCCCGACGATGACCGCGACGATGAAGGCGAGAACGGCCGCCCCGTTCCTGATGACCTGCTCCTCCTCCCCGCCCGCCTGGGCGAACTGGAGGCCGGCTCCGCCGATCACGCAGGCGATGCCGACGGCGGAGACCCAGCGCCATCCGCCGGCGTTCCCGTAGGCGCCGATGAGCAGCCCGCCGATGACCAGGGAAGCTCCGAAGAGGTTCCCGGTCTCGAAGTCGCTGAGATCCGCCATGGGCAGGACCGTCTCCAAGGCGGTGGCGATCAGCACGCCAGCATTATCATCAGCCCGGCGATGCTCGACGCGCCACAACCCGGTTTGACCGGCCCGCCGCTGTCCGTCGAGGACTCCGCCGCCGCGCTCGGAGCCGCCGGCTACCTCGCCGACGAGCCCGCCGCGCTCGTCTCCATGCTGGCCCAGCGCCTCGGCAAGCCGGTGCTCGTCGAGGGTCCCGCCGGCGTCGGCAAGACCGAGCTCGCGAAGGCGCTCTCGCGCGCGACCGGCCGCGAGCTGGTGCGCCTCCAGTGCTACGAGGGGCTCGACGAGGCCAAGGCCCTCTACGAGTGGAACTACCGCAAGCAGCTGCTCCGCATCCAGGCCGACGGGGGCGGCGAGGAGGCCGAGGAGGTCATGGACGACATCTTCGCCGAGGAGTTCCTGCTGACCAGGCCGCTGCTCACCGCGATCGCCTCCTCCGAGCCCGTCGTCCTGCTGATCGACGAGATCGACAAGACCGACCAGGAGTTCGAGGCGATGCTGCTCGAGGTCCTCTCCGACTTCCAGATCTCGATCCCGGAGCTCGGGGTCGTCGAGGCGACGACGATGCCGATCGTCCTGCTCACCTCGAACAACTCCCGCGAGCTGACGGAGGCCCTCAAGCGGCGTTGCCTCTATCTCTGGCTCGACTACCCCGACGCCGAGCGCGAGGTCGAGATCATCCGCCTGCACGAGCCGGGCATCGACGAACGGCTGGCCAACCGGCTGGTCGAGGTCGTCGGGATGGTCCGCGAGCTCGACCTGAAGAAGCCGCCGTCGATCGCCGAGTCGATCGACTGGGCGCGGGCGCTGCTCCTGCTGGGAGCCGACGACATCGACTCGAAGACCTTCAGCCAGACGATGAGCATCATCGTCAAGCACCGCACCGACCTCGACATGGTCGCCGAGCGGGTCGGCATGCGGCTCAGCGGAGGGATCTCCGCCGCGGGCACTTGAGCTCGACGCCCTCGCAGGCGGCCGGGAGCGGGTTCGCTCCCCAGCTGATCGCCTTCTGCGAGGAGCTGCGAAGCGAGGGGATGGCGGTCGGGACCGCCGAGCTGCTGGATGCGTTCGCCGCCCTCGAGGTGATCCCCTGGAGCGACCGCTCCGGCTTCCGCGAGGCGCTGGCCTCGACGCTCGCCAAGTCGCAGGACGACCGGCGGCTCTTCGAGCTCGTCTTCGACCGCTGGTTCTTCCGCGCCGCCGAGCTCGAGGCGCTGGCCCGGCGCGACGAGGAGGGCGTGACCTCGACCGAGGGCCGCGAGAACCGGACGCCCGGCGAGCAGGACCAGGGGGACGGCGGCGACGCCGATCGCTTCGATCTCGACGAGCTGCGCCAGGCGATCCGCCAGGCCATCGCCGACGGTGACGACGGGCGGATGCGCGACCTCGCGCGGCTGGCGGTGGCGGCGTTCGGGCGGCGCGGCGAGGGCTCAGGCGTGGTCGGCGTCGACGTCCAGCGGATCCGCCGCTCGCTCGGCCTGACCCCCAACTCCCAGGCACCCGACAACGCCGGCGAGGAGGTCGAGCTCGACCGCGAGGACGTCCGCCAGTTCGAGGGGCACCTGCGCCGCGAGCTCGAGCGCGGGCTGATCGAGCGGACCGGGAAGCTGCCGCCGGCCCGCCCCCTCGCCGACCTCGACCGCGCGCTTCCCAGCTCCCCAACCCAGGACCTCGCCGCCGTCCACCGCTCCGTCGCGATGCTGAAGCGGCGGCTGGCGACGCTCGGCCAGGACCAGCGGGGAAGGCGCAAGGGCCGCACGGTCGACGTGCGGCGGACGATGCGCTCCTCGCTCGAGACCGGCGGCGTGCCGCTCCATCTGAAGTACAAGCCGAAGCGGCCGCGGCGGCCGGAGATCTACGTTCTCTGCGACGTCTCGACGTCGGTCACCTCGGCGAGCGTCTTCTTCCTCAGCGTTCTGCACGCGCTCCACGATTCGTTCCGGAAGCTGCGGTCGTTCGTGTTCATCGAGCGGATCAGCGAGGTCACCGAGGCGTTCGAGCGCGAGCGCGACTTCCGCAAGATCGCCGAGGCGATCAGCAAGGACGGCGGGGTCGCCGACATCTCCGGCTACACCGACTACGGGCGCGTCTGGCTCGAGTTCCTGGAGGAGATCTCCTCCGACCTCGATCCCCGCTCGACGGTCATCGTGCTCGGCGACGCCCGCACGAACGGACGGGACCCCCACGCCGCCGCGTTCGCTCAGCTCTGCGACCGCGCCGGCCGCACCTTCTGGCTCAACCCCGAGCCGCGCCTCTACTGGAACTACGGCGACTCGGTGATGCAGGCCTACGAGCCGCACGTCGACGCCGCGTTCGAGTGCTGGACGACGGCGCACCTCGAGCGGTTCGTCGACGTGGTGGCTGGAGGGCCTGCGGTCAGGACCTGAGCAACCCGGCCCCGTTTAGACTCCCGGCGACCAAAGGGGTGCTCGCGGGAAAGCGGGCTGAGATAGCGCCTCCGGGTCCCCCGCCCGGCGCTGACCCTCCGAACCTGTGCGGTAATGCGCGCGAAGGGAAGCGGTGATCGCGACGATTCTCGAGAAGGACGAGCCCCCGGCCTCGCTGGCCCGGTCGGCCGCGACCCCTTCGATCGAGGTCGCCGGCGTCGGCCGGACCTTCGGCGAGCTCGAGGCGCTGCGGGGTCTGACCCTGACGGTGGAGCCCGGCGAGACGGTCGCCCTGGTGGGCGCCTCGGGCTGCGGGAAGTCGACCCTGCTCGAGCTGATCGCCGGGCTGTCGGAGCCGACGGCGGGAACGATCGCGGTCGGCGGGGAGCGTGACGCCGACGCCCGGCTCGAGGCCTGCGCCTGGATGCCGCAGCGCGACCTGCTGCTGCCCTGGAAGCGGGCCGACGACAACGCCGCGCTGTCGCTCCGGCTCGCCGGAACCGGCCGCGCCGAGGCGCGCGAGCAGGCGGGCGCGATGCTCGAGCGGCTCGGGGTCGGGGAGTTCGCCGGGCATCGTCCCTCCCAGCTGTCGGGCGGGATGCGCCAGCGCGTCGCGTTCGCCCGCACGCTGCTCTCCGGCAAGCCGGTGCTGCTGCTCGACGAGCCGCTCGCCTCGCTCGACGCCATCACCCGCGGCGACCTGCAGGAGCTCCTCGTCGCGACCCTCGCGGAGCTTCGCCGCACGACCGTGCTCGTCACCCACGACGTCGAGGAGGCGCTGTTCGTCGCCGACCGCGTGCTGCTGCTCTCACCGCGCCCGGGGCGGAGTCGTCTGGGAGACCCGCTCCCCGGTCGATCGGGCCGAGTCGCGCGCCGCCGCGATCAGCGCGCCGGCCTTCGTCGCCGCACGCGAGGCGGCCCTCGAGGAGCTCGGGAAGGCGCGCGACCTGTGAGCCCCGGCGTGCGACGGGTCATCGCGACCGTGCTGCCGCCGCTGCTGCTGGCGGCCGTGTTCCTCGGCCTCTGGGAGCTGGCCGCCGAGAGCGGCTGGCTGGCCGACGCGCTCAACCTCCGCGACTTCGTCGTCCCCGCTCCCAGCGAGATCGCCACGGCGCTCTGGGACAACCGCTCGCTGCTGGCGGAGAACGCGTGGGTGACGCTGCGCGAGGTGCTCGGCGGCTTCGCGTTGGCGCTCGTCGCCGGGAGTCTCGATCGCGGTCCTGCAGCACCTCTCTCCGCTCGCGAAGCGCGCGATCTACCCGTTCGCGGTCGCCTCCCAGGCGATCCCGATCGTCGTGATCGCTCCGGTCCTGGTGATCTGGCTCGGCTTCGGCATCGGGCCGAAGATCCTCATCGTCGCGCTGATCTGCTTCTTCCCGATCTGCGTCAACACCCTCGACGGCCTCGCCACCGCCGACGCCGAGCAGCGCAAGCTCATGCGTTCGCTGGGAGCCGGGAGATGGGAGACCCTGCGGCTGCTCGAGGCGCCGACCGCTCTCCCCTATCTCCTGAGCGGCGCCAAGGTCGCGGTCGCGGTCGCGGTGATCGGCGCGGTGTTCGGCGAGTACGCGGGCTCGGACGCGGGGCTCGGCTACCTGATCCAGATCGACAACGGCCAGTTCGAGGTCGCGCGGCTGTTCGCGACGACCATCGTCCTCGGCGCGATGGCGGTGCTCCTGTTCACGGCGCTCGCGTTGGTGGAGCGACGGCTCGCCTGGTGGGGCCCGCAGGGCGACGGCGAGCGGACAAGGGAGGTCGTGCGATGAAGCGGGCGGTGCGGGCGGCGGCCGGATTCGCTGCGCTGGTCGGCGCGTGCGTGGCGCTCGGCGCCTGCGGCGGCGACGCGGCGAGCGACGAGAGCTTCGACGTGATGCTCGACTTCGTCGTCAACCCCGACCACGCCGGGATCTACATGGCCGAGGAGCAGGGCTACTTCGAGGACGCTGGGCTCGACGTCACCCTGCGCGTGCCCGCCGACCCCGCCGCGCCGATCAAGCAGGTGGCCGCAGGGCAGGTCGACCTGGCGATCTCCTACGAGCCCGAGGTCGTGCTCGCCCGGGACCAGGGGCTGGACGTGGTCGCGGTCGCGGCGCTGGTGAACGGGCCGCTCACCTCCCTGATCTCGCTGCCCGACGCTGGGATCGAGGAGCCCGCCGACCTCGAGGGCGGCACGGTCGTCACCGCCGGCATCCCGTACCAGTCGGCCTATCTGCAGACGATCCTCGAGGGCGCCGGGGTCGACCCCGATTCGGTCGAGGAGGTCAACGTCGGCTTCAACCTGCAGCCGCCGATCCTCTCGGGCCGCGCCGAGGCGATGCTTGGAGGGTTCCTGAACGTGGAGGGCGTCCAGCTCGAGGCCGAGGGCGAGGACCCGCGCGTGGTGCCGGTGGACGAGCTCGGTGTCCCTCCCTACGACGAGCTGGTGCTGGTCGCCGACGGCGAGCGGGTGCGAGAGGACCCGGGTCAGATCGAGGACTTCATCGCGGCGCTGGCGCGGGGGACGGAGGAAGCCGTCGCGGACCCGGCCGCCGCCACCGACGCGATCGTGACCGCGGGCGACCGGCTGGACGCCGAGCTGACGCGCGAGCAGATCGACGCCACCCTGCCGCTGCTGGCCGCGGAGCCGGGCCGGCCGTACGGGTACATGGACCCGGCTGAGTGGCAGGCGTTCGGGAACTACCTAGAGGCAGAGGGCCAGACCGAGGCCGCCCCGAACGCTGATGAGCTGCTGACGAACGACCTCCTGCCCGAGGGCTGAGACCAACCCGAGGCCGGCCGGGAACTGCCGCGCTCGGTGACATCATCACCCCATGGGGAGCGGGACAGACGCGGAGGCGCGCAGAGGTGGCCGGATTCCGGCGCTCGACGGGCTGCGGGGAGTCGCCGCGCTCGTCGTCGTGGTCCACCACGCGCTGCTCGCCAGCTCGGTGGCGCTCGCCAGCATCTACATCGGCGGTGATCCGAGCGGGCTCGCCCGCGCATTCGTCGACACGCCGCTCTGGCTTCTCTGGGGAGGGCGGGAGGCGGTGTTCGTCTTCTTCGTCCTGTCCGGCTTCGTGCTTGCCCTCCCCCATGTCCGCGGCAAGGTCTTCAGCGCGCTCGAGTACTACCCGGCGCGCTTCCTGCGGCTGTACCTGCCGGTCTGGGGCGCGCTGGCGGTCGCCGGCGGTGCTGCTGGTCATCTTCGACCCGCAGAGCATCGGCGACGCGACCTGGTGGCTCAGCGCCCACGGCGATCCGTTCACGCTGCGGCGGACCGGCGCCGACGGCTCCCTCTTCTTCGCGGGGAGCTTCATGTACTTCAGCGCGATCTGGTCGCTCAAGTGGGAGATCTTCTTCTCGGCGCTGCTCCCCCTCTATCTCCTGCTCGCCGCGCGCGGCGGTCGCTCCGGGCGCCTGGTCCTGCTTGCGGCGGTCGTCATCGCCATCGCCGCCGACCTCAACACCTACCTGACGTTCCTGCCGATCTTCATGCTGGGAACCGTCCTCGCCTACGAGCACGACGCGGTCTGCGACGCGTTCGAGCGGTTCAGCGGCCTGACGCGCACCGCGTTCCTCGTGCTTGCCCTGGCCCTGCTCGCAACGAGCTCCTGGGGGCGGTCGCTTCCCGACGGGATCGAGAACGTCCTGATCGGGCTGGGAGCCACGGGGGTGGTCGTGGTCGCCTCCCTCCCGCTCGGCGCCCTGCCCGAGCTGCTGCGCAAGCGGCCGGTGCATTGGCTGGGGTCGCGGTCCTTCAGCCTCTACCTGGTGCACGAGCCGATCATCGTCTCGGCGGCGATCGTGGTCGACGGCGGCCTGGCGCCGGTGCCGTTCGTCCTCCTCGTCCTGCCGATCGCGCTGCTCGCCGGCGAGGCCTTCTACCGCGGGATCGAGCACCCGGCGCACCTGCTGGCGCGCCGGGTCCGCGCGAGCTTCCGCGACCGCACCGGGGCCGCGGCGCCCGCTCAGAGCCCCTAAGCCGCTTCGAGCTCCGGGTTCGCCGGGTGGTACTTCAGCGGCGGCGCGGCCGGGAGCCGGCTGACCAGCCCGCCGCTCAGGGTCAGCAGACCGGCGATGCCGCGGTAGGGAGCGAAGCGCGCGTAGAACTCGTTCACCTCGGCGGTGGTCGCCCTGCGGCCTCGGCCGCTCAGGTGGCCGACGAGCTTCACGTAGGCGAGGTCGCCCGCAGGAAGCGAGTCGAGGTCGCCGCGACCGTTGAGCCCGAGGCACTGCAGGGTCCACGGCCCGATCTCGGAGATGCGGACCAGGCGCTCGTTGCACTCGGGCGAGCTCAGGTCGCAGCGGCCGGACGCGACCTCGCGGGCGACCTTGATCATCGCGATCGCCCGCTTCGGCGCCAGGCCGCAGGCGGTGAGCTCCGCCGGGGCGAGCTTCGCGATGACGGCCGCGTCGGGAACGTCCCGAAGCGGCGCCCGGCTCCCCGGGACCCGCATCGACGTGCCCCAGATGCGGACGATCTTCCGCTGGATCACGGCGGCCTCGGCCGACTCGATCAGCTGCTCGGTGATCGCCCAGGCGAGTGCGTCCCAGAGCTGGGCGGAGCGGCGCGGCCGCAGCCACGGCTTACGCCGGATCAGCGGCCCGAGGAGCGGGTCGCGCTTGAAGCGTGCGTGGAACTCGGAGAGGTCATCGTCGACGCCGAGGGCGCGGCGACCGCAGTCGAGCGCCGCCTCGAGGTCATCGCGGCCGGCGACCGGGCCGGCGAAGCTGCGAGTGTCCAGCCAGGCCGGCGGGACCGGCATCGCCGCGATCGAGACGGCCTTCCCAGGCCCCTCCCAGGCGCGGATGAGGATCGGCGCGCCCTCGATGTGGAGGAAGCGCTCGTAGATGCCGGTGCGGCTGCGTGCGACGCCGTCAGGCCAGCGCCGGGTGGACATGCGGAACGGCGAGCGCGGCGTCACCTCGATGACGAGCGAGCCCCCGGGCCCGTCGACCGCTGCGTGGCCGTAGTTCGCGCGGACCGCGGCTGCGCCGCGAGACATCAGCGTCCGAGAACGTGGACGTCGACGAGGAAGGAGCGGCTGGCGACGACGTCGCGGTTGCCGGTGACCCGGCGAATCGTCCGCGTCCGCGCGCCGGATCGCTTGGCGACGCTCAGTGCCGCGACGGTGGCTGCGCCCGCCGCGAGGCCGCCGGCTGCGACGACCGCGATCGTGCGGACCTCGCCGCGCCAGGAGTCGAGCTCGGCTCCCTCGCGCCGGTCCGGGACCGGACGCACATCGGTGGAGAGCTCGCCCCCCTGCTCAGTCGGCTCCTCAACCGCCTCCGAATCGATCACGCGATCGCTCACCTCGGCGAGTCTACGGACACGCACGGCGAGATGGTTCCGCCCGACCTGAGTTCAACCGTGACCGGGCGGCATCCCCTCCAAATGCGACAATTCCGGCGATGAGCGAGCAGGTCGAGCACCCCCGCATCGAGGTCGACGTCTTCGCCAAGGCGCGCGATCACGACCGCGCCGAGCAGCTGAAGATGGCCCGCGAGGCCGACATGCTGCCCTACTTCCGCCTCCTCACCTCCCAGGCGGGGCCCGTCGTGGAGATGGAGGGCCGGCGGACGATCATGCTCGGCTCGAACAACTACCTCGGGCTGACGGGTGACGATCGGGTCAAGGCCGCTGCCCGGGAAGCCCTCGAGACCTACGGCACCGCGCTGACCGGCTCCCGCCTCCTCAACGGCACGATCCCGCTTCACCTCGAGCTCGAGCAGGAGCTCGCCGAGTGGATGGGGACCGAGGCCGCCATCGTCTTCACCACCGGCTACCAGGCGAACGTCGGCTGCATCGGCACGATCCTCGGTCCCGGCGACACCGTCATCTGCGACTCGGGCGACCACGCCTCGATCCTCGACGGCTGCAAGCTCTCCGGCGCGAAGCTGCGCCCGTTCCGCCACAACCGGCTCGACAAGCTGGAGCGGATGCTCGAGCGGTCCGCCGGCGACGGCGGCGGCGTTCTCGTCGTCGTCGACGGCGTGTTCTCGATGGAGGGCGACATCGCGCCGCTGAACGAGATCGCCGACCTGTGCCAGCGCTACGGCGCGCGGCTGATGGTCGACGAGGCGCACGGCGTCGGTGCCCTCGGCGCGCGCGGCGCCGGCGCCTCGGAGCTGTTCGGGGTCGAGGACAAGGTCGACCTGCGGATGGGCACGTTCTCCAAGAGCTTCGCCTCCTGCGGCGGTTTCATCGCCGGCCCGGCCGAGGTCATCGAGTACCTGCGGATCGCCGCACGCGCCTTCCTCTTCAGCGCCGCCGCCGTTCCCGCCGCCGTCGGCGCGGCCCTCGAGGCGCTCCGCATCATCAACTCCGACGACGGCCGCGAGCTGCTCGGCCGGCTCCACGAGAACGCGGCCTACCTCCACGGCGGCCTCACCGATCTCGGGCTGCGGGTGGTCGAGCCGACCCGGATGCCCGACGGCAGCGAGGCGCTGACGCCGATCGTCCCGGTCGTCGTCGGCGACGACATGCGCGCTGTGGCGCTCTGGAAGGCGCTCTACGACGAAGGCCTCTACACGAACGTCGCGATCCACCCGGCGGTTCCCCCGTCGGGAGCGCTGCTGCGCACGAGCCTGATGGCCACCCACGAGCGCGAGCACCTCGACGAGGCGATCGCGATCACGGAACCGGGTGATCGAGCGATCCCCCGAATTGGTCGCAGGCTGAGTCGCGCAACGGCTTCTCCGGCAACTCGACTCCGGCTCCAGGGATACCCATTCACTTACCCCTCCCTGGGTAGTTTTCCCTTGTCCGGTAAGTCACAAGGGGATTCGGGCCTCCAAAAACATGCTCTTAGCGAGAGCTGAGCACGTTCGAGGGGGGTCGGCGGGGGCACGGTGCGACGGGGCGGGCTAAGGTGCCGACCGCACCGGACGCGCAAGGGGCAGGAAAGCGCAGAGGGGGAGCCCACGGGGGAGACCTTTTGCCTCCATCCCATCGAGGATGGCCCACGCGCCGACGGACACAACCGAATCGAATCGACCGACCACTTCAAATGGAGGAGGAGTGAGTATGGAAGCTGCGACGACGGCTCAACCAGCCGCCGCACCCCAACACATTCGCGCGCTCGAGCTCGCGAACCGAGTACGACTGGCCCGCGCCGCGCTCAAGCGTGAGGTCCAAGCCGGAAACATGTCCGCGCAGGACGTGGTCCGAGGCTGTCCCTGGGAGGCAGAGACGATGTCCGTCTCCGAGCTGCTTCGAGCCCAGGACCGCTGGGGCCGCACCCGCACCCGCAAGTTCCTCGTTCCGCTCGCGCTGAACGAGAACCGGCAGCTGGGAAGGCTGACGATCCGGCAGCGTGAGGCCCTCGCGGGCGCTCTCGATGCCAAGCAGAGAAGGCGTATCGGCTAAGGCAGAAGCTTCCTCAGGGGGAACTTCAACGGCGGTCCCGGGTCCATCCCGGGGCCGCCGTTCGTCTTTCCGGGGCGCTCAGCGGCGATCGGGCCGGAGCTTGAAGGCCTGACCCGAGCGAGCGGAGAACGCGCGGGTGAGCAGGAACGCGGCCACCGCGAACACGCCGATGCCGATCCCGGCACGCGCGAGAGCGGGGAGCCCGTCGGGCCCGGCGTAGAAGAGGGCGCCGAGCACGATCAGCGCCGGGACCCCCGCAAGCAGCAGGGTGTGGGAGCGGTAGCCGGCGAAGTGCTCGCGGATGCTCAGCTCGAGCCCGCCGATCGAGCCGAGGATCAGGCCGGTGACGATGAAGATCGGCCCGCGGGAGCCGCTCGAGAAGAAGAGGCCGATGACGAGCATCACGATCCCGATCAGGACCGAGAGCTCGATCAGCGGGAAGTTGCCCCACGGTGCCGGCGGCGCGGGCTCGGGCTCGCCGCGGCGCCGGGGGCGCGCGGGCCGCGCCGGCTCAGCGGCGGCCTTCGTCGCGGGCTCGTCCGCGTCCGCTTCGGACGCGGCTGACTTCACCTCCGGGGGAGGTGGGCGACGCTTACGCCGCTTGCGCGCCGACTTGGAGGCCATGGAGGGAAGTATCTCGGTGCGGGCGGCGCGGGGAGCGCGGCCCGGTGGCTAAGGGACAGCCGGAGGAGAGCTTGACCCGCCACCAGCCCATGAACATCCCGACGATGCCCCAGCGCGGGCTCGAGTGCCAGTGCTTGCAGCTGCGCCCGCCGGTCTCCTCGTCGCGGACGCGAATCCAGCGGTGGGCGGCGGGGTCGGCGATCATCCGCTCGACGAGGTCGCGGTTCTCCTGCTCCTCGTCGGCGCGCCGCGCGATCTCGATTCGAGCATCGGCAAGGCGGGAGGCGAGCGCGTCGCGGGTCCGCTCCAGCTCCTCGATCCCGAGCACCCGAGGGCCGCCGGCCGCATCGATCGACCATTCGATGCCCTGGCGGGGGAAGGTGGTGGCGAAGAGCTCGCCGAGCTCGCGCTCGAGGCGGGCGATCTGACGCCGCAGCTCGATCCTGGCGGAGCGACGGTCCTCGACGAGCAGGCTCGCGAGGGGAGTGCCCCCGGTCGTCCTCCCTGGCTTCGTCTCCCTTTCGAGAAGCGCGGGCAACCGTGCTCCTTTCAGACTCGCTTCACGGGCCATGATAACCGCACCGGTCGGCCGTGCGGCGCATTTCCCCTCCGCCTCAGGCGGTCTCCATCGCGTCGGCGACGAGCCAGAGGGCCTCCTCGATGGCGATGTCGGGCACCCCGGAGACGCCGATGGCGAACAACGTGGTCCGCTTCGTGTCCGCGGAAACGCCCCGGCCGGAGGCCATCGCCCCGAACAGGAGCGCCAGCGGACGAGCGGAGTCGGCGATGATCAGCGTCCCCTCCGGCAGATCCCCCGGCCTGCCCTCGAGCTCCTCCCCCGGCTCGCTCGCCCTGATTCCCGGGGGTCCCTCGAGCTGATCGGCGTCGAAGGCGCGGATCGGGACGCCCGACTCGACGATCGCAACCGTGAGCGCGTCATCGAGCAGGTTGCGGCTCTCGAACTCCCCCTTGAGCATCCGCTCGAGGGCGAGCTGCTCCACCGGGGTGCGCTGCTCGTCGGGATCGAGGCCGATGTGGCGATAGAAGACCCGGTAGGCCCACGGGATCGGCTTGTTGCGCATGGCGATCGCCTGCGGTCCGGCGAAGCGGTCGGAGAGGATCTTCAGCCGCTGCTTCAGCCCCTTCGGGCTCTTGCCCGACCCCCGCTCCACGGTGAGGTGGCGCAGCTTCAGCCCCGGCAGCTCCTCGAGCAGCGCCGGGTCGACCGGACCGGAGAGGGACTCGCCCGGGGTCACCGGCTCGTCTCCGCGCGCTCGCGGGAGGCGGTGATCAGGTCCTGGATGAAACCGTCGACCTCCTCGGGGGCATAGGGGGGCGGAGCGTCGTAGACGATCCCCCCGGGATAGGCGAGCAGCAGCGTCGGGCAGGTGCCGACCCGGTAGAGGTTGGAGACGGCGCCGTCGGGGTCGAGGCCGACCGGCACCTCCCAGCCGTGCTCGTCGATCACGTCCTGGACCGTGTCACGGTCGTCGCGCACGTTGACGCTGAGGAAGTTGACCCGATCGCCGTACTTCCCGGCGGCGTCGTCGAAGGCGTCCTGCGTCGGGGTGCAGTCACCGCCGCGGGTGAACCAGAACGAGATCGCCAGCGGCTTGTCGAAGAGGTCGCAGACCCGGATCGCTCCCTCGGTCTCGATCTGGCAGGCCGGGTCGCGGACGTCGTCGTCGGGGCACGGGTTCTTCGAGCTCTCGCAGTCGTCCTGGAAGATGTTCGCGTCGCCGTCGAGGGTGCCGCGGGCGTCGGGAACCGCGAACTCCGCGAGCGGCCGGCCCTCCGTCGAGGTGACCCCGAGGATGCCGCTCTCGTCGTTGCGCAGGAGGTTGACCATCGCGATGACGACGATCGCGATGAACGCAAGGCCGACGAACAGCGAGTAGCGACTCGCGCGCTTCGGGGCGTCGGGGCTGGCGAGGCCGCGCGGCGGCCTCCGCTCCCCCTCCCCGGACTTCGCTTGGAGGGCTTGCGGCGCGGCGGGTCTCCCCCCTCCGGCCACCAGCCTCCGTCCCCCTCAGCCAAGGCTCATCTCGCGGGCTCGGGGTCGGCGCCGCGCCGGCGGCCGAAGCGCGCGCGGATTGCTGGGAGCGGGCTGAAGCCGGTCTCGGCCCAGACGAGCGCCGCGGGGAGCACGAGCATCACGCCGGCGACCGAGGCGGAGAGGTCCACGACGGTGGCGAGGCCGAAGTCGCGCAGCATCGTGATGCCGCTGAGCGCGAGGACCCCGAAGCCGGCGATCGAGGTGACGCCGGAGGCGAGCACGGCGACGCCGGTCCGCGAGTAGGTGAGGCGAAGCGCCTCGCCGATCGACTCGCCGGCGTCGCGCTCCTCGTGGAAGCGGGCCGCGAGGATCACGCTGAACTCGGTCGCGACCGCGATCACGAGCACGCCGAGCGCCGCCGACATCGGGTTCAGCGGAACGTCGATCGCCTCGAGCACGAGCGCGGACCATCCCGTCGCAAGCGCGATCGGCAGCATCGGCACGAGCGCGCGGGATGGACGGCGATAGACCGCGAGCAGGGTGAAGCCGACCGCGAGGAGCGCGACGAGCGTCAGCCAGTAGCGGGAGCCCGCGAGCTGCTCGTTGGCGTCGGCCGCGAGGACCGAGAACCCAACCACCTCGGCGTCGATGCCCTCCGGCGGGTCGATCTCGTCGCGGACGTCGTTGATCAACGCCTCCTGCTCGTCGAGCGGCATCACCGGGATCAGGAACGTGACCGCGGCGACGTCGTCCTCGTCTCCCTCCCCCCCTGCGAGAGCACGGCCTGGGAGAAGTAGGGAGGGACCTTCTCGAAGACGCTGCCGATCCGGAACACCGACGGCTGCTCGTGGACCGGCGCCCCCGGGTCCGAGTCGGGGTCGATCGCGAGGTCGAACAGGTCCGACATCGCCGGGCCGGGACAGAGGCCGGGCTGCTCGCCATCCTCGGCGAGGCAGCTCGGCGGGTACGGAAGGCCCTCGTCGCTCGCGAACTGCGGGTTCGTCGCGAAGCCGTGCTGGTTGAGGACGCGATCCTTGAAGTCGCTCATCCATGCGATTCCCTCGGGAGAGGTGACGTCGCCGGAGACCAGCACGTCCAGCTCAGCGGAGACTCCGGTCGAGTCCTCGAGCTCGGTGAGCGACTGCAGCGCGGGGAGATCGCTCGGCACGAGCTCGCGGATGTCGCTGACCACCTTGGTCCCGGTCCCCGCCACCCAGCCGGTGATCGCGAGGAGCAGGGCGACGATCAGGACGCGGCCGGGGAAGCGGATGGAGCCGGCGAGCGCGGCGCGGCCGAACGAGCGGGCTCTGGCGGTCGACGGGGGCGAGCCCCGCCGAGACGCGGTCGGAGAACCCGTCGACGGCGCCGATGAGCCCGCCCGAGCGGCGCTTGCTCGTCCCGTCCGCCTGGCGTCATCGAGAGGGCGGCGAGCCCGGCGGTGAGCGAGATGAAGTAGGCCGCGGCGATGCCGGCGACGAGGGCGATGGCGAACTCCCGGACCATCGGGATCGGCGAGAGGGTGAGGGCGAGGAAGCCGACGCCGGTGGCGAGTGCCGCGGTGCCGACGATCGGCCCGCCGCGGACGGCGGCCGCGACCGCGGCGGCGGGCGGCCGCTCGCCGCCTCTCGTGGCCTCGCGGAATCTCGCCTGAAGCTGGATCGCGTAGTCGACGCCGAGCCCGATGACGACCGGCAGGACCGCGACGGACGCCATGGTCAGCGTGCCGCCGAGGATCGCCAGCAGGCCGAGCGCGAAGCCCGCCGACCCGATCGAGATCAGCAGCGGAAGCAGGCGGAGCGGCGGCCCGAAGATGAAGATGAGGACGAGCGCCATCACCGCCAGCGCCGCGCCGAAGAGGACGATGATCTGCTGGGCGAGCGCGTCGGAGAGCCCCTGGACGACGACCGGGATGCCGCTGATCTCGTAGGAGACGTCGTTCTTCAGCTTGAACGCGTCGTCGTCGAGCGTCTCCTGGATCAGGGAGATCGCCTCGCGGCGGTCGGCGGAGGAGACGTCGGGCTGCAGGCGGATCGAGATCAGCGCGCTCTCGTTCGAGGGGAAGAGGTAGCCGCGCTTCGACTTCGGCGGCGCGCCGGGCGTCGAGTCGTCGAAGACGATCGTCTGCACGAAGTTCGTGTTGTTGATCGAGAGGTTCAGGAGGTCGCTGACGCCGAGCCCCGTCTGGAGGAGCTGCTGCATCGCCTCCTGCTGAGCGGCAGGGTCGTTGAGGGCGCCGCTCTGGATCTGCTCCTGGATCCCCGCGGTGGCGCGGGCGGCGGCCTGATCGATGAAGGTCGCCGGGCCGAAGACCACGCGGGTCTCCCCCATGTCGGCGATGTCCTGGCAGGTGCGCGCCGCGAACTGGCCGGTCGCCGGATCGGGCCGCCCGGCGAGGCAGGCCTCGAGCGAAAGCAGCCGGTTGATGTTGTCGGTGAGGACGATCTGGTCGAGGTCGCCCTTGACCAGGACGACGATCGCGTCGTCGCCGAAGCGGTCGCGGAACTCCTGCGTCCCCTTGTAGGCGGCGGAGCCGTTGTCGACGAGCTTGTCGGTGGTGGCGTCGGGGCTCAGCCGGAGCGCGCCGACGACGCCGACGATCGCCACGATCGAGACGACCGCTGCGATCGTCTGGGCCGGCCGCGTGACCGCCCACTCTCCTATCCGGCCGAGCAGCTTCCGCACGGGAGAAAGACTAGGGACGCGCCCCTACGTCAGGGCGCAGGGCGGGTTAAGCGCGGGACCGTGAGGCGCGAGGGCGAGGGCGGGCAGCCGGCGGCCGCGCGGTCCGATCCGACGGCAGCTCCATGGCTTCGCGACCTTCCGCAGCGAGCTCGGATCCATGTAGGAGCAGGAGCCCGAGCGCCAGGCGCCCTGCCGGCCGCTCAGCCCGAGTGCGATCTTCCTTCCCTCGGTCTGGCCGAGCCCGCAGGCGGCGCTCTCGGTGCTCGACCGGACCCGCACGAAGCTCCCGAGATTGGACCCGAACGACGACCGCACGCGAAACCGGAAGATGGCGTCGGGGGGAAGGCCGGGCTGGCCGGGCTCCGTTTCGGCACCGAGCTCCCTGACCGAGACCAGGGAACCGATGAAGGCGGCGTCGCTGTAGCCGAGAACCGAGCGGGCCTGGTCCTCGGGGTTCTCGAACCCGACGCAGCTGCAGGCCTGCGCGGCGCTGGGCAGCACGAGGAGGAGCACTCCGGCAAGGAGCGCGACGACGATCGGGCGGCGCCTCACCGAGGCTCCCGCCTTAGTCCATCGCAAGCGGGCCGTCTACCTCTGCGTTCAGGAACTGGCGCACGAAGTCGTTGTCCGACTCGAAGAGCTCCTCGGAGGGACCCGACTCGACGATGCGGCCCTTCCAGAGGACCGCGATGAAGTCGGCGATGCGGCGGGCGGTGCCGAGGTCGTGGCTGATGACCATGTAGCAGCCGCCGTTCTCCTCGTGGACCTCGCGGATCAGCTCGCAGAGCAGCGCCGTGCGGACCGGGTCGAGGCCGGAGTCGGGCTCGTCGAAGAAGACGATCGCCGGGTCGAGCACGAGGGCGCGGGCGAAGCCGGCGCGCTTGCGCATGCCGCCCGAGAGCTCGTTCGGCATCTTGAAGTGAGCCTCGGCGAGGCCGACCTCCTGGAGGCGGCGGTTGACGATGTCGGCGATCTCATCCTCGGACTTGTCCGTGTGCTGGCGGAGCGGGAACGCCGTGTTGTCGTAGATGTTCATCGAGCCGAAGAGCGCGCCGTCCTGGAACAGGAGGCCGAACTTCTTGCGCATCTCGAAGAGCTCGTCGTCGGTCATGTTGGGGACCGACTCGCCGTGGACGAGGATGTCGCCCGCGTCCGGGTAGAGCAGGCCGACGATCAGCTTGATGAGCACGCTCTTGCCGGTGCCTGACGGGCCGAGGACCATCGAGACCTCGTTGTCGGGCAGGCCGAGGTTGAGGCCGTTCTGGATCCGGGTGTTGCCGAACTGCTTGACGAGGTCGATGACCTCGATCGCGTCCTCGCCACCGTGATCGCGCTTCTCGCCGGTGTGCCAGCGGTAGGGATCGGTGTCGTTCTTCTCGACGCCGGGGATCGTGAAGTCCTGGTTCAGCTTGCCGAGCTCGGGAGCCGAGGAGTTGGGGTCGCTGCCGGAGTCGTTGCCGCGACGCCGGGGCGGGCGGAGGGGGCGGCGGGCGGCGGTGCCTGCCGGTCCTCGATCACGGTGTCGTCCTGCGCAGGTTCGGTGTTCTCGTCGGCCATCTCTACGTACTCCTCCTAGTTGCTCGGATGGCGTCAGCCGCCGATTGGTGCTCTCGGGTTGGCTCCCCAGAAGATCAGCGTGCCCATCATCCCGATGATGTGAACGAGCACGATGTTGAGAACCATCGACTTCGCCGTAGCTGTGCCCACGCCCACCGGTCCGCCTCCGGCCGTGTAGCCGTAGTAGCACCCGACCAGCACGATGGCCGTGGCCATCGACATCCCCTTGATGACGCTGAATATGAGGTCGGGTGGATTCTGGAACATCCAGAAGATCAGGAGATAGCCGCCGCTCGAGGTGTCGCCGATCTGCTCGACCACCGCGATGTAGGAGGCGATGAACCCGACGCCGATCGCGGCGAGGTACATGAAGGGGAGCACCATCCAGGCGGCGAGCAGGCGCGTCGCGGCGAGGAACGTGACGGGCGGGATGCCCATGACCTCGAGCGCGTCGATCTCGTCGGAGATCCGCATCGCGCCGAGCTCGGCGACGATTCCGGTGCCGACCTTGGCGCTCATCATGTAGCCGAAGGCGTAGGGGATCACCTCGCGCAGGTCGCACCAGGCGGCGAAGTTGCCGGCGTAGGCGGGCGCGCCGACGGAACGGGTGAAGTACGCGCCCTCGATGCCGCACTGGAGGCCGAGGATGAAGACGAGGCCCCAGATCACGATCGTCGAGCCGAGGATCAGGATCCCGGCCTGGCGCAGCGTCTCACCGAAGAACTGGAAGACGCGACCCGAGTAGACGAGCCCCATGACCCGGCCGCAGAACCGGAAGATCTCCCCCATCGAGGAGAGCCAATCGCGTGGTACTGCCATCCAACCCATGGGTTACTTGATGGTCGAGATCTCGGGATGGGTGGCGAGCAGCGTCTGGGTGAAGACGTAGTTGAACGCGAAGACGCCCATGAAGGCGATCACGACCGCCTCGTTGACGGCGGTGCCCACTCCCTGAGCACCTCCGGACGCATTCATCCCCTTGTACGAGCAGACGATCGCCACGATCGCGCCGAACAGGGTGGTCTTGAGCACCGAGCCCCAGAGGTCGGTGACGGAAGCGTTGTTGAAGAGGGTGGCGAAGAAGCCGCCGAGGGGCTGGCCGTAGGTCAGCTCGGCGAAGATGCCGCCGCTGATCCCGAAGAGCAGCGCGTAGATGTTGAGCAGCCCGGTGATGAGCATCAGGCTGAGGAAGCGCGGGACGACGAGGTTCTTGATCGGGTCGACGCCGAGGACCATCAGCGCGTCGAGCTCCTCGCGGATCTTGCGGGCGCCGAGGTCGGCGGTGATCGCGGTGCCGGCGACGCCGGCGACGACGACGGCGGTCACGAACGGCGCGAACTCGCGAACCGAGGCGAGGATGAAGAAGCCGCCGAGGCGGTCGAGCGCGCCGAAGAGGGTCAGGAAGTTCGCGGCCTGCAGGCCGGGGGCGCCGAAGCCGAAGGCCACCGTGCTGATCAGCAGCGGGAACCAGCAGAGCTGCAGCGCGAAGAGGAACTGGGAGATGAACTCGCCGCCGTAGGGGTACGGGGGCTTGACGGTCGCCGTGATCGTCTTCCCGGTAAGGATCATCATGTTCCCGACCTGTTCAAACAGGTTCTTCGCGGGAAGGAACGCCCTATCGGCTGCTGATCTGACCATCTCTCCGTTGGGACGACAGCCTCCCTGGCCTCGCTCCCGGTCGTAAACCTAGTTCATCGGGGCAGACGGCGCCACCCCTGACCGCACCGGGGCGCTCCCGACCACGCAGCGCGAGCACCCAGGCGAGCCAACTTTGCGGGTTGTGGCCCGGACCCCGTGGTATGTTCCGCCCGCCTTGGGGGAGAGACCTACAAGCGCACGGCAGCGGTGGCATGCATTTTTCGCCGCAGCAGTCCTTCTCCCGAGCCTGGCTCTCGGAGTCGCCGCCTGTGGGGATGACGCGGAGAACCAGAGCGAGAACGAGCCCGAGGGGAACTTCCCGGTCGAGGTGACCCAGGCGAAGTTCCCGACCGAGCAGCGGCTCGCCCAGACTTCCGACCTCGTCCTCGGCGTGAAGAACACCGGCGACGAGCCACTGCCGCAGCTCGTCTTCACGATCGAGACCGACGACGGCGAGAACAACGCACCCGATGCGGGTCCCGCCAACGGCTCCTTCAACACGCGCCTCGGCGACAACTCGCTTTCGAACCCCAATCGCCCGGTCTGGATCCTCGAGAACAAGTTCCCGCGCGAGGTCGACACCCCGCCGCCCCCGGGCCTCGGCCCTGGATTCGTGGCGCAGACGAACTCCTGGGGCTTCGACACGCTCGAGCCCGGCGAGACGCAGGACATCGTCTGGAGGGTCACCCCCGTGAAACCCGGTACCTACACTCTTCATTACCGCGTCGAGGCAGGGCTCGACGGCAATGCCAAGGCGGTCACCGCCGACGGCGGCGAGGTAACGGGCGAGTTCGTTGTCACCATCACCGACAAGCCGCCGAAGGCAACCGTCGACAACGCCGGCAACGTCGTCACCGAGTAGCTCGCGGCTCCCGGCCGCCCTCCTCCTCCTGATCGCCGCCCTCTGCCTGCCGCTTGCGGCATGCGGCGACGACTCCGATTCGTCGAGCGCCGCGACCACCGAGCATCGACGACCGAGAACACCTCGACGTCCACCGGCGGTGGGGGCGGTGGGACCGGCGACGGCCGCGGGGGCGTGAAGCTGACCGAGATCGGGAGCTTCGACTCGCCGCTGTACGTGACCCAGCCCCCGGGCGAGTCCGACGACATCTTCGTCGTCGAGCAGGGCGGGACGATCCAGCGCGTCGCTCCCGACGGCGAGGCGACGACGTTCCTCGACGTCTCCGACGAGATCACGGCGGGTGGCGAGCAGGGGCTCCTTTCGGTCGCCTTCAGCCCCGACTGGGAGCGGGACCACCTGCTCTACGTCGACTACACCGACACCGCCGGCGACACGCGGATCGTCGAGTACGAGGCTCCCGACGGGGAGGTCGACCCCGGCAGCGCGCGCGAGCTGATGAAGGTCGAGCAGCCCTTCCCCAACCACAACGGCGGCCTCGTCCTCTTCGGCCCCGACGACAAGCTCTACATCGGTCTCGGCGACGGCGGCTCCGGCGGAGACCCCGACCGCAACGGCCAGGACAACACGACGCTCCTCGGGAAGATCCTGCGGATCGACCCCAAGCCCGACGGCGACCTCCCCTACACCGTCCCCGACGACAACCCGTTCGCCGGCGATCCCGAGGCCCGCGGGGAGATCTTCGCGACCGGCCTGCGCAACCCGTGGCGCTTCTCCTTCGATCCGGAGACCGGCGAACCTGCTGATCGGCGACGTCGGGCAGGAGGAGCAGGAGGAGGTCGACGTGATCTCCCTCGACGACGCCAACGGGGCGAACTTCGGCTGGTCCGCCTTCGAGGGCGACGCCGGCTTCAACGACGACCAGGAGGCTCCCGACGCGGTCGAGCCGGCGCTCGTGGCCAGCCACGACGACGGCAACTGCTCGATCACCGGCGGCGTCGTCGTGCGCGATCCGGACCTCGAAACGCTGAACGGCCGCTACCTCTGGGGAGACCTGTGCGTCGGCGAGCTCCGCAGCTTCACCCCCGAGCCCGGGAAGAAGGCGGACGACGATGTCGCGCTCGGCGAGAGCGTCGAGCAGATCGCGTCGTTCGGCACCGACAACGCCGGCAACGTCTACGCGGTCTCGATCAGCGGCCCGGTCTACCGCCTGGACCCGGCGAACTGAGCCGCGCGGAGGTCTACCCTCCCGCTCCATGAACCGAGCGAAGCGCACCGCCGTCGCGGTGATCACTGTCCTGCTGGGAGCCCTCCCGGTCCTGCTGATCAACGGCGCGAGCGGTTCGGCCCAGCCCGCAGCGGGTGACTCGGCCCCCCGGACCGGCGACGGCAAGGGCGGCTTCCGGCTCGGCAAGGTCGGCGACTTCGACTCGCCCGTCTACGTCACCGGGCCCGCCGGAGCCGGCGGGCGGATCTTCGTGGTCGAGCAGACCGGCACGATCAAGGTGATCGGCAAGGGCGGCAAGCCCAAGACCTTCCTGCAGGTCGGCGGGGTCGAGGTCGGCGGCGAGCGCGGGCTGCTCTCGGTCGCCTTCGCCCCCGACTACGCCAAGAGCGGCCTGCTCTACGTCTACCTGACGGAGAACGGCGGCGACATCGTCGTCCGCGAGTACCGGCGGGCCGGCAAGAACGCGGACAAGGCCAACCCGAGGAGCGGCCGCGACGTGATCACGATCGAGCACAGCGAGAACTCCAACCACAACGGCGGTCAGCTCCAGTTCGGCCCCGACGGCTACCTCTACATCGGGACCGGCGATGGCGGCAGCGCCTACGACCCGCCCGAGAACGCGCAGAACAAGAACAGCCTGCTGGGGAAGCTGCTCCGGATCGACCCGAAGCGCGACGGCGAGAAGCGCTACACGGTCCCGGGCGACAACCCGTTCGTCGGCAAGGACGGTCAGGCCGAGATCTTCTCCTACGGACTGCGCAATCCGTACCGCTTCTCCTTCGACAGCAAGAGCGGGGAGCTGGCGATCGGAGACGTCGGCCAGGACCGCTACGAGGAGGTCGACATCGAGTCGCTCGGAAGCGCCAACGGCGCGAACTTCGGCTGGGACGCGTGGGAGGGCAACCATCCCCTGACCACCGACGGAAGCCCCGACCCCGGTGGCACGACCAAGCCGGTCTTCGAGTACAGCCACGCGGGCGGGAACTGCTCGATCACGGGCGGCTACGTCTCCCGTGACAAGCGCGTCCGCTCGCTCTTCGGCCGCTACGTCTACGCGGACTTCTGCAAGGGCGAGATCCGCAGCTTCGCGCTCAAGGGCGGGAAGGCGAGCGGCGACCGCTCGGCCGGCCTACCGGGCGGGACGGGGATCTCGAGCTTCGGCGAGGACACCCGCGGCAGGATCTACGTCGCGAACCTCGTCAGCGGCGAGGTCAGCGTGATCAAGCCCGCAGGCAGAGGAAGAAGCTGAGCTGGTTACCGCCAGAAGAAGAGTGCGGCGGCTGGCCCTCGGGCACAAGGCGCGATCAGAGCTGAGCAGCCAGGCGGCGGTAGCCGGCGAAGGGCTCGCCGCCTACCTGGTGAACGTCAGCCAGCGTGAACGCGTGGTTGGCGTCGCCCTCGCAGCGCGTCGGACGGGCCTCGGCCTGGGGCACGAGACGCGTGCCATCGGCCAGCTCGAGCTCGAACGGGCGCTCGGGTGTGATCAGAACGGTGTTTGCGATTGCTTGGTCCATCTGCACCTACATTAGCGGATGCTCACGCTAACTTTGCAAACAAATAGCCTTCATCTGGACAGAAGTTTGCAACGCGCGCCGAGGCCCGCAGCGGCCTCAGGCCTTCCCCTCGGCCTCGTATTCGCGGAGGAATCCCTCGAACTGACGCATGTGGCCCTGCTCGTCGCGCAGGATCGCGATGACCATGTCCTCGGTCACCGGGTCGTGCTCGGCGGCGAACTCGATGATCTCGTTGTAGTAGCCGATGGCACCGGCCTCGGCCTCGATCACGCCCTTGATCACCGCCGGGATGTCGGTCTGGTGCTCGGGCGGCTGCAGGTAGCTCTGCTCGGCCGTGAACTCCATCGAGCCCGGCACGACGCCGTAGAGCTCCTTGATGCGGGCGGCGAACTGCTGCGCGTGGCCGAGCTCCTCGGTGATGTCGGCCTGCAGCGACTCCTTGATCTCCATCGCGCGAACGCCGTCGGGGTTGACGGAGTTGGCCACGTAGCTCATGACCGTCTCGATCTCCATCCAGTAGGCCTTCTCGAGCATGCCGACCAGCTTCTCGCGATCGGCTTTGTTCTCTTCGGCGAGGATGTCCCTCGATCCGCGGTCACCTGACATCTGGGGGCCTCCGTAAGGTCGTGTTCAGTGGGGATTCGCGGCACCGCGTCGGCGCCGCACGCTAGAAAAGCAGTGTCTTGACACCTACCCGTCACGCAACGCCGGAAACCATCTCCACTCGCCGCCTCGAGCTCGCGGGGACGGACACGCGGATGCTCACGACCGCGGGCGAGGGAACGCCGCTCCTGCTCCTCCACGGCTTCGCCGACAGCGCCGACACCTGGCGGCCGCTGATGCGCGAGCTCGCCACGCGCCGAGCGGCCGGCGACTGCGATCGACCTGCGCGGCTTCGGCACCGCCGCCGAGCTCGAAGCGGGAGCGATGCTGCCGCAGTGGGACGCGATGGTCGCCGAGGCGATCGACCTCGTCAGCAGCGGCGCGGGCGGCGAGGACGTGATCGTCGTCGGCAACTCGCTCGGCGGAGCCCTCTCCCTGCGCGCGGCTCAGCGCGACGACCTGCCGATCGCCGGGATCGTGCCGATCGCTCCCGCCGGCCTCCACATGGCTCGCTGGTTCCCGATCATCGAGAGCTCCCAGCTGATCCGCCTCATCCGCTACTCCCCCCTCCCGGTCCCCGAGGCGGTCGTCAAGCAGGTCGTCTCGCGGGTCTACCGCGAGCTCGCCTTCCACGATCGTGCCGGGGCCGATCCCGACGTGATCGCGTCCTTCGCCGGCCACATCGGATCGGTCGAGCGCAGCATGGGCGTGCTGGACATCGGGCGCCGCATGCTCCCCGAGCTCGAGGACCCCTTCGACCTCGGCGAAGATCGACTGCCCGCTGCTCCTCGTCTGGGGCGAGCGCGATCGGATGGTCTACACCGACGGCGCCGAGCGGGTGCTGCGCATCGTCGACTACTCCGACATCGAGATCATCGACGACTGCGGCCACTGCCCTCAGGTCGAGGTGCCGGAGATGCTCGCCGAGATGCTGCTGCAGTTCCCGGAGGAACGAGGAGCCGGCGAAACCGCGACCGGCGACTGGTAGACATCGCGGGACCACTACCCAGGGAGGGCATGAAGTGAGGACGACGAGGCAGCTGCTGACCGTGGCCATCGCGCTGGCGGGGCTCGCGTTCGTGCCCGCGATCGCGGAGGCGAAGGCAGCGAAGAAGCGGCCGTCCGCGACGCGCGACGTGCTGGTCGTCAGCAACAACTGGGAGGGAACCGCGGATCTCGTGAACCCGCGGAAGTTCAAGCGGATCGCTCGCATCAACGTCATCCCCGACGCGGCCGAGCGCGTCGCCGAGATCAATGGCGACCCGGCGGCGCTCGCCTACTTCAACCTGATCAGGGAGCTGATCGGCGAGGGCCACAACCAGTACGTCGACGACGGCTTCACCTCGCCGGATGGGCGCACCGTCTACTTCTCGCGGCCGAGCTTCGCCGACGTCGTCGCGATCAGCCTCAAGACCGGCAAGATCCGCTGGCGGACGCCGGTCGCCGGTTACCGCGCCGATCACATGGCCATCTCCGAGGACGGCAAGCGCCTGCTCGTGTCGGCGTCGACGGCGAACGTGATCCACGTGATCAACACGGCCACCGGGGAGATCATCACCGACATCCCCTCAGGCGACGCCCCGCACGAGAACAACTTCTCCAACGACGGGAGCCTGATCTTCCACGCGAGCATCGGAACCGTCTACACGCCGACCGACGATCCGCTGCTCGACGACACGAAGGGCGATCGCGTCTTCGAGGTGATCGACGGCAACACCTACGAGGTCCTGAAGCGGATCGACATGGGGCAGAAGCTCGAGGAGGCGGGGTACCCGAACATGAGCGCCGCGGTGCGCCCGATGGCGATCTCGCCGACCGAGCGCTTCGTCTACTTCCAGGTGTCCTTCTTCTTCGGGATCGTCAAGTACGACCTCCGGGAGGACAAGGTCGTCGACGTGCTCGATCTGCCCCTTGGGGACGCCGAGGGGGTCGACCGGACGGAGTTCCTGCTCGACTCCGCCCACCACGGACTGGCGATCAACCGCAGCGGCAAGAAGCTCTGCGTCGCCGGGACGATGTCGAACTACGGGGCGATCGTCAGGACCCAGCCGTTCGAGCTGCAGGCGACCTCCCCGGTCGGCCACGTGCCCTACTGGTCGGCGGCGAGCGAGGACGGCAAGCACTGCTTCGTCTCGGTCGCCGGCGACGACCGGGTCGCGGTGCTCTCGTTCCGCACCGGCGAGGAGGTCGCGTCGATCCCGACCGGAGACCATCCGCAGCGGATGCGGCTCGGCGAGCTTCGCCGCGCCTACGTGCGCAAAGGGCTGATCGGCTAGCTAGGCCGGCGTCGCGTCCGAGGCCGGCTCGTCGACCTCGGCCTCGATCGTGCCGTCGCCCTCGAACTCGGCGTCGGTCGGCAGCTCGCCGCCGCGCTCGGTCCCGGCGATCAGCTCGTCCTGCTTCGGCTCCTCGGGGACGAACCCCGACTTCATGCCGAAGTAGACGGCCTGCGGGTGGTGGGCGATGATCGCCACCGTCGACTGCTCGGGGGTGACGGCGTAGCCGTCGGAGAGGCTCATCCCGATCTTCTCGAGGCCGAGCAGGCGCCAGACCTTCTCGTGCTCGGACTGGTCCGGGCAGGCCGGGTAGCCCCAGGAGTAGCGGCGGCCCTGGCCGTCGTCGATCCCGAGCTCGTCGCGGACCTCGTGGTGGAGCCACTCGGCGAGGCCCTCGGCGGCCTGCACGCCGAGCCCGTGGACGAAGAGCTGCTCGGCGAACTCGCCGTCCTTCTCGAGCTGCTCGATCCGGTCCGTCACCTCGGGGCCGACCGTGACTCCCTGCAGCACGACGACGTCGCGTTCATCGGAGTCATCTAGCGGCTTGTAGAAGTCGGCCAGGCAGATCCGGTCGTGCTTGGGCTGGCGCGGGAAGACCAGGCGCTCGAGCTCCTTGTCGCGGATCCTCGGGGTCGAAGACGACCAGCTCGTTGCCGTCGGAGTTGCAGGGGAAGTAGCCCACGCGGGCCTTCGGGTGCAGGTAGTCCTGCTCCGCCCACATGCGCTCGAGCTTCGGCGCGAAGCCCTCGTCCTCGCCGTCGCCCTCGACGATCTTGCGCCATGCCTCGCCCTTGCGGCCGCGGCCGCCCCAGTGGAGCTTGAAGAGCACGTGGCGGTCGAGGTAGGGGAAGACGTCGTCGAGGTCGATGTCGACGTCGCGGACGCCGTAGGCGCTCGGCTCGGGGACCGGCGCGTCGACGCTCACGGCGGAGCGGACCGAGTCGTCGTCGGTCGGCGGGGAGTTGTCGACGACCACCGGCTTCTCGCGCAGCTCCCGGGCCTCGTCGCGGAACCGCTCGACGAGCGCGTCGCGCGTCTCGGAGTCGATCAGCGCGTCCATCGTGTCGAGCCCCGCGAAGGCGTCCTTGCAGTAGAAGACGCCCGGCTCGTAGATCTCGTCGGACTCGCGGCCCTTCGGGTAGAGGACGCGGCGGCCGAAGTCGCGGTTGATCGCGGCGCCGCCGATCAGCACCGGGAACTCGTGCCCGCGCTCGTGCAGCTCGCCGATGCAGGCGGGCATCTGCTTCGAGGTCGAGACGAGCAGGGCGGAGAGCCCGATCGCGTCGGCCTCGTGCTCGACCGCGGCGTCGATGATCTGCTCGACCGGGACCTGCTTGCCGAGGTCGACGACCGTGTAGCCGTTGTTGGTCAGGATCGTGTTGACGAGCGACTTGCCGATGTCGTGGACGTCGCCGAAGACGGTCGCGATCACGACCGTGCCCTTCGTGTGGCCCTCGATCCGGTCGAGGTAGTTCTCGAGCCGCGCGACGGCGCGCTTCATCACCTCGGCCGACTGCAGGACGAACGGCAGGATCAGCTCGCCGGCGCCGAACTTGTCGCCGACCTCCTTCATCGCCGGCAGCAGGACCTGGTTGAGCGTCGGGACCGCGCCGATCTTGTCGTTGCACTTGTCGATCCAGTCCTCCACCCCGTCCTTCTTGCGGCGCAGGATGTGGAAGTGCAGCGCCTCCTCGGGCTCCATGCCCTCGGTTGCGTCGGCGGCGGAGACCTGCTCCTCCGGCCCCTTGCTCTCGAAGTGCTCGATGAACTTCTGCAGGGCGTCGTCGGAGCGGTCGAAGACGAGGTCGTCGGCGAGCTTGCGCTCCTCCTCGGAGATCTCCGAGTAGGGGGTGATGTGGTTGGGGTTGACCATCGCCAGGTCGAGCCCGGCCTCCACGCAGTGGTGGAGGAAGACCGAGTTGAGGACGGCCCGCGCCGGCTGGCCGATCCCGAAGGAAACGTTCGAGACGCCGAGTGAGGTCTTGACGCCGGGCAGGTTCTCCTTGATCTGCCTGATGCCCTCGATCGTCGCGACCGCCGAAGGACGCCACTCCTCCTCGCCCGTGGTCAGGGTGAAGGTGAGCGCGTCGAAGATCAGCAACTCGGGATCGAGCCCGTGCTCCCCGCACGCCAGCTCGTGGATCCGCGTGGCGATCTCGAGCTTGCGATCACCGGTCTTCGCCATCCCGACCTCGTCGATCGTCAACGCGATCAGCGCGGCGCCGTGCTTGACGGCGATCGGGACGATGCGGTCGAGCTTGTCGCGACCCGCTTCGAGGTTGGTCGAGTTGACGATCGCGCGGCCGGGGATGCGCTCGAGCGCGGCCTCGATCACCTCGGGCTCGGTCGAGTCGATCTGGATCGGGGCAGGCTGGGTCAGCGAGATCCGGCTGACGGTCTCCCCCATCTGCTCGTCCTCGTCCTGGCGCTCGGTCAGCGCAACGCAGACGTCGAGCACGTGGGCGCCACCCTCGACCTGGTCCTCGGCGATCTGCACGAGGCCGTCGTAGTCGTCGGCGAGGAGCATCTCCTTCGCCTTGCGAGAGCCCTGGGAGTTGACGCGCTCGCCGACGATCGTCGGCCGCGGTTCCTGGACGAGGTCGAACGCGGTCATCATGCTCGCGACCCGCGGCGGGCCGGGAGCGGGGCGCTCGGCCGGCTTGACGTCCTTGACCCGCTCGGCGAGCGCGGCGATGTGCTCGGGCGTCGTGCCGCAGCAGCCGCCGACGATCGAGACGCCATAGCGCTCGACGAAGCCGCCGAGGGCCGTCGCGATGTGCTCGGGCGTCTCGGGGAAGATGGTCTCGCCGTCGGGACCCTGCAGCGGCAGGCCCGCGTTCGGGATGCAGTGAACCGGCACCGCGGCGGTCTCGCCGAGATAGCGGATCGCGTCCCTCATGTCCTCGGGACCGGTCGAGCAGTTGAGGCCGACGATGTCGACCTTGAGGCCCTCGAGGATCGCCAGGACCGCCTGGATGTCGGTGCCCAGGAGCATCTTGCCGCCGTTGGGAAGCAGGGACACGGAAACTTGGATCGGGACGGACGCGCCCGACTCGCTTGAACGACTCCCGGGCGCCGGCGATCGCGGCGCGGACCTCGAGGATGTCCTGCGCCGTCTCGATGATGATCAGGTCGGCGCCACCCTCGACGAGCGCACCCGCCTGCTCGTCGAAGACCTCGGCGAGCTGGGCGAAGGTGATGTCGCCGAGCGTCGGGTCGTCGCTCGCCGGCAGGAAGCCGGTCGGGCCGATCGAGCCGGCCACGAAGCGATCCGGCCCGGCCGCCTTGCGGGCGATCTCGGCGGCGCCGCGGTTGATCTCGACCGTGTGCTCGGCGAGCCCCCACTCCTCGAGCTTCAGCCGCGAGCCCTGGAAGGAATCGGTCTCGAGCACCTCGCGCGCCCGCCTCGAGCATCGACTCGTGGACGCCCGCGATCACGTCGGGGCGATGCAGGATCAGCGCCTCGTGGCACTTCCCCTTGAGCCCGCCGTAGTCCTTCTCGGACAGCTCGAAGCGCTCGAGGGTCGCGCCCATGCCGCCGTCGTAGACGACGACGCGCTCGCGTGCCGCGGCGAGGATGTCGCGCTCAGCGCTCATGACGGCTTGTGAAGTTCGGGGTGGCGGTCAATTGAGTCCCTCCATCGAATCCCGGCTGTCGCACCGTGCCCAGCTCATGGAGCCTCGCCGGTTGCGGCGGCTTCGGAGGTCCGGGACCCTCAGCCGCTCTGGATGGCTACTTGGGCCAGTTTAGCGGGCGTGAAAGGGGTCTTACCTAACGCCGCGAGGCGGGGGGAGCCGCCAAGCGGGCCCGCGCTTCGCGCGGGGTATCTGGGAGGCCCGTTTGGCGGCTCCCCCCGCCTCGCGGCGTTTGTTCGCACCGGATTGCCGGCCAGCTTCGGCCGGGGCTTTGGGAGAAGGGGGCTTGGCCGCGCAGCGGGGTGTTCTAGGCCGGTATTTCGGCCTCAGGCTCCCCGCATAGCCGGCCGAGGCGGCAGCGGGGTCTTCTAGGACAGCATCTCGTCCTCAGGTTCCCCGCTGCATGGTGGTGCTCCCGCCAATCCAACTCCGGACCGGGCGGCACCCGCTGAGTCGACCCGTCGGCCAGAACCGAGTACCCGCCTCGACGCGCCCCCTCGTCAGCCCTGGCCCGTCGCCAGGTCACCTTCAAGCGTCAGCCCGCCCTCGGTCCGCCCCCTCAGCCGTCGCCAGGTCACCTTCGAGCGTCAGCCCGCCCTCGGTCCGCCCCCTCAGCCGCCAGCCCCACGCCCCCTCAGCCCGCCGCGCCCTCGCCGACACCCTCCTCCGACGCCGCTGCCTTCGCTCGCGTTGCGGGCTGCAGGCTCACCGGCGCGGCGCTCATCGCGCGCAGGCGGACGTCGGACCAGCTCATGCCCTCGCGAACCAGCGCGGGGAGGCCGAGGCCGACCGCGGTCGCGATCTCGACCGCCTGCAGGATCACGCCGTAGGCGAACGCGTCGGCGGCGTCGATCCCGTAGCCCGTCTTCAGCACGCTGACGACGGCGAGCTGGAAGACGCCGATGTTGGACGGGGTCACCGGCACGACGGCGGTGACGTTGACCGCGAACAGGACCGCCGCAGCTCCGCCGATGCCCATCTGCGCATCGAGGCCCATCGCGACGCTGAGCGCGTAGCAGGCGGCAACCTGGACGGCCCATGCGAAGAGCTGGCAGGCGGCGGCGATCGGGCCGCGCCTCGGGTCGCGGAAGATGGCCAGGCCGCGACGGACGCGCAACAGGGCTCCCCGCGCCGTGTGGATGGCGCGGGCGACGCGCCCCGAGCCCGCGCGGCGAACGAAGATCGGCGCCGCCAGCACCGCGACCAGCAGCAGCGCCGGGGCGAGGCTGAAGACGAAGAGATGCTGGGAGCTCGCGGCGAAGAGATCGGTCGTCGAGACGATGATCAGGCCGAGGATCACCAGCGCGACGATGTTCAGCACCGTCTGGGAGACCAGCGTGCCGAGCAGCACCGGGAACGTCTCGCGGAAGCGGCCGACCCGGCGGGAGATGATCATCGCCCTCGCGGGCTCGCCGACGCGCGCCGGGAGCGTCGCCGACATCAGCACGCCGATCATCGTCGCCGAGGTGAAGTCGCGGCGGCGCATCCGCGCGGCGGGCATCGCTGAGCGGGCCGCCAGGTACCAGGCGCCGGCGCGGAAGAACATCGAGATGCACATGAGCGCGAACGCGATGAGGATCCATGCGAAGTTCGAACGGACGGCGCTCTTGACGACGTTGTCGAAGCCGATCTTCTGCGCTGCGAGGACCGTCAGCCCGATGCCGACGAACGCAGCCGCACCGAGCCCGACGCGGCGGGCGACCCGCCGTCGCTTCGACCCGACCTGGACCGGCGCGGGATCCGGCGACGGGAGGTTCTCGGCGGGGACGCGCGGCAGCCCGTCGGCGGAGACGAAGCCGAGGCGGCGGAAGCCGCGGGCGAGCCGGTCGGTCGGCTGTGGGACGTGCATGGCGCGCTCGTAGACGCGCTCGACGCGCGAGGTGACCCGCTCCCAGCCGAAGCGGTCGGCGCTGGCCCTGGCGCGGGCGCCCATCTCGATCCGGCGCTCGGGCTCGAGGTGCATGCGCTGGAGCTCCTCGGCCAGCCGCTGCGGGTCTCCCGGCGGGATCAGGACACCATCGACGCCGTCGCTGACGACGTCGGAGTAGCCGGCGATGTCGGAGGCGATGACGGGCGTGCCGGCGGCGAAGGCCTCGGTGAGGACCATGCCGAAGCTCTCGCCCGAGAGCGACGGGGCGCAGAGGACGTCGGCGGCGACGAGCTGGCGCCAGAGGTCCTCGCTGGAGACCCGGCCGAGAGCGTCGATGGAGCTCATCGCGTCGGGATCGGCGAGCGAGCGCGAGATCTCAGCGGGCTCGGTGCCGACGATCGCCAGGCGCGCGGGCACGTGCTCGGCGAGCGCCTCGAAGGCGCGGAGCAGCACCGGCAGGCCCTTCCGCTCATCGGCGCGGCCGACGAAGAGGACGCGAAGCTCGGTGCCGGGGTGGTCGGTGTGGATCCGGGCGACATCGGCGGGCGCCGGGGCGGCGGTGAGGTCGACGCCGTTGGGGATGACCTCGTAGTTGCCGCCGAACCAGCGCTGCCCGGTCCATTCAGCCGCCTCGGAGACCGCGATCCGCGCGCTGAGCTGGTTGAACTTGCGGCGGGCGCCCATCGCGACCGCGATGTTGTTGGGAAGCCACTTCGGCGCGTAGGCGTGGAAGGTCCCGACCACCGGGCGCGCCCGGGAACGAGCAGGCGTCCCAGGCGAGGATCGGCGCCGGCGGCTCGTGGACGTGGACGACGTCGAAGTCGCCGGCGCGCAGTTCCTCGCGGAGCAGGCTGATGCCGCGTCGGGAAGACGGAGAGGTTGGCGGTCGCGCCGTTGGCCCCGAAGCCGCAGGTTCGCCCCAGCGACGTCAGGTATTCGGGCATCCGGCGCTCTCGCGGCTCGGCGCCGCGGTGCAACGTACGGCTGAGGCGGTCCGGCGGGTCCCAGGGAGCGAGGACGCGAACGTCGTTCCCCCTCTGGATCAGATGCTCAGCGAGCGCCTGAACATGCCGGTTGACGCCCCCTTCGTACGTCCACGAGTAGGGACTGACGAGGGCGATGCGCATCGTTCTGGCGAGCCAGCACTACCGGCCGGACCGGGCGGTGGTCATCGCTGGTCCGTCCCGTCCCGCACGGCCCAGGTGAGGCCGATGAACGCCGCGATGAAGCCGGTCCCGACCATCAGCAGGAGCGCCGCGGAGTCGTTGGCGAGGGTTCCGACGACGGTGGCGCCGATCGCGCCGAGGAGGCCGGCCTGGATCGCCCGATCGTCGCCCACCCAGCCGCGGATGCGCCGCCGGAAGACGAGGCCGACGACGATGGCCGCGATCGCGGCGAGGAAGAAGCGGGACTCGCTGTAGTTGTCGAAGGACCGCAGCGATGCCTTGATCCGGCGCTGGAAGACGTCCCCGAGCTCGTCGGTCCCACCCGCTCCCAGCACCGAGCGCGAGAGGTGCGCGTCCCCTCCGGTCACGAGATCGATCACGAGCAGGAGCGCGACGGCCGCGACGGGCGCGGCGAGCACGAGCGCCGCCTGCTTCGGCCGCAGCCGGAGCGCGGCGATGACCGCCACCGCCGCTCCCGCCGGGAAGGTGATGGCGGCGCCGACGTCGGCGCCGAACCGCCCGGGGGCGAAGACGAGCACCGCGAGCACGGTGACCAGCGCCATCGCGGCGGCGATCCGCGCGGGCTCGGCCTCGGGCTTGAAGGCGCTGAGCG
Source organism: uncultured Solirubrobacterales bacterium (assembly GCA_963740845.1). Lineage (GTDB taxonomy): Bacteria > Actinomycetota > Thermoleophilia > Solirubrobacterales > 70-9 > RHKX01. Next base: position 288,724 of record CAVUFM010000012.1, read on the forward strand.
CCGCGCCGGTGCCGAGCAGGAGCAGCACCCCGATCGTCGCCTCGAGCTCGTTCCCGATGCCGAAGAAGCGGACGCCGAGCGCCGGGTTGGGGCCGAGCAGCGACAGGGAGGTGAGCGGTGAGCCGACCACGACGTCGATCGCCTCGAGGCCGATCGAGAGCGCGGCGGCGACGGCGAACGCCGCGAAGCCGGGGCGCGCCGGGGCGAAACGACCCGCGGCGAGGAGCAGGAGCGACCGCAAGCGCCGGGGCGCCGGCGCCGGCGATCACCCGCTCGGCGGTCTCGGAGGGGGCCAGCGCCGCGGTCAGCAGGAGGACCGCCGGGACGAGCGCCATCGCGACCGCGATGACCGAGAGCGCCGCGCGGGCACCGCGCCGGCGGCCGATCGCGGCGGCGAGGAGCGCGACGCCGAGCCAGATGATCAGGTTGGTCCCGAGCACGCCGCCGCGGCGCTCGCGGATGACGATGAGGCGGTCGCCGCGGTCGTGGACGGCGGCGGCGTCGGCCTCGGCGCCCTCGGTGCTGATCACGCGTCCGTTGATGTCGTCGGGGACCTCGATCCCGTAGCGGTCGAAGATCGTCGGCAGCAGGTCGGTGGCGAGGATGTAGCCGCGCATCCGCGTCGTCGGGGAGCTCAGGTCCCCCGCCTCGAACCCGTTCCCGTAGATCCCGAGCGCGAGCAGCTCGCGCTCGGTCGGCGGCTGCTCGATGACGATCAGCAGGTCGTCGCCCTCGACCCGCTCGGCGATCGCGGCGAGGCCGCTGAGGGAGGACGTGACGACGTTCACCCCGGGGCACTCCCCCGGTTCGCAGTCCACCGCGCGGTCGACCCGGCCCTGCTCGTCGACGGCGATCAGCGCCGCCGAGCCCGTGCCCTCCGCCGCCGTCATCGGGATCCCCTCGTCGCGCAGGGTCGAGGCGAGCATGCCCGGCTCGATCTCGGCCGGGGCGTCGGCAGCGCGGCTCCGCACCTCCTCCCAGATGGGCTCGGGCACGCGGTCGCCCGTCACGTAGACCGGCGGCAGCACCTCCGGGTAGAGGCTCTGGGCCAGGCGGGTTCCCTGGGTCATGTCGAGGTAGCTCTGCGCGGTCGGGACCGCCCCGAGGCCGGCGCCGAACAGGCCGGGCGCGATCCCGGGCACGGCGTCGGCGATCTCCTCGACATCGGTGCCGTGGGGAACCATCGCGATCGTGATGCGCGGGGCGCCCGGGTCGACGAGCGTGGCGCTCGCGACGTCACCGTCCTGCGCCCGCGCCGCAGCGGGCACGAGCAGGGCGAGCGCTAGCATCGCGATGATGGCCGACCGGACGTTCATCAAGTTCACATTCCTCAAGGTCGACCCCGCCTGGCAGCGGCTCGACGCCGAGCGCAGAGCGCAGGATAAGCGCGAGCTGCTCGCCGCCTGCGAGGACTATGCCGCCGACCGGCCCCTGCGCGCCTACTCGACGGTCGGTACGCGGGGAGACACGGACCTCCTGATCGTCAGCCAGAGCCCGAACCTGAGCGACATCCACTCCTTCCACGTCGTCCTCGCCCAGAGCGGGCTGATGAAGTGGTCGACGATCCCCCACTCCTACCTCGCGATGACCAAGCCGTCGCCGTACTCGGAGGAGAAGACCCGCCAGGCGCTGCTCGTCTCCGAGCGCAAGTACGCCTTCATCTACCCGATGGAGAAGAAGCGCGAGTGGTACGGGCTCGACCGCGCCGAGCGCGGGCGGATCATGCGCGACCACATCGAGACGGGCCGCCGCTACCCGCAGATCACGATCAACACCGCCTACTCGTTCGGGATCGACGACCAGGAGTTCGTCGTCTCCTTCGAGTGCGACGACCCCGGGGACTTCCTCGACCTCGTGCAGGAGCTGCGCAGCACGGAGTCGAGCGCCTGGACCCTGCGGGACGTCCCGATCTTCTCCTGCGTGGCGATGTCGGTGGGCCAGGCCCTCGACGCCCTCGACGGCGCCGCCACCTCACGCAGCGTTCCCACGCTCGCCTAGCCGGAGGATCTCCGCCCATGTCCGCCCCAGGCTCCCCAGACAACCCCGTGCGCGTCGCCGTCGTCGGCTCGGGTCCCGCCGGCTTCTACGCCACCGAGGCGCTGCTCACCCACAAGGAGCTCGCGATCGAGGTCGACATGATCGACCGCCTCCCCACGCCCTTCGGGCTCGTCCGCTTCGGCGTCGCCCCCGACCATCCGAAGATCAAGAACGTCATCCGCCGCTACGAGAAGACCGCGGGACACGAGGCCTTCCGCTTCTTCGGGCACGTGACCGTCGGCCGTGACGTCAGCGCCGCCGAGCTCGCCGGCGCCTACCACGCGGTCATCTGGGCCTACGGCGCCGGAGCCGACCGCCAGCTCGGGATCGCCGGCGAGGACCTGCCCGGCTCGCACGCGGCCACCGAGTTCGTCGCTTGGTACAACGGCCATCCGGACTTCGCCGACCACGAGTTCGACCTCTCCTGCGAGCGCGTCGTCGTGATCGGCAACGGGAACGTCGCCGCCGACGTCGCGCGGATGCTCGTGCTTCCCCGCGAGGAGCTCGAGTCGACCGACACCGCGCACTTCGCCATCGAGGCGCTGGCCGGCTCCAACGTCCGCGAGGTCGTCGTCCTCGGCAGGCGCGGGCCGGCCCAGGCCGCCTTCACCAACCCCGAGGTGCGCGAGCTCGGCGAGCTGACCGACGCCGACGTGATCATCGACCCGGCCGCCGTCGAGCTCGACGAGGCGAGCGCCGCCTTCCTCGAGTCCGACGCCGCCGACATGACCAACCGCAAGAACCACGAGTCGTTCACCGGCTTCGCCCAGCGCGAGCCCGAGGGCAAGCCGAAGCGGGTCGAGCTCCGGTTCCTCCGCAGCCCGGAGGCGATCGGCGGCGACGGCAAGGTCGAGTGGATCGACGTCGGCATCAACGAGCTCTTCACCGACGACGCGGGCGCGGTCCGCGCTCGCTCGACGGGCGAGACGGAGCGCATCGAGACCGGGATGGTGCTGCGCTCGATCGGCTACCTGGGAACGGGGATCGAGGGCGTTCCCCACGATCCCCAGGGCGGCGTCATCCCCAACGTCGGGGGGCGCGTCGTCGACGACAACGGCCACGAGCAGCCCGGCCAGTACGTCGTCGGCTGGATCAAGCGCGGCCCGAGCGGCGTCATCGGCACGAACAAGAAGGACGCGCAGGAGACCATCTCCCTGCTGCTGGAGGACGCCGCCGCCGGGAAGCTCCCCGAGCCCACCGGCGATTCGGGGACGCTGCACGCGCTGCTCACCGAGCGCGGCATCGACCACGTCGAGTTCGACGGCTGGCAGGCGATCGACGCGCTCGAGCAGCAGCAGGGCGAGCCGCTCGGCCGTCCGCGCGTCAAGCTGACACGCATCGAGGAGATGCTGAAAGCTGCAGGCGAAGCGTGGCTGACCTCACCGAGATCCGGACGATGATCGAGACGGCCCTCCCGGGCGCATCCGTCGAGGTGCTCGACGACACGGGCGGCGGCGACCACCTCCGCGCGATCGTCTCCGCTCCCCAGTTCGAGGGCGTCAAGCGGCTCGACCAGCACCGGATGGTGCGGGCGGCCGTCAAGGAACGCATGGACGACGGCGCGATCCACGCGCTTTCGATCCAAACGAGCGTCCTCTCCCAGCCCTAAGGCTCCGCCCATGGCCTGCCGATGAGGCCAGGGTGAGACCCCGACGGGTCTCGATTCGACGATGGCTTCACTGGACGAGCAGCACGCAAGGCGGGCCGAGGGCCTGCTCCGAATCGCCGGCGAACGGCGAGGCGGCGACCGTGCGATGGCTCCGCTCGACGGTGCCGGGGCGGCGCTCATCGCCGGCGCCCCCGACGGCATCGCGGTGCTCGACCCCGAGGGCGTCATCGCCGCGTGGAACCCGGCGGCGGTCCGCATGTTCGGGATCGACCGCGCCGCCGCGATCGGCCGCGACTTCGCCTCCCTCGTCTTCCCCGCGCATCTCGAGGGCGCGGTCCGCAGCGTCCTGCAGCGTCAGCTCAGCGAAACCGCGCCGATGGTCGCCCAGCGCGAGATCGAGCTCAACGCCCGCCGCTCCGACGATCGCGAGCTGCCCGTCGACATCACCACCGCGCTGATCGGCAGCGAGAGCTTCCCGCTCCTGGCGGTCTACCTCCGGGACGCCAGCGAGCGCAGCGAGCGCGAGCGTGAGCTCCACGCCGACGCCCGGCGCCGCTCCGCCGTCCTCGACCTCGGCCAGGTCGCGCTCGAGGGACTGCCGCTCGACGAGCTGCTCCGCCGCGCGGTCGGCCTCGCCATCGAGGAGCTGAACCCGAGCCGCTGCGAGGTCTGGGCCGCCGATCCGGCCGCGGGCAACCTGCAGCTGAAGGCGAGCGTCGGTTGGCCAACGGGGCGCGACGAGGTCCGGATCCCGCTCGACACCTCCAACCAGCCCGGCTTCACGGTCCTCCGCGGCCAGGGGGCGCTCGTCGTCGAGGACTTCCGGCGCGAGGGCCGGTTCAGCTCGGTCCAGCCGCTGGACGCCCAGCCGGTGCAGAGCGCGATCTCGATCCGGATCGGAGGCGAGGCCGAGGCGTTCGGCTCCCTGGTGGTCACCTCCGACGCGCTGCGCCGCTTCGAGCTCAGCGACATCTCGCTGGTCGAGTCGCTCGGCCAGCTCCTCGGAGCCGCGATCGAGCGCACGCGGGTCAACGACTCGCTCGCCGAGGCCGAGCGCCGCGTCCGCACGCTCATCGAGCGCCTGCCTTCGATCACCTACCGCGCCGGACTTGGCCCTCAGGGCGAGTGGGAGTTCATCTCACCCCAGGTCGAGGAGATCCTCGGCTACACGATCGAGGAATGGACGTCGGAGCCCATGTTCTGGGAGAAGCTGATCCATCCCGACGACGTCACCCACGTCCTCGCCGAGGAGGAGCGCTGCGCGCACGCCTCGGAGCCGCTCGACGTCCTCTACCGGATCCGCAAGCGCGACGGGCAGATGATCTGGGTGCGCGACCGCGCCTCGATCGGCGTGGTCGACGACGAGCGGCTCGATGATCGTCGAGGGTCTGATCACCGACGTCAGCGACCAGAAGGCCGCCGAGGACCGGCTTCGCTACCTCGCCGACCACGACGAGCTCACCGGGCTGCCGAACCGGCGCGGCTTCGAGGCTGCCGCCGATGCCGCGATCGCAGCGGGTCTCCCGGGCGGGCGCGGCGCGCTCGTCGTCATCGACATCGATCACCTCAAGCGAGTCAACGACACGCTCGGGCGCAGCACCGGCGACCTGGTCATCGCCGATGTCGCGGCGATGCTCGCCGACAAGATCGATCCGGCTCAGGTCTTCGGTCGCCTCGACGGCGACCAGTTCGCCCTCCTGATCCCCGGCGTCGGCGAGGCGCAGGCGCTCGAGCGCGCCAGCAACCTGCTGAGCGTCGTCCGCTCGCGCCAGGGAGCGGCCGCTCTCACCGCCAGCGCCGGAGTCGCGCTCGTCGAGGCCGACATGGGAGTCGGTTCGGCCGACCTCCTGACCGCGGCCGACATCGCCCTCCACCAGGCGAAGGAGGCGGGTCGCGACCGCGCGAACATCTTCACCGGCGAGGACCGCGGTCGCCTCGAGTGGGTCGGCCACGTCCGCAAGGCCATCGAGGAGGAACGGCTGGTCCTCTACTCCCAGCCCATCGTCGACATCGCCACGGGCATCCCCTGGACCGAGGAGCTGCTCGTCCGGATGGTCGACCCCGTCACCGGGCGGCCGATCACCGCCGGCGACTTCGTCCCCACCGCCGAGCGCTTCGGGCTGATCCGCAACCTCGACCACTGGGTGGTCAAGCAGGCCCTGCGCCTCGTGGCCAGTGGCCGCCGCATCAGCGCGAACATCTCCGCCAGCTCGATCGGCGACCGCGACCTGACCGAGCTGATCGCGAGCGAGCTGCACGCGAGCGGCGCCGATCCCTCCCTGCTGACCTTCGAGCTGACCGAAACCGCCGCCACTCCCGCGATCGAGTCGCTGCGGGACTTCACCTCGCGCGTCCAGGAGCTCGGCTGCGGCCTCTCGCTCGACGACGTCGGCACCGGCTTCGGCTCGCTCACCTACCTCCGCCACCTTCCCTTCACCGAGCTCAAGATCGACATGCAGTTCGTCCGCGGCATGCTCGAGTCCAACGCCGATGCCCGGATCGTCGAATCGCTCGTCGTCATCGCGCGCGGCCTCGGCATCAGGACCGTCGCCGAGGGCGTCGAGGATCCCGCTCTCGTCGAGCCGCTCCGCGAGCTCGGAGTCGACTGCGGCCAGGGCTATCTGTTCGGCCGCCCCGCCCCGATCGAAGTCCCGTGAAGCCCACCGCCTAACCTGTCTGGTCAGACGTAAGTCAACGACCTTTCCAGGAGGCAACCAATGGCATCGAACCCGGAGCTCCGCGAGCAGCTCGAGCAGGCGATCTCCGCCAACAAGGTCCTGCTGCTGATGAAGGGGACCCCCGACATGCCCCGCTGCGGCTTCTCGATGCGCACCGTCGGCGTCCTCGAGCAGATGGGCGTCGAGTACGGCGCCATCGACGTCCTCCCCGTCATGGGCCCCCTCCGCGAGGTCACCACCGAGATCTCCGACTGGCAGACCTTCCCCCAGGTCTACATCGACGGCGAGCTCGTCGGCGGCTGCGACATCGTCGAGGAGATGTTCGAGTCGGGCGAGCTGGCCGAGGCCCTGGGAGTCCCGCAGCCCGAGGCCAGGGAGCCGACCGACGGCGGCCGAGGCGGGTCTCCCGGCTCAGAGCGCGCCGATGCAGATCGAAACGTAGGGCTCTTCATTTGGCGGGACGGGGCCGGGGGAGGCGCCCAGCGGGCCCGGGCTTCGCCCGGGTTATCTGGGAGGCCCGTTGGTCCCCTCCCCCCGACCCCGCCCCGCCTAGGTTGCTCGCCCTTTAGGGGGGAGGCGCGAAGGTTGGGCACGCCCTGGGCGCCACTTGGCGGGATTGCATGCCGTATGCGGTCGCTATTCCTCCGAGTGACGGCCGGTTGGCGAGATGCCTGCGTGCTCGCGGCTCGCGGCTAGCGGGACAACCTGTCCCGAGAGACGCGGCTCGATTCGCCTCGGCCGAGGTTCAGTTGGCGGGATTGCATCCGCATGCGGTCGCAATTCGTCCCGGTGACGCTGGACGAGCGTCAGTGGGCGTGATCACTCCGGTATTCCGGAGCTATCGCTCACACTGGCCGGCACTTCGGCCCACGCCCAGCGTCAGCCATGCGAGCGCCGGTCCCTCCATCTCCCTCGCCCCCTTCCCCAGCCCCTAACGCCCGCACCCCACCATCCGCCTGGCGTAAGCCGCACCCTCCGCCAATCCCTGACGGCCCCCCGCCCCCCCTCAGCCCCTCGGCACCAGCCTCTGCGCCAACGCTCCGCTCCCGAAACGCTCCTCCTCGACGACGTCCAGCTTCAGGTGCTCCTCCAGCCCTGCGAATGGGCTCTGGCCCGCCCCGATCGCGATCGGGACCGTCGTCAGCTGGTACTCGTCGACCAGGCCCAGGCGGGTCAGCGACCTGGCGAAGTCCGGACCTCCGTGGACCAGGATCGTGCCCTCGTCGTCTCGCGCCTTGAGCTCCGCGATGTCCGCGCGCGAGGTCCGCGCCGAAGATCTCGACCGGTCCCCATTCGGCCTGCTCCAGGCTGCGGGAGAAGACGGCCTTCGGCTTCTCGTTCATCGAAGTCGCGATCGGCCCTTCCGACGCGGCCCAGTGCGGCCCCATGATCTCGTAGCTGCGGCGGCCCATCGCGTGGACGCCGGCCTCATCGAGCGCGCGGCGGTTCCATTCGTTCGAGTCGCCGCCGAACCACTCGAACATCCACTCGTGGGTCCCGTCGGGACTGGTGGCGAAGCCGTCGAGTGACAGGACCATCTTGAGAATGACCTTCCGATCGCTCAAGTCGTTCGAACCCCCCGTGAGCTCACCTGGGTCCCGCCGTGACTAAGCGGGAGCGCCGGCGGCTTCCGAGTCTTCCTTCACCTGGAAGCTCGAACCGCAACCGCAGGCCGCGACGACGTTCGGGTTGTTCACCGCGAAGCCGGCGCCCTGCAGGCCCTCGACGTAGTCGACCTGGGAGCCGAAGACGAACTGCATCGAGACCTTGTCGACGAGGACGCGCACGCCGTTGTGCTCGTAGACGTGATCGTCGTCCTTCTGAGCATCGAGGGCGAGGGCGTACTGGAAGCCTGAACATCCACCGCCGCGGACTGCGACACGCAGTGCCTGATCGGAGTCGGGCTGGGCCGCGAGCAGCTCGTTGAGCTTCTCGGCGGCGATGTCGCTGATCTTGATGGCGGCGTCTGGCGTTTCCATGGCTTCAGATTGTATAGCTCCCCGTCGGCGGCTTTCAAATCGCGCCGGTGGAGCGTCATTCCTCCTCGTCGGAGCCGCCCTCGTCGTCCTCGCCGTAACGCCATTCGAGGTACTGCAGGATCCGCTTCGAGTCGTGGACGACCTCGTCGCCGTCGACCAGAACCGGCACCCGCGACTGCCCCGTGAGCTCGACGACCTCGGGCCGGGAGTCCGAGCCGCGCCGGTACGGCACGCGCTCGACCCGATGGTCGATCTCCAGCTTCCGCAGGCGGCGCTCGACGGCGCCGCACGGGCAGAGGAAGTTCGTCGGCGTCGGGCAACGCAGGAGCAGCAGCGACGGGCCCTCGGAGCTCACGGCCGGAGCCTTCCGGCGAACCGCGTCAGCCTGCCCGCGAAGCTGAGCGCCGACTCGGTCCTGCTCGGGTCCCCGCCGACCCGGTCGCCGAGCTCCTCGGTCATGTAGGCGAGCGCGTCCTCGAGGGTCTCCTCATGCGGGCGCGAGGAGAACCCGAGCTCCCGCTTCGCCTTGGCCGACGAGTAGGTCCACCACAGGGCCGCGGAGCGGGTCTCGTCGACCGCGAGGCCGAGCGGCAGCCCGAGCTGCTCGGAGAACCGCGCGCCGGCCTCCGCGATCTGCGCCGGGAGCTTGAGCTGCGGCGCCGGCACTCCCGAGATCCGCTGCAGGTCGGCGAAGAGGCGTGCGAGGGTGAAGTTGCGGCCGCCGAGGATGTAGCGCTCGCCGGTCTCGCCCTTCGACTCGGCGAGCAGGTGCCCGTCGGCGACGTCGCGGACGTCGACGATGTTGAGCCCGCCGTCGACGTAGGCGGGGATCCGGCGCAGCAGGAACCGGCGGACGAGGCCCATCGAGCTGGCGCGCCCGCCGCCCGGTCCGAGGGCGAAGGTCGGGTTCACGATCACGGCGTCGAGGCCGCGGGCGGCGGCGCGGAGCACCTCCCCCTCGGCCTCGCGCTTGGAGTTCATGTAGGCGATCCCGAGCCCGCCGGCGGTGAACGCCTGCGTCTCGTCGGCGCGGCCGCCGGTCGGCGCCGGCCCGATCGCGGCGACCGAGGACGTGTGGACGAAACGCTCGACGCCGGCGGCGAGCGCCTCCTCGGCGATGATCCGCGTCCCGCCCTGGTTGACCTCGAACACGCGCTGGGCTTCGCCGGTTCGCATCGACGTCATCCCGGCGACGTGGAAGACGCGATCGGCGCCGGCGACGGCCCGCTTGACCGCGCGGCGATCGGTGATGTCCCCGTTGATGCGCTCGAACTCGAGGCCGTAGAGCACCGCGTCATCGGTCCCCTTCCGGATCAGGACACGAAGGTCGTCGCCCCGGCGGGAGAGCGCTCGCGCCACGTGGGAGCCGACGAAGCCCGTCGAGCCGGTGATCAGGGTCGTCGGCATCGCGGTGATGGTAGTGAGGGACCCCGGCAGGCAGGCGGAGGAGTGATACAACGGGCGCGGTGAGTTCCGCGGGGAGAACGGCGATCGTCTGCGACACGACGGCCTACCTGCCCGACGAGCTGATCGCGTCGAACGACGTGAAGCGCATCAGCCTCTACGTCCTCCTCGGCGGCGATCAGCGCAAGGAGCTCGAGATCGGGGACTACTCGACGTTCTTCGAGCGCCTCCGGGCGAGCGAGGGCGGCGCATCGACCTCCCAGCCCTCGGTCGGCGACTTCATCGAGGTCTACGGACCGCTGCTCGACGCCGGGCGCGAGGTCGTCTCGATCCACCTCTCCTCCGGGATCTCCGGAACCTACGATGTCCGCGCTGAGCGCGCGACGCCAGCTGATCGACGACGGCCGCGGCGGCGAGCGCATCCACGTGATCGACAGCCGCACCGGTTGCGGGGGGATGGGGATGCTCGTCCTCGCCGCCTCCGCCGGAGCGGCCGCCGGCGAGGACGCGGAGGCCGTCGCCGCTCGCGTCGAGCGGACCCGCGAGGGGCTGCGGATGTGGTTCGCGATCGACACGCTCGAGTACCTGCGGCGGGGCGGCCGGATCGGCGCCGCCCGCGCCTGGCTCGGCTCGGCCCTGCAGATCAAGCCGATCCTCACGCTCGAGGAGGAGATCACCCCGGTCGAGCGCGTCCGCACCCGCCGCCGCGTCTTCGAGCGGCTCGTCAAGTACGCCGAGGAGCTGAAGGCCGACGGCCGCGACGCCTGGGTCGTCCAGCACATCCAGGACCCGGAGAACGCGCAGCGGCTCGTCGAGCGCTGCCGCGAGGTGATGGGCAGCGAGCCGATCTTCGTCTCCGAGATCGGCCCGGTCATCGGCGCGCACACGGGACCGGGACTCCTCGGAGTCGGCGGCGTCCCCTCCGAGCTTCCTGCGCTAGGGCGGCTAGCGCCGGCGGCGGAGCGGCGCGGATCGGCGACCAGTCCGCCGACCACGAAGCCGGCGACGGCGGCGCCGCTGATCAGCTGCTCGCGGTGAGCCTCCAACTGGCCGCGCCAGTCGGTGATCTCGTTGACCTTGCCGCGCAGGGCGACGACCGAGCTCGCGAGCTCGGCCTGCTGAAGGTCGATGTCGCGGCGGATCTGCTCCGCCGTGCGGCCGGGGGCGCCGGGGCGCGGCGCCGGGGATGCCTGCATCCGGCTTGTCGTCGCTCACGATGCGTTCTCCTTGGTCAGGGTGGCCTTCGTCTCCTTGGCCTCCTCGATCGCCATCTCGGGCATCGGCGGTGTCCCCTTCATCACGCTCCTGTAGGCGAACCAGCCGGCCGCGGCGGCGATGAGCAGGAGCAGCAGCGCCTCGATCGCGAAGCCGAACCAGATCGCGCTCTCGATCCCGAAGAGGTCGTTGATCAGCCAGGCGACCGCGTGCATGATCATCGCGAGCGCCATCAGCACGAAGACGCCGGCCGCGATGCCGACGATCGCGCCCTTGCCGATGTTCGTGACCTTCTCGGTCAGCTCCGCCTTGGCGAGCGCGATCTCCTCGCGGACGAGGATGCCGACGCGCTCGGTGACGTCGATGAACAGCTCGCCGACCCGGCGGTCCTCGTCGAGCGCGGGCTTGGGGGTGGGCTCCGGGGTGGAGCCCGTCACGTCAGGACCGTCGCTCACTCGGGCGGGTCCTCGTCGTAGATGCGGCGGTAGAGGAGGCCGGCGGCCCGCGCGGCCACGATGCTGGCGAGGGCGCCGGTGGCAGCGAGCAGCCCGGACCAGACAAGTCTCTTCGTCATCTCGTTGCTCATGTGGACTCCATTTCCCCCGCGAGGGGGTCGCTAACCGGACGCAGGAGGCTACCGCCCCCTCCCTACGGGGCGTCTCAGCCCCGGACCCGGAACTAGGTGCGCCGCTCGAGGCCGCAGCAGAGGGTGTCGACGACCATCTCGCGCGCCCGATCGAACTCCTCGTCGGTCGCCGGGATCAGCCCGAAGACCCAGCCCGAGAGCAGCTGCTCGATCGCGCCGTAGAACCACATCCCGACGAAGTCGGGGTCGACCTCGCGCCGGTAGCGGCCCTCGGCCTGCTCGTCGGCGACGATCTTGGCGACGGTCGTCGTAGGCCCGGCGGATCTCCGGCAGGTGGGTGGCGCCGAACGAGTTGGCCGCGCGGGTGACCTCGATGATGATCACCTTCATCAGCTCGGGGTCGTGCTTGTAGGACTCGATGATGAAGCCGGCGATCCCGTCGAGCTTCTCGCGGGCGGGGATGTCGCGCTCGTACAGCTCGTCGCTCGCGGCGAGCAGCAGCGACCAGCGCTCGGTGAAGAGCTCGGTCATCACCGCTTCCTTCGAGCGGAAGTAGTGGTAGACGAGCCCGTAGGCGACGCCCGCCTCGTCGGCGATGTCGGCGACGCGGGTGGAGTGGTAGCCCTGGCGCGCGAAGACGCGGATCGCGGCCTCGAGGATCGCGCGGCGCTTGTCGACGGGCGGTGCCTTCGCCTCAGCCACCGACGCCCACCTCCTGCGGCCACGAGTAGGCGCCGGGCCGGCGGTTGGCGAGCGACGGGATGCGCTCGCGGACCGAGGTCAGCTCGTCGAGATCGAGCTCGGCGATCGCGAAGCCCTCCCCGTCGTCGATCGAGTCGAGGATGCGTCCCCAGGGGTCGACGATCATCGAATGACCCCACGATTCGTAGTGAGGAGGCGCCGCGCCGAACTGCCCGGCGGCGATGACGAAGAGCTGGTTCTCGATCGCGCGGGCCCGGAGCAGGACCTCCCAGTGGTCGCGCCCGGTGACCGCGGTGAAGGCGGCCGGGACCGTGATCGCATGCGCCCCGCGGAGGGCCATGATCCGGTAGAGCTCGGGGAAGCGGAGGTCGTAGCAGACGCTCAGACCGAGCTCGAGCTCGCCGACCGGGGCGGTGACGACCTCCTCGCCGGGCGCCTCGGTGTCGGACTCGCGGTAGGAGACGCCGCCGACGTCAACGTCGAACATGTGGACCTTGCGGTAGGTCGCGGCGATCTCGCCCTCGGGATCGATCAGAAGCGAGGTGTTCGAGAGCAGGTCGCGGTCCGGGCACCCGCTCGGCGAAGCTGCCGGCGACGAGGTGGATCCCGAGCTCGCGCGCCCAGGCGCGGGCGGCGCTCGACCGCGGGGCCGTCGATCGGCTCGGCGAGCTCGCGCAGCTCGTCGGCGGAGCCGAGGAGGCTCCACTTCTCGGGGAGGACGACGAGCTCGGCGCCCGCGGCGGCGGCGGCGCGAACGACGCGCTCGGCGGCGGCGAGGTTCGCCGCCGTGTCGGCGGTGGCGTTCAGCTGTGCGGCGGCGGCTTGCATCCCCCTCCTCTCGTCATCACAGTGGCCTCCGGGGTGCGACGGAGCGACTGATTGACAAGTCAATCTAGCGCGACGGGAGGCCGCTCAGTGCGTCGCGGCCCCTCAGCCGGTGGTGAGCACGAAGGCAAGCAGCGTCCCGAATACGAGCGCGCACGCCCCGGCTCCGACGATGGCGAGCGAGCCCTCGGCGGTCGCCGGATCGAAGCCGGCGAGCATCCCGAAGGCGATGAACGCGAGCCCACCGAGCAGCGAGAACCCGCCCCAGACCGTCAGCGCGCGGTCCCAGCGCGCATCCCGGTCCTCGATCCGGGCGGCGTAGCGGTCATAGAGCCCGTAGGGAGCCGCCCCGAGCGCGATGAAGAGCCCGACGGCGTAGACGACCAGCCACGGATCGAGATCTCCGAGCGAGAGCCGGGTCCCCTCCCCCGTCGCGACGCCGAGCGCGCCGATGGCGGCAACGCCGAGGCCGGCGAAGGCGAGGACGACCGACGCGCGCTGGGTCATTGCGGCGGCTCTCAGTCGCCGCCGCGGGCGCGGCGGCCGTCGAGCGCGGCCGTGAGCAGCTTCGAGTTCATCGCCGCGATCAGGTCGGCGAGAGGATCCGTGCCCGCTTCGATCAGCTCGGCCGCGCGATCGGCATCGAAGCGGCCGATGACCTTCTCCGAGAGCAGCTCGACCTCGCGGCGGACGAGGGCCTCGAGCGGCTCGAGGAAGCGCGCCGCATCGTGGACCGTGAAGCCGATCCGCTCGTCGTAGCCGCCGGCGCGAAAGCGGGAGATCGCCGCGACGATGCGGACGTCGGACGGCGAGTAGCCGTCGGCGGCGGGGCTGAGGACGCCGATCTCGGCGAGCCGGTCGAGCGCGTCGATCGGCACCTCGTACTGAGCGCTCACCTCCTCGGCGGGCAGGCGCTCGCGCTCCCGGGCCAGCGCCATCTCGAGCCCGGCGTCGGCGGCCTCGAGCCGGGCGCGCAGGCGCTCGGCATCCCCGCCCTCGTTCTCGAGCAGCTCGCGGATCACCCGCAGCGGCATGAACCGCTCCTCCTGGAGCAGCTTGATGAGGCGGATCCGCTCGACCAGCTCGGGCGGGTAGTAGGCCATGTTGCGGCTGGTCTTCCGGCCCTCGGGCAGGAGCCCCTCGCGCAGGTAGTGGCGCACCGTCGCGACCGGCACCCCCGCACCCTCCGCGAGCTCGGAGATCTTCAGCGTCGGCTCGCCGACCGCCGCCCCGGGCTCCCCCGCGGCCGCAGCCATCAGGCCGCTTTCAGCCCGAGCAGCTCCCGCGCCTCGGCGATCGTGGCCGCGCGGCGGCCGACGTCCTCGGCCATCTGCCGCGCCTTGCCGACCAGGTCGCCGTTGGAGCGCGCCATCTCGCCGTCGGGCAGGTAGAGGTTGTCCTCGAGGCCGGCGCGGACGTTCCCTCCCAGCACCAGCGAGCTCGCGAGCAGCTTCCACTGGTCGCGGGAGACGCCGATGACCTGCCAGTTGTTGGGGCCCTCGGGGCCGCCGGGGATCTGGTCCGACATCGCGGTGACGTTGCGCGGAACCGGGCGGATGCCGCCGGTCACCCCCATCACGAGCGAGATCTGCAGGGGCGGCTCGAGCAGCCCCATGTCGAGCAGCGGAGTCGAGGTTGGCGACGTGGCCGGCGTCGAAGCACTCGTGCTCGGGCTGGATCCCGTTGGCCTTCATCGCCTCGATCAGCTCGATGATCGTGTCGAAGGAGTTCTCGAAGACGGCCTTGAAGACGAAGTCCTTGCGGCGGCGCGAGTACTTCGCGTAGTTCATCGAGCTCATGTTGAGCGCGGCGACATCGGGCTTGAGCGCCTCGAGGTAGGCGATGCGCTTCTCGAGCGGGACGCCGATCGCGCCGGTCGAGTAGTTGACGATCACGTCGCCGACCTCGCCCCGGATCGCCTCGGTGATCGCCTGGAAGTCCTCGATCTCGTAGGAGGGGACGCCGTCGGGCGTGCGCGCGTGGATGTGGATCTGGGAGGCGCCCTCGTCGACCGCGCGCCGCGCCTCGGCCGCGTACTCCTCCGGCGTGTAGGGGATGGCCGGGCACTGATCGCGGTTGGCGATCGCCCCCGAGATCGAGCAGGTGATGATCACCGGGTCCTCGAAGCGGCTCATCGTCATCTTCCCTTCCACTCGGGGTCGCGCTTCTCGAAGAAGGCCTTGACGCCCTCCTGGATGTCCTCGGTCGAGAACGTCAGCGAAAGCTGGCTGCGGAGGAACTCGAGGCCCTCGTCGATCGCCATGTCCCCCTGGCGGTACATCGCGTCGTGGCCGAGGCGCATCAGCACCGGGCTCTTCGAGGCGAGGCGGGTGGCCCAGTCGTCGACGGCCTCCTCGAACTCGCCCTCGGGGACGACCTTGTTCGCGAGCCCGTACTCGACCGCCTGATCGGCTGAGATCCGCTCCCCGAGCAGCATCATCTCGTTGACCTTCTTCCGCGGGACGTTGCGGTAGATGATCGCCATGATCATGTAGGGGAACGCGCCGATGTTGATCTCGGGGGTGCCGAACGTGATCCCCTCCCGCGCGATCACGAGATCGCAGGAGAGCGCGAGGCCCATCCCGCCGGCCAGCACGTGCCCGTTGGCGGCGCAGAGCGACGGCTTGCCGAGGCGCGGCATCAGCCGGAAGAACCTGAGGAAGAGGTCGGAGCTGAAGTGCTTCTCGACCAGCGGGACGTCGGCCGCGAACCCGCCGAGGTCGGCGCCCGCGCAGAACACCTTCTCGCCGGCGCCGCGGAGAACGACCGCTCGAACCTCGTCGTCGTCACGGACCCGCTCCATCGCGTCGACGAGCTCCCCGAGCATCTGACCCGACAGGGCGTTGCGCTGCTCGGGTCGGTTGAGGGTGACCGTGGCGACGCCGCCGGAGACCTCGTAGAGGAGCTGCTCGTAATCCATGGGAGGGGCGGCCGAGACCGCTCGCCGAGCCTAGCAGCGTATGAAGTGGGAAGTGACGCTGCCTACTTTTTGAGGACTTGCCGACCGCTCTGCACCGGCGCTCAGCGGAGAGCCGACCATTCGCCATATCCTCACCCGCCGGAGGGGGCGCAGGATCCCTCTTCGTTCAGGGATGAGCGCAATCGCGAGAGTCACATACCTGCGGGCATGGACGGTGCTCGTCTGCGCACTTGTGGTGCTGCTCGCCGCCGCCGTGGTCGCCTTCGACGTCTTCGACCGCGTCGACCCCTTCGACATCGCCGATCCCGACTCCGAGGTCGAGCGCGCCTACGCCCAGGTCGAGGATGAGACCGGCCAGTCGCCCGACCCCGAGGTGATCCTGCTGCTCGACCCCGGCGTCGACGCGGCGGCGGTCGAGCAGGAGCTCGCCGGCGTCGACGGGGTCGCCTCGGTGGTCGGCCCGAGCGACGACCCGAGCCTCGTCTCCCCCGACGGTCACTCGTTCGTCGCCGCCTTCCGCGCCCCCGATGCCAACCGGGTGGAGGTCGGCGAGGACGTCGACCTCGCCTTCGCGGATCTCGACGGAGTTCTGGCCGGCGGCACCGCGGTCGCCTCCCACCAGGTCGGGGTCCGCTCCGAGGACGACTCCCGCGAGATCGAGCTCTACGCGACCCCGGTCCTGCTGATCCTGCTGCTGATCGTGTTCCGCACGCTGCTCGCCGCGGTCCTGCCGCTGGTCGTCGCGGGGGTGACGATCGTCGTCACCTTCGCCGCCCTGCGACTGCTCACCGACGTGACCCAGATCGATCTCTTCTCGCTCCAGGTCGTCACCGGCCTCGGCGTCGGCCTCGCAATCGACTACAGCCTCTTCGTCATCGCCCGCTTCCGGGAGGAGATCGGCTCCGGCGAGGACGTGAACTACCGGCGCGCCCACATCCGGACCCTGCGCACGGCCGGCCGCACCGTCGCCTTCAGCGCGCTCACCGTCGCGGCCGCGCTGGCGGCCCTGACCGTGTTCCCGCAGCCGTTCCTCCGCTCGACGGGCATCGCCGGGGCCCTGACGGCGATCTGCGCGGGCCTCACCTCCCTCCTCGTCCTCCCCGCGGTGCTGGCCCTGCTCGGGCCGTCCATCAACCGCTTCGCGATCCGCCGGGACCCCCTCCGCGCCGGCGTCAACGCCCGCAGCGGGTTCTGGCATCGCCTCCCCACGCTCGTCTGTCGCGTGCCGCTCGTCTCGATCGTCGTCGGCGCCGCGGTGATGCTCGCGCTGGCGAGCCAGCTGCTGGGAGTCGGGCTGACGACGCCCGACGCGCGCGAGCTGCCGGAGGAGGACTCGGCCCACATCGTCTACGACGACAGACAGGAGCTCTTCCCGGACCTTCCGAACATGGCCCTCTACGTCACGGTGCCCGAGTCAGAGGAGGGCGCGGCGCCGATCGTGGCCGAGCTGGAGGCCATCGCCGGTGTCACCCAGGTCGACCGCCTGCCGGTGCCGGACGGCGGCTTCGCGCCGATCCGAGTCGGCTCGGACGCCGATCCGCTCTCCGACGAGGGGCAGGACCTCGTCGAGGACGTCCGCGACGCCGTTCCCGATGGCGCTCTGGTCGCCGGCCGGGCCGCGGAGCTGACCGACCAGCGCGCGAGCGTGGAGGACCACGCCCCGCTGGCCCTGGTGCTGCTCGTCGTGACGAACCTCCTGCTCGTCGCCGTGATGACCCGTTCGCTGCTCCTGCCCCTGCTCGCGGTCGCGATGAACCTGCTGTCGGTGGCCGCCGCGCTCGGCGCGATGACCGCGATCTTCACCGCCGACTGGAGCGCCGAGTTCCTCGGGACCGACGCCGTTCTCGGCATCGACATCTCGGTGCCCGTGCTCGCCTTCGCGGTCGCCTTCGGGCTCTCGACCGACTACGGCATCTTCCTGCTCTCGCGGATCCGCGAGGCGCGCTTCAAGGCCGCCGACGAGCGTGAGGCCATCATCGAGGGCGTCGCCTCGAGCGGGCGGCTGATCAGCGCCTCGGCGGTCCTGCTCGCCGTCGCCGTCGGCGCTTTCGTCCTCTCCGACCTCGTGATCATCAAGGAGTTCGCCGTCGCCATCGCGGTCGCGGTGCTCCTCGACGCCACCATCATCCGCGGGCTGCTCATCCCGGCCTTCCTGCGGATCCTCGGCCGGGCGGCATGGTGGCCCGGCGGCGGGCGCCTCGGTTCGGACCGGGGTCCGAAGGGCGCGTCGCGTTCGACGGCCTAGAAGGCGCCCGGCGCCTCGACCGAGGCGAGCACGCGCTTGAGCGTGTCGACGACGCGGCCGTCGAACTGGCTGCCGGCGTAGCGGCCCATCTCGTTCAGCGCTTCGGCGGGCGTTCGCGCCCCCCGGTAGGGGCGTTCGCTCGTCATCGCGTCGTAGGACTCCGCGACGGCGAGGATGCGTGCCTCGAGCGGGATCTCCTCGCCGCTGATGCCGCGCGGGTAGCCGTGGCCGTCGGGCTGCTCGTGGCGGGTCAGCACCCACTCGCGGATGTCGGTCAGCTCCTTCGCGCCGAGGATCCGCGCCGCCATCTCGGGGCCTCGGCGGACCTGGTCCCACTCCCCCGGGGAGAGCGGGCCGGGCTTGTCGAGGATGGTGTCGGCGATCCCGATCTTCCCGATGTCGTGGAGCATCCCGGCGAGGCGCAGCCGGTTCACCCGCGACTCGGGAGGCCGATCTCGCGGCCGATCTGCTCGCAGAGCCGGGCGACGGCGGCCGAATGGAGAGCGTTCCGCTCGTCGCGGAGGTCGAGCACCTCGGCCAGGCTGAGCACGGTGGCGAGGTGCATCCGGCCGTCCTTGGGGTCGGTGCCGGTCTCGGCGGCGAGGGCGTCGTCGACGTCGGCGCTGTAGACGACGGCCCGATCGGCTCCCAGCGTCTCGGCGACCTGGGCGGCGGAGTCGGCGGCCTGCATCAGGTCCTCGGCGCGGACACCGTGCTTGGGGAAGCTGGAGACGCCGAGGCTGACGCGCAGGTTCAGGTTGCGCTCGCGGTAGGTGCGGCGGATCCGGGTGAGGATCTGCTCGGAGAGGAGGAAGCCGGTGTGCTCGTCGGTCTCGGGCAGGACGATGGCGAACTCGGCGGCGTCGACGCGGCCGACGGTGTCGATCCGGCGCGTCGACTCGTCGAGCAGGCGGCCGATCTCCTTGAGGACGCTGTCGGCCGTCTCGTGGCCCTGCTCCTTGCTGAGCTTGCCGATGCCGCCGATGCGGACGCTGAGCAGGCCGATGCGGTTCGCCTCGGGGCGGGCGCGCTCGATCTCGGTGGCGAGCGTCTCGACCAGGCCCTGGCGGTTCCGGTAGCCGGTGAGCATGTCGGTGCGGGCCGCCGCCGAGAGGCTGGTCCAGAGGCCGTTGACCCGGTCGCGGAGCGCCTGCATCATCAGGCCGGCGATCGCGAGGCTGCCGACGACGAGGACGAACTGGTGGGTCAGGTCGCCGACGCTCGCCGATCCGCTGTTCATCAGCACGAGCGTGGGGCCGTAGCAGAGGCCGAGGAACCCGACGGTGAGCATCGAGTCGGTGCGCGAGAAGAAGTAGAAGGCGTAGAAGCAGGGCCAGAGGTAGAACGTGGCGTAGGCGCCGAGCGCGTCGCCGCTGAAGATCACGGCGAGGGTCACCTGCACGATCCCCGCGGCGGGAGCGAGGCGGACGGCGGTCATCGGCACCCGCTCCGCATAGAGGAGGAAGCCGAGGGCCCAGAGGGCGCTGAGGGCCCAGAGGACGATCAGCGCGGGCTCGTTGAACGTCGACGGGTGCGGCAGGACGATGCCGAGGCCGCCGAGGCCGACGCCGGCGAGGGTGACGTAGGCGCCGGCGCGGGCCAGCGGGGCGACGCGCGCGCTCTCGCCCTGCTCAGCGCCCCATGACGGCGCGACCGAAGTCGTCGCCGCCCGAGGTGGAGCCCTCGAATATCGCCAAGCCCATCGGTTCTTCCTTCGTCACGGTCGGCGCTCGCCTCTCTGCCGGCGGCGCCCTCGGGGCCCTCATCGGCAGAACTGCCCATAAAGCTTGAGCTGCAGGCGTGGTTCAGGCGGGAACGGGCGCGTGCTTGCGCGTGCGTATTCCGCGCTTTCCGACCAGCGTGACGCGCGCGCCATGGCCGGGGGCGAGCGTCATGTTGTTGCGGACGATCGGCTCGGGCCCGCCCTCGGCGACCAGCGTCGCCCGGGAGAGCACCGTGGTGAGCACGCGCTTGATGGTCATCATCGCCAGGTGGGAGCCGATGCAATGGCGGGATCCGGCTCCGAACGGGACCCAGACGCGCGAGCTCGGCGTCGGGTCCTCGAGGAAGCGCTCGGGGCGGAACCGCTCCGGCTCGGGGAACAGCTCCGGGTTCTGATGGATCAGGTAGATGCACGGCATCAGGGTCCAGCCGCGGGGGAACACGTAGCCGCCGATCTCCTGCTGCTCGTAGATGCGGCGCGCGGTGACGGGGAGGATCGGGCGCTGGCGCAGGGTCTCGCGGACGACCGCGTCGATGTAGGTGTCGTCCTCGTTGGAGAGCTCGGCGAGCAGCCGGTCGTGGACGAGCGGATGGCGCAGGACGCGCTCGAAGCTCCATGAGAGCGCGTTCGCGGTCGTCTCGTGGCCGGCGACCAGCAGCGTCACCATCTCGTCGCGGATCTCGCGGTCGGTCATGAAGGCGTCCTCGTGCGGCTCGGCGGCGGCGAGCATCGAGAGGACGTCCTCGCCCCGCTCGTGCGGGCGGAGGCCGCGGCGGATGCCGATCTCCTCGTAGAGGATCCGGTCGATCTCGCGGGTCACGTTCATGACCTTGCCGAAGGGGGAGCGGCCGCCCATCTCGCGCTGGAACTGCGGCATCAGGGCGAGCGGGTTCTCCGCGATCTCGAGCATCGCCGGGACGAGGCGGCGGATCTCGGCGTCGTTGTCGGGCATGCAGACCCCGATCGCGATGCGGACGATCGACTCGGTGGTGATGCGGCGCATCGCTCCCTGCAGCGCGAAGGTCTCGCCGACCGGCCAGCTCGCGAGCTCGCGAGCGGCGATCTCCTCGATCAGGTCGCCGTAGCGGCGGACGCCGGTGCGATGGAAGGCGGGCGCCATGAGGCGGCGTTGGTGGCGGTGGTCCTCCCCGTCGAGGAGGAAGAGCGACCGCTCGCCGAGGACCGGCGCGAAGAGGCGGTTGGTCGGGCCCATCCGGAAGATCCGCGGGTCGCCGCCGAGGACGCGCCAGGCGGCGTCGGGGTCGGCGATCATCGCGCAGCGCTTGAGGGCGCCGAGGCGGACGCTGAAGATCGGTCCGTGGCGGTCCCGGTTGCCCTCCATGAAGGTGACCGGATCGCTGAACCAGCGCCGCATCTGCATCAGGCCCGGGGAGCGGGAGCCGGGCGGCAGGTTCGGCTCGGCCGCGGGCACGGCCTCCTGCGCGGGCGGGGGCTCACCCGCCACGGGCATCTCCTTGGACTCCAACTGAACTGACACGGCTTCCTCCGTCCCCCCGACTGCTGCGAGGCCAGCGTAGTCGAGACCTTCCAGGATGCGAAAGCGCACTTCGATTCCGCAATTCATCGCCCGCGGGGAGCGTGTCGCAGGCGACCCAGAGCGTGAAGTAGGAAGTGCTACTGTCCACTTTCGGCCCTCCCCGGGGCAGACCTCGACGCGAAGGAGCCCGATTCCGCATGGCAGCCAGTGAGACCCGTGAGCAGGTGGTCAAGCCCGACTTCGGTCAGTCCAAGCGGCACCTGATCTTCACCCAGGAGCACGAGGATCTGCGCGAGTCGATGGAGTCCTGGGTGAAGAAGGAGCTCGCCCCGAACGCGAACGACTACGAGGAGAACCTCTGGCCCGACTCCGTCCTCAAGCGGATGGCCGACCTCGGCTTCGTCGGCCTCTGCTTCCCCGAGGAGTACGGCGGCCAGGGCGGCGACTACTACTACTCGCTCGTCCGCGCCGAGGCCCTCTCCTACTCCGGCTCAGGCGGCCTCAACATGGGCCTTGCGGTCCACACCGACATGGTCCTGCCCCCGATCGAGATGCTCGGCACCGAGGATCAGAAGCAGCGCTATCTCGTTCCCGGCATCAAGGGCGAGAAGATCGCCTCCCTCGGGATCACCGAGCCCGGCGCCGGCTCCGACGTCGCGGGCATCCGCACCACCGCCCGTAAGGACGGCGACGAGTACGTGATCAACGGGTCGAAGATCTTCATCACCAACGGCGCGCGGGCCGACTTCATCCTGCTCGTCACCAAGACCGACCCGGACGCGCGCCACGACGGCATCACGCTGTTCCTCGTCGACCTCAAGGACGCCGACGGCAACCCGACGCCCGGCTTCACGGTCTCCCGGACGCTCGAGAAGCTGGGAATGCACTCCTCCGACACGGCCGAGCTCTCCTTCGAGGACGTCCGCGTCCCGGCTGAGAACCTGATCGGCCAGGAGGGGAAGGGCTTCTACCACATCTCCTGGGAGCTCCAGGGAGAGCGCCTCGTCGGCGCCGTCGGCTGCGTCTCGGGCGCTGAGCGCATCTTCGAGAAGACGCTCGAGTACGCCAAGGAGCGCGAGGCCTTCGGCCGCCCGATCGGCAAGTTCCAGGCCATCCGCCACAAGTTCGCCGAGATGGCGACCAAGATCGAGGCCGCCAAGCAGCTCACCTACACGACCGCCTGGCGCTTCGCCAACGGCGAGTACCCCGTCCGCGAGATCACCATGGCCAAGCTCTACGCCGCCCAGATGGCCTGCGAGGTGGCCGACGAGTGCCTCCAGATCCACGGCGGCTACGGCTACATGAAGGAGTACGACATCGAGCGCGCCTACCGCGACATGCGGCTGAACCGCATCGGGGCGGGCGTCGGATGAGGTCATGCTCGAGGTGATCGGGCGGAGCTACGGGCTGTAGGGAGCCCTTCGGCCCGGGTGATTGCGCCCCGGCGGGGCGGCGTCGGTGGGGTGCCGACCAGCGGGCTCGGGCTTCGCCCGAGTTCTTTGGGATGCCCGTCGATCGGCACCCCCCCCGCCGCCCCGCCTGCCGTCCGCACGGCATTTGCTCCGGATAGCGGAGCGAATTCCAAGGGGAGGGTGGGGACGCCGGCGGTCGCCTGCGCTCCAAGCGGCGCGATCACCACCGAGTGGCAGAAATCGTGCCGGACAGGCACGAAAGATGCCACTCGATGCAAATTCGCAAGCGTGGGCACCCGAGAGGCGGCCAGTGGCGCCAGCCCCACACCGGCCGGCCCTCTTTCCTCCTTCCCCCTCCCCAGCCCTCCGGCCGAACCCGCCACTCCCCGCCGGGCGTCAGCCCCGGAAACCGTCCTTTGGCAGGCAGCCCCGGAAACCGCCCCCACAAAAGCCTTGAGCCGCTCGATGAGCGGCTCAAGGCGGGGGATGGGTATGGATCGGACCTGGAGGAACGCGGTGAACAACGTCACTGCGTCGGTTCGTGGGATTAAGTTCGTTTTTCCTTCGGTCGCTCAAGGCGAAACCTTGAGCCCTTGGACGAATGTTTGACCGATCCGTCCGGATCTCAAACGTCGGTTGGACACAGCGGCGCACGATCGCGCCGGAAGCAGCGAGGGCGCCGCTATCGCGACGCCCTCGACCGTTCCGTCTCCCGGCTTGGAACCGTCGGGATGATTCCCGCCGTTTGCAGCGTCCGTGCCGGGGACAACCGTGTCGAGGCGATCATCGGTTCCGCAACGACCCCACCTGATAGTCCGACCGGTCCCACCACCGGATGAAGTGGCCTCATCCGATCGGATGAGCGGGGCCATGTCCCGGAAGCCGCCCGAGCGACTGAGACAATGGCGGCGATGAGCGCGCCCAGCAGTCGTCTGACGATCCTGATCGCCGACGACCACCCCGTCTACCGGCAGGGCCTCGAGCGGGCCATCGCCGAGCGCCCCGAGCTCGACCTGGTCGGATCCACCTCCGACGGGCGCGAGGCACTCGAGCGCCTGAACGAGCTCGAGCCGGACGTGGCGGTGGTCGACGTGCGGATGCCCGGCCTCGACGGGCTGAAGATCGTCGCCGCCGCCAAGCGGGATGGGCTGCGGACCCGGATCATGCTGCTGACCGGCTACGAGGACTCCGCCGCGGCCTACAGCGCGCTGGCTTCGGGCGCCGCCGGCTACGTCTCCAAGGCCTCCGACCACACCGAGCTGATCGAGTCGATCATCACCGCGGGCAAGGGCGAGACCGTGATCGCCCCTCAGTTCGCCGCCGGGATCGCAAGCGAGATCCAGCTCCGGGAGACCTCCGACCGTCCCGCGCTGACCAGCCGCGAGCAGGAGGTGCTGGCGCTGCTCGCCGAGGGCCGCACCGCGCAGAAGATCGGGGCCGAGCTTCACCTCTCCGAGGCGACGATCAAGACCCACCTCCACAACCTCTACGAGAAGCTCGGCGTCTCCGACCGCGCCGCGGCGGTCGCAACCGCGATGCGCTGGGGCCTGCTCGAATGAACGCGCCGGAGATCCCGCCCCGCCCCCCGATCCCCGCGCCGGGCGCGCCCGCGGCCGACTCCCCGCCTCCGATGCCGTCGGAGGAGACGCCGCTGCAGGTGATCGGCCAGCTCGCCGGGGGGATCGCCCACGACTTCAACAACATCCTCGGGGTCATCATCAACTACGCCCGCTTCGCGGCGGGGTCGGTGCCTCCGGGCTCCCCTGCCCACGACGACATCGAGGAGATCCGGCGCGCGGCCGAGCGCGGAGTCGGCCTCGTCCGGCAGCTGATGATCCTCGCGAGGCGGGAGACCGGCGCGAGCGTCGTCTTCGACCTGAACGAGCTGATCGCCGGGCTCGACGGCTTCCTGCGCTCCACCATCGGCGCCCACATCCAGGTCGAGCGGCGCCTCCTTCCCGGCCTCTGGCCGATCGCCGAGGACCCCGCCAGGGTCGAGCAGATCCTGATCAACCTCGCCGTCAACTCCCGCGACGCGATGCCGACCGGCGGCATCCTCACCTTCGAGACCGGCAACGTCGAGCTCAGCCCCGAGGAGACCGTCGCCTCCCCCGGCGTCCAGCCCGGGCAGTTCGTGCGCCTGCTCGTCTCCGACACGGGCGAGGGGATGGACAGCGAGGTCGCCGCCCGCGCCTTCGAGCCGATGTTCACGACGAAGTCCTCGGGCCAGGGAACCGGTCTCGGCCTCGCGACGGTCTACACGATCGTCACCCAGGCGGGAGGCATGATCGACCTCTCCTCCGAGCCCGGCCTCGGCACGAGCATCGAGATCCACCTTCCGGCCGCCGCCGAAGGGGCCACGGCGCAGGCGACCAGGCCGACTCAGGCCGCACCCGCGGGCCGCGGCGAGTCGATCCTGATCACCGAGGACGACATCGCCGTCCGCCGCGTCGCCGAGCGGATCCTCGAGAGCGCCGGCTACGTCGTCAGCTCAGCCGGCGGAGGGACCGAGGCGCTGGAGCTCCTCGACGATTCCTCGGCGCGCTTCGACCTGCTGCTCGCCGACCTGGTCATGCCGGGAATGCGGGGAGACGACCTGGCGCGACGCGCGGTCGCGATGCGCCCCGGCCTGCACGTCCTCTTCATGTCCGGCTACAGCGACCAGGGTCCGCCGACGGACCTCGGCCCCACCGCCGGCCGCGTCGACTTCATCGACAAGCCGTTCGACGCGGGCACCCTGCTCGAGCGCCTGCGCGAGCTCCTCGCGACAGCCTGAGACGGGCGTCCGCCGGGGGGAGGCGAACGCCCGCTCAGTCATCCGACCGGCGCGCCACAGAACGGGGCGGGCCAGTCGCCGGGGCATCCGTGCCCCAAGTTCGTCAAGTCAGGCGGACGCGCACCTTCGAGGACACGCACTTGCCGAGGGCGTTGCGGCCCTTCTTGCCGGTCCCGTAGGTGGTCACGAACGCATCCGGGTCGGCGGCGCGCTCGGCCTTGCACTCCTTCGCGGCGTTGCCGAACTCCTCGGCGTCGGCCGTGTCGTCAGCCTTCGCCTTGGTCGAGACGCACTGCCCGAAGGCGTTGCTGCTGTACGGATCGCCGTAGGTGGCTTCGAAGCCGACCGGGTCCGCGGCCTGCTCGGCCTTGCACTCCTTCGCGGCGTTCTTGTACTCCGCCGTCGAGGTCTTCGTCTGAGCCTTGATGCACTTCGACATGCCGCCCTTGCCGTAGAGCGACTTGAACGCCGCCTTGTCGGCCTGCTTGAGGGCTGCGCACTGCTGCGCGGCCGCGTCGGCTGCCCCCTCGGGATGCGCCGGCTTCGCGGACGCGAACGATGCGGTGAGCATCAGCGCGCTCACCGATGCCAGACACGCCATCGTGGTTCGCCTCATCTCGTCACCTCCATGATTCGGCCGCGGGTCTTTCCCGTGCCTGTCGTGAGGTGGAACGGGCGAACGGACCGTCCGTCAGGACCTATCTCAAGAGAATGCGCTCGGGCCCGCCGCCCTGACCCTTGGGGCCCGCCCCCTGCCCCGGCAGGGGTATCCCCTGCCCCGCGGGAGGGATCGCCTGGCCGGGAGGCGTGCCTTGGCCCCCGGCGGGGTTGCCGTTACCCGGCGGGGTTCCGGACCCTCCCGGCGCGCCGTTCTGTCCCGGCGCGCTGCCGGAGTTGCCCGGGCTCCGCTCTGGCCGGGTGCGCTGCCGGAGTTGCCCGGGGTCCCGCTCTGGCCCGGCGCGCTGCCGGAGTTGCCCGGGCTCCCGTTCTGGCCCGGCGCGCTGCCGGAGTTGCCCGCGGTCCCGTTCTGGCCCGGCGCGCTGCCGGAGTTGCCCGGGCTCCCGCTGTGCCCGGGCGCGCTCGCCGGAGTTGCCCGGGCTCCCGTTCTGGCCCGGTGCCTCCTCCGACTTCCCGGGCGAGCCGTCATGGCCCGGCGCCTCCTCCGACTTCCCGGGCGAGCCGTCGTGGCCCGGAGCCTCATCCGACCTCCCGGGCGAGTCGTCCCTGCCGGGACCCGCTTCGGGCCGGCCCGGCGAGTCCGCCGGACCCGAACCTTCGAGGTCGCTGCTCAGATCCTCCCGAGCTCGCACCGCCGTCACCGCCTGAATTCCCGGAATCGGAGCGCTCGGTCTCCAGACGATCCGCCCAGCACGGGGACGTCGACCACGCCGCTGACGTCGGCCGCACCGATCGCGAGCACGCCCGCGGCGATCACGGAGCCTGCCCTTCACCAGCGCGGAGGCGGCCAGCCCTCCCCCGCCCACGGCCCCGACGCCGACGCCCGTGGCAACTCCGGCGGTTGCTCCTCCGCCTCCGAGGATGCTGCCCAGGACGGCCGTCGCGGCGACCGCCGGCAACGGCGGGCATAGCGCCTGCAGATCGGCGCGTCGCTGGTCGATCCCCGCGGCGAACGCGGTGCATCCGTCGCAGCCGCGCAGGTGCGCGCGGACGCGACGAGCGCGAAGGCGCCGTCGATCCTGCTCCGAGATCAGCTGGCGGATGCCCTCACATTCCATCTCGCGGCCCTCCGCCAGTTCGCTCAGAGCCATGCGGGCCTCGTGGACGGTCTGTCGCGCCGCGCCCTCTCCGCTCGAGAGCGCGCCACCGATGTCGCCGTAGGAGAGACCGCTGAGCTCCCGCATCACCAGCGCCGAACGCTGCCGGTCGGGGAGCTGCTGCAGGTCCTCGACGAGCTGCCGAAGGCGCTCCCGCTGAGCGCTCTCCTCCTCGGCGGAGTGCGACGTCGCGGCCGTCTGCTCGTCGAGCTCGGCCCCGGGGCGTCGCTTCCGCAACGCCGAGATCGCCTCGTTGTGGGCGACTCGGAAGAGCCAGGGCCGCAGGTCGATGTCGCGCTCCTCGCCCGGCAGCGACTTCAGGGCGGCCGCCATCGTCGCCTGCAGCGCGTCCTCGGCGTCCTCGCGGCTGCCGACGATCGCCAGGCAGTAGCGGTAGAGCTCCTGATGGTGGTTCCGGAAGAGGCGTTCGAACTCGCCGCGGTCCCCATCGGCGATTCGCCGCGCCGAGATGCGGAGCGGCAGTCGCCGCTCGCGCTTCACCCGTTCCGGCGCAATCAGACCGGGTAACGGTTTCTCGGTCATCTCGGCTTACATTCTCCATACAGCTGCTGTCCCTCGCAAGAGGAACGCAGCGAGACGGTGGATGTCAGGTGGTTTCTGCGGCAGCCGGCACCGGCGGGACCTCGCTGGTGCAGAAGGCGCACCGCGTCGCCGCGGCCGGGATCTCGGAGATGCAATGGGGGCACTCACGCGTGCCGGCCTCCTTCGGGCCGTGGCGAAGCTCGTCGAGCTTCTCCATCGGCACGATCACGAAGAAGTAGACCGCCGCGGCGACCGACAGGAAGGCGATCAGCGCGTTGAGGAAGTTGCCGTAGGTGAACTTGGAGTCGCGGATCGTGAAGCTGAGGCCGCTGAAGTCCGGCTCCCCGATGATGGCTCCGATCAACGGCGTCATCAGGTCGGCGACGAGGGAGGCGACGAGGACTCCGAAGGCGGTGCCGATGACGACCGCGACCGCCAGATCGACGACGTTCCCGCGGGCGATGAAGTTCCTGAAGCCGGTCAGCATGCAGGCGTTCTACCGCAACGCTCAGGCGCCGGGTAGCGTGCCGCCGGTGAACGTCGTCAAGGACACCGGAGCCCGCGCGCTGGTCCCGCCGTTCGAGCCCGAGCACGAGGAGCTGCGGGCCACGATCAGGCGCTGGGTGGAGAGCGAGGTCGTCCCTCATCAGGCCGAGTGGGAGGAGCGGCGGGAGTTCCCGCGAGAGCTGTTCGACCGGGCGGCCGAGCTCGGCTTCCTCGGGCTCAAGTACCCCGAGCGGCTCGGCGGGCAGGGCGGCGACCAGCTCCACGACGCCGTCTGGGCCGAGGAGATCGCCGCGGCGGGGATGTGCGGCGGGGTCGGGGCCGGCCTCGGCGCGCACACCGGCATCGCGACCCCTCCGGTCTGGATGTTCGGGACCGACGAGCAGCACGAGCGGTTCCTGCGGCCGGCGATCGCGGGCGAGAAGATCGCCGCGCTGGGAATCACCGAGCCGAACGCCGGCTCCGACGTCGCCTCGATCCGCACCCGCGCCGAGCAAGGTCGACGGCGGCTGGCTCGTCAACGGCTCGAAGACCTTCATCACCAACGGCGTCCGCGCCGACTTCCTCGTCTGCGCCGTCCGGACGAAGCCCGAGGGCGGCCACGGCGGGATCTCGTTCCTGATCCTCGAGCGGGACATGCCCGGATACGAGGTCTCCCGCAAGCTCGAGAAGCTCGGCTGGCACTCCTCCGACACCGGCGAGCTCGCGTTCACCGACGTCGAGGTTCCCGACGAGAACCTGCTCGGCGGTGAGCACGAGGGCTTCAAGCTGATCATGGCCAACTTCCAGTGGGAGCGGCTGCTGATGTCGCTGGGGGCCGTCGGCGGGATGGACTGGTGCCTGCGGCGCACGATCGCCTACGCGGGTGAGCGCGAGGCGTTCGGCCGCTCGATCGGCAGCTTCCAGTCGATCCGCCACAAGGTCGCGGCGATGGCGACGAAGCTCGAGGTCGGTCGCGCGATGAGCTACTCCGCGTTGCGTCTCCTCGTCGCCGGCCAGGACGCCCTCGCCGAGGTGACCAAGGCCAAGCTCTTCACCCAGCGGGCCGCGGTCGAGGTCGCCGACGAGGCCGTCCAGATCCACGGCGGCTACGGCTACATGCGCGAGTACGAGGTCGAGCGCGCCCTCCGCGACGCCCGCCTCGGCCCGATCGGCGGCGGGACCGACGAGATCATGAAGGAGATCCTGGGCCGTGGGCTCGGACTCTGAGCAGTCCCCGCCCCGGCCGCTCACCGAGGCGGACGCAGGCGCCGCGGCCGCGCTGACCGCCCGCGCCTTCGCCTGGCACGAGCCATGGGGCGAGTTCACGTTCCCTGATCCGAGCGACCGCGAGCAGCGGATGCGGGAGCTGATCGAGGCCGACATCCGCGAGCGCTTCCTCCCCTACGGCGAAGGCTGGACGATCGGCCTCGAGACCCTGACCCTGTGGATCCCGCCGACGGACCAGCCCGATGCGGCGGTCTTCGCCCGGCGTCGCAGCGAGGAGGACTACGCCGCCTACGGCGAGCGCGAGACCGTGATCCGCGCCATCGACGACTTCATCCGCACGGGGCGACCGGAGGAGCCGCACTGGTTCCTCGACACGATCGCGACCGAGCCCGACCGCTTCGGCCAGGGCCTCGCCGGAAGCCTGCTCGCCCACGACCTCGAGCTCCGCGACCGGGCCGGGGAGATCTGCGCCCTCGACACCCACACGCCTCGCCAGGTCGCTTTCTACGAGCGGCACGGGTTCGAGGTCGTAGCTCGCGGGGAGCCCGCGCCCGACTTCCCGATCGTGGTGATGGTCCGCCGGCCCCGCGACATCTGATCCGGGCCTCAGGGCCTCAATAGAGTGCGCCGCTCCACGGAAATTTCTTAGATCGGAGCGAACTACACATGGGACTACTCGATGGCAAGTCGGCGATCATCACGGGCTCGGCCCGCGGCATCGGCCGCGCGACGGCGGAGCTCTTCGTCGCGGAGGGCGCGAAGGTCCTCATCAACGACATCGACGGCGACGTCGCCGAGCAGGCTGCGTCCGAGATCGACGGCGAGACGGCGGTCTTCAGCGGCGACCTGACCAAGCCCGGAGCCTGCGACGACCTCGTCAAGGCGGCGATGGACGCGTTCGGCTCGGTCGACGCGGTGGTGAACAACGCCGGCTACACCTGGGACGGCGTCGTCCACAAGATGACCGACGAGCAGTTCCAGGCGATGCTCGAGATCCACACGGTCGTCCCGTTCCGGGTGACCCGCGCGATCGCTCCCCACTGGCGCGAGGCGGCGAAGGCCGAGGCGGCCGAGGGCAAGGAGGTCTTCCGCAAGATCGTCAACATCTCGTCGGTCTCGGGGACCATGGGCAACGCCGGGCAGGCCAACTACGCGGCCGCCAAGGCCGGCGTCACCGGCCTGACCAAGACGATCGCCAAGGAGTGGGGGCAGTTCAAGATCAACTGCAACGCGATCGCCTTCGGCTTCGTCGAGACGCGCCTCACGGCCTCGAACGCCGAGGGCGGCAAGATCGAGCGCGAGGGCGAGGAGATCAAGCTCGGCATCCCCGAGCAGGCGCGCGAGATGGCGAAGTTCATCATCCCGCTGGGTCGTCCGGCCCAGCCCGAGGAGGCGGCCGGCCCGGTCCTGCTGCTCTGCTCGGACTACGCCAACTACATCACCGGCCAGATCGTCAACGTGACCGGTGGCCAGTTCACCGGGATGACCAGCTAGAGCACTCGCGTCGGCGGGTGGGGCGGTGTCACCCGTCCCACCCCGCCTCGCCCTAGGCCGGTGGAGCCGTCGGGGCGCCCGCGGGTGCCTCGCCCTCGAGCAGGACCTCCTGCTCGGGCGCCTTGCCACCGGGGAGGACGAAGTGGGCGAGCGCGTAGGCGACGACCATCACGCCCGCCATGACGAGGAAGATCGTCTCGCTCGAGTCGGCGAAGATCTGCCGGGACCAGCTGGCCGATCTTGTCGTCGGTGAGCCCCTCACAGCCTTCGATGGCGCCTCCGGCCCCGCTGCCTCCACTCTGGCCGCCACTTGCAACCGCGGAGGAGATCGAGTCCGCGACCCCGTCCGCCACGTCCGTCGAGCAGTCGAAGTCGCCGGTCAGCTTGCTCTCGGCGTTCGAGCTGGATCTGGGAGATCAGCAGCGTTCCCAGCACCGCCAGCCCGAGGCTGGCTCCGAGGTTGCGCATGGTCTGCGTGATGCCGGTCGCCTCGCCGTAGCTCGTTCCGGGAACGCGGTTGAGCGCGTCGGTGCTGACCGGGGCGAACATCAGCCCGGTGCCTGCGCCCGCGACGACGATCCGCCACCAGTCGGAGCTGTAGTCCATGGCCGGCATCGACTCGGCCCAGAGGTAGAACCCGACCGCGCCGATCGCGCAGCCGAGCGCCGCCGGGCGCCTTCACCCCGCCCTTGTCGAGCATCGCGCCGCCGCGCTGGGCGGCGAGGATGTAGCCGAAGAAGAACGTGCCGATGTAGAGGCCGGCGTTGCGAGGCATCGTCGCCGAGCGAGATCTGGGAGTACAGGCTCGCGAACAGGAACATCGGCACGAACGCGATCGAGACCAGGAACAGGATCGCGTTGTCGACCGCGAACGCCTTGTTCTTGAAGAAGCGGATGCTGCACCAGCGGGTGGTCGGTGCCGAGCTCGGATCGCGGACGAACGCGAGCGTCAGCGCGACGCCGACGACGATGCGCCCGATCGTGCGGGCGTCGTCCCAGCCCCACACGCTCGACTGCTGCAGGCCGAGCACGATGAGGCCGATTCCCGATCGCGAAGAGGACGAGCCCGCGGTAATCGATGGGAGCGGGCCGGCGGGTGTCGTCGGGCTTGGCCTTGATCGTCATCACGATCGCGGCGAGGGCGATCGGGATGTTGATCCAGAAGATCGCCCGCCAGGTGATCTCGATCAGGTAGCCGCCGGCGAGCGGGCCGAGGGCGGTCATGCCGCCGGCGACGCCGAAGAAGATCGCGAGCGCCTTGCCGCGCTCGCTCTGCGGGTAGGCGGAGACGACGATCGCCAGCGCGGCCGGGAACATGATCGCCGCGCCGACGCCCTGGATGATCGCGGAAGGTGATGAGCCAGGCCTCGCCGGCCGAGCCGCTGGGAGCGGCGCCGCAGAGCGCGGAGGCCGTGGCGAAGATCACGATGCCGATCAGGACCATCCGCTTGTGGCCGCGGATGTCGGCGAGCTTGCCGCCGAAGGCGAACGCGACGGCCAGCGCCAGCATGTAGCCGTTGATGATCCACTGGCCGCCCGTGGTGGACAGATCGATGTCGTCCTCGATGACCGGAATCGCGATCGAGACGATCGTCTGGTCGATGAAGGTCATCGAAACCGCGAAGATCATCGCGATGAGGGTCAGCTTCTTGTTCGTGGCGGTGTTGATCCGGGGCCTCCGATGTTGCGAACTAGTTCGTTAGTTCGATGCGATCAGCCGCCACCCTTCTCACGCTCTGCATCTGCCTCGCGCTCTCCGCGTGCGGCGGTTCTGGTGGAACCTCGGCCGAGCCGGCGCCCGACTTGAGCGCAACTGCCGAATCCGGCTCAGAATCCGAGATCACGCTCGTGGCCGCACTCGGCGACTCGATCACGGCCGGCACGCCGCTCTGGGATCCGAACGAGCAGATTCGTGCGCAACTCGGCTCGGCCGCCGACGAGCAGAGCCAGTACGAGTACTGGGCCGCGCGGGAGGATCCATCGCTCGAGTTCCGCAACTGCGGCGTCAACGGCGAGCGCACCGACGAGATCGCGCAGCGGCTGGACGTGTGCGCGGACGGCGCCGACGTCGCTGATCGTCCAGGGCGGGATCAACGACATCGCCCAGGGGCGGCCGGTCGAGGACGCCGCCGACGACCTCCGCTCGATGGTCCAGCGGGGGAAGGACCTCGGGATCCCGGTCGCGATGGTCGAGCTCCTCCCCTGGAACAACGGCCACCCCGCCGCCGATCCCGACATCGAACGGCTCAACGAGCTGATCCACGGGATCGCCGAGGACGAGGACGTCCCCGTGATGCCGTGGCACGACGCGCTCGAGGATCCCGACGAGCCGGGGACGATGCGCGCCGACCTGACGATCGAGGGCGACCACCCGTCGGTCGCCGGCTACGAGATCCTGGGAACCACGGCGTTCGTGCTGCCGGGCTCCTGAAGGTTCGATCCGGATTCGACTGGCGCCCAAGCGGCGATCGGCCTATTGTCGAAGCATGCGAAGGGTGCTGATTCTCGCCCTCGTCCTCACGGGGACGCTGCTGCTCGCGCCACAGGCCGGCGCCTACATCTACTGGAGCTCCTACAACAGCGGGAACAGCACGGTCGGCCGCGCTGATCTCGACGGCCTCAACGCCAATCAGTCGCTGGTCGACGGCATCTACTTCGGCGGCGGGGTGGCAACGGACGGCGCCCATGTCTACTGGGGCGAATCGGGCGGGAACCCGGCGAGCCCGGGGCCCGGGGCCATCGGCCGCGCGAACACCGACGGTACCTCCCCGGATCATCATTTCCTCAGCAGCGGAACGCCATGCGGCGTGTTCGCGCTCGAGGCCACCTCGACCTCAGACCTCTGGTGGCAGGGCAGCAGCTGCTCCTCCGGGAACAGCTTCATCACCCATCATTCGGGCGCCGGGTACGTGCCCGTCGGAAGCTCCGCGAACTACTCGTGCGGGTTCGACGTCGACGCCAGCCACATCTACTACTCCGAGCGCCGCTACATCGTCCGCGCGAACCTCGACGGGAGCGGGGTCGATCCCACGTGGCTCGACCTCGGCGCCGGGAACGAGGCCTGCGCCGTGACGGTGGACGTCGGTCACGTCTACTGGACCTACAGCCTGCCCAGGGACGCCAACCTGCAGTCACACGGCATCGGCCGCGCCGACATCGACGGGGATGAGAGCTCGATCGACCCCGCCTTCCTCGGCGGGATCTTCTTCGGCGGGACCGGTGCCGGCTCGGCCGACATCGCCGTCGCGGGCGACTTCATCTACTGGATCAACCAGCAGAGCGGGGCGGCCGTGCCGTACACCGCGATTGGAAGCATCGGCCGCGCCAACCTGAACGGAACGGGCGTCGACCAGGACTTCATCGGCGGGGTCCTTTTCCCGACGGGCCTCGACGTCGACTCCGCCGGCCCACCCCCCGCGCCCCCCTGCACGACGTGCAACCCGATTCACGACTGCCGCAGCTCTTCCCCGTGTTCAGCAACAGCGGCAGCACGAACAGCCGCTTCTCGGCGGGCCAGGCGTCAACCCCGGTGCGGGGGCGTGCGGTCGCCGACGAGGCGGGGCGGCGCGGCAAGACACCAGTCGGCACGACCTTCTTCTACGGCCTCGACCAGAGCGCCGACGTGACGATCGAGATGAAGCGGAAGAAGGCGGGCCGGATCGCGAAGGGCAAGTGCGTGAAGCCCTCGAAGAAGTCGAGGAAGGGCAAGAAGTGCGACCTGACGGTGGCGAAGCTCTTCCGCGGGGCGGTGGCCGGCCACAACGAGGTGCCGTTCACGGGACGGGTGAAGGGCAAGGCATTCGCGCCCGGCAAGTACCTGGCGGTCTTCACCGCGACCGGGGCATCGGGCAAGTCGTCGACCGCCACGGTCCCCTTCAGGATCGTTCCGCCGCAGTAGGCTCAGCGCAGGGCGCTATTCCGAGCGCCGCTCCTCGGCGGGTGGCTCCCCGGCCTCCCCCATCTGCATCTGCGGCGGCCAGGTGCCGAACCAGTTGTCGCGGGCGCCGTCGATCGTCAGCGTCGTCCCGCTGAAGAAGTCACCGGCCGGCGAGGCGAGGTAGGCGATCAGCCACGCGATCTCCTCGGGCCGGCCGAGGCGTCCGAGCGGGATCGTCTTGCGGGACCGTGTCGACGACGACCTTCGGGTACTTCGTCCGGAACACCTCGGTGTCGATCTGGCCGGGCGCGATCGCGACCAGGCGGATGCCGTAGCGCGACCACTCGACCGACAGCGTCCGCATCATGTTCTCGACCGCGGCGCGGGCGGCTCCCGAATGGACCATCCCCGGCATGCCGTTGTGCGGCGAGAGGGTGACGCTGACGACCTTCCCGCCGTCGCCCTGAGGGATGAACGCCTTCGTGGCGGCGGCGTGGGTCATGTTCCAGGTGCCCTGGATGTTGAGCTCGGTGACGGTGCGGAAGCCCTTCGCCGAGATCGTCTCCGCCGGCGCGAGGAACTGCCCGCCGGCGTTGTTGACGAGCAGGTCGAGGCGCCCATGGCGCTCGAGCAGGCCGTCCACCATCGCGTCAACGGCCTCCTCGTCGCGGATGTCGGCGGCGACCGCGTCGCCCTTGCCGCCGAGCGCCTCGATCTGCGAGACCGTCTCCTGCAGCGGCTCGATCCGGCGGCCACAGCCGACGACGGTCGCGCCGAGGCGGGCGAGCTCGAGCGCGGTCTCGCGGCCGATCCCGCTTCCGGCGCCGGAGACGAGGCAGACGCGTCCCTCGAGGAGGTCCGGGGCGAATATCTGGGAGGGCTGCGACGGGTTCTGAGACATCGCAGGAATCTATGCCAGCGCCCCTGTCGCTGCGGGGAGGCGCGGCGGCGGGAGGTAGCCTCGAAGGCCCATGAGCAAGCTCAAAGCCGAGGCCAAGCCGCTCACCGGTCCGCTGCCGCAGGGCGCGGCGACCGGAGCGACCGTGACCGTCGAGCCGCTGCTCGGCGGCGAGGTGCAGGTCCCGCGCGCGTTCTTCGAGAACCAGGGCGGAAGGCTCGCGACGATGCGAGCGATGGGCGATCGGGACGCCCCGCTCCAAGTGGGTCTGGGCGCCGGTCCCGGCGTTCCTGATCACCCATCCCACGGTCGGCCCGGTCCTCGTCGACACCGCCTTCCACGGCTCGGTCGCGGCGAAGCCCGCGGCCAACCTCGGCCGGGTGATGGCGCGCGTTCAGCCGCGCGCGCGTCGAGCCGGGCCAGGACATCCCCGCGCAGCTGCGCGAGCGCGGCATCGACGCCCGTCGCCTCGCCACGGTGATCCTCACCCACATGCACTTCGACCACACCTCGGGGATCGCCGAGTACCCGGCGGCGACCTTCGTCGTCTCCCAGCGCGAGTGGGACGCCGCCACGACCGACGACCGCCCGCTGCTCCGCGGCTACAACACGGCCCACTTCGACTACCTCTTCGACTACCGGAGCCGTCGACTTCGACGGTCCGACGATCTCCTCGTACGCGAGCTTCGGTCGCACCTTCGATCTGTTCGGCGACGGCAGCGTGCGCCTCGCGTTCACCCCCGGCCACACTCCGGGCCACTGCTCGGTGATCTGCAGGCTGGGCAACCGCGACCTCGTGATCGCCGGCGACGCGATCTACACCTACGCGCAGCTCGAGGGCGCCGACCCGCCGCCGCGCCCCGTCGACGAGCACAACTGGAAGCGCTCGCTCCGTGAGCTGGTCCAGTTCAGGCGGACCTACCCCCAGGCCGTGATCATCCCGGGCCACGACGCCGACCACTGGCCGACGCTCGAGAAGCGCTACGAGTAGCTGGCCCCGCCGCGGGTCAGCGCCGGCTGCTCGCGCAGCCGCTTGGCCACCGCTCTGCCGCCGTCCCGCTCCAGCTCCTCGTACATCTCGCGCACGTTGGCGAAGATCTCGGTGGAGATCTCGAGCTGCTGCTCCCGGGTCGGGTTCTCGACGACCGGGAAGCTGATCGGCTCGCCGTAGCGGATCGTCACCTGGGGGAAGATCAGGCGCTTCCAGCCCGCGGATCCCCTGGGAGCCGTAGAGCGCCATCGGGACGACCGGGACCCCGCTCTCGAGCGCCGCGCGGCCGAGCCCGGGACGAGGCGTGCCGAGCTCGCCGCTGCGCGAGCGTCCCCCTTCGCAGTAGATCATCACGCAGCCGCCATGGTCGAGGATCGCGTGGATCGTCTTGAACGCCTCCTCGTCCGCGTGGCCGCGGCGAATCGGGAAGACGCCCCCGTTGGCGTAGATGTAGTCGAGGAAGCGGGAGCGGCAGAACATCTGGGACTTCGCGAGGAAGCGGATCTTGCGGCGCAACCAGGCTCCGGCGAGGAAGTGGTCGTAGTTGGAGAAGTGGTTGGCGGCGAGGATCACCGGGCCGGAAGCCGGGACGTTGTCGACCTCGATCGGGCGCGTGCGGTAGATGAACAGCGAGATCGGCGTCGTCACGAGCCGCACCAGGCTGTAGATCCAGCCGGCATCGTGGGAGCGCGAACGCTCATGGAAGCGGGTGAAGATCTCCGCTGGGCGGGGGTCCTTGTAGTTCTGCGGCTTGATCTCGGACATAGACACATGCAGCCGGGCTCCGCCCGGCTCTCAGTCACTAACCCCGCTTCAGGAGTCAGTTACTCGCCACTGGCGCCGATTTACTTCGTCGGCTTCGGAGCGAAGGCCGGGTCGTGCTCGTGCTGCTTGAAGAAGTCGACCATCGCGGGGGCGTACTCGGGGAAGCGCGGGCACCGCAGCCCGGCGTCGGCGAGGAGCTCGGTGGCGCGCCGGGTGTCGTAGCGGACCGGGTGGTTCAGGTAGCGCACCGACTCGGCGGGCGTCCCTCCGTAGAGGTCGCGGACCGTGCGCAGGCGCAGCGCCGAAGCGACGCCGCGGGGAGGCAGCCGGTAGGCGGGCTTGCGGCCGGCGTAGAGCTGGGAGAGGAGCTCGACCATCTCGTGGGAGGTGAGCGCCTCGGGGTCGCAGAGGTGGACGGTCTCGCCGACGGCGGCATCGAGATCGCCGAGGGCGACCATCGAGTCGACGATGAAGTCCACCGGGACCGCGTTGAAGAGCGTCGCGCCGCGGCCGATGTTGGCGATCGGCATCTTCCGCTCGACGCTCGCGGCGATGAAGCGGAGCACGTAGTAGGGACCGTCGAACTTCTGGGTCTCGCCGGTGCGGGAGTCGCCGACGACGATCCCCGGCCGGATGATCGTCGTCGGGATCTGGTCCATGAGCTCGCGGACCCAGACCTCAGCCTGGAACTTCGTCGACTCGTAGTGGTTCTTGAAGCCCTGGCCGAGGCTGAGCTCGTGCTCGTAGACGACCCCGGTGCGGACGCCGGCGACGTAGGCGGTGCTGACGTAGTTGAGCCGGCGCAGGCCCTCGGCGTCCCGGCAGAAGTCGAGCACGTTGCCGGTTCCCTCGACGTTGACCTTCTGGGCGATCGGCTCGGGGACCGCGAGGTCGTAGATCGCGGCGAGGTGGTGGACGACCGCGACGTCGCCCGCGAGGCGATCGTAGGTCGCGTCGTCGAGCCCGAGGCGGCGCTCGGCGATGTCTCCCGTCACGACCTCGATCCGCTCCTCGCCGATCTCGGCGGCGGCGGCCCGAGCGGGCTCCACCATCCGCGGCTCGACGAGCGCGACGATGCTCGTCTCGGGATCGTGCTCGAGGAGCGCAGCGACGAGACGGCGGCCGATGAAGCCCGGGAAGCCGGTGACGAGATGGGTGCTCATGGACGCGGAAGTAGTCGCAGGCACATGCAGACTCA
Organism: uncultured Solirubrobacterales bacterium; assembly: GCA_963740845.1. GTDB lineage: Bacteria > Actinomycetota > Thermoleophilia > Solirubrobacterales > 70-9 > RHKX01. The sequence goes on from CAVUFM010000012.1 coordinate 327,587, forward strand.
CGGCGTTCCGGCGACGTCGGCAGCGCCGGGATAGTCTAGTCGCGAGCCCAGCCGCGGCTGCGCTCGACGGCCTCGTGCCAGCGCTCCAGGAGCGACTCGCGCTCGTCGGTGGAGATGCGCGGCTCGAAGGTCGCGCGCTCGCGCCACATGTCCTTGACCGCCTCCAGGTCCCACTTGCCGACGGCGATCCCGGCCAGGTAGGCGGCTCCCAGCGCGGTGGTCTCGGCGATCTCGGGAACGACGACCGGGACTCCCAGCGCGTCGGCCTGGAACTGCATGAGCCAGTCGTTGACGACGGCGCCGCCGTCGGCCCGGAGCGCGCTGAGCGACTCGCCGGAGGCGGCTTCCTGAGCGCGAACGGCGTCGACCGTCTGGTAGGCGATCGCCTCGAGCGTCGCGCGGACGATCTGCGCCCGGCCGGTGCCCCGGGTGAGGCCGAGGAGCGCACCGCGCGCGTAGGGGTCCCAGTAGGGCGAGCCGAGGCCGGTCAGCGCCGGGACGAAGTAGACGCCGTCGTTGGTCTCGAGCGAAGCGGCCAGCTCCTCGGTCTCAGCCGCGCTCTTGATCAGGCCGAGGCCGTCGCGGAGCCACTGGACGGCCGCGCCGGTGACGAAGACCGATGCCTCGAGCGCGTAGGTGATCTCGCCGTCGAGGCCCCAGGCGATCGTGCCGAGCAGGCCCTCGTGGGGGTCGGGCTTCTCGGTGCCGCTGTTGAGCAGGACGAAGCTGCCGGTGCCGTAGGTGTTCTTCGCGTCCCCGGGCGAGTGGCAGGCCTGGCCGAACAGCGCGGCCTGCTGGTCGCCCGCGATTCCCGCCACCGGGACCTCGCCGCCGAACTCGCTCGTGGTCCCGTAGACCTCGGCCGAGCTGCGCGGGTCGGGCAGCTGGCCGGGATCGACGCCGAGGATCTCGCAGAGCTCGGGGTCCCACTCCCCGGTGCTGATGTCGAGCAGCATGGTCCGCGAGGCGTTGGAGAGGTCGATGACGTGCTCGCCGCAGAGCTTGTGGACGAGCCAGGAGTCGATCGTGCCGAAGCACGCGCGCTCGGCGCCGTCGACGTTGCGGCGCAGCCACTCGATCTTGGTCCCGGAGAAGTAGGGGTCGATGACGAGCCCGGTGCGTTCGCGGACCAGCTCCTCGTGGCCCGCCTCCTTGAGCTCCTCGCAGCGGGCCGCGGTCCGGCGGTCCTGCCAGACGAGCGCGTGGTGGACCGGATCGCCGGTGCCGGGATCCCAGCCGACGACCGTCTCGCGCTGGTTGGTGATCCCGATCGCGTCGAGGTCGGCGCCCTCGATGCCGGCGTCGGCGAGCGCCTCGCGGCCGACCTGGCGCGTCACCTCCCAGATCTCGTTCGCGTCGTGCTCGACCCAGCCCGGCTTCGGGAAGTACTGGGCGAACTCGGAGTACGCGCGCCCGGCGATCCGGCCCTCGTCGTCGAAGACGAGGCAGGTGCTCCCGGTCGTTCCCTGGTCGATCGCGAGGATCAAGGTGGGCTCAGGCTATCCGCGACGGCGAGACGCGTGGACGCCGAGGAAGTCGCGGAGCTGGCGGCCGCGGTGGAGGAAGCCTCCCAGCGTCTTGCCGGTGGCGCGGTGCTCGAGCGGCAGGTTGATCTCGGCGACGCGGTGGCCGGCGCGGACGGCGTCGACGGTCATCCCGATCTCCATCCCGTAGCGCGGCGCGAACGGCAGCACGTCGCGGAGGACGGCGGCGCTCATCGCTCGCTGCCCCGAGATCGGGGAGTCGGCCTCGTAGCCGCTGAGGCGGTGGATCGCCCAGCGCGCGTAGCCCTTCGCGAGGCCGAGGCCGCCGCCGACCTTGCGCTCGAAGCCGGCGACCGCGAGGTCGCATTCGCCCGCTTCAACCGCGTCGATCAGCGGGGTGAGGTTGGCCGCGGTCGCTCCCAGATCACCGTCGCAGAGAAGGACGGTCGCCTCGCCGGGGAGGTCGTCGAGCGCCGCGGTGGCCGCGGCGGTCATGTTGCCGCCCTTGCCGTGCGGCTTGTTGCGGCCGACGACGGTTGCGCCGGCGGCCATGGCGGCAACCCGGGTGCCGTCCTCGGAGGCGTCGTCGGCGACCCAGACCTCGATGCCGGGGACCGCGTCCCGGAGCGCCGCGACGGTGGCGCCGATCCGGTCCGCCTCGTCCCGCGCCGCGACGATCGCGACGCGACGATGTCCCTCAGTCTGCGATTCCGCCGCCACCGGCGCATATTCTCCCGCTCGCGTGACGGACATCCCCGCACACATCACCGGAACGGTCTGGAAGATCGAGGTCGCCGTCGGCGACGAGGTCGAGCTGGACCAGGAAGTCGTCATCCTCGAGTCGATGAAGATGGAGATGCCGGTCGAGGCTGAGGACTCCGGCAAGGTCGTCGAGATCCGGTGTGAAGAGGGGCAGTCCGTCACCGAGGGCGACGTGCTCGTCGTCCTCGAGTAGGCGCTGCCGTGACTGACGCGGGCGCCGCGGGGGTGGCCCCTCTCGACTTGACGCGGGGCGCCGTCGGGGTGGCGTCCGAAGGGCCGCGGCTTCGCCGCGGTTCGGGTGGAGGCCCTCCGGCCGCCACCCCGACGTCGCCCCGCTGCCGTGGCCGCCTCGCGCTCCGCGCCCCTCGACCTGCAGTTTCGGACGGTGGTCGTCCGGAAGTGCGGGGCGGGGACGTGTCAACCGTCGACCGAGAAGAGGTCCGCTTCTCGTCGACACGTCCCAGTGAGAGCTGGACGTGGCGCTCGAGATTGCGCAAGAGCAGCGGAATCCGACGCCACGTCGCTTGGAAACGGTCCGCGCGCCGCGAAACTGCACGGCAGACCGCGGCGTTCGCGGCCTCACGTGCGGTTTCGTCAGATCGTCACCGAGCCGTCCTCGCCGATCGTCCAGTGCGGGTTGTGGGCCACTTCCCAGGGATGGCCATCGGGGTCGATGAAGATCCCCGAGTAGCCGCCCCATTCGGTTGGCGCGCCGGGCCGGCCGATCGTCGCTCCCGCCGCATCGGCTTCCGCGATCACGGCGTCGACCTCCTCGGGCGAGCTCACGTTGTAGGCGAACGTCACCCCACCCCAGCCGCCGGAGTCCTCCACAGCGCTGTCCTTCGCGAGCTCGTCGCGATGCCACAGGGCGACGACCGTCCCCGGGCCCTGGAAGAACGCGACGTCCTGTGCCGCGACGTCGTTGCCCGGTTCCCATCCGAGCGCCGAGTAGAAGGCGACGGCCCGGCCGAGGTCACGGACGCCGATGGTCACGAGGCTGAGTCTTTGATCCATGCCTCCGCCTTACCACCGACGGGCGAACTCGAACCGATCAGCGGCCGGACGGATAAGGAAGCCCCAGCTTCCAGCTCCCATCGCTCTGGTGGATCGCGAAGTAGGCGTTCCCGTCACCCTCGAGGGATTGCACCTCGATCTCCTGCTCGCCACCCTCGGGGACGGTGTCGGTGCTGTCGTTGAAGCCCGGATCGTCGCTCGGGTTCACGTCGACATAGGCCGCCCGATATGGGCCCTTCCCGACGAAATCGCGAAGCTCGCCGGGGCTCGCGTCAGCGAGGAACTCTTCCATCACGTCCGCGCATGAGTCGGCCTCGACCGGCGGGTCCGCCTCTGCGGCGATGTAGAGCACGAACGCTCCGTCGGCGGCGAGGTTGTCGCAGATCGTTTCGTAGTCCCGTGAGCCGATCGCCTCTCGAACCTCGTTGATGACCGCGGCGATTCGCGCGCTATCCGCGTCGACCACCGGTGGCGGCGGGTCGCCGGGGCTGAGGTCGGGAGTCGAGAAGGTCTCGATCGTTCCAGGCGACGAAGCCGTCGAGCTCTCGTCGTCCCCGCAACCTGCCAGCGCGAGCGCGCCTAATGCGATCGCGAGGAGACCTGCCAGCGCATGAAGACGACTTCTCACCTCTCGGCGCCCGACCCCCGCCCCCTGCTCCCCGTCTAGTCCCGCTTGCCGCGACCCCAGAGGAGGTTGAACACCTTGCCGAGGAACTTCGTCTTCGTCGCTGACGTGTACGGCAGCATGTGGATGTCCTTGTTCGTCGGCGCGAAGCGCGTGACGAGCAGGGTCTGCTGCTTCGTGTACTTGCGGATCCCGCCGGAGCCGTGCCGGGAGCCGACGCCGGAGTCCTTCCAGCCGCCCATCGGCAGCTCGAGCGCGACGTAGTTGAGCTGCGCGTCGTTGATGCAGACCACGCCGGACTCGAGCCGGCGGGCGATCTCCTCGCCGCGACCGGTGTCCTTGGTCCAGACGGAGGCCTGGAGCCCGTAGGGCGAGTCGTTGGAGAGGCGGATCGCCTCGTCGGCGTCGGCGACCTTCATCACCGGGAGCGTCGGGACCGAAGGTCTCCTCGGTCATCGCCTCCATGGTGTGGTCGACGTCGAGGAGCAGGGTCGGCTCGAAGAAGTCGCCGGGACCCGTCCCGCGCTTGCCGCCGACGACGGCGCGGGCGCCCGCGGCGACCGCGTCGTTGACCTGCTGCTCGACGAGGTCGGTCTGCTCGGGGGAGGTCATCGCGCCGACGTCCGTGACGGCGGGTCCGCCGGGAACGCCCTGGCGCAGCGCGCGCATCTTCTCGGTGACGCGACCGACGAAGTCCTCGTAGACCGGGGCCTCGACGTAGACGCGCTCGACCGAGATGCAGGTCTGGCCGCCGTTCTGCATCGAGTAGTGGACGGCGGCGTTGGCGGCGCGCTCGAGGTTCGCGTCCTCGAGGACGATCATCGGATCCTTGCCGCCGAGCTCCATCGCGGTACCGGTCAGGGTCTCCGCGGCCCGCATCATCACCTTCTTGCCGACCTCGGTCGAGCCGGTGAACATGACGAAGTCGACCGCGTCGATCAGCGCGTTGCCGATCTTCGAGCCCTCGCCGACCGTGACCTGGAAGACGTTGTCGGGGACGCCGCACTCGCGCAGGCCCTCGGCCATGACCAGCGAGGTCATCGGGGTGAGCGTCGCCGGCTTCAGCACGACGGAGTTGCCGGCGGCGAGCGCCGGGATGCAGTCACCGAAGGAGTTGGTGAGCGGGTAGTTCCACGGGCCGATCACGCCGACGACGCCGACCGGGGCGTAGCGGACGACGAGCTTGCGGCCCATCACGAACGGGGAGGCCGACTTGACCTTCTCGTCGGCGAGGAACTCGGGGGCGTTCTTGGCCCAGAAGCCGAAGGCCGAGGCGGCGTAGGAGACCTCGGCCATCTGCGCGTCCTCGTAGGTCTTGCCGTTCTCGGCGACGATCGTGGAGATGATCCGCTCGGAGTTGTCGAGCGTCCACTTCTGCATCCGGCGCAGGATCCGGCCGCGCTCGGCGAAGCCGATGGCCTCCCAGGCGGGCTGCGCGGCGCGGGCGCGGGCGACCGCCTCGGTCACCTCGTCGGGAGACATCGCGGGGACGCTGCCGATGAGCGCACCGGTGGCGGGGTTGTGAACCTCGACGGTGTTCCCCTCCGGCTTGCCGTTGGTGGTGACGGGTGCCTCGGGCGTTGCAGTCGGTTCCACTTCGTGTCTCCTCGTCGGCGCTGGGATTCCGGTCGGTGTGGACGTTACCGCCCGGAGGCCCTCGGTGGGCGCCCCTGGCTGCCCAGCCAGTCCCGCTCCCATACGCTGCCGCGATGGCGTCCCTGGAGCCCCAGACCATGGCCGGAGGCGAGCTGCGGCTCGACTTCCCCGCCGATGCCGTCGCGCGGCTCACCCTCACCAACCCCGACCGGCGCAATCCGCTCACCCATGCGGTCCTCGACGCGATCGCCGCGACCCTCCCCCGCCTCGATCACGGCATCGACGTCCGCTGCGTGATCATCACCGGCGAGGGCAAGGCGTTCTCGGCCGGCTACGACATCGGCGGCATCCCCGACGAGACGTTCGAGCGCGACGCCGAGGCGCTGGTTGCCCACCCCTTCACCGAGGCGATGGACGCGATCAGCGCTCATCCCTATCCGGTCGTCGCGGCGATCAACGGTCACTGCCTCGGCGGGGGCCTCGAGCTCGCCGTCCGCTGCGACCTGCGCGTCTGCGCCGCCGAGGCGAAGCTCGGCATGCCGCCCGCCAAGCTCGGCCTGATCTACGGCCACACCGGCCTCGAGCGGTTCATCGACTGCGTCGGCGTCCCCCGGACCAAGGAGCTCTTCCTCACCGGACGCACCTACGAGGGCGCGCGGGCCGAGGAGATCGGTCTCGTCCACGAGGTCCATCCCGCTTCAGACATAGAGGAGCGGGCCTTGGAGCTGGCACGCGGCATCGCGGGCAACGCACCCCTCTCCCTGACCGGGAACAAGCACGCGATCGAGACCCTCACCCAGTTCCCGCGCCTCAGCCCCAAGCAGGTGGAGGAGCTGGTGGCGTTGCGTGAGTCATGCTTCGCCTCCGAGGACTTCCGCGAGGGCATCCGCGCGTTCGGCGAGAAGCGCCCGCCCGAGTGGAAGGGCCGCTAGAAGGCGTGTCCACCGACCACCACTCCCCCGCCCACGCCGAGCTCGCCGCCTCCGACCCCGCGATCGCGGCGTCTGATCGAGGCGATCGACCATGACGTGATCGCGGCGAGGCTCGCCTCCCGGACCGGCGATCGGCTCGAGGCGATCTGCCGCATCATCGCCGGCCAGCAGGTGTCGACCGCCGCCGCGCAGACGATCTGGAACCGCGTTCTCGACGCCTTCGACGGCCCGCCGAGCGCGGCGCAGCTCACCGAACCGGGCACCGAGGAGATCCTCCGGGCCGCCGGTCTGAGCGGCCGCAAGGCGAGCTACATGATCGGCGTCGGCGAGGCGGTCGATTCGGGCGAGCTGCGCCCCGACGAGCTCGACGAAGCATCCGACGAGGAGGTGATCGAGACGCTCGTCGCGCTGAAGGGCCTCGGCCTCTGGAGCGCCGAGATGTTCCTGATCTTCGACCTCGGCCGGCCCGACGTCTTCAGCGGCGGCGACCTCGGCCTCCGCCGCGGGGTCCAGATCGCCTACGAGCTCGAGGAGCCGCCGACGCCGGAGGAGGCCGTCGAGATCGCACGGCGCTGGAGCCCGAACCGGACGCTGGCTTCCCTGTATCTGTGGGCTGCCGCCGGGGGAGCGTTGATCCCCGACGAGGCGGAGTGACCCCCGTCCCGATCGACTCCGAGCGCCTCCTGCTCGTCCCCGCGACCCAGGAGCTGCTCGCCGCCGATCTCGAATCCGCCGAGGCCCTCGCCGCCGCGCTCGGGGCGGAGCTGCCGCCCGACTGGCCTCCCCCCTTCCACACCGACGTGCTCGTCGGGCGCATGCAGGAGGCGCTTGCCGAGCCCGGCGCCGACGGCTGGTGGCTGCACTACTTCGTCGCCCGCGACGGCGAGGGCCCGCGGCTGATCGGCGAGGGCGGCTTCAAGGGCCCGCCCGGCGATGACGGGGTCATCGAGATCGGCTACGCGCTCGTCGCCTCCGCCCGCGGCCGGGGTTATGCGACCGAGGCCGCCGAGGCGATGATCGCGGCGGGCTGGGAGCGCGGCGCGAGCGTGGTTCGCGCCGAGACCCTGCCCGGACCTGCAGGCGTCGATCGACGTCATGACGCGCGCGGGGATGACACCGGCCCGCTCGGAGCGGCCGGGCGTGATCGCCTACGAGGTCCGGCGGGACTAGCCCGTCGGCTCGACCACGGCCAGCGGCGCGCCGGACTCGACCTGATCGCCCTCGGCGACCCGGAGATCGGCGACGGTGCCGGCGGTCGGTGCCGTCAGCTCGTGCTCCATCTTCATCGCCTCGAGCACCACGATCACGTCGCCCGCCTCGACCTCGGAGCCCTCCGAGACCGCGAGCTTGATCACCTTGCCCGGCATCGGTGCGACCAGGGCGCCCTCCCCGAGCGCCTCCTCGCCGGTCGGGAACCGCGGGAGCTCTCGCAGGCTCGATTGACCGAGCGCGCTGTTGACGTGGTGGACGTCACCGGCGCGGGCGACCTCGTAGCGGCGGGAGACGCCACCGCTCTCGAGCTCGACGAGGTCCGGGCTCAGGGAGCGGATCGCGGCCCCGGCGAGCTCCTCCCCGCCGACCGAGAGCTCGAGCCCGTCGCGGCGAAGGGCATAGAGCACCTCGAGATCGCCGTCGCCCCCGGCGAAGCCGATCCGCTGCGGCTCGGAGGGGTTGTTGCGGAACCCGGCGGGGACGAAGCCGAGCACGCGGGTCTCCGCCCGGCGCGCCGCCATCGCCGCAAGCGCGGCGGCGGCCGCGTGCAGCCGCTCGCCCTCGGGGTCGACGAGCGGCGCGAGCAGCTCCTCCCCACCCCGCTCGAGGAAGCCGGTGTCGGTCTCGCCCGCGAGGAAGCCGGCGTCGGTGAGCACGCGAACCAGCAGGTCGCGGTTGGTGACGGTCCCGTGGACGTGTGCGCGGCGCAGCGCTGAAGCCAGGCGCGCGGCCGCCTCCCCGCGCGACGGCGCCCAGGCGATCACCTTCGCGAGCATCGGGTCGTAGTGGGGGCTGACCTCCGAGCCCGCCTCGAAGCCGGAGTCGAGCCGAAGATCGGCGGGCGCGCCCGAACCGGTCGGCACCGCGAACGGCTCAGCTCCCGGGATCTCGAACCCTTCGAGCATCCCCGTCTGCGGCAGGTATCCCGACGCCGGGTCCTCCGCGTAGAGGCGCACCTCGATCGCATGCCCCTCGATGCGCGGCTCGCGGGCTGCGCTCGACAGCGGCTGGCCCGCGGCGATCCGCAGCTGCTCGGCGACGAGATCGAGCCCGAGGACCATCTCGGTCACGGGATGCTCGACCTGCAGCCGCGTGTTCATCTCGAGGAAGAAGAACTCCCCGCCCTCCTCGAGCATGAACTCGACCGTGCCGGCGCCGACGTAGCCGACCGCCTCGGCTGCCGCCACCGCGGCGGCTCCGAGCCGCTCGCGCAGCTCCGGATCGACGCGCGGCGAAGGCGCCTCCTCGACGACCTTCTGATGCCGCCGCTGGATCGAGCACTCGCGCTCGCCGAGGCTGACCGTCGAGCCGTGGGTGTCGGCGAGGAGCTGGATCTCGATGTGGCGCGGCCGCTCGCAGCAGGCGCTCGATGAAGACGGTCGGATCGCCGAACGCGGACTCGGCCTCGCGGCGCGCTCCCGCGACCGCGTCCTCGAGCTCGTCGGCGCTCGCCACCGGGCGCATGCCCTTGCCGCCGCCGCCGGCGGACGCCTTCACCAGCAGCGGGTAGCCGACGCGCTCGGCCTCCGCCGCGAGGTCGGAGCCCTCGCCGAGGTCCGCGCCGGGGACGACCGGGACCCCGGCCTCCGCCATCAGCGCACGCGCTCCGACCTTCGAGCCCATCGCCTCGATGGCCGCCGGCGGCGGGCCGATCCAGACGAGCCCGGCATCGATCACCGCCTGGGCGAAGGCGGCGTTCTCGGCGAGGAAGCCGTAGCCGGGGTGGATCGCCTCGGCGCCGGTGCGAGCCGCGGCGTCGAGCACCTTGGATACGTCGAGGTAGGTCTCGGCGGCCGTCGTCCCCTCGAGGGAGACCGCCTCGTCGGCCTCGGCGACGAACGGCGCCTTGGCGTCGGGGTCGGAGTGGATCGCGACGGTCGCGAGTCCGAGCCGGCGGCAGCCGGCGAACACGCGGCGGGCGATCTCGCCGCGGTTGGCGACGAGGACCTTGGCGAACGGCCTGGTGGCGAGGTCAGTCATCCGCACCTACATCCGGAAGATGCCGAAGCGGCCGGAGCCCTCGACGACCTGCGAGCAGGCCGCCGAAAGCGCAATCCCGAGGACGGTCCTCGTGTCGCGGGGGTCGATGATCCCGTCGTCCCAGAGCTCACCGCTCGCGACGAACGCGTCGGACTCGCGCTCGATCTGGTCCTCGACCGCCTTGGTCCCGGCCGAGAGGGCGTCCTCGTCGACCTCGATCCCGCGCCGCTCGGCGCCGGCTCGCATGACGATCTCCATCACGCCGGCGAGCTGCTTCGGCCCCATCACCGCGGTCTTGTGGTTCGGCCAGCTGAAGATGAACCGCGGCTCGAAGCTGCGACCGCACATGCCGTAGTTGCCGGCGCCGTAGGAGCCGCCCATCATCAGCGTCAGCTTCGGCACCCCGGCGTTGGCGACCGCGTTGATCATCTTCGCGCCGGCCTTGACGATCCCGCGCTGCTCGTACTCCTCGCCGACGATGTAGCCCATCGTGTTCTGCAGGAACAGGAGCGGCGTGTCGACGCGGTCGGCGAGCTGGATGAAGTGGGCGGCCTTCTCGGCGTCCTCGTTGAAGATCACGCCGTTGTTGGCGAGGATCGCGACCGGCCAGCCGTGGAGCTCCGCCCAGCCCGTGACGAGCTGGTTCCCGTAGGCGGGCTTGAACTCGTCGAAGCGGGACCCGTCGACGATCCGGGCGATCACCTCGCGAGCCTCGAAGGGGACCTTGAGGTCGTGGGAGGCGATCCCGAGCAGCTCCTCGGCGTCGTGGACCGGCTCGAGCCCCTCCCCGCGCGGCTCCGGTCCGAGCTTGCGCCAGTTCAGGTTGCGGACGATCTCGCGGCCGATCCGGGCGGCGTCGTACTCGTCGGCGGCGATGAACTCGTTGACGCCGGAGACGCGCGCGTGCATCTCGGCGCCGCCGAGCGCCTCCTCCTCCGCGTCCTCGCCGGTCGCCATCTTCACCAGCGGCGGGCCGCCGAGGAAGACGAGCCCCTGCTCCTTGATCATCACCGTGTAGTCGCTCATCCCCGGCTGGTAGGCGCCGCCGGCGGTTGCGTTGCCGGTGACGATCGCAACCGTCGGGATCCCCGCCGCCGACTTCCGGGTCAGGTTGCGGAAGTTGGCGCCGCCGGGAACGAAGATCTCCTTCTGCCGCGGGCAGGTCGGCGCCGCCGGACTCGACGAAGCCGATCGCCGGGAGCCGGTTGGTCATCGCGATCTCCTGCGCGCGCAGGTTCTTGCGGAGCGTGTAGGGGTTGGAGGTGCCGCCGCGGACCGTCGGGTCGGAGCCGCCGACCAGACACTCGACTCCCTCCACCACGCCGATCCCGCAGACCTGGGAGCCGCCGACCTCGTACTCGGAGCCGTAGGCGGCGAGGGCGCCGATCTCCAGGAATGGCGAGTCACGGTCAAGCAAGAGCTCAATTCGCTCGCGAGGGAGCAGGCGGCCGCGGGAGTGGTGACGCTCGATCCGCTTCTCGCCGCCGCCGAGCCGCGCCTTCGCCTGCTCCTCGTCGAGCTTCTCGAGGCGCTCGAGCATCGTCTCCCGGTTGATCCGGTAGGCGTCGGACGCCTTGTCTATGCGGGTTCCCAGGATGGCCAAAGTAGGAAGTAGAACTTACTACTTCTTACGGAGGCTGCGGCTCTGCGGGGCTCGCTGGGCACGGGAACCGGACGCGAAGCGGAGGATTCCCGGTTACCTTCGCGTGCGTGAGCGAACCGGAGCTTCCCGAGAACCCCGGTACCCCCGAGGTCCCCCCCGCGCCCGAGGGCTCCCCCTACTCGCGCCGCTACCTCGCGGTGCGCGTCCTCGCCGCCGTCCTGATCGCCGCGGCGTCGCTCGCGATCGACCGGCTCTGGCTCGAGGACGACTCCACCCGCAACACCTACGGGGCGACGATCCGGACCAAGGAGATCGACAGCACGGTGCTCGACCGCAAGATGGCGGTCAAGGTCGTCGTCCCGAAGGGCGCGCCCGCCAACGACCGCTCCCTCGTCGTCTTCCTGCACGGCCGCGGCGAGGACGAGACGAGCTACCTCGACGACGAGATGTTCAAGGGGCTGAACGAGCTCAAGACGCGCGCGCCGGTGATGGCCTTCCCGAACGGCGGCGACGCCTCCTTCTGGCACGACCGCGACAGCGGCGACTGGGGCAGCTACGTGCTCGATGAGCTCATTCCCCTGCTCGTCGAGCGGTTCGACATCGACCCCGCGAAGGTCGCGATCGGCGGCATCTCGATGGGCGGCTACGGCGCCTACGACCTCGCCCGCCTGCGACCTGACACCTTCTGCGCCGTCGCGGGCCACTCCCCGACGATCTGGAAGAGCGCCGGCGAGGCGGCCGACGGCGCCTTCGACGACGCCGACGACTTCGAGGCGAACGACATCATCGAGATCGCCGGCGAGGACCCGAACCCCTACGCGGGGATGCGGATCTGGCTCGACGCCGGTGACGACGACCCCTTCCTCGACGGCGACGACGCCTTCGAGGAGGCACTGCGCGACAACGGGGCCTTCCCGGTCGTCAAGCGCTCAGACGGCGGTCACGACACCGACTACTGGAACTCCAACTGGGACGAGTACCTCGGTTGGTACGGACACGTGCTGCGCAGGTGCGGGGAGCAGGCCGCCGAGGCCAACGAGTCCAAGCCCCCTAACGGCAAGAAGCCCCGGAGCACTCCTGCAGCTCAGACAGACGAGCGCGGAGACGCTTCACCTCAGCCGTGACGGCAGGGTCGTCGTGGCCGGGCGTGACCTCTGAAAGCAGGTTGTCGAGCTCGTAGGGATCGGCGTTCCCCGTCAGCTCTCCGGTGAGGTCGTAGAGCTCCTCCCCGGCGTCGCGGATGCACTCGCCGCCGCTCGTGAGCTTCGCGTGGAGCGTGAAGTTGACGTCCGCGGTGCGGATCCCGGAGTAGAGGCAGTCGGTGCCGCCCTTGCCGCCCTCGACGAGGATGTCGCGGTCGGGGCCGAAGGGCGTCTGCGCCTTCTCGCCGAGCATCAGCGGCAGCAGCGAGGAGCCGTCGAGATCGCGGCACTCGCCGGGCTTGCCGCAGGGCTCGGCGTCCCCGAGCTCGAGGATCGTCGGCGCGAGGTCGATGTTGGAGGTCAGCTCCGGCACGTCGGGGACCTGCTCGCCTCCCAGCGCCTTCTTGCCCCCGAGGACGACGAGCGGCTGGAGCAGCGCCTCCTCGTAGGGGACGTTCTTGCCGCCGATGCGGTGCTGGCCCTGCTCGATCCCGTTGTCGGAGGTGAAGAAGATCACGGTGTTGTCGAGCTCGCCGGTCCGTTTCAGCGTCCTGTAGATGTCGGCGACGCCGCGGTCGACCGAGGCGAGCGAGGCCTGCCGGCAGCCGGCGGTGAGGTCGAGCTTGGCGATGCGGCTCTGCTTCAGGGGCGGGAACGGAACCACGACCTCCGGCTTGTCGGAGGTGTCGGCCTCGTCGAAGTTCGGCGTCCGCGGCACCTTGCCGTTCTTGAACAGCCCGATGTCCTGCGGGGCCGGCGGCACGAGGTTGGTGCAGCGGCCGCCCTTGCCGTAGCCGTGGTGGGGGCCGAGGTTGTTCAGGGTCATGAACAACGGCCGCTTCTCCTTGGCCTGCTTCCTGATCACGTCGGTCGCGAGATCGTTCACGACGGTCGTGTAGTAGTCGCGGGACCGCTCGCCCTTGTGGACGCGCTTCCCGTTCAGCCCGATGTCGTAGTCGTAGTAGCGGGGCTCGAACGTCGGGTTCCAGATGTCGATCCCGGGCGGGGCCTTCGCGAACTCGTCCTCGGCGTACTGGTCGTAGCCCTGCAGGTACTTGCCGACCCACGCGGTCCGGTAGCCCGCGTTGCGCATCCAGACCTGGAGGGTGTTGCGCTTGTTCTCGAGGTTCCGGTAGCCCGAGGGGTTGGAGAAGACGCCGTCGTTGTGCGGATAGCCGCCGGTGATGTAGGTCGCGCGGGAGGGGCAGCAGAGCGGGGTCGCGACGACGAAGTCGCTGAAGTTCGTGCCCTCCCGCCGCAGGAGCTTGAACGTCTCCGGCATGTACTTCCGCTTGAAGTCGTAGACGTTCTGATCGTCGGTGTAGATGAAGATGACGTTCGGCTTGTCGGCGGCGGCCGCTGGCGGAGACCTGCTCGACCTTCCCGCCGCCCTTGCCCTTGCCGTCCCCGTTCCCATCGGAGCTGCCGCAGGCGATGACGAGTGCCGCGGCGAGGCCCACGCATGCGAACGTGATCAGCAGGTGCCGACGCATCGGCGGCGCAGGGTACCCGTCGGCCCTCGACCCAACCTAAAGAGGGTCAGACCCCTCGAGCAGGTCCCGGAGGCGTCCGCGCCGCTTCCTACAGTCGAACCTCGCAGCAAACCAGCCGCGCAACCCCAGCGCGCCGTATCTCAGGGAGGCGCCCCCTTGGCACCGTTGATCACGTTCGAGGAAGCGATGGAGCTCGGGGAGCTGACCGACCACGAGGACATCGGCGAGCTCGTCGAGCGCGCATGGGAGGTCCGGCAGGGCAACTTCGGCGTCATCCACCGACATGTGCTCGCTGGTCAACGCGAAGTCGGGAGGCTGCGCCGAGGACTGCGGCTTCTGCGCCCAGTCCCGCTACGCCGAGGCGGACACGCCGATGCACGCGATGATGGAGCCGGAGCAGATCCTCGAGCACGCCAAGGCCGCCGAGGCCGCCGGCGCGCACCGCTTCTGCATGGTCACCCAGGGCCAGGGCCTGTCCAAGCGGGACTTCGCGAAGATCCTCGAGGGCGCCAAGCTGGTCGCTGAGAAGACGAACCTGAAGCGCTGCGCCTCGGTCGGCCACATCTCACCGGACCGCGCCAACCAGCTCGCCGAGGCCGGGATCCAGCGCGTCCATCACAACGTCGAGACCGCCCGCTCCTACTACGACGAGGTCACGACCACCGTCAAGTACGAGGGCCGGATCCGGACCATCGACGCGGTCCGCGAGGCGGGGATGGAGACGTGCGTCGGCGGCATCCTCAACCTCGGCGAGTCCCCGCGGCAGCGGGTCGAGATGGCGTTCGAGCTCTCGGAGATCGACCCGACCTCGGTCCCGATCAACCTGCTCAACCCGCGCTCGGGAACGAAGTTCGGCGACCGCGACATGATGGATCCGTGGGACGTGGTCAAGTGGATCGCGATCTTCCGCCTGATCCTCCCCGATGCGCTGTTCCGCCTCTGCGGGGGCCGGGTGGAGAACCTCCACGAGCTGCAGCCGCTGGCCGTCAAGGCCGGGCTCAACGGCGTGATGATGGGCAACTTCCTGACGACCCTGGGAGCCGAGCCCGCGGACGACCGCAAGATGTTCACCGACCTCGGCCTGAGCGTCGCCCGCCAGCCCGACAACGGCTCCAACCCGCGGCCGGACAACCGCGACGGCTGGCTCGAGGGGGACGCGCCGAAGACGCCGATCGACGATCTGATCGACTCGCAGGAGGAGGCGCCGTTCTGGGACCCGTCGACGCAGCTGCGGGTGATCAAGAAGAAGGACAAGCCGCCGGCTTATCCGCGGCCGGCTCGCCGAGAGGCCGCGTGAGCATCGTGGCGGCGCGGGAGGGGGAGGGCTCCCAGGGCCCCGGGCTTCGCCCGGGTCGGGTGGAGGGCCCTGTGACCCCTCCCCCTCCCGCGCCGCCGCTGCGTGCGGTCGAGTTCGGCGACCCGGTCCCTCTGAACGCCTCAAGGGGATCAAGGACAGTGGGCTTGCTGCGGCGCATGCGGACCGTTGAGTCCGCGCAAGGGCCTCGGGTTCGGGTTGATGGGGAGGACGTGCTCCTTCTCTGCTCCAACGACTACCTCGGGCTGACCACCCATCCGGCCGTCACCGCCGCCGCCATCGACGCCATCGAGCGCTGGGGGACCGGCGCTGGGGCCTCGCGGCTCATCTCCGGGAACATGCGGCCGCACGAGCGGCTCGAGGAGCGACTCGCCGCCTTCCACGGGACCGAGTCCGCGCTGCTCTTCGGCTCCGGGTTCCTCGCCAACTCGGGGATCGTCGCGTCGCTCGCCGGGAAGGGCGAGGTCGTCTTCAGCGACGAGCTCAACCACGCGAGCATCATCGACGGCTGCCGGCTCGCCGGCGCCGAGACCTTCGTCTACCGCCACCGCGATCTCGAGCACCTCGCCTGGGGCCTCGGGCAGCATCGCGGCCGAGCGGCGCTGATCGTCAGCGACGGCCTCTTCTCGATGGACGGCGACGTCGCTCGGCTCTCCTGGCTGCGGACGCTGGCCGACCGCTTCGGCGCCCTGCTGATGATCGACGACGCCCACGCCGTCGGCACCCTCGGCCCGGGTGGCCGCGGCTCGGTCGCCGAGGCCGGGCTCGAGGGTCAGGTCGACGTCCTCGTCGGGACCCTCGGCAAGGCGCTCGGGAGCTACGGCGCCTACGCGTGCGTCAGCTCGGAGGTGCGCGAGCTGCTCGTCAACACCGCGCGCCCGCTCATCTTCTCCACGGGCCTTCCGCCGGCGAGCGCGGCCGCCGCCGAAGCGGCGCTCGCGGTGATCGAGACCCAGCCCGAGCTCGTCGACCGCCTCCGCGCCAACGCCTCGACGCTGCGCTCCGCCCTCGCCGCCAACGGGCTCGAGCCCGGCGGCTCGGGCGCGCAGATCATCCCGGTCCCGATCGGCGATCCCGACCGGGCGATGGCCAGCTGCTCGCGGGCGCTCCGCGACGGGGTCTACGCGCAGGCGATTCGCCCGCCGACGGTCCCCGACGGGACCTCGCGCCTGCGCCTGACGGTGATGGCGACCCACGACGAGCAGGAGCTCCGCGAGGCCGCGCGCGTCATCGCCGCCGCGGTCGAGGACGTCTCAGCCTCCGGCGAGTGGTCGATCGACCTGCCGGATCCGGGCCCGGGCTCGCTCCAGGTGATCCGCCGCCGGCTCTCCGAGCGGCCCGAGGCAGCCCCGCGCGCGTGAGCGCCTACCCGGCCCTGCCCGGGTCCCGCGGGCTGTTCGTCACCGGGACCGGCACCGACGTCGGCAAGAGCGTCGTCGCCGCCGTCCTCGCGCGATCGGCCGCCGCGGCCGGGAAGTCGGTCGGGGTCTTCAAGCCGGCGGTCTCCGGCCTCGACGACGGCGGCGAGAGCGACCACGCCCTGCTGCGGCGCGCCTCCGGGAGCGAGCAGAGCGACGAGGAGATCGCCCCCTACCGCTACGGACCGCCCGTCTCCCCGCACCTCGGGGCGGAGATGGAGGGCGAGGAGATCGAGCCGAAGCGCCTCCTCGACGCCGCGGCTGCCGCGCGGAAGGGTCGCGACCTCCTGATCTGCGAAGGGGTCGGCGGCCTCCTCGTACCGCTCGCCCCCGGCTACCTGATCCGCAACCTGGCGGCCGACCTCGCGTTGCCGCTCGTCGTCGTCGCCTCCCCCGGCCTCGGCACGATCAACCACACCCTGCTGACGATCGAGGCCGCGTGGACGGCCGACCTCGACGTCCGCGCCGTCGTCCTCACCCCGTGGCCGAAGCGCCCGACCAAGGTGCACCGCTCCAACCTGGAGACGATCGCGGAGCTGGGAGGCGCGGAGGTCGTGACGCTGCCGAAGATCGATCTCGACGGACATGGAGAGCTGGCCGGACCTCGGCCTGCTCTGAGCCGCGCGCAAACGCCCAATTTGCGGCTCGCCGGCGCTCCGGCTCCGACCGCGCCCGGACCTAGCGTCCATGCCGTGAGTAAGACCGTCGCCGAGCTCGACCACGCGCACCTCTGGCATCCGTTCACGCAGCAGCGCGGATGGACCGAGGAGGAGCCCGTCGTCATCGAGCGCGGCGAGGGCACCGACCTGATCGACGCCGACGGCAACCGCTACATCGACGGCACCTCGTCGCTCTGGTGCAACGTCCACGGTCACCGGCACCCGACCATCGACGCGGCGATCCGCGACCAGCTCGACCGCATCGCCCATTCAACGATGCTCGGGCTCACCCACGCCCCGGCCGCCGAGCTCGCCGCGCGGCTCGTCGAGATCGCGCCCCCGGGGCTGAACCGCGTCTTCTACTCCGACGCCGGCTCGACCGCGACCGAGATCGCGCTGAAGATGGCCTTCCAGTACTGGCGCCAGCGCGGCGGCCAGCACGCGCGCCGCACCTCGTTCGTCGGCCTCGCCGAGGGCTACCACGGCGACACCATCGGGGCCGTCTCGCTCGGTGGCATCGACCTCTTCCACGGCGCCTACGAGCCGCTGCTCTTCCCCAAGCACTGCGTGCAGGCCGGTGATGGGGAGGCGCTCGAGCGGGTCCTGGCCGCGCACGGCGAGGAGATCGCGGCGGTGATCGTCGAGCCGCTCGTCCAGGGCGCCGGCGGGATCCTGGTCCAGCCGCCCGGCTACCTGGCCCGGGTCCGCGAGCTCTGCGACGCCCACGGCGTGCTCCTGATCTGCGACGAGGTCGCAACCGGCTTCGGCCGCACCGGCACCATGTTCGCCTGCGAGCAGGAGGACGTCTCCCCCGACATCCTCTGCCTCGGCAAGGGGCTCACCAACGGCTACATGCCGCTCGCGGCGACGCTGACGACCGAGCGCATCTACGAGGGCTTCCTCGGCGAGCACGAGGAGTTCCGCACCTTCTTCCACGGCCACACGTTCACCGGCAACCCGCTGGCGTGCGCGGCGGCGATCGCCAGCCTCGACGTCTTCGCCGAGGAGGACACGCTCGCGGAGATCCAGCCGAAGATCAGGCTGCTCGGCGAGCTGCTCGCCGACGTCGCCGCGATGGACGAGGTCGCCGAGGTCAGGAACCGCGGGCTGATGACCGGGATCGACCTCGGCGAGCACGACCCCGGCCTGCGGCTGGGCCATCGGGTGACGCTGGCGGCGCGCAGGCGCGGCGCGATCGTCCGCCCCCTCGGCGACACCGTGGTGCTGATGCCGCCGCTCGCGATCTCCGAGCCCGACCTCGAGCGGCTGGTCGCGATCACCGCCGAGTCGATCCGGGAGGCCGTCGCGGGCGCCTACGACGACGGTGCGGTCCCGCGGATCCACGCCGATCCCGCCGCCGACGAGCGCAGGGCGGCATGAGCGCCGCCCGGACCGTCGTCATCACCGGCTGCTCGACCGGGATCGGCCGGGCGACGGCCCTGCGGCTCGACGCCGCCGGGCTGGCGGGTGCTCGCCGGGGTGCGCCGCGACGAGGACGCCGAGGCGCTTGCCGCCGCGGGCAGCGACCGGCTGACGCCGCTGATCGTGGACGTGACCGATTCCGCCGCGATCGACCTCTTCCGCGAACGCGTCGAGACGATCGCGCCGGAGGGCATCCACGGTCTCGTCAACAACGCCGGGACCGCCCACGTCGGACCGCTCGAGTTCATCCCGGTCGAGGACATCAGGCGCCAGTTCGAGGTCAACCTCATCGGCCAGATCGCGGTGACGCAGGCGATGATCCCGTCGCTCCGGAAGACGCGCGGGAGGATCGTGAACATCACGTCCGTCGGCGGCCTGCTCGCGACGCCGTTCTTCGGTCCCTACTCGGCCTCGAAGTTCGCCTTCGAGGCGATGAGCGACTGCCTGCGGGTCGAGCTGCGGCCCTGGGGGATCGAGACGATCGCCATCGAGCCGGGGAGCATCGCCACCGAGATCTGGCGAGAGCGGCGCGGAGATCTTCGCCGAGCTGCAGCAGCGGCTGCCCGCGAAGGCGCTCGAGCTCTACGAGAAGGCGATGCTGGCAACCGCGAAGGCGAGCGCCGAGACCGGCGCCCGCGGCATCCCCGCGGAGAAGGCGGCCGAGGTCATCGAGCGGGCGCTGACCGCGAAGCGGCCCCGGGCCCGCTATCTGATCGGCCGTGACGCGCACGTGATGCGGACGGCCAGCCGGGCCCTTCCCGCGAAGGCGCATGGACCGAGTCCTGGCGCGAGCTCTGAAGCTGCCGTAGACGTGGCGCGGCAGATCGCCGTTCGGGGTCCCGGAGATCTCCTGTGATGAAACGGGAGCAGCGCCGTAGTGATGACGTGCAGCAGGTTGCGACAGCACCTTCCCCGGCCGCCGGGACGGCATCCATGAAGACCGAGCTGGTCTTCGACAGCCTCTACCGCGAATCCCGCGACGACGTCTTCGCCTACGTCTGCGGGCTGCTCCGGGACCGCTCGGCCGCCGAGGACGTGACCGCCCAGGCCTTCGAGCGCGCCTACCGCAAGCGGGCCAGCTTCGACTCCCGCAAGGGGAACCGCCGGGCCTGGGTCTTCGGGATCGCGCGGAACGCGGCGCTCGACGAGCTCCGCAGGCGCAAGCGGATCGCCGAGCTGGCCGCGGACCCCGAGGACGTCGACGCCGCCGAGCCGCACGAGCTCGCCGAGGGCGCCGTCCGCCGCACCGCGCTGCGCGAGGCGATGAAGGCGCTTGACGCCCGCGAGCGGGAGCTCGTCTCCCTGAAGTTCTTCGGCGGTCTCTCCAATTCCGAGATCGCGACCGTGATCGGCGTGAGCGAATCCAACGCCGGGACCCGGCTCCACCGGACCCTGGCCAAGCTGAGGAGGGCATGCGATGAGGCTGCGTGAGCGGACCGGCGAGCCGGACCCCCAGGCCGAGCGCGAGCTCGAGGCGATCGACGCGGCCCTCGCGGGCCGGCCGGTCGACCCGGACCTCGCCGGCTGGGCCGAGCTCGCGGAGATGCTGAGCGAGGAGCGACCCGAGGCCGACCCGGACTGGTCGGCTGAGCTCGATCAGGCGGTCGAGCAGAGGTTCCCGCGGCGGCCCGACGACGGCCGCCGCGGCTTCGCCGACTTCGCCTCCGCCATCGGCTCGTTGATGCCGCGGCGGATGACTCCCGCCGTCGCCGGCCTGGCGACGCTCGCCGTGGTCGCGGTTGTCGCCGCGGCGACGCTGTCGGGTGGCGACGGAGACGACAGCATGGTGAGCAGCGACTTCCAGTCGCTCGAGAGCCAGGGCGGGGCCCTGGACGCCGAGCAGATGCCGACGACGTCAGACGATGCCGCCGCCTCGGGTGACAGCTCGGGCGAGCTGGCGGCGCCGTCCGCCGCCCCCGACCTCGATGTCCAATCCGCGGACGGAGGCACTCGACTTCGGGACAGACGGCCGCGAGGACGGCGCCATCTCCCCCGGCACCACCAACCGCAAGGTGGAGCGGGACGTGACGCTTGCGCTCGCCGCTCCCCCCGAGGACGTCAACGGCGTCTCCGACGAGGCGATCGGGATCACCCGCGACCTCGACGGCATCGTCGCGTCCTCGAACGTCCGGACCGCCGGCGAGGACGCCACGGCGACGCTCGAGCTGATCGTCCCGACCCGGAACCTCGACGAGGCGATCGACCGCCTGACCGAGATCGGCGACGTTCGCTCGCTCGAGGAGTCCTCGCTGGACATCACCCACCCCTACGTGACCGCGCAGGACGAGCTCGAGGACGCCGAGGCTGAGCGCGAGGGTCTGATCGAGGCCCTCGGGCAACGCGACCACCGACGAGGAGGCGGAGGCGATCCGCATCCAGATCTCCGATGTCCGCAAGGAGATCGCCCAGGCCGAGGCCGTCTTCGACAAGCTCTCGCGCCGAGCCCAGCTCTCCGATGTCTCCCTGACCATCGAGGGAGACCGAGACGCCTCCTCGAGCAAGGGCGACGACGACGACAAGAGCCTCGGCGACTACCTCGACGACGCCGAGGAGGTTCTGAAGGACATCGCGGGGATCCTCCTGATCGCGGCGGCCATCCTGGTCCCCGCGGCGATCCTGCTGACCATCGCCTGGCTGCTGATCAGCCGGGCCGCGGCGCCGGCGCCGCGAGCGGGCGCTCGACTAGAGCTGCTCGAAGTCGCTCTTGCGAGCGCCGCAGACGGGGCAGAACCAGCCGTCTGGGATGTCCTCGAACTCGGTCCCGGCGGGGATGCCGCCGTCGGGATCGCCCTCAGCCGGGTCGTAGACGTATCCGCAGGAGGTGCAGATCCACTGGGTCTTCGCAGCTGCTTCGCTCATCGGCGGCGGAGCCTAACGTAGAGTGGCCGCATCGAAGCAGCGCCCGCCACGCCACGCCCCGCCGCCACCGTGATCCTGCTGCGGCGCGGCGGCAAGCACTCCGACCGCGGGCTCGAGGTGCTGATGCTCCAGCGCGGTCCGGACGCCCGCTTCATGCCGAACGTCTGGGTGTTCGCCGGCGGCTGCGTCGAGGACGCCGACCGGGAAGCCGCGGCCGCGAACCCGATGGAGGGAGTCGAGGCGGACGAGCTCGCCCACCGGGTCTGCGGGGCCCGCGAGCTCGGTGAGGAGAGCGGCCTCGACGGTCGACCCGGCCGAGCTCCGCCCCTGGTCGCGCTGGATCACGCCCCTCGAGGTGCCGATGCGCTTCGACACGCGCTTCTACGTCGGCCTCGGCCCCTCGCATGCCAAGCCGGAGCCGGATGGCGTCGAGATGGCGGCCGCCCGCTGGGTCTCCCCGTCGGCGGCGCTCACCGACTACGCGGCGGGAAGCTTCGAGCTCTCCTTCCCCACGGTCAAGCACCTCGAGGAGCTGCGGGCGCACGCCGACGCCGACTCGGTGCTGGCCGACGCCGCCGGCAGGCCGGTCGTTCCGCTGACGCCGAAGCTCGTCGGCACCGCGGACTCCTTCGACGTCCTGCTGCCGGGCGAACCCGGCTACGACGAGGCCTGAGCCTCCGCAGGGGGCGGCGGCTCACCGCCGGGGAAGGGCTCCATCCCGGCGTACCAGGGGCCGGTCGGGTAGGTCGCCTCCCCGCTCTCCTCGAGCTCCCAGCGGATTCGGTTGAAGAGCTGCCCGGCGTTGTCGAGGGCGAGCTCGAGCTCCTCGCGGCTCCGCTCCCGGAGCCGCCAGAGGAAGTACATCTGGCGGTCGGAGGCGCCGAAATCGACCTCGCGGTCGATCGTCGTCGCCCAGTCGAGGAAACCGGGGCTGAAGAGCTCGCGCAGGGCGATCGGGTCGTGCCCGTCGGGGACGGTCGCGATGAAGCGCTTGTTGAAGTCGATGCTCTCGAACTGCACGCGCTTGCGGCTGCGGCGGCGCAGCTGCTCGTCGGGGGTCGCCTCGATCGACTCGACGTCGAAGGCCGGCACCACCTTGGTCAGGTCAGGGGTGTGAGCCTTCGCCAGCAGGGCGCCGGGAAGCACGACCTTGGAGAAGAAGCCGCCTTCCTCGTGCTCCTGCGCGTCGCAGCTGGAGCCCCAGAAGTCCGGCGCCAGCTCCCCCGTCAGCCGGTTCGCGCCGCCGGGGCAGAGCGCCGCGGGTGCGTCGCGCGCGTTGATCCCGCCGACCTCCTCGTAGCGCAGCCCGCGATCCTCGGCGACCGCGTTGACGGCGGCGATCCACGACTCTCGATCCTCCTTCGCACTCACAGGGGGAGAGTCTGAGGGATCAGGGGTCCTGCGTGACCTGCGGGAAGTGCGTGCCCCCGAACTCGCCCTGGAAATCCGGTGCGACGTAGCAGGGAGCGAAGGCCTGATCGCCGAGCAGGCCGGCCGGCAGCGGATCCTCGGACGTCGAGACCGTCGGCGTGCCGCCGTCGCCCGGCAGGCGCTCGCCGCCGGTGTTGTTGCAGTCGAAGTTGGGGAAGATCCCGTTCCGCGCCGCGGCTCCCTGCTCGACGATCTGGTCGAACGGCTGGAGGTAGCCGTTGCCGCGGTTCTCCGGCAGGCGGTTCGGGTAGACCGCGAGCGACTCCTGGGTGATGTAGCCGAACTGCTTGAGCGCGTGGCGCGGCGAGGGCTGGCCGGGCTGCGGCGTCAGCTGACCCGAGAGGCCGACCGGCGGGTTGGAGAGGAAGTCGGTGACGCCCGTCCGGTAGTAGCTGAGCCAGCTCACGACCGGGTTGAGGTTCGAGAGGAACGGGTCGAGCTCGGTCAGCACCGGGTCGAGGCCCTTGAGCGAACGCGAGAGCGCCGGGAAGCCCTTCTTCGAGGCTCGCGTCAGGTCGTCGAGGTCGTAGAAGAGCGACTCCAGGTTCGGCGACAGCTGCCGGACGCTCCGCAGCGTCGGCGAGATGTCGTTGGCGACCGGCAGCAGCTGCTGGACCAGCGGCCGGGTGTTCGCCTGGAACTCGTCGAGGCGGTTGAGGGTCAGCTGGGTCTCGCTCTCGAACGTCGGCGCGACCTGGAAGAGATCGCTCAGCGCGTCGCTCTCGGAGGCGAGCGCCTCGAACGTCTCCTGGGAGCCGGTGATCGCCGTCGCAAGCTGGCCGTCCCGCTCGCTCAGCGCGTCGAAGACCGTGCCGGTGTCGCGGACCAGGCCCTGGAGGGAGGTCTTCTGCCGGCGCAGCAGGGAGACGACCTCGGTGGTGTCGCCGAGGAACGGTCCGAGGTTGCCGAGGGAGTCGTTGAGGTCGAGGCTGCGGCCCTTGATCGCCACCGCAAGGCCCTGCTGCCAGCGCTGGAAGGCGGTGCGCGTCTCCTCGTCGAGGGCGTTGAAGATCTCGTCGATCTGCGTCTGGTCCTGGACCTGGCCGAGGCCGAGGCTGCCGTCCTCGGGGATGGACTCCACGCCATCGGTCGTGCCGTCGGGGTTGTTGGCCGCCGACCCGAGCGACACGACGGTCCCTTCGTCGGCTGGCTCCGTTCCGGGCTCGGTTCCCGGCGTGAGCTCGACGTAGGTCTCGCCGAGCAGCGTCTTCTGCCGCAGGATCGCCTTCGCGTCGCTCGAGATCGGCGCGAACTCGGGCTCGATCTCGATCTCCGCCTCGACCGTGTCCTGGCCGTTGATCTGGTCCTCGATCGGCGCCAGCTCGACCGTCTTGACCTTGCCGACGGAGACGCCGCCGATGCGAACGTCGGACTCGTTGGCGAGCTGCGTGGCCTCGGGGAAGGTGACCGTGAACCGGTAGCTCTTGGCGGCGAGCGGCACCGGGCCGCCGAACGCCACCCAGAGGAAGAGCAGCAGGCCGAAGCACGAGAGCGCGAACCCGACGGCGATCAGGACGCGGCCGACTGAAGGGGCGGACTTCTGCATCAGCAGGCCCCCGCGAACGGTCCGCCGGCGGCGAACAGCTGTGCCCAGACCCGTGACCGCGGGCGCGAGCGGGCTCGAGCCGAGCAGGCTGAGCGCCTCGTCGCAGCCGATGGTCAGGTAGATGCGGCGGTCGACGCCGTGGGCGTCCTGGACCTGGAAGACCGAGCTCGAGTTGTGGCCGAGCCACGCCGCCCAGAACAGGTAGCCCTCGTCACGGTTCGGCGTGCCCGGCGCCTCCGCCCCGTTCGGGTTGTAGGCCGCCATGTTCCCGAGGCGGTTGATCTTCTTGCCGAGCACCGTCAGCTTCGGCGTCGCCTTGGCCAGGCGGCCCGGCGGCCGTGTCGAGGTCGTTGACCGGGCCGCGCGCGGAGCGCACGAACGGGCGGATCTGGTCCTTGATCACCGGCGTGGTCGCGAGCGCCAGCTTCTTCGTCGAGGCGTTGACCTCGTCGAGGTTGCGGGCGAACGGCCGGAGCGTGTCGAAGGCGGGGCCGAGCTCGTCGGCGAAGGCGGCGAGGTTGTTCAGCGTCTCGGTGGACTGCTCCAGGGTGCCCGGCAGCTGCTGGATCGCGCGCTGGACGCTCGGATCCTGCTCGGCGATCGCGCCGATCGTCGTGTTCGAGAAGCGCACGAGGTCGGTCAGGCTCTGCTCGCTCTTGCCGACCTCCTTGGTCAGCAGGTTGAAGTTGGTGATCAGCCGCCGCAGGGCATCCTTGCGCTCGGCGACCTTCGAGTTGATCGCGTCGAGGTCCTTCGTCAGCGGGCCGAGGGAGCCGAGGACCTTGCCGAGGTCCTTCCCGCGACCGTCGAGGCCCTGACCGGCGCCGACGAGCAGCAGGCGCAGGTAGGCCTGGGTGTCGGAGTCGAGCGCCGCGAGCAGCTCGTCGACGTTCACGTCGGGCGCGGTGTTCTCGAGCGGGATCATCCCGCCGTCCTCGACCTCGCCGGCGTCGGGCGTCCCCGGGTCCATCTCGAAGAACATGTCCTTGAGGCCGGTCTGAGGGCGCAGCAGGATCGCCGCGTTCTCGTAGACGGGCAGGTACTCGCGGTCCATCCCGAAGGTGACGACCGCGACCCCGTCCTCGAGCTCGACGTTCTGGACGTCACCGACCTTCACCCCGGCGACCCGGATCGTCTGACCCTGGCCGGGGACGACCGCCTGGGCCGTCGTGAACTCGGCCTTGAGCTCGAAGGGCTTGTCCTCGAGCACCGGGATCCGCAGCCGCTGGTTCTGGACGATCACGTACGCCGCGAAGAGCCCGACGACGAGCATCAGCGCGATTGCGACGAAGTCCCGGAAGTGCTTTCTGATCGCTGTGCCCATCGCTCAGCCGCCGTAGGTCTCGTAGAAGTTGCGCATGTCCCGCATCGCCTCGGCCTCGAGGCGGCCCGCCAGCTTGTCGTCGTCGCCCTCGGCCGCCTGCGCCGCCTCGGCGGCCGAGGTCAGTGCCTCGGTGCTGTCGGCTGATGAGGTCCGCGGCCGGGCCCGAGGCCGGCAGCGCGCCCGGCGCAGACATCTGCGTCGGCGCCGCGCCGGGCACCGCGGCGAGGTTCGGCGCCTCCTGGTTCTCGCAGGGCGCCTTGGGCTTGTAGGGGGTCTTCGCCGAGGCGTTGAGCGGCGGCATCGCCCCGTCGATCGGGAACGGCGTCAGGCCCGCCAGCGGGGTGCCGCCGGTGGATTCGGTCGTTCGTGACCACGGTGTTGGTGCCGCCGCCGCCGATCACGCGGATGTACTGGCCGTTCGCGTCGCCGGAGCGGCTCTCGCCGGCGATGCCCGCGAGCCCGTAGGCCGTCTCCTCGAAGATCCGGCCCTCCGAGCCGTGGGAGGCGTCGTAGACGGGTCCGCCGGTGACGCGATCGTTGGCCCAGGGGATGATCACGGTGTTGAAGCAGCTGGAGAGCGCCCGGGCCTGCTTCAGGAACGGGATCGTCTCCCGGGTCAGCTTCGCCAGCTTCGGCACGGTCGGGCGCAGGTCGGCGACGAGCCCGCGGAGCTCCTGCGGGCGGGCGAGCAGGCTGAGCTGCTCGAGCAGCGGCGTCGCGGCGTCGAGGGTCGCCGGTGCGGTCTCGACGCCCGGGAGGATCTCGCGGGCGAAGGCGCGGGTCGCGGGGAAGGAGGCGTTGAGGCTGGCGAACGCCGTGTTGCCGGCCGCGATCGTGTTCGGCAGCTCCTGGATCGCCGCCTCGAGCGGGACGCTCTGCTGCGGCGAAGCTGCCGGTGGTCACGCGCAGGTTCGTGATCAGGTCGGCGAGGTCCGGCCCGGAGGCGTTGAGGCTGCGGACGACCCGATCGAGGTTGACGATGAGGCTCGAGAGGTCGTGCGGGTTCTCGCCGAGCAGCGCCTGGTTCACCTCGGACGTGTAGCGGAACGCTCCCGGCGAGACCTTGTTCAGGGTCCGCAGGGACTGCGCGCCCCCGGCGTCGACGAGAGCCGTGCCGAACTGGTCGAGGAAGATCTGCAGGTTCTTGCCGCGAGTCCGCCTGGAACGAGCCGGTGAGGATCTGGTCGAGCTGGACCGTGTTCGCCGTCTGCGATGCCGGATACGTGAAGTCCTCGGGGTCGATCGTCGGGCGATGAGGGGCTGCCGGGCTGGACGTCGACGAACAGGTTGCCCTCGAGGAACAGCCGCGGCTTCAGCGTGAACTGCGCGTCCTCCTTGAACGGCAGGCCGTCGTCGTCGATCTCCATCGTCACCTCGGCGCCCGTCGGGACGCTGCCGGTCGCCGCCTCGCCGTCCTCGTTGTCGGGATCGAGCGGCTCGACCTTGGTCACCTTGCCGACCTCGACGCCGGCGATCCGGACGGGCGAGTTCGGTCGCAGGTTCTGCGCCGAGTTGAAGACCGCCGTGACCTCGGTGCCGCCGCCCCACGGAACGCTCTTGGTGAACGCCACGTAGGACGCCACCGCGAGGACGACGAGCATCACCAGGCCGATCGCCCAGTTCGGGAGGCGCTTGCCGCCGCGGGCCCTCATGGCTGCCTCGCTTCGACGCGGGTGTCGCGCAGCTCACGCGTGCCGTCCTGGTTCCAGTAGACGGTCGGTCGGCGCCCTGGTCGCCGGGGAGGTCGGGAACGATGACGGCCGGGTTCGCGTCGCCCTGGCCGGGGATCTGCAGCTTGCCGAGCACGTAGCCGGTCTGGCCGGGCTGGCAGTTCTCGCCGTCCTGGCCGGTCGGGCCGCCCGGGTTGGCGTGGAGGATCGGCAGCTCGTGGGGCTCGAACTGCCCCGGGGTCGGCGACGAGAGCGCCGGCCTTGCCGTTGGCCTGAGCGCCCGAGTAGCCGGCGGCCGAGAGCGGCGTCTCCACCTCTGCCCCGCCGGGAGGCGTGAGGTTGCGACGCCGGGCAGGCCGCCGGGACCGTCGAGGTCGAGGTCCACCGTCAGCGAGCCCGGGCGGCGAGGCGATCAGCGACACGCGCTGGGAGTAGCCGGTTGCGTCGCGCTCGGTGAGGTGCTCGGGCAGCAGCGTCCAGAAGTAGTTCCAGTAGTTGCAGACGGTCTGGGCCGGGACGACGTACTTCGCGAGCGGGTTGGCCTCGTCGAACAGCGTCCCGAGCCGCTTGAGCGAGCTCTTCGTCGTCGGCTGCTCGGCGAGGTTCTCGATCGAGCGGAACACGCCGCGCAGGCGCTGGTTGGCGGCGACGCTCCGTGCGAGCACCGGGGTGCCGACGCGTGATGGCGGCGTTCAGGCTCGGCAGCGACAGCGCGCAGGTCCTTGACGCCGGGATTGAGCCGGCGCTCGAGCTCGGCGAAATCGCGCGAGGAAGGGCTGCTGGGCGGGGAGGGTGTCGATGCCGGTCTGGAGCGCGGGCGGACCGCCGGAGATGGTCGCCTGCAGCGCCGCCGGGTCGGCGCCGATCGCCGCGAAGGTGTCGGCCATGTTGCGGAAGAGCTCAGCGTTCTGGTCGGCGACGGGCGCGACGATCGCGGCGGTCCTGGCCAGGGCCGGGAAGAACCTGGCGAGGTTGGTCTCGGGATCGTTGAGGGTCTCCGCGACGGGCTTGCAGGTTGGTCAGCAGCGGATTGAGCGCGGCGATCGCCTGGTTCAGCGAGCTCCCGCGGGCGGCGAACGCGTCGCCGTAGCCGAGCAGGTTCTCGCGGATCGCGTTGCGGGTCGGCTGATCGAACGTGTTGCCGATCTCGTCGAACTCGGTCTGCGCGATGAAGGTGCCGTCGTCGCCGCCGTCGTTCTGCTCGACCTCCTCGATCGAGAGGATCTGGGCGTCGTCGTCGGCGGGGTCGTCGTTGTCGTTGGTGCCGTTGAAGGTGAAGCCCTCCTCGGCACCCGGACCGTCACCGCGCGTGATGTCGAGGTACTTGAGGCCGAAGGCCGAGCGGTAACGAATCCGGAAGATCGAGTTCACGGGCAACGGCGCCGGCCGACTCGTCCAGCTTCAGGCTCAGCTTGGCGGCGACGTCGCCGGTGTCGGTGCTCTCCGGCGCGTTCTCGTCGAAGTCCTCGGGGCGGACCGGGGTGATCGACTCGACGACTCCGACGCGCGCGCCGCCGATCCGGACCTCGTTGTTCTCGACGAGCCGGGAGGCGTTGGGAACGACCACCGAGACGCGGTAGACCGGCACGAACGGCAGGCCGTTGTTGGCGTTGTAGGCCAGGAACACGGCGACGACGACGATCAGCGTCGTGATCGCGCCGACCATCGTCGGCGACGAGGCCAGCGCGGCGAGCGGCGAGCGGCGGCGGCTCATCGAGCGCCCTCGCTGCGGTGGGGATGTGGATGGCGGCGCTCATGGTCAGTTCCCGAAGAGGAATCCGAGGAGGTCGTTGTTGGCGGCGGCCGCGCCCTGGCGCTGGGAGCCCGTGATCGGGGCGAGGATGTCGCCGAGTCGCCGAGGCCGGAGCCATCGGGATCGCCGGGGACGGCCGGGTCGGTCGGCACGGCCGGGTCGGTACCGGAGGGCGGCGTCTCGCCCTCGTCCGGGGCCGCCGTCGTCGGTCCCGGTCCCGGTCCGGAGTCGCCGCCGGCGGGATCGCCGCTCGTCGTCGGTCCCGTCGGGGGAGGTCGCGTCGTCGAAGCCGCCGTCGCCGCTCCCCTTGTCCGTCCTGTCGAAGCCTGACGTCGTCTCCGGCCCATCGGGGTTGCAGATGCGCGAGGTCGGTCGAGCCCTCCGGGCAGGCCTTGGGGCTGTAGGGCGGGACGTCGACCGCCTGGTTCAGGCCCGGCTGGTTCGGTCCGAGCCAGGCGACGCAGCGGTTGGCATCGAGGACGTTGGTGGTCGCCGCGTCGCCGGTGGCGTCCGGCACGCCGACTCCGGCCTCCTGCGGGCCCGGCCCGTCGGGGTCGTAGCGGCCCGGGTTGTAGTTCGAGCAGGGGCCGGTGCCGACCTCGAAGATCGAGAAGTGCAGGAGGTGGCCGATCTCGTCGTACTGGTTGATCGCGCCGGCCTGGTAGTAGACGTAGTTGAGGAGCCCCTCCATGCCGGTGTAGCCCGTCTCCCCCTTGCGCCCGGTGTCGGCGTTGGCGCGCGCGTCGGTCTCGACGGCGCGGTTGGGGTCGTCGATGTCGCGGAGGAAGTTGGAGAGCGTGTCGGCGACCGAGAAGGACTTCTTCGAGGCCTTCGCCAGGATCCGGATCTCGTCGCGGCTCTTGTCGAGCGCGCGCTTGCCGGTGACCGAGGTCTTGCCCAGGCTGACGAGCGCGTCCGTGGCGGCGGGGTTGAAGTCCGGGAGGTTGCGCGAGAGCTGGTTCAGGCCCGGAGCGGCCCGGCGGAGGTTGGCGGCGAGCGGCGTCCCCTCGACCGCGACGTCGTTGAGCTCGACCATCGTCGGCTCGAGCTCGGCGAGGAAGTCGTCGAGCAGGGCGAAGTTCTGGGAGAGGTCGTCGCGGCGGGAGGCCGAGACCTCGGCTGTGTCCTTCGTCTCCTCGATGAAGTCGACGACGTCCTGGCGGCGGTCGGCGAGCTTGCCGATGATCACGTCGGAGTTGGCGTTGAGGTCGCGGATGATCGTGTTCTGGCTCGCCAGGAGGTCGAACACCTTCTGCGTCTCGCGGAGCGCCGGAGCGCCGCGCCTGATCGCCTGGTTGAGGTTCTCGGAGTTGCCGGCGAGGGCGGTGCCGAACTCGTTGACCAGCAGCGTCAGCCGCTCGCGGAACGGCAGCCGCATCGTGCTCAGGACGAGGTCGTTCTGGACCGTCTGCCGGGTCTGGTCGACCGGGATGTCGGGCTGCTCGACGTGGTCGTCCTCGCTGCCGTCGATCTGCTCGATCGGATCGCCCTTGGGCGTGCAATCGATGAAGTACTCGGCGATGAGGGACTGCGGCTCGCTGCTGCAGATCGTCCCCTCGCCGAGGACGGAGACGGGACCGCTCAGCTCGACCTTGATGACGGCCCGCTTGTGGGAGTTGATGAGGAGGTCGGTGACCTCGCCGGCCGCGACGCCCGCGACCTTCACCTCGGACCCCTTGGTGATGCCGAAGGCGTTGTCGAGCTCGATGTAATAGGTGCGGGTCGTCGTCGCCCGTCGCGGACGTGGTCAGCCCGACGCCGATCGCCGCGGCGACGATGCAGAGGATTGCTGCGATCCGCCTCACGTCAGTCTCCCGGCGGGATGATCGAGGGGTCGCAGTTGACGTCGCCGCCGTCGGTCCAGGGGTTGGAGCCATCGGGCGCGGGGCGCTCGTTCGAGCCCGGGCAGCGCTTGAAGTTGCCGATGTCGAAGAGGTCCTGGCCGGTGACGGCGCCCAACGGCGTCGTCAGACCCGGCAGGAGGTTGCCGAGGTCGATCAGCGGCAGGTCGTTCGCGCCCAGCGAGAACGTGTTGAACGTGGTGCCGATGCGGCCGATGCCGCCGTTCGCGTCGACGAGGCCGGAGTGGCCGAAGTCGTCGAACCAGCCGGTCAGCTCAGGCGAGTAGGCGCGGAAGAAGGCGAGCTCGTCGAGGCTGTCGTGAAGCGACTGCGCGGATTCGGGGAACGCGCCCCGGCGCTGGGCTGCCGTTCGCCTTGAAGCCGATCGACCGCGATACTTGGCGAGGCGCGGCTGCAGGCGGGTGAGGTCGACGAGGTCGTTGTCGCGACCCGGGTCCTCGACGATCGTGTCGAGGTCGCGGATCGTCGGCACGAGGTTGGCCGAGGCGCTGCGGAAGTTGGCGAAGAACGGGCTGAGGCGCTCGGCGACCGGCTTGGAGGCGTCGACGAGCGGGTCGAGGTCGTCGAGGGTGGCGCGGAGGTTGACCGAGGTCGTGTTGAAGTTCCGCATGAAGTCGGGCAGCTCGCGGATCGAGGTCGCAAGCGCGGTCCGCTGGCGCGAGAGCGCGCCCATCATCTGGTCGAGGTTCCCGACGAGGGCCGCGAGGTCGGCGCGGCGGCTGGACGACGGTCTTCGAGAGCTTCGCGCCGTTGACGATGAGCTGCTCGAGCGCCGGGGTGTCGCGCGTGAGCTCGGCGAAGGTGCGACGCGAGGTCGACAGGAACGGGTTGAGGTACCGGAAGCCCTTGTTCGCCTGCAGGGCGGCGTCGCCGTCGACGGTGGTCGAGAAGCCCTTGATGACCTTCTTGAAGTCGTTGACCGTCTCCGGGTCCAGCGTGTTGAAGATCTCGTCGAGGTCCACCTCCGAGATCGTCTGGGTGCGGTCCATCGTGTCGCCGTCCTCGATCGGGTCGCCGCCCTGATCGTCTGGGGGCAGCGTCAGCTGGATCTGGCGGTTCGCAACGCCCGAGAGCGAGTAGGAGCGGACCTGGGCGATCGTGCCGGCGGGAAGCGGCGTGAACTCCTCGTCGACCGAGAACGAGACGAGCGCGTTGCCGTTCGGCGCCGAGCTCGATCGACTCGACGCTGCCCGCGCGCGTACCGCCGATCGTCACCTCGTTGCCCTTGACGAGCTGGGAGGCGTTCGTGAACTCGGCGGTCACCTCGTAATCGCCGCCGCCACCGCCCCCGGAGACCACGAGGACGACGGCGACGAGCACGGCAACGAGGGCCACGAGGGCCACCACCCGACCTACCATCTCTGCGCCTCTCACCTCGGCCGCACCCTTCGTTCCCGCTTCCCAAGCGGGATTTCTGCCCTGGACGATCGAAACTAACAGGGCCATTCGGCAAGTGTCAAAGCACAACCGATGCACCCATGCACGCATTCCATGGGAATGGCGCCGGCCCTGCGTTGAGTTGTCATTAAGGGGCCTTCGAGAAGAGAATCTTCCATCCGGCGATGGTTGCGGCTAGAGTGCCGCGCCATGGTCATCGCAATCATCGTCGTCGTCGCCCTGATCGCCCTCGTCGGGCTGATCTTCATCCTCATCCGCAACGGGATCATCGGGTCCCGGAACCGCGTCGATGAGTCCTGGAGCGGCATCGACGTCCAGCTCAAGCGCCGCCACGACCTCGTCCCGAACCTGGTCGAGACCGTCAAGGGCTACGCCACCCACGAGCAGTCCACCTTCACCGCGGTGACCAACGCCCGCGCCGAGGCCATGAAGGCCCAGTCCGTCGAGGCCACCCAGGAGGCCGAGGCCAAGCTCTCCGGCTCCCTCACCGACCTCCGCGCCGTCGCCGAGCAGTACCCGAACCTCCGCGCCACCGAGAACTTCCAGCAGCTCTCCCGCAACCTGAGCGAGATCGAGGACGAGATCCAGGCCTCCCGCCGCATCTACAACTCGAACGTCCAGGCCTACAACACGAAGATCCAGATCTTCCCGAACTCCGTCGTGGCCAACTCGGGCGGCTTCACGGCCCGCGAGTTCTTCGAGATCACGGACGCGACCGAGCGCGAGCCGGTCGAGGTCAAGTTCTAGGTCGGCGGTGATTCGGCGGGGCGGCCACGGGGGTGGCCGCTCGGCCTGAGCGATCGCTCACTGCTTGCCGGCCGAGCCCCACCATCCGCAATCGAGGGTCTCCACACCCCTCTATTGCAATCGCGCGGCTCCCCTCACGACCAAACCGCCCCTCGGACGGCCCCCCACCCCGCTCCCGCCGCAACCCCCTACAACGACGAAGGCCCGCCATTCGGCGGGCCGTCCGTCGGTTGTTCACCCGGGGCCCGGCGGCGACCGGACCCCGCAACCTCTACGAAATCGTCCTTCCAGGTTAGGACACCGCGTCGAACCGGCGGCTGACCTCTTCCCAGTTGACGACGTTCCAGAAGGCATCCAGGTAATCGGGACGCTTGTTCTGGTACTTGAGGTAGTAGGCGTGCTCCCAGACGTCTGCGCCGAGAAGCGGCGTCTGGCCTGCGGAGACCGGCGAGTCCTGGTTCGCGGTCTTCGTCACCGCGACCCCGCTGCCGTCATGCACGAGCCATGCCCAGCCGGAGCCGAACTGACCGATGCCGGCCGCCTTGAACTCCTCCTTGAAGGAGTCGAAGTCGCCGAACTTCTCGTTGATCGCGTCGGCCAGCGCGCCTGAGGGCTCGCCGCCGCCGTCGGGGCTCATGATCTGCCAGAAGAACGTGTGGTTGGCGTGGCCACCCGCGTTGTTGCGGACCGGGCCCTGCTTGTCGGCCGGGAGGCTGTCGAGGTCCTTGAGGACATCCTCGACGTCCTTGTCGGCCCACTCCGTGCCCTCGAGGGCGGCGTTGGCCTTGTCGACGTAAGCCTGGTGGTGCTTGTCGTGGTGCACGCGCATGGTCGCCTCGTCGATGTGCGGCTCGAGCGCGTCGTAGTCATATGGAAGGTCGGGAACTTCGTAAGCCATCGGGTTCGTCTCCTTGCTCTGGATCTCTGCTTTGGGTTCAGTCGAATCTATACCCGCATCGGGCTCCGCCTGATTCTGCAACTTCAAGCGCCCTCGAAGTCAAGGCTGCGGGCACCTCGCGGACCGGACGCGCAGCAGAGGATCCGCGGCGGTTATCTAGGATGGCCCGTCGCATGCCTGACGACGCACCAAAGCTGCTCTGGGAGCCCACGCCGGAGCGGATCGAACGGGCCGCGATCACCCGCTTCGCCCGCGAGCACGGCCTCCCCGACGACTACGACGGGCCAGTGGCGCTGGTCGATCGAGGACGTCCCGCGCTTCTGGCGCACGATCTGGGACCACTACGAGGCCGGCGAGGGAGACCCGGGCCCGGCGCTGACCGATGCCTCGATGCCCGGGGCCGTCTGGTTCCCCGAGGCGCGCGTCAACTTCGCCCGCCGGATCTTCCGCAACCGCGATCCCGAGCGGGTGGCGATCCGCCACGCCTCCGAGATCCAGGGAGCTCGAGCGAGCTCACCTGGGGCGAGCTGGCCGAGCAGACGGCCAGGATCCGCGCCGGCCTCGAGGCGCTCGGCGTCGGGGAGGGTGACCGCGTCGTCGCCTACCTGCCCAACATCGCCGAGACGATCCCGGCGTTCTTCGCCACCGCATCGCTGGGAGCGATCTGGTCCAGCGCGGCGCCGGAGTTCGGCTCCCGCAGCGTGATCGACCGCTTCGCCCAGATCGAGCCGAAGGTGATGCTCGCCGTCGACGGCTACCGCTACGGCGGCCGCGACTTCGACCGGAGCGCGATCGTCGACGCGATCGCGGCCGAGATCCCCTCGCTCGAGAAGGTCGTCCGCTTCGGCTACCTCGACGGCTCCGGCTGGGAGGACGGCTTCCTGGGCCCGGCAGACGCCGAGCTCGAGTTCACCGACGTCCCCTTCGACCATCCGCTCTGGGTCCTCTACTCATCCGGGACCACGGGCCTGCCGAAGCCGATCGTCCACGGGCACGGCGGCATCCTGCTCGAGCACCTGAAGAAGATGCACCTCCACCTCGACGCGCAGGAGGGCGATCGCGTCTTCTGGTTCACGACGACGGGCTGGATGATGTGGAACTTCCTCGTCGGGGTGCTGCTGACCGAGGCCTCGATCGTCCTCTTCGACGGCAATCCCGGCCACCCCGACCTCGACACGCTCTGGGATCTCGCCGCCGAGGCCGAGATCACCACCTTCGGGACGAGCGCGAGCTTCATCGCCAGCTGCATGAAGGCGGGAACCGAGCCGGGAGACGGGACGCGACCTCTCGAAGCTCGAGGCGGTCGGCTCCACCGGCTCCCCCCTCTCCCCCGAGGGCTTCGCCTGGGTCTACGAGCAGCTCGGCGCGGAGACGTGGCTGTTCTCGACGTCCGGCGGCACCGACGTCTGCACCGCGTTCGTCGGCGGGGTCCCGACGCTGCCCGTCTACCGGGGCGAGCTCCAGGCCCGCGCTCTGGGAGCCGACCTCCACGCCTACGGCCCCGACGGCGAGGATCTCGTCGGCGAGGTCGGCGAGCTGGTGATCACCCAGCCGATGCCGTCGATGCCGATCTTCTTCTGGGGCGACGAGGACGGGACCAGGCTGCGGGAGAGCTACTACGACACCTATCCCGGGATCTGGCGGCACGGCGACTGGATCGAGATCACCGACCGCGGCACGGCGATCATCTACGGCCGCTCCGACTCGACGATCAACCGCGGCGGGATCCGCATGGGAACCAGCGAGATCTACCGCGCCGTGCTCTCCCTCGACGAGATCGCCGACGCGCTCGTCGTCGACGTCCCCCGCGACGGCGAGGAGAACTGGATGCCGCTGTTCGTCGTCCTCTCCGAGGGCGCCGAGCTCGACGACGAGCTGACCAAGCGGATCGCGAGGGCGGTGCGGGAGCAGTGCTCGCCGCGCCACGTGCCCAACGAGGTGCGCGCGATCGCCGAGGTCCCGCGGACGCTCTCGGGCAAGGTGCTCGAGGTGCCGGTCAAGCGGATCCTGATGGGAACTGACCCGGACAAGGCCGCGAGCCGCGAATCCCTCGCGAACCCGGCGGCGCTGGACTTCTTCGCCGAGCTGGCGAAGGAGTAACTACACTGCCGATCTCTCTCGGGGCGTGGCGCAGCCTGGTAGCGCGCACCGTTCGGGTCGGTGAGGTCCTCGGTTCAAATCCGAGCGCCCCGATATCTCTCCACCGCCGGCCGTCGACCCCGGCCGTTCGACCCCCGGCAGCTCAGCTCGACCGCGCTCGATCGCGGCGTCGATCTCCTCGCGCGTCGGCGAGTCCTGCAGGAGGACGCTCCCGCTCGGCCCCTGGACGTTCACGGCGACGCCGTCGCCCCGCAGCCGGAGGTTCACGGCCAGATCCGCGTCCTCGGTCGCCGCCTCCTCGCTCGCGGGGTCGTCGAAGGCCTCCTCCCACGCGGTCACCTCGAGGCGCGGCGTGTTCGCCGCCACCTCGTCGAGGAAGTCCTGATCGACGCCGCGCTGAGGCGCCTCGCTCTGGTTGCGGAAGAACATCTCCGCGTACTGCCAGCCGTGGTCCTGGGCCGCCGCGGCCTCGACGCCGATCCCGCCGAGCGTCACCTCCTTGGCCCCGAGCGCGAAGTTCTTGAAGATGATCTGCGCGTTCCCGGTGCGGACCTCCTCCTCGATGAAGGGGTCGACGACGTCGCGCTGGTAGTCGGCCGCGAGCGGCGTCTGAACGTCGGTGAAGAGGGTCAGCGTGATCGGCGCTTCCTCCACGCCGAGGCGC
Source organism: uncultured Solirubrobacterales bacterium (assembly GCA_963740845.1). Lineage (GTDB taxonomy): Bacteria > Actinomycetota > Thermoleophilia > Solirubrobacterales > 70-9 > RHKX01. The sequence goes on from CAVUFM010000012.1 coordinate 364,496, forward strand.
TCGTCGAGCTGCGGGATCCCGGCGATCAGCTCCTGCACCTCACCGGTCCCGGAGATCACGAGCTCCTCCTCCCGGTTCTCCCCGATCGAGATCGAGACGAGCGCGGCGAGCAGCCCGATCGCGCCGACCGTGAGCAGGCTGAGGGGTATCCAGCGACTCGGCATGACGCTCCCGCTAGCCCGCGACGGCCTTGTAGTACCGGACCGACAGCCCGGTCAGGAGCACGCCGAAGGCCTCCTCGACGTCCATCTCGGCGCCGGCGGCGTAGGAGCTGAGCCCGGCGCGCTCGATCTCGGCGCTGCGCTCGACGACCTCGTCGACGAGCTCGGGGTGCTGATCGCAGAAGAACGCGCCCATCGAATACAGGTCGGTGTCCATCAGGGACTCGACGAACGTGTCCGTCGAGTCGGCCGGGGATGTCTCCTTGGGCTCGCTCGCCATGGCCGCAGCATCGTAGTCGCGCCCCGACCCCGGTTCCCGGTCAGCCGGCCCCGGAACGACTCCGACCCCGCCGGGTGACGGGGTCGGAGACGGACCAGGAGAGGTTGTCCCGCGACCGGCCGCGGGCCGGGCGTTGCGACGTCAGCTCTTGAAGCCGAAGTCAGTCGTGTAGGTGGAGGCGGAGCCGTGGCCGTCGGGGCTGCCGTCGTCGACGGCGATGCCGATCTCGTCGTACTTGGGATTGAGGATGTTCACCCGGTGGCTCGCGGAGTTCATCCAGGCGTCGACCACCGCGGCCGGCGTGGACTCCGAGCCCTCGCCCCAGGCGAGGTTCTCGGCGACGCCCCAGGTGCAGGTGCAGGGCAGGTAGCCGGTCGAGACGACGCGGGCCACCAGATCCTTCTCACCGGGACAGAGGTGCGAGAAGCAGTTCTGCTTGAGCATCACGCGGTTGTGCTTGTCCGCGGCCTTCTGCGTTCTTGCCGTCGAACTTGAGCGGCTTCATCCCACGCTGGGAGCGCTCCTTGTTGAGCTCGCAGAGCGTGGCCTTCGCGGCCGCTTTGTCGCTCATCGAGTAAGCGGGTTTGTCGGCGCCGCTGCAAGATGCCGCCAGGCTGCGCTCGGTCGCGGGACCGAGCATGAGCAGGGCGGCGATCAGCAGACCGGCGGCCAAGAGGACTGGGAATGGAACGGGCTGTGAACGCTGCATGCCCGCTTCGTCGGCGGATCCGCGTCGGCCGCCGCCACTCGCCAGGAGGGGGGTTGGACACATGTCCTCGAATGCGCTCCGAGCGGGAATTGGGCCGATCGGCGGGTCGAGATTCCTTGACACGTCGGGCACAAGCGATAGAAAGGGGACAAGCCCCAAACCACGGAGGAGTTCCGCTTTGGCAAATCACCTGACGCCCACCGAGCTGGCAAGCGAGGTCGACATGAAGCGTCAGGAGGTGATCGCCAGATGCGTGCAGATGGGAATTCCCATCTTCCACGGGCGGATCGACAAGACGTTGTTCGTGACGTCGCTCCGGCAGCTGAGCGCCACGCAACCTCAGCGAGCAGCCTGACCCCACCGCGGCCGGGTGTCTCGGTCGCGGTTCCCTAGACTCAGCGGCGATGGAGAGCGCAACCGCGACCGCGGCCGCGAGCGGGGGAACCGGCAGCGCCACAGTGGCCGACCTGCTTCCGCGGGCGGTCGAGGCATACAGCGACCGCCCGGCGGTCAAGTTCAAGGATGACTCCGGGTCCTGGGCTGATCTGACCTACGCCGAGGTCGGCGAGCGCGTCCGCGTCCTCGCCCTCGGGCTGATGGATCTCGGGGTCGAGAAGGGCGACAAGGTCTCGATCCTCGCCAACACCCGGCTCGAGTGGACGCTGTTCGACTTCGCGGCGCTGACGGCCGGCGCCACCGTCGTCCCGATCTACCAGACGAACTCGAGCGACGAGTGCCACTACGTGCTCGAGAACTCCGACGCCAAGGTCGTCGTCGTCGAGGACGAGGAGCAGCTGGTCAAGGTCCGCACGGTGCGCGACCGGCTGCCGATGCTCCAGCACGTGATCCTGATGGAGGGCGAGGCCGACGACGCGATCCCGATGGCCGCCATCGAGGCAGCCGGCGAGCGGGCCGACCCGGCCGGCTGGGAGGCGCGCTACTCCTCGGTCACCCCCGACGACATCTGCACCTTCATCTACACGTCGGGAACCACCGGGCCGCCGAAGGGCTGCGTGATCAGCCACGGGAACTACCGGGCGATGCTCGACATGACGCAGGAGGCGTCCGTCGTCGACCCCGAGGACGTCACCTACCTCTTCCTCCCCCTCGCCCACTCCTTCGCGCTGCTGATCCAGTTCGGGAGCTTCGACGTCGGCGCGAACCTGGCCTACTGGGAGCGCGACCCGCTCAAGATCATCCCGAACCTCTCCGAGGTGAAGCCGCAGTACTTCCCCTCCGTCCCGCGGATCTTCGAGAAGGTCTACTCGACGGCGACCGCAGCCGTCGACAAGCAGGGCGGCGTCAAGAAGAAGATCTTCTGGTGGTCGATCGGCGTCGGCTCCCGCTACCGCGAGACGGTCCGCGAGGGCCGCGAGCCCGGCTGGCTGCTGAAGCGCCAGTACGCCTTCGCCGACAAGCAGGTCCTCTCCAAGGTCCGCGGCATCTTCGGCGGCAACATCCGCCAGTGCGTCTCCGGCGCCGCCCCGATCAACCCCGAGATCCTCCGGTTCTTCGAAGCCGCCGGCGTGCTCGTGCTCGAGGGCTACGGCATGACCGAGACGTCGACCGCGGCCACGATCTCAACTCCCGAGGCCTACAAGATCGGCACCGTCGGGCGGCCCTTCAACGGCTGCGAGGTCAAGATCGCCGACGACGGCGAGGTGCTGATCAGCGGCCCCAACATCTTCCAGGGCTACTACAAGAACGACGAGGCCACGCACGAGACGATCGTCGACGGGTGGCTCCACACGGGCGACCTCGGCGAGATCGACTCCGACGGCTACCTCTCGATCACCGGCCGCAAGAAGGACATCATCATCACCGCGGGCGGCAAGAACATCACCCCCGCGAACCTCGAGGCCGAGATCAAGCAGCTGCCGCTGGTCAGCCAGTGCGTGGTGATCGGCGACCGCCGGCCCTACCTGGTGGCGCTGGTGACCCTCGACCCCGAGGAGGCCGCCGCCTACGCCTCCGAGCACGACCTTCCCAACGATCCCGCCGCGCTCGCCGAGAACGCCGACGTCAAGGCCGTGATCATGGCCCACGTCGATCAGATCAACGAGAAGTTCGCCCGCGTCGAGCAGGTCAAGAAGATCGCGATCCTGCCGGCTGACCTCTCACAGGAGGGCGGCGAGCTCACCCCGACCATGAAGGTGAAGCGGAACGTGGTGGCCGAGAAGTACCTGGCCGAGGTCGACGCGCTCTACGACAAGTAGCGGATCGGCGCGCCTCGAGAACGGCGCGAGCTGGTGAGCTACCTGAGCAGCGCGGCCGTCGTCTGCTCGAAGACGCGACGCCAGGCGGGGCTCTGGTCCCGCTCGCGCTCGACCTGGTTGAGCACGTGCTCGATCCGGCGGGCTGAGATCTCGATCCCGTGGCGCTCGGCGATCGCCTTGTAGCGCTCGTAGTCGCGGGCCAGCCGGAGCGTCACCGACTCGAAGCCGTGCTTGGCGATCTGCAGGCGCGCCTTGTAGTCCATGATCGAGGTCGAGAACATCAGCTCGTCGCCGAACTCCGGCTCGATGAGGATGATGTCGACGCCCGGGTACTTGACCTCCCACTCCTCGACCGCCCGATGCAGCCGGTCGTGGGCGATCATCCGCACCGCCTGGTTGGCGAGGGCGACGAAGCCCATGTCGGAGATCCGGCGCACGCGGCTGCCGAAGAGCGTCGGGACGCGCTTGGAGAAGTCGTTGACGAAGGGGACGATCGGGTTGACCACGACGATGAACTTCGCGCCCTTCTCGACCGCGATGTCGATGTTGGTGGTCGAGCGGATCCCGCCGTCCATCATCTCCCGGCCCTTGATCTCGACCGGTTCGTAGACGAGCGGGAGCGCGGTCGAGGCGGCGACGGCGCGCGAGATCGGCACGTCGGCCCACTCGCCGTCGCCGAGCACGATGCGCTCGGTGGTGTCGATCTCGGTGGCGGTCAGGTAGAGCTCGCGCTCGAGCATCCGGAAGTCATCGGTGCGATCGGGGTCGGCGAGCATCTCGGCGACGTACTCCTCGATGCCGGCGCCCGTGTAGAGGCCCTTCGGCAGGCCCGCCGCGAGGCCGGTCGCAACGTCCATGACGGAGGTCTCGAGCACGGTCTTGCCGATGTCCTTCGCAACGCCGGCGAGGCGGAACGGGAGCTTGGCGGCGGCGCCCGCGAACCCCTTGTAGTTGGGACGCAGAAGCATCCCGAGGTCCATGTCGCGCAGCGGCGAGGGCAGCTTCTTGTTGAGGACCCGCATCATCTCCTCGGGCGTGACGCCGTTGGCGACGGCGCTGCCGACGAAGGAGCCGGCGCTGGTCCCGACGTAGACGTCGAAGTCGTTGACGTTGCGGTTGACCGCAAGCAGATCGAACGCCCGGAGGGCGCCGATCTCGTAGACCGCGCCCGTGAAGCCGCCTCCGCCGAGAACGAGGGCGGTCTTGGACCTGCGGCGGCGACGTGCGGACGATCCCCTCGCCCGCTTCGCCGGATCGAGCTTGACTACCTCGCTCATCGGCAGGGCGAATTATAGGTCGGGAGGGGGCCGCTACCCGCCGTCATCGCCCACGTTGCGGGCGGTGACGAGCCACGTGGCGCCCGGAAAGCGGATCGCGCCGTCGACGAGGTGGGCCCTGAGCTCCTCGCGGACCTCGTCCAGGAGGTCCTCGCCAGCCGTCGGGTCCGAGCTTCGGCTCGAGCTCACGGCGGGCCTTGCGACCGCTGATGGTGCCCAGGATCATCGTCAGCCTCTCCTCGACGCCGTCGGTGCCGTTCACCCCGAAGTCGCACGTGAAGTCGTAGGGGGCGAGCTCGATGCCGCTCCAGCCGGCGTCCTCGAGGATGCCGCGGGTACGAGCGGGGTCGGCGAAGGCGGTTGGTCCGGGCGATCCCGGCGCGGGAGGTGAGGGCCGCTCCTCCAGCCGGGCGGTCAGGACCTCGGTCCCGAGGCTGAACATCTGGTTCTCCCCGGAGGTCCGCCAGCAGACGAAGGTGAGCCGGGCGCCGGGCGCGCAGGCGCCGCGGATGTTGGCGAAGGCCGTCGTCGGGTCGGCGAAGAACATGACCCCGAATCGCGAGATGACCTGATCGAACGGGGCACCGGGAGCGAGGCTCGAGCAGGTCGGCGTCCTGCGCGTCGGCGACGAGGACGGTGGCTGCCGGAGCGCGCCGACGGGCCGCCTCGGCCATCCCCTCGGAGATGTCGACGCCGACGGCGTCCGCTCCCGCCTCGGCGATGGCGGCCAGGAGGGTCCCCGAGCCGCAGCCGACATCGAGGATCCGCTCCCCGGAGGCGACCGGGGCGGTCGTCGAGGATGGCCTCGGTGACCGGAGCGAGGACGGCGTCGAACAGCGCCTCGTTGGCGACCCAGCCCTTGGCGCCTTCGCCCCATTCCTCCCGCTGATCCTCGTTGCTCATCGGCCCCGACTCTACGCCCGCTCCCCGCAACTCGGAGGCCGGACCCGTGTCTACACTCGCGGCGATGCGGGGCGGCGGAACCATCCGATTTGACGCTGGGAGCGACGATCCTGGCGATCGTCGCGATGCTGATCCCCGCGGCTGCGGCCGGGGCTTCCACGGGTGCCCACGCGGCCTCCGGCAACGCCCGGCTGGCCAACCCGGACGCACCCGGGGTCTCGCGGCCCTCGCTCTCACGGCGCGCCGGCCCGATCAGCGCCGGGAAGCTCGAGCGGAAGCTGGGCGCGCTCGCGCGCAAGGCGCCGGGCTCGAGCGGGTTCTACGTCTACGACATCGAGGCGAAGAAGCAGCGGGTGCTCTTCGACCGCGACGAGGGCAAGCCGGCGCCTGCTCGCCTCGAACGAGAAGCTCTTCACGACGATCACCGCCCTGGGAACCCTCGGCGCCGGCACCCGGCTCGAGACCCGGGTGAAGGTCGACGGCAAGATCTCCAAGTCCGGCTCCCTGACGGGCGACCTCTACCTGATCGGAGACGGGGACCCGACGCTGGGATCAGCCGGGATCGCCGACCTCGCCGACGACGTGCGTGACGCCGGGATCAGGCGGGTGAGCGGGCGGGTCTACGGCGACGACAGCATCTTCGACCGGCTTCGCGGCGTCGCCGATTCCAACTACGGCCCGAGCCCCTACCTGGCGCCGCTCGGCGGTCTCGTCTTCGACGGCTCGACCTACGACGAGGATCCCGCCAAGGAGGCGGCGCGGGCGTTCCGCGACGAGCTCCGGGGCGAGGGGGTCAAGATCGGCGGCAAGGTCAAGGTCAAGGCTCTCCCCCAGCAGCTCCGCAAGGAGGAGGCCGTGGGGTCCTGGGAGTCGGAGACGATCGCCCAGCTCGTCGCGGCCACCAACAAGCCCTCGAACAACTTCTACGCGGAGATGCTCCTCAAGCGGCTCGACGCGACCGAGTCCCACGAGGGCACGACGGAGGGGGGCGCCGCCGACGTCGAGCGGTTCGTCGCCGGCCTCGGCTCGAAGGTCGACGCCAAGGACGGCTCCGGCCTCACCCGCCACAACCGCTCCTCCCCACGCGACGTGGTCAAGCTCCTGACCTCCATCCGCGACGAGGACGGCATCGGCGACGAGCTCTTCAACTCGCTGTCGATCGCCGGGCAGGACGGCACGCTCGGAAGCCGCATGGGCGGCACCGTCGCCGCCGGCCGTTGCCGCGGCAAGACCGGCACGATCACCGGCGTGTCGAACGTGTCGGGCTACTGCAAGTCCGGGAATGGCCTGGTGGCGTTCTCGATCCTGATGAACGGGGTCGGGGACCTCACCGCCGCGCACAACATCCAGGACGACATGATCGTCCAGATCGCGCGGTATCGACCGTAGGGTGCGAGTCTCTCGGTCCGTCGGTGCCGGCGGCTTGTCGGCTGACGCCCGGCGGCACCTGTCGGGGCGAGGGCGGGGCGGAACCGCGGTCGCCTACCGCCCCAACCTCAGCAACGTCGCTCCGATCATTGGGGTGGCTGAGGTCCGGGGCGAATAGCGACCTCAACCTCAGCAGCGGGTCGGTGCGATCCGGACGTGGCTGACGTTCGGGGGGCACAATCGCGAGTTGCGGGCTTCATTGAGGCGTGGACGAGCTTCCCTGGGGATTCATCGATGCCCGCGCGATCCTGAGTCGCGGTCTGCGGGGCGATGCGGCGGCGGCGTTCTTCGCCGCCAAGCAGCACGGCGCGGCGACCACGGACCAGCTGCGGTTCGCGGGGCTGAGCAAGAGCGCGATCAAGACAAGGCGTCATCGCGGGAGCTTCCATCGGGTCCACCGCGGCGTGGTCGCCATCGGCAACCCCGAGCTGGGCGACCTCGGCCGGGCCGCCGGTGCAGTGCTCGCGTGTGGTCCTGATTCGCTCGCGTCCGGGACTGCGGCAGGGTTTCTCCTCGGTGCTCTCGACCTTCGCGGCAAGGAGATCGACGTCACCGTGCGCGCCAGGGGCCGTCGTTCACAGTCTGGAATTCGCGTTCATTCCTGCCCCTCCCTCAGCGCAAAGGATCGCCGCACCCACCTGCGCATCCCTCACACCTCCCCTGCCCGGACTGTCCTCGACGTCGCTGAGATCGAAGGACAGGGCCTCGCTGAGCATGTGCTCAACCACCTGCGGACGAAGCGCAAGGTCTGGCGTGATGACTTCGTTGATCTCTACAGGCGCACGCCCGGGCGGCGGGGCTGGCGACCGCTTCTACCGCTCATCCGCGATCAGGGCTACAGCCGTTCCCAAGCCGAGACGGCGATGAAGGAGCTGCTGGCTAAGGCCGGCCTTCCGAAGCCGCTCCGTAACGTCGACGTCCATGGCCACGAGCTCGACTTCTGGTGGCCCGACATCCGACTGAACATCGAGATCGACGGCTACACCTGGCACTCGGCTCGAAACGACCTCAACAGCGACCGCGATCGCGACATGGACCTCGCTGCGAACGGCGTCCAGGTCATTCGGGTCACCCGCGATCAGCTGAAGTTCCAACCCGAGCTCGTCATCGCTCGGCTGGCCGCCGCGATCGCGCTCGCGAGCAGAGCGACCGAGCGCGGCTAGCGCGGGCTCAAGCGCAGCACCGGGATGCGGCGCTCGCCCGCCATGGCCTCGTAGTCGCCGTAGCCCGCGTAGTTGGAGCGGGCGAGCTCGTAGAGGCGGTCGCGCTCGGGGCCGTCCGGCACCTGCTCGGCGCGATAGGGAGCCGTGACGCCGCCGGCGGAGAGCTCGACGTCGGGATTGGCGGTCAGGTTGAGATACCAGGCCGGGTGCGCCGCCCGGCCGAAGCTCGAGGCGATCAGGATCACGTCGTCGCCGTCGGTGAAGTAGACGAGCGGGACGGTTCGGAGCTCCCCGCTCTTGCGGCCGCGGACCCGCAGCAGGACGAGCGGCAGCATCGAGGTCGTCGCAAACCGGCCGCCGGTCATCTTCATGAGCGGCGGATCGATCCGCGAGCCGACGTTGATCCCGTACCAGCGCCCCGCCGAGCTGCGGCCGAAGGCGTGGAAGCCGCGCCGGAAGGCTCCCCGCTTCGCCTGGGGGTCGACCTCGGGAATCACTGCGTCAGCCATAGGTGATCAGTCAATCAAGGATCGGAGAGCGTCCTCGTCGAGGATCTCCGTCCCGAGCTCCTGGGCCTTCGCCAGCTTCGATCCCGGGCTGTCGCCGGCGACCACGTAGTCGGTGTTCTTGGACACCGACCCCGTCACCTTCCCGCCGGCGCGCTTGATCAGGTCAGCCGCCTGCTCGCGGCTCAGCTCAGGGAGCGTCCCGGTGATCACGAAGGTCTTGTCCTTCAGCGGTCCCTCCTCGGCGCGCCGTTCGGCCGCGTCGAGCTCGAAGCGCAGGCCGCGCTCCCGCAGACCCGCGATCAGGGCCTGGGTCCGTTCGTCGGAGAGCTGCTCGACGATCTGCTCGGCGAGGATCAGGCCCGACGCCGTCGACCTCGGTGATCTCCTCCTCACCGGCGCCGAGGAGCGCGTCCATCGAGCCGAAGTGACGCGCCAGCGACTCCGCGGTGACGAACCCGACACCCGCGAGGCCCAGTGCGAAGAGCACCCGCGAGAACGGCTGCTCCTTCGAGCCCTCGATCGCGGCGATCAGGTTGGCCGCGGAGACCTCGCCGAACCGGTCGAGCTCCACGAGCTGCTCGGCGGTGATCCCGTAGATGTCGGCTGCGTCCTTGATCAGCCCGTCCTCGAGGAAGCGGTAGGCCTGCTTCTCGCCGAAGCCGTCGATGTCCATCGCGCCCTTGCTGACGAAGTGCTTGATGTGCTGGAAGACCTGCCCCGGGCAGCCGGTGCGGTTCGGGCAGATCGTCCACACGCCCTCCGGCTTCTCGGTCGGCGTGCCGCAGACGGGGCAGTTCTTCGGCGGCTTGGCCTTGCGCAGGCGCTTGCCCTTCCGGCGCTGGATCAGCGGGGAGATGACCTGGGGAATCACGTCGCCGGCGCGGGTGATCACCACCTCGTCTCCCTCGCGCACGTCCTTGCGGGCGAGGTCCTCCTCGTTGTGAAGGGTCGCCGTGGAGACCGTGACGCCTCCCACGTGCACCGGCTCGAGCATCGCGAACGGCACGAGGTGGCCGGTCCTCCCCACGTTCCAGACGATCTTGTTGAGCATCGTCGTCGCGGTCGTCGGCGGGAACTTCCAGGCGATCGCCCAGCGCGGCTCGCGGCCGACGACGCCGAGGTCGCGCCAGAGCGCCCGGTCGTCGACCTTGACGACGGCCCCGTCGATCTCGTAGTCGAGGCTCTCGCGGTTCTCCTCCCACCACTTGCAGCGCTCGACGACCTCCGCCCCGTTCGCCTGGGCCTTGATCTCACCGTTGACCCGGAACCCGCGCTCGCGGAGCCAGTCCAGCTCCTCGCTGTGGGAGGCGTGCTCGACCCCCTGGCGGTAGCCGATCCCGTAGGTCCAGATCTGCAGCGGCCGCTCGGCGGCGAGGGCCGGGTCCTGCTGGCGGATCGTCCCCGCGGCGGCGTTCCTGGGGTTCGCGAAGGTCGAGAGCCCCCTCTCCGCGCGCTGCTCGTTGAGGCGCTCGAACCCGGAGCGCGGGAAGTAGATCTCCCCGCGCACCTCGATCACCTCGGGCGCATCGGGGATCCGCAGGGGGATCGAGCGGATCGTCCTCAGGTTGTGGGAGACGTCCTCGCCGATCCTGCCGTCGCCGCGGGTGGTCCCGCGCACGAACACGCCGTCCTCGTAGGTGAGCGAGATCGCCAGGCCGTCGATCTTCGGCTCGGTCACGTAGGTGATCTCCGACGCCTCGATGTCGTAGCGCTTGAGCAGGTTGCGGATGCGCCCCTCCCAGGCCTCGAGCTCCTCGGCGGACCGCGCGTTCGCCAGCGAGAGCATCGCCTCCCGGTGCTCGTACTGGTCGAAGCCCGCGACCGGCTTGCCGCCGACGCGCTGGGTCGGCGAGTCGGGGGTCAGGAGCTCGGGATGCTCGGCCTCGATCGCACGCAGCTCGTCGATGGCCTTGTCGTAGACGTCGTCACCGACGAGCGGGTCGTCGAGCACGTAGTAGGCGTGGTCGTACTTCGCGAGCTCCTCGCGAAGCTCAGCCGCGCGCTTCTCAGCGGCGTCGACGTCCTTTGCGGCCTTGGCCCCGCTCAAGCTCCCACCGAGGCGAGGATGCGCTCGAGGTCGTTCTCCAGACGCATCTCGCGGACGCCGTCGAAGCCGCTGTGATCGGTCAGGTCGAAGTGGATCGGCGTCACCGCGACGTGGCCGCGCGAGACCGCGGCGAGGTCGGTCCCCTGCTCGTCCTCGAAGCCGGGCGAGTAGCCGTAGATCCGGTAGCGCTTGCGGCCGTGCTGATCCTCCTCGACCTCCTTGAGCTCGTCGTTGTAGAGCCGCTTGCCGAGCCGGGCGACCTCGACCCCCTCCGGCCGGCGGCCGGGGCAGTTGACGTTGATGAGGGTCCCGTCGGGAAGGCCGTCGGAGGCGATCATCGCCGCCAGCGCCGCGGCGAGCGGCGCCGAGACGGAGAAGTCGAACTCGCGGCCGTAGCGGAAGTCCATCTCGCCCTCGGTGGACTGCTGGGAGACGGCGATCGCCGGGATCCCGAGGATGATCCCCTCGAGCGCCGCCGCAACCGTGCCCGAGTAGGTGACGTCATCGCCGAGGTTGGAGCCGTGGTTGATGCCGGAGACGATCAGCTCCGGCCGCTCGCCGACGAGCCCGAGGTCGGCCAGCCGCACGCAGTCGACGGGGGTGCCGTCGGTCGCGTAGCCGACCGTGCCGTCGTCGAAGGTGACCTCCTCGACCCAGAGCGGGCGCCGAGTGGTGATCGAGCGGGCCATCGCGCTGCGGTTCCCGTCCGGGGCGACGACGGAGAGCTCGATCCCGTCGATCTCGAGCAGGGCCTCGCGGAAGGCCTGCAGACCGGGGGCGCCGATGCCGTCGTCGTTGGTGAGGAGTACGCGCACCCGGTCGATTCTATGAGCGCGGGTCGTCGGCCAACGCGGCGACCGCTGCCTGGCCGAGGGCGACGGCTGCATCTCCGGCTGGGAGCTGCGCCGAGACGAGGACGCGAAGGCCGGCCGCGCGCACGCGATCGGCGGTCGGATCGAGCAGCGGCCACGCGTCGAACGTGTCCCCGGCGAGCACGACGGTGTCCGTCCCGGCGCGGTCGGCCGCGTGGCTCACCGCCAGCGCCGTCCCATCGGCGAGGCCCGAGGGTGAAGCGGGCCCGTGCGACCGCGGGCTCGATGCCCGAGCTCAGATCCTCGACCAGCGCCCGCACGGTCTCGCGGGCGTCGAGGATCGCCGGCGCCTCGCCCTCCTCGATCAGCGGCAGCGGGTAGGCATTCGGCGCCTCGGCGGCGAGCAGCTCCCGGGTCGGCAGGTCGGCCCGCCCCGCTCCGCGACCGGTGAGCGCGTCCACCGCCCCGAGCAGGCGGCCCGTGCTCGTGGTCAGCGGGGAAGCGGTTCCCGTCCGCGCCATCGCGGCCACGGCCTCCCAGCGTTCCCGCGAGATCGCCTCGGCGAGCAGGGCGGGCACCTGCGGGGGGTCCTCCCCGCCGGCGGCGATGAGCCAGGAGCAGGCCATCCGCCAGCGCTCGTGGGCCATCACCTCTCCGCCGGGAAGGCGGACCGGGAACAGGAGGCCGACCCGCTCGGCGCCGCCGAGGCCGCCCGCGAGGACCTCCCCTCCCCAGACGGTCCCATCGGCGCCGAAGCCGCCGTGGTCGTGGACCGCGCCGATGACGACCGGCGGCATCTCGTCGTCCGCGTGCTCGGCGAGGACCGCCGCGACGTGCGCGTGGTGGTGCTGCACCTCGAAGCGGGCGGTGGCGGCGCGAGAGTGCGCGAGCCGGGTGGATGCGTAGGCCGGATGGGGGTCGCAGGCGACGACCTCCGGCTCGATGCCCGTCTCCTGAATTCGACGCTCGACATCGGCCCGCAGCACCTCGGGCGTCGGGCCGTGCGGATATACGTGGGCCTCGTCGCCGGCGGCGAGGCAGAACGTGCTGCCCAGTCCCGCTCCGTAGGCGAGCACCGGGCGGCGCGCGGGTACCGGGAGGCGGATCCGCATCGGCTCGCGCACGGTCAGTAGGTCACGCGCAGGAGGTAGAGGCCATGGGCGGCCGCCGAGTCTCCCGCTTCCGGACGCGTCGCGCCACCGAGCAGCCGCTCGAAGTCGTCGAGCTCCCGGCGACCGGAGGCCACCTCCAGCATCGTTCCGACCAGGGCGCGGACCATGCCGCGGAGGAAGGCGTCGGCTTCCACCTCGAAGGCCAGGATCGACGGCGCCTCGTCGCGCCAGGCGGCATCGCTGATGCTGCGGTTGAAGTGGCGATGCCTGGTGTCGGTCGGCGTGAAGGCGGTGAAGTCGTGGACGCCGCGAATGGCCTGCGCGCAGCGGTCGGCGAGGTCGCGATCGAACGGGTACGGCCAGCGCATCGCCCGGTTGCGCTCGAACGGGCTCGGAACCGACGCGGTCGCGACGCGGTACAGGTAGCGCCGGGACTTGGCGTCGCGGCGAGCGCTGAAGTCGTCGCGAGCGGCCGCCACGCTGGGCACGGCAAGGTCGCGTCCCGTCAGGCCGTTGAGGGCCCGCCGCAGCAGCTCGGGCGTCATCTCGGTCTCGGCGCTGAAGGAGGCGACCTGTCCGATCGCATGGACGCCGGCGTCGGTACGGCCGGCGACGGTCAGCCGGGTCGGGCCGCCGAGCACCTGCTCGAGCGCCGCCTCGAGCTCACCCTGAACGGTCCGCCTTCCCGGCTGGATGGCCCAGCCGGAGAACCCGGTCCCGTCGTAGGCGATGTCGAGCCTGAAGGTGGGCACTCGGCCCGACCTCAGCTCAGACGAGCTCGATGAAGACCATCTCGGTCGAGTCGGACCGACGCGGGCCGAGCTTCACGATCCGGGTGTAGCCCCCGGGCCGCTCGCTGTAGCGCGGGGCGATCTCCTCGACCAGCTTGTGGACCGTGAACTTGTCCTGGCCCAGCTTCGCGAGCAGCTGCCGGCGTGCGTGGAGGTCTCCACGCTTCGCGATGGTGATCAGCTTCTCGACCTCTGGCTTGACGGCCTTGGCCTTCGCCTGGCTGGTCCTGATCCGCTCGTGCTCGATCAACTGCTTGGACATGGTCCGAAGCAGCGCCTTGCGATGCGCGGTGTCCCGGCTGAGCTTGTGTCGCTGGCGTCCGTGTCGCATGGCTTCTCCGTAGGTGGTTGAGGGTCCGCGCGCTTACTCGTCGCGGAGGTTGAGACCGAGGCCGTGCATGGCCTCGATGACTTCCTCGATCGAGCGCTCGCCGAAGTTCGGGATCGCCTTCAGCTCGGACTCGGACTTGGCCTGGAGGTCACCGATCGTCTGCACGCCCGCCCGCTTGAGGCAGTTGTAGGCGCGGACGCCGATCTCGAGCTCCTCGATCAGGCGGTCGTCGCCATCCCCGCCCTCGGCGGCAGCGGCCTCGGCACCGGCGGACGGTGAGAGGACGCCGTTGACCTTGGTCAGCTCATCGACGCGGTCGGCGTCGGTGAAGATCGCCAGGCTGGCGATCAGCAGCTCCGAAGCCTCGCGCAGAGCGGCCGACGGCTCGAGCGAGCTGTCGGTCTCGACCTCGAGCGACAGCTTGTCGAAGTCGGTCCGCTGACCGACGCGAGCCGAGTCGACCCGGTAGGCGGCGCGACGGATCGGCGAGAAGATCGAGTCGATCGGGATGACGCCGATCGGCTGGTCCTCGGACTTGTTGTCCTCGGCGGGCGAGTAGCCACGACCGCGGCCGATCGTCATGTACATCTCGAGCTTGGTCTTCTTCTCGAGCGTCGCGATCGGGGTCTCGGGGTTGAGGATCTCGACTCCGGCCGGCAGGTCGATGTCACCCGCGGTGATGTCGCCGGGACCGTTGGCGACGAGCGGCACCTCGACCTCGCTGGCGTCCGTGTGCATGCGCACGACGATGCTCTTGAGGTTGAGGATGATGTCGGTGACGTCCTCCTTGACCCCGGGGACGGAGGAGAACTCGTGAGCGACACCCTCGATGCGGACGCTGGTGATCGCGGCACCCTTGAGCGAGGAGAGCAGCACGCGACGCAGGCTGTTGCCGTACGTGTAGCCGAAGCCCTTGTCGAGGGGCTCGATCGTGAAGCGGCCGTGGTTGTCGGAGATCTCCTCGTAGGAGATCGTCGGAACCTGGAATTCGGGCAGGGTGGTCATGGGTGGAGGGTCCTTCCGTAGTTCGGTTTTACGCGCTACTTCGAGTACAGCTCGACGATGAGCTGCTCGGTGATCGGCGCATCGATCTCGTCGCGTTCGGGGAGCCGCAGGACCTTGGCGGTCAGCGAGTCGTGATCCGCCTGCAGCCAGGCGGGAACGGTCGAGATCAGCTCGGTCGCCGCTCGTACTGAGCCGTCGGCGGACGAGCCTGACTTGATGGAAATGATGTCGTCGGGCTTGATCTGGTAGCTGGGGATGTCGACCCGGCGACCGTTGATCTGCCAGTGGCCGTGGCTGATCAGCTGCCGTGCCTGACGGCGGGAGCCGGCGAAGCCGAGCCGCACCAGCACGTTGTCGAATCGGCGCTCCAGCAGGCGGAGCAGGTTCTCACCCGTCACGCCGTCCTGGCGGGATGCCTTGTCGTAGTAAGCGCGGAACTGCTTCTCGAGCACCTGGTAGTAGCGGCGAGCCTTCTGCTTCTCACGCAGCTGCTGGCGGTACTCCGAGGCGCGGAGCCGGCCGCGGCCGTGATCGCCCGGCGGGTAGGAGCGGCGCTCGACGCCGCACTTGTCGGTCAGGCAGCGCTCGCCCTTCAGGAAGAGCTTCTGGCCCTCGCGGCGGCACTGCTTGCACTGGGGGGAGGTATCGCGAGCCATTTAGACGCGCCTCCGCTTCTTCGGACGGCAGCCGTTGTGGGCCTGCGGGGTCACGTCGCGGACCGAGGTCACCTGGAGGCCGGCGGCCTGCAGGGCGCGGATGGCGGTCTCACGGCCGGAGCCGGCGCCCTTGGCGTGAACCTCGACGCGCTCGAGACCGTGCTCCATGCCCTTGCGGGCGGCGTTGTCCGCGGTCACCTGAGCGGCGAAAGGGGTCGACTTGCGCGAGCCCTTGAAGCCCGCGCTTCCGGCCGACTCCCAGGCGATGACATTGCCCTCGGGGTCGGTCAGGGTGACGATGGTGTTGTTGAAGCTCGTCTTGATGTGCGCCTGTCCGAACGGGACGTTCTTGCGCACGCGGCGCTTGGAACGGCCTCCGGAAGAGCTGCGCTTCGGCTGCGGCATCTAGTAGTTCCTCGGTCCTCTCTCAATCACTTGGCTGTCGGCGCCTTGCGCTTGCCGGCGACGCTCATCCGCTTCGGGCCCTTGCGGCCACGAGCGTTGGTCTTGGTCCGCTGTCCCCGGGTCGGCAGGCCGCGACGATGGCGCATGCCCCGGTAGGAGCCGATCTCCATCAGACGCTTGATGTTCTGGGAGCGCTCGCGGCGGAGGTCACCCTCGACCGGGTGCTCCTCGACTGCGGTGCGAAGCTTGATGACCTCGTCCTCGGTCAGGTCGCCGACGCGCGTGTTGCCGTCGACTCCCGTCTCGGCGAGGATCTTCCGTGCGGTCGAGTCGCCGATCCCGTGTACATAGGTGAGACCGATCTCGGTGCGCTTGTTCAGCGGCAGGTTGACTCCTGCGATTCGTGCCATTCCTTAACCCTGCCTCTGCTTGTGGCGTGGGTTCGAGCAGATCACGAGGACGCGTCCGCGCCTCCGGATCACCTGGCATCGCTCGCACATCGGTTTTACGGAGGCTCGAACCTTCATCTCCGGATCTTTCTGGGCTTTGAGGTGGCCATGCGCTCCCATGAATCGGAGCGCAGGCAAACAGCGACGGCCCTAGGGCCGAACGCGGCATGTTAGCAACCGTTCGCCGCTTGGCGAAACTCGCCGCTGACGTCCGATCAATCGAGTAGATCCTGCTCGAGGTCGTAGCGCCGGTGATGGTCCAGGACCGCCCTGGCACCACGCCTGACAAGGATACGCGCCATCGTCCCCGGCGCAACCCCGTACAGCCCGGCGGCGTCCGTGAGCTCGGCGTGCTGCGCGGCGCTCAGCCGAACGCAGACCTGCCTCGTGAAGGTCACGACCCTCCGGTCCTGATCCTCCTTGACCTCCGGGCGGTCGCGCTCGTCCGAGTAGAAGTCGACGTCCTCGATCCAACCCGAAGCCGGGTCGATCTCCCCCGCCTCCGCGTCCGGGCGCCGGCGCGGTAGCGCGACCTTCGGGCTCGCCGGGTTCGCCGGGCTCGCCGGGATCGCCGGCTCGGCCGCGCTCACGGTCCCGCCTCCGGCCCGAGGTCGATGAGTCCCCCTCCCCGCGTCCATGCACTGGATATCACCGGGATATCGCTCGCTATCGGAGGGGCCTCCCGAATTGGCGTGAGCCAGTCTCCAGGCGCCGAGAGGCAGCTCCGGGTGCCGCCCCGTCGTGGGGAGCACCTCGTGATATCGCTCGCTATCGCGGTGATAGCCGCTGCATGGATCCGTGGAGGGACATACATCGACTCCGCTGGCGGCGGCGCGATCGGAGGACGGATCGGTTCGATCGGTTCGGAGATGAATGCTCATCGGCCGGATTGTGCTCCGGCCGGAGCTACGAAACTCGCCGCCGGAGTGACTTTCCGGCGGCGAGTTCGTGACGATCTGCCCCGTTACCGGGGCGGAGGGGCTACTGGGGGACGGAGCAGACGAAGCGCTTGATCCGCTGCGCCTCGTCGAGCTTCGCCCGCTTCGAGCGGAGCTTCGACTGCAGCTGGCGGGCCTTGCGGTCCTTGCCGGCCTTCTTGGCCTTGGCCAGGCGCTCGGCAGTGTGCTTCTTGCTGCTCTTGTACTGCGCGACCTTCTGGAGCGAGTCCTTGCAGCGGCGAGCGAAGAGCTCGTAGCTGTCGGTGGTGCTGCCGGCCGGGCTGATCTGGATCCGGAAGGGCACGTCGGCTGCGCCCTTGTCGACCGACGCGTGGCCGATCGGGACGAAGTACTTGCCCGGGACGAGCAGGAGCTTGATCTTCGCCGTCTCCTGCGGCGAGAGCGTCCTGCCGGTGTCGGCGAGCGGCAGCGGCAGCTTGCCCTTGCGCGCCTGCAGCAGCGAGGCGACGAGCGTGCGGCCTCCGGTGGCGTCCTTCTTCGCGGTCTTGTTCTTCACCGTCACCGTCACCGTCGCCGGATCGGGGATGTAGAAGAACTGGTAGTCGACGTCGTCGGCCGTCTCCAGCGACGCGTTGAATGCCGGTCCCGCGGTCAGCGGACCGGTCGCGGTAGCGAAATCGTTGTTGGGCTCAGCCGCGTTCGCGGCGGGAGCCAGGACGAGTGTGGCGCCGATGGCGCTCAGCAGAACCCTGCGAATGTTTCCCATGCTCATAGCAACACGCCCTACCCGCGGGGTTGCGGTTCGACACCCGAATGCGGGGTACCCTCGGGGAGTGGACACCGGGTTCACCGCCCAGGACGCGCAGACGGACTTCAACCGCTCGCGGCGGCGTGCGGCCCTGAATCGGCTGCGCGCCCGGCTTCGGGGTCAGGCCGGTGACGTCACGACGCTGCTCCCGCTCGAGGAGGTGGTGGACGCGCTCGGGCGAACCGGCGAGCGCCGCATCGGGCTGCGGACGATCCGCGCTGGAGTCGATCGTCGGCTCCGTCGACCGTACCGGTCGAGTTCGACCGTGACTTCAATCCCCGCAACCCGCGTCTCGCGGAGCCGCTGGCAGCGGATCAACCAGGCCCAGCGGCAAGGCGAGGGGATGCCGCCGATCAGCGTCTACCGCGTCGGGGGCGAGGACGGCCTCCATTTCGTCTCCGACGGTCACCATCGCGTCTCGGTCGCGCGCCACCTCGGCAACGAGGTCATCGAGGCCTACGTCACCGAGATCACCACCAGGGTCGGCGCCGACGAGCGGCTGCGGCTGTCCGACCTGCCGGCCAAGGACCACGAGCGGCTCTTCCTCGAGCGCGTCCCGCTCGACCGCCGGCAGCGCGCCCGGATCTCGCTGACCGATCCCGAGCGCGGCTACGCGTCGCTGGCCGAGGGCGTCGAAGCCTGGGGGTTTCGCCTGATCCAGGGCCTCGGTGAGCCGCGGGATCGCCGCGAGATCGCCACGGCCTGGTTCGAGGACGAGTTCACACCGGTCGTCGAGGCACTGAACGAGGCGGATCTCGTCGGGCCCGGCACCGAGGCCGACGCCTACCTGCGCGTCGCCGACGAGCGCTACATGCTGCTCAGCACCCACGAGTGGGGCGAGGACGTGATCGAGCGATTGCGTACGGCGCTCGGCTAGCCCGCCGGTCGACGATCAGGCCGGCGACCGGGTCACTCTGCCTCGCCGGCGTCGATCCTCTCGCCCGGAGTCGAGGTCGAAGAAGTGGACTCGCTCGGGATCCAGCCAGAGCTCGATCCTCTCGCCCTTGGCCGCCGCGCTCGCCGCGTCCAGCCGGGCGACGACCTGCGTCGTCTCGTCGTCCCCCGAGCCGATCTCCGCACCCGTGTCGGCAGCGAGCTCCTCGAGCTGCTCCGAGCTCGCGACCACCCCCCTCGGTGTCGAAGTAGGCGTAGAGCTCCGATCCCATCGACTCGAGCAGCACGACCTCGACCTCGAACGTCGGCCCTGGATGGTCTCCGACGAGCGAAGCATCCTCGAAGTGCTCGGGGCGGATCCCGGCCATCAGGTTCGAGCCGCGAGTGGGATTCGATCGCGCGACGCATCGCGTCGGAGAGCTCGATCTCGGCGAACGGAAGCTTCGCCGTCCCGCCGTCGATCTCGACCGTCATGAAGTTCATCGCCGGGGAGCCGATGAAGCCGGCGACGAACAGGTTGACCGGGCTGGTCGTAGAGCTCCTGCGGGCTGCCGACCTGCTGCAGCTCGCCCTTCCGCATCACCGCGACCCGATCGCCGAGCGTCATCGCCTCGGTCTGGTCGTGGGTGACGTAGACGGTCGTCGTCTCGAGCCGGTTCTGGATCCGCGCGACCTCGGTCCGCATCTGCACGCGCAGCTTCGCGTCGAGGTTCGAGAGCGGCTCGTCCATCAGGAAGGCCTTCGGCTCGCGCACGATCGCGCGGCCCATCGCGACCCGCTGGCGCTGGCCGCCGGAGAGGTTCGACGGCTTGCGGTCGAGGTGCTCGGTGAGGTCGAGGATCTTGGCCGCGCTTCTCGACCTTCTCGTTGATCTCCGCCTCGTCGACCTTCGCCATCTTCAGCGGGAACGCCATGTTCTCGCGCACGGTCATGTGCGGGTAGAGCGCGTAGTTCTGGAAGACCATCGCGATGTCGCGGTCCTTCGGCGCGCGTGTCGTTGACGACGTCGCCGCCGATCCGCAGCTCGCCGTCGGAGATGTCCTCGAGCCCGGCGATCATCCGCAGCGCGGTCGACTTGCCGCAGCCGGAGGGGCCGACGAGGATCAGGAACTCGCCGTCGGCGATCTCGAGGTCGAGCTCCTTGACGGCCTCGGTGCCGTCCGGGAATCGCTTCGTGATCTTGTCGAGCGTGATCTCTGCCATCTGTTGAGCCTCCTGCGGTCGGTCGCGGGTCAGCCCTTGACGGCGCCCGAGGTGAGGCCGGCGACGATCCGGCGCTGGAAGATCAGGACGATGACGATGATCGGGATCGTCACGATCACCGCCGCGGCGGCGATGTTGCCGAACGGCTGGGTGAACTGGGATTCGCCGGTGAAGAACGCGAGCGCGGCTGGAACCGTCCGCGAAGCGTCGGAGCTGGTCAGCGAGATCGCGAAGAGGAAGTCGTTCCAGGCGAAGATGAAGACGAGGATCGCCGCGGTGAACACGCCGGGAGCCGCGAGCGGGACGATCACCTTCGGAACGCCTGCAACGGGTCGCCCCGTCGACCTGGGCCGCCTGCTCGAGCTCCCACGGGATCTCGCGGAAGAACGCGACGAGCACGTAGATCGCGAGCGGCAGCGAGAAGCTGAGGTAGGGGATGATCAGCCCCGCGCCAGGTGTCGTAGAGGCCGATCGTGCTCCACATGTCGAAGAGCGGGCCGACGGTCGAGATCGGCGGGAACATCGCGATCCCCAGCGCGCCGGCGAGGACCGGCGGTCTTGCCCGGGAAGTCGAGCCGCGCGATCGCGTAGGCGGCGAAGGTCGGCGAGGACGATCGCGATGACGGTCGCGATCAAGGCGATCCCGATCGAGTTGATCAGCGGCTTCAGGAAGGGTCCGTCGAGCCCGTTCTCGAACAGGGCCTCGTAGTTCTTGAAGGTCGCGTCGCTGGGGATCAGCGTGTCGAAGAAGCCCGTCGTCGGGCTTGGCGGTGACCGTCGCCGGCGTCTTCAGCGACAGCGAGATGATCCAGAGCACCGGGACCAGCGCGTAGAAGCACGACGACCAGCGATGCCCGAGCGTCGAGAGCAGCCGCTGCCGCGGGCTGATCGTCTCGGCCATCAGGATCCTCCTCCTTACCGGGAACGCGTGGCGCCGAAGCCCTTGACGAACAGGAACGCGATGATCATCACCGCGATGAAGATCAGCACCGAGACCGCCGAGCCGAGGCCGAGGTTGAGCCTCGAGATGAGCTGGTTGTAGCCGAGGATCGACACCGATTCGGTGTCCTGGGACCCCCGGGTCATGACGAAGATCGAGTCGAAGACCCGGAAGGCGTCGAGGGTGCGGAAGAGCAGCGCGACGAGGATCGCCGGCTTCATCAGCGGCAGCGTGATCCGGAAGAACCGCTGGATCGCGTTCGCGCCGTCGACCTTCGCCGCCTCGTAGAGCCCCTGGTCGATCGTCGTCAGGCCCGCGAGCAGCAGCAGGGCTATGAACGGCGTCGTCTTCCAGACCTCGGCGAGGATGATCACCGTGAAGGAGCTGAACCGCCCGCCGAACCAGTCGAATGTCGTCGGAGATCGAACGGCAGCTGGTTGACGAAGCCGGTGTCGGGCTGGAAGGCGAACTGCCAGGTGAACGCGGCGACGACGGTGATGATCCCGTAGGGGATCAGGACCGAGGTCCGGATCACGCCGCGACCGAAGAGCGCCCGGTGCATGAGCAGCGCGATCCCCATGCCGAGCACGAACTCGATCGACGACCGAGACGACCGTGACGCCGAGGGTGTTGGCGACGTCCTGCCACCACAGCGGCGAGGTGAGCACGTCGACGTAGTTGTTGAGCCCGACGAACTCGCGCTCGTCCGGGAAGCGCAGGTCGAAGTGCTGGAAGCTGAGGACGACCGCGTAGCCGATCGGATAGGCGGTGACCAGCAGCATCGCCAGCACCGCCGGCGCGGACAGCATCCAGCCGAGCCGCCGCTCGGCCTTGGCGCGATCGCGTGACCTTCGGCTTCTTCGCCCGAGCGTGGCGGCCGGGCGTGGCCGCGGCACCCATCAGAGCAGGCCCTCCACGTTCGAGCGCCGTCTCGACGTTGTCGCGGAGCTCATCGACGGCGCCCGCGAGGTCGTCGGGGTCGATGTCGTCGAGCGGGTGGATCGACCGCTGGATCGCGAGCGAAAGGTCCTGGTAGGCGGGGGTCACCGGGCGCGGCGCCGCGTTGTCGATCGCCTTCCGCATCAGGTCGGCGAAGCCCGGGTAGACGTCGTCGATCGCCTTCGAGTCGTAGAGCCCCTCGCGTGACCGGCGGCAGGCCGCCGGCGGTCGCGATCTTGATCTGGTTCTCCGGCTGGCGCAGGCACTTGATCGCGTCGAAGGCACTCCTCCTTGTGCTTGGAGTAGCTCGAGACGCCGAGGTTGATCCCGCCGAGCGGCGGCCTCGACGGGCTTGCCCGCGTCGACCGCGCGGATACTGAGCGCCTCCCGAGCTGCTTGAAGACCTCGGGCGCGTTCTCCTTCGCGCTCGGGAAGACGAAGGGGTAGTTGATCATGAAGCTCGACGGAGCCGGCCTCGAAGGCGAGCCGCGAGGAGTCCTCGTCGGAGGTCGACAGCGAGGGATCGGCGCGCGTCGAGTCGGCGAGCTCGGTCATCAGCTGCGAGCGCCCGTCTCGGTGGCGGCGGGCTCGAGCGCGACCTGCTGAGCGTCGTCGGGCTCGACGATGCTCGTCCCGGCCGACTCGACCATCGAGTTGAACCAGACGACCAGGCCCTCGTAGCGGTTGCGCCTGGACCTCGATCAGGTTGTTCTCGCCGATCTGCTCGGCCTGCTCGAACATCTCCTCCCAGGTCTTCGGCGGCTTCGGAACGCGGTCCTTGCGGTACCAGAGCAGCTGCGGTGTTCGACCAGATCGGCGCCGCCCAGAGCTTGTCCTCGAAGCGGGCGGTCTCGGCGACGCTCGGGAAGACGCCCTTGGTCACCGCCTTCTCGTCCTCGCCGGTGAACTCCTCGACCCATCCGGCGTTGGCGAACTCGCCGGTCCAGATCACGTCCATGCCCATGATGTCGATCGAGTCGTCCTCGGCGCCGAGCCGGCGGACGAGCTGCTCGCGCTGCTGGTCGGCATCGCTCGGCAGGTACTCGAAGGTGATCTCGTACTCGCCGTTCGACTCCTTCGAGCAGCTGTCGGCGATCTCCGGGAGGATCGCCGCTCGGCTCGTTGAAGATGAACCAGGTGAGCTCGGTCGGGCCGCTGCCGTCGTCGTCGCCCCCGCAGGCGGAGAGCAGCGATGCCACCGGCCAGGACCGCAGCGACGCTGAGCAGCAGCGCGCAGCGACTCAGCAGGCTGGACCTTCCCGTCAAGCGTTCCTCTCTCCTCAGTCGCTCCCCGTCGCTCTCCTGCTGGCGACGATCACGACCTACCCCGCCCCCGCGGACGCTCAAACCAGCTCGATCGGTCGCGCGATCCAGGCCACCGCACGCCGCGGCCGGTCCGACCTCGAGACGCCTCCGGAGTCGACGGCGTCGGGTCGGAGGTCGTCGAGAACGACCGGCGTCTGCCGCGCCGGCAGCGGGAAGCGCCATCGCCGCGTCGCCGATGTTGATCGCGACCACGATGGCGTCGCCCCGCCCGAAGGCGAGACGCCGGCCGCGGCCGAGCGGCCTCCGGCGGCACCGCTCGAGCTCGCGGCGCAGCGCGATCAGCTCGCGGAACAGGTTCAGCATCGAGCCGGGCTCGTCCGTCCTGGGCGGCGACGCTGCGGCGCTCGGGGTCGACCGGCGGCAAGCCACGGCTCCCCGGTGCGTGAACCCGCCCCGCGGCTCGTCGTCCCACTGCATCGGGTGCCGGCAGCCGTCGCGGCCGAAGCGGTCGCGCGGCGGCGATCGCCGCCGGGTCCGTCGATCAGCCCGAGCTCCTCGCCCTGGTAGACGAACGCGGGCCCGCCGAGCGTCAGCAGCAGGACCGCGGCGGCGCGCGCGTTCTCGCTCGCCCCACCGCGTCGCGACCCGCGGCGAAGTCGTGGTTGGAGACGACCCAGGCGACCGCCGCCCGGCCGCGTTCGAGCGCTCGATCGCCGCCGCGAGCTCGCTCCGCGTCCCAGCGGCGAATGGAGCAGGTCGAAGGAGAAGATGCGGTCGAAGTAGTCGAGGTAGCGCTCGACGCGGTCGGCCGGCAGGTAGACCTCGCCGATCAGCGGGCGCCTCTCCGGCCGCCTCCCGCAGCGTCTCGAGCGCGAGCTCGATGTCGGGAGCGTCACGCGAGTGGATCAGGTCGAGGTCCTGCTGCGTCCGGGTGGACCGGCAGCGGGAACGGGCCGCGGCCGGCGGGTCGTCGCGCGAGCTCGGCGTACTTCATCAGCCGGTCGACGGCGTCGACCCGGAAGCCGTCGACGCCGCGCTCGAGCCCAGAACCGGACCACCTCCGCCATCGCCTCGCGCACCTCGGGGTTGCGCCAGTCGAGGTCCGGCTGCTCGGGGTAGAACGAGTGCAGGTAGAGGCGCCCGCTGCTCGGTCCCGGCTCCAGGCCGGCCCGCCGAAGCGACGCGACCCAGTTGTTCGGGGGCTCGGGGCCGTCGCTCCAGACGTAGAAGTCGGGGCGCTCGCGGAACCACGGGTGCTCGATCGAGGTGTGGGAGACGACGAGGTCGAGGATCACCCTGATGCCGCGGCTCGTGGGCGGCGGCGACGAGCGCGTCGAAGTCGGCGAGCGTGCCGTACTCGGGCGCGATCGCGGCGTGATCGCTGACGTCGTAGCCCCAGTCGGCGAGCGGCGACGGGTAGAACGGCGTCAGCCAGATCGCGTCGACGCCGAGCCACTCAGGTGGGCAAGCCGCGACGCGATCCCGGCGCAGGTCGCCGATCCCGTCGCCGTCGGAGTCCTGGAACGAGCGCGGGTAGATCTCGTAGACGACCGCGGTGTCGAGCCAGGAGCTCACGGCGCGGGCGCCGGGGCTCAGTCCTCGTGCCAGGGAGTGAGGATCCGCGGGCCGTCCTTGCCGACGGCGATCGTGAACTCGAAGTGGGCGGCGAGCGAGCCGTCGTCGGAGTAGACCGACCAGCCGTCGTCGCCCATGAGGATGCCGTCGGAGCCGATGTTGACCATCGGCTCGATCGCGAACGTCATCCCCTCCTCGAGCAGCGGGCCGCGCCCGGGCTCGCCGTAGTTGGGGATCTGCGGGTCCTCGTGCATGCGCCGGCCGATGCCGTGGCCGACGAGGCTCTTGATCACGGCGAGGTCGTCCTGCTCGATCCGCTTCTGGATCGCATGGGAGATGTCGCCGAGGTGGTTGCCGACCTTCGCCTCCGCGATCCCCGAGAAGAGAGACGCCTTCGTGGTCTCGAGGAGAGACTGAGCGGACTCGCTGATCTCGCCGACGCCGACCGTCATGGCGGCGTCCGCGACCCAGCCGTCGTAGACGACGCCGACGTCGATGGAGATGACGTCGCCGCGCTGCAGCTCGTAGGGACCGGGGATCCCGTGGACCACCATCGAGTTCGGGGAGGCGCAGATCGAGCCGGGGAAGCCGCGGTAGCCCTTGAAGGCGGCGGTCGCGCCCTGCGAGAGGATGAACTTCTCGGCCATCGGCGTCGAGATCGGCCGTGGTCACCCCCGGGCGGGCGTTCGTGCGAAGCATCTTCAGGCAGCGGACGAGGATGTCGCCCGCCTTCGCCATCTGGTCGAGCTGGGCGGGCGTCTTCGGGACGATCAAAGCGCCTAGAGCTCTTCCTCGAGCCGGAGCGTCGCCAGCAGCGCGCGGATGCGGTTGCCGACCTCGTCCGGGTCGAGCTCGCCGTCGACGCGCTTGAGCACGCCCCGCTGCTCGTAGTAGTCGACGAGCGGCTTCGTCTTCTCGTGGTAGGTGTTGAGCCGGTGGCGGATGACCTCGGGCTTGTCGTCGTCGCGGACGATGAGCCGGGCGCCGCAGACGTCGCAGACGCCCTCGTTCTTCGGCGGGTCGAAGTCGACGTGGAAGATGTGGCCGTTCTTGGCGCAGGTGCGGCGGCCGCCGAGCCGGCGGACCACCTCGTCGTCGCCGACGTCGATCTGCAGCGCGGCCGTGACCGTGCGACCGAGCTTCTCCATCTCGGCGCCGAGCGCCTCCGCCTGGCCGACGGTGCGCGGGAAGCCGTCGAGGATGAAGCCGTCGGCGGCGTCGGGGCCCTCGACCCGCTCGGCGATGACGCCGATGATGACCTCGTCGGGGACCAGGTCGCCGCGGTCCATGTACTCCTTGGCGGTCCGGCCGAGCTCGGTCTCGTCGCGGACGGCGGCGCGGAGGATGTCCCCGGTCGCGTAGTAGGGGAGGCGGAAGTCCTCCTGGAGGCGCTCGCCCTGGGTTCCCTTGCCGGACCCCGGGGGGCCGAGGAGGATGAGATTCATCTCAGACAAGGCGTGGACTCTAGGGGACGAGGCGCCGGGACTACTTCAGGAACCCTTCGTAGTTGCGCATCATCAGCTGCGCCTCGAGCTGCTTGACGGTGTCGAGGGCGACGCCGACCACGATCAGGATCGAGGTGCCGCCGAAGTAGAAGTTCGCCGAGGTCTGCGAGATCAGGATCGTCGGCAGGGCTGCGACCAGGCCGAGGTAGATCGCTCCGGCGAACGTCAGCCGGGAGAGGATCCGGTCGAGGTACTCGGCCGTCGGGCGCCCGGGACGGACGCCGGGGATGAACCCGCCGTACTTCTTCAGGTTGTCCGCCTGATCGACCGGGTTGAACGTGACCGCGGTGTAGAAGTAGGTGAAGATCACGATGAAGAAGACCTCGCCGACCACGTAGGCCCAGCCGTTCGGGCTGAAGAAGGACGCGAAGTCCAGCGCGGCCGGGGTGTTCAGGAGCTGACCGACGGTCGGCGGGAAGGCCATGATCGACGCCGCGAAGATGACCGGGATCACGCCCGCCATGTTCACGCGCAGCGGCAGGTAGCTCGAGCCGCCGGTGGTCATCTTCCGGCCCACCACGCGCTTCGCATATTGGACTGGGATCCGTCTCTGGCCCTCCTGGACGAAGACGATTCCGACGATGACCGCGAGCGCGACGAAGGGCATCATCACGACGAAGACCTGATCCGGGTTCGTCCACCAGGCGGAGATGCCCTGTGGCAGGCCGGCGACGATCGAGGCGAAGATCATCAGCGAGATGCCGTTGCCGATGCCGCGCTGGGTGATCAGCTCGCCGAACCACATCAGCAGCACGCAACCCGCCGTCAGCGAGATCACGATGAGCATCAGCTTGGCGAACGTGAGCTCGCCGACGACGCTCTCGCCGCCGGATCCGAAGGACTGGAAGAGGAAGACGTAGCCGATGGACTGCGCGAAGGCGAGACCGACGGTGAGGTAGCGCGTGTACTGCGTGATCTTCTGCTGGCCGACCTCACCCTCCTTCTGGAGGCGCTCGAGCGAAGGCAGCACCACCGTCAGCAGCTGCAGGATGATCGACGCGGTGATGTAGGGCATGATCCCGAGCGCGAACAGGGACAGCCGCGAAAGCGAGCCGCCGCTGAACAGGTTCAGGAAGCCGAGGATGTTCCCGTCGCCGAACTGGTTGCCCAGGTCGTCGAGCTGGGCGACGTCGACGCCCGGCGCCGGGATGTAGGCACCGAGGCGGTAGAGCGCCAGCATCGCCGCCGTGAAGGCGAGCTTGCGCCGGATCTCGGGGATCGCAAACGCGTTTCCGAGGATCTTGAGCATCAGCTAGGAGTCGATCGTCTCAGCGGTCCCGCCGGCTCCCTCGATCTTCTCGCGAGCGGTCGCGCTGAAGGCGTGGGCCTTCACCGTGAGCTTCTTCGAGAGGTCCCCGTTGCCGAGGATCTTGACCGGGTGCTTGCGAGTGGCGAGGCCGGCGGCGCGCAGCGTCTCCGGCGTCACCTCCGCTCCGTCGTCGAAGCGCTCCTCCAGCGTGGCCAGGTTGACCGGCTGGGTGTGCGTGCGGAACTGCTCGAAAGGCATCGACATCTTCTTGTTCGGACCGCGCAGCTTGCGCATCCGCATGTGAATCGGGTTCTGACCGCCCTCGCGACCAACCCGCTCCTTGGAGCCGGCGCGCGAGCCCTGGCCCTTGTGGCCACGGCCGGAGGTCTTGCCCATGCCGGAGCCGTGCCCGCGACCAACGCGCTTGCGGTTCTTGCGGGTGCCCGGCTTCGGGCTGAGGGTGTTGAGGCCGATGTCTTCGGGCTCGAGGCGGGCCATCAGGAATCCTTCCCGGGCTTGGCGGACTTGGGCTCGACGGTGACGAGGTGCTCGACCTTGCGCAGCAGGCCGTGCAGGTGCTCGTTCTCCGTGCGCGTCGACGACTTGCCGATGCGGCCGAGCTTCAGGGTGCGAAGCGTGTCGCGCTGCTGGGGGCTCGCCCCGTTGGCGGAGCGGACCTGCTTGAGGACGACCTCGCCCATCAGGACTTCTCCTCCCGCGGGCTGCACCTTGGGCGTGCCGGCCTCGGCGGGATCGCCCTTGGCGTCGGCCTCGGCCTGAGCCGCCTTGTCGGCGTCCTGCTCAGCGTCGGCGATCGCCTCGGCGGGAGTCTCAGCGACGACGGCGACGGGATCGGGCGCGTCCTCATCGGACTCGGACTTCGTCTTGGCGTCCTTGGGGATGCCGAGAACCTGGCGAATCGTCAGGCCGCGCAGCTCGGCGACCTCCTGGGGACGGCGCAGGCCGCGGAGGCCCTCCATCGTCGCCTTGACCTGGTTGATCGGGTTGTTGGTGCCGATCGACTTCGTCAGGACGTCGCGGATGCCACCGAGCTCGAGCACGGCGCGGACGCCGCCACCGGCGATGACGCCGGTTCCCTCGCTGGCCGGGCGCAGGACGACGTGTCCGGCGCCGAAGCGGCCGATCGTGCGGTGCGGAAGCGTCTGCCCGTACTTGGGCACGCGGATCAGGTCCTTGCGAGCGTTCTCGACGGCCTTCTGGATCGCGAGCGGGACCTCGCGGGCCTTGCCGTAGCCGATCCCGACCACGTCGTTCTCGTCGCCGACGGCGACGAGCGCCGTGAACGAGAAGCGCCGACCGCCCTTGACGACCTTGGCGACGCGGTTGATCTCGATCACGCGCTCCTGCAGGTCCAGGCCCTGCGGGCTGACTCTCTCTACGTCGGTGGTGCTCATATCGGAAGTGTTCGGTGCTCTCTCGGTCGGAAGTTGGCTGATCAGAATTGCAGGCCGCTCTCGCGGGCGCCGGTTGCGAGGTCGGCGACGCGACCGTGGTAGCGGTAACCGCCGCGATCGAAGATGCAGGTCTCGACACCGGCCGCCTTGCCGCGCTCGCCCAGCAGCTCGCCGAGCCGCTTGGCGCGGTCAGCGCCCTCGAGCTTCTTGAGCTCGTCCTCGCTCCAGCGGGCCGCAGCCAGCGTGTGACCGGCGTCGTCGTCGATCAACTGGGCGTAGAGGCCGCGGTTGGAGCGGTACACGGCGAGCCGCGGGCGCTCGGCGCTGCCGCGGATCTTCGCGCGGACGCGCCGCCTGCGGCGTTGCCTTCTCTGTGCCTGTGTCTGAACCGTCATTGAAGTTGTCTCCTGTTACTCGGCGCGAAGACTAGGCGCGCTTACCGACCTTGCGGCGGACCTGCTCGTCCGCGTAGCGAACGCCCTTGCCCTTGTAGGGCTCCGGCGGGCGATGGCGGCGGATCTGCGCCGCGGTCTCGCCGACGAGCTGCTTGTCGATCCCCTTGACGATGACCTCCGTCGGCTGCGGGACATCGAACTCGATCCCGTCGGGAGCCTGGACGCTGACCGGATGCGAGAAGCCGAGCGAGAGCTCGAGCGACTTGCCGGCCGGCTTGGCGCGGTAACCGACGCCGGTGATCAGCAGACGCTTCTCGTAGCCGTTCGTGACGCCCTCGACCATGTTCGCGATCAGCGAACGGGTCAGGCCGTGGAGCGCGCGATGCGGTCCGCGGTCGGTCGGCCGGCTCACGGTCACGATGCCGTCGTCGATCGCGACGGTCATGTCGGGGCTGATCTTCTGCTCGAGCTCGCCCTTGGGACCGTTCACGGTCACGCGGCCGGGGCCGACGTCGACGGTGACGCCCGCGGGGATCTCGATTGGCTTGTTACCGATTCGACTCATGGAAGATCACCAGACGTAAGCAACGACTTCGCCGCCAACACCCTTCTGCTTGGCCTCGTGGCCGGTCATCACGCCGGAGGAAGTGGAGATGATCGCAGTACCCATCCCGCCCTGCACGCGCGGCACCTTGTCGCCGGCGACGTAGCGGCGGCGGCCGGGTCGCGAGATGCGACGCATGCCGCTGATCACGGGGTCGCGGTCATCGGTGTACTTGAGCTGGATCCGGATCGCTTCGCCGACCGGGGTCGGCTCGACGTCGTAGGACGTCAGGTAACCCTGCTCGACGAGGATCCTCGTCATCTCCTTGCGAAGACGGGACGAGGGGATCTCCACCTCGGAGTGGTCAGCGCGAAGCGCGTTGCGGACGCGCGTCAGGTAATCGGCTATCGGATCGCCCTGCATCGCTCTACCAGCTCGACTTCGTCATGCCGGGGACATAGCCCTTGTGCGCCTGCTCGCGGAGGCAGATCCGGCAGAGGCCGAACTTGCGATACACCGCGCGGGAGCGACCGCACTTGCGGCACCGGTTGTAGTTGCGGCTCTTGAACTTCGAGCCCTTCAGCTGCTTGACGCGCTGTGACGTCTTCGCCATCTCAGTTACTCCTCTTCGCCACTGTCAGATGAAGTTTCATCGCCGTCCTCGTCCTCTTCGTCATCGCGGACCGGCTTCTCGTACGCCTCGGGGTTCTCTTCCTTGAGCTGCTCGAGGGCCGCAGCTTCGGCCTCGGCGCGCGCACGCGCCTCCTCCTTGCGGTGCTCCTCTTCCTCGGCCGCGATCTCCTCCGCCGACTTGCCGCCGGGGCGGCCTTCCTTGGCGAACGGGAACCCGAGCCCGAGGAGCAGCTCGAAGCCCTCCTCGTCCGTCTGCGCCGTGGTCGTCACGGCGATGTCGAGGCCGCGGGTCACGTTGATCGAGTCGTAGTCGATCTCGGGGAAGATCAGCTGCTCGCGGACGCCCATCGAGTAGTTGCCGCGGCCGTCGAACGAGCGCGGGTTGAGCCCGCGGAAGTCACGAATACGGGGGATGGAGATCGTCACGAGGCGATCGACGAACTCCCACATGCGGGCACCGCGCAGCGTCACCGAGACGCCGACGGGCATTCCCTCGCGGAGCTTGAAGGCGGCGATCGACTTGCGGGCGCGGCGCACGCTCGGGTGCTGGCCGGTGATCGTCTCGATCTCCGTCGTCGCGTCCTCGATCGAGCCGGACTCGCCGGTGCCCATGTTCACGGTCACCTTGACCAGGCGCGGGACGGCCATCGGCGTCGTGTAGCCGAACTTCTTGGTCAGCGCCGGGACGACGTCCTTGCGGTACGCGTCGCGCAGGCGCGGCGGCGGCGCCGGAGCGGTCTGGGTGGGGGTTTCGGTTGCAGCTTCCATAATCAGTCGATCGGCTTGTCGGTGCGCTTGGAGAAGCGGACCCGCTCCCCGTCGTCGGCGACCCGGACGCCGACGCGAGTCGGCTTGTTGTCAGTCGGGTCGAGCAGGACGACGTTGGAGACGTCGATCGGTCCTTCCTTCTCGATGATGCCACCTTGCTCGTTCATGGAGCGTGGACGCTGGTGGCGCTTGACGATGTTGAGGTTCTCGACGAACACCCTGCGGCGCTTCGGATCGACCCGGACGACCTTGCCCGACTTGCCCTTGTCCTTGCCCGCGGTGATGAGCACGGTGTCATCGGTGCGAATGCGCATCGACTTGGCCATGCCTAGATCACCTCCGGTGCGAGGGAGACGATCCGCATGAACGCGCGGTCGCGCAGCTCGCGGGCGACGGGGCCGAAGATGCGGGTCCCGCGCGGGTTGTTGGCGTCGTCGATCAGGACGGCGGCGTTCTCGTCGAAGGAGATGTAGGTCCCGTCGGCGCGGCCGATCTGCTTGCGCGTGCGGACGACGACCGCCTGCACGACCTCGCCCTTGCGGACTCCGCCGCGCGGGGTGGCGGACTTGACCGTGGCGGTGATCGTGTCGCCGACGCTTGCGTAGCGACGGTGATGCCCGCCCTTGACGCGGATGCAGAGGATCTCGCGGGCGCCCGAGTTGTCGGCGACCTTGAGCCTGGATTCCTGCTGGATCATGGCTGCCCTACTTCGCCTTCTCGAGGATCTCGGTCAGGCGCCAGTGCTTCGTCTTCGACATCGGGCGGCACTCCGTGACGCGCACGGTGTCGCCGGCGCCGGCCTCGTTGCCCTCGTCGTGGGCGTGGTACATCTTCGACGTCCGGATGACCTTCTCGTAGGTCGGGTGACGGCGAGCGCTCTCGACGCGGACGGTGATCGTCTTGTCCATCTTGTCGGAGACGACGATGCCCTGGCGGACCTTGGGGTTGCCGGGGACGTACTCGGCCGGTGCGGTTCCCTCGTTCTTCGGGATCGCGTCAGCGCGGACCTTCCCGCGGCCCGCGCGGTAGCGGCGGCGCTCGGCGGCCTTGCGCTTGCGCTCCTCGGCACGGTCGGCGATGCGCTCCTCGACGGTGCGCGGCGGCTTCGCCTCGCCCGTGTGGGCGGAACGCTTGGCGTGGCGGCGCTCCTTGGCGGAAAGCTGCTCGACCGGCTCCTCGTCGACGGGCACGGCAGCCGCGACGTCGGCTGCTCTCGCGCGGCGTGTCGCCGGCGGGCTCCTCCGTCTTCGGCTCGGCCTCGGCGGCGGGCGCCTCGGTCTCGGTCTCTTCGTTCTTCTCTTCGTCGGCCATCTCTACTTCAGTTCCTTCTGGAGGTCGATTCCGCGCTGCTGCGCGATCGTGAGGAGCCGCGCGACGTTGCGGCGGCTGTCGCCAAGGCGGGCGCTGTTCTCGAGCTCACCGGTGGCGTTGCGCAGGCGCAGGTTGAATGCCTCCGTCCGCGCCTCCTTGAGCGCCTCGACGAGCTCGTTGTCACCGAGCTGATGTGCCTCGGAGCCCTTCACGACTGCCCCTTGGTGACGAACTTCGTCTTCAGCGGAAGCTTGGTGCCCGCGAGCTCCATGGCTTCGCGAGCCAGCTCCTCCGGCACGCCGGAGAGCTCGAACATGACGCGACCGGGCTTGACCACGGCAACCCAACCCTCGGGGTTGCCCTTGCCCTTACCCATGCGGGTCTCGGCCGGCTTCTTGGTGTACGGCTTGTCGGGGAAGATCGTGATCCAGACCTTGCCGCCGCGCTTGATCTTGCGGGTCATCGCAACACGGGCAGCCTCGATCTGACGGCTGGTGATCCAGCCGCGGTCCATCGCCTTGAGGCCGTACTCGCCGAAGGCGACGGTGGTGCCGCCCTTGGAGTAGCCGCGCATCCGGCCACGGAACTGCTTGCGGTGCTTGACGCGCTTGGGAGCCAGCATCAGGAATCGCCTCCTCGGCCACCGCGGTTGCCGCCGCCGGGACCACCGGGTCCGCCGGCCGCGCGCTCGTTGCGCCGGCGCCCGCGCCCGCCGAGATCCTCCTCGACGGCGGAGCCGTAGCCCTCGGGCATGATCTCGCCCTTGTTGATCCAGCACTTGACGCCGATGCGCCCGGTGGTGGTCCGGGCCTCCACGAAGCCGTAGTCGATGTCGGCGCGAAGGGTGTGAAGCGGGACGCGACCATCCGAGTAGCCCTCGGTCCGCGCCATCTCGGAGCCGCCGAGGCGGCCGGAGACCTGGACCTTCACGCCCTTGGCGCCGGAGCGCATGGCGGAGGTGAGGGCGCGCTTCATGGCGCGACGGAAGGCGACTCGGTTCTCGAGCTGCTCGGCGATCGACTGCGCGACCAGCGTCGCGTCGAGCTCGGGGCGCTTGATCTCGCGGATGTTCACGCGGACCGGCTTGCCGGTGATCTTGTGCAGCTCGCGGCGCAGCGCGTCGACCTCGGAGCCGGACTTGCCGATCACGATGCCGGGGCGCGCGGTGTGGATGTCGACCGTGACCTCGCCCCGCTGCTTGCGGATCTCGATGTCGGAGAGGCCGGCGTGCGCGAGCTTGTTCTCGATGTGGCGGCGAATGAGCACGTCCTCGACCAGCGCGTCAGCGAAGTTGCGCTCGTCGAACCAGTTCGACTTCCAGTCGTGGATGTAGCCGACCCGGAAGCCGGTGGGGTTGATCTTCTGTCCCATAGCTAGGTAAGTCCTCGTCAGTCGGCTTCGGGAATCGGGGAAAGGGTGATGGTGATGTGGCAGCTGCGCTTGTCGATCCGGGTCGCGCGGCCACGGGCGCGGGGACGGTAGCGACGCATCGTCGGGCCCTCGTCGACGGAGACCGCGTGGATGCGCAGGTCCTCGGGATCGAGGTCCTCGTTGTTCTCGGCGTTGGCGCCGGCGGAGCGAAGCAGCTTCAGCATCGGCACCGAGACGCCGCGCGGCGAGAACGAGAGCAGCGCCTCGGCGCGCTCGTACTCGACGCCGCGAATCTGGTCGGCGACCACGCGGGCCTTCCGCGCGGAGATCCGCACGTACTTGGCGCGGGCGCTGATGAGAACCGGCGCCTCGTTCTTGGTCGCGGTGGCCATCAGCGCTCGTCCTTCTTGGAGCCGGAGTGGGCGCGGAAGGTGCGGGTCGGCGCGAACTCGCCGAGCTTGTGGCCGACCATCGACTCGGAGACGAACACGGGGACGTGCTTGCGGCCGTCGTGGACGGCGATCGTGTGACCGACCATCTCCGGGAAGATCGTGGAGCGGCGCGACCAGGTCTTGACCATCTGCTTGGTGCCGGACTCGTTCATCGCCTCGATCCGCCCGATCAGGCGTTCCTCGATGTACGGGCCCTTCTTGCTGGAGCGGCTCATGGCCTACCTGCCCTTCTTCTTGCCGCGCCGGCGACCGCGAACGATCATCGCGCTGGACTGCTTGTTCTTCTTCCGGGTGCGGTAGCCGAGCGTCGGCTTGCCCCAAGGAGTCTTCGGATGGCCGCCCGGGCCCTTGTGGGCCTCGCCGCCGCCGTGCGGATGGTCGACCGGGTTCATCGCGATGCCGCGGCTCTGCGGGCGACGGCCCTTGTGGCGGCTGCGGCCGGCCTTGCCGACGACGACGTTCTGGTGCTCAGCGTTGGAGATCGTGCCGATGGTCGCGCGGCACTCGGCCTGCACCATCCGCATCTCCGAGGAGGGAAGCCTGAGGGTGACCATGCCCTGGTCCTTCGCGACGACCTGGATCGCGGTGCCGGCCGAGCGGCCCATGCGGCCACCCTGGCCGGGCTTCATCTCGACGTTGTGGACCACGGTGCCGGTCGGGATCTGGCCGAGCTCGAGCGCGTTGCCCGGGCGGATGTCCGAGCCGGGACCGGAGGAGACCATGTCGCCGACCGAGATGCCCTGCGGGGCGAGGATGTAGGACTTGGCGCCGTCGGCGTAGTGCAGCAGCGCGATGTAGCTGGTCCGGTTCGGGTCGTACTCGATCGTCGCGACCTTGGCGGGAACGCCGTCCTTGAGGCGCTTGAAGTCGATCTGGCGGTACTTGCGCTTGGCGCCGCCGCCGCGATGGCGCGAGGTGATGCGACCGTAGGAGTTACGGCCACCGGACTTCTTCTTGCCCTTCGTGAGCTTCTTGTTCGGCTTGGAGGTCGTGATCTCCGTGCGGTCCTGGTACGTCGCGAAGCGGCGCCCGGGGCTCGTCGGCTTTGTCTTACGGATTGCCATCAGGACTCACTTGCTCCCTCGAACAGCTCGATCTCGTTGCCGGGCGCGAGCTCGACGATCGCCTTCTTCCAGCCGCGGGTCGTGCCGCGATGGAGGCCGCGCCGCTTGGGCTTGCTGCGGACGCGCGACGTGTTCACGCCGACGACCTTGACGTTGAAGATCTCCTCGACCGCGCTCGAGATCTGGGTCTTGTGGGCGCGGTCGTTGACGCGGAAGGTGTACTTGCCCTCCGACATCAGCGCGTAGCTCTTCTCGGAGACGACCGGCTCGACGATGACCTGGCGGGCATCCATCAGGACTCCTCACCTTCGGTCGTGGTGGAAGCGGCTGTCTCGCCGTCGCCGTTGCCGCGCGTGACGTCCCCGGCCCGCGCCTCGAGCACCTCGAGGGCGTCCTCGGAGGCGATGAGCGAGCGGTGGCCGATGATCTCGGCGACGCCGACGCCCGCGGCGCTGACGACGGAGACCCGGGGAAGGTTGCGGTAGCTCTTGGCCGCGTGCGGCCTCGTCACCGGTGATGACGACGAGCGTCGGCAGCTCCCCGCCCCACTTCGTCAGCCCCTCGGCCGCCAGCTTGGTGGCGGGCTCGGAGAAGCTGTCGGACGGGAGCACGGCGATCGAGTCGCGATCCGCGTGGACGCTGAGCGCCGCGCGCAGCGCCTTGCGGCGCGCCTTGCGGTTGACCTTGAAGGTGTAGTGGCGCGGCTTCGTCGCGAAGGCGTTGCCGCCACCGCGGCGGTGCGGGACGCTCAGGGCGCCGACGCGGGCGCGGCCGGTGCCCTTCTGGCGCCAGGCCTTGGCGCCGGTCATGGCGACCTCGCCGCGGGTCAGGCTCGAGTGCGTGCCGGCGCGGCGTGCGTTCATCTCCGCGCGGGCGGTCTCGTGGACGAGGGTCTCGTTGAAGGGCTCGGCGAAGACGGCCTCGGGGAGGTCGCTCTTCTTCGCGGCGCCGATCGTTGCTGCCTTGGGACTAGCCATCGGTCCGGACCTCCACGGTCGCGTTCTTCGGGCCCGGGATCGAGCCGCGGACCATGAGCAGGTTCTTGTCCGCGTCGACCCGGAAGACCTCGAGGCCCTTCTGGGTGACGCGCTTGCCGCCCATCCGGCCCGGCATCTTGCGGCCCTTGAAGACGCGTGCGGGATCGGCGCTGGCGCCGATCGAGCCCGGTGCGCGGACGTTGTGGGAGCCGTGGCTGACGGGGCCGCGGCTGAAGTTGTGGCGCTTGATGGTGCCCTGGAAGCCCTTGCCGATCGAGATCGCGGAGACCTTGACGGTGCTGCCGACCTCGAAGGACTCGACGGTGACGTCCTCGCCGAGCACGAAGTCGCCCTCGGGGTCGCGGAACTCGCGCAGGTGCTTGAGCGCGGGGCTGTCGGTCTTGGCCAGGTGGCCGAGGCGCGGCT
Organism: uncultured Solirubrobacterales bacterium; assembly: GCA_963740845.1. GTDB lineage: Bacteria > Actinomycetota > Thermoleophilia > Solirubrobacterales > 70-9 > RHKX01. Next base: position 401,384 of record CAVUFM010000012.1, read on the forward strand.
TGGTCAGCTTCCGCTCCGGGACCTCGCCGTAGCCGAGCTGGACGGCGACGTAGCCGTCCTCGTCGGCCGTGCGGATCGCGGTGACGCGGTTCGGCGTCGCCTCGATGACGGTCACGGGCACGGACTCGCCCTGCTCGGTGAAGAGCTGGGTCATACCGATCTTTTTTCCGAGAATGGCTGCCATGGCTGGTGTTAGAGGCGAATCTCCACGTCGACGCCGGCGGGAAGGTTCTCGATCCGCTGGAGCTCGTCGATCGTCTTGGGGGTCGGGTCCTTGATGTCGATCAGCCGCTTGTGCGTGCGGATCTCGAAGTGCTCACGTGAGTCCTTGTCCTTGAACGGCGAGCGGATGACGCAGTAGACGTTCTTGGACGTCGGCAGCGGCACCGGCCCAGAGACGGTCGCACCCGTACGGGTGGCGGTCTCGACGATCTCGGTGGCCGCACGATCGATGGCGTCGTGGTCGTACGCCTTCAGGCGGATCCGGATCTTGCTGGCGGTGATTGCTGACAACTTCTGGTGCTCTCTGTTTCTTTTGTCTTTCCGGCCCCCCGGAGGGGATGGCCGGTCTGTCCTCTGGGCGTGAGAGGGGCGCCGACGGTGCGGCGCCCCTCGCCCTCGTTCTTCGGTTCTCTTTACTCGACGATCTCGGTGACGACTCCGGAGCCGACGGTGCGGCCGCCCTCGCGGATCGCGAAGCGGAGGCCGGCGTCCATGGCGATCGGCTGGATCAGCTCGATCTCCATCTCGGAGGTGTCGCCCGGCATCATCATCTCGCGTCCCTCGGGGAGGTTGGCGACGCCGGTCACATCCGTGGTCCGGAAGTAGAACTGGGGGCGGTATCCGGAGAAGAACGGCGTCTTGCGACCACCCTCCTTCGTCGTCAGGACGTAGACCTCAGCCTTGAACTTGGTGTGCGGCGTGATCGACCCGGGCTTGCAGAGGACCTGGCCGCGCTCGATCTCCTCGCGCTTGGTGCCTCGCAGCAGCGCGCCGATGTTGTCGCCGGCCTGACCCTCGTCGAGGATCTTCCGGAACATCTCGACGCCCGTGATCGTGGTCTGCTCCGTCTTCTCGTGGATGCCGACGATCTCGACCACGTCGCCGGTGTTGACGACGCCCTGCTCGATGCGACCGGTTGCGACGGTGCCGCGGCCGGTGATCGAGAAGATGTCCTCGATCGGCATCAGGAACGGCTTGTCGAGGTCACGCTCGGGCTCGGGGATGTAGTCGTCGAGCGTCTGCGCGAGCTCGAGGATGGCGTTGACCGAATCCTCGTCGCCCTCGAGCGCCTTCAGCGCCGAGCCGCGGATGATCGGGGTGTCCTCGCCCGGGAAGCCGTAGTCGCTGAGCAGCTCCTTGACTTCCTCCTCGACGAGCTCGACGAGCTCGTCGTCGTCGACCATGTCCACCTTGTTGAGGAACACGACGACGTAGGGCACGTTGACCTGACGGGCGAGCAGGATGTGCTCGCGCGTCTGCGGGGCCGGACCGTCAGCGGCGGACACGACCAGGATCGCGCCGTCCATCTGGGCGGCGCCCGTGATCATGTTCTTGACGTAGTCCTCGTGGCCGGGGCAGTCGACGTGGGCGTAGTGACGCTTCTCCGTCTCGTACTCCACGTGCGAGGTCGCGATCGTGATCCCGCGCTCCTTCTCCTCGGGCGCGTTGTCGATCTCCTCGAAGCTCTTGGCCTCTCCGCCTGACTTCTCGGCGAGGACCTTTGTGATGGCGGCGGTCAGCGTGGTCTTGCCATGGTCGACGTGACCGATGGTGCCGACGTTGACGTGCGGCTTATCGCGCTCGAACTTCTCCTTGGACATGCTGGTCTCTCGTGTTCCTTTCGGGGGGGCTCGTCGCCCGTCGTTTACGTCTGTTGCTGCTTCTAAGTTTTGCTTGGCGGCGTGCGCGCCAACCTGATTGCGGCCAACCGATTCAGCGTAGCGAGATCGGCTAGGACGCGGCTCCCACGGGGTCGCCGGCCTTGTGATCGACGATCTCCTCGGCGATGTGGGACGGCACTTCCTCGTACCGGGCGAACTGCATCGTGTAGGACGCGCGCCCCTGTGTAGCGGATCGGAGGTCGCCGACGTAGCCGAACATCTCGCTGAGCGGCACCGTGGCCGTCACGACGAGCGCGTTTCCGCGCGGCTCCTGGCCTCCGAGCTTGCCGCGGCGCCGGGAGATGTCGCCGATCACGTCGCCGAGGTAGTCCTCGGGCGTGACCACCTCGACGTCCATCACAGGCTCGAGCAGCACCGGCTTGGCGCGCTTGGCCGCTTCCTGGACCGCCATCGAGCCGGCGATCTTGAACGCCATCTCGGAGGAGTCGACGTCGTGGTAGGAGCCGTCGATCAGCTCGACCTTGACGTCGACCATCGGGTAGCCGGCCTTGATCCCGGAGGCGAGTGCCTCGACCATGCCCTTCTCGATGGAGCCGATGTACTCGGTCGGAATCGCGCCACCCTTGATCTTGCTGGAGAACTCCCAGCCCTCACCCGGGTTCGGCGCGATGTTGATGACGACGTCGCCGTACTGGCCCGAGCCGCCGGTCTGACGGACGAACTTGCCCTGGACCTTCTTGGCCTCCTGGCGGATCGTCTCGCGGTAGGCGACCTGCGGCTTGCCGACGGTCGCGTCGACCTTGAACTCGCGCATCATCCGGTCGACGAGGACCTCGAGGTGCAGCTCGCCCATCCCGTTGATCACGGTCTGGCCGGTCTCCTCGTCGGACTCGACGCGGAAGGTCGGGTCCTCCTCGGAGAGGCGCTGCAGCGCGGTGGCCAGCTTCTCCTGATCGACCTTGGTCTTCGGCTCGATCGCAACCGCGATGACGGGCTCGGGGAAGACGATCTGCTCGAGGGCGATCGGCTTGTCCGGGGCGCAGAGCGTGTCTCCGGTCGTGGTCTGCTTGAGCCCGACGCCGGCGAGGATGTCTCCGGCGTAGCACTGATCGATCTCCTCGCGGGAGTTCGCATGCATGAGGAGCAGCCGGCCGATTCGCTCGGTCCGGCCCGTGGCGATGTTCAGCACGCGGCCGCCCGCCTCGAGCTTGCCCGAGTAGACGCGGAAGTAGGTGAGCTTGCCGACGAACGGGTCGGTCATGACCTTGAAGGCGAGGGCGGCGAACGGGCCGTCGTCGTCGGCCGGGCGGGTGGAGGGGTTGCCCTCCGGGTCGCCCTTGACGGGCTCGACGCCGGCGACCGGGGTGACCTCGAGCGGCGAGGGAAGCAGGCCGATGATCGCGTCGAGCAGCGGCTGCACGCCCTTGTTCTTGAAGGCGGAGCCGCAGAGGACCGGGGTCATCGTCAGGGCGAGGGTCGCGGCCTTGAGGGCCTTCCAGATCCGCTCGGGCGAGATCTCGGCGTCCTCGAGGTACATCTCCATGAGCTCGTCGTCGACGTCGGCGCAGGCCTCGATCATGTGGCCGCGGGCCTCGGCGACTGCGTCGGCCATGTGCTCGGGGACGTCCTCGACCTCGAACTCGATGCCGAGGTCGTCCTTCCAGACGAGGGCCTTGTTCTCGACGAGGTCGATCACGCCCTTGAGCTGATCCTCGGAGCCGATCGGAAGCTGAATCGGGATCGGGTTGGCGCCGAGGCGCTCGCGGATCGTGCGGACCGACATCTCGAAGTCGGCGCCGATGCGGTCCATCTTGTTGATGAAGGCGATGCGCGGGACGCTGTACTTGTCGGCCTGGCGCCAGACGGTCTCCGACTGGGGCTCGACGCCGGCGACGGAGTCGAAGACGGCGATGGCGCCGTCGAGGACGCGCAGCGAGCGCTCGACCTCGACCGTGAAGTCGACGTGGCCCGGCGTGTCGATGATGTTGATGCGGTGGTCCTTCCACTCGCATGCGGTCGCGGCGGAGGTGATCGTGATGCCGCGCTCCTGCTCCTGCTCCATCCAATCCATGACGGCCGCGCCGTCGTGGACCTCACCGATCTTGTGGGTGCGGCCCGTGTAATAGAGGATGCGCTCGGTCGTCGTCGTCTTACCGGCGTCGATGTGAGCCATGATCCCGATGTTCCGGGTCTTCTCTAGGGGAAAGTTGCGAGGCATTGGTCTGAGCGATTCCTGGGTTGGGCTTTGCGTCGGGCGTGGAGTTGGTTCGGCGCATAGAAAAGGCCCTTGCGGGCCCGACGGAATCCTGATTCGTCAGTGTGCCCGAGAGCTGTCTATGTGAGCTCGATCTCCATCGACGTTGGAGCTGCTCCGCGCGGACCCGAAGGCCCCGCGAGCGACGCGTGATGTTAGCAGGGGCAGTCAGGCGCGCAACCCCGCCCGCCGACGGCCACCTCAGCCCCGGCGGACGACCCTGAACCTGATGCTCGAAGCAGCGCCGGTGTTCCCGGCCTGATCGGTCGCCCTGACCGACACCTTGTACTTGGCGCCCTTGCCCGGCTTCGACTTGAACTTCTTCTTGAGCGGGCGCGTGCACGGCTTGAACTCGGCGCCGTTGATGCTGCACTCGAAGGTGGAGGCGCCCTCGCTGGACTTGAAGCCGATCCGGATCGGCCGCTTGCCCCGGCGGGTGCCCGCCTTCTTCTTCGGCTTCTTCGTGAACGTCACCGTCGGTGCCGTCGTGTCGGGCGGGCGTGGGACGGCCTGGACCTCGACCGAGCCGATGTCGGTGCCGCCGCCGACCGTCCGGGCGAGGCCGCGCTGATCGGTGGTCAGGCCGTTGGCGACGCCCTTGTCGACGACCGGGCTGGCCTGTCGCGGGGAGCAGCGTCCTGGTCGGGCCCGCCGTTGTCGGCGAGCGGGCCGAGCTGCGGATCGGTCCCGAGGATGCTCGAGCCGGCAGGGGTCTGGGAGACCGGGGCGCCGCCGGGCGTCTCGACGAGGCTGCTGCCGAGCTCGAACGTCCCGGGCTGATCGACGGTCGCCGCCGCGAGGTCGTTCGGGGAGCCGGCGGCGGTGTTGTCGGCGACGATCGTGCTCGAGAGCGGGACGTCGGCGGAGGCGCTGGGTGAGCCGGTGGTCGCCGGGTCGGTGCTGTAGCCGCCGAGGTAGATGCCGCCGCCGGCCGTCGTCGCGGTGTTGCCGGCGATCGTCGAGTTCCGGATCGTCGGCGCGCCGCCCCCGTACACCGGCGATGACGGAGCCGTCGCGTAGGGAGCCGCGATCCCGACGCCGCCGCCGTAGCCCGCGCTGTTGCCGGAGATCGTCGAGTTGCTGACGAGGACGTCGCCTTCGACCTCGCCGTAGAGGCTGAGCCCGCCGCCGACCCCGTCGGGGCCGCCGTCGTTGCCGGAGATGGTGGTCGAGCGGACGTCGACCGAGCTCCCCGCCGCGATACCGCCGACGGTCAGGCCGGCCTCGTAGGTGGCGGTGTTGCCGGCGATCGTGGTCCGGGCGATGTCGACGCGCCCGTCGGCGGGCGTGGCGTACTTGGAACTCGGGGCGCTGCTTCCGAAGTAGACGCCGACGGTGCCCGACCCGGTGGTGCTGTTGCCGGTGATCGTGCTGTCGGTGAGGTCGAGGCGCGCGTACTTGCCGGCGACCGAGCGCGGAGGTGCCGCCGGACCCGCCGCTGCCCGCTACGTTGCCGGAGATCGAGGCCCCGGAGATGGTGGCGTCGCCGCCGAACACCGCGACGCCGGCGACGGTGTCGCCGACGTTGTCGTCGATCTCGCCCCCCGTGATCGAGGACTGGCCGTACTTGGCGAAGACGCCGGCGCCCACCGACGAGCTGTTGCCCGAGATCGTGGTCCCGGTGACCGTCAGCCTGCCCTTGGCCGGGTTGGGGTCGTCGGTGGTGCCGTACTTCGCTCCGAACGATGCGATGCCGCCACCGAGGAAGGCGCCGTTGTCGGCGATCGTCGAGTCGGTGATGGTGGTGGTGGTCGCCGGATCCGAGGGCGCGCCGTACTTCTGCCCCGCGGCGAAGATCGCCCCACCGCTGAAGTTGCCGCTGTTGCCGCTGAGCTCGGTCCGCGTGACCGTGAGGTTGCCGCCGTTGAAGATCGCTCCACCGCCGTAGGAGGTGATGGCGTTGTCCGTCAGGGCCGAATCGGCGATGGTGACGTCGGCGCCCGGGCTGACGGTGAGCGCACCGCCGTACTTACCGGCTCGCGTCGTTGCGGCCCTCGGTGAGCGTCAATCCCGAGACGTCGAGGGAGGCGCCGTTGTCGACGAGCAGGATCGGGACGTCGCCGCTGTCTGAGGCGTCGTTCGTGTTGGAGTCGCCGGAGATCGAGACCGCCGAGACGCCGGGACCTTGGATCGTGAGTCCGTCGGTGCTGGTGACCTCCAACTCCGAGCCGAGCGTGATCTCGCCGGTCAGGCCGGAGGCGAACGTGATCGTGTCGGCTTGGGCGTTCGCGTTGGCGTCGGTGATCGCCTCGCGAAGGGAGCAGTCGGTGGCCGCGCAGGTGTCGCCGTTGCCGGGGTCGGCGAGCGTGTCGACGGTGAAGTCGGCCGCGGATGCACCCGGGGCGAAGACGGCGGCTGGCGCTACGGCGCGCGGCTGTGGCGATCGTCGGTGCGGCGTTCGCAGCCGTCGCGCAGTGCCGTCTCGCCTGATCCTTCTTCGCCGACATTCCCTGCTGTCTTTGCCAAGGGGTGTCCCGACCCCGTTTCATCCCGCCCGCTGCGGTCCGGCCAAGTTAAAGCATCGGTCGGGCGCCTCGCGCCACAACGATGCGAGGATGACCCCGTGGAGACGGGGCTTCGAGATCGAGGTCGTGCGCGGCCGCGTGGACGAAGCACGCCGCCGAGCTGCTCGCGTTCTGGGCTCGGCACTCGCCGTTGAACGACGAGCAGGCGCAAGCCCGGCTCCCCCAGGTGGTCTGCGTCCTGCGGGATCCGGAGGGTGCGATCGCCGGCGCCAACTCGGCCTTCGAGAGCTCCATCCCGTTGATCGGGGGCCGCCGGTTCTGGATCTACCGCTCGCTCATCCCCGGCGGGAGCGACGAGACCTGGGAGCGGATGCTCCTCGCCTGCTTCGACGCCCTGGCCTCCGAGTTCGGTCCCGGCTCTCCCGTCGGCGTCTTCGCTCCGGTCGCCGACCCCGAGCTCCCCGAACGCATGCCTGAGGCGATCTGGCCGCTGAGCGGCTTCAGCTACGCGGGCTTCACCGCGGAAGGCCGTCAGGCCCGGATCCGCTACTTCCCCGAGGGCAGGATCTGATGGAGCGCGACGCCTGGCCGCTCGAGGAGCGCTACCGAATCGAGCCCATGCCGGGATCCGCGATCGATCCCGAGCGCGTGATCGCCTTCTGGGTCGACAACCGCGCGATCTCCGAGGCCAAGGCCCGCGAGCGGGTCGGTGAGGTGATCCACGTGGCCCTCGACGCCGACGGGACGATCGCCGGAGTGTCGACGACCTACCTCGACCACAACCAGCAGCTGCGCATGAACCTCTGGCATCAGCGAGGCTTCGTCGCCGGGCCCCATCGCAACAGCGCGATCGGGATGCAGTTCGCGATTCGGGGCATCGACCATTTCGAGGACGCCTTCACGAGCGGCCGCGACACCCGAGCGGGCGGAATCATCCAGGAGATCGAGAACGATGGAATCAAGAGGTACTTCAACCGGGGGACCGAGCCGGCGACGGACATGACGTTCATCGGTGAGAACGGCCGCGGAGACCACGTCCGCGTCCACTGGTTCGCCGGGGCCGAGGCTCCCCCGAAGCCATGAGCGGATCGCGCATCGAGGTGGTCCGGGGCGCGGTCGCGCCGGCCGTCGCTGACGAGATCGTCGCCTTCTGGACAGGCCAGGACGCCCTCCCGGAGCCGGTTGCGCGCCAGCGGCTCGCCGACGTGGTGGCGGTGCTTCGCGACGAGTCCGGAGCAATCACGGGCATCAACTCCGTCTACGCCGATCGGATCGAGCTGATCGGCAACCGGCTGCTCTGGATCTACCGGAGCTTCCACCCCGGCCTCGACGACGAGACCGCGCGGGAGATGATGGACGTCGCCTTCGCCACGCTCCAGCTGGAGTTCATCCCCGATGGCGACAGGCCGATCGGTCTGCTCGTCCTCGTCGAGGCGGGGGCCGGCCATCCCCCCGACGCCACCTGGCCGGGGCCGGTCGGCTTCATCTACGCCGGTCAGCTTCCCGGCGGGCTCGAGGCGCGGGTGGCGTACTTCGAGGGCGCGTTGATCGGGCCCGGCAAGGGAACTCAGGGTGCGGACTTCCCGCAGCTGGCGCCGGGCCTGAGGATCGAGGTCTTCGCCGAGCAGGACGAGGTGAGCGAGCAGGACGTGATCGACCTCTGGGAGCGAGAGGGTGCGGTCTCGGGGGAGGAGGCACGCCGCCGGATCCTCGAGGTGCTCCTCGTCGGGATCGACGAGGAGGTCGGGGTCGTCGGCGTCTCCAGCGCCTATCTCCAGCGCAACGACCAGCTGGACACGCAGCTCTGGTACTACCGCGCGTTCGTCGCCAACGACTTCCGGATGGGGAGCATGGCCATCGTCCTGGCGCTCCGGGGGCGCGATCTGCTGAAGCAGCGCTTCGTCGAGGGGGCCGACACCCGCGGCGAGGGGCTGATCTACGAAGTCGAGAACCCGGGGCTGAAGGCGGCTTTCAACCACGCGATCTGGAGACCGACCCTGTTCACGTTCATCGGGGAGAACGAGCGCGGCGACCACGTCCGGGTCCATTGGTTCCCGGGCGCTCGCGCATCCTCGCCCGGCAGGGCCTGATCCGCCCGGGCAACCGGGGCCCGGCTCGACCGGCGGCAGGGCTTAGAGTGTGATGAACGGCACCCAGTTGGGAGCCGGGCGGAGAGCACGGGAATGAGGGTTTTGATCGCAAAGAAACGGGGCCCGGCAGGGACTCCCGGGGTTGTCCGGAGGCGCGGGTGAAGCGCCGACGCCGTCGCGACTCCGAGGAGGAGAGCGAGGAGCTCGCGCGAGCGCGACGTGAACGCGCGCGGCAGGCACGCGCCGACCTCGCCAAGAAGGCGAAGGGGGAGACGGAGGACGACGAGCCCGTCGAGGCGGAGTCGAGCGACAAGGGCAAGTCCAAGTCGAGCGACGAGGACAAGCCCAAGGCAGCGTCGAGCCCGAAGAGCAGGTCCAGGGCCCAGTCGAGCGCGAAGGCAAGCCCAAGTCGAAGTCCGATCGCGATCGCGACCAGGCACGGGAGCGGCTCGCGAAGCTCCGCGAGACGAAGCGGGGAGGCGACTCGAAGGACGCTGCGTCGGACAAGGGGACCTCGAAGGACCGGGAGACGACCGCGAAGGATTCGAAGAAGCGCTCGGTCGCCGCCAAGGGCCTGAAGAAGGGCGCCGACGGCTCGAAGGACTCGAAGAAGGACGCGAAGGAGTCGAAGGGTCCTGGGGCCGCCAAGGGCTCGAAGCCGAAGGACCGGAAGCGTGGCGACTCGAAGGACCGCAAGCGCGGCGACTCGAAGCGCCGCAACCGACGTGGCGATGCAAAGAAGGCGGGCAAGGGCGCGCTGGTCGCGCTCAAGGACGGCGCCAAGGAGACCCGGACCCGGGCCAAGAAGGCGGCCCCGAAGGTCGGCGCCGGCCTGCTCGGCCTGGTCGTCGCGGGCTTCGGGCTCTTCTTCACCGGCCTCGGATTCGTCCTCAACTTCCTGATCGCAGTCGGCCACCGGGTCGTCCCGCCGACCCTCACCGCGCTGCGGGTCGCGCAGCGGGTGATCCGTGCCGTCTCGCGCCAGGTCACCCCGGTCCGGGTCCTCGCTCTGGTGGTCGCCGCCGCCGCGGTCCTGCTTGCGCTCTCGCAGTACGCCGACTACCGCAACATCTCGATCGGCAACGACGCGTACGCCGAAGGCGTCCAGACCGTCGCGCCCCCTCCCGTCCGCGAGACCGCGGAGACCGGCAGCGCGCACTCCTACCTGATGATTCCGCTGGCGGCGCTCAGCCTCGTCCTGCTCGGGGCGGCGATGACCGGCCGGTGGCGCCTCTGCCGGCTGATCGCGCTCGCCGGGCTCGTCGCGATCGCGGTCGGGCTGATCCACGATCGGCCGACGGGCCTCGACACCGGCGACCTCGGGCTCGCCTACACCGGGGTCAAGGCGACCCTGCTCGGCGGGTTCTACGCCCAGCTCTTCTCGGGTCTGCTGCTGACGCTGAGCTCCCTGCTCCTGGGCCGTGAGCTGCGGCTCGCCGGAGCTCGCCGTCCCGCTCGAGCCTCCCGCGCCCGGCGCAAGCTCCTCCGCCGCAGCCCGCGGGTCGAGGGAGCCAGGGCTTGACCCGCTACCTCCGCGCGGAGCTCCTGCTCCCGCTGGTCATCACAGGGTCCGCGGCGATGGTCGCGGTCTCGGAGTTCATGACGACGTTCGAGTTCACGGCCGGCGGAGAGCCTCAGGACCTCTCGCTCGCCGCCGATCGCCACGGCTACTCCCTGCTGATCCTCGCCGTCCTCGTGGTGGCCGGGATGTCCTACGCCATCGTCACCGGAATTCGGGCTGCGGCCGTCGGAACCGCTGTGCTCGGCGTCGCCGCGCTCCTTCTCTTCCTGCTCCTCGACCTGCCCGACGCCGGGAAGGCCGGCCCGCTCGACGATCAGGCCCTCTACTTCGCCGACGCCCGCGCCGATCCGGACACGGGCTTCTGGCTGGAGGCGGTCGGCACCGTGGTGCTCGGCCTCGCGACGGTGGCGTTCGCGACGCTCAGCTCCGCGCAGCTGCGCGCGCCGGCCGAGCTGCTCGGCGAACGTCGCGCCGCCAAGGCCGAGAGGCCGGCCAAGGCCGCCGGCGACTCCGGCGAGGAGCGGCCGCCGGACAAGGGGAAGCGGAAGGCCGCGAACGGACCGAAGTCCAAGCCCAAGTCCAAGCCGGCCGCGGATCGGAAGTCCCGCCGCCCGGCGCGTGAGCGCTCCACCCGCGAGCGCAGCTCCGCCGGCGACGGCTGAGACCTACTTAAAAGGCGATCAGAGCAGGTCGCCGCGCGCGGGGCGCCGTCGGCCGGACGTGGCGTCCGAATCCGCTGAGGATCAGCAGATCTGGACGCCAGGTCGGCCGCGCCTCGACGTAGGAGGCGAAGCGGCCTTTCAGGCCGTGAGCCGACGAGGACGCCGCCCAGGCGGCCGCAGGCCGCCAGCTACGGCGAGGTCAGGCGCGTCCTGATCAAGGACGCAGGAGGCGAAGCGGCCTGTTGGGCCGTGAGCCGACGAGGACGCAGAGCCAGGGCGCGCCTGGCCCGCCGGTTACCAGCGGTAGTGGGCGAAGGCTTTGTTGGCCTGCGCCATGCGGTAGATGTCGTCCTTGCGCTTGTAGGCGCCGCCCTGCTGGGAGCTGGCGTCCATGATCTCGCGCGCAAGACGCTCCGACATCGACTTCTCGCCGCGGTTACGGGCGAACTGCACGAGCCAGCGGACGGCAAGCGTCTTGGCGCGGCGCTGGGGAACTTCGACGGGTACCTGGTAGGTGGCGCCGCCGACGCGGCGGGACTTCACCTCGAGGACCGGGGTGAGCTCGCGGACCGCGTCATCGAGGACGTCGGTGGGGGTGCGACCGGTGCGCTCGCCGACGACCGCGAGGGCGTCGTAGACGATCCGCTCGGCGGTCGACTTCTTCCCGTCGAGCATCACCTTGTTGATGACCTGCTGGACGAGGCGGTTGCGGAAGCGCGAATCGGGCGCGACGACGCGGGTTGTTGCGCGGTTACGTCTCACGGAAGCTAGGAGGCCTTGACGCCGTACATCGAACGGGACTGCTTGCGCTCGGAGACGCCGGAGGCGTCGAGCGTTCCCCGCACGACCTTGTAACGAACACCCGGGAGGTCCTTGACGCGACCGCCGCGGACGAGCACGACGGAGTGCTCCTGAAGGTTGTGGCCCTCACCCGGGATGTAGGAGGTGACCTCCATCCCGTTGGTCAGCCGGACGCGAGCGACCTTGCGAAGCGCGGAGTTCGGCTTCTTGGGCGTCGCGGTGTAGACGCGCGTGCAGACGCCGCGCCGCTGGGGCGCCGCGATGCGGGCTTTGCGACCCTGTCCGGACTTGAGACCGGGGGTCGCGACCTTCTTGCGCGGGGTCTTTCGACCCTTCCTGACTAGCTGACTGGTGGTCGGCACGGCGCGGGATAGTAGCGGTCACGGCACGTTTGGGCCAAGTCGCCGGGGAGAGCCGCCCGCGGGGGCCTCCCAACTAGGCTGGAGGGGTGAGCTCCGAAGCCTCCGACAAGCCCGTCTGCGCCGTCGACGTCGACGGCGTGATCAGCCTGTTCGGCTTCGAGGGACCGGCCGAGAACGCGCCGTGCAAGTTCCAGCTGATCGATGGGATGGCGCACTGCATCGCCCTCGAGACCGGCGAGCGGCTCCAACGGCTCCTGCCGCACTACGAGCTGGTCTGGGCGACGGGCTGGGAGGACCGCGCCAACGACTACCTGCTGCTGATGCTCGGACTGCCCGCGCTGCCGGTGCTGCACTTCGGCGGCGCCGCCCGCTTCGGGAGCGCGCACTGGAAGCTCGACCCGATCGGGGAGTACGCCGAGGGCCGGCGGCTCGCCTGGATCGACGACTCGCTCGACGGGAGCTGCCACGAGTGGGCGGCGGCCCGTACCTCCCCCACCCTGCTCATCCAGACGGAATCTGCTGTCGGGCTCACCGATTCCCACGTCGAGCGACTGATCGAGTGGGCGGGCACGGGCGTCTAGACTGACTCCCGGTATATGGGAGAAGGAATCGAAGTGATGATCTTCATGGGAGTGATCCTGAAGATCCCGGTCGTCGCGGCCGCGTGGCTGATCTGGCACGCGATCCGCTCCGAGCCCGATCCCGCGGAGGCCGCCGAGGACGATGGCGGCAACCAGCGCAACCACTTCCGCCGCGAGCCGAAGCGGCCGCGGAACCCGCGTCGCGGACCGCACGCGCCCGGCGCCCTCTCCGTTCCCTGCCCCGAGGACGAGGGGCGGCTCCGCGTCACGCGCCGGCCGGCGACGACGCAGCCCGAGCGGATCCGCGAGCACGCGGGTTAGCGCGCTCGGCTCCCTCCCCGCGGATCGTCTTCCGGCACACTCCCGCCGCATGAGCGAGGACGCCCAAGCCGCTGAGCCGACCCCGGCGCCTCCGGGCCGGTTCTCCCGGCCGGTCTTCGTCGTCGCCCCTCCGAGCTCGGGCTCGCGCGTGCTGACCCAGGGACTGGCGGAATCGCCCTCCGCCCTGACCGCCGTCGGCCCCGGTGGTGGCGCGGTGACCGACGAGATGCCCGCCCTCTCCCCCGCGCAGCGCGGCTGGGACGGCAACCGGCTCTCGGCGACCGATGCGCTCGGTCCCGAGCCCGCCGGGCGCCTCCGGGCGCTGATGTCAGCCGGACTCCGCGACGCGGCCGGGCAGGCTCCCCCCGCCGACGCGACCGACGTCCGCCTGCTCGATGCGACCCCGGCGAACGCGCTGCGGATTCCGTTCCTGGACGGGGTCTTCCCCCAGTCGGTCTTCGTCTACGTCTACCGCGACCCCCGCGAGAGCCTCGCCGGGATGCTCGAGGGCTGGCAGTCGGGGCGGCACGTGAGCTACCCCGACCTCCCCGAGTGGGACGGCCCGCCGTGGTCGTACCCGCTGACCCCCGAGTGGCGCCTGCTCAAGGGCAAGTCGCTCCCCGAGATCTGCGTGGCGCAGTGGAACATGACGATGCGAGTCCTGCTCGGCGATCTCGAGCGGCTGCCGGCGGACCGCTGGTGCGTGGTCGACTTCAACGCGCTGCGGGCCGATCCGAAGGCGGAGCTGCGGCGGATCTGCGACTTCACCGGCCTCGACTGGACCGACGAGATGGGCGGCACCATCGGCCGCGGCGCGCCTGAGACCTGGCGCCGGCGGGAGGCGGAGGTCGGGCAGGTCATCGCGGAGACGAAGGAGCTCGACGAGCGTGCCAAGGCGCTCATCGCCGACCCGCCCAAGGCCAAGCGGCAGGGACCGGTCGATCCGAACTCGCCGACGGAGTCGCCGCTGCGCAGCGTCAACAGCTCCAACCTCGTCGACATCCTCGATCAGCTCGGGAGCTCGCTGCTCGTCAGCACCTACCAGACGGGCAAGGTCGTGGCGATCCGCAAGGACGGCGCCGGGGTCAACACCCACTTCCGCCAGTTCGACAGCCCGATGGGCATCGACACCCGCGGCGGCCGGCATGGCGATCGGGACCCGGCTCGCAGGTCATGGAGTACCACAACGTGCCGAGCCTGCTCGGGAAGCTGCAGCCGCCCGGCAAGCACGACGCCTGCTTCGTCCCGCGGCGCACCCACTACACCGGCGACATCCGGATCCACGAGATCGCCTACGCCGGCGGACGACCTGTGGCTCGTCAACACGCGGTTCTCGTGTCTCTGCACCCTCGACGACGAGCACAGCTTCGTTCCCCGCTGGCGGCCGCCGTTCATCACGAAGTACGCGGCCGAGGACCGCTGCCACCTGAACGGGCTCGCGGTCGTCGACGATCAGGTCAAGTACGTGAGCATGCTCGGGACGAGCGACGAGGCCGGCGGCTGGCGCGAGAACAAGGCGAGCGGCGGCCAGATCATGGACGTGCCGTCGTCGGAGCCGGTGATCACGGGGCTCTCGATGCCGCACTCGCCGCGGTGGTACCGGGACAAGCTCTGGGTGCTGGAGTCAGGCGAGGGCTCGATCGGCGTCTGCGACCTCGACACCGGCAAGGTCGAGACCGTCGCTCAGCTTCCGGGGTTCACCCGCGGCCTCTCGTTCCTCGGTCCGCTCGCCTTCATCGGGCTCTCCGAGGTGCGGGAGTCGGCCACCTTCGGCGGGCTGCCGCTGACCGGCCGCCTCGAGGAGCGCCAGTGCGGCGTCTGGGTGGTCAACATCGAGACCGGCCAGACGATCGCGTTCCTCCGCTTCGAGGACATGGTCCAGGAGATCTTCGCGGTGCACGCCCTCCCCGGGGTCCGGTTCCCCGAGATCGCGGAGCAGGGCTCCGACGCGGTGAACCTGACGTTCGTGGTCCCTGACGAGGCGCTGGCGGAGACGTAGGGGGCCGCGCCGGGCGCTGTGGCGCTTTTTCCACGTCATGGGTGGAAAACCCGCCCCGCATCACGACCGGGTGGCGCTGAGTCGATCGGCCTTGGGCAAATCGGCACAGTTCCGACACGGAGTCGTCACCCGCGACTCCCAACCGTCATCCGCGACGCCGTCAGCGTGCTCGGGGATGGTTCGCCCAGCGCTGGCGCAGAGTCGCGGCGATCGCCGCCGATCAATACGGCGTCGTCTCGATCGGTCAGCTGCTCGGGGCCGGTTTCACGCGGCGGATGATCGACATCGCCGGTGGCGGCGGCCACCTGATTCCGCTCCACCGAGGCGTCTTCGCGGCCGGGAACCCGCCGACCGACGTCCGCGGTCACCGCGTGGCGGCGACGCTGGCGGTCGGCGCGGACTCGTGGATCTCGAGTCGGAGCGGCGCCGAGCACTTCCGTGTTCTGCCGATTCGGCGAGGCCCGATCCAGGTCACCGTTCCGAGCGGATCCGGGCGGCGAAGCGCCGGACCGGGCTGATGGTCCGTCGCGCCAGATCGCCACCGGACGAGCGGAGGGTGATCGAGCGGGTTCGATGCACGTCCGCCAGCCGCGTGCTGCTGGATCTGGCTGTGGAGCGGAGCGGCCCGGCGAGGTAGACCGGGCGATCAAGAACGGCGGGCGATCGCGATCTGCTGAGCGTCCGGAAGCTGCCTCGCACTGCTCGATCGCTACCCGCGCCGTCCCGGAGGCCCTCTCCTGAAGCGGCTGCTCCTCGGGCGAGGAGCCGGTCCCGGAGTTCACGAGGAGCGGGCTCGAGCGACGGATGTTCCGGCTCTGCCGCGCGGCAGGGCTGCCACTTCCCAACATGAACGTGGACGTTGCGGAGCGCTGACGACATCCACGAGTGCGACTGCGTCTGGCCCCGCCATCGACTGATCATCGAATGCGACAGCCGCTGGCACGACAACCCGATCTCCGCCGTCGACGACGCGATGAAGGACCAGGATCTGACGCTCGCCGGCTGGCGGGTGCACAGGCTCCGCTGGGCTCAGATCGTGCTCGAGCCGGACCTCGGCGGCGCGGACCGTCGGCCACCTGCTCGACGAGCAAGCGACGCGCTGACTCGGCCTCGCCGCCTGACGCCGGGCGCATACCTTTGCTTCTGCTTCTTCTTGGCGCTGGACCTCAGCGCCTTCGACCTTCGCATCGAGTCGGAACCGCGGCCAGCTAACCATTCGATTCGACCGTTCCCCGAAGCGAAACGGCCACCCGAAGGTGGCCGTTTCCAGTACTGTGTCTGCGGAGCGCCTGGCGAGGCGCCGAGGACTACTCCTCGTCCTCGACCTCCGCGGCGGCGGGCTCAGCCTTGGCCGCACCGTTCTCGGAGTCGCCGTTGGTCTCGGTGGTGTCGATCTCGCTGGCGAGCTCCTCGAGCTCGTCGGCGAAGCTCGAGCCGAAGCCCTCGACGTCCGCGCCCTGGGGCTGCTCGAACTCCGAGGACAGACCGAGCTCGGCGGCGAGTGCCTCGTCGTCGAGCTGCTCGTCGGGACGCTGCGGCGGCTCGACCGGCTCGATCTCGATCGTCCGGTAGTGCCGGAGCCCGGTTGCAGCCGGGATCAGCTTGCCGATGATCACGTTCTCCTTGAGGCCGACCAGACGGTCGCGCTTCCCCTCGAGGGCCGCGTCGGTGAGCACCTTCGTGGTCTCCTGGAAGGAGGCCGCCGAGAGGAACGACTCCGTCGCGAGCGATGCCTTCGTGATCCCGAGGATGACCTCCTCGGACTTGGCCGCCGTGCCGCCGTCCGCCTTGACCTTCTTGTTGATGGTCTGCAGCTTGAGGCGATCCTCCAGCTGGCCGGGAAGGAGGTCGGTCGAGCCCTTGGACTCGATCTGCACCTTCCGCAGCATCTGGCGGACGATCAGCTCGATGTGCTTGTCGTTGATGTCGACGCCCTGCGCCTTGTACACGCGCTGGACCTCGGCGACGAGGTAGGCCTCCGTCGCCGGACGGCCCTTGACCGCGAGCAGCTCCTTCGGGTCCAGTGAACCCTCGTTGAGCTGATCGCCGCGCTCGACCTTGTCGCCATGGGCGACGTTGAGCACGGTCCGGGGCGGGAAGGAGTAAGCGGTCTCCTCGCCCTCGGCGTCGGTGATCACGACCTTGTCGCCCTTGTCGGACTTCTCGACCTGGACCTTGCCGCTCTCGAGTGCCAGCTGCGCCAGACCCTTCGGCTTGCGCGCCTCGAACAGCTCGACGACGCGGGGAAGACCCTGCGTGATGTCGAGGCCGGCGACGCCGCCCGTGTGGAACGTGCGCATGGTGAGCTGGGTGCCCGGCTCGCCGATCGACTGGGCGGCCACGATCCCGACCGCGTCGCCGATCTCGGCGTCCTTGCCGGTCGCCATCGCCCGGCCGTAACACGACTGGCAGATGCCCGAGCCGAGCTCGCACTTCAGGGAGGAGCGGACCGGAACGGTGACGCCCTCGTCGACCTCGTAGGACTCGACCATCTCGGCCAGCTCCACCTTGTCGATCTCCTGGTTGCGCTTGAGCAGCTCGCGCGACCGCTTGGTCTCGAACTTCTTGGCCGCCTTGCGACCGAGCAGGTTCAGGTTCGGCTCGCCGTCCTTGTACAGAGGCATCTCGACGAAGTCCTTCGTCTTGCAGTCCTCGGTGTTGACGATGACGTCCTGGGCGACGTCGACCAGACGACGCGTCAGGTAGCCGGAGTCAGCGGTACGCAGAGCGGTGTCAGCCAGACCCTTTCGAGCGCCGTGAGTCGAGATGAAGTACTCGAGAACGTCGAGTCCCTCCATGAAGTTCGACTTGATCGGCCGCTCGATGATCTCGCCCTTCGGGTTGGCCATGAGGCCTCGCATCCCGGCGAGCTGACGGATCTGCTTGAACGAACCACGAGCGCCTGAGTTGGCCATCATGAAGATGGGGTTCAGCTCGTCGAGGTTGTCCTCCATCGCCTGCGCGACTTCGTCCGTCGCGGAGTTCCACAGGTCGGTGACCTGGTCCTTCCGCTCCTCTGCGGTGATCCAGCCGTCCTCGTACTGGGTGACGATGTCGGACGCCCGCTTCTCGTAGCCGTCGAGGATCTCCTCCTTGTTGGGAGGCGAGATGACGTCGTTCTTGGAAACGGTGATCCCCGCCTGCGTGGCGAAGTGGAACCCGAGCTCCTTGAACGCGTCGAGCACCAGCGACACCGCGGCGGCGCCGTATGCCTCGACGAGCGCGGCGACCATGTCGTTGACGTCGCGCTTCTTCAGCGAGTTGTTGACGAACTCGAACTTCTCCGGAGCCCACTCGTCACCCAACGCCTCGGCGAGCGCACGCTCGATCCGGTCGTTGAAGATGATCCGCCCGACCGTGGTCGGGAAGTGCTCGTGACCTGAACGCCGGTACTCGGCGGGGTCGGAGAGCTTGACCAGCCCGTTCTCGTAAGCCAGCTCGGCCTCCTGAGCGGAGCGGAAGGAACGCGGGCGAGCCCCGTCCTTCTTCTCGTCCCAGCTGCCGGACTTGAGCTTCTCGTCGAGGGTGGCGAGCTCCTCGCCCGTCGGTCCGTAGGTGATGTAGTAGATCCCGAGGACCATGTCCTGCGTCGGCGTCGCCAGCGGCGCGCCGTGCGCGGGGCTGAGGATGTTGTTCGCCGACAGCATCAGGATCCGCGCCTCGGCCTGCGCCTCGGCGCTGAGCGGGACGTGGACGGCCATCTGGTCGCCGTCGAAGTCGGCGTTGAACGCCGAGCAGACGAGCGGGTGGACCTGGATGGCCTTGCCCTCGACGAGCTGCGGCTCGAACGCCTGGATGCCGAGGCGGTGCAGCGTCGGTGCGCGGTTCAGCAGCACCGGGTGCTCCTCGATGACCTCCTCGAGAACGTCCCAGACCTCCGGGATCATCGAGTCGACCATCTTCTTGGCGGCCTTGATGTTCTGCACGGCCTTGCGCTCGACGAGCCGGCTCATGATGAACGGCTTGAACAGCTCCAGAGCCATCAGCTTCGGCAGACCGCACTGGTGCAGCTGCAGCGACGGACCGGACACGATCACCGAACGGCCGGAGTAGTCGACGCGCTTGCCGAGGAGGTTCTGACGGAACCGCCCCTGCTTGCCCTTGAGCATGTCCGAGAGCGACTTGAGCGCACGGTTGCCCGGGCCGGTCACGGGACGTCCACGGCGGCCGTTGTCGAACAGCGCGTCGACGGCCTCCTGGAGCATCCGCTTCTCGTTGTTGACGATGATCTCCGGCGCGCCGAGGTCCAGAAGCCGCTTCAGGCGGTTGTTCCGGTTGATGACGCGGCGGTAGAGGTCGTTGAGGTCGGAGGTCGCGAACCGCCCACCGTCGAGCTGCACCATCGGGCGCAGCTCCGGCGGGATGATCGGCACGACGTCGAGGACCATCCACTCGGGCTTGTTGGCCGAGTTCTTGAACGCCGAAGCGACCTTCAGGCGCTTGACCGCGCGGGCCTGCTTCTGGCCCTTCGAGGTGTTGATGATCTGCTCGAGCTCGATGCACTCCGCCTCGAGGTCGATCTGACCCAGGAGGTCGCGGATCCACTCCGCGCCCATGCCGCCGCGGAAGTACTCGCCCCAGCCGAACTGGGAGCCGAAGCGGTCCTTGAGCTCACGGAAGGTGGCCTCGTCGGTGATGACGTCCTTGACCTTCATCTCCTGGAAGAGCTTCCAGACGTCTTCCATGCGCTCGATGGCGTCGTCGATGTAGGCCTCGGTGTCGGCGATCTCGGCGTTGAGCTCCTTGCGGGTCTCACGCTCGAGCTTCGTCCGGTCCTCCTTGTTCAGCTTCTTGACGGAGCCGGTGGCGTCGGCCCACAGCTCGTCCTCCTCGCTGAACTTGGCCGGCTTGTCGCCCGAGCCGATGTAGGAGACGCGGCGCTCCAGGGACTCGCTGAGCTCCTGCACGCGCTGCTCGCGCTCGGCCTTGTAGGCGTCGAGCACCTTGTTGACTTCCTTCTCGAGCTTCCCGAGGTCCTTCGCGCGGGCCTCCTCGTCGACGTGGGTGACGATCGAAGCGGCGAAGTAGAGAACCTTCTCGAGCTCCTTCGGAGCCATGTCGATCAGGTAGCCGATCCGGGAGGGAACGCCCTTGAAGAACCAGATGTGGGAGACGGGCGCGGCGAGATCGATGTGCGCCATCCGCTCACGGCGGACCTTGGAGCGCGTGACCTCGACGCCGCAGCGCTCGCAGACGATGCCCTTGTAACGGACTCGCTTGTACTTGCCGCAGTAGCACTCCCAGTCCTTGGTCGGACCGAAGATGCGCTCGCAGAAGAGCCCATCCTTCTCGGGCTTCAGCGTGCGGTAGTTGATGGTCTCCGGCTTCGTCACCTCGCCGGAGGACCAGCTCCGGATCTTCTTCGGGGAGGTGAGGCCGATCTCAATTGCGTCGAAGTTGTTGATGTCCACTTTGGCTCCTAGCCCTCAGTCACTTAGTCAGTCCGTGTCCCGTTGCATCGCTCTGGGCGGCGGGTCCAACCCGCCGCCCGAGCGCGTGCCTCACGTCTTCGCCTCTGCCTCCGCCTCGGCGGTTACTCCGTTCTCGCTGGTCTTCTGCTCGGTCTGCTCGTCGGCGGCACCGTCGCCGGCGCGGACGCCGGAGAGGTCGATGCCGAGCTCCTCGGCGGCGCGGAGGAGCTCGTCCTCCTCCTCCTCGATGCCGACGCGGCCTTCCTCGGTGACGAGGTTGGCGTCGAGCGACAGGGCCTGCATCTCCTTGAGCAGGACCTTGAACGACTCCGGAACCGACGGCTCGGGGATGTTCTCGCCCTTGACGATGGCCTCGTAGGCCTTGACGCGCCCGACGGTGTCGTCGGACTTGACGGTGAGCATCTCCTGGAGCGTGTACGCGGCGCCGTATGCCTCGAGCGCCCACACCTCCATCTCGCCGAAGCGCTGACCACCGAACTGCGCCTTACCGCCCAGCGGCTGCTGGGTGACGAGCGAGTAGGGGCCGGTGCTCCGCGCGTGGATCTTGTCGTCCACGAGGTGGAGCAGCTTCAGGATGTACATGTAGCCGACGGTGACGTCGCCCTCGAACGGCTCGCCGGTGCGACCCGAGAAGAGCCGCGCGCGGCCGGCCGACTGCGCACCCTCGGGTGCGCTCTCGTCCAGGCCGAGGTCGATGTGACGCTCGTCGAACGTGCGCTTCTGCCACTGGACCAGGGCGTTGTCGACGTCCTTGACCGTGGCGCCGTCGAAGACCGGGGTCGCGACGTTGACGCGACCGTTCTTGATCTTCTGGACCTGATCCCAGGACTCCGTGCCGTCGTCGTACCAGCCCATGCCGGCGACCCACCCGAGGTGCGTCTCCAGGATCTGGCCGATGTTCATACGGCTCGGCACGCCGAGCGGGTTGAGGATGACGTCGACGGGGGTGCCGTCGGCCAGGTGAGGCATGTCCTCCTCGGGCACGATCTTGGAGATCACGCCCTTGTTGCCGTGGCGGCCGGCGAGCTTGTCGCCCTCCTGGATCTTGCGCTTCTTGGCGACGAAGACCCGGACCATGTCGTTGACGCCGGGGCTCAGGTCGTCGCCGTCGTCCCGGTTGAACGTCATCACGTCGATGACGACGCCACCGGAGCCGTGCGGGACCTTGAGCGAGGTGTCACGGACCTCACGCGCCTTCTCCTTGAAGATCGCGCGGATCAGCTTCTCCTCGGCGGTCAGCTCGGTCTCGCCCTTCGGCGTGACCTTGCCGACGAGCAGATCGCCCGCCTCGACCTCGGCGCCGACGCGGACGACGCCGCGCTCGTCGAGGTTGCGGAGTGACTCCTCGGAGCGGTTCGGGATGTCCCGGGTGATCTCCTCGTCGCCCAGCTTGGTCGTGCGGGCGTCGATCTCGTACTCCTCGATGTGGATCGAGGTGAGCTCGTCGTCCTTGACCAGGCGCTGCGAGAGGATGATCGCGTCCTCGAAGTTGTAGCCCTCCCAGGACATGAAGGCGACCAGGCAGTTCTTGCCCAGCGCGATCTCGCCGGAGGACGTCGAGGAACCGTCGGCGAGCACGTCGCCCTCGGCAACCTCGTCTCCAACCCGCACGATCGGCCGCTGGTGGATCATCGTTCCCTGGTTCGAGCGCTGGAACTTGTCCAGGCCGTAGGTGTCCTTCTGGCTGCCGCGGCTGACCACGATCTTCGTGGCGTCAACCTCGGCGACCGTGCCGGCGTTCAGGGCGAGGACGACGTCCCCGGAGTCGATCGCGGTGCGACGCTCCATGCCCGTGCCGATCAGCGGCGGCTCCGGCTTCAGCAGCGGAACTGCCTGCCGCATCATGTTCGAGCCCATCAGCGCGCGGTTGGCGTCGTCGTGCTCGAGGAACGGGATCAGCGACGTCGCGACCGACCAGATCTGGGTCGGGGAGACGTCCTTGTAGTGGACCTCGTCGGGCCGCACGGAACGAACCTCGCCCTCGTCGCGAACGCGGCAGACGAGGATGTCGCCGAGCAGCTGCCCGGTCTTCGGATCGACCTCGGCGTTCGCCTGGGCGATGATCTTCTCCTCCTCCTGCGTTGCATCGAGGTGGACGATCTCGTCGGTGACCTTGCCGTCCTTGACCACCAGGTACGGGGTCGTGACGAAGCCGTAGTCGGAGATCTGCGCGTAGGAGGCGAGCGAGCCGATCAGGCCGATGTTCGGGCCCTCCGGGGTCTCGATCGGGCACATCCGGCCGTAATGGGTCGGGTGCACGTCGCGAACCTCGATGGGCGCGCGCTCGCGGGTCAGGCCGCCGGCGCCGAGCGCCGACAGGCGGCGACGATGCGTGAGGCCGGACAGCGAGTTCGTCTGGTCCATGAACTGCGACAGCTGCGATGAGCCGAAGAACTCCTTCATGGCGGCGACGACGGGCCGGATGTTGATGATCGTCTGCGGCGTGATCGCGTCCGAGTCCTCGGTGGTGAGGCGCTCGCGGACGACGCGCTCCATCCGGTAGAGGCCGATTCGGAAGGCCTCCTGGATCAGCTCACCGACGGTGCGCAGACGGCGGTTGCCGAAGTGCTCGTACTCGTCGAGGTGGTCGGCGACCGGCTCGCGACCGTAGGAACGCGCCTCGGCGGCGTAGTCCTTGATCGGGTTCTCCTCGTCGATCTCCTCGGGCACGCCGAGCAGCTTCGGAAGGGAGACGAGCTCCTTGATCAGGGCGACGATGTCGTCCTTGGTCAGCGTCCGCGTCTCGAGGTCGATGTCGAGATCGAGGCGGGCGTTCAGCTTGTAACGGCCGACCGTGGTCAGGTCGTAGCGCTTCGGGTCGAAGAAGAGCTGCTCCATCAGGGCCGTGGCCGAGTCGATCGACGGCGGCTCGCCGGGGCGCTGCTTCTTGAACAGCTCGATCAGGGCGCCTTCCTCGGTCCGGGTGGCCTCCGTGTCGGCGGCGATCGTGTGCCGCATGTAGACGGAGTTGTCGAACATCTCGAGGATCTGCTCGTCGGAGACGAAGCCCATCGCACGCAGCAGAACCGTGACCGGGAGCTTGCGCTTGCGGTCGATCCGGGCGAAGACCTTGCCCTTCTTGTCGATCTCGAGCTCCAGCCAGGAGCCGCGAGCCGGCATCAGGTTGGCGATGAAGAGCTGCTTCTCCGGATCCTTCGGGGCCATGACGTAGGCGCCCGGGGAGCGGACGAGCTGGGTCACGACGACGCGCTCGGTGCCGTTGATGATGAAGGTTCCGCGCTCGGTCATCCACGGGAAATCGCCCATGAAGACGGTCTGCTCGCGAATCTCACCGGTCTCCCGGTT
Organism: uncultured Solirubrobacterales bacterium; assembly: GCA_963740845.1. Lineage (GTDB taxonomy): Bacteria > Actinomycetota > Thermoleophilia > Solirubrobacterales > 70-9 > RHKX01. The sequence goes on from CAVUFM010000012.1 coordinate 425,023, forward strand.
CTGGAACGCGACATCGACGTTGAGCGGACGCGAGTAGGTCACGTCCTTCTCGCGGCACTCAGCGATGGTGTGCTGAGGGTCGTCGAAGCGGAACTCACCGAAGACGATGCCGAGGTTCCCGGTGTAATCGGTGATCGGCGAGACGTCGTCGATCGTGACACGCAGCATTCCGGCCTTCGTGTCCGTGAGGCGCGCGAAGGACTTGCGCTGGATATCGATCAGGTTGGGGACGTCTAGCGGCGTCTGGAGGTTGGAGAAAGAGCGGCGGGCGGCAGCGTGCGAAGGGGCCAAGTTGGGGCGACTCCTCAAGAGGTCTCGGGGGTTGTCGATAGGCACGCGGCTCTGACGAGGTCTGCACCGGGCGCTTCCGGTGCGAGCCAACGCGCGACCGCTGAATATAGCAACGCGTCGCTGCGTGCTTCAAGCGAACTGGACGAACTGTCCGTTTCCGGCTTGGTCAAGCCACATGGCGGACCATGGGGCTGGGTTGGTTTCTTCGCGTGGCTCGCACTCGGCGTCCACGCGGCGCAGAAGAGTAGCGGGGCCGCCGGACCAAATCAATGGCCCGGCGCCCGCCCTCAGCGGGTTCGAGCTACTTGAGCTCGACCGACCCGCCGGCCTCCTCGATGTCGGCCTTCAGCTTCTCGGCCTCGTCGCGGTCGATGCCCTCCTTGACGGGGCCCGGGGCCTCGTCGACGACGGCCTTGGCCTCCTTGAGACCGAGACCGGTGGCGGCGCGAACGGCCTTGATCACCTGGATCTTCTTCTCGCCCGAGTCGGTGAGGATCACGTCGACCGTGCTGCTCTCCTCCTCGGCGGCTGCGCCGTCACCGGCGGCCGCTGCGGGAGCGGCGGCGGCAACCGCGGTCGCGGAAACGCCGAACTCCTCCTCGAGCGCCTTGATGCGCTCGGAGAGCTCGAGGACCGAGATGCTCTTGAGCTCGTCGATCCACTTCTCGGTGGTGAGTGTGTCTGCCATGTCTTTCAGTCCTCCTTGTCGTCCGCGTCGGCGGCTTCATCGCCGTCCGCGGGGGTCTCTTCAGCTTGGGTTTCCTCTTCGGCTTCTTCGGTGGTCGACGGCGGCTCCTCATCGGGGCCATCCGCCGGCTCGGCGTCGTCAGCCACGGTCTCATCCGGGCCCGCGGGCTCGCCCGCATCGGGCGCCTCGGCCTCCGGCTCCTCGGCTGAAGCCTCGGCTTCGGCCTTCGGCTCCTCAGCCGGGGCATCGCCGCCGACCAGGCCCTGCTCGGAGATCTGCCCGAGCTGGGTGGCCATTCCCTGGATCAACTGGTTCAGGGTCCGGACGATGCCGGTGAGCGGGCTGGCCGCGAGACCGACGAGCTGGCCGCGCAGGACATCCACGCCCGGCAGCTTCGCGATCGCGGTGAACTGCTCGGCGTTGAGCGCCGCGCCGTCCATGAACCCACCCTTGTAGGTGGGGACACCGTGCTCCTTGACGAAGTCGGCGAGCGTCTTCGCCGCGACGACCGCGTCACCGCGGATGTAGGTGAGGGCCGTCGGGCCGACGAGGTGCTCGTCGAGGTCGGTCGCCCCGGCGCCCTCGGTGGCGCGCTTCGCAAGGCGGTTCTTGACGACGTTGAACGACGCGTCGGACTCGCGCAGCTTCGTGCGGAGCTCAGCCGCCTGCGGCACCGAGATGCCGCGGTAGTCGACCGCGAAGACCGCGGTCGACGCCTCGAGCTGCTCGCCGATCTCGGCGACCGCTGCTGCTTTCTCTTCTCTCTGCATTGGGGGTCCTGTCGGTTGGAAGTTCTCGCCTCGAAACGAGAAGAGCCCGCACGCTGGCGGGCTCGGACAGGACTTGCTGCCGGCTCCACCTGCGCTGGCCGCACCCAATTCGTCTGAGTCGGGTGGTCATGGGGCTATCGCCCCGCCTGCGGTCTTCGGCTTCGGGACGCGGCAGTGTAGGGGACCGGCCTCCCCCTCGCGCTTCAGCAGGCTTCGGCGACCGCCGAGTTGGCGGCGGAGACCTTCTTCTTGGCCTTCTTGACCGCGGCCTTGGCCTTCTTCTTGGCGGCCTTGCTCTTCGCCTTCTTCAGCTTCGCCTTCGCCTTGGTCATCGCCTTCTGGGCGCTTGCGAGCTGGGCCTCGGCCGCGTCGCAGGCGCTCGTGTCAGGCGGGTCGGAGGCGGCGGCGGGTGGCGGGGGCGTCACCGGGACCGCGACCGTGAACGTGCCGCTCGCGGGCGTCGCGTCGACGTTGCCGGCGCCGTCGGTCGCCCGGACCTGGAAGGTGTGCGCGCCGTCGGCGAGCCCGCTCAGGGCCCGCGGCGAGGAGCACGGAGCGAACCCGGCGCCGTCGAGCTTGCACTCGAAGCGTCGAGCCGGACTCGGTCGAGTGGAAGGTGAACGTCGCCGAGCTCGTGGTGATCGTGCCGCTCGGGCCGGAGTCGATCACGGTGTCGGGAGCGGTCGTGTCGATCGCGACCGTGAAGGTTCGCGTCGCCGGCGTCGGGTCGGTGTTGCCGTTCGCGTCGGTCGCCTGCACCTGGAAGGTGTGGGAGCCGTTGGTCATCCCCGTCAGCGCCCGCGGGGAGCTGCACGACTGGAACGTGCCGCCGTCGAACTTGCACTCGAACGTCGAGCCCGACTCGTTCGCCGAGAAGCCGAACGAGGTCGATGCCGTGGTGACCGTCGAGCCCTCGGCCGGACCGGAGTTGATCGTCGTCTCGGGTGGCGTGTGGTCGGTGGTGTCGACCGTGAAGGTGCGAGTGGCCGGCGTCGCGTCGGTGTTGCCGGCGTCGTCGGTCGACCGCACCTGGAAGGTGTGCGGGCCGTTGGAGAGGCTCGTCAGGGTCCGCGGCGAGGAGCACGATGCGAACTCGGCGCCGTCGAGCTTGCATCGAAGGTCGCGCCGGTCGGCTCAGTGGACGTGAACTCGAAGGTCGCGGTCGCCGTCAGGATCGTCGTAGCCCTCGTCCGGGCCGGCCGAGATCGACGTGTCGGGAGCGACGGTGTCGACCGTGAAGGTGCGCGTCGCCGTGTCGGTGTTGCCGGCGGCGTCGGTCGCCCGCACCCGGAAGGTATGGGTGCCCTGGGCGAGATCCGCGGCCGGCGTGTGCGTGGCACCGGGGCCCGAGCAGGCGGCGAAGCTCTCCGTGCCGGAGTCGAGCGAGCAGACGACGGTGGCTCCGGACTCGGCGCTGAAGGTGAACGTCGGGCGCAGGTCGTTCGTCGTTCCCGTCGGTCCGCCGGTGATCGAGACCGCCGGCTTGGTGGTGTCGACGGAGAAGCCCCGGGTCGAGACGGCGGAGTTGCCGGCGGCGTCGGTGGCTCGGACCCTGAACGTGTAGGAGCCCTGCGCCAGGTCGGAGCTCGGCGTGTGGCTCGTCGCTCCCGAGCAGGGACCGTAGTTCGCGGTGCCGGTGTCGATCGAGCAGAGGACGGCCGAGCCGGCCTCCGCGGTGAAGCCGAACGCCGGGCGGACGGCGACGGTCGGGCCGGTCGGGCCGCTCGAGACGCCGACGGCGGGGGCGGTCGTGTCGACGGTGAAGGCCCGGGTCTCGACGTCCACCCCGGCCGCGTTGGAGACGCGGACGCGGAAGGTCCAGGAGCCGTCGGCGAGGTTGGTCGCCGGCGTGTGCGAGAGGGCGCTCGAGCACGGCGCGTAGCTCGCGGTGCCCTGGTCGATCGAGCACTCGGCGCACCGCCGCCGCTCCGGAGGAACGTGAAGGTCGGGGTTGCGTCGGCCGTCGGGCCACCGGGACCGGACTCGATCGTCACGGTCGGGGGCCTGCGTCGCGGTCAGGTCGACGTCGAGGTCGCCGTGATCGGCGGGCGCGGTGACGGTGACCGCCGTTGCGGCGGCGAAGGTCGCAGCGTCCTCGAAGAACTCCTCCGAGAGCTGCTCGAGGGAGCAGGAGCCGTCGAAGTAGACCCTGTAGCTCCCGCTGCCGAGGCCCGTCAGCGAGTAGTGGCCGTCGCCGTCGCTCGATGTCGTCGCCACCGGGTAGACCGCATCGGCTGCGGGGAAGGCGCTGATGCAGACGTCGGCGGCGGGAGCGTCGCCTTCGGCGGTGACGTCGCCGGAGATCGATCCGCCGGCCGCGAGGACGGCGTCGACGTCCCGGGTCTGCAGGCCCTCGTCGACCGTGACGAGGCTCGCGTCGGTGAAGGTCGCCATGTCGTTGTAGAACTCGGTCGCCAGGTTGCCGCCGCTGCAGTCGCGGAAGAGGACCTTGTAGGCGCCCGGCGCGAGCTGCGTGATCGCGTAGAGGCCCTGACCGTCGGTGCGAGCCGAGCCCTTCTCCTCACCCTCGAGGCTGAGCGCGACGACGCAGACGTCCGCCGCAGGCTCGCTGCCGGGGCCCTCGACGACGCCGGCGATCGCGCCGGCGGAGGAGAGCTGGGCGTCGACGTTCGCGGTGGTGGTGGCGGCCGAGACCGAGACGAGGTCAGCGGCCGCGAAGGTCGCCTGGTCGTCGTAGTACTCGTCCACGAAGCCATGGCTCTCGCAGTCGATGAAGTGGACGCGGTATTGACCCTGCGGGATGCCCGTCAGCTCGTAGTCGCCACCCTCGGTGCGATCCTCGGAGATCTGGTTGCCGCCCGCGTCGAGGGCGACGACGCAGATGTCGTCCAGGTCCTCGTTGCTCGGACCCGTGACGGTGCCGGAGATCCTGCCGTTCTCGACCAGCGTCGCGTCGATCCCGGGGACGTCCTGCTCGCGGCCCACGGGCACCGCCAGGGCGCCGGACTCGTCCGGCGAGCCCTGGAAGAACTGAGTTGCGTAGCTCCCGTCGTTGCAGTCGACGAACTTGACGACGTAGGAGCCCGGATCGAGTCCGGAGATCGTGTAGCTGCCGTTGGCTGCGGTCTGGGTTGCTGCCATCGGGGCCGCCGCCGACCGGCGTCGCGGCCACGCAGATGCTCTCGAGGCCGGCGTCGTGGGGTTGGCACGGACGATGCCGCTGATCGAGCCGCCGTCGCCGAGCTCGGCGTTGCGCCCGGCGAGCTGCTCGCCGGCCGCGACGCGTGACGATGTCGGCCGTCGCGAAGGTCCCCTCGTCGTCGTAGTACTCGTCCTTCAGGTCCGGGGCGCCGCCACAGCCCGGCTCGAAGCTGATCTTGTAGTGGCCGGCGGCGAGGTTGGTGACCAGGTAGTGACCGCCGTGGTCGGTCGCTGGTCGATGCGAGCTCGGTCTCGGGGTGGTCGGAGTCGAAGACCGTGACGCAAGCGCTGATGACGTTGCCGCCCGCCGGGGTCGGTCAGGTTGCCCGCGATCGAGGCACCGGGCTCGAGCTTGGCGTCGACTGCCCGTCTTCGCCTGCCCGGGCGCGAGGGCGATGGTCGTCGCGGCGTCGACGTCGCCCGCGTTCTGCCAGTACTCCGCGCGCGTAGGGGCCGCCGGAGCTGCAGGCCTTGTAGCGGACGAGGTAGCTGGCCGGGCGGGAGCTCGACCGACCAGCGACCGTCCGGCTCCGGTGTGCGCGGTGATCGCCGCGGTGCCCGTCGTCGGGTCGAGCACGTCGACGCAGTGGTCCGCCACCGGCTCGTCGGAGTCGTCGAGGACGCGGCCGTCGATCGAGCCGGCGAGCTCGAGCTTGAGGACGTAGCCGCCCGCGTCGCCGCCGATCGCCACGTTCTCGACGGCGATCCAGTAGTCCTGGTCCGCCTCCGCGTGGACGATCGAGGTGGTGCCGTTGAGGCAGCCCGAGATCGGTGCCGAGGCGCGGGCCGAGGTCGTCGACCGGGCCCTGCTCGTAGACCGCGACGCCCGAGTAGGTGGGGCTGCCGCAGGTGCCGACGGCGACGGTGGCGTCGACCGTCGGCGTCCAGCGGTACCAGACCGTGTGGCCGCCGCCGAGGTTGACGTGCTTCGGCTCGCCGGTCTCGTCGGTGGCCTCGGCGAGCGAGCCGGACTCGTTGGCGGGGAGCGTGGCCGCGAGGACCGTCGCGTCGGCGAAGTCGTCGTTGGCGGGCGGGGCCGCCGCCGCCGTGCCGGCGCTGAACGCGAGCGCCAGCGAGGCTGAACACGGCGATGAGCGCCGCGCGGACGCTCATCGGAGAGGCTGCGGCGCGCGACTCAGCCATGGTTCACGGCGAAGTAGTCCTCGCCCCAGCTGTCGCACTCGAGCGGGCCGCCGGCCTGCGGCGTCCCGTCGGGGGCGAAGAAGCCGCCGACCTCGACGTAGAGCTCGGCCTCGCCGCCGGCGAGCGCGCCCTCGACGTAGTACTCGGTGTCCGCGTCGGGGGTGTAGTCGATCTCGAAGTTGCCGTCGTAGTCGACCTCGCCGCTGAGGCCGCTGATGTTCGCCACGAGGGTGTCGTCGGTGCCGTCGCCGTCGAGGTCGTTCCAGCACTCCGTGTCGGCCAGGAAGCCCAGGTTGCGGACCTCGAGCGCGTCGGAGCCGCGGTCGTAGGCGACGTCGAAGCTGATCGGGCGGCCGCCGTCGTCACCGGTGCCGTCGTAGTGGCCGATCAGCTCCTGGACGTCGTCGGAGGTGTCCGCGTCGAGGCTGCCGGTGAAGGCGCGCTTCGCCTTGCAGGGCTCGCCGTCGTCGGTCGCGGCGTAGCGGATCGAGCCGCTGATATCCCCGTCGCCCTCGTCGTTGACCCGGACCGTCGTCGACCCCTTGCCGTTGACGCGCTTGCCCTTGAGCCCGCCGGAGGCGGCGTCGAGGGCCACTGAACCCTTCACGGTCCCGCAGGAGGCCTTGAGCGAGAACCGAACCTTGCCGTCGCCGGAATCCGCCACGGTGACCGTGGCCTTGACCCCCGTGCCCTTCGCCGGGTAGTCGCCGGCGAGCAGCTCGCCGGTGGCGCCGTGGGCGGCCGACGCTCCGGTCAGGCCGAGGGCGAGAAGGGCAGCGGCGGCGAAGGATTGGGTGCGGGGCCTCATGGTCAGGTGCATCGACCACCCAGCCGCGCCCTTTACGCACCCCCATCTCTGCCTGGACACTTCCTGGACGTCTGTGCGAGGCGAATTGCGCGCCGGAGGCCCGGCCGCATGTGTACGCTCTACACATGCCGAAGGAACGGCTCCAGCTGCTGCTCGAACCCCGCCAGCGTGTCGCGCTCGATCGCGAGTCGACGCGGACCGGCCGGCCCATCGGCGAACTCGTCAGGGACGCCATCGATGCGCGGTTCGACGCTGACCGCGAGCGAAGGCTCGAGGCCTTCGAGCGAATCAGAGTCGGACGCGTCGACATCAAGCTGAGCCCCGAGGAGATCGAACGCATGATCCAGTCGGAGCACGACTGGGACCGGAGCGAAACCGCTGAGCTTCTTCGTCGACGCCAACGTCATCGTCTACGCGGCATCCGCCGGGACGACCCGTCGCATGGCGGATCGCTCGAGGTCATGGAGGCCGATCAGCAACGCGGCAGGCGGCCGGCGCCTCGAGCCCCGCGGTCGATCGAGGAGGTCTGGCATCTCGAGCTGTCTGGCCAGCTACCCGGGCTCGAGGGGCAGGCGCGCGATGCGCACACGACCTTCTGCGCCCACTGCTCGCGATCGACGACGAGGTCCTCGACATCGCGTTCGGCCTCGAGCTCGATGGCGACCGCCTTCCGGGCGCCAACGACCGCGTCCACGCCGCGACCTGCCTTCGCTACGGGATCGAGACGATCGTCAGCGCCGACCGCGGCTTCGACGCGGTCCAGCAGACTGCGCCGCGTGGATCCGATCGATCGCGACGCGTTACGCGGACCTCTGGTGATGCGTTCGAGCGGGTCCGCTAGGCGGAGGCGCCGACTTCGACGCCCTCGGCGACGGCTCCGGACGCGGTCACGTCCTCCTCGTCGATGAGACCGGCGCTCGCGAGGATCTCGCCCTCGCGGGTGCGGGATGAGTCGACGCGGATGCCTGGGCCCATCGTGCTCGCCAGCGTGATCGAGATGATGTAGCGGCCCTTCGAGGCGGCCGGCTTCGCGCGGATGATCTCGTCGATCACCGCGGCGTAGTTCTCGAGGAGCGCCTGCTCGGTGAAGGAGATCTTCCCGATCGAGAGGTGCACGACCGCCTGGCGGTCGGTCCGGTACTCGATCTTGCCGGACTTGGTCTCCGAGACTGCCTTGGAGACGTCGTCGGTGACGGTGCCGACCTTCGGGTTCGGCATCTTGCCCTGCGGGCCGAGGATGCGGCCGAGGCGGCCGACCTTCGGCATCTGATCCGGGGTGGCGATGACGATGTCGAAGTCGGTCCAGCCGGCCTCGATGCGCTCGGCGAGGTCGTCGGAGCCGACGAACTCGGCGCCGGCCTCGGTGGCCTCCTTCGCCTTGTCGCCCTCGGCGAACACGGCGACGGTGACGTCACGGCCTCCGCCGTTGGGGAGCGCGAGCGTCCCGCGCAGCTGCTCGTCGGCATGGCGGACGTTGACGCCGAGGCGGATGTGCACCTCGACGGTCTCGTCGAAGTTCGCCCGCGCCGTCTTCTTCAGCAGCGCGACTGCCTCGGTGGGCTCGTAGTGGTGGTTGCGGTCGACGCGCTCGAGCGCGTCGCGGAATCCCTTGCCTCGCTTGCCGGCCATCAGAGCTGACCCTCCACGTCGACGCCCATCGATCGCGCCGTGCCGGCGATGATCTTGGAGGCGGCGTCGAGGTCGTTGGCGTTCAGGTCGGGCATCTTGACCTCGGCGATCTCGCGGACCTGGGCGGCGGTGATCTTGCCGACCTTGTTCGAGTGCGGCTCGCCGGAGCCCTTCTGGATCCCGATCTTCTCCTTGATCAGGACCGCGGCGGGCGGGGTCTTCGTGATGAACGTGAACGAGCGATCCTCGAACACGGTGATCTCGACGGGGATGATCGTCCCGGAGTCCTGCTGCGTCTGCGCGTTGAACGCCTTGCAGAAGTCCATGATGTTGACGCCGTGCTGGCCCAGTGCGGGGCCGACCGGCGGCGCCGGGTTCGCTGCTCCAGCGGGGATCTGGAGCTTGATCAGGGTGAGGACCTTCTTGGCCATGGTTGTCTCCTAAACCTTCTTCACTTGGTCGTAGCCGACCTCGACTGGGGTCTCGCGGCCGAAGATCGAGACGAGCACCTTGAGCTTGGCGGCGTCGTCGTTGATCTCGGCGATCTCGCCGGAGAAGTCGGAGAGCGGTCCGCTGATGACCTTGACGGTCTCGCCGATCTCGTACTGCGCGCGAGGCTTGGCCTTCTGGCGCCGACTCGCCACCGGAGGAGCCGGACCCGGACGCAGCGCCGGCGGCCACCGGGGCCTCGACCTGCAGCAGGTTGTCGACCTCGCTCTGGGAGAGCGGCAGCGGCTTGTTGCGGGAGCCGACGAATCCGGTGACGCCCGGCGTGTTCTTGACCAGGCCCCACGCGTCGTCGGTCATCTCCATCTGCACCAGCACGTAGCCGGGCATCGTCCGCTTGTCGGTCGTGATCTTCTTGCCGTCCTTGACCTCCTGCACCTCCTCCGTCGGGACGACGACCTGCCGGACCCTGCGGGCCTGGCTCATCGTCTCGACGCGGTGCTCGAGGTTCTTCTTGACCTTGTTTTCGTGACCTGAGTAGGTGTTGATCACGTACCAGCGGAACATCTTGGGGAAGCTTTCTCTCTCTGTATCTCTTGGATCAGGTGATGAAGACGTCGACGAGCCTGGAGAAGACAGCGTCGAGGGCGCCGAGGTAGGCCGCGGCGACGGTCACGAACAGCAGGGTCACCGCGGAGGCCTGGACGAGGGTATCGCGGTCGGGCCACTGGACCTTCTGCAGCTCCTTCTGGACTGACGAGAAGAATCCGAGGACGGGGCCCCGCTCCTTGGCGACGGGCGCCTTGGCGGTGCGGCGATCGAGCTGCGCCTTCGTGCGCTCGGCCTGCTCACGCTCCTGCCGCTTGCGCTCGCGGCGGCTGGCCTTGGCGTCGGCGGTCTCGGGCTTGCCGACGTCGGCGCGCGAGGGGGCCGGAGCATCGGTCGTTCGATTGGCCGCCTCAGCGCCCTTCTCGATCGCGATCTCAGCCTCGAGGACGTCCGCGGACTCCGGCACCTGGGTGTCGTGCTGCGCCTCGGAATCGGACTCGATCCCACGGCCCTGCTCCTGCTCGAGCTGGCGCCTTCTGGCCGCTTCGGCCTTTCGCTGTGCCCGGCTCTTCGCCATGGACCTAGCGGGTCTCCTTGTGCGCCGTGTGCTCCTTGCACCAACGGCAGTACTTGCGCATCTCGATCCGGTCGGGCGTATTACGCCGCGACTTGTTCGTCTGATAGTTGCGCCGCTTGCACTCCTCGCAGGCGAGGGTCACGGCGATGCGTACGTCTCCACGGGCCATGTTTCTCTATCCAGGCAGGCGTCGAATTGTTGAACTCGGATGCGTCTTGCGACTCCCTCACCCCTGTCGGACCAAACCTCTCGGCCTCCCGACCGGGGGCCTCGTAGGCGGAAAACGCTCCCGGGTCCCGGGCGCGAGGTGCAAGGAGAATAGCGGGCGGGCGGTGGCTCGCTACTTCGCCGCCTTCGGCCTCTGCGACCTCAGCTTCACCCGCGCGTCGCTCGCCAGCTCGTTGCCGGCCGCGTCGACGAGCTTCAGCTGCACGTCCGCCACGAGCTTGCGCCCTCGCCTCAGCGCTCTCAGCACCCGCCCGTTCGCCGCCTTCGCCGCGGGAACCAAGGTCAGCGTCAGCGTCTCCCCCGCGCCGACGTTCGCGTCCACGGGCTGCAGCCGCACCTTGCCGATCGTGCCGGCGGCGGCGACCTGCACGGCCTCTCCCGCGTCGACGGCGACGCGCACCTTCACCCGCTTGCCCCGCTGGCGCTGGGAGCGCTTCACCAGCACCGCGGCGTCGACCGTCGCGTCCCCGGGCCGCGCGGTCTGCAGCTCGACCGATCCGATGTCGGTGCCGCCGCCGACCGTCCGCGGCAGACCGCGCTGGTCGACCGTGAGGCCGTTGGCGGCACCGGCGTCGACCGCCGGGCTGCTCGCGGCGATCAGCCGGGTCGGGGTCGGGCCGCCGTTGTCGGCGAGCTGCCCGAGCTGGGGATCGACTCCGATCAGGTTGCCGCTCCCGCTCAGCGGCGCCCCTGCCGGCGCCTGGATCAGGCTCTTGGCGCCGGCGAAGCCGACCGTCGGGGTCGATGGCTTGGTCGCGAGGTCGTTCGGGACGGCGGCGGCGGTGTTGCCGGCGACGATCGTGCTCGCGAGGTCGACGCTGTCGTCGGAGTCGGCCGCCGCGTCGACGTCGTAGGCGTAGACGCCGCCGCCGCGGACCTCGGCCCGGTTCCCGGCGACCGTCGAGTTGACGAGCTCGAACAGCTCCCCGCTCGCCGCAACGCCGCCGCCGGAGCCGCCGATGCCGGGAGCCGGGCTCTCGGCCTCGTTGCCGCTGATCGTCGAGTCGACGACGCGGACCGTGCGGAAGCCGTTCAGCTCCGGGCTGCCGGCCTCGGCATCGGCGAGGACCCCGCCGCCGATGGCCCCGCTGTTGCCGGCGACCGTGCTCGAGCGCAGCGACGCCGCGGTGAGCGCGATGCCACCCGCGTTGTCGATGCTCGTGTTGCCGCTGATCGTCGAGTCGCTCAGCGTCAACCCCTCCAGCTCGAGACCTCCGACCGAGGTGGTGGCGGTGTTGCCGGTGACCGTCAGGTTCGTCGCTCCCCCGATCAGGGCCGGGGCGTCGGCCGCGGTCGCCGAGATCACCCCGCCGCCGCCCTCGTTGCCGGAGACGACCACGTCGTCGACCGTCAGCCGGCCGCTGTCGAAGGCGTAGGCGTAGGCGGTCAGGCCGAGGCCGCCGACGTAGGCGGCCTCGTTGCCGGTGAAGGTGGAGTCGGCGACGCCGATGAACTGCCCGTCGGCCTCGATGCCACCGAAGCCCGCGCCCGCGGAGTTGGCGCTGAACGTGGCGTCCGAGACATCGATGCCGAACGCGTCGATGCGGGCGCCGCCACCGTTGGCGGTGGCCTCGTTGCCGGTGACGGCGACGTCGCTCAGCGTCACGACGCGGCCGCTGAGGTCGAGGCCGGCACCGTTGGCCGCAGCGCCCCCCGTGATCGTCATCCCGGAGATCGAGAGATCCTCGGTCGTGCCCCCCGCGAAGCTGAACACGCGCCCGGAGCCGGAGCCGCTGACCGTCAGCGCGCCCGCGCCCGGGCCCTCGATGCTGAACTCGTCGGTGATCGCCAGCTGGCCGCTCGACAGCGAGATCGTGCCGGAGACGCCGCTCGCGAAGACGATCGAGTCGTCGGTCGCGCTGGCGTTCGCGTCCGCGATGGCGCTGCGCAGGCTGCCGCCGCCGCTGTCGCCCGTGTTCGTGACGGTGTAGGTCGCGGCGTGGGCGGCCGGCACGCCGAGCGATCACCGAACCGGTGAGCGTGGTCGCGGCGAGCGCGAGCCGCCGGCCCCGCTGCCGCGCGCGGCGCTCCGCGGCGCGGCGCCGCCCTCGGCGAATCGAGCGCTCTGACATCTCCCTCGGGGCGAATCTACCTCTCCCGCGACTCTCGCGCGGAGGTGTGTTCCCTACGGTGTGCGCACGAACGCCGCAAGCGAATCGAACGGAGAACCAATGACGAAACGACTTCCGCTGATCCTGGCAGCGCTCATCGCCTGCCTCGTAGTGACGGCCCCGGCCGCATCGGGCAAGGCCACGACGATCGGCTCCACGATCAAGGTCAAGTACAAGGGCGCCGAGCCCGGCGACCCCTACGGCAACTCGAGCCTTCTCCGGCAAGGTCGGCCCGAAGGAGTGCGCCGCTGACCGCAAGGTCAAGATCAAGGGGGCGGGCAAGGAGGAGACCGACTCCAGGGGCAAGTTCACGCTGACCCTCTCCGGCCCGGCCGATCCCGGCAGGTACAAGGTCACCGTCGCCTCGTCGAAGACCGACGACGGCGCCACCTGCAAGAAGGTCAAGGCGGTCCTGGTGGTCGAGAAGAGCGGCTGAGCTCGAGCGCGCCTCAGGACGTTGAGTTCAGACGGCCTCGCTTCGGCGGGGCCGTCGCTCGTTCTGGGCCGCTTCCGCTCAGCCCCGAGGGCCGTAGATGATGCGGAAGCTCTCCTTGCGTCCGCTCATGCTCACGTAGATCGCCCGCACTCGCCAGCGCTGACCGCAAGTACCCACCTGCACGGCGATGTCCTTGTCGGTGTAGGTGCGCCGGCAGCGGTCGACCGCGGTGCCCTCCAGAACGCGCCCTTCGTGGCGCACGTCGACGACCGCGACCGGCGCATCGAAGGTCCGCGGGGAGCTCCACCGCTGGACCTCCGCTGTCGCTCGTTTCGTCTCGACCCGGGCACCTTCAGCCAGGGCGGGCGTGGCCGCGACGACGAGCGTCGCAAGGGACGCGACAAGCATCGAGGTTCGGCTCGAGCGCGTGCGTGAGCTCATAGGGCGATGAGGGTGAGCGACATCCATGTCTCTCCGCTTTCTCAGTGGTTCGCCGCCGTGAGGCGGTCAACGGCGCGGTGGCAGCCGCTGTTGTGCCGGTCGGCCGAATTGCAGCCGACCCTGCGCCCCCGGGCAAGGTTTGGACGGACGTCCAGAACGACGAAGGGCCCGCAGCGCGCACGCCACAGGCCCTTCGAGACCTTGCTCTTGCGGCCGTTGGCCGCAGGAGCGACGGCTACGGAGTGGTCTCCTGAACCCCGAAGGGCTCGAAGTCGTAGACCGTCCCGTTGACCCGGAGACCATCGACCGCGCCCTGCCAGGCGAAGTCGCGGCCCTTGGTGATCCCGACCGTCAGGATCTTCGCCCCGGTGCCGGCCTGGAGGGCCGTCTTCAGGGCTGAGAACGTGCACGGCGTGGCCAGGGTGCAGCCGGTGGCCGTGCCCTCGGCGCCCGACAGGATGAACCCGGTGCCCGTCGGCGATGCCGGCAACGGTCGTGGCATCGATGTAACCGCTCCAGCGGTCCGAGGTCGACTGCGGTGCCAGGAACGTCATCGTCGTGAAGTTGTCGTTCGCAGGAACCGCAGCGAGGTTCGAGTCCAACTCCATTGCGATGGACGGCATGTTCGGGTTGCCCTTGCCGGCGTTCTCGCCGGTCTGGAACACGTGGAACCCGAGGGCCGTGATGGTCGAGAAGTCGACGTTGGCGAAGTCGACCTGGTTGCCCCAGGCGGCCTTCTCCGTGCCGAAATCGGACGCATCACCGGTCTTCGCGTTGACCTCCAGGCTCAACGAACCCACACCGTAAGGCGGCTTCTGGTTGGCGGCGGGACCGACGAACGGACCCGCGGCCAGAACCTCAACCGGCGAACCGATCGTGTTCCGGTGGATGGGACCCCACTCGGGGTTCGTGTAGGTGGCCGGGCTCGCCGGACCGGGCTCTCCCTGCGGACCAGCCGCGCCCGCCGGGACCCGTTGCGCCCTTGAGGTCGGCGATCGTCTTGTCGCTCAGGTCCTTGCTCTTCAGCGACTTGTTCTTGATCTTCGGGCTCGTGATCGTGTTGGCCTTGATGTCCTTGCCCGTGATGAGGTTCGCCGCGTAGGCGGTGCCTCCGAGGGCCACGAGGAGGGCGACGAACGCAATCAGCGTCGCCGGCCTCAGGTTCTTCAATCTGCTCATCAGTCTTTTCCTTTCACGTTGTGCTCAGGCGCACGCCGCAGGAACGACACCCCGTGAATCCCCCGACTCAACAACAGAAAGGAAAATTCCCCCGAATGACGCGTTCCGTTGGAACATGCGTCCGCTTTCAGCGGGAATCCTAAAGCAAAGGCGCAGCTGGCCGGGGATGTCCTGATCCCGCAGGGGATATGGTGGTCGCTGGCGCGCGCAAGGGAGTGCGCGCAGATCCGGACCGGGAGAGCTATCGCGATGAAGAAGACAGTCCTGACAACTCTGGCTCTATGCCTGTTCATGTTCGGCGGCTTCGTCGCGACGGGCAACGCGCAGACCGCGATCAGCAAGACCAAGGTCAAGGTGTCCTTCTCGAAGGGCAACCCGCCCTACAGCGAGTCCGCGTTCACCGGCAAGCTCAAGACCGCGAAGGCATGCAAGGCCAAGCGCAAGGTCTCGATCAAGGGCGTCGGCAAGGCGAAGACGAACAAGAAGGGCGCTTTCACGATCGCCACCTCGAAGTCGCTTTCGCCCGGCAAGTACGTGGTCAAGGTCAAGAAGCGCACGGTCAAGAAGAACGGCTCCTCCATCACCTGCCTGAAGGGCAAGAAGAAGGTCAAGGTCTCCTAGCCGGAGCGCCTGGGACCCGGCCCCGACGCGGGGCCGCCGACTACTTGACGACGAAGGGGACGCTGGTCGCGCCCCCGATCCGTGCGCGCAGCGTCGTTCCCTTGCCGGCGCGGACGCGGTCGGTGAAGACCCGCGAGCCGTTCGTCCTCGCCGTGCCCGCCTTGCGCCAGCCCTTGCCCGCGCGGCGCTCGATCGTCACGCGCCCTCCCTGCGGGGCGACTCCCCAGACCTGAACCGGACCCTTCCCCGCGCGGTCGGTCGCGAACGGGAAGGCGAATGCGCGCTGGGCGAGCTTCGGCTCTCCGCCTCGCAGGTAGAGGCCGCTCTGGGTGACGGCGGCGTCGTTCCCGGCTGAGGCGGGATCGCGGATCAGGAACCAGTAGGCGCGCTCGGCTCCCTGCTTCCAGAGGACGTAGAGGCCCTCGGCCAGCCAGCGCGCGTGCTTGCGCTCCGGGATCCCGTTCTTGTCGGGCGGGCTCGAGTCCCACCAGAGCTCGGTCGCGTAGACCGGCTTCCGCTTCCGCGGCAGCGCCGTTCCCGACTTCACGGCCTTCCTGACGACCCGGCCGATCCGGTCGAGGTCGGGCGTCGAGGCGTCGTCGCGGTTGATCGCGTTGCGCCGCGGCTGGCCGACGTTGATCGGGTTGTGGGCCCAGACGTCGAACTTCGCGGGCGCCTTGCACTTGGCCTTCTTCAGCTTCCCCGCGCCCTTCAGGCAGAGCAGCTCCCGCCAGAACCGGACCGGCTGGGTCCGCTGGCCGCCCTTGCCGGGATCGCCGTAGGGAGCGGTCCCGCCCGTGACGACGAGATCGCTCGGGACCGCCCGGTGGACCCCCTCGTAGAAGGAGCGCAGCATCGCGCGGTAGTGGCCGGGGGCGAATGACTTCTTGCCGACGAACTGAGGCGTCAGGTAGACGGAGAGGTTCGGCTCGGCCCAGAGCTGGAAGCGACGGATCCGAGGGAGCGGCCCGGCGCCCGGGTCGGCCGGGTCGACGTAGGAGCCGGAGTAGCGGCGGGCGATCGCCTCGCCGAACTCGCCGAGCGCCTTCGGGTCGGGCTTCCAGGAGCCGAGCGGAGCCTTCGTCGTGTCCTTCGGCCGGTTCCTGCCCTCGGCCCAGAGCGGCGCGCCGGTGACGATCAGCATCGGATCGAGCCCGCGGGCCGCGGCATCGCGGACCGAATCGTCGAGCGTGCCCCAGCTGTAGGCGGGATCGCCCGGGTCGGTCGCGTCGAAGTCGGGGCCGGGGCTGGACGGAGCGATCCCTCCCCACGCCGCCCCCATCAGCAGCGTGGAGGCGTTCGAGTCGACGGCGCGATCCAGCCACAGGGAGCGCTCGGCCGCATCCGGCGATTCGAAGACCGGATCGGTAAGCCCGATCTCGAAGGGCTGCGCGCCAGCCGCCGGAGCGAGGCACGCGCTCGCGAGCGCCGCGAGGACCGTGCCGAGGAGTGCGCCGCGCTTCACCCGCGGCGCTGGGCGAAGCGGCCGGCGGCGAAGCCGATCGCGCCGACGGCGGCGGCCCCGGCGATCACCCAGAGCCAGACGCCCATGTCGTCCTGGGAGGGAACCTGGGCGGTCGCCACCGGAGCGGAATCGCCGGAAGCCGTTGAACCGTCGCCGGGCTGGGACGCGTTGCTGCTCGAGCTCCCGCCGCCCCTGCCGTCGCCATGCGCTCCCGTCGTCGGGGGCGGTCGCAGCCGCGAACGCCGCGACGCCGGCGCCGTCGGCGCCGGCTGCCCTCGAGGTCCTCGACCTGATCGGAGGGCAGGACGTCGTCGGGGTCCTTGGTGCCGTCGGGCGTCTCGTTGCCACCGGCTCCGGGAACGGTCTCGGCGTACTGATCGGCCTCGCCGTTGCCGGGCGGGACCGTGCTCTGCGCCTGCGCGCTTCCCGCGAGAAGCAGGAGGGCGGCGAGTGCCGCGATGATCGATGTGAGACTGCCGTTCTTCATTCAACTGACGGGCGCCGGTTCGAACCCTGTCTCGAAACCGGCCCCGGATGCGTATTCAACAAGTAGTGGACCACAGAGATACCCCAGCGCGCGCCGTTCGACTCAGCGGCGAGCTCTCGTTCGACCCCGGCGCGCTCGCCGCCTGGGCGCTCGGGGCGTGCCTCGTCACCTACCTGGCCCTGCAGGCGGGCGGCTACGACGCGATCGTCCGCGGCGAGGTCGGGGTCGCCGTCTGGTGGGTCGCCCTGTGCGCGGTCTGCTGCGGCGCCCTCCCCCTCCCCGTCCACAGCCGGGCCGCGATCGCGCTCGTCGCGCTGCTCGGCGGCTTCCTCGTCTGGACGGCGATCGCCCTCGGCTGGACCGACAGCTACGAGAAGACGATCACCGAGCTCGCCCGGGTGACGACCTACCTCGGCTTCCTCGTCCTCGGCCTGGCCGTCGTCGCCGACGGCACCCGCGCGCGGTCGCTGCTCAACGGCGTCACCGCGGCGCTCGGGCTCCTGATGGCCCTCGCCGTCCTCTCGCGGTTCCACCCGACCTGGTTCCCCGACAACACGATCGGCCAGGTCCTGCCCGGCATCGAGATCGAACGCCGGCTCGCCTATCCGCTCAACTACTCGAGCGCCGTCGGGGTGCTCGCGGCGATCGCCTTCCCGCTGCTTCTGGGAGCGACCGCGACCGCGCGGACGATCCTCGGCTCGGCCCTGGCCGCCGCGGCGCTCGCGCTGGCGGGGTTCGCCTTCATCCTGACGAGCTCCGGCACGGGGACCGGCGTCGCGGTGGTTGTCCTGCTGGCGTTCTTCATCCTCGTCCCCGACCGGCTGCCGAAGCTCGGCTCGCTGCTGATCGCCGCGGCCGGCACCGGGGTCCTGGCGGCGGGACTGAACGCCCGGCCCGCGCTCGACCGCGGCCTGCCGACGCCGGAGGCGCTCGACCAGGGCAACGAGATGATCCTGATCGCGATCGTCGCTGCGGGCGGCGTGATGCTCGCGCAGGCGGCCCTCGCCCTCGCGGTCCGCCGCGGCGTCCGCCCGCGCGCGCTCACCTTCACCCGGGCGCAGGCCGGCCTCGCCACCGCCGTCGTCCTCGTCGCGGCGATCCCCGTCGCGCTCGTGGCCGGCGGGCCGGGAAAGGTCTCCGACACCTGGGAGCGCTTCAAGGATCCGGTCGGGACCGCGGATCAGGGAAGCCGGACGGCGACCCTCCTCGACGCGAGCTCCAGCGGCCGCTACCAGCTCTGGCAGGGCGCGGTGGACGCCGGCAGGGACGACCCGTGGAAGGGTCACGGGCCCGGCACCTTCGAGCTCTACTGGGCTGGGGCCGACGACAACTTCGGCCCGATCAAGGACGCCCACTCCCTGTACTTCGAGAGCTTCGCCGAGCTCGGCTATCCGGGGTTCGTCCTCATCGTCGCCCTCGTCGGCGCGACGCTCGGGATCGGCGTCTGGCGGTCGCTTCGGGCCGGGCCGGAGGCGCGGGTGCGGATCGCGATCGCCACGGCCGGCGCTGCCGGCTTCGCCGCCGGTGCCATGCTCGACTGGCTCTGGGAGATCGCCGCGCTGCCGGCGATCTTCCTGCTGCTCGCCGCGGTCATCGCGACCGACCGCGACACCGATCCGATGGCGTCCCGCACCCACCGGCGCAAGCGCCGGCCGACGGGCCTGGTCATCGGGTCCCGGGTCGCCTTCGCCGCCGTCTCGGTCGCGGCGATCCTCGTGATCGCCAACCCGCTTCGCGCCGCGATCGACCTCCGCTCGAGCCAGACGCACGCGGCGCAGGGTTCGCTCGACGAGGCCCTCGACGACGCGACCGCAGCCGCCGATGCCGCGTCCTACGCCGCCGCGCCGCGTATCCAGCAAGCGCTCGTGCTCGAGCTCCAGGGCGACTTCGACGCCGCCGCGGAGGCCGCCCGCGAGGCGACCGAGAAGGAGCCCGCCAACTGGAAGAACTGGGCGGTGCTCTCACGGCTCGAGGCCCGGGCCGGCAACACCGCGAAGGCCATCGCCGCCTACAAGCGCGCGCGACAGCTCCACCCGACGATCCTCGGAGCGCCCGCATGAGCGACCAAGGCGACAAGCGCACCCCGATCTCGGCCGAGCTGAGGCCGTTCGTCGACCGCTCCGAGGCGGAGGAGATCGACGCGGTCGCCGAGCGGCTGCGAGCGGAGCGCCCGGAGCCCGACCCCGAGTTCCGCGCCGCGCTCGGCCGGGCGCTCGCCGGTCACCGCTCCCCGCTCGTCGAGCGCCTGACGGGCGGCCGCCTCCGGCTCACGGTCGCCGCCCTCGGCGGATCGGGACCGGGCTCCTGCTCATCTCCTTCCTGATGGCACGGTGAACGAGGCGGTCGAGACCTGGCTGCCGCTGCTGCGGTGCCCCGCCTGCGGCGCAGGCGCTGGAGGAGCGGGCCGAGGCTGCTGGCCTGCACCTCCTGCGGCGAGCGCTATCCGGTCACCCACGGCACGCTGCGCATGGCGGGGGCCACGGCCATCCCGGCGGAGCGGGAGGAGCGGGAGCGCACCGCCGCGAGCTTCGCCTACGAGTGGAAGCGGTTCGGCGAAACGCGGGACGAGTGGGAGCGGAACTTCCTCGACTACATGCAGCCGCACGGCCCGGAGTTCTTCGCCGGCCTGCGGGTGCTCGACGCCGGCGCGGGCTCGGGGCGCCACTCCCGCTTCGCCTCGCTGTTCGGAGCCGATGTGGCCGCGGTCGACCTCGGCGACTCCATCGACGTGGCCCGCGAGAACGTCCCGCCCGAGGTGCTCACGGTGCAGGCCGACCTCGAGCGGCTTGCCCTTCGAGCCGGGGACCTTCGACCTGGTGATGTCGATCGGCGTCCTCCACCACCTCCCCGACACGGAGCGGGCGCTCGCCTACCTCGCCGGCTTCGCCCGGCCGGGCGGGCTCGTTCGCATCTACCTCTACTGGCAGCCGGAGCGAGCCTGGCACCGGGCGATCCTGCGCGGCGTCACCGCGGCGAGGCGCGTCACGACCCGGCTCCCCCACCGCCTGCTCGATCTCCTCTGCTACCCGCTCGCCGCGGTGCTCTGGCTGCTCTTCGTCAAGCCCTACGACCTGCTCCGCCGCCGCCCGGCCACCCGCCGCCTCGCCGAGGCGCTCCCCCTGAAGACCTACGCCGACTATCCGTTCGGCGTGCTCGTCAACGACCAGTTCGACCGCCTCTCCGCGCCGATCGAGCGCCGCTACACGGCGGACGGAGGTCGAGGCGATGATGCGCGCCGCCGGGCTCGAGGACGTGACGGTCATCGCGAACGCCGGCTGGGTCGCGGAGGGCCGGGCTCCGGCCTGACTCTAGGCGTCGAGCGTCCCGCGCAGTCGCCGCAGCGCCCGCGAGAGGATCTGCTGCGCGTTGGAGACGCTGACCCCGAGAACCTCGGCGATCTCAGCGGCCCGCATGTCCCCGCCGAAGCGCAGCGCGATGGCCTCCCGCTCCCGCCGCTCGAGCCGCCTAAGGGCAGCCGCGACCTCGGGCTCGGGCCCGATCGCGGCATCCGGGCCCGCCTCGGTGGCCGCATCGAAGTCGATGCCGGCGGGCTGGGGCCGCGATTGGCCGCGCCGGCGCGAGTCGATGTAGACGTTGCGGGCGATCGTCAGCAGCCAGGTTCGCGGAGAACCCCGCTCGGGGTCGTAGCCACTCCAACCGCGGAGGGCCCGCTCGAACGTCTCCTGGGTCAGGTCCTCAGCGCTCTCTCGGGAACCGGACCGATAGGCGAGGTAGCCGTAGACCTCGCTGACGTGCTGCTCGTAGGCCGTGTCGAACTTCACCGCTCGATCAGCTCCTCGTAGAGCCGGAAGTAGGAATCGACCATGTCGTCGGCGCGCTGCCGGCCTGCGGCGAGCGCGCCCGCGGCGCCCATCTCACGCGAGCGGTCGCGATTCTCCAGTAAGTCCACCAGCGCTTCGGCCATCTGCGAATCGTTGCCCGTTTCGACCAGGACACCCGTGACTCCATCGTCGACGAGGTCGGCCAAGCCCCCCACGCGGGGCGCAACGACCGGGAGCCCCGCCGCCATCGCCTCCAGGGCCGCGATGCCGAGCGGCTCCACGAGCGAGGACGAAGCGAAGAGATCCGCGCGGCTGAGCTCTTCCCATGGCGGGTCGACCCGGCCGAGGAAGCGAACTCGCTCAGCGACGCCCGACGTAACCGCGAGCTCCTCGAGACGCCCTCGCTCCTTGCCTTCGCCGACAATCCGCAACTGCGCTTCCGGCAGCCGCTCGACGACCTGGGCGAACGAGCGCAGCAACGACTCCTGGTTTTTCTCCGCCCTGAGGTTCCCCACCGAGACGATCGTCGGAGGCCGCGGGTCGGTTGAGCGTTCGAGCGGTTGGCCGCTCCAGCCGTTGGCGATCGTCCTTACCCGATCGGCGGGGAGGCGCCGCGGCCCGCGGAGGTAGCGGGCGGTCCACTCCGAGACGGCCACGACGACGTCGTACCGGCGGGCGGCCCAACGATCGATCTGCGCTTCGCGTCTCCTTCCGACCTGCGCGAGGAAGTCCCCGTGGTGCTGGGTGAGGACCCGCTGCTGGGGCCTGCGGAGCGTTGCGGTGAGCGCGGCCGCATGGAAGAGGTGTACGTGCACGATGTCGGGGTCGATGGCGTCGAGGCGACCGCGCAGCCACCGGCGCACGCCCGGGATGTCGCGCGGCCGACCGCATCTGCGTCCCTCATACCTGGCATCGGCGACGTGAGCTCGGAGCGCCGCGTTCGCTGGGTCCTGCGCGAACGGGTTCAGTACGGCCTGTTCCCAGCCGCGATCCCGACCTCCGTCGCAGAGCGACTCGAGCACCCGCTCAGCCCCTCCCACCCCTGCTGGGGTGCTAATTACGTGCGCGATCCGCGGCATCGATCAACTGCTCCAGCCTGGCGATGACTGCTTCGGGCGTGAACGCGGCAACCCGCTCGGCCAACCCCGACCGGATGGACTCGCACTCGCCTGGCGTGAGTCGGAGCGACCGCGTCAAGCGCGGCGGCAAGGGAGGCGTGATCTCCCGCGGGGAACAGGAGCTCGTAGTCATCGCCGAGGACCGCACGGTTGGGTGCGATGTCGGACGCGACGACGATCCGACCAGCGGCCACCGCCTCGAGCAGGGCATTCGACATCCCTTCTTCGAGACTCGGCAGCACGAAGACATCGTTGGCGGCAAGCATGGCGCCCACATCCTCCACCCATCCGGGAAGCTCAACCCGTCCGCGCAGGACATCGCTGCCCTCGATCGTACGCCGGACGTCCTTCTCGACGGAGCGGTACTCACCCCCCGCGCCGGCAAGCGTCAGCACCGCTCCCGGCTCGTCCCCGAGCACGGTCTCCCAGGCCTCAAGGAGTCCCAGCAGATCCTTCTCGGCAGCGAAGCGACCGGTGAAGAGCACTCTCGGCTCCCCGCTCAACGATGGAGCGTCTCCAACGGCGACGGGGTTGGGAACGACGACCACGCGGTCGCTCCCGGTGAGATCGCGCAGCTCGGTCGCGACCGCATCGGTCTGGGCGACGATCCAGGCGGCGCGGCGGAGGAGGCGGCGGCGGATTCCCGCAGTGCGGGTTCCCCTGATGTAGCGGGCCTCGCCGAGCCGGCCGCTCGTGGTGCTCATCGCGATGAATGGGCGGCGGAGGATGAACGAGCAGACACCCGCTGAGGTGGCCGTCGACATCAGCTGAATCGCGATCAGCCCGCGCGCACGGAGCCCCGCAAGGAGGCCAAGCGGAAGTGCGAGTGCGAGGTAGAGCGCCCCACCAAGCTTCGGCTTGTTGAAGCCCGGGATCTCGAGGAGGCGGAAGCCCGGCCGGCGAACGATCCGAAACCGCGAGAGGGTCCCCGCTCGGGTGATCGCGACGACATCCCACCCCGACGATGCGAACTCCTCCGCGACCAGCCGTGATCGGCTCGCCGCTCCACCGGCTTCCCCATGACCGGGGGAGAACATCACGATCCGCCTCATTGCCGCTCCCGGCTCGCGAGCACCGATGTCGGGACCGGGAGCGGGCGCAGCTCCCCGAAGTCCTCGGACGCAAGCCAGGCAACCACCTCGTCGGTCTCATGGGTGCTGATGATCGGTGCGCCGAAGTAGTCGAAGATCGTGGCCAGCATGACCTCGGCCTTGGGGTGGCGCGGAACGCTGACGGCGAAGAGGGGTGCGCCGAGGATCTTGGTCACTCGCCGACGCGCCAAGCGCATCTGCAGCCTCCCCAGCGGGAGCAGCCGATGCTCGGCGAACGCGTGGGCTCGGGCCGGACCGAGGCGTCGCATGTAGGCATGAACCGCCCGGCCGGTCAATCGCTGGATGCCGCGTCCCCAGTAGCCGGGCTCATACACCCAGAGGGCGAGCTTGCCGCCCTGCCCCACCAGGGCCGCCAGCGAACGAGCGCCGCCCGCCGGATCTGGCGTGTGATGGAGAACCCCGAGCGAGTAGACGACGTCGAAAACCCCGGGGCGGAATGGGGGGCGGAGAACGGAGCCCTGAACGAGGTCCACGTTCGCGAACTCGGCGCACCGATCGGCAGCCCGGTCCACATGGGGCCCGAGCTCGAGGCCGACGACGCGGCCGGCATGTGGAGCGATCAGGGGAAGGAAGCGGCCCGGGCCGCACCCGCCCTCCAGCACCATCCGTCCTCGGAGCTCGCTCCAATCCGCCTCGTAGCCCGGAGGAGCCTCCGTCGGATACCAGTCGGCCCGGGGCTCGAGTGCGGCTGTGTCCAGCCCAGTGCGCGAGTTGAAGAGGAAGGCGAGGAGCCCCGGCTCGTCGATGTCCCGGTCCCCTTCGGCATCCGCCGTGAACTCGAGCTCGAAGTGCTCGGCTGTGGCGGTCGGGGTGGAGCCGGCGAAGCGGGGCACCCCCCTCACGATGGGGAACGACTGCTCGCACCCCGCGCATTGGAGCTCACCGGCGGTGACTCGCGATTCCGCCTCCGACTCGATGCTCAGATCCAGCACGCCGCCGCAGTCCGGGCAGGCGAGAAGATCAACGAGGTCCCTGTTCATGAGGAAGGGCGCTCGTGGCCAGCGCTTTCAGCGCTGACCGTCCTCCACGGCGCGGCGCAATCCTACCGTCGGCCCAGGTCTCCGTAGGCTGAGCAGCCCGAATGCGACGAGACTCAACTGTCCGGCTCGCGGCGACGCTGCTTTCTTACCTGGCCGGTGCCGTCGCAGCGGTTATCACGGCCCGCTGGCTCGGGCCATCCGGTAAGGGGATCGTCGCCCTGATCGCCCTTCTCAGCGGGCTGCTGACGCGGCTCGCCGTGATCAGCCTCGGTGAGGCATCGGTCGTTCTCGTCGGCAAGGGGACGGTGCGGACGGCAACATGCCGTCGGGATGGTTCTCGCCACGATCGCGACGACGAGCGCGGTCGCGGCAGTCGTCGTCTTCATCGGCGTCGCGTACGTGCTTCTCGACGCCCGACAGCCTTCGACCTGGCTCGCGATCGGCTTCGGGCGCCGTGAGCATTCCGATCCTCGTCGCTCAGCGACGCCCTCTCGCAGTTTCTCCTGTTCGAACGGCGGGTGGTGCGCGCCAGCATCATGTTCGCCGTCGGCTCGATCGTGACGCTGCGGCGATGGCCGTGCTGCTGATCCCGCTCGGTCTCGGGGTCGCAGGGTGCGGTAGCCGGAACGGTGATCGGCGGCTCGCAAGCGTGTGCGATCGGCGATCCGGCATGGAGCTCCTCTCCCGGCCTCGATTCGACCGCGCGATGCTGAGGAGGGCGCTCGCCTACGGAGTGCCGGCCGAGAGCGGCGTGCTGCTTACCCAGGCGGCGGCCCGGCTTGATCTCCTTCTCGTCTTCGCCTTCAGCGGCAGTGCTGCAGCCGGCGTCTACAGCGTCGCGTTGACCATCGGAGCGCTGGTCAACCTCGCCCCGAGCGCGATCGCATTCGCCGCGTTTCCCCGCCTGGCGCAGCAACAGCAGGGGCAAGCGGCCGCGGCGACCCTCGCCCGCCTCGCCCGCCTCGCCGCGCCTCCGCCCTGATCTCCGGGGTGATCTTCGCCGTCCGCTCCGCGCTGACGATCGCCCCGCTGTTCGGAGCGGAGATTCGACTCGGCCCTCACGCCCGCCTTGATCCTGATCGCAGCGGGAGTCCCATGGGGCATGCAGTGGACGATCGCTCGCGCGGTTGCGGCGCTGGGCGAACCGAATCTGCTGCTGAAGCTCGTTCGGCACCACCGTCGTCCTGATGACCCTCCTGGACCTCGCGCTGATTCCCCCCTTCGACATGAACGGGGCCGCCATCGCATCCGCGGCGGCGACGCTCGCCGGGCTTGCGGTCTGCGTCGTGCATCTGCGCCGCGAGGGCATGCCGCTGAAGCTGCTGGTCCCGCGCTTCGCGGAGATCGCCTCCCTTCGTCATCCCCCTGCGGTCGAGCCCGACCCCGAGCTCGCCCGCCTGCCTATCGACTAACGAGCTCCGCGTAGACCGCGTTCCAGCGCTCGACCATTGACGGGATCGTGTACCGGTCCTCGTACGCCTTCCTTGCAGCCTTCGCACGAGCTGCCGTGGCCTCTGGGTCGGCGAGGGTCCGCCCGATTGCCGAAGCGAGATCGCCCGCGTCCCCAGGGGCAACGGCGATGCCGTTGCGATCCTCGTCGAGCAGCTCGACGAGCCCTCCGACCCGGCTTGCCACCAGCGGGACCCCGGAGGCCATCGCCTCAGCTGCCGACTTGCCGAATGCTTCGGTCAGCGACGGGACCACGACGACATCGGCGACGGCCACCCAGCGTTCGGTGTCGTCGACCCAGCCGATGAGGTGGCAATCGAACCCGGGCGCCGATCTCGCATGGCGGGCAACGGCAGCAGCCTCCGGACCATCGCCAACGAGCACCAGATGCAGAGGCTTCCCACCCAGGGCATCCTCGCCCCGTCCGGCCAGGAGCGCGCAGGCTTCGATCAGGACGTCGTGCCCCTTGCCGGCGCGGATCCGCGCGACGCAGACGATGACGACGTCGCCCTCATCGATGCCGAGACGTCGCCGGTCCTCGGCGCCGGACCCGACCGCGAGGCGATGGGTGGCGACGATCCCGTTGCCGACCTCCCTCAGCTTGGCCGGACGCACATGCGCCGCCAGGATCGCCCGGGAAACAGCGCTGGAGATGGACAGGACGCGGTCGGCGCGCGCGGATGCGATCGCGGTGAAGAGCTCCTGCCGGCGATTCGTGAATTCGTGCCGTTGCTGGAACAGGAACGCCGATGCGGATGGGCCGGTCGCCCGCACCATCGCCGCGATGAGACCAGGGTATCGGCTCGCTGGCGTGGATGATGTCGAGGCGCTCCTGCTTCGCGTAGGCCCGAAGCCTTCGCGCGGCGGCCGGGTAGTTGCGGGCCCGGCGCGCGCACAGCGCCAACGGCCCTTCGTCACGGCTCCCGCCTCCTCGTGAAGCGCGCCCGGGCCACGAACCGTGACCAGGTACGGGTCGATACCCGCCTCGCCCATCGCCGCGAGGGTCTCGATCCAGTAGCGGCTTCGCTCCTCGGGCGAGATGTCGGTGACGATCGCGACCCGAGGACGCTCCGGCTCAGCGCCCACGGAGCTCCGCAACTCGGGCCCGCACAACTCCCGGAGAGGCGAGGATCGCCCTGACGACGTTGAGCAACGCTCCGCCGCGCTCGCCCGCGGCCCATCCTGAAACCGCAAGGGTCCAGCTGAGCTCGGCTTTCGCGTGGCGGCGTTCCGTGCCGCTGCTAGGGAGAACCCGATCGAGCACGATGGGCCAGTCGCGTTCGAGCGCCGAGACATCTCGGTGCATCTGCTGATCATGCTGCCGGTACTGCGGCGAGGACACCGGCGGCAGGCTCGGCTGGTCCCAATTCGAGCAGTCGGAGCGCGAGGTCCGCATCCGCGCTTGTCGAGAGCCGGGGGTCGAACCCTCCCGTCTCCCGGAGAGCGTCCGCGCGAACGACACCGGTCATCGCGAGGTGGAAGCCGCCCGGGCGCAGCGAGAGCGTCCGTCGCCTGGCCTCGTCGGAGGGCGGGGCCGCCACGGTGTCGACGACGGCTCCGTCGGCCCCGACCACCTCGATCGCGCCGTAGCTGAACACGAGCTCGGGACGCGCAATGAACGCCCCGACCTGGCGCGCGAGCTTGCCGGGCATCCAGATGTCATCCGCATCGAGGAACGCGATGTACTGACCGTGGGCGGCGGCAATCCCCGCGTTTCGCGCGGCGGCGACCCCGCTGTTCGGCTGACTGAGCACCCGGACCTCGTCTCCGAACGTCCGGGCGACGTCCGCGGTCCCGTCGGTAGAGCCGTCGTCGACGACGATCACCTCCATGGGCGCGAAGTCCTGCTGCCAGCGCGCTCTCGATCGCATCCCCGAGATAGGCTGCCGCGTCGAACGCGGGCACGACGACGCTCACCGACGGCGTCCCGGCGGGAGCGGGGGTGGAGGGTTCTGGATCTCGATCGCCTGCCATCGAAACTTCGACTCGGGAGCCATGCTTGCAACTGATCGGAACCATCCGCGGAATCGGCAGGCCGCGAATTCCTCGGCGCGCGGTGCGATTGGCCGACCTCGACGTCGTCAGCACGGACCGCGATCGGCTCTTCCTCCCTCCCGGTTACCGGGAACGGGACGCCCCCACCTACTACCCCGACGTTCCTCCCACGCGGGTCGTCTACCAGCCCGACGTCTACGCGCTCGCCCGCCGCATCGCGGTCAAGTCGAAGAGCCGGCGGCTGATCGACGTCGGCTGCGGAGCCGGCGAGAAGCTCGTGAGCGTCGGCCGCGGCCTCGCAACAATCGGCATCGACTTCGGCGAGAACCTCGAGCGAGCACGAGCGGCGAACCCTGCCGGCACCTGGATCGAGCACGACCTCGGCTCACCCGGACCGCTCCCGCTCGACCCGGGAGCCGCTCGAGGAGTCGGTGGTGATCTGCGCCGACGTCGTCGAGCACCTCGTCGACCCAAGGGGTCTTCTACGCGCCCTCGCGAGCGCGCTGCCGGCGGCGGCAGCGGTCCTGATCTCGACGCCCGATCGCAGACCGGCTCTCCGGGGCGAACCCTGAAGGGCCGCCTGCGAACCCGACCCACATCCGGGAGTGGACACGGGACGAGTTCGCCCTGCTGCTCCGCGACTCCGGATTCGATCGCGGGCTGGCCTCGTTCACCCGCCCGCACACGGGCACGCTTGCCCGGAGCACGACCCTCGCCGTCCTGGTTCCGGAGCGCAGCGACGCGCTGCTGGGCCGAGCGACGTGGACCTGGCGCTGAGCGTCGGCTCAGGGGCGCGGCCTCCGCTTCAGCCGGCGGTGTGAGCCCGGGACCAGAGCTCCTGAACCCGCTCCGGACCCAGAGTCGTCAGCAGGTAGTTGCGAATCCCGGCGTTCCGTCCCAGCCGATCCGTCTCGATCGGACCCTCAAGGCGCAACTCGTAGGAGCGATAACCACGGCCCGCGGTCGCGGCCTCAACGGCGGGGGCGGTCCCGGAGCGGGCGAGCACCTCGATGAACAGCGTTGGGCTCGAGTCCAGAAGCGACCCCATCCCGGCGAGGACCGCCGGCTCGTGGCTCTCGACATCGATCTTCACCAGGTCGACCTTCTCAGCCGGTCGAGAGAGCCCGGACAGCAGCGAGTCCAATCGGAGGGTCGGGACGGTCAGCGACGTGGTCTCGACGCCGTCAAAAAAACCCTCCTCGAGCCCTGATGACGACGGCGCCGAGACGCCCGGCACGTAGACCAGGTCCGCGACTCCGTCGACTGATGACGCGGCGGCGGCGATGACCTCGATCCGATCGGCGCCGTTCAAGGCGGCGTTCGCGAGCAGGCGGCTTGCGACGTCCGGCATCGGCTCGACCGCGATCACCCGACCCCGCGGATTCGCTGCCACGGCGAGCAGGGAGAAGATGCCGAGATGGGCCCCGACATCGACGATGACATCCGCCTCTCGAGCGAACGCCCAGAAGAGCAGCGACTCGGGTTGATGGCCTCCGAGCCCGCGCCAGAAGACCTGACTCGATTCGAACTCGTCACCGCGGCATTCGAGGAGGACCGTCCGCCCGTCGGGCGTCGACGCCGCCACGGTCCCGCCCGCGCGGTACAGGTGATCGACCGCCCACCCCGGCGGCTCCCGGTCCCCCAGCGAGCGCTTGACGAGCTCGGGGAGCGTCTTGCCGATCAACGCCGATCGCCTCATGCGATCGGCCGCCCTCTGCGCTGGAGAGCGTTGCCGGTCCGCCACAGCGCGAAGCCTAACGACGGTCTGCGAGCGCGACCTCGTATCCGTCAACCCACCGCGAGACCATCGCCTCAACGGTGAACAGCTCCTCGTAGCGAGACCTCGCGGCCGCTCCGAGCTCCCGGCGCTCCTGGGGGCTGGCCGCCAGGTGCGTCATGGCCCGTCCGAGCGACACCGCGTCGCCGGGTGGAACGAGCAGACCGGTCTCGCTCTCGACGACGATCTCCCTCAGGCCCCCGACGTTGGAGGCGACGACCGGCCGCGACGCGGCTGCGGCCTCGATGGCGACCAACCCGAAAGGCTCCGAGAGGGACGGCACCACCACGAGGTCCGCGGCGCGATACCACGGTGCGACGTCGTCCCGCGCGCCGGCGAGATGGACCCGGTCGGCCATAGCGCTGCTGACCACGGCGCGGTTCAACTCGGCGAAGTCGGGACCGTCGCCGACGATGGCCAGATGCACGTCGTCGCCCTCGGTGCGTTCGAAAGCGTTGAGCAGATGCAGCAGACCCTTCTCGGGGCGGAAGCGGGCAACGGTGAGAGCAAGAACGTCGTTCGCTGCGAGGTTCAGCTCATCGCGCACGTCGCGGACCTCGCTCGAGGCGACTTCGCGGAGATCCGGAATACCGTTCCACGCGAGGAACTGCCGGTCCGCGTTCACGCGGTCGGAGCTCTTCGCAGCCTCCAGGGAGTTGATCGAGACTCCAACCGTCCGGTCGGAGAGCGCGCTCGCCGCCCGGCTGAGCACACGTTGCGCGCCGAAGACCACCGAGTGATGCCGATGAAGGAGCAGCGGAGGATCTCTCCGCGACAGCTTTCGCGCAGCACCGGCGATGACAGCGGGAATCGGCTCGTGGGCGGAAATCAGATCGGGTTGCTGAGCCCGGATGATCCGTGCGAGCTTCGCAATACCACGGGGGTACGAGCCGGAACCCTCGCACCCGAGGGCGGCGACGGAGAAACCATTCGCGCTCAGCACCTCGTGGATCTCCCCCGCAGGGAGAACGGTGACTAGGCCGACGTTAAAGCCGGCGTCGCGAAGGATCGGGAGCGAGGCCTCGAAATAGCGGCTTCGGTCAGCGCGCTCGATGACCACGAGCACGCTGCTTCCCCGTTCCCCCTCTGAGCTAGAACCTGGCAAAAGCCGTCCCCGAATTCATCGGCGTCCTGCCGCTTTTCCCGAAGTCAATCACTTCCGCCCGCGATGGTCGCCACCGGCCGACGCTATCGTCGCATCGATGTGTGGAATCGCCGGCAAGGCCTCCTCGCGGGGGCCGGTCGATCCGGCGATCGTCGAGCGCATGTGCGCCGCCCAGGAGCACCGCGGTCCGGACTCCCGCGGGATCCACGCGGGCGAGGGCATCGGCCTCGGGATCCAGCGCCTGCGGGTCATCGACCTCGAGACCGGGCGACCAGCCGATCTACAACGAGGACCGCACCGTCGCCGTCGTCCTCAACGGCGAGATCTACAACTTCCGCGAGCTGCGCGAGGAGCTCCGGGCGCGAGGCCACACGTTCTCGACCGAGGGCGACACGGAGGTGATCGTCCACCTCTACGAGGAGCACGGCCCCGACCTGCGTCGAGCGCCTGAACGGGATGTTCGCCTTCGCGCTCTGGGATGGTCGCCGCGAGCGGCTGATGCTCGCTCGCGACCGCGTCGGCAAGAAGCCCCTCTACTACTGCGACTCCGAGCGGCGAGCTCGTCGTTCGCCTCCGAGCTGTCCGCGCTGCTGCAGCCGATCCCGCGATGCCTCGGCGAGATCGACCCCTCCTCGCTCGACGGGTACCTCGCCTACGGATACATCCCGGCCCCGGCGACTCGATCTGGCGCGACGTGCGGAAGCTGCCGCCCGGCGCACACGCTGACCTGGGAGGACGGCGAGGTCGACGGTCGCAGCGCTACTGGCGGCTCGACTTCTCGACCGAAGATCGAGCGGCTCGCTGCCGGAGCTCGAGGGCGAGCTCCGCGATCGGATCGTCGGCGGCGGTCCGGCGCCGGATGATCGCCGACGTCCCGCTGGGAGCCTTCCTCTCAGGCGGCGTCGATTCCTCGGTCGTCGTCGCGGAGATGGCATTCGCACTCGTCCGCAGCCGATCAAGACGTTCTCGATCGGCTTCGCCGACGAGGGCTACAACGAGCTGCCCGAAGGCACGGCTGATCGCCGAGCGGTTCGGCACCGACCACCACGAGTTCACGGTCGAGCCGGACGCGGTCGAGCTCCTTCCCAAGCTCGTCCGCCACTACGGCGAGCCCTACGCGGACTCATCCGCGATCCCGAGCTTCTACCTCGCCGAGCAGACGCGGCGCCACGTGACGGTCGCGCTCAACGGAGACGGCGGCGACGAGAGCTTCGCCGGCTACCTGCGCCACGCGGCCAACGCCGCTGACGGCTTGGCGTCGACCACGTTCCGGTCGGCGCTCGATCAGCGCGACTCGCCGCGAGCGCCTCCGCATCGGTGCTCGACTCCCGCGAGCGGCGCAGCGCCAGGGTCTACGCGCGTCGCTATCTGACCACGCTCGCCGAGGACGCGCCCGAGCGATACGCGGCCCACGTCGGGATCTTCGAGCGCCGAGGAACGGGCGGGCCTGCTCGCACCCGACCTCGCTGCGCGAAGTCGACCCAAGCGCGAACGGCCGCGGTGATCCGTGGGCCGTGGGGAGCGGCAGCCGGAGGCTCGACGCCTCGACCAGCTCCTGCAGACGGACGTCGAGACCTATCTGCCGGGCGACCTGCTGACCAAGATCGACATCGCGACGATGGCCAGCTCGCTCGAAGCACGCTCGCCGCTCCTCGACCACGGGCGTCATGGAGTTCGCCGCGACGATCTCCCGACCGCTACAAGCTTCGCCGCGGAAGCAAGAAGTGGATCCTGCGCCAGCGCATACCGGGACCGTCTGCCGCGGCGAGATCCTCGACGGCCCGAAGCGAGGCTTCGGCGTGCCCCTCGGGCTCTTGGCTCCGCGAGGACCTCAGCGGCTGGATCGACGAACGACTCCTCGACCCCGCAGCGGCCAGCGGCATCCTCGACCCGGAAGCCGTCCGGAACGTCGTGTCCGCTCACATGGAGCGGGCGCACCGACAACTCGCAGCAGATCTGGTCGCTCGTCTGCCTCAAGGAATGGCACCGCCAGTTCGGCGGGTCGGTCGCCTAAGCCGGGAGCGGCGGGGCGGCGCCTTCGCTCGCCGCCGGCTTCTGCTGGGTCGCCGCCACCTCGTCGGGTCGCGTCCGAAGCACGACCAGAGCCGCGATCGCGGGCACCAGAACGTGGGTCCGGTAGCGGAAGGCCGTGCCCGCGTTGCCGGCACTCAGCGAGTACGCGAGCAGCAGCGCGACGGCGATGTAGAGGAACGGCCCCGCTCGCGCGACCGACCCCCTGGGATCCCGGAAGATCGAGGCGGCCAGGAGCGCAAGCACGGCGAGGGTGATCGAGGCTGCCGAGGACCGCGAGCTGCTGGCTGATGTTGTCGACCTGCCAGAGGTAGGGGCGCGTGAGGACGTCGACGACCCGTCGCGGCAGGTTGGTGACGATCGCGCTTCGAGTCGAGAAGTCGACCTGCTCGAGGCCGAGATTCGATTCGTCGTAGGCGTTCGCGTCCTGCGAGACCTGGAGGTTCTTCTCGAGGCTCTCGTCCGTCGAAGCCTGCAGAACGGTCGGGGCGGAGATCGCCGCCAGCAGCAGCACCAGCGCGACGAGCGAGAACCGCCTGGAGGTGCGCCGATCGCCCGGCGCGCAGACCGGCGTGGAGGACGATGGCGGCGCTCGCGGCGATCAGGAACCAGCCCGCGTAGGGCCGCGTCGCCCACCGCGATCAGGCAGCCCGCCGCCATCGGCACCAGCCACTTCGGAGAGGCGTGCTTCCAGATCATCGCCCCGCCGAAGGCGACCAGCCCTCCGGCGAGGAACATGAACGGCTCCTTGTGGAGCAGGCTGGAGAAGAAGACGCCGCTCGGCTCGAGGGCAAGGACCCAAGCGGTGATCGTCGCGGCGCGCGGCCCCGCCCAACTCGTAGGCGGCGACCGCGAAGAGCGCGATTCCCGCCATGGCGATCGTGCTCTGCGTGATCCGGAGGACGAGGTCCGGGCTGTCGAAGGCCCCGATCTGAAGCGCGAACACGAACTCGTGGAGCGATCGCTCGTCAGCGCGTCGAACCAATCCCCCGAGCCGAAGCGGTGGCGGCGACGTCGTTGGCGTGCGCAACGAACGCCTCCTCGTCCGACCCTCGGAGGAAGTCCGCGAAGCCAGTCAGCGACACGGCCGCCGCGGCCACGACGCGCAAGGTCACTCCCGCCGCGATCGCCCGCCCGATCTTCAGGTCGGGTCGGCTGCGGCCCATCACCCGAACCAGGGCGAACAGGGCGTAGCCGCAGAGCAGAGCGGTGATCACCGCCGCCAGGCCATCGTGGATTGCGCTGTCCAAAAGGGGTCTCCGCCTCGCCTGCCTAGGCCTATAATCGCCGCTCCGTGAGCGGGAGTCACGTCCAGGGCGCAGAGCTGCGCCGGTATCTCGAACCGTACTGGCGACGCCGCTGGTTGGTTCTGGCCATCCTGATCCTGATCCCGGCCGCGGTCTACGGCGCCTCGAAGCTGGTCGACGAGAAGTACGAGGCCAGCACGACGCTGCTCGTCCGCAGCACCAACTTCAGCTCCCAGGCCTTCACCACCCAGCTCCAGGTCCAGACGGGTTCCGCGGCGGCTGCCTCCCAGCTCGTCAGGACCACGACGGTGGCGCGCGTCGCCGCCGAGAACCTCGGCGAGCCGCCGAACGCCGCCGGAGAGCTCCTGTCGGGCATCAGCGTGAGCTTCGACGACACCGACACGACGTCCCAGTTCATGACGATCACGGCCGAGTTCGACGACCCTCAGCGCGCCGCTGACGTCGCGAACGCCTTCGCCGACGCGATCACCGAGACGCGAACCGACGAGGCGGTCGCCGACATCAACCGGACGATCAGGACCCTCCAGGCCCAGTCGGAGCGCAGCAACGGGAAGG
The DNA here is from genome assembly GCA_963740845.1 of uncultured Solirubrobacterales bacterium. Taxonomy (GTDB): domain Bacteria; phylum Actinomycetota; class Thermoleophilia; order Solirubrobacterales; family 70-9; genus RHKX01. Next base: position 459,227 of record CAVUFM010000012.1, read on the forward strand.
ACGAGGAGGCGATCGCCGACGCCCTCAACGAGGAGCTCCAGCAGCTGCAGGGGCTGCGCGCATCGCAGGTCGGCACGACCCAGGTGATCGAGAAGGCGCAGGTGCCGAGCTCCCCCGTCTCCCCCAAGCCGCTGCGCAACGCCGCGCTCGGGTTCGTCCTGGCGCTGCTGCTGGCCGCCGGCCTCGTCCCGCTCGCCGACCGGCTGAACCGCAAGCTGCGCGACCCCGATGAGCTCGCCGAGACGATCGGGGAGCAGCTCCTCGCCTCGGTCCCCGAGACCGCGTTTCCCGGGAGCGCCCCCTCCCCCGCCGCCAGGGAGTCGTTCCAGACCCTTCGCGCGTCGCTTCGCTACTTCAACCTCGACCGGGCGCTGAGCACCATCGTCGTCGCCAGCCCGATGCACGCCGACGGGAAGACGACCGTTGCGACCAACCTCGCGCTGGCGATGGCCCGCGACGGCCAGGACGTCGTCCTCCTCGATGCCGACCTGCGGCGGCCTCGCGCGGCGCAGCGGCTCGGCGTCGAGGGCGGGCACAACCTCGAATCGGTGCTCGTCGACGACGTCTCCGTCGACGAGGCCCTGCAGGAGGTCGAAGCAGGCGGCGAAGCGGCCGGCGGCACGCCTCCGGCTGCTCGCCTCTCCCAACCCCTCCCCCAACCCCGCGGCTCTCCTCAGCTCATCGCGGATGCGCGAGCTGCTGGCCGAGCTCTCGGAGGCGCACGACGTCGTCGTCATCGACACGCCGCCGCTGCTGGTCGTCAGCGACGCGGTCCCGCTGCTCGCACCCGCTTCGGGCGTCGTCCTCGTCTCGCGTGTGAACCAGACGGGCATCGAGGCGATCGGGCGCTCGGCGGCGATCGTCGACGCGGCTGGGGGACGGCTCCTCGGCGGGGTCGCGACCGGCGTCAAGACCGGGGCCTTCGACTACTACGGGTACGGATACGGGGACCTCGCGGAGGCGGGGGCCGAGACCGAGGGCAAGCGCTCCCGGATCGGATTCCCCGGCAGGGGCTCCTCGAAGACGTGACCCAGACTGCACAGCGCGTCGATCCCCGCAGGTATCTCGAGCCGCTCTGGAGGAGGCGCTGGCTCGTCCTCGCGATCCTGATCGTCGTCCCGGGCGCCGTCTACGCGGCCTCCAAGCTCGTCACGCCCAAGTACGAGGCCAGCACGACGCTGCTCGTCCGCAGCACGAACTTCAGCTCGCAGGCGTTCACCCAGAACCTCAGCGTCGCCACCGGGTCGGCGTCCGCGGCGGGCCGGCTCGTGCAGACGACGCCCGTCGCAGCCGAGGCGGCGCGGATCCTGGGCGAGCCCCGCTCGGAGGCGAGCTCCCTGCTCGGCGACATCTCGGTGAGCACCGACGACACCGACACGACCTCCCAGTTCATGACGATCACCGCGACCTCCGACGACCCGGACGAGGCCGCCGACATCGCCGACGCCTTCGCCGAGGCGATCACGCAGACGCGAACCGACAACGCGGTGGCCGAGATCGACAAGACGATCGAGACGCTCGAGGGCCAGCAGGCGGGCGGAGCGGGCGCCGGCGACCGGACGCTCCGCGACGAGCTCAACGCACAGCTCCAGCAGCTCAGGGGCCTGCGTGCCTCCCAGCAGGGGACGACGCAGGTGATCGAGCCGGCGCTGCCGCCGGGCTCGCCCGTCTCGCCGGCGCCGGTCCGCAACACGATCCTCGGCTTCCTGGCGGCGCTGGCACTGGTCGCGATCCTCATCCCGCTCGCCGACCGCTTCAGCCGCAAGCTGCGCAACCCGGAGGAGCTCGAACCGGCCAACGGGGCGCAGCTCCTGGCGATGATCCCCGAGAGCGCGTTTCCCGGGCCACCCACCCTCGGTCGCCGCGAAGGAGTCATTCCAGACGCTGCGCGCCTCCCTTCGCTACTTCAACCTCGACCGCTCGCTCAGCATCGTGCTCGTGACGAGCCCCGCCCACGCGGACGGCAAGACGACGGTCTCGACGAACCTGGCCCTGGCGATGGCGCGCGACGGCGCCGAGGTCGTGCTGCTCGACGCCGACCTCCGGCGGCCGCAGGCGGCGCGGAGGCTGGGGCTCGAGGGCGGCTACGGCGTCGAGGCGGCGATCGTCGACGGGATCCCGCTCGGCGACGCGCTGCAGCAGGTCGACGCCGGCGGCGGCACGCTCAACGTCCTCGCCTCGGTCGACCCCTCTCCGAACCCCGCGGCGCTGCTGGGCTCGGGACGCCTCCGGGAGCTGCTCGCGGAGCTCGCCGAACGTCACGACACCGTGATCATCGACACGCCTCCGGTCCTCGCCGTCGCCGACGCCGTGCCGCTCCTGTCGATCGCCTCGGGCGTGGTTCTCGTCTCCCGCGTCAACCAGACGGGGATCGACGCGATCCTGCGGACCAGCCGGATCATCCATTCCGCCGAGGGGCGCCTGCTCGGCAACGTCTGCACCGGCGTCCCCGAGGGCGGCGGGCTCTACAACTACGGCTCCTACGGCTACGGCTACGAGTACGCCGCGCCGAGCAGCCCCTCGTAGAGCTCGTCGACATCCGCGAGCAGGCGGTCCACGCCGAAGCGGGCCGGCATTCGCGCCGCCGCCCCGCGGCCGAGCCGCTCCCGCAGATCCGCGTCGGCCGCCAGCCTGGCCATCGCCTCGCCGAGCGCCCGCCCGTCGCCTGCGGGCACGACGATGCCGGCGTCCTCGCCGAGCACCTCGCGCACGCCCCCGACGTCGACCGAGGCGCCGGGCACGCCGCACGCGCCCGCCTCGATCAGGGAGACCGGAGTCCCCTCGTTGTCGGAGGAGATGACCGCGCAATCGGTGGCGGCGAAGATCCCGGCGAGCTCGGAGCGATACCCGGCGAAGCTGATCGCGTCGGCGACGCCGGCCACCCGCGCCCGCTCCTCGATCCGGGGGCGCTCCTCCCCATCCCCGACCACGAGCAGCCGCGCCCGCGGCTCGGACGCACGGACCACGGCGAACGCCTCGACCAGCCGGTCGACCCGCTTGATCGGCACGAGCCGGCCGACGAAGGTGAACACGACGGCATCCGGCTCCAGGCCGAGCTCCTCCCGCGTCGCGGCCCCCAGGCCAGGCGTCTGGGAGCTGCGCTCGGCCAGCGGCGCGAGATCGAGCCCGACGGGGATCGTCCGGAAGCGCTCCGCCGGGGCGACGCCGATCTCGACCAACTCGCGGACGGTCGCGTCGCTGACCCCGACGAGGGCGTCGGTCCGCCGGGCCAGGCCGCGCTCGAGCCCGCGGTAGAGACGCTCCTTGCCGGGCCCGAAGTAGCCGCTGAGGACGTGGCCGTGGAAGGTGTGGACGAGGCGCGGCCGCGGCGAGCCGGCGCTGAGCGCGGCGCTGCGGCCGAGGAACCCCGCCTTGGCCGTGTGGGTGTGGACCACATGGGGACGGAAGCGGCGGACCAGGGCCCGGAGCGCGCCGAGCGAGCGAGCGTCGGCGAGCGGGGAGATCTCCGGTCCCAGGTGCGGGAGCCGGACGGTGCGGGCCCCCTCGCGCTGCGCCAGGTGCTCGGCTGAGGCCTCCCCGGGCGCGAGCGCGCCGTGGACGAGCAGCGTCTCGTAGCGCGCGGGGTCGAGCCGGCGCCCGCTCAGCAGCGCGACCTGATGCGCAGGCCCGCCCATGTTCATCCGGGCGATGACGCGGAGGACCCGGATGCGGCTCAGACCGACTGCTCCTTCGGCGCGGTCGCGGGAGCGAGTGCCGGGCGCTCGAAGAACGCCAGCAGCAGCGCACCGACGATGACGTAGGCGATCGCGGCGAGGGCGACCGTGCGCTCGGATCCGTCCCAGATCAGGAGCGTCACGCAGCAGAGGAGGGCCTGCCCGGCGGCGAGGAACGCGGCGACCCGGCGAGTGTCGCCGAACACGCCGAGGAGCCGGTGGGTGGTGTGGTCGCGGCCGCCGGTCAGGATCGAGATGCCGCGCCGGGTGCGCGAGAGGACGACGAGCGTCGTGTCGAAGATCGCGACGCCGGCGAGCGGGACCGCGACCAGGACGGCGTCGCCGCCGAGCGAGCCGGCCGCAACCAGCGCCAGCGCCGCCACCAGGAACCCGATCGGGACGCTGCCGCCGTCGCCGAGGAAGAGCCGCGCCGGCCGCGCGAGGTTGAAGACGAGGAACGCGAGGCACGCGCCGCTGAGGGCGAACGCGACCGCGGCGGTCTGCTCCTCCCCGCGAGCCAGGGCCAGAGCTCCGATGCCCGCCGCCGAGACGGATGCGGTGGTCGCCGCCGCGCCGTCGATGTTGTCGAGCAGGTTGAAGGCGTTCGCAAGCCCCGCGACCCAGAGCAGCGTGATCGGAAGGTCGAGCCAGGCCGAGCCCGAGACCTCCCAGCGGACGTCGGCCGCGTAGAGCGCCGCGCCCGCGAGCAGCTGGGAGCCGAACCTGAGCGCGGGCGGCAGCGTCCGGCGATCGTCGATCGAGCCGATGACGACGAGCGCGAGCGCCAGGCCGAGGATCAGCCAGAACCGCGGCGCGCCCGATCCGAAGATGATCGCCGCGGGCGTGAAGGCGGCGATGACGCCGGCGCCGCCGAGGTAGGGGGTGGCGCTCGCGTGCGCCTTGTAGTCGACGGGATGGTCGAGGAACCCGGTCCGGATCGCGACCCGGCGCGCGACCGGGACCAGGATCAGCGCAAGTGCGCCGGCGAGGGCGAACGCGCAGAGCGCACGGAGCTCGTCGGACAAGGGAGCCTCAGACGACTGCCGGGGAGGCGGCCTCGGCGCGGTCCTGAACGATGATCTCCTGGATCGCCTCCTCGACCGTGTGGCGGGCGCGCCATCCGGTCAGCTGCTCGATCGCGGTCGTGTCGGGCCGGCGGCTGCCGAGCTCCTCGAAGCCCTCCCCGTAGGCCTCCTCGTAGGGGACGTGGCGGATGCGCGAGTCGCTCCCGGTCATCCGCACGATCTCCTCGGCGAGCTCCTGGATCGTCACCTCGGTCGTGTTGCCGACGTTGAACGGGCGGCCGAGGCCCTCGTCGCACTCCGACAGGCGGAGCAGCGCGTCGATCGAGTCGCGCACGTGCGTGAAGCACCGCGACTGGGTGCCGTCGCCGAAGACCGTGATGTCCTCGCCGCGAAGGGCCTGGCGGACGAAGCTCGGGACGACCATGCCGTACATCCCGGTCTGCCGGGGGCCGACGGTGTTGAAGAAGCGGACGACGATGTTCTCGGCGCCGTACTCCGCGTGGTAGCCGTAGGCGAGCATCTCGCCGTAGGACTTCGCGTTCGCGTAGGTCCAGCGCGCCCGGGTGGGCGCGCCGAGGATCCGGTCGGAGTCCTCGTGCAGGAGCTTGGTCCCGCCCTTGCCGTAGACCTCTGAAGTCGAGGCGAGGACGAGGCGCACTCCCTGGCGGTGGGCGCCGTCGACGACGGTCTGCATCCCGGCGACGTTGCGCTGCAGGCTCTGGAGCGGGCGGTCGACGATCAGCTGGACGCCCACGGCCGAGGCGAGGTGGAAGCAGACGTCGGCGTCGGCGAGGAGACCGTCGACGAGGTCGGGGTCGGTGGCGCATCCCTCGACGAACTCCACGCGCGGGCTCGTCGAGCAGATGGGCGACGTTGCTGAGCGACCCCGTGGTGAGATCGTCGAGGATCGTCACGCGGTCCCCCCGCTGAATGAGGGCATCCGCGAGGTGCGAGCCAATGAAGCCCGCGCCTCCGGTTATCAGATGGTGCATTGGGTCGTCCCAGCCTCTCCAGTGGTCCCCCCCAACGACCAAGCTCGCGTGAGCCTAACCGATGAGCCAACAGCCCTGCAAGCATCAACAATCCTGCAGATGAGCGCCCATCGGCCCAACATCCACCTCCTCAGTGAGGCGTTCGCGATGCAGGCGGAGGCGACCGCGCGCGCCGTGATCCCGGAGATGCGGCGCCACGGCATCGATCCGATCGTGCTCAAGGGGCCGGCGCTGGCCGCCTGGCTCTATCGCGACGGCGCCCGGCGGACCTACGCCGACCTCGACCTCCTCGTCGATCCGGCGACCTTCGAAACGGCCGGGGCGTGCCTGGAGCGGCTCGGCTACGAACGCGGGCAGGCCGGCTGGGACGAGCTGTCGTTCGCCTGGCGGCGGCCCGATCAGCGCTTCGCGATCGATCTCCACCGCTCGCTCGTCGGCGCCGACTCAGCGCCCGGGATCGTCTGGCGCGAGCTCCGCGCCCACGCGCGCGAGGGTGAGCTGCTCGGCGTGGGTTGCCTCAGCCTCGACGAGGCCGGGCTCGCCCTCCACGTCGCGACCCATGCCGCCCAGCACGCGTTCGAGGGCGAGGAGAAGCCGGCCGAGGACCTTCGCCGCGCGCTCGCGACCGCGGATCGGGAGACCTGGGAGGCGGCCGCCGCGCTCGCCGCTCGGATCGGCGCCTCCCCGGCGTTCGCCGCCGGCCTGCGGACGCTGCCGGACGGTGCGGTGCTCGCCGACGGACCTCGGACTCGGGCGGGAGATGCCCGTGGACGTCGCGGTCCGCGCCTCCCCGGATGCCGCGCCGCTCGTCCTCGGGATCGAGCAGATGCGGCGGCTCGAGGGAGCGGGGCCGCGACTGCGGTTCGCGCTCTCGAAGGTCTTCCCGTCAGGCGCTCAGATGCGCGCGACGTCGGCCCTCGCCCGCCGGGGGAGGCGCGGGCTCATCGCGGCCTACGCCGCCCGCCCCGTCGTCGCGGCCGTCGAGCTCCCGCGGGCACTCGCCCGCCATCGCTCACTTGCCGGAGCGGCGGGAGGCGGGAGGCGAGAGGCCGGAGGACCTCGACGATCGCGAGCTGAGCCAGCGCGATCAGCGGCAGGAGGAGCCACCCGGCGGGACCGGCTGACCGCCGCCAGCGCCCGCGAGCGAGGCGGGCTCGCGCCCGCAGCTCCACCGTGGTGACGGGCTCCCCGCCGAGGCGCGCCGACGAGTAGATCAGCCCGGGATCGGGCACGATCGCGATCCGCCCCGCACCGGGCGAGCGAGATCCCGAACGCCCAGTCCTCGCCGCCGTCGGAGTCGGCGTAGCCGCCGCAGCCCCGGGCCACATCGGCGCGGATCAGGGCGCAGCCCTGGGTCGGCAGGATCGACCACGTGGCGTTCGCGAGCGCGAGCGCGAGCGGCACCCTGGCGAGCCGCGCGACGCCGCGGCGAGGGGCGACGACCTCGCCTCCCTCCCGATCGACCACCTGGGAGATCGCCGCGACCGCGCCGTCGTCGGCGTCGAGCAGCGCCAGCATCGTCGCCTGCGTCTCCGGGACGAGCTCGTCGTCGGCGTCGAGGAAGACGACGTAGGGAGTCGTCACGGCCGCGAGCCCGAGGTTGCGTGCCGCGCCGACGCTCAGCGGCCCGCCGGAGCGGATCACCTCGGCCTCCCCGAGGCCGCTCGGCTCGGGCTCGTCCCCCGGGATCACGACGACGACTCGCCGCCCGGGGCCGGCGCGCGCTGGCGATCGCCGCCGGAAGCGCGCCCCGGTAGGTGGGTCCCCAGACCGGGATCACCACCGTGGTGTGCGGGTCGGGACGCCCGCCGGCGGCGTCCGGCACCCGGCTCAGCCCGGGCTCAGCGCGCGATCCGCTGCGAGCCGCTCGCGGTAGTGCTCGATCGTGCGGTCGAGCCCGTCGGGAGTCGAGACGACGGGCTCGTAGCCGATCAGCTCGCGGGCCCTCGAGATGTCGGCCTGCGAGTGCGGGACGTCGCCGGGGCGGGACTCGGTGTGGAGCGCCTCGACGTCGCTCCCGATGCTCTCGCGGAGGTGCTCGAGGATCTGGTTGAGCGAGATCCGCTCGCCGAGGGCGATGTTCACGGTCTCCCCCGCCGCCACCTCCCCCGCCGCCGCGGCGTTCAGGTTCGCTTCGACGACGTTGTCGATGTAGGTGAAGTCGCGTGACTGCTCACCGTCGCCGTGGATCGTCGGCGCCTCTCCCGCGAGCAGGGCGTTGATGAAGTTCGGGATCACCGCCGAGTACTGCGAGGTGGGGTCCTGGCGCGGGCCGAAGACGTTGAAGTAGCGGAGGGCGACCGTGTCGAGCCCGTAGACCTGGTGGAAGCTCCGGCAGAACCCCTCGGCCGCCAGCTTCGAGACCGCGTAGGGGGCCATCGGCATCGTCTGCATCGACTCCCGCTTGGGGAGCTCCGGGTTGGCCCCGTAGACGGAGGAGGAGGACGCGTAGACCACCCGGCGCACGCCTTCGTCGCGGGAGGCGAGGAGGACGTTGAGCGTGCCGGTGACGTTGACGCTGGTGCTCGTCAGCGGGTCCTGGATCGACCGCGGCACCGACGGCAGCGCCGCCTGATGGAAGACGAGCTCGCAGCCGCGGACGGCGTTGTGAACCCGCTCGTAGCTCTGGATGTCGCCCTCGATGAGCTCGATCTCCCCCGCGATCGCGTTGAGGTTCGAGCGCCGCCCGGTGGCGAAGTTGTCGAGGACGCGGACGCGATGACCGCGCTCGAGCAGGCGCTCGGTGAGGTGCCCACCGATGAACCCGCCGCCGCCGGTCACGAGGACCCGGCTTCCTTCCGCTGCCATGCGACGAAACTAGCCGAATCGGCGAATGGACCGGCTCGGCGGTGAACCCGCCCCGACTATCATCGCCCGCGTGGACAGACGCCTCCTGACCGGGCTGATCGTCCTGGGTGTGGCAGTCGCCATCGGGGTGGGAATCCTGGTTCTCGGGGGCGACGACGACTCAGACGATTCGCCTGACACCACGAACGCGGCCCTCTCGAACGACGAGCGCCCGACGACCACCACCGGCGACGGCGGCGACGAGGGCGACGGCAAGGCCGGCGGCGGCGACAAGGGCGGTGACGAGGGGAACGACGGGTCCAACGGCGGCGGCAGCGACGGCGGCGGCACCGGCCAGAACGGCGGGAGCGACGAGCCGACCGGCCCGCCGATCGAGCAGGACCCGCCGAGCGACGGCGGCGGCGAGCCGATCGGGGACCCGGCGGATGTCGCGGCCGTGACCGACACCCTGACCATCTACCTGGAGTCGATCGCCTCAGGCGACGGCGAGGGCGCGTGCGGGCAGCTCTCCGAGAGCGGCGTCAAGACGATGCTCAAGAAGCTCGCCAAGGTCGCTCCCGAGACCCGCGGATCACCGTGCCCGCAGGCGATCCTCCTCTACCAGGGCGCCTACGGCGAGTCGGCCGTGGACCCGAGCTTCAAGTCGATCGAGATCTCAGGCGGCTCCGCCACCGCGGTCGGCCCGCTGAAGGAGCCGGCCCGTCTGAGCGCTACGGGCGACGGCTGGCTGATCGACGAATACGGCCAGTAGTCGCATGATCGGGAAGCCGAAGCGAGCCCGCTAGATCAAGAGGCCGGGGCGACCGCGCCGCTGGCCACCCGGCGGAATCGCTCCGATATCTCGGAGCGATTCCGCAGAGTGGCCCTGACCCCCTACTTCGCGGAGCCCGTCTTCCCCTGCTTGGCCGAGTACTTCACCTTCACGGTGCCCTGCTGCAGGCCGCCGTTGTCGCTCGTGACCGAGAGGCCCAGCTTGTACTTGCCCTTGGCCTTCTTCGAGCTCTTCACCTTGATCGTGAAGTCCACGGTGGCTCCGGGGGCGACGTCACCGACGTTGACGCACTTGGCCTTCAGGACCTTCTTGAGCTTCTTCGGAATGTCGACGCAGACGCGGACGTTCGTCATCGGCTGATCGCCGCTGTTGGTGACCGAGCCGTTGACCTTGACGGCCTTGCCGGCCTTCGCCTTGCCCTTGGCCTTCGCCTTGCCCAGGGAGCCGATCGGCCCGACCGGGTTCGGAGGCGTGCACCGCGGCGCCCCGGTTGCGTCCGGAACGTGGTTGGCACAGAGGAAGGCGGCCAGCTTGGTCGACTCCTGCGGGAAGAAGCCCTGGACCTTCGCGGCGACCATGCGCGTGTAGAGCGCGTCGTTCTCGACGGTGCCGTCGGCTCCCCAGACGTGAATCGCGTAGTCGTCGCCGCGCGAGTCGACGACGGCTTGATGATCTCCGGCGCGTCGACGATGACGCCGCCGCCGAGGTCGTACTTGTCGGGAGGCTGGATCGCCTGGATCTCGGGCACGAACGGGTCGTTCGCGTCGTCGGGCGGCAGCACGTACTGCTGCGGTCTCGGGGAGGCTCCCCGAGATCGAGTCGTGCCCGGGCATCGCGGCGTGGAAGGCGTCGATCTGCTCCGAGCCGAAGGAGGCGACCATCACATTCTCGTTGTCGCCACCCGGCTGAGCCTGGAGGATCGCCGCGAGCTTCTGAGCCGCCGCGATGCCGTGCACGTTCGCCGGATCGCTTCCCTGATCCTTGATGTCGATGTTGATCTTGGTGCCGGCGGGTAGCGCAGCGAGGACCTCCTGGAACGTCGGGATCCTGAAGTCGTTCGCGGTGTAGCCCGCAGGCGCGGGGACGTCGCCGGTTGCGATCCCGCGGAACGGGTGCGGGTCGGCGGCGCTGTAGCCGTACTCGCCCTTGCCCGGGGAGAACTTGTAGGCCGCGTCGAGCTTCTTCAGGTCCGCCAGGGTGTTGTCCCAGATCCTGTTGTTGGAGGTGACGTCCCAGGGTCGACTCGGCCGTCGGCTGTCCGATGTCGGTGGTGTCGTTGACCGTGAGGTCGTGATTGACGACGAGCTCGTTGTCGGAGGTGATGTAGGCGTCCATCTCGACGGCGTCGGCGCCACGGTCCCTGAGCGCGGTCTTGAACGCGTAGAGCGTGTTGCCCGGAGCCTCGAGCTCCCCGCCCTGATGGGCCATGTTCAGGAACTGGTTCGCAGGCGTCGTCCACGGGTTTCCAGCGGCACTGGCACTCGCAGGTACGACGACGGCCGCAACGCAGGCGGCGAAAAGGGCAACGGTCAGGACGCGCTTCGACATCTCTCTCCCAGAAGTGGCTTGATGGGCCGTTTCCCCGTTGGCCGATCCTCTCGATCGACCCGGCCCTGAGGTGGCCAAGGATAGGGAGTCGGGAGCGCTCCGGCGCCGTTTGGCCGCCGAGGTCGATCTCCCCCTGCCGCGACGCCAGCGATTAGGCTCCGCCGATGAAGCTTTCCCGATCGCTGTCTCTGATGTTCGCCCTCGTCCTGGTGCCGCTTGCCGGCACTAGCTCCGCCGCCGCCGCTGTGACCGTCGGCTCCACCCCGGCCTCCCCGGCAGACGTAGGGCCCTGCGGCGGCGCAACGCTTTTCGTCCAGGACGAGGATCTCGCAGCTTCGAGCTATGCGGCCCCCTCGGGTGGGGTCGTCACCTCTTGGTCGATGATGGGCCGGCCCGGCTCAACGGCACCGGTGAAGCTGAAGGTCGTCCGCGAGGACTCCCCCGACATCTACACGATCATCGGGACCACCGCGGAGGAGACGATCACCGCAGGAGTGCTCAGCACCTTCCCGACTCGGATCGAGATGAGGGCGGGAGATCGCCTCGCGCTCTGGTTCGGTTCCGGTGTCACCGGGCCGTGCTACTCCACTGCCGCCGCCGGCAACACCATGAAGTACCAGCCGGGAAGCCATCCCGAGCCCGCCCTCGGTGAGGCATACCCGACCCTCACTCCCACGACCGGAGCGAAGCTCGACGTTTCAGTCCAACTCGAGCCTGACGCAGACGGCGATGGCTTCGGCGACGAAACTCAGGACGGCTGCCCCACCATCGCCTCGGTGCAGCAACCGTGCCCCGTGCCTGAAACGACCATCACGAAGGCGCCGAGGAAGCTGAAGGTCAAGCCGAGGAAGAAGAAGACCGCGACGTTCGAGTTCTCGTCGGCCGCGGGCGCGACGTTCACGTGCGCGCTCGACGGCGCTCCCGCCCTCCCCTGCTCGAGCCCCTTCAAGGCAAAGGTCAAGAAGGGTCCGCACACCTTCGAGGTCGTCGCCACGAGCAGCGTCGGGATCGCCGACCCCTCCCCCGCCACCGCGACCTTCAAGGTCAAGAAGAAGAAGCCCAAGAGGTAGGCGGGTAGGCTCGTCCGGCACCCGAACCGGAGGTCCCTTGAGCCACCCCAACGATGAGCTGATCCAGCGCTTCTACGCGGCGTTCGGCTCCGGCCGCGCTGATGAGATGGCCGCTTGCTACACGCCGGACGCCCACTTCCAGGACCCGGTGTTCCCCGACCTGAACGGCGCCGAGCCGGGCCAGATGTGGAGCATGTTGCTCGAGGCGCCGGGCGAGCTCCGGATCGAGCTGGTCGAGCACGAGGCCGGCGACGACACCGGCTCAGCTCGCTGGCAGGCCCACTACGTCTTCAGCCAGACCGGGCGGCCCGTCTTCAACGACGTCCGGGCGAGCTTCAAGTTCCGTGACGGCCTGATCGCCGACCACCGCGACGACTTCAGCTTCCACGCCTGGTCGAAGCAGGCGCTCGGCGCACCCGGGCTGCTGCTGGGCTGGACGCCGATCATCCGTGGCGCCGTCCAGAAGAAGGCCGGTGCGCGTCTCGAGGAGTACAAGGCGCAGTAGGCGCCAGGACCCGATCCCCCGATCGTCGAGCTAGGCCTGAGAGCCGTCGTTGAGCAGCTCGTCGGGCGGAGCGTTGCCCAGCTGCGTCAATTCGGCGAGGGTGCCGAGTACCTCGAGCTTCGGAGCCTCGTAGCTTCCCTGCGTTTCATGGCCCGAGTTCATAGCTTCCCTGATCTTTAGCGGTTGCACACGCCGGAGCGCCGCGCTCTCCGGTACGCGTCGGAGAAAGCTACCAGCTGACGCCCGCGAAATACATCCCAGTACGGAAGGTCGCCCTTGCCAGGCCAGCCTTCGCGGAGGATGGGAGCCAGCACGTCGGGGACCTCTCCGCTCCACGCCCGGGCCGGTCGATCGCCCGTACTTCCGGGATGCCCCTTGTCCGGGCGCTCGAGGTTGACCGCCGGAACATCGTCGGCCAGGGCCGTGCGCAAGAGGCGCTTCGTTCCCGGGCCGACCAGCTCGGAGGGATGAAGCTCCATGGCGAGCTCGAGCAGCTCGCGCGTGACGAAGGGGAAGACGCGCCGGACCCCGAGGGCGCTGGTCACCTCCCAGTGCATGCCGAGGAATCCCTGCCGCTCGAGGAACATCGACAGATACGGGAGCGGGCGATCGTCACGTGCTGCCGCGCGGCGGCGGGCGGCGAGCCAATCGGCGTACTCGTCACGGAGCCCGGGGCGGACGAGGCTTGGCAGCTCGCCGGGCCACGGGACCGGTGGCCGGCGCAGCGCCGACTGCAAGCGCCAGATGAACCACTGCCTGACATCGCCGCGCCCGGTCGGCAGCTCGCGCCTCCCTCTCCACAGCGCCAGCGGCGAGGTGTGGCGGGCCCAATCCCGCAGCGTCAGGGTGGAGCCGACGGTGTGGTCGGCGAACTCCCCGCCGATCAGCGTCCGGGCGGGCCGCTCGGAGACCGTCGAGCGCAGCAGGCAGAGATACGGCTGCAAGACGTGGAAGGGGACCGCCGGTTCGCTCAACAGCTCCATCCGGCGCTCGGGGCCGACCGACTCGCGCCGCTGGGACCCGAGGCCGACGGCGGCATCGAGCGCGTCGATGTAGCGGAGATCCCGCTCCCGGGCGGCCGCGGCCTCGGGGAGAACCGTGAGCGTGTCGAGCGGCCGGCCGAGCTCCCCCGCCACCAGCGCGCCGACCGCCGCGGAATCCACCCCGCCGCTCAGGGCGAGCAGGTTGCCCCCCTCCGGATCGGTCTCGCGCTCAAGGTCCCGATGAGGGCGGCGCGAAGCCGCTCGGCGTGCTCATCTGCCGGCCGCGGCGTCGCCCGCTCCCAGGGCCGCCACCAGGTACCGAACCTTGCCGGCCCGGCCCCCAGGCGGACGTACTCGCCGCGGCCCAGAACCCGGACCCCGGCGAGGAACGTGCGCCGATCCGGAGCGGCGTCATAGCCGGAGGTCCAGATCGCGTTCACGAGCGGATCGAGCTCGAGCGGTGCCGGGTGGAAGCGGAGGATCAGCGCCAATGAGGTGGCGACGGTGACCCGATCGCCGTCGCCGGCGATGTAGAAGGGAACGAGGCCGGAGGCGGAGCGGACGACGGTCACGGCGCCGGCTGGCTCGAACGCAGCGAACCCGAAGTCACCGTCGACTCGCTCGAGGCGGTCGGGTTCCTCAGCCACGAGGCGAGCCAGCGCCGCGCGCGTCGCGCGTGGGGCTGAGCGCGACGTCGAGGCCCTGGGCGAACAGGAGCCCGGCGCTCCGGACCCCCTCCCCTCCGGGTTCGGCCCCGCCGGGGAATGGCCGCGACACAGCAAGCCAACCCGGCGCCGGCTCCCAGGGAGGGTCGAAGCCGTCCGCCCCGGCGAGCTCCGCGCGCACAGCCGCGAGCTCGGCCGGGTCGTCGCTGCGAACCGCGACGAGGTCAGCGAGCGGCGGCAGTGCGCTCATTCGGCTCCCCCGGAGCCGAGCGCCCCAGCCAAAGCGCCGGCCACCTCCGTCGCCAGGCTGGGATCCTCGAGCCGGCTGCGGGGAACTTCGAGCCGGAGGGCGCCGACGGATGCGGCGAGCTCCGCGTGGGAGGTGAAGCTGGTCCGCAGCGGCTCGGGGGCGACCCAGCCGGCGACCCGCGGCGAGCGCAGCAGGACCTCGAGCGTCTCCCGCTCCCCGAGGATGCGCGCGGACGGGACGGAGGCCGAATCGGTCCACGCGGGCGCGACGATCACGCCGAGGCGGACCAGCGGCTCGCCCGCGGCAGGCGGGGCGACCGCGACGCGGTCGTCGGCGGTGTCGCGGTGCTCCCAGCCGGAGCCCCGCGCGGCCTCGCCGATCGGACCACGCAGGCGGAGCTCGGGCGAGCCGCGGTGAATGGCCGTGGCCCCTCCCTCGCCGCTGAGGCGTGCGGTGTCGTCGGTGAGCAACGGCAGCCCTGCCCTGCAGAGGAGGAAGGCGACGGTCGACTTGCCCGAGCCCGAGGGCCCCACGACCGCGATGCACGCATCGCCGCTGACCACGGCGCTCGCGTGCAGCACGGGCTCGCCCGCGAGTCCGAGCACGAGCGCCAGCACGCTCCCGCCGAGCAGGATCGGCAGCATCCCCTCCCTGCCGGGTACGGGGCATGCGTCGATCGTGCCGGCCGCGAGGTCAACGTCGAAGCGCGCCGTCCCGAAGAAGCGGATCCTCAGCCGATCGCCGTCGAATGCCGCGTCGTAGTGGGTGCCGGGAACCTCGAGGCCGGCGACCGGCTCGCCGTTGGGCGGACCGTCGGGAACGGGGGCGGCTGGAAGCTCGCGGACGACGAAATCGGGCGTGGAGCCGGCGGGCGCTTCGACGGCTGCGGCGATCGGCACGTCCCCGGACAGGACCAGGCCGTGCAGGAGGCGTGCCCCGCCCGCAGCGATCGTCTCCTCACCCACGACGCTGAGGCTATTTGCCTCAGCTCCCCGGGATCAGCCCGGGGTTTCGCAATTGCGAACTTCGCGGTCCTCGCGGTCCTCGTCGTACATGTCGTTCTTGCCTTCCCCGCAGTCGAGAGAATCCGCTCCGAGCTCGCCGCGTAGGTAGTCGTCGAACGGGCTGCCGATCAGGGTGTCGTCGCCTGCGCGACCCGCAAGCGACACACCTGCCTCTGCGCTTGAGGCGTCGATGACGTCGTCTCCGGCACCGCCGAACACGAGCTCGACATCGGTGCCGATGTCGTCGTTGCCGCCCAACCCATCCTTGTCGTCGGGCTTGCCGTTGAGGGAGACGTCGATCGGCTGCTCCGCGGTGTTCGACGTGTAGGTGACCTTGTCGGAGCCACCGAGCCCACGCATGACATCGTCGCCTGGGCCACCTCCGAGGAAGTCGCCGCCGTAGACCTCGCACCGCTCGGGGTCCCCGAGGAGAAGGTCGTTGCCGCCCTGTCCCGCGAGCGTGTTCGGAAGGCACGAACCGATGATCACGTCGTCGGCCTCGCCGCCGGTGATCGACTCGACCGTATCCGTGACGTCCTCCTTGGTGGATCCGGTGCCGTCGGTGTCGTTGGGACCGTCGCCGATCGTGATCGCGAGGGCCTCGCGGCTCGCCGCGTACACCGCGCGGTCGATGCCTGGGCCGCCGTCGAGAAGATCGCTCCCGGGGCCGCCCTCGAGGCGATCGGAACCGGCGTCCTCACTCCCCCCGAGCAGGGTGTCGTCACCATCACCGCCGACGAGAACGTCGTTGCCGGGGCCGCCGTCGAGGGTGTCCTCACGGTCTCCTCCGGCGATCCGGTCCGTACCGGTCCCGCCATTGATCGTGAAGCGAAGGCCGTGCGCACCTTCTGCGGTGACGGAATCGATCCCGTCGTCGTCACCGAGGTCGACGATGGCTTCGTCGACCGGGCTGTCGCAGTCGACGGAGGCCTCCGTGATCTGCTTGCACCCCTCACCCGCCTCCAGGATGTTTCCGCGGCCCGCATCGCTGAGGTTCAGCGAGCCCGCTTCACCGCTGATTATCAGGGTGCTCGTCCCGCCCTTCTCGGCCGCGTAGGTCAGGATCGAGCCGCGAACATTGACGTTCGCTGTGGAAGCGGTTGCGGTGGCGGGCACCACGCAGGCCGCGGCGCAGATCGCCCCGAACGCTGCCTTCATCGCGCGGGAGTGGTCACCGCGCGTGGTTGATGCACGGTCGAACGGATGGTGAGCCATCGCTTCAGTCCTTCTATCGGTGCGTTGGGCCCCCTGATGACCGTCGCGCTTGAGATCCCTTCATCGGCCGATCGGCGTACGCACTTGAACGGTGGCGTACGGTTGCCGCGCGTCCGGTCTTCCGCTCAGCGCGCCGTACCTAACCGGAGGTTTCGCAATCGACCGCGGGCGGGTCGGACCCATCCGACGCATACATGTCGTTCGTCCCGTTGCCGCATTCCAGGGTGTCGGCCCCCGCTTCCCCTCGAAGGAAGTCGTTGAAGGCGCTGCCGATGAGCGTGTCGTCACCGGCTCTGCCCCAGAGCGACACACCCTGGGCGGCGAGTGAGGCATCGATCGTGTCGTTGCCCGCGCCGCCGTAGACGGATTCGACGTCGACCCCGATGTCGTCGGTGCCGCCGGTGCCGTCGGCGTCGTCAGCCGCGCCGTTCAGCGTCACGTCGATCGGCTGGGCCGCGGCGTTGGCCGTATAGCTCACCGTGTCGGCGCCACCGAGACCGTTCATCTCGTCGTCGCCGAGCCCACCACCCATGAAGTCGCCGCCGCCGACCGCGCATCCCGCCGGGTCCCCGTTCAGCGTGTCGCCGCCGCCTTGGCCGGCGAGGGTGTTCGCGGTGCACGAACCGGTGATGGCGTCGGACCCCGGACCGCCGGTGATCGACTCGACCGTGTCGAGGACGGAATCCGTGCTCCCGTAGCCGTCGGCGTCGTTCGGCCCGTCGCCCACGGTGATGCTCAGCGCGCCGGGCGCGTTCGAGTAGATCGCACGATCGATACCGGGGCCACCGTCGATCGCATCGTTGCCGGCGCCTCCCTCGAGGCGGTCGGTGGAGGCGTCGCCGGAACCGCCGCTGAGCGAGTCGCCGGCGGCAGAGCCGACGATCCGGTCGGGGCCGTCCCCGCCGTCGATCACCACCCCGGTGCCGCTGATCCCGGAGCCGTCGAAGGTGTCAGCGCCGTTGCCGAGGTTGACGGTCAGCGAGCTGACCCCAGCTGACGGGCAGTCGATCCGCTGCGGGGTGACCTGGGTGCAGCCCGCGCCGGCCACCGGCGTCGGCCCTCCAACGTCGGTGAAGGAGAAGGGGGCGCCACCGCCCCCGGTGACGGTCAGCGCGTTCGCCTCGCCCGAACCCGCCTGGTAGGTCAGGCTGGACCCGGAGGCGTTGACCGTCCCGGAGGTGGTCACGGTGAACGTGCGCGCTGCAGGGGTGGCGTCGGCGTTCCCGGCCACGTCCACCGCCCGGACCTGGAACGTGTGGCTCCCCTGCGCCAGGTTCGACACCGCCGCGGGAGAGGTGCAGGGAGTGAAGCTCGCACCGTCGAGCCGGCACTCGAAGCTCGCCCCCGACTCCGATGCGCTGAAGGCGAAGGACGCCGTCGTCGCTTGCTGGGATGAGCCGTTCGCCGGCCCGGAGCCGATCGTCGTGTCGGGGGGCGTTGCATCCGGCTGCCATGCCGCTTCGGTGTCGCTTCCGGCGTTGGTCGTGACCCGCGTCTGCTGCGCCCCGGTGGGCGTCATCCGGTAGATCTCGTTGTTGCCGTCGCGGTCGGTGTTGAACGCGATCTGGGAGCCGTTGGCCGAGTAGCTCGGCTTCTGCTCGACGGCGGTGTTGAAGGTGCGCTGCGTCTCCGAGCCGCCGGCCGCGGTCATCGTGAAGATCTCGAAGTCGCCGTCGCGGTTGGAGTGGAAGGCGATCTGGGAGCCGTCCGGCGAGTAGGCGGGCTGGCCGTCGTTGTCGCTGTTGGCGGTGGAGGTGAGCGCGGCCTGGGAGCCGCCGGTCGCGGTCATCGAGTAGATGTCGTTGCCGGTCCCGGAGAGGAATCGCTGGAAGGCGATGCTCGAACCGTCGGGCGACCAGTCGGGGTTGAAGTCGGAGGCGGCGTTGTTGGTGATGTTCGCTTGGGAGCTCCCGTTGGCGTTCATCGTGAAGATCTCGTTGTTGCCGGAGACGTCGCGGCGGAAGGCGATCTTGGTCCCGTCGGGGGAGAAGGTCGGGTCCTGGTCGGCGACGGTGTTGGTTGTGAGCTGAGTGACTCCCGTGCCGTCGGCGTTCATGACGAAGATCTCGTTGTCGCCGTCGCGGTTCGACGTGAAGACGAGCTTGGAGCCGTCCTCGCTCCACTCGGGCGTCGAGTCGCTCGTCGCCAGATTCGTCAGCCGCGTCGTCGCGGTTCCGTCGGAGCGGACCCGGTAGATCTCGTTGTTGCCGTCACGGTTGGAGGTGAGGCCGATCAGCCCGCCGGCGAGCGGCAGGTCCTCTCCCAGATCGAGGTTCGCGACCACGGGCCGATGGTCAGAGGCGGTGGTGCTCGGTACCGAGCTCGAGTCGGTGGTGATCGGCGAGGAGGTCCAGATGTAGTCGATCTTGCTCGTTGGGCTGCTCGCCGGCGAGGTCGGCCGGTTCGCCGGGTCGACCTCGGTCAGCGACCGGTTCGTGAAGGGTGCGAGAGCCGCCGTGTTCGAGGTGTTGACGTTGAAGTCGCCCATAACGATCCGGCGGGCGAGCGAGGTCTTCAGGGTCTCGTCGGCGATCGGCTCCGTGTGGGTGATGCCCGCTCCCGGCGAGGCATGGGAGTTGAACACGCGCACCGGCACCCCTCCCTGCTCGACAGTGGCGCCGATGACCGCACGCTTCTCGTTGTAGGTAGGCAGAACAGTCGTCGTCGGATCGTCCAACGGCAGCTTGCTGAGGAACCCGATCCCGAAGCCGCCGCAGCTCGTCCCGGTGACGGTCACGTAGTGCTGGGTGTAGGCGTAGCCCGCGGCGAGCAGTCTCGCGCGAAGGTCGGTGAGCTGCGAGGCGCAGACCTCCTGCAGCCCGACGACATCGGGGTTCTGCGCCGAGATCACCGACGCGATCGCAGCGCCGCTGTAGGTGCCGTCCTGCGTGCCGAGGTTGCCGTGCACGTTGTAGGTCATCGTCCGCAGCTTGGGCGCGGCATCAGCCGTAGCGGCGATGCCGGCGAAGAGCGCTGATGCGCAGGCGAGGGCGAGCAGCCCCCGTCGGGTCCAGGCGCCGATCACGACTTCAGCCGGAGGTCTCGCAGGAGGTGACCGAGAGGTCGGCCGGGTCGAGCACGTACATGTCGTTGTCACCGCCGGCGCAGTCGAGCGTGTCCGCCCCGAGCTCCCCGCGCAGGAAGTCGTTGAAGCTCGAGCCGATCAGGGTGTCGTCTCCGGCGCGGCCCCAGAGTGAAACGCCCTGCGTTGCGGCCGAGGCGTCGATGAAATCGCTTCCAGAGCCGCCGAAGACATATTCGTTGTCGCTGCCGATGTTGTCGGTTCCACCGGTGCCGTCGGAGTCGTTGGTGGCGCCGTCCAAGGCGACTGAGATCGGCTGCGCTGCAGTGTTGGCCGTGTAGGTCACCTGATCGACACCGCCGAGCCCATTGATCGCGTCGTTGCCCGTACCGCCGCCCATGAAGTCGCCGCCGAAGACGGCGCAGGCGACGGGGTCGCCGTTGAGCGTGTCGTTGCCGCCCTGGCCGGCAAGCGTGTTGGCGAAGCAGGAACCGGTCAGGTTGTCATCGCCGTTTCCCCCGGTGACTGATTCGACCGTGTCGAGAACGTTCTCGGTGTTGGTGCCGGTTCCGTCGGAGTCGTTGGCGGCGTTGTCCATCGTGAGCGTGACGTTGCCGCCGCTTGCGCTGTAGATCGCGCGGTCGATTCCCGGACCCCGTCGAGGGTGTCGGCACCGGGACCACCGGTCATGCGGTCCATGCCACCATCGGAACCACCGTTGAGGCTGTCCGTCTCGGGTCCGCCGGCGAGGGTGTCGCTGCCGGCCCCTCCGTTGAGCGTGAACGCAGTCCCCGTCGTCCCAGACGCGTCGACGGAATCCCCGGCGTCGCCGAGATTGATCACAACGCGGTCGTGACGCCGAGAGTCCGGACAACTCACCTGCTTGGGGGTGACCTGCGTGCATCCGGACCCAGCTCCGGTCGTCGTCGGGTTGCCGCGCTCTCAGTGAAGACGAGTGGCGAGCCTCCGCCCCCGGTGATCGCAAGGTCGTTGGTCTCGCCCGACACGGACTCGTAGGTGACCGCGGCGCCGTCCTTGGTCACAGTCGAGTTCGTGACGACCGTGAAGGAGCGGGACGCGGCCGTAGCGTCGGTGTTGTTCGCGGCGTCGGTAGCGCGAACCTCGAAGGTGTGGGCGCCCGGGATCTGCGAGGCCGTCGTGAAGGGCGAGGCGCATGATGTGAAGGCCGCGGCATCGACGCGGCACTGGAACGTCGAGCCGCCCTCGGTTGATGTGAAGGCGAACGTCGGGGTGTCGTCGTTGGTTGCGCCGCTCGGACCGGAGGCGATCGTGGTGTTGGGCACGACGGTGTCGATCGTGAAGGTGCGTGAGGCAGCCGTCGCATCGACGTTGCCGTTGGGGTCGGTCGCCTGGACGGCGAAGCTGCGTGAGCCATCGACGAGGGCCGTTGTGGTGAAGGGCGAAGAGCAGCTGCTGAAGGCCGCGCCGTTGACCGAGCATTGGAAGGTCGAGCCCGGCTCAGTCGAGGTGAAGCTGAAGGTCGGCGTGTTGTCGTTCGTCGACGAGCCTCCGGCGGGGCCACCGGTGATCGTCGTGTCTGGCGCTGCCGTGTCCGCCGGTTGCCAGCTGGCGTTGGTGTCGGTGATGGTGGTTGCCGAGTTGGTGCGGTTCGTGATCGACGTACCGAC
Source organism: uncultured Solirubrobacterales bacterium (assembly GCA_963740845.1). Lineage (GTDB taxonomy): Bacteria > Actinomycetota > Thermoleophilia > Solirubrobacterales > 70-9 > RHKX01. The sequence goes on from CAVUFM010000012.1 coordinate 480,409, forward strand.
CCCGGTCGCACCGATCACCATCGTGTAGATCTCGGGCGCGTCGGTGCCGCTTGTGCGCTGGAAAGCGATCTGAGTCCCGTCCGGAGACCACGAGGGCTGCTCCTCGGCCCCGGGCGCGGACGTGCGCTGAATCTCGTTGCCACCAGCCGCGTCCATCGTGTAGATGTCGGAGGTGGTGGTGCGTGTCGACCGGAAGGCGATTCGCGTCGCGTCAGGCGACCAAGACGGCTGGCCGTCGCTGGAGGCGTCTGTCGTCAGCCGGGTTGGATTCCCAGTGCCGTCGGAGTTCTTGACGTAGATGTCGTTGCTCGGCCCACCCTGCTGCTGGTAGGCGATGAGGTTGCCGCCCCCGATCCGCCGCCCGTTGGCTTCCAGCTCGGCTCGAAGTCCGAGCGGTCGCTGGTGTTCGAGACGTTGATCAGGCCACTCTCAGCGCTGCCGTTGTTGGTCGCGTTGACGCTATAGACCTCGTTGTTGCCTGAGCGGTTGTCGACGAACGCGATCCTGGTTCCGTCAGGCGACCAGTCGAGTCCGAGATCGTCAGCACCCAGGAAGGTGACCTGGGTGAGTCCTGTGCCGTTGGCGTAGATCCAGTAGATCTGGTTGTCGCGGAAGAACGCCAGCTTCGATCCGTTAGGAGACCACTGGGGTTGGCGGTCGGTCGTCGTTGTTCCCGGCAGTCGCGCCTGCGAACCCCCGGTGGCGGTCATCGTGTAGATCCCCGCGGTCGTTCGGTCGCTGAAGAAGGCGATCTTGCCGTTGGCGCCGGGGAACGAGGCTGATGCGGGGGCGGCGAGCACCGACAGGCAGAGCGCCAGTGGGACCGCCACGGCAACGACCCGGCCCAGGATCACCCTGAGACCATTCGGCATTGCCCGATCCTCACCCCGTCCCATCCACCACAGACTGTAGAGGGGGTGGCCCGATCCCGCCACCGGTAACGGTGGCGGGTCGATCAACCGCCTCTACCCCGCTGTCTCGCAGCTCGGATCGACCGTGTCGGCGGGGTCCTGGTCGAACATGTCGTTGCCGCCGTCGCCGCAGTTCAGGTTGTCGGCTCCGAGCTCGCCGCGTAGGTAGTCGTTGAACCCGCTGCCAGTGAGGATGTCGTCGCCGGCGCGGCCCCAGAGCGCAACGCCCTGGGCTGCGGCGGTGGCGTCGATCGTGTCGTTGCCTGCGCCGCCATAGACGGACTCGATGTCGTTGCCGATGTTGTCGGTTCCGGCGAGGCCGTCGTTGTCGTTGCCGGTGCCGTCGAGGGTGACGAGATCGACTGAGCGGCGGTGTTGGCCGTGTAGGTGACCGAGTCACTGCCGTCGAGGCCGTTCATGGCGTCATCGCCGAGGCCTCCGCCCATGAAGTCACCGCCGCCGACTGCGCAGCCACTGGGGTCGCCGTTGAGCGTGTCGTTGCCGCCCTGGCCGGCGAGCGTGTTGGCGAAGCACGAGCCGGTGATCGTGTCGTTGCCGTTGCCGCCGGTGATCGACTCGACCGTGTCGAGGACGTTCTCATTGGTCGAGCCGGTGCCGTCGGTGTCGTTGGCACCATCGTCGATCGTGATGTTCAGATCGGTGACCGAGTTCGAGTAGAGGGCGCGGTCGATGCCGGGGCCTCCGTCGAGGGTGTCGTTGCCGGGACCGCCGGTGAGGCGGTCGGTGGCGCCGTCGCCGCCGCCGCTGATGGTGTCGTCACCGTTCGAACCGATCAGCTGGTCGGCTCCGTTGCCGCCATTGATCGTGAAGTTGCCACCAGCAGCGGTCGAGCCGTCGAAGTGTCAGCACCGTCGCCGAGGTTGATCGACGATGTTGGCGGTATCGGGGCAGCTCACCACGTTGGCCGAGACCTGCGTGCAGCCGGGGCCGGCTTCGACGCGCTGCCGCCTGTGTCAGTGATGACATAGGGCGCGCCGCCGCCGCCGGTGACCGTGACGTTGTTGGCGTCGCCGGGCTCAGCGGTGAAGGTCGTCGTCGTGCCGTCGCCGGTGACGATGCCCGCATCGGTGAGCGTGAAGGTGCGGCTGGCCGGACTCGCATCGGTGTTGCCGTACTGATCGGTGGCTCGCACCTCGAAGGTGTGAGAGCCGGGGGCGAGGTTGCTGTAGGTCGCGGGCGAGGTGCAGCTCTCGAAGCCGGTGCCGTCAACCTGAGCATTCGAACGTGGACGGCGACTCGCTTGAGCTGAACGTGAACGTCACCGAGTCGTCATTGGTCGTCGAGCCGTTCGCCGGGCCGGAGTCGATGGTGGTCTCGGGTGCGGTCGCGTCGACCGTGAAGGTCCGCGAGGCGGGAGACGGATCGGTCTGCCCGCCGGCGACTGGCCCGGACGTCGAAGGTGTGCGAGCCGCTCGCTGAGGCCGGCGTAAGCCTGCGGCGAGGTGCATGAGCTGTAGGTGCCGCCGTCGATCCGGCACTCGAAGGTCGCGCCGGTGGCGTTCGAGGAGAACTCGAACTGGGCGTCGCGGGCCGCCGTGGCGCCATCGCTGGGGCCGGAGTCGATCGTGGTCTCGGGCCGGACATTGATCGTCACGGTCCCGGTTGTCGACGTGCCGTTGGATCCGTCGCTGACCGTGTAGGTGAACGAGTCGGTGCCGGCGAATCCCGCGGCTCGGGGTGTATGTCCGGTTGGCGCCCGTCCCAGTGAGCGTGCCGTTAGTCGGGCCGGCCGCCGTGATGTGTAGGTAGCGCGTCGCCGTTCAGCATCGGTACCTGCGAGGCGTGATGGCTGACTCAGACCGTCGATACGATGTTGACGGTCTGGCCGTGACGACGGCAGGGGTTGACCGTGGTGGTCTGTCGCGACGTGTAGGTGCGGCGAATCCCGTCGGCGGCATCGAGGCGCCGTTGTCGATGATCTCGCGCCCGGACCGTGTAGGTCTGACCGGGCGTGAGGCCGGCGGTGCTGATCGTCTTGGTCGGTTCGCGGAGATGATCGAGCCCTCGCCGGCGATCGTGTCCTGCCTCGAACCCGGAGACGCCGTCACCGGTGTTGAAGTTCAGGTCGTACTGGACGATCTGCGGACCGCCCCCGTTCGCGCTGTCAGCGGTCCGTTGGAGGGTCAACCACGACCGATGACGTTCCCGCCCGTGTTCGGACGATCGGTCGCGCGTCACCGTGGGCGCCGGGATCGAGGAGCTGTTGACGTCAACCGTGCCGATCGCAAACCAGTAGCCGGGGTTCTGATCCTGAGTGCAGCCGCTGCCGTCGCGGAGCTCGGCCTCGAGGACCATAGGCCCCGCGAGTGGACGGCGCGTTGGCCGTAAGCGACTTCGCTGCGTTGTCACCGCCGCCCGGGCAGGAGAGCGTTTACGCGCGGTGACCGCACCGGTGCGGAGGTTGCGATAGCGCCAGCTGATGCCCTGGAAGATCTGAGTCACCCGACGTGTCGCTGTCGTCGCCGTTGTAGGTGTACGTCTGGCTTGCACCTGGCGCTGATGTCTTGCCGAAGTTGCTGCCTGGACCCCCCATAGATGAACGCATAGTCCTCAGGACCGGTGCATCCGCCTGCAGCGACGAACTTGATCTGAGATGAGCTTGTGACCGCTCGTCTGCGAGGCGGAGTCGCGTGCCCGGATCCGCGCATTCCGGTCGGTGGTCCGACGCGTGCCGGTGCCGAAGCTGCAGCTCATACCCGTGTTTGAGGTGGGGTTCTGGTAGCTGAGGTTGACGCGTGAACGCGGATATCCGCTCGGCGTCGCCGGCCTGGTTGCGGTCACCCCGCGAACCGTGGCCGGTGTCCTCGGTTCCGTCCCCATCGTCGTCGGTCTTGATCCATTGAAGCGTCGTGTCGCCGGGGTCGTGGCTGACAAGCGCCGAGGATACCCAGAGAGGTTGGCGTCTGGTGCCGGCGACTCGCCGGAGTCCACGGTGCCGCCATAGACCGTCTGCCCGGTGAGCCTGTGCCGGTCGTTGATGATCGTCGGCGTCAGCGGCCGAAGCGCCGACGGCCGAGAAGCCTACGCCGAGCGCGCAGCACGCGATCAGCCCTGCCCGCAGGCTCCGAACACCGACGCGACCCATCTCTTCTCCCTGTCTCGAGGACGGCCGTCGAAGCCGTCCGTCAGCGCGGCTGCGCGCCGCGAATCGATCCATCCATCGCCTGTGCGCCGCCGTCCCCCGGCAGCGGTCCGGGATCCATCCCGGCGAGAACTCTAACCGAGGACGGCCGGAGCGCCACCCGCGAACTGAGTAGCCGCCGTTGGTTTTCGGCGCTTAGCCCGCCGTCTCGCAGTTCTCATCGACCGTGTCGGCGGCGTCCTGGTCGAACATGTCGTTGCGCGCCGTCGCCGCAGTTCAGGTTGTCGGCTCCGAGCTCGCCGCGCAGGTAGTCGTTGAACTCCGACTGCCGATCAGCGATGTCGTCGCCGGCGCGGCCCCAGAGCGCAACGCCCTGGGCCGCAGCGGAGGCGTCGATCGTGTCGTCGCCGGCGCCGCCGTAGATGCTCTCGACGTCGTCGGCGATGGTGTCGGTGCCGCCGGTGCCGTCGCTGTCGTCGCCGGCGCCGCCGAGCGTGACGCTGATCGCCTGCAGCGGCCGTGTTGGCCGTGTAGGTGACCGAGTCGCTGCCGTCGAGGCCGTTCATCGCGTCGTCGCCGAGGCCGCCGCCCATGAAGTCACCGCCGCCGACTGCGCAGCCGGCTGGGGTCGCCGTTGAGCGTGTCGTTGCCGCCCTGGCCCGCCAGCGTGTTGGCGAAGCAGGAGCCGGTGATCGTGTCGTTGCCGTTGCCGCCGGTGATCGACTCGACGTCGGTCGCGGACGTTCTCGGTGCCGCCGGTGCCGTCGGTGTCGTTGGCGCCGTCGTCGATCGTGATGTCAGGTCGCCGGGCGAGTTCGGGTAGAGCGCGCGGTCGATACCGCCGCCTCCGTTGATGGTGTCGGTGCCGGGGCCGCCGGTCCATGCGGTCCATGCCGGCGTCGGGCCCACCGTTGATGGTGTCGTCCCCGTTGGAGCCGGTCAGCTGGTCGTTGCCGGTGCCGCCGTTGATCGTGAAGTTGCCGCCGGCGGCGGTCGAGCCGTTGAAGGTGTCGTCGCCGTCGCCGAGGTTGATCGACGATGTTGGCGGTGTCGGGACAGGTGACGATGTTGGCGGTGACCTGGGTGCAGTTGGCGCCGGCGTGATGTCTCCGCCGCCGGTGTCGGTGATCACGTAGGGCAGCGCCGCCGCCGCCGGTCACCGTGACGTTGTTGGCGTCGCCGGGCTGGCCGGTGAACGTGGTCGTCGTGCCGTCGCCGGTGACGATGCCCGCGTCGGCCACCGTGAACGTGCGGCTGGCCGGCGTCGCGTCGGTGTTGCCGGCCTGGTCGGTGGCGCGCACCTGGAACGTGTGGGAGCCCGGCGCCAGGCCGCAGTAGGTCGGCGGGGGAAGTGCAGCTCGTGAAGCCGGTCCCGTCGAGCTCGCACTCGAAGGTCGAGGGCGGCTCGGTCGAGCTGAACTCGAACGTCACCGGGTCGTCGTTCGTGGTCGAGCCGTTGGCCGGGCCGGAGTCGATCGTCGTCTCGGGGGCGGTGCCGTCGACCGTGAAGGTGCGGGACGCCGGCGACTGGTCGGTCTGGCCGCCGGCGATCGCCCGGACGTCGAAGGTGTGGGAGCCGTCGGACAGGCCGGGGTAGGCCTGCGGCGACGTGCAGGACCGAGTAGCCGCCGCCGTCGATCTGGCACTCGAAGGTCGCGCCGGTCGCGTTCGAGGAGAACTCGAAGTCGACGTCGTCCGGCTGACGGTCGAGCCGTTGCCGGGCCGGCGTCGATGGTCGTCTCGGGCCGGACGTTGATCGTCACGGTGCCGGTGGTCGAGGTGCCGTTGAAGCCGTCGCTGACCGTGTAGGTGAACGAATCGGTTCCGGCGAAGCCGGCGGTCGGACGTGTAGGTCCGGTTGGCGCCGGTCCCGGTGAGCGTGCCGTTGGCTCGGACCGCCGCCGGTGATGTTGTAGGTCAGCGAGTCGCCATTGGCGTCGGTGCCGGCGAGCGTGATGCTCTGGCCTGCCTCGGTCGTCGCGTTGACCGTCTGGCTGCCGGACGTCGGCAGCGAGTTGACCGTGAAGGTGTCGGTCGCGACGGTCGACGTGCGTCGGATCGCGTCGGCCGCATCCATCGCGCCGTTGTCGATCACCTGGGCGCGGACCGTGTACGGTGCCGGGCGTCATGCCGGTCGTGTTGATCGTCTTGCGTCTGGTCGGTGCTGAAGATCGTGCCCTCGCCGGCGACGGAGTCGGTCTCGAACCCGCCGACGCCGTTGCCGGTGTTGTTGTCGAGGTCCCACTGGATGATCCTGGGCGCCGCCGCCGTTGGCGCAGTCCGGGTCGGTCGGCGGGGTCACGTCAGCGGTTGATGCTCGTCGTCCGGTGTTCGGGCGCGCCGGGCACGTCGATGGTCGGGGTCGGGAATCGAGGCGCTGTTGACGTCGACGGTGCCGATCGGGAACCAGTAGCCGGGGTTCTGGTTCTCGGCGCAGCTCGTCGTCGTCGAGCAGCTCGGCCTCGACGACGAACGCGCCGCGCGTTCGGGAAGGTGACCTGCAGTGGTCTTGACGCTGTTGTCGCCGCCGCCGGGCATGACGCGTCGCGCTGCTGTCGTTGCACCGGTGCGCAGGTTGCGCAGGCGCCAGTTGACGCCGTTGAAGTCCGAGTGCCGCCCGAGTCGTGTCGGGTCATCACCCACGTAGCAGAAGGTCAGCTGAGTCCCGGAGTCGACCTAGTTGTTGAAGTTGCTGCCCGACGGACTCGCGCAGCTGCCGGCGCTGCCGAGCCCGGCCATAGTGAGGTAGGCGTAGTCCTCGTTGACCGGTGAGACGAGGCAGTTGCCGTTCGCCGTCACCTTGACGAGCGAGCCGACGACCGCGCTGTTCTGACGCGGCTGCGAGTCCCGTGCCTGAGATGCGCTGGATACGATGGCTCGCCGCCGGCCGGTGCCGCACTGAAGGTCGGGCAGCTCGAAGCCGCCGAGTTGTCGGGCAGCGTGTAGGTTCAGGTTCACACGAGAACGTGGATATCCGCTCGCGATCGTCGGCTTCGGTCGACTGCGATGCCGCGCACATTGCCGGTGTCGCAGTGTCGGTGGTCGTGCCAGTAGTCGGCGTCGAACACCGATGGGATCGTGACGCCGGTGTCGTGCGAGACGAGGGTCGACGATCCGCGTAAGATGGCGCCACTGCCGCCGGTCTCGCCCTGGAAGGCGCAGGACACGAGCCAATCGCTGGCCGGCGCAACCCGTGCCGGTGTTGATGATCGAGGGGGCCGCCGCCTGAGCTCCCGCCGCCGGCAGCGCGAAGCCGGCGACCAGCGCCAGCGCGCCGATGAGGCCGATACGTCGACGGAGTCCCCGGTCCTTCTTGATCTGGCGCGCGTTTGCGCTAGCCGAACCGGACACCTCAACGTCGTGCATTCATCTCTCCGAGTCTCTCGCCGCCCCGGGCTGGGGCGTCCATCCATCCCAAAAGCGCCCGGAAGGGCTCCGGGCGCGCGAGCAGACTAGCGGCACGGGTACCACTTGTCACCGGAAGTTCGGTTCCTCTATTGGGCGAGCGGTCGCTTGGCCCGCTCAGGCGTGGGCGGCTCGCGGCGCCTGAGGGCCGGTCCTCAGCGCAGGGTGATGGTCAACCCCTGGGCGGCTCTGGCGCCCTCGGAGTCGGCTACGGCCACCTTGACCTTCGCCTTGACCTTCTTGCCGTCGTCGATCGCAGCGATGATCCGCTTGGCGGCTTTGCCGCGTGCCGAGAGGACGAGCTTGACGGTCTTGCCCGCGGCGACGGCGGCGACGGTCTTGCTCAGCTTGACCCGCTTCTTGCCGGCCTTGACGGTGCCCTTGGCGGCGATGTCGATGGCTTCGGCGGCGCCGACCTTCAGCTTCACCTTGACCTTGTTGCCGGACTGACGCTGCGTGTCCTTGGCCTTGATCTTCAGCCCGTCGATGGAGTTGTTGCCTCCCCCGCCCCCGCCTCCCTGGGCGGCGGTGAAGTCCGGCTCGAGCAGGTAGGGCATCGGGGCGTTGCAGGTATCGATCTGGTACTGCTGGACGCGCAGGTAGAGGACGCCGTCGGCGGTCGCGGTGTAGCGGATGTGCTCGGTGTCGCCCTTGGCGGGCTGCGCGGTTCCGAGGTTCGTCCCGGCCGCGTCGAGCAGGCGCGCCTCCGGGCCGAAGCAGCTGCCCTGGGTCTGCAGCGCGGTGTAGGCGACGTCGATCTTGCCGGCGGCCGCGTTGAGCGAGTACCAGTCGACGTCGCCCTTGGTCTGGGTGATCGCGTCGTCGAGCTTGTCGATGTCGCCCTCGTAGGTCTTCCCCGGCTGCAACTTCGTCGCCTTGGCCTGGGAGTCGTTGGGCTCGAACTGGTCCGCAGCAAGGACGGGGCCGGCGACAGCGACCGAAGCGAGCAGGCCGACGACCGCCCCGCGAAAGGGGCGGTGGCGTCGCAGCCCCTGGAATCGACCCGCCATGCGCATCTACCTATCCAACACGACGGGCCCTAAACGATGCGGCCCGTCCGCCCTACTTGACGAGCGCGCTTCTTCTTCTTGATGACTCGCGTCGCCCCGAGGGCGGTGGTCGTCTGACCGATCGTGTCGGTCGCTCGGGCCGAGAGACCGATCCTGCCCCTGCCGCGGCGAGGACGGAAGCGGCACTCGTACGGCGGGGTGAGGACCTGGCAGATGTTCTTGTCGCCGACGAAGAAGTCGACCGAACGAATCCCGATGTCATCGGTCGCCGTCGCCGTCAAGCAGGCCGCGCTTGCCGGCCTTGATCGACTCCGGAGCCGTGAACGTCACGGTGGGCGGGGCGTCGAAGGCGGGCGGGGTCGGCGCTGCGGTGATCGTCACCGGCGTCGTCACGCTCTCGCCATCGAGGTCGGCGTTCACGGTCGCAGTGCCGCCGTTCGCTCCTGCGGTCAGCGTGCTCTCGGCGACACCGTCGGCGGTGCTGCGCGGGGTGCTGACGCTCCCCAGCGTGGTGCCGAAGTCGATCGGGGTGCCGTCCGGGAAGCCCGGGCCGGCGTTGTTCCCGTTCGAATCGGTCGTCAGATCGGCGGTCAGGTCGGAGGACCCGCCGGCGGCGGCGATCGTGGTCGGGCTCGCGGCGAGCCCCAGCACCAGCCACGGGTCGAAGTCGACGTTGCCGGCGACGTCGGAGCAGTCGGCCGTGTTTGTCGGGCCCTCGTTGCAGCCGAACCAGTTGTGCTCGGCGGCGACCTGATCGGCGGCGGACGAGGTCAGACCTCCAGCCGCGGAGATGATCCGGTTGAAGTGGACGTCGACGGCGACGGGACTGTGCCCGGCCGAGGCGGCGTTGATCGCGATGCCGTTCGTGGCCAGCCCCGCGAGGTTGTTGCTGCGGATGCCGACGTTGCTGACGAGCCCCTGCACGCGGATGCCGGTGCTCGTGGCGGCACCGGTCCTGGGGACGAAGTCGTTCGAGTCGATCCCGACGTTCGAGATCTGACCGGCGAGCCCGTTGGCCCCCGGGTCGTTGTTGAGGACCGAGAGCGCGAAGCCGCTGAAGTCGATGACGGTGTTGTCGCTGACCTCGACCGAGTTGCGGGTCGCCGGCGCCGGGATACCCGCGGCGGGGAAGCCGGTCTGGATGCTGATGCCACCGCGGCCGTTGCCGTCGATCGTGTTGCCGACGATCCGCAGCGGGTTCGTCGTGTCGTCGCCGGAGTAGTTGACGACGAACAGCGCGCTCGTGTTCGTCGTGCCGTTCTGGCTGATCAGGTTGTCGCGGACCGTCAGGCCGCCGTTGTCCTGCTCGAGCAGGATCGGGTTGAAGTCGGTGTTGGTGAACGAGCTGTTGCGCAGGGTCACGTCGTTGTTGGTGTTGTCGACGTAGACGGCGTAGTCGCGGCCGGCCGCGCCGAGGCCCTGGACCTCGAGGCGGTTGAAGTCCTGCGTCGCATCGAAGTCGGTGCCCTTGGCGAGGATGGCGTAGCGCCCTGTGCTCGCGCCGTTCCCCGTCTGGCCGGCGTTGCGGATCGTGAAGTCCTGGACGAGGATGTCGCCGCCCGGGAACCGAGAGGGTGCGGATGAGGCCTGCGTCCACCAGGCCGGTTGCGTTGGCGCCGTCGATGATCGACTGACCCTGGCCGGCGCCGATCAGCTCGACGCTCTTGTTGATGAGGAGCTGCGGCTGCGTGTAGGTGCCGGCGCAGACGAGGATCCGGTCGCCGTTGTTGGCGGCCGCGAGCGCGCCGGTGATGGTCGGGAAGTCAGGAGCGGCGCAGTTGGCGCCTACGGGTCCCGGACCGGTGGCGTTGTCGTTGACCGTGATGTCGGCCGCGCTCGCAAGCGACGGCGCCGCCAGGCATGCAGCCGTCGCAATCGCCCCCGTGACGATCCCCCGAATCCTTCGTCCACTGCGTCCGCGTACCACCATCAGGCCACATCCCTCGAAAACTTGTGATTTCCCCTCAGCGCCCATCCCGGAGCCCGAAGCTGTTCAAGGACGGTAACGGCTAACGGAGCTTCACGCGCAGCTGGAAGTTCTGGGCGTTGCCGAGGGAATCCGTCACCACAACAGCGATTCGCGCCTTGATCTTCTTGCCCGAGGCGAGCTGCTTCTTGACCTGTCGAGCCCCGGCCTTGCTTGCGGGGGCCAGTGCGAGACTCGCGTGGGACCCGGGCTCGATCGAGACCTTCGTCGCGGCCAGGGAGACCGCCCTGCGGCCTGCCTTGAGCTTGCCGGTCGCCTGGACCTCGACCCTCTCGCCGGCGCTCGCCTCGACCGCCACGCGGACCTTGCCGCGCTTCGTCTTCTGCTTGCGCTTGGCGGTGACGGTGGCGCCGGCGACCGCGTTGTCGACGGTGAAGCTGCGTGCGGCCGGGGTCGGGTCGGTGTTGCCGGCGGAATCGGTCGCGCGGACCTCGAAGGTGTGGGGTCCGTCGGGGAGGTCGGCGAACGTCGCGCTCGTCCCGCAGGGGGAGAACGCGCCGCCGTCGAGACGGCATTCGAAGGTCGCGCCGGCCTCACCCGACTGGGTGAACGTGGCGGTGCGGTCGCGGGTCGGACCGGAGGGCCCGGAGTCGATGGTGGTGTCGGGTGCCTGGGTGTCGACCGTGAAGGAGTGGGAGGCGGGCGACGGGTCGGCGTTGTCCGGCCTCGTCGGTGGCGCGGACCTCGAAAGTGTGGTGTCCCGTCGCCGAGCGTCGGGCCGTGTAGCGGCGAGGCGCAGGACGCGAACGGGCCGTTGTCGATCCGGCAGTCGAACGTGGCGCCCGCGTCGGCGGAGCTGAAGGTGAAGGTCGGGGTGGAGTCGTTCGTCGTGGCGGGGGGCTTCGAGTCGATCGCCGTGTCGGGCGGACCCGTGTCGACCGAGAAGCGCGCTCGAAGCCGGCGTGGCGTCGGCGTTCGTCGCCTCGTCGACGGCGCGGACCTCGAAGGTGTGGGGGCCGTCGGTCAGCGCGTTCGCCGTGAGGGCGAGGTGCAGGACGCGAACTGAGCGGAGTCCACGCGGCACTCGAAGGACGCGTCGCGTCGCGGCGAGGTGAACTCGAAGGTCGGCGTCGGATCGTCGTGATGCCGGTCGGGACCCTGGGCGATCGAGGTCTCGGGCGACGGACGTGTCGACGATGAAGGTGCGCGACGCCGGCGTGGCGTCGGCGTTGCCGAGCGGCGTCGACGGCTCGGACCTCGAAGGTGTGGCTGCCGTCGCCGAGCGTCGTCGCGGTGAACGGCGAGGCGCAGTCGGCGAAGGCTCGGCGTCGATCCGGCACTCGAAGGTCGCGGTCGCGTCGGTCGAGCTGAACTCGAAGGTCGGCGTCGAGTCGGTGGTCCGGCTGCTCGGCGCCGACGTCGATCGTCGTCTCGGGAGCCGTCGTGTCGACGGTGAAGGCGCGCGAGGCGGGCGTCGCTGTCGGTGTTGCCGGCGGTCATCGGTGGCGCGAACCTCGAAGGTGTGGGAGCCGTCGTCGAGCTCGTCGTCGTGAAGGGCGAGTCGCAGTCGGCGAAGGGGTCGCTGTCGACCCTGCACTCGAACGTCGCGTCGGGGTCGTTCGAGCTGAACGCGAACGTCGGCGTGTCGTCACCCGTGCGGCCGGCTGGGCCGGAGTCGATGGTGGTGACCGGCGCCGTCGCGTCCACCGTGAAGGTGCGGGAGGCGGGAGTGGCGTCGGTGTTGCCGACCTCATCGGTGGCGCGAACTTCGAAGGTGTGCTGGCCGTCGTCGAGCGGGTCCGCCGTGAAGGGCGGGTCGCAATCGGCGAACGGCCCGGAGTCGATGCGGCACTCGAAGGACGAGGGCTCGGTCGAGCTGAACGCGAAGGTCGGCGTGTCGTCAGCGGTCCGCCCGGTGGGGCCGGATTCGATCGTCGTCTCGGGCGGGGTCAGGTCGACGACCTCGAAGGTGACCGTCGCCGGGCTCTGATCGACGTTGCCGTTCGCGTCGGTCGCGCGGACCGTGAACGTAGTGAGCTCCCGTCGTCGAGGTCGGACGTCGTGAGCTCCTGGTCGCACGGGTCGAAGGGCCCGTCGTCGACCTGGCACTCGTAGGTGGCCGCCGGATCATCGGAGGAGAAGGTGAACGTCGGGGTCGTGTCCTCGGTCATGCTCGCCCGGGTTGTTGCGGCCGGGACCGGAGTCGATCGTGGTCTGCGGCGCGGTGGCGTCGGTCTCGAAGTCGAGCGACGCCGGGGTCGCGTCGGTGTTGGTCGCCGCGTCGGTCGCCCGGACCTCGAAGGTGTGATCGCCGTCGGGCAGCTGCGCGCTCGTGAAGGCCGAGGAGCAGGGAGCGAACGGGTCGATGTCGATCCGGCACTCGAAGCTCGCCGCCGGGTCGTCGGAGCTGAAGGAGAACGTCGGCGTGTTGTCCGAGGCCGACGGCGCGGAGCTCGTGATCGTCGTGTCCGGCGCGGCGGTGTCGACCGTGAACGTCACCGAGGCCGCGCTCTGGTCGGTGTTCCCGGCGGCGTCGGTCGCGCGGACCTCGAAGGTGTGGCTGCCGTCGTCGAGGTCGTCCGGGTAGGTCAGCGGGCTCGCGCAGGACTCCCAGCCGCCGCCGTCGATCTGGCACTCGAGCGTCGAGCCCGGCTCGTTCGAGGAGAACTCGAAGGTCGGGCTCGGGTCGTTCGTCGGCGATGCCGGCGAGGCGTCGATCGTCGTCTGCGGCGCCGTCGCGTCGACCTCGAAGGTGGCGACGTCCGGCGCTGCGTCCGGGTTCCCGGCGCTGTCGGTGCCGCGCACGGTGAAGGTGTGCTGGCCGTCGCTCAGGTTGGAGGCCGTGAAGGGGGAGCTGCAGGGGGCGAACGGGTCGCCGTCGATCTTGCACTCGAAGGTCGAGTCGGGGTCGTCGGAGGCGAACTCGAAGCTCGGGCGTGCCGTCGTTGGTCAGCGCGCCGTTGTCGGGACCGGACGTGATCGCGGTCGTCGCCGGGGTCAGGTCGACGGTGAAGGTGCGCGACGCGGGCGTGGCGTCGGCGTTCCCCGAGGGGTCGGTCGCGCGGGCCTGGATCGTGTGCGGGCCCTCTCCCAGGGTCGAGGTGGTGAAGGGCGTCGGGCACGAGACGAAGCTGCCGCCGTCGACGCGGCACTCGAACGACGAGCCGGGCTCCGTCGACGTGAAGGTGAAGGTGGGCGTGGACTGGTTGGTGCGTCCGTTCGGCCCGGCGATCTGCGTGTCGGGCGCCGTCTGGTCGCCCTGCCAGGTCGGGAGGGCGTCGGCCCCGGCGGCGTTGGTGATGCGCGTCTGGCCCGGGTAGGCGCCGGCGCCGGAGACCGTCGCGGCGTAGATCTCGTCGTTGCCGTCGCGGTTGGAGGCGAAGGCGAGCCGGGTGCCGTCGGGCGAGTAGGAGGGCTCGCGATCCTCGAAGGTGTTGCTCGTGCGCTGGACCGGCGCCGGGGGCGTCACGGCGGGTGTGGCCGGCGGCGCGATCCGGGCGACGGTGAAGATCTCGAGGTCGCCGTCGCGGTTGCTCTGGAAGGCGATCAGGTTGCCGTCGGGCGACCAGGCGGGCTGCGCGTCGACGAACTGGGTCGTCGTCTGCGGCGTCAGGTTGAGCTGGCCCTGACCGTCGGAGTTCATCCGCCAGACGTCGGGGGCGCCGCTGACCGCGCGCTGGAAGGCGATCTCGGAGCCGTCGGGGGACCAGTCGGGCGCGCCGTCATCGGTGGCGCTGTTGGTCAGGCGCGTCGGCGCGGCTCCGGTGCGAGCTCATCTTGTAGATCTCGGCGTTGCCGTCGCGGTTGGTGCGGAACGCGAGCAGGTCGCCGTTGGGGGACCAGTCGGGCTCGCGGTCGTCGAAGACGGCGTTGTTGGTGAGCTTCGTCAGCCCGGTGCCGTCTGCGTTGGCGACGTAGATCTCGTAGTCGCCGTCGCGGTTGGAGGCGAAGGCGAGCTTGGTGCCGTCGGGCGAGAAGACCGGGTCGGTGTCGGCGCCGGGGTCGTTCGTGACGTTGACCGGGAAGGAGCCGTCGGCGTTGGCGACGTAGACCTCGGAGTTGCCGTCACGGGTGGAGGTGAAGGCGATGTGGCCGTTGGGGCCGATGCTCTGGCTCGATGCGGCGCTGGGCGAGCAGCGTCGACTGCGCCATCCCCGCGTAGGCGACGTAGCCGGCCTTGTTCGGGTGGAAGGAGCCGACGGTGTCGCTGGCGCTGAAGCCGTTGATCCACTCGACCGAGTCGCAGGCGCCATGGCCGATCCAGGCGGTGCGCGAATCGACGTAGGCGAACCCGGGGCCCGCCGCCTGCACACGCTGGCGCATGACGTCGTTGAGCAGGTCGGCGGTCGCGTTGGCCTTCTTCACCTCGGCGTCGCTGAAGACGAGGTTGCAGGTGCCGCTGGCCTTGAAGATCCGCGGGTAGCCGAGGACGGTGACGACGGCGTTGGGGGCCTTCGGTCCGGATCGAGGCGTAGTTGCGGTCGAGCTGGGCCGGCAGGCGTGTTCTGGATGTAGGCCTGGGCCTGATCGAGGGACCCGCCCGGGTCGGCGCAGCCGCCGAACGGGATCGCGCAGTTCTGTCAGCGCGTCGGTGAAGCCCGCGTCGTTGCCGCCGATCGTCAGCGTCACGTAGTCGGTGTTGTTCCCCAGCAGGTCGATCTGCTTCGGGTAGTTGAGGTCTGTCTGCGTGGTCTGGTCGATGTGGGGAGTCCGGGCGCCGCTGCAGGCGGGATGGGAGAACGTCCCCGGGATGTTCGGGTTGATCAGCGGCCCGTAGGCGAAGTTGCTGCGGTAGCAGGGGTCCGCCTCGTAGTAGTCGTTGGTGCCGTTGCCCGCGGAGTAGGAGTCGCCCATGGCGACGTAGTCCTGGTTGACGGCGCGGTTCGTGTTGTTCTGCGCGCTCGCGTCGGCGACTCCGAGCAGGCCGAAGCACGCCATCGCCCCCGCGACGGTCAGCAGACGACGCACGGGGCTAGCTCTTCTTCTTCGGCTGGCTCAGCTTCAGCTTCGCCGTGGAGCTGCCGGCGGTCGCGATGACCTTCAGCTTGCCCTTCTTGGCGAGCGTCTTCTTGGCCTTGCCCTTGAGCTTGACGTCGACCGTGCCGGAGCTTCCGCCGGGCAGGTCGAACTTCGCCGAGCCCACCGACTTGCCCTTGACCGTGAGGTCGAGCGTGCCCTTGCAGGAGCCGCCCGCCGGGCAGGTCGCGGGGACGCCGACCACGCCGCTCTTGGGGACCAGGATGTTGGCCTTCTTCAGCTGCAGCGCCGAGGTGCCGCCGGCGACGTCGACCGAGTCGGTCGCGGCGTCGTTGGTGGCGTCGGCGTCCTGGGCCGTCGTGGCCGTTGCGGTCACCGAGGCGCTACCCGACCGGTAGGGCTTCGCCTTCAGGTCGAAGCTCGCCACGGCGCCGGAGGCCAGCGCCGCCGGGTACTCGCAGAGCGCACCGTTACCGGTGGCCGTGCAGTTCCACCCGGCGCCGGAGGCGCTCGCGAAGTCGAGGCCCTCGGGGAGCGGGACCCGCACCGTGGTCGTGCCGACCGTGGGGGCGCCGCCGTTGTTGGTCGCGGTCACGGTGAACGTGCCCTCGCTGCCGACGGTGAAGCCGCCGCTGTGGGTGATCGCCGCGGCGACGTCGATCCTGGTCAGGACCTTGAAGTCGCTGGCCGAGTTGTTCGACGGTGTCGGTGTCGCCGGGCGTCGAGACCGCGATGTTCGTGATCGCGAACGCGGCCGCGCCTGTCGACGGTGACGTCGACGTTGACGTCGGAGCGCTCACCCGCGGCGAGGGCTCCGGCGTGGGTGCAGGTCGCGGTGCCGGGGCCGCCGGTGCAGCTCCAGCCCGGGCCGACGCCCGAGGCGAAGCTCGAGCCGATCAGGGTGAGGTTGATGGTGGTGGCGCCGGTCGTGGCAACCGGGCCGCGGTTGCGGACCGAGAGCTCGAAGGTGCCCGTGCCGCCGCCGCGGAACTCGCCGCTCGTCTTCATCGACAGCGCGGCGTCCGGGCCGCCGGTGGTGACGTTGCCGGGGTCCGTGTCGGAGTCGTTGGCGCCGTTGCCGTCATCGCGCGTGTCGACCGACGCCGTGTTGGCGATCGAGGACGGCGCGTTGTTGCCGACCTGGGCCTCGATCGTGATCGGAGGCGCCGAGGCGTTGCCGCCGATGGACGCGGAGCGGTCGCAGGTCACGGTCCCGGAGGCGAAGCCGCAGCTCCACCCGGTGCCGGTCGCGCTCGAGTAGGAGAGCCCGGAGGGCAGCGTGTCGGTGACGGTCGTCGTGCCGTCCGTGCCGATGTTGCCGAGGTTCTCGACGTCGATCACGTAGGAGGCGGTGCCGCCGCGCGGCAGGTCGTCGGCGTGGGACTTGTCGATCGCGAGATCGATCCGGCCGACGCCCGAGGTGTCGTCATCGCTGTCGTTGGCGGCGCTCGAATCGGCGGGAACGTCAACTGACGCCGTGTTGGTGATCTGACCGCTCGCGTTCGCGGCGACGTCGACCTTCAGGTTCAGCGTTCCGGCTGAGCCGCTGGCCGGGATCGAGGCCGAGTGCACGCAGGTGACGTCCTGACCCGTCGCTGAGCAGTCCCACTCGTCGCCGCTGAAGCCGGCGTAGGTGAGACCGGTCGGCAGCGTGTCGGTGACCGTCGCCTCGGTGTTGGTGGGTGCCGTGCCGACGTTGTCGACGTCGATCTCGTAGGTCGCCTGGCCGCCCGCGCGGAGCTGGCCCTGATGCGCCTTGGAGATGGCGAGGTCGGCCGAGTTGACGTTCGTCGGATCCGACGAGGAGTCGTTGGCCGGGTTGCGGTCACCGGTGTTGGCGACCGTCGCCGTGTTGGTCACGCTCGGGAGCGCGGCGGCGCCGACGTCCACCTGGAGCTGGATCGTCGAGGCGGGACCGGCACCGGCGAACGAGTTGGTCCGCGTGCAGGTGACGGTCTGATCGACCGCGCCGCAGGTCCAGCCCGGGCCGGAGGCCGAGTTGTAGGTCAGGCCCGCGGGCAGGACGTCGGTGACCGTGGTCGTGCCGAATGGACGGCAGCGGGCCGACGTTGCGAACGCGGAGCTCGTAGGTGCGGGTGGTCCCGACCCGGAAGTCACCGGAGTGGGACTTGACGACCTCGAGATCGGCGGCGGTGAGCGGCGCCGTGTCGGAGTCGCTGTCGTTGGCCGGGTTGACGTCGTCGGTCGTCGAGACCTCGGCCGTGTTGGTCACGTCGATCGCCGTCGTGTTGGCGACGGTGACGTTCAGCGTGATGTTCGGCGCCGAGGCGCCGGCGCTGATGACGCCGTTGCGGGTGCAGGTCACGTCCTGGTCGACCGCGCCGCAGGTCCAGCCGGAGCCGCTCGCGCTGACGAAGGTGAGGTCGGCGGGCAGCGTGTCGGTCACGGTCGTCGGACCGACGGTCGCCGCGGTGCCGGGGTTGCTCACCGCGAGGGTGAACGCGCCGTTGCCGCCGACCGGGAACGTGCCCGTGTGCGACTTGTCGATCGGCGAGGTCGACCGCGGTGATCGTCGTCGGGTCGGAGTCGCTGTCGTTGGCCGGGTTCGGGTCAGCGGCCGGGCCGACGCCGGTGTTGGCGACGGTCGCGGTGTTGATGACGGACGGCAGCGCCGCCTGCGTGACGTCGACGTCGATCGTGATCAGGGGAGCGAGCTCGTCGGGCTGCAGGACCGAGGTGATCTCGCAGCTCACGTCCTGGCCGGTGACGTTGCAGGTCCAGCCGGGTGCGGTCACCGCGGTGATGGGCAGGCCCGCCGGGACCGAGTCGGTCACGGTCGTGGTGCCCGCCGACGGCAGGGCGCCGTCGTTCTTCACCTGGAGCTCGTAGGTGCCGGAGCCGCCGACGCGGAAGTTCCCGTCGTGGCTCTTGTCGATGGCGAGGTCGGGCGCGGCGACGACGACGGTCGAATCGGAGGAGCTGTTGTCGCTCGGGTCGGTGTCACCCGGGGTGCTGATCGTCGCGGTGTTCACCTTGAGCGGGACGGCGGTGCCGTCGACGGCGACGGTCAGCGTGATGTCCTCGTCGTAGCCGACGGGGAGCGGATTGGGATTCGTGCAGGAGAAGCTCGACCCGGAGCCGTTGCAGCTCCAGCCGGCGGGAGCGCTCGAGCTGAAGTAGGTCATGCCGATCGGCAGCGTGTCGTTGACGGTCGTCGTGCCCGTCGTCGGCAGGGTCCCGTCGTTTCGGACCTGCAGCGTGTAGGGCTCGTTGCGGCCGACGCGGAAGCTGCCGGTGTGCGACTTGGTGATCGCGACGTCGACGGCATCGACCGTGGTCGGGTCGCTGTCGGAGTTGTTGTTGGTGACGCTCTCGACCGGGGTCGTGACCTCAGCGGTGTTGGTCACCGAGGGCCGGGCGGCGTCGCCGACGTTGACGTTGAGGGTGATCGCGGGCGCTGTCGCTCCCGCGGCGATCGCCGCGGTCCGGTTGCAGGTCACGAGCTGGCCGACGGCGCCGCAGGTCCAGCCGGTGCCGGTGGCCGAGACGTAGGTGAGGCCGGCGGGAAGGGTGTCGGTGACGGTCGTCGTCCCGACGGTCGGGCCGGTGGCCCCGCCGGCGTTGCTGACGCTGAGCGTGTAGGAGCCCTGCGTGCCGGTGCGGAAGTTGCCCGTGTGCGACTTGTCGATCGTCACGTCGGGTCGGTTGGAGACCGTGACGGTGCGCGTCGTCGTGTCGTTGTCGCCGTCGTTGTCGAAGACGGTCAGCCTCGAGTTGTAGGTGCCCGCGGCCAGGTAGATGTTCGAGGTCGATGGCGTGTTCGTCACCTGGTCGACCGTCCCGTTGCCGTCGAAGTCCCAGCGGTAGCCGCAGTTGGGAGTGCTCGGCAGCGCCGGCGTGCAGGTCTTGACGCCGCCAGGAAGGGTCGAGCCGGAGGCGTTGAAGTTGACCGTGAGCGGCGCGGGGCCGCTGTTCGGGGTCGCCGTGAACGAGGCGCTGGACGCCCTTCTGGAGGATCGGCGTGGTCGCCAGGGTGAACGTGGCCTCGTTGTTGCCGGCGGCCGAGGGGATCCCAAGCGTCGTCGTCCACGGTGCCGCCGCCGATGCCGCAGCTGTTCGATGCGGGAACGCTGAAGCTGTTGTTGACGATCTTCACCGTGCCGTTGGAGGTGTTGTACGGCGTGCCGGAGATCGGGCGTGTTCGGACCCGGCGGAGAGGTCGTCCCGGTGATCAGCGCGTTGACGTCGATCGGGCTGCTGGTCGAGCCGATCGCGCAGCCGCCGCCGAAGCGGGACGCCGTCGATCTTGATGTAGACGCGGAGGCGCAGCGAGGCGACGCCGGTTATCGGGTTGATTGTGCCGGTCGTGTCGTTCGTCGGGATGATCCGGACCGTGTGAGCCCCCGTCGAGCGTGAACGGCGGGAAGTTGTGACCGGCGACCGGGATGTTCACGGCGCCCTGGTTGCTGACGGTGCCCGTGAACGTGATCGTGTTGTTCGGGTCGGTGTCGTCGAAGCTGAAGGTCTGCTGACTTGATCCGGATCGAGCCCGTCGTGACCTTCGCGGTGAAGCTCCCCGGGTTGGCGACCTTCACCGCCTCGGCGCTCGGGGCCATGCGACCACGAAACGGCCATGGCTACGAGCGCCGCGAGAACGGCGAGGACCTTGAGGTTGCGTCGGTGCGTGAGCAGCTCCATGGCCCTAGCCCTTCTTCTTCTTGGTGGTGAACTTGATCTTCGCGGTGGCCTTCGTCGTGCCGGCCGGCGAAGTGGCCTCGAGCGAGATCTTGGTCTTGCCCTTGCCCTTCTTCTTGAGCGCCCGGAAGACCTTGCCCGTCAGGTTCAAGGTCACCGGTGCCGAGGCGCCCGCGGCGATCGGCCCGGCGATCGTCGGCGTCAGCGTGATCTTCTTCTTGCCGCCCTTGATCGAGGCGCCGGCCGAAGCCAGGGTGCAGGGGCCCGTGCCGCAGGCGATCGTCGCCACCTGGATCGACTTGGCCAGCGGCACGGTGCCGGAGACGACCGTGATCTTCGGCGGCTCCTTGGCCGGCGGTGCGGCCGCGTCCTCGATCGAGAAGCTGCGGACGGCCGGCGACGGGTCGACGGTGCTGCCGCTCTTGGCGCGGACGCTGAACGTGTGATCGCCGGTGGTCAGGCCGGTGTAGGCCTTGGGCGAGGTGCACGCCTCGAACGCTCCGCCGTCGAGCTTGCACTCGAACGTGGCGCCCGGACGTGGTCGAGGTGAACTCGAAGCTCGCGTTCTTGGAGATCTGGCTGCCCGAGGGGCCGCCGGTGATCTCGGTCTGCGGCACCGCGGTGCCGGCGATCGTCCAGGTGCGCGACGCCGGGCTGGCGTCGGTGTTGCCCGCCTGATCGGTTGCTACCACCGAGAACGTGTGGCTTCCGTCAGCGAGACCGCTGTAGGTCTTCGGCGAGCTGCAGGGCTCCGACTGACCGTCCAGCGTGCAGCTGAACGAGGCGTTGGGCTCGCTGCTGAACGTGAACGTCGCCGACGTGCTCGCGGCCGTTCCGGTCGGGCCGGATGCGTTGAGCGTGGTGTTCGGCGCGACCGTGTCGACGGTGATCGTGCGGCTCGCGACCGCGCCGGTGTTGCCGGTCGCGTCGGTCGCCCTCACGTCGAAGGTGTGGGGGCCTTCGCCGAGGGTGGTGTAGCCCTGCGGCGAGGTGCAGGGCGCGAAGTCGGCGTCATCGGTCGAATCGCGCCGGCACTCGAACGTCGCGCCGTCCTCGGAGGTGAACTCGAAGGAGGGGCTCGAGTTCTTGGTCAGCCCGTTCGGCCCGGAGCTGATCGTCGTCGCCGGGCCCGTCGTGTCGACGGTCCAGTTGCGGCTGGCCGGAGTCGGGTCGGCGTTGCCGTCGGTGTCGACGGCGCGGACGCGGAACGTGTGCGCTCCGTCGCTCAGCGGACCCGCGAGGGTCTGCGGCGAGGCGCAGACGGCGTAGGTGGCGCCATCGAGCGAGCACTCGAAGGTCGCGTCGACGTCCGGCGAGGAGAAGGTGAACTCCGCGTCGGTGTGCCTGGATGCGACCGGTGGGGCCGGAGTCGATGGCCGTCTCGGGCGCCTCGGTGCTGATCGTGAACGTGGACGACGGCGGGTTCCCGTCGCGGTTCCCGGCGGCGTCAACCGCGCGGACCGTGAAGGTGTGATCGCCCTCGGCGAGATCGCGGTAGGTCTGCGGCGATTCGCATTCCTCGAAGTCGCGCGTGTCGAGCTGGCACTCGAAGGTCGCGGCGTTCTCATCGGAGGAGAACGTGAACGAGGCCTGGTTGCCGTTGATCGTCGGGCCGGTGTCGATGGTCGTTCCCGGCACCGAGGTGTCGACGGTGAAGGTCCGGCTCGCCGGGGTCGGGTCGGTGTTGGCGGCGCGGTCGATCGCGCGGACCTCGAACGTGTGCGCGCCGTCGCTCAGCGACGCCGTCGTGAACGGCGAGGTGCAGAGCGCGAACGGGTCGGAGTCGACGCGGCACTCGAACGTGCCGCCGGTCTCGTCGGAGGAGAACTCGAACGTCGGGGTGTCGTCGGGGGTGTCCCCGGACGGGCCGGCGTTGATCGTGGTCTCCGGCTCGCCCGTGTCGACCGTGAAGGTGAACGAGGCGGGCGTCGGGTCGGTGTTGTTGGCCGTGTCGATGGCGCGCACCTGGAAGGTGTGCTCGCCGTCGGCGAGCTCCGCGGCGTCGAACGGGGAGCTGCAGGAGGCGTACGCCCCGCCGTCAACGCGGCACTGGAAGGTCGCGTCGAGATCAGGCGAGTTGAACTCGAATCGCGGCGTCGAGTCGTTCGTGAACTGACCGGGGTCGGCGGTGATGCTCGTGTCCGGCGGCGTCGTGTCGACCGTGAACGTCCGGCTGTCGGGCGTCGGGTCGGGGTTGTTGGCCGGATCGACGGCGCGGACCGTCAGCGTGTGGGAGCCGTCGGGCAGCGTCGGGGTCGTGAACGGCGAGGAGCAGGGGTTGAAGCCGCCCGCGTCGATCTTGCACTCGAAGGTGGCCGTGTTGTCGTTCGACTCGAACGTGAACTGGGGAGCCGAGGTGTTGGTCGGGCCGGCCGGGCCGGTCAGGATCGTCGTGTTCGGCGGGGTCGTGTCGACCGTGAACGTGTGGCTGTCGGGCGTCGGGTCCTCGTTGCCCGCGGGGTCGACTGCGTAGACCTCGAAGGTGTGCTCGCCGTCGCTCAGGTTCGGCGTCGTGTACGGGCGTCGTGCAGAGGTCGTAGGCGCCGCCGTCGATCCGGCACTGGAACGTCGAGCCCGCCTGATCGGAGGAGAACTCGAACGTCGGCGTCGCCGTGTTGGTGAGCGTGCCCGGGTCGACGTCGATCGTCGTCTCCGGATCGGTCACGTCGACGATGAACTCGCGGTGCGCCGGCGTCGGGTCCGTGTTGCCGGCGGCGATCGCGCGCACGTCGAACGTGTGGGAGCCCTCGCTCAGGCCGTTGAAGGCGTAGGGCGAGGTGCAGGCGGCGAACGTCTCCCCGTCGAGCGAGCACTCGAAGGTGGCGCTCGGCGTCGGCGAGCTGAACTCGTAGGACGCCGTCCTGGGAGTTGTAGGGGCCGCTCGGGCCGGAGTCGATGGTCGTCCGCGGCGAGACCTGGACCGTGAACGTCGCCGTGTCGGTGCCGCCGAAGCCGTCGTTGACGACGACGGTGAACGAGTCGGCGCCGGCGTAGTCGACGTCGGGCGTGTAGGTCCGGTTGTTGCCGGTGCCGGTCAGCGTGCCGTGGTCGGGCGCGTCGGTGACGTTGTAGGTCAGCGTGTCGTTGTCGGCGTCGGTCGCGCCGAGGTTGACCGGGGTGCCGTCGCCGGCCTCCGCGGTGAACGCCTGGTCGTTGATGACCGGGGGCGAGTCGACGAGGTAGGTGGCCGTCGCGGTCTTCGTGCGGCGGATGTTGTCGGCGCCGCCGAGGGCGCCGTTGTCACCGACGCGGGCGCGGACCGTGTGCAGGCCCGGGGACTTGCCGGTCGTGTTGATCGTGCGGGTGCGCTGGCCGGCGGTGAGGCCGGTGCGAGACGTTGCCGAGGCTCACGTCCTCGTAGCCGCTCACGCCGTTGCCCGTGTTCTCGTCGAGATCCCACTCGAGGTCCTGGGCGACGCCGCCGCCTGGTCGGCGCTGTCGTTCACCGTCGCGGTGACCGTGGCGTTGCCGTTCAGCTGCGGCCGCGGGATGTTCAGGGAGACGTCGGGGCTGTCGGCGGCCGGCGAGTTGACGTCGACCGAGCCGAGCCGCCACCAGGCGCCGGAGGCCGGGTTGGGCGAGCAGGAGTCGTTCGCGTTGAGGAGCTCGGCCTCGACGACCCAGTGGCCGCGGTTGGGGAAGGTGACCGTGAGGTTCTTCTCGCTGTTGTCGCTGTCGCCGTAGCAAACGCTCACCGGGGTGGTGGTCTGGTTGTCGCTGAGGCGACGCGCGCGCCAGCGGATGCCGCCGAAGGTCTGGTTGGACGTGACGCCGGAGTCGGAGTCGTCGGCCGTGTAGCGTGAAGGTGGCCTGATCGCCGGGGGTGAGCGAGGTCGCGCTCTGCGAACGGGCGGTGACGACTGGGAAGTCGTCGCGGGAGGTGCAGTCGTAGCGGATCATCTCCAGCGAGCTGCTGGAGGTCGCGGTCTCGGAGCCGTCGTTGAGCACGGCGCGGATGCGGAGCGGGCGGTTGGCGCGCTGGGTGCCGCCGGTGAAGACGTTGCAGTTGACGCCGGAGTTGCCGGTCGGGCCGTTGTAGGTGTAGGTGATCCGGGAGTAGTCGTAGCCGTTGACGATGTTCGGCTGCTGGAGGGTGGTGGTCTTGGTCGTCTTCGACGTCGTGTTGTCGGTGCCGTCGTAGTCGTCGTCGACCTTGATGCCGGTGACCGACTTGCCCGGGTCGTGGTTGACGAGCAGCGAGACGGTGATGTCGGAGCTGGTGCTGCCCCGGTCGGCGATTGCGCCCGTCTCCAGCCACTGGCCGCTGGCCCCGTTGACGATCGTCGGTGTGATCGCGCTCGCCATCGAAGGCAGAACGGCGAACAGCAACAGCGCGATGAACGCTGCGAACGTGAAACGGAGTCCCCTCGACTCCGGGGCGCGGCTCGTCAAGTTTTGATCCCTCTCCCGTTAGGCGAGACCCATCCCTAGGTGCTCGCTACCCATCTCTCGTGGCGCGGGAGGATAAACGCGGCCACCGGAGAAATGCTCCGGTCGCCCTTGAACCCGCCCTCAGTAGAGCGCGAGGGTACCCGTGCGCCGCGCGCGGCGCAAGGCCCAACTGAAGAAACAGAGCGAGAGCGGGAGCAGAACGAGCACCGAGGCGAAGAGGCCGACGAGGTGCCCGAGGTCGACGTCTCCTCCCAGCAGCGCGGACGCGCAGCAGGTCGAGCGTCCAGGTGAACGGGATCAAGCCGGCGATGGTCTGGATCGCGCTCGGCAGCACGTCGATGGGGAAGTAGACGCCGCTCAGCAGGGCGATCGCGCTCATGATCAACGCGAGGAGCGCGGTGGTCCGTTTGAAGAGGACGGTGAGCGCGGCGACGGCGACTCCCAGCGAGGCGAAGAGGGCGAGGGCGCCGACGAGCGTGGCGAGCGCGACGGCGATCCCGTCGGGCGAGGTGTCGAGCCTGAGCCCGAAGATCAGGACCGCGGCGAGCAGGATCAGGAAGCCGTCGATCGTCGCCCGGACGATCTCGTAGACGGCGCTCGAGAGGATGATCAGCGACGGGCTCGCGGGGGTGGTCATCAGCGCCTCGAACGTGCCGGTCGTCTGCTCCTCGCGGAGCTTGCGCGAGAAGGAGACGAGGCTCGTCTGCACCACGGTGAAGGTGGCGAGGCCGATCGCGACGTAGCCGAAGTAGCCGGCATCAGCTGTGACCCCCTGCTGGTCGTCGTAGGCGTTCTGGTCGATGACCTGGCCGAGGTAGTAGAAGAGCGTGAGGCTCAGCAGCAGCGAGACCGCGCGCAGGCCGAAGGCCGCCCGGTAGGAGAGGTCGATCCGCCAGTCGCGGCGGACGAAGGCGAAGAGGATCGCGGAGGCGGAGCTGCGGTCGCTCATGCCGGCGACCCCTCCCCCACGGCGGCGACGAACGCGCGCTCGAGCGCGTCGGCGTCGAGGCCCTCGGCGCTCGCCTCGTGGACCACGGCTCCCCGCGCGAGGACGACGACGCGGTCGGCGAGGTCGACGGCCTCGTGGAGGTCGTGCGTGGCGAGCAGGACGGCGGCGGCGCGCTCCTTGGCGAGGCCGCCGATCAGATCGCGGAAGGAGCGGGCGGCGATCGGGTCGAGCGAGCGCGTGGGCTCGTCGAGGAGGAGGACGGGCGGGGAGCCGATCAGGGCGCGAGCGAGCGACAGGCGGGCGCGCATCCCCGACGAGTACTCGCCGACGGGCTTGTCGGCGGCGGCCGTCAGGTCGACGGTCTCGAGGAGCTCGGCCGCGGCTGCGTCGGCGGCCTCGCGGCTGAGGCCGTGGAGGGCGGCGTAGAAGGTGAGGTTGCGGCGGCCGCTGAGGCGCCAGTAGAGGGAGCGCTCGTCGCCGATCATCACGCCGAGCTCGCGGCGGGCCGCGGCGGCGTCGGCCGCGACGTCGGTGCCGTTGACCTCGGCCTCGCCGCCGTCGGCGAGCAGGGTCGTGCAGAGGATGCGGAGCAGCGTGCTCTTGCCGGCGCCGTTGGGGCCGAGGAGGGCCACGACCTCGCCCGAGTCGACCTCGAGGTCGACGCCATCGAGCGCGGTGACGGCTCCGAAGCTGCGCCGGAGGGCTCTGCAGCTGATCGCGCTCATGCCGCGGGCGCGCTCAGGAGGAGACGAGCCCGAGGTCGGTGAGCTGAGCGATGAAGGCGGCGACATCCGCCATCGCCCGCTCCCGCTCCACCCCGAACTCCTCGACGAGCCGATCCGCGAGGCGCTCCCGGGAGGCTCCCTGCTCGAGCAGCGGCCAGAGCACCGTGACCGAGCGGTTGCCGCCCACGTAGCGCTGCGAGCGCATGTCGAGGATCACGGTCTCCCCCTCGACCTCGCGGGCCAGGACGTTCTCGGTGTCGATCCGGATCGGCTCCTCGGTCATGCGTGCCCTCCAGGTGCGCGGCGACGGCGGGACGAGGCTACCGGCGCGGTCGGCTCTCAGTGCCGCCGAGCGCGGCGACCAGGCGTGATTGCTCCCGTATGCGGTAGCGATTCACTCGGGCCAGACCAGGCTGGTCAAGCGCAGGCGCCTCCAGTCCGTGGATTTGCTCCCGTATGCAGCGATTCGACGCAGTGAGCGGCTTGCCTGCGCTGCGGATCGAGGGCATATAGCGCCCTCTATTCGC
Organism: uncultured Solirubrobacterales bacterium; assembly: GCA_963740845.1. Lineage (GTDB taxonomy): Bacteria > Actinomycetota > Thermoleophilia > Solirubrobacterales > 70-9 > RHKX01. The sequence goes on from CAVUFM010000012.1 coordinate 506,991, forward strand.
AGCGAGTGGCATGCCGGCCTCAGCTCCGCGACGCCGGGCGCCGCAGGATCTCGGTGAACTCGTCGCCGGGGCGCGGGTCCTCTCCCTCCAGCCAAGCGTGGGCGTGGAAGCCGGAGCCGGGAGCGGTGACGCCGATCACGAGGTCGAGCGGGCGGTCGTGTGCGGCGTGCCAGCGCTGGAGGACGATCGCTCCCTCGAGGCAGCTCGCGCGCCGGGCGCGGAGCGTCGCGCGGACGGCGCGGACGGCCGCGGCGGGAAGCGGCGGGGGCCCGGCGACCTCGGCCTCGGCTCCCTCCGCTTCGAGCCGCCGCCGCAGAGCCGGCGTGCTCGCGGAGCGTCCAGGCCGCCGCGCGGACGTCGCCGGGCCGGGGGATGCGGGAGGCGGCGTTCACCGGCCCAGGATCGCACGGGCGCTCCGCGCCGAGTGGCGGATTCCCGCACTTGGAGCGCGGGAACGTGCCACTCGGTGACGGTCAGCCCTTCTTGTGCTTCTTCGGCTTCTTCACCTTGAGCGTCGCCTTCGCCGGCGTCGGGTCGACGTTGCCGGCGCGGTCGACCGCCGCGACCTCGAACTTGTGCTTGCCCGGCTTCAGCTTCTTCAGCTTCAGCGGTGACTTGCACTCGCCCTTGATCTTCTTCCCGTCGAGCTCGCACACGTAGGTGCCGCCGAGCGGATCGTCGGTGGCGAAGACGATCGTCGCCTTCCCCTTGCCCTTCTTCTTCGGTGACTTCACCTTGACCTTGCCGATGGTGGTGTCGGGAGCCGTGGTGTCGGCGGGAGGCGGCGGGTTCACCTTGCAGGCATCGCCGACCCCGTCGCCATCCGCGTCGGCCTGGTCCGGGTTGGGGTTGACCGGGCAGTTGTCGTAGTAGTCGACCTTGCCGTCGTTGTCGTCGTCGTCCTCGCAGGCGTTGCCCTTGGCGTCGCCGTCGGCGTTGGCCTGGTCGAGGTTGGGGACGAACTGGCAGTTGTCGTTGCCGTCGAGGACGACGTCGTTGTCATCGTCGGGATCGCAGGCGTCTCCCTGGGAGTCCTGGTCGGCGTTGCCCTGGGAGTTGTTGGCCTTGAGCGGGCAGTTGTCCGGCCGGGTTGCCGCAGTGATCCGTTCGTGTTGATCTTGTCCTCGTCCTCGTCGCCCGGATCGGCCGTGCCGGCGGGGCAGCCGTTCGAGGTCCCGGCCTGGTGTCGGGCACGTCGCGTCGAGTAGATCGACCGTCCCGTCGTCGTCGGTGTCGACGATGTCGCCGTTGGCCGTTCCTCCGGCCTTCGGGACGAAGCTGATCAGCGAGCCGCTTCCCGGCTGGTAGGACGCCGGCTGGGTGGCGGGGCTCGAGGGCACCGGCATGATCTGCCAGTCGAGGACGCTGCCGAAGGAGGGGTTGACGTCGAGCCCCTCGGACTCGCCTGCGATCTGCTTCTCGATCTCGAGGCGCCGGTCGGCGATGATCGCCGCGGCAGTTGCCAGGTTCGGATCGAGCGACCAGACCTGGAAGGTGTCGGTCGGTCCGGGGTTGCTGGTCGTCCGGGCGACGTAGAGCCGCCCGCGGTAGAACGTCGCGCCGGTCATCTGGCCGGGGGGAAGGACGTTCGCGAACTCGGCGCTCGGCGAGATCTCGCGCCGGCGCCGCCCGGCGTGGATGCGTTCGCCGACGGTCACATCGGCCGCGTTGTAGACGAGAAGGTCCTGGTTGGCGCTGCCCGAGCGGCGTCGCCGGGCCGCCCTGCGTGTAGAGCTTCGTCCCGTCGTCGGAGGACTCGACCCACATCGTCTTCTTGATGTCGCGCGGTGTCGAGACGGACGTAGTACTGCCAGATCCCGTTGAGACCGGCGACGCCGATCGCGCCGGTCTTGCAGGTGTTGCCTCCGCCGGGCGTTCCCGGGTAGTAGCACTCGAGCGGCAGCAGGATCCGGCCGCCGTCTCCGAGTTGTAGGAGATGTCGCCGAGGTGGTTGTAGCCCTCGCCGCGGCCGCCGGCGTGGTCGGTTCGGCGCCGCGCTCACGTTGGCCGGGATCGACGTTCGCGTTCGCGACCTCCTCGCCCAGCAGCGCGTTCGTCCGGTAGAGGCCGAAGCTCGGGCCGTCGAAGAAGAGGTCGCCGCCGGGCTCGGAGGTGACGCCCTGGAAGTAGCTGAACGGGACGGTCTCGCGGCCGACCTCGCTCCAGCGGTTGGGGTCGGCGGCGGATGCGCCCGCCGGAAGTACGGAGGCGAGCGCGCACAGCCCACCCACGAGTGCCATCAGTCGTCCAGTCCAACCCATCTTCATCTCCCGCTCCCTCTCCGTTTGCCGGCGGGAGTGTAGGAGCCGGCGACGCCTGAGGTCGCAGGTCTCCACCCGGCGACCGACCGGATTAGGGTGGAGGCCTTGTCGAACCTTCCGTCCAACGACGCCCCCAGCCGTCTGATCCGCGATTGCACCTTCGGCGACGGCGCGGTCGTCTACTCCTTCACCAACCTCTACGAGTGCGCGGTCGGGGCCGGCTCCCGGATCGGGACCTTCGTCGAGATCCAGAACGGCGTTGTCATCGGCTCCCGCTGCAAGATCCAGAGCCACACGTTCATCTGCGAGGGAGTGACCATCGGCGACGGCGTGTTCGTCGGTCACGGGGTGATGTTCGTCAACGACAAGTCGCCGCGGGCGCGGAACGCCGGCGGGGAGCTGGCCGGCGCCGGCGACTGGGAGCTGCTGCCGGTGCGGGTGGAGGACGACGCGACGATCGGCTCGGGGGCCGTGATCCTCGGCGGGGTGACGATCGGGGCCGGAGCGATGGTCGGGGCCGGGGCCGTCGTGGCCGCGGACGTGGCGGCTGGGGCGACCGTGGTGGGGGTCCCCGCGAGGGAGCGCTGAGATGGCGGCGGGCGAGGAGACGATCGTCGGCAGGGACGTCGAGCTCGCCGAGCTCGACGCCGCGCTCGCGCGGCTCGCCGAGAAGCGCACCGGGATCCTCGGCATCTCCGGCGACCCCGGGATCGGCAAGACGCGCCTGCTCCGGGAGCTGCGGGCGCGGGCGGTCGCAGCCGAGCACCTCGTGCTGGTGGGCAGCGCGTCGGAGTTCGAGCGTGACCTGCCGTTCTCCGCGTTCGTCGACGCGCTCGATCCGTTCCTGGCGACGATCGACGCTGACCGTCTGCGGAAGATGGGCGTCGCGCACCACCGCGAGCTCGCCGCGATCTTCCCGTCGCTCGCCGACCTGACCGAGGAGGAGGCGAGCGACGCCGTCGTCGAGCGCCACCGCGCGCACCGCGCGATCTCGGGTCTGCTGACGGGCCTGGGGGCGACGCGCGGCCTGGTCCTGCTGATCGACGATCTGCACTGGGCCGACGAGGCGACGCTCGAGCTCCTGCGCGCGCTGGTCCGGAGGCCGCCGGAGGGAGCCGTGCTGATCGCGACGGGGTACCGCCCGCAGCAGGCGGTGCTCGAGTTCCGCAACGCGCTGGCAACGGGGCTGCCGAGCGGAACGACGGCGCTGATCGAGCTCCGGCCGCTGTCGGCGGAGGCTTCCGCGGACCTGATCGACCCCGGCGTGCCGGAGCGGTTGCGGGCGCCGCTCCTCGATGCCGCGGCGGGCAACCCCTTCTACCTCGAGCAGCTCTCGCGCACCCCGGATGCGCTGATCGATGCGCCCGACGTGGCCGAGGAGGTGCTCGAGGGCGGGTTCCTGATCCCGGCGCCGATCAGCGCGTCGCTCGCCGACGAGCTGCGCTCCCAGGACGCGGAGGTGGCGAAGCTCCTGCGCGGAGCGGCGGTCGCGGGCGAGCCGTTCGGGCTGCGGCTGGCGGCCGAGGTGGCGGAGGTCGATCCCGACGCGGCCTTCGACCTGATCGACTCCGCCATCGCCGCCGGGCTGGTTCGCGCCGCGCGGACGCCGGGGCAATTCGGCTTCCGCCACCCGCTGCTGCGGCGCGCCGTCTACGCGAGCGCGGGCGACGGCTGGCGGATCGCCGCTCACGGCCGGGCGGCGGCGGCGCTGGGAGCGGCGGGGGCCGACCCGGCGCAGCGCGCCCACCACGTGGCGATCGCCTCCTCCCCGGGTGACCTCGAGGCGATCGAGCTGCTGCGCGAGGCGGCCGGGCGCACGGTCGGCCAGGCGCCGCTGTCGGCCGCCGAGTGGCTGGGCTCGGCGCTCGCGAAGACCCCCGACGCCGAGAGCGAGCTGCGGCGGGCGCTGCTCGCCGACCGGGGCCGCGCGCTCCTGGCGGGCGGGCAGCTCGTGGAGGCGCAGCGGGTCGATGGACGAGGCCGTGGCGATGGCGGGCGCCGACGTCGATCCCCAGCTTCTGATCGAGCTGGCCGAGATCGACCAGTGGGAGGGCCGGACGGCCGCGGCCGTGCTGCGGCTCGAGAGCGGTGCGCGAGGAGCTGGGCGACGACTCCCCCGCGACGACCGCCGTCCTCGAGCTGCGGCTGCTGTACCTGCGGCGCTGGAACGGGCAGTACGAGGAGGCCTTCGCCCACGGGCAGGCGGCGCTGGCCGCGGCTGAGCGCAGCGACGACGTCGCGGTGCTCGCGATGGTGCAGGCTGCGTTCTCAGAGGCGGCTTCGAGCTTCGACATCGCGACCTCGACCGCGCACTACGAGGCCGCGGTGGCGCCGCTGGAGCGCGTCCCGCCGAGCGAGCAGCCGCCGGATCCTCGACGCCTTCTACTCGCTGGGGTGGGCGGCGATCCACCTCGAGCGCTACGAGGAGGCGCTCGACTACTTCCGCCGCGGGCTCGACATCGCGCTGCGGGCGAACGTCGCCCGGCACATGATGACCCTGCGCTCCGAGCAGGCGGAGGCGCTGATCCGGATGGGGCGCGCCGCCGATGCGGTCGCGCAGGCCGACGAGGCGGTGGAGGCGGCGCGGCTCCACCCCAGTCCCAGATATCTCTGGTGGTCGCTCTGGATCCAGAGCTCGGCGCTCGTCCGGGCCGGGCGAGCCCGAGGCTGCGCGGATCGCCTACGACGAGGGCGCTGAGCTCGTGAAGCTGATGCCGCACACGCCGATGCACGTGATCTGGATGGGCTACACCGGGGCCGTGCTGCTGTCGGCGGAGGACAAGCACGAGGAGGCCGTCGCGATGCTGCACGAGACGTGCGGCGGCGAGGAGCTGATGTTCGTCCCGGTGGGTGACCGGCAGGCGGCCTGGGAGGTGCTGGTGCGGGCGGGGATCGCGACCGGCGATCTCGACGCGGCGCAGGCCGAGGCGGATGCGGCCCGGCAGCAGTCCGACGGCTTCGGCCTCGACGGGTTGTCGGGTGTGGCGGCGCGGCTCGAGGCGCTGGTGCTCGAGGCGCGCGGGGACCACGCGGGGACCGTGGAGGCGGCGCGGCGGGCGATCGAGCTGACGGAGTCCGTCGGCGCGCAGCTCGAGGCGGAGCGCTCCCGGATCCTGCTCGGGCGGGCCCTGGCGGCGACCGGGGACAAGACCGCGGCGGCGGCTGAGCTTGCGGCGGCCGAGGAGAAGCTGGCGGCCCTGGGAGCGGAGACGTTCCGGGCGGAGGCCGCTCGCGAGCTGCGCAAGATGGGCCGGCGGGCGAGGCCGCGCGGCGGTGCGGCGAGCGGCGGCGGCACCGGCGAGCTCGCGGAGCTCAGCGGCAGGGAGCTCGAGGTGGCCGAGCTGGTGGCCGAGCAGCTCACGAACAAGGCGATCGCCGAGCGGCTGTTCCTCTCGGAGAAGACCGTCGAGAGCCATCTCCGGAACGTCTTCGCGAAGCTCGGCGTCTCCTCCCGGATGGCCGTCGCTCAGACGATCGACCGTGCTCGCCCTAGGGAATGAGCACCTTCCGGACCGGGGTGACGACGGTGCGCGTCGCGACGTATTCGGGAAGCAGCGCGAGCGCGTCGTCGGGACCGCCGGCCTCCACCTGCCAGTAGACCTTGTGGCTGCCGTGGGCGCAGCCGGCCCAGGCCGACTCCCCGCGCAGAGGGCTCGACATGCCGCTCCAGGCGGCGAAGGCAGCGGCGCACTCAGTCGGTTCGTGCGTGTGGCTGAGGAGGAACTGGGTCATCTGCAGTCTCACCTTGCCCGCTGGGGGCCTCCCCTACATCAGGGGATTCCCTGAACCTGAACCGGCGTGGCGTGGCGGGCGAGGAGGACGCGGGTGAGCTCGTCGACGACCTGACGCTCGCGGCCCATCGCCTTGTAGGAGTAGCGGCGGGTGAGGTTCCCGGCCTCGGCGAAGGTGAAATCGCGGTCGTTGTCCCGGTCGCGCTGGGTGGGGTCGAGGTGATCGCCACCGTCGGCCTCGACGATGAAGCGGGCCTCCGGCCAGAAGAAGTCGACCTCGTAGCCGAGGTAGTCCTCGTTCACCACCGGGATCGGCAGTGAGTGCTCGGAGCAGATGTGGAGCAGGATGCCCTCGAGCCAGGAGCGCACCTGCGAGAGCGGAAGCGGTCGGGAGGCGAGGAGCTCCCTGATCAGCGGGGTACCCCTGCGGGAGGGTGAGGCGGAGAGGAGCGCGTTCATGCGGCGGCGATCGAGATTGTCGGTTCCCTCGGCCCGCTCGTAGGCGCGGCGCGCGAGCTTCGGGGAGCGGCCGGCGGCGAGGTCCCAGGCGGTGCGGGTGTGGCTGGTGACCGGGATGTTGAGGCGGGTGGTGACGTCGACGGGGTCGAGACCGCTCGTGCGATGGACGATGACGCCGGGTGGCTTGGGCGAGCGACCGCGCGGGACGGCGACATGAAGCGGGAAGGTCTCGTTGCGATCGACGATGTAGAGCAGCTGCCCAGCAGGCTCGTGGCTGAGCGCAGCGCCAGGCCCGCAGGCGAGAACGGCCGCCATCCACCGTCCTTCACGGGTGATGCGCGTATGCCCGACTGCGTAGATGCCGGGATAGATGCGGTGGAGGTGGCCGGCGCGGATCCAGCGGCCGATGGTCGTGGTCGGTATTCCGAGGGCGAGGAGCTGCTGGCGCGAGACAACGCCGTGTTGGCGCGCTGCCGCGGTGGCCATCGCGAATATCAGTGAGGGGAGGTTGGAGGCGATGCAGCTTCAAACCCCGGTGCAAGCTCCAGCGCCCCCCGGAACGCCCGGTCAAACGGCGGAATCGCGACCGCATGCGGACGCAATCACGCCAAGTGAAACGCCCCGCTCCCCACTCCGCCGCAATCGGCGTGATCGCGACCGAATACGGACGCGAATCCGCCAGGTGAAGCCGCTGCATTGCCGCCGGCGTCAGTCTGCGTAATTGCGACCGCATGCGGGCCCTATTCCGCCGGTGAAGCCGCTGCATTGCCGCCGGCGTCAGTCTGCGTAATTGCGACCGCATGCGGGCCCTATCCCGCCGGGTGACACCGCCGCCTTGCACTCCCCCCTCCCCAGCCCTCCGGCCGGACCCTCCGCCCCCGCCCGGCGTCAGCCCCGCCCCCCGCGTCAGCGGCCCTAGTTCTTCTGCGTCCAGACCAGGCTCTTGCTCTTGCCCACCTGGGCCCGGAGCTTCGCCGCGCCGCGGACGCGCAGCTTCGAGGTGAAGACGGCGCCCTCCTTGACCCGCAGCGTGCGGACCTTGCGGTAGCCGCCGCGCTTGCCCTTCACCTTGGCGGTGATCGTCAGCTTGCCGCTCCGGGGAGCCTTGCCCCAGGCGAAGAGGGTGCTCTTGCTGCGGCGGTCGGTGACGAAGGGGAAGGCCATCGCGCGGGCGCTCGGCTTCGGCTTGTTCTTGTACGTGTAGACGCCGGTCTGGTAGGTGTCGAGCGTGTACTCGCCGCGCTTGTACTTGGCGTCGCGGAACTGGAGCCAGGAGACGTTCGAGGCTCCCTGCTTCCACAGGAGGTAGAGCGCCTGCTGCATCCAGCGGGCCTGAGTCTGCAGCGGCACGCCCTCGCCCTTGTCGGGCGGGTTGGTCTGCCACCAGACCTCGTTGGCCCAGAGCGCGTGGCGGCCTCCGGTTCCCAGGGTCTTCAGCTTCTCGGCCTTGCGGACCGTCTTGGTCAGGTCCTTGAAGTCGTTGATCATCACGTCGTCCTTGAGGGGGCCGTGGGCGTCGGGCGGGGCGGCGCGGTTGATCGGGTGGTGGGCGTAGACGTCGAACTTGCGGCTCGCTCGCCGGCGCACTTCGAGCGCTTCAGCTTCTTGCTCAGGCACATCACCTCTCGCGCGAAGGCGAGCGGGCCGGTCTTCATCGAGCCCTTCGTCCCCGGCGGATCGCCGTAGGGAGCGGTGCCGCCCGAGACGACCTGCGAGCCGGGCGACTCCTCCTTGACCGCGTCGTAGAAGCGCGTTGAGCAGCGAGACGTAGGTGGCCGCAGACGTGTTCCTGCCGCCGACGAACTGCGGCGTGATGTAGGTGCCGAGGTTCGGCTCGTTCCAGGCCTCGAAGTACTCGACCCGGGGAAGCGGCCTGCTCGCTCCGGCCGGCGTGTAGGTGCCGGAGTAGCGCCTGGCGAGGCAGCGTGGGCGAAGTCGCCGAACGCGGCGGCGTCGGGCTTCCAGCTCCCGGGCGGCGCCTTCTCGTGGCTGGGGCGGTTCGGGCCCTCGGCCCAGGGCGGCGCCCAGAAGATCGTCAGGTCGATCGCGAAGCCGAGGTCGGCCGGCGTTGGTGATCGCCTGGTCGTACGAGCGCCCAGTTATAGTGCGGGGTCGGCTGGGTCGCGCGGGTGCGCCGGCTTGCGCCGGCGACGTAGCTCCAAGGCATGTTGACGCGGATCACGTCCGCGTTGACCCGCTGCGTCTCGGTCGAGCCAGCGGTTGCTCTGGTCGCTCCTCGTAGAGGATGTCGGCGAAACCGACGTCGAGCGGCCGTGCGGCGCTCGGCCGCCGAGGCCGACGTGCGGGCGAGCGCGGTCGCGGCGAGTGCCGCCCCGGCGAGGCGGCGCAGAGAACGACGTCGCAAGCCGGCTCTAGTCCTTCTGGTTCCAGACGAGGCTCTTCTCGCCGCCGACCGACGGCGCGGAGCTTCGCCTTGCCGGGGATCTTCAGGTTGTCGGTGAAGATCTCGCCCTCGTCGACCTTGAGCGTCGCGACCTTCTTGTAGCCGCCGCCCTTCTGCTTGGCGGTGATCGTCAGCTTGCCGCCCTCGGGGGCGCGGCCCCATGCGAGGAGCTTCTTGCCCTTGCGCTCGGTGACGAACGGGAACGCGACGGCGTCAGCGCTCGGCTTGCGCTTGCCGTTGTAGGTGTAGACGCCGGTCTGGTAGCTGGCGAGCGTGAACTCGCCCGGCTTGTACTTCGCGTCGCGGAACTGGAGGAAGGAGACGTTCGAGGCGCCCTGCTTCCAGAGCAGGTACAGCGCCTGGGAGAGGAAGCGAGCGTGGGTCTTCAGCGAGAAGCCCTCGTCCTTGTCCGGCGGGTTGGTCTGCCACCAGACCTCGTTCGCCCAGAGCGTCGTGCTTGCCGTCGGTGGCGAGCGTGCCGGCCTTCTCGGCCTTGCGCATGGTCTTCGTCAGCGAGCCGAAGTCGGCGACCTCGATGTCACCCTTGTTGTCGGCCTTGTCCTCGGGAGGATCGAGCCGGTTGATCGGGTGGTGGGCGTAGATGTCGAAGCTCGGCGAGGTCGAGGCGCCGTTGGGGCACTGCGACTTCTTGTTCGAGGTGCTCAGGCAGAGCAGCTCCTGCTCGAAGCGCAGCGGGCGCGTGCGGTTCGGGAGCTCGCTGCCCTTGGGCGGATCGTCGCCGTAGGGAGCGGTGCCGCCGGAGACGACCTCGGAGGTCGGGTTGACCGCCTTGATCTCCTCGTAGAAGGCGTCGAGCAGCTTCGCGTAGATGTCGGTCGCGAGGTTGTTCTTGCCGTCCCACTGCGGCGTGATGTAGGTGCTCAGGTTCGGCTCGTTCCAGGCCTCGAAGTACTTGACCTGCGGAAGCGTCTCGCCGTCGGCCTGGTAGTTGCCGGAGTAGCGCTCGGCGACGGCTGCGGCGAAGTCGCCGAACTTGTCGGCGTCGGGCTTCCAGCTGCCCGTGCGGGTACTTGTCGAAGTCGTCGGGCCGGTTCGGGCCCTCGGCCCAGGGCGGCGCCCAGAAGATCGTCAGGTCGACCTCGAAGCCGTGCTTCTCGGCGTTCGTGATCGCCGTGTCGTAGCCCTCCCAGTTGTAGGCGGGATCGGCGGGGTCGCGCGGGTTCGCCGGCTCGGCTCCCGAAGGCGACGTAGTTCCAGGGCATGTTCACCCGGATCACGTCGGCGTTGACCGTCTCGGTGAGCTTCATCTCCTTGTCGCTCTGGTCGTCGTCTCGTAGAGGTAGTCGGCGAAGCCGATGTCGAAGTCCTTGGAGGGCTTCGCGGCCGGGCGGTGCCCGCGACGGAGAGGCCGAGAGCGGATCGCCGCGAATGCGAGGGCAGCGACGAGGAGCCGGCTCGAGGACCGGCGGGTGCTGGCGGGCGGTGTTCATGCGGTCTGCTCCCGCTGCGACGGGGCCGGTCATCGCCGCGGCGGCGGCGGAAGTTGAGGACGCCAATCGACGATGGCCCAGAGGACGATCGCGCCGAAGCACGATCCAGAGCAGATCGCCGATGCCGGAGCCGCCGCCGGCGCTCGGGCTCAGGGTGACTCGGTGCGGCCGGCGCCCGCCCGGTCGGCGCGCTGCTGCTCGGCGGCGGCTGCGAAGCCGTCGAGGGTGCGGTCGGCGCTTGTTCCCTCGCGCCGGATCCGCCGCTCGTCTCCCGAGGCGCCCGTGGTGCCGGACGGTGGCGCGGTTCGGTGCCCGTGACGGGACGGTCGGTGCCGGACTCGTCGGTCGCGTCACCGGAGGTGTCGCTGCCGCCGTCGGCGCCCGAGGTGCGACGGGGCTGCCGCCGCCCGTTCCGGGACCGGCGCCTCGTTGCCGCCGCCGGTGGGCGTCGGGGCGTATTGGTCGATAGCCCGGGTCCTGGGCGAATGCGGAGACGGCGCGAGCAGGGCCAGGCGGCGCGAGGACCGCGAAGAGAGCCGTGCGATCGCGAGCGGACGCGGAGCCGGAGAGCGGACCGCTGAAACTGAGTGCGCGTCGGATGTCTGGTTGGGCTTGGTCAAGCTAAGCTCCTTGGCCGCGAGTTCGGGGCTCAAGGCCACCCGCAAGGGGGCGGCGCTCGCATCGGCGTCGCGGGAATGTAACAGCGGCGTCCCCTGGAAGTTGCGCCGTGAACCGAATGAGTGTCTGTACGTCCATTCCCAGGCCCCAACGCTGCAAACCCCACCGAGCGGGGTACACAACCGACTGCGGTCATACCCGTTGAACAAGCGGGATCTCCTCCTTGGAGTGTGCGAATCGCCCGGATCGCGTGCTGGCTGATCCCGTTCGCGCTCATCGTCTACCTGGGCATGCGGCGGGGTGGATACGAGGAGCAGATCCGCGGACCGGTCGGGCTCCCTCCTGTGGGTTCTCGTGGCCGGCGGCCTGCTCTCCTGGGCGCTGCCGCGGGCGCGGATCTCGCAGGCTGGCCTGGGTCGGCCTCGGCCTGCTCGTCGCCTTCGGCGCCTGGACGACGATCGGCATCAGCTGGTCGGAGAGCTCCGGGCGCAGCGTCACCGAGGCCGCGCGCGTCGCCACCTACGTCGGGGTCTTCACGCCGCGGCGCTCCTGATCGGCGGGCGCGAGCGCCTGCGAACGATCGCCGGCGCGGTCGGCGCCGCCTGCGCCGTGATCGCCGTGCATCGCCCTGCTCTCGCGCCTGCATCCGGACTGGTTCCCCGCCGACAAGATCTCCGACCGGTGCTCGGCGTCGAGGGCCGGCTGCGCTACCCGGTCGGCTACTGGAACGCGCTCGCCGGCGCTGATCGCGATCGGCGTGCCGCTCATGGTCTGGGCCGCCACGTCGCGCGCGCTCCCTCCTGCTCCGCGGCCTCGCCGCCGCCGCCATGCCGACGATGGCGCTCGCTATCTACTTCACCTACTCGCGCGCGGGCGCGATCACCGCGGTCCTCGGCGTCGCCGTCTTCATCGCGCTCTCGCGCGCGGCGGCTCGCGCCTGCTCCCGCCGATCGCCGTGATGGCCTCGCTCAGCGCGCTCGTCGTCTGGCAGGGCTCGCGGCGGGACGCGCTCGCCGACGCGCTCGGCGAACGCGACTCGCCGACTCGCAGGGCGACGAGATGATCGCGATCGTGCTGGTCGGCTGCGCCATCGCCGGGGTGATCGTGGCCGGCCTGACCTGGGCCGACGCGGGCCGGGATGCTGCCGCGGATCCCGGCCGTGCCCCGCCGCAAGGCCCTGATCGCGCTCCGGAGCTACGGTCGGCGTCGGTGCTCGTCGGGTTCGTCGCGGCCGGCGGTCCCGGCTACGTCTCCGACCGCTTCGAGAAGTTCAAGGAGCCGACTGCGCTCGAGACGGACTCGGCCCGGCTGACGAGCGCGAGCGGCAACGGCCGCTGGCAGTACTGGAGCTCGGCGGTCGACGCGTTCGAGACCGCGCCGTCCACGGGCATCGGCCCCGGCACCTTCCAGTTCTGGTGGAACGAGAACCGGCGGACTTCGGGGTCGTCGCGCGACGCGCACTCGCTCTTCGTCGAGAACCTCGCCGAGCTCGGGATCGTCGGCGCTGCTCCTGATCGCGTCGTTCTTCGTCCTGGTCCTGGTCGACGGGAGCGGCGGGCGCTCTGCGGCCGCGGGCGAACGGCGCGCGGAGCTGGCGGCGCTGACCGGCGCGGCGCTCGACGTTCACGGTCGGCGCCGCCGTCGACTGGCTCTGGGAGCTCGCCGTGCTTCCCGCTGGCCTTCCTGTTCGTCGCCGCCGCGATCCTCTCGACCCGAAGCGACGACGAGGACCGCGAGCTCGACGCCGGGGACGATCGGCGCGAAGCGGCAGCGCTTCGCGAGCCGACGGCCCCCCTCGGGCGAGCCGCCGCGACTTCGCGAGCCCGCTCGCTTCGCGGCCGTCGGCGCCCTCGCTGCGATCGCCATCGCCGTTGCGATCTGGATCCCGCGCCTCCGCGGCGCAGGATCTCGCCGACAGCCGCAACGCACTTCGACGACGGCGACCTCTCGATCGCGCTCTGACCGAGGCCGCAGCGCCGCCGACAAGCTGCCGTTCGCCGCGGACCCGCGGATCCAGGAGGCCTATGTCCTCGAGGCCAACGACGAGCTGGCCCGCGCCGCCGCCGCCGCGCGCGAGGCAACCGAGCGCGAGAGCGACCAACTGGGAGACCTGGTACCTGCTCTGCCGGATCCAGGCGCAGCGTGGGCGACAAGCGCGGCGCAGCGCTCATCGCGCTGCGGCGTGCGCAGGAGCTGAACCCGCTCGACACCCTGGTCAACCCGATCAACTGCGACAAGCCGGGCAACCCCTGCGCGCTGGCGCCGGCGCCCTAGCTTGCAGCTCGGCGGCGACCCGGCCGGGCTAGGTCGCCGGCGGCGGCTCGACGACCGGCTCGGGCTGACCGCTCGAGAGCGAGCGCGCCGCCGCGAGCGTGGCGAGCGAGGAGAGCAGGAAGCTCTCGACGGGTGGCGGCTCGCGCCGGCCCGGCGAGGACGGCGGCGATCAGCGCGTACTGCTCGCTCCAGCCCTTCTCGGCGGTGCGGCCGCCGAGCTTCGTGCGGTTCGCGCCGCGCCAGATCGCGCCGGTGCGGAAGTCGTCGATGACCGCGTAGGCGCCCGGGGAGCTGGTGGCGAAGCGCTCCTTGCCGGGGCCGGTCGGAGCGTCGGCCGCGTAGGCGACGGTGCCGACGCTGCCGTCGGAGAAGTCGATCTGCAGCGAGAAGTTGTCGGTGGCGAGGAGCGGCAGCGACGGGTCGGAGCGGAAGCCGCGCGCGCTCACCCGGAGCGGGTCGCCCTCGGCCTGGTCGCAGAGGAAGTCGACGAAGTGGCAGCCCTCGCCGAGCAGGCGGCCGCCGCCGACGGCGGGGTCGTTGGTCCAGTGGTCGAGGGGAAGGCGGCCGGCGTTGACGCGGAAGTCCATGAGCTTGGGGCCGGCGAGCTTGCGCAGCTCGGCGGCGAGCGGCGAGTGGCGCCGGTTGAAGCCGACGATGAGCGGCGCGCCCGTCTCGGCCTGCGCGTCGCGGACCGCGGCGAGCCCCTCGGCGTCGAGGGCGAGCGGCTTCTCGACGTAGACGGCGATCCCCGCGCGCAGCGCCCGCGCCGCGAGCTCGGCGTGGGAGTCGTGGCGGGTGGCGATCGCGACGAGGTCGACCTTCCCGGCGTCGATGAGCTCCCCGGGATCGGAGTGGGCGGAGCCGAACTCGAAGCGGCGCTTGAGGTCCTCGGCGGAGAGGCCGCCGGCCGAGGCGACGGCGGCGGGCTTCAGGCCGGCGCCGATCAGGCCGGGGATCAGGGTTCCGGAGGCGAACTTGCCGGCGCCGATCAGGCCGAAGCGAGGCGAGGCGATGCCGGGGGCGCGTCCAGGGAGCGGCGGCCGTCGAGCGGCTGGCGCTGACCCCTCGACCTTCACGCCGAACGTGCTTCGAAGGGGTGCATGGACCCTTCGGAGGCACGTTCGCTGAGGGGTCTGGCGCGCCGGTCGCGTAGTCGAGGACGATGCCGATCGGGCGGCCGCCCTCGGGGTCGTCGCTCGTCAGCAGCTCGAAGGCGTCCTCGGCGCGGTCGAAGGGGTAGCGGTGGGTGACCAGCGGGCTCGGGTCGATCTTCCCCGCGCCGACGAGCTCGAGGAACGACTCGATGTTGCGGCCCTCGGTCCAGCGGACGTAGCCCTTCGGGTAGTCGTGGCCGTGGAGCTCGTAGGCGGGGTCGTAGCGGCCGGGGCCGTAGGAGCGGGAGAGGCGGAGGTCGAGCTCGCCGTCGAAGTAGGGAGCGCGGGGGATGTCCATCCCGACGTCGCCGACGATCACGACCGGGGCGCGATCGGCCGCGAGCGTGGCGGCGAGGCGGACGGGGTCGTCGGAGCCGGGCGCCGAGGCGCAGACGAGGATGGCGTCGGCCCAGCCGGCCCAGGCCGAGTCCGCGTCGAGGCCCTCGCGGAGCGCCACCTCGGCTCCCGCCGCCGCGGCCAGGTCGAGGAAGCGCTGGCGAGAGGTCGACTCCCAGCACCCGGCAGCCGGCGGCGAGCGCGATGCGCGTCGCGAGCTGGCCGACGAGGCCGAGGCCGATGACCGCGACGCGCGAGCCGACCTGCAGCTCGGCGCGGCGGAAGCCGTGCATGGCGATCGCGCCGAGGGTGGCGAAGGACGCGTCCTCGAACGAGACGCCGTCGGGGATGGGCGCGCAGAGGAGGCCGGGGACGATGTCGATCTCGGCGTGGTTGGCGGCGCCGCCGCCGGCGATGGCCACGCGGTCGCCCGGGTTGATGCCGGTGACGCCGGCGCCGACCTCGATCGCCGTGCCGGCCGCGCTGTAGCCGAGCGGCCCGAGCTCGTCGAGGCGCTGGCGGACGAGCTCGATCGTGGAGCGGACGCCCTCCTTGCGGGCCCGGTCGATGACCTGCCGCGCCTGGTCGGGGCGGGCGCGGGCCTTCGCGAGGAGCGACTTGCGAGCGACGTCGAGCGTGGCGCGCTCGGTCCCGGAGCTGACGAGCGAGGCGGCGACGCGCACGCTGACCGTCCCCGGCGCGAGCGCGGGATCGGGGACGTCGACCAGCTCGAGGCGGCCGTCGCGCAGGCGTCTGGCGACCTGTCTCATGCGGCTGAGGATAGGAGGGCTGGGCTCAGCTCCGGCGGCGGCGAGCGGCGGGTGGTGGAGGCGATGCGGCGCTCACCCAGCCGCGTCGAAGCCATATGACCCCCGATGCGAAGGTCGTGTGGCAACGATCCGGCGGACCGTCGCCGCCGTGACGACCGGCGGTGCCGGGAGGGCGGGGCAACAAGGGGGTCGGTCGCTCCCGGGTTCCGCTGAGCCCACTGCGTCGATTCGCTGCCGTATATGGGAGCGAATCGACTCACTGGGCGGAATCACTCCGAAATACCGGAGCGAATCGACTCACTGGGCGGAATCGCTACCGCATGCGGCAGTAAATCCGCGCGATGTCTCCTCCCCCTTCCCCAGCCCTTACGGCTGGACCTTCACCTACCGCCGGGCGTCAGCCGCCACCCGCCGGCAGCGGATCCGCCCCCCCTACTGCGCGCCGCGCGCCGTCAACCCGACCGCGATCGACAGCTCCTCCGAGACGCGCGCGACGCGCTCCGCGTCCAGCCCCGGGAACATCGGCAGCGACAGCTCCTGCCGGCCCCAGCGCGACGCGTTGGGGAACGCCTCGGCGTCCACCCCCTCGCGGAACGGCGGCTGCTCGTGGACGGCGGGCGTGTAATGGATCCCCGTGCCGATGCCCGCCTCGCCGAGCACGCCGCGGACGCGGTCGCGCTCCTCGACGAGGACCGGGAAGAGGTGGAAGACGTCCTCGGCGCCCTCGCGCTCGGGGAGGATCGGGATCTCCGGCGCGAGCTGCTCGCGGTAGCTCGCGGCGGCCGCGCGGCGGGACTCGTTCCAGCCGTCGAGCGCCGGCAGCTTCGCGCTGAGGATGCGCGCCTGGAGCGTGTCGAGGCGCTGGTTCATCCCGGGGACGTCGTGATCGCCCTTGCCGAGCTGGCCGAGGTTGCGCCAGCGCCGGGCGAGGTCGGCGACGGCCGGGTCGTTCGTCGTGACGATGCCGCCGTCGCCGAAGGCCCCGAGGTTCTTCGAGGGGTAGAAGCTGAACGCGGCGACGTCGCCGATCGATCCGGCGCGCTCGCCGCCGAAGGAGGCGCCGTGGGCCTGCGCGGCGTCCTCGATCAGGGCGATGCCCTTGGCCGCGCAGAGCTCGCGCAGCGGGCCCGGGTCGCAGACCTGCCCGTAGAGGTGGACGGCGACGATCGCGGCGGTGCGGTCGGTGATCGCGGCGGCGGCGGCGTCGGGGTCGATCAGGCCGGTCGCCTCGTCGACCTCGCAGAAGACCGGCTTCATCCCCGCGTGGAGCGGGCCGAGCGCGGAGGCGATGTAGGTGTGGGCGGGGACGATGACCTCCGAGCCCATCTCGATTCCCAGCGCGAGGCAGGCGATCTGCAGCGCCGCGGTTCCGGAGCCGACGCCGACGGCGTGCTCGGCGCCGCAGTAGGCGGCGAACTCGGCCTCGAACTCGGCCAACGCCGGCGCCGAGGATGAAGTCCCCGCGCTCGACGGAGGTGGCGATGGCGGCGTCGATCTCGGCGCGCACCTCGTCGTGCATCGGGCCTCAGATCAACGAAAGGGACATCTGGGTTGTCGGACATGTCTCTGGGGAGCCTTCCTATGTGTCTGACCGGCGGCCGCGCGTGCGGCGGTCGGTCCGGCCGTCGGCGGTCGTCTCGAACGTGCGGAGCACCTCGGCGACGAACAGGTCGCGGATGCGCACCCCCTCCCGCTCGAGCCGGAGCAGATCCGCGCCCCGGTCCTCGCGCGGCCCGATCGCGTCGAGCTGATCGGGGTTCGTGAGCTCGTGAAGCCTACCCTCGCGCTCGAGCCACTCGTCGACCGCCGGGCGCTCCCCCGCGAACGCGCTCCAGGTGGGGACGCCGAGCAGCGCGGCCTCCCGGCTCATCGTCCCGCCCGCGCCGACGAAGGCGTCGGAGGCGTGCAGGAGCGAGCGCGCGTCGACCGCGCCGTCGGGGACGACGAGGCTCCTCAGGTCCAGCCCGCGCATCGCCTCGCGTTGCCAGGGATGGCGCGCGAGGCCGACGATCACGACGTCGGCGCGGGCATCGAGCCGGCGCAGGCAGTCGTCGAGGATCGGGTTCTCGTCGGGGTGGTAGGCGGCGCCCGCGGGAGCCGAGCGCGCCACGACGACCGCTCCGCCCTCGGGCCGCTCGACGCCGAGGCGCGCGAGGATCCCCTCGTCGGGCTCGAAGTCGGCGAGGTAGACCTCCTCCTTCAGCCCGGCGTAGCGGACGACCTTCGCCTCCTTCGCTCCCTGCTTGCGGACGATCTCCTCCGGCACCGCCTCGGGCAGGAGGATCCGGTTGGCGGCGCGGAAGGCGACGTTGTTGGCGGGCTGGTGCTCGTAGTCCATCGCGGTCACCGACGGCATCCAGAGCGACCGCGCGGCGACGAGCTGCGCGTAGGAGTTGTGGGAGAGCGCGACCTGCGGACGCTCCTTCCACGCCCAGCGGCCGAGCCGCGCGACGCGGCCGCCGATCGCCGCCGCCTTGCGCGCCTTGCCGGGCGGGCTCTCCTCCCCGATGAGCGTCGCATCGGGGAACCGCTCGAGCGTCAGCTCCGCGGTCTGCGCGTGGTCGCGGTAGGTGACGACGACGCTCCCGCCGACCTCCTCGATCCGTCGCGCGATCGGCGCGAAGAACAGCGGGTGCGGCGAGTTGGACATGTCGATCCAGACCTTCGGCTCGCCGAGGGGGTTGCCGCTGCTGAAGGGGAGGCCGCTCACGCTTCCGCTCCCTTACCCGCAGTGGCGGTCTCGGCCTCGAGCAGCGTCGTGAGCGCCGAGAGCATCGGCGCCTGCACCCAGCGCACGTGGGGCGCGCGGTTGACGAAGCGCCGCTGCCGCTGGAAGTGGAAGGCGCCGTCGGAGCGGCGCATCCGCTCGAGCCCGAACCGGAGCACGCGGCGGGCGTCCTCGAGCCGCTCGGGGTGACGTCCGGAGGCGCGCGCGAACGTGTCGATCGACTGCGCCACGCACTGGCCGTCGATCGGGTGGCGGCGCTCGAGCGTGTGGCGGGGCGCGCCGTCGGGATCGACGAG
>CAVUFM010000013.1:0-278350 GCA_963740845.1 uncultured Solirubrobacterales bacterium
TGCCGTCGACGTCGGTGACCTCCGCCCCCCGCGCCTCCCTCACGAAGACCGGGAACCGTCCGGGCCAGCGCGTCATCCAGTTCATCGGCACGCCTGAGAGGAGGTCCTGCTCAGCCGCTTCGTGGATCTCGCGTGAGCGCGGATGGAGCTCCTCGAAGCGCTCCTCCTCGCGCTTCAGCAGGGTCTGCATGCGGTCCTCCGGCGCGGCCTGAGTCATCTCTGTGTCCTTTCCATATCTCTGTGCTATCGTCGAATTGTGGAACAATCTAACACTCAAGTGCAGGCCATCTCAGACACCTCCGATCACCCGGGACCCGACCCCGAGATCCGTCTCCGCACGGTATCCGTCGTCGAAGCAGCTGCCGACGCGCTCCGGCAGATGGTGCTCGACGGCTCGCTCGAGCCGGGCGCCCGGCTCCGGGAGACCGAGTACTCCAAGCGCCTCGGGATCGCCCGGCACACGTTCCGCGCCGCCACCCAGATCCTGATCGGGGAGGGACTGCTGCGCCGCACCCCCAACCGCGGTGTGCAGCTCGCGATCCTCGACGGCGAGGACATCACCGACATCTTCCGGCTCCGCAGCGCCCTCGAGCTCGAGGCGGTTCGCCTCGTGATCGAGAACGGCACGCAGCTCCCGGACGCCGAGCGCGCGGTCGAGCGCCTCAACGGCCTCGCCGACGACGCCTCCTGGCGGGCCGTCGTCGACGCCGACATGGACTTCCACCGCGCGATCATCGACGGCGCCGGCGGCGAGCGCCTCCCCCGCGCCTACGGCGGCGTCCAGTCGGAGATCCTGCTTTGCATGGCCCACCTGCGGCCGCACTACGACCGGCCCTCCCAGGTCGCCGTCGAGCACCAGGAGCTGCTCGCGGCGATCGTCGACGGAGACCTGAAGCTCGCCGAGGAGCGCTTTCGCGCCCACCTCGACGAGGCAACCGAGAACCTGACCAACGCGCTGAAGGCGCGAGAGGAGGTGACCGCGTGAGCGGTCTCGAGATCACTTCAACTGAGGGCGCGCGAGGTACTCGACTGCCGCGGCCTTCCGACCGTCCGGGTCGACGTCGAGCTCGAATGCGGCGCGACCGGGCGCGCCGACGTCCCCTCGGGACGCTCGACCGGCGCCAACGAGGCCGTCGAGCTTCGTGACGGCGGCGACCGCTTCGGCGGCTTCGGCGTCCTCGGCGCGGTCGGCAACGTCAACGGCGAGCTCGCGGACGCCCTCCGCGGATTCGACGTCGGCTCCCAGCGCGCCCTCGATGCGCAGCTGATCGAGATCGACGGAACCGAGAACAAGGGTCGCCTCGGCGCCAACGCCCTGCTCGGCATCTCGCTGGCCTCGGCTCGCGCCGCCGCCGAAGCACACGGTCAGCCCCTCTACTCGCTACATCAACGGCAACGGGCACATGCTCCCGGCACCGCTGGTCAACCTGATCAACGGCGGCAAGCACGCCTCCAACGATCTCGACTTCCAGGAGTTCATCTGCATCCCCGTCGGGGCCGACTCGATCATCGAGGCGCTGCAGATCTCGACCGAGGTCAACCTCGCCCTCGCCGAGATCCTGCTCGAGCGCTACGGCAAGAGCGCGCTCAACACCGGCGATGAGGGCGGCTACGCGCCGGCCATCTCGAGCCCGCACGAGGCGCTCGGGCTGCTGCACGAAGCCGTCGAGGACGCGGGCCACACCGGCCGCTTCCGCTACGGGCTCGATGCCGCCGCGACCCACTACCACTCCGACGGCATCTACTCGATCGCCGGCGAGAAGCGCGACACGGCGGGGATGATCGAGCTCTACCTCGAGCTGATCCGCGAGTTCGACATCGTCACGATCGAGGACCCGCTCGACGAGGAGGACTTCGACGGCTTCGCGGAGCTGACGCGAGTCTCGGGAATCCAGATCGTCGGCGACGACCTGTTCACGACCAACCCAGCGCGACTGGCGCAGGGCCTCGAGGTCGGCGCCGCGAACTCCCTGCTCTGGAAGGTCAACCAGATCGGGACGCTGAGCGAAGCGCTCGACGCCGCCGAGCTCGCCCACCGCAACGGCTACAGCGTGGTCGTCTCTGAGCGCTCCGGCGAGACCGAGGACACGATCATCTCCGACCTCGTCGTCGCCCTGAACGCCGGCCAGATCAAGACCGGCGCCCCGGTCCGCGGCGAGCGCACCGCCAAGTACAACCGCCTGATCGAGATCGAGGAGGAGCTCGGGGCCACCGCCAGGTACCCCGGGGACGTCTTCCCCCAGCCGGCGGTCGCCTGACCCATGGCCCCGGCCACGCCCACCGAGCGCGAGCGCGGTCCGGGTGAGGCTGGGGGCCCGGCGAGCATCCTCAACCTGGAGGGCCTCCTCGCCAACGGCCTCCGCGGCCCACGCGAGCTGGCGCTGAGCGTCGCCGCCGCCGGCCTGGCGGCGTGCGACCCCGGCCTCGCCGTCGAGCGGCTGGTCCGGTTGGAGGGCGAGGAGCTCGTCATCGACGGCTACCGCCACCGGGTCGACCCGAGCGGGCGCATCGTCGTGCTCGGGTCCGGCAAGGCGAGCCTGAAGATCGGGGCGGCGCTCGAGAAGGTCCTCGGGGATCGGCTCTCGGGCGGCACGATCGTCGTCCGCCACGGCGACGACGCGATCGCGCTCGAGCGCATCGAGGTGCTCGAGGCCTCCCACCCGCTCCCCGACGGCCGCAGCGTCAGCCGCGCCCGCCGCCTGCTCGAGCAGGCGCTCGAGCTCGGCGAGGGCGACGTCGTCATCGCCTGCTTCACCGGCGGCAGCTCGGCCCTCACGAGCCTCCCGCCCGCCGGGGTCCCCGACTCCGACAAGCGGGAGCTCCACCGGCTCCTCCTCGCCTCCGGGATCTCGATCACCGAGGTCAACACGGTCCGCAAGCAGGTCTCCGCGTTCAAGGGCGGGAGGCTCGCGCTTGCCGCGGCACCCGCGACGGTGATCAACCTGACGGTCTCCGACGTCGCCGGCGACGTGCTCGACGCCATCACCGACCCGAGCGTCCCCAACGAATCGACCGTCGCCGACGCGCTGGCCGTCCTCCACGGGCACGGCCTCTGGGAGGCGGTGCCCGAGAGCATCCGCGCCCACCTCTCCGACCCGCGCCTGGAGGTTCCCGACCTCTCCGGCGTCGACATCCACTCCACCCTCCTCGTCACCGGCGAGACCGCATGCGAGGCGATGACGCTGGCCGCTGCCGCGGCCGGCGCCGAGGCGATCGTCCTCTCGACGAGCCTCGAGGAGGAGGCGACGCCCGTCGGCCGGATCCTCGCCGGAATCGCGACCGAGAGCGCCGAGCGCGGACGTCCCTTCCCGAGCCCGAGCGTCCTCGTCGGCTGCGGAGGCGAGAGCACCGTGCGGCTCGGTCCCGACGACGACTTCGGCTTCGGAGGTCCCAACCAGGAGGCGGCGCTCGCCGCCGGCACCCGGCTCGACGGCGCCCCCGTCGCCGTCGCCTTCATCGACACCGACGGCTCCGATGGCGGCACCGACCTCGCCGGCGCGGTCGCCGACGGCGCCACCGCAGCACGCGCCGCCGAGCTCGGCCTCGACCTCCGGGCGGCGCTTGCCACGCATCGCTCGGGCGCCGCCGTCGCTGCGCTCGGGGACGGGATCGAGACCGGCCCGACCCACACCAACGTCAACGACCTGTTCGTCGTCGCGATCGGCGAGGCGGACCCACGCATGAATGCGCCGAAGCGCCGATGACCAAGCTCGAGCGAGTCGACGCAAGCCGGGGCCTACCCCGGGACTCCTGCGGTTAATCGGGCGCGTTCGCAAGGATGGGACGCGCCCGTAGCCCATGCTCGCGATCATCGCCGCAATCCTCCTCTCGGCAGCCGGCGGCATCTGGGCCGAGCGGCGCTACCCCGAGCGCGCCGTGGACTCCTCCCGGAAGTCCCTGCTGGTCGTGCTCTACGTCGTCCTCCCGCCGACCACGTTCTTCAACCTCGCCGCCGTCGACTTCGACACCGACCACGCTGGTGGCATCGCGCTCGCCTGGGTCGCCGTTGCGATCGCCGCGGTCGTCGCCGGCCTGATCGGCTCGAAGCTCCTCCGCGCGAAGCCGCCGCAGGTCGGAGCGATGGTCACGTGCACGCTCGTCGCCAACACCGGGTATCTCGGCTATCCGCTCGTCGCAGCGCTGCTCGGCTCCGACAGCCTCGGCGAGGGGGTGGCCTACGACATCGGCGTCGGCGTCCCGGCGCTCCTGATCGGCGGCTTCGCCGTCGGCGCCGCGTTCGGGACGAAGGCCGGGGAGCGGCGCCCGCGAACGTGGCACGGCGCCTTCTTCGCCCGCAACCTCCCCCTGTACGCGGCGGTCGCGGCGCTGTCGCGCCCGACGCGCTGGCGCCCGACGTCCTCGTGGACATCTCGCGCGTGATCGTGGTCCTGATCCTCCCGGTCGGCTTCTTCGCCGTCGGCGCCACCCTCGCCCACGACTCCGGCGACGGTGAGGTCAAGCTGCCGCCGCCGATCAGCAAGCCAACGGTCGCGATCGGCTTCACGAAGCTCCTCCTCGTCCCTGGGCTCCTCTACCTGTTCTCGCTGCCGTTGATCGACCTTCCCGAGCACCTACCTGCTGATGGCGGCGATGCCGGCGGGCTCAACTCGATGATCGTCGCCCACGCCTACGGACTGGACCTGGAGACGACCGCCGAGGCGATCACCTGGACGACGGCGCTGGTCGTCACGGTGGCGCTGGTCGCGAGCCTGGTCTGAGGCTCAGCGTCGGCCTCGCCGGGCCGGGCCACATCCCGGCCAGGACCACCAGCGGGCCGAGGACCATGAACACGAGCGCGATCGACGTTCCCGATCGTGTCGAACGGTCCCGTACGGCCCGAGGTTGAACATGTGCCAGGTCGCGTGCGGAACGGCGAAAGCGAGGAACGAGACGCGACGCGACCAGGACCAGCCGGCGGTCGAGCCAGACGCCGCGGCGAGCAGGATCACCGCGGTCGCGATGAACAACCCGCCGACGTCGCGGACGAGGTGCTCGTTGTAGGCGGGGAGCGCCTCGACCCAGCCGCGGCCGAGCGGGAAGTCGTCGTAGAAGGAGCGCGGGGCGAAGAGCGCGTAGAGCCCGTCGGTCGCCTGGATGGCGCCCAGCAACCCGAGGATGAGACGCACCACCGGATCGGGCAGCCCGAAGCCCGTGGGAGCGCTCCATCCGTCGGCCCTCAGCCCCGCTGCTTGCGCTTCCGCTTCCGCTTGTTGTCGCGGCGCCCTGGGCGCTCGGGGGTGACCTCGGTCGCCGTCCCCTCGAAGTCCTCGGGATCCGCGGCCTCCTCAGGGTCAGGCTCGGGTGGCGGCGCGTTCGGGTCGGGCCACGGCACGGCGACGCCCTGCTCCCAGGCCGGAAGCGGCCCGCCCATCCAGCGGCCGCGGGAGACGAGCGCGACGTGGATCAGCCACAGCATCAATCCGAAGAACCCGATCGGACCGAGGAACTGCGCGAGCAGGAAGGCGGCGCCGAAGGCCATCCCGAGAGTTCCCCAGAAGCGGGTGACAAGGCCCGTCCGCATCGCCCACAGCGCCGTGTAGATGACGCCGAACGTCAACGCGGCGAGGCCTGCGAGCCCGGCGAACGCGCCGAACGTCATCAGGGTCGAATCGGCGATGAGATCGGAGGCCGCGTCATCGGCGGCGTCGCCCTCGAGCGGTCCGCCGGCGTCGATGAAGTCGGTGGCCAAGCCGTCGAAGGCGACCGCGGTGAGGACGCCCGAGATCGCGAGCAGCGTCGCTCCGATGAAGATCAGCGGCTGGATCGAGGTGCGAACCAGATCGCTGCGACGGGCTGCGGCCGAGAAGAGGAAGAAGACGGTTCCGGCGAGGAGCAGGTAGCCGATGCCCGAGATGATCGATCCGGCGAGGATGGTGTCGAAGTGGTCGGCGCTGTCGACGAGCCGCTCGGCGTCTCCGTCCTTCTCCGCGTCGAGACCCGACGCCCGGACCATCAGGCCGCCGAAGCTCGCGGCGACCCCGAGGAACGTCGTGACGACGACGATGCGTGACTGCCGCTGCTCGGTCTCGACGACCTGGGTGTTGCGCTCTTCGGCCATGGAGGGAACCGGCGCGTTCGGCGGCGGGGCGCACATCTTAGGCGGGCGCGAGGCCCGCCGCCGGGCTAGGCGGCGTCGTCGGCGTTGCGGGGCGGCGGCGGGACGATCGCGAGGTCCGCCTCAGCGTCGTAATCCGGCTCACCCGGCAAGGCGACCCGTCCGCCGGGACGGATCGGGTAGTACTCGTGATCGGTCGGCTCGGCGATCCTGCTGATGCGCTCGCCGACCCCCAGCACCGCATCGAGGAACGGCGCCGCGAGGCCGATCGCCCGCTCGAAGCGCTGCTGCATCGCGATCTGTCCTGGGTTCAGGTTCGGCATTCCGCGACGTATTCAAGCGAGGTTCGCCTCCCGGCGCCGTCCGTTGTGCGCGAGGCGCGGTCACTAGGCTCCGCGGCCATGGCTCCAGCAGCTTCAAGCAAGGCAGGACCAGTCGTCATCTACGGCGCGAGTGGCTACACGGGCAAGCTCATCGCCGCCGAGCTCGCGGGTCGCGGCGCCGACTTCACGATCGCCGGCCGATCCCGCGACAAGCTCGAGGCGGTGGCCGCATCGCTGCCGAGCCCGCCTCCGGTTGCGGCGGTCTCGCTGGACGACGCGAGCGGCCTGCGCTCCCTGCTCGAGCCCGCGGCGACCGTGATCGGTTGCGCCGGCCCGTTCACGCTGCACGGCCGCCCGCTGATCGAGGCGGCCGCCGCGACCGGCACCAACTACCTCGACACCACCGGCGAGCAACCGTTCATCCACGCCTCCTTCGAGATCCACGACGCGGCCGCGAAGGCGTCGGGCGCCGCCCTCGCGAGCGGGATGGGCTTCGACTACGCGCCCGGCGACATGCTCGCCGCCCGCACCGCCGCGGGCCTGGGACCGCTTCGGGACCTGACCGTCGCCTACACGATCCGCGGCTTCGGCCCGACCCGCGGCACCGCGCTCTCGGCGCTCGAGATGATGAGCGGCGGCGACCTCGAGTGGCGCGACGGCGCGCACCGGACCGCCGCCCGCCACGTCGGCGAGGGCGAGTTCGACTTCCCCTCGCCGATCGGCTCCCGGCGCGTCGGCCGCTACCCCGCCGGCGAGACGATCACGGTTCCCCGCCACGTCGACACCGCGCGGATGCGCACGGTGATCGACGTCCGCTCCCTGATCGGTCTCCCGCTGGGACCGCTTGCGGCGCCGACGATGACGCTGAGCGGCCTCGCGCTCAGGGGCCCGGTGCGCTCCGGCCTCAGCCGGCTGATCGACCGCATGCCCGAGGGACCGAGCGAGAGGTCGCGGAAGGCCGTCCGCTTCACGCTCGTCTGCGACGTCGACCGCAGCCGACGGCCGCAGGCGCCGCGGCGTCCTCCGCGGCAGCGACATCTACGGCATCACCGCGACGATCATCGCCGAGGGCGCGCTGCGGATGTCGGCCACCGACTACGACCGCAGCGGAGCGCTCGCGCCGGCGCAGGCGTTCGATCCCGAATCGTTCCTCGGGGCGCTCGAGCCGTTCGGGATGTCCGTCGACTTCGAGGAACCGGCGTGAACGACGACCTCGTCCACTACCCCTGCCCCGCCTGCGGCTCTCAGCTCTTCGGGTGGACGGCCGCCCACGACCCGCTGCACCACGGCAGGAAGATCGTGGTCGACCGCTGCGAGACCTGCCGGCTCGCCGTCACCCGAGACGACGCGGCGCCGGACGCCACCGCCGAGATCGACGCTGCGATCACGGCTGAGGACCGAGGGTCGATCGAGATCGAGGCCGCCAACGGCGCGAGCGTCCAGTGCAGCCTCGGCGGCGCCCAGTGGGCCGGGCTCGAGCCGGAGCTGCGCCGGCTCCATCTCAGCCCCGACTCAGTCCGCCGGCTGCTCGCCCAGCGCGGCGTCGAGGTCGTCGACGTGGTCACCCCCTACTCCCGCCGCAGCTACACGCAGATGCGCCAGACGCTGATCAACGCCTTCACCTACCGCGACAACTTCCTCGAGAACGCCCGCGAGGGGCGGCTCCCGAAGCCGGTGACCACGCGTGACCGCCTGCTCCGGCGCCTCGACTACCTCGTCTCCTGGCTCGTCTGGGTGCCGTGCGCGGTCTTCGCCTACCCGCTCGAGCGAGGCGCCGCCCGACTCGGCCGCGGCGGCATCCTCGTCGCCCGCGGGAAGACCGGCGAGAGCGGACCGGCCCCGGCCTGAGCGGCAGGACGGCGACGCGCCGGTCGCTCCGATCGGCTATGAATTCCCCATCGCATTAGGGAACCCTAATTCCCTGGACCTCGGTTCGCCGAGATCGCCCGGCTGACGGGCGTGACGCTCGAGCAGGTCGCGCTCGCGATCGCCTCTGAGCTCCACCCGACGTCGCCGGAGAGCGCCTCGCCCGGCTCGACGCGTTCGCCGCCGAGCTCGGCGACCTCTCCGGCCTGCCGCCCGAGACACGGGCGAATGCCCTGGTTCAACACCTCGAGGGGCGGCTGCGGCTGCGCAGCCGGCTCGATCGCGACCCGGAGGCGCTCATGCTCGACCGCGTGATCGAGGAGCGCCGCGGCCACCCCTACGCGCTGGCCATCATCCACGCCGCGATCGGCTCCCGCTGCGGCCTCGCGACCTTCCCGGTGCTCGCCGGCTCCGCGCTTCTGATCGGCGACCGCGAGGAGGGCCGGACGGTCCTCATCGATCCGGTCCCCGGTGGCCGCCCACCTCGCGGCAAGCCGTCGTGGGTCTGCCCGCACGTCGTCGCCCGGCTGCTGCTCGGCGCGATCGGGGAGCGCTACGAGGAGCGCGGCGACATCGCGCGCGCGATCCGGACGGCCGAGCTCGCCGCGCTGCTGCCGCTCCACGGCGCGCGCAGGCGCGACGACGAGGTCGTCCTGCGCAACCTCAGAGCGACGCTCAACTGACCCTTCCAGCCGGCGACCCCGAGGGCGTATTCTCCGGGTCATGGAAGGCGGCTTCGGACTCTTCGGTGACCCCGACGACCTGCAGGCCCGGCTCGGTGAGCTGGCCGACTCGATGCAGGGAGCCCAGAAGGTCGCGTGGGCCGACAACGCGATCCAGCTCGCCGTGACGATGACGGTCGCCGCCATCGGTCAGATCGAGCTCACGGGCAGCTCCGACGAGCAGGCCACTCAGATCCGCGACGCGATCCGCATGATCTTCCCGGAGGCCGTGACATTGGTCTCCGAAGCCCGCCAGGGCCTGTCCTAGCGGCGCTCGTCGCAAGCTTCCGTCGCGTTTCGATCTCGCTCAGCGAGACGAAAACGCAACGAAACGCCGGTCTGGGTCCGAACACCAGAACTTCATGCCGGTTTGAGGTCGTCCCCGTCTGGACGGAGAGCGGTAACGGCGTGAGCGGCGTTGAACGCACCCTTTGCGCCGCTCTTCCTTTGTACGCGGAGCGGCTTCTCAGCGAACTCTTTACGAACTCCCGGCGGGACTGCGCAATCGCCCGCCGACACGCTCCCCCGCCGGCCGTCGAGCTACCTGACGCCGATCAGGTCCACGACGAAGACGAGCGTCTCGTCGGGGCCGATCACGCCGCCGGCGCCGCGCTTGCCGTAGGCCATCATCGGCGGGATCGTGATCCTGCGGCGACCGCCCGGCTTCATGCCGGCGACGCCGGTGTCCCAGCCTTCGATCACCTGGCCCTTGCCGAGTGCGAACTTGAAGGTGTCGCCGCGGTCCCAGGAGGCGTCGAACTGCTCGCCCGTCGACCACGAGTGACCGACGTAGTGCACCTCGACCACGTGGCCGGGTGCAGCCGTCATGCCGTCGCCGACGGTGATGTCCTCGATCTCGAGCCGGTAGGAGGGCGTCTCCCCGACGGGAACATCAACCTGCGGCTTCTCGGGTCCACTTTCCATCTCCTTGGAAGGTACCCGACGAGCCCGTGTTCTACCCGACGAGCCCGGCCCTCCGGAGCCCCTCCAGCGCTTCGTCGCCCCGCTCGTCCACCGTCTGCTTCGCGACCCACTCGAGCAGCTCCGGCAGCCCGTCGTCGAGGGAGGTGGCCGCCTCGAAGCCGAGGACCTCGGCCGCGAGCGACGTGTCGGCGAAGCAGTGGCGGATGTCGCCGGCGCGGAACTCGCCGGTGATCTCCGGCTTGAGCTCCGGAGCCAGGCGCTCGCTCAGCGTCCCAGCCAGCTCCGCGATCTCGGATCCGGCGGCCCGTCGCGACGTTGAAGGCCTTCCCGGGAGCCCCCGGTGCGTCCATCGCGGCGAGGGTCGCGGCGACGACGTCGGAGATGTGCACGAGGTCGCGGATCTGCCCGCCGTCCTCGAAGACGCGCGGCGCGCGTCCGGCCAAGAGCCGCGCCGAGAAGATCGCCGCGACCCCCGTGTAGGGGTTGGCCAGCGCCTGGCGCGGCCCGTAGATGTTGAGGTAGCGGAGCGCGACCGCCTCGAAGCCGTAGGCCTCGCCGAGGACCAGCGCGAGCTCCTCGGTGTCGCGCTTGGAGATCCCGTAGACGCTGACCGGGCGGAGCGTCGCGTCCTCGCGCACGGCCTCGGGCGTCGTCTCGCCGCCGCAGCGCGGGCAGACCGGCTCCCAGCGTCGCTCCCGCAGCTGGGAGGTGGGCCGCAGGCCGGGCGTGACGACGCCGTGCTCGGGGCAGCGGTAGGAGCCCTCGCCGTAGACGACCATCGACGAAGCGACCACCACCCGCTTGATCTCCTCGCGCCGGGCCATCACCCCCTCGAGCAGGGTGGCGGTGCCGCCCGGGTTCGAGTCGATCGCCTTGCGGACGTTGACCATCGACTCGCCGTTGCCGACGATCCCGCCGAGGTGGAAGATGCGGTCGACGCCGTCGAGCGCGCTCCCGACGTCGTCCGCCGAACGCAGGTCTCCGACGACGAGCTCCGCCTCGGGTGCGAGGTGCTCCGGCGGCTTCCCCGAGGGATGCGCGAGCGGATCGAGGTTGTCGAGGATCCGCACCTCCTCCCCGCGCGCGAGCAGCGCGTCGACGAGGTGGGAGCCGACGAAGCCGGCGCCTCCGGTGACGAGGACCCTGGACATCAGCGCACTCACCAGATCGTGAACAGGAGAAGGGAGCAGGCGAGCGCCTGAGCCGCGAGCGCGCAGAGGATCAGCGGCATCCGGCGAAGCGGCACCAGGCTCGCCGCCGCGACGGCGGCCGGCGGGCCCATGAAGAGCCAGATCCGCTCGGTCTCCGCCTTCGTCAGCCCGACGAGGACCGAGACGAGGATGATCGCCGCGAGGCCGATCGCGACGGCGTTCGCGGTGCCGAGGGCGCGCGCCGCGTACCAGGCGGTGGGCAGGCCCAGCGCCACGGCGAAGGCCACCGGGGAGCCGAACAGCCAGTAGAGGTAGGGACGGGCGTTGGAGATGCCCAGATCGTAGGCCTCCCCCGCGGCCCTGATGGCGCCGATGGGGTCGAAGCCGGTGGCCGCGTACAGGACGGCGTAGGCGCCGACGATCACGACGCCCGCGATCAGCGACATGGTCACCGCCTCGCGCAGGCCCCGGGTCCGCAGGACGACGATGGCCGCGAACGCTCCCAGCGCGAGCATCGCCCAGGAGAGGAACGCGGCGAGCGCGAGGACGGCGGCGCCCAGCGCCTGCCTGATCACGCCGGTGCCGACCAGCAGGCAGGCGGCGGCGAGGCCGAAGGTCGCGAACATCGCATCGGTGGAGGTGACGCCGTAGAGCAGCGCGGCGGGCGAGAGCGCGAGCAGCAGGGCGGCGGCTCGGCAGCGGGACTCCTCCATCTCCAAGGTGCGCGCGAGCGCGTAGGTGAGCGGAGCGGCGAGCGAGCCGATCCCGATCGTCAGCGCGGCCATGCCCTTCGCCCGCTCGATCCCGAGGCCGTCGAGGAGCAGCAGCGTGCCCGGCGGGTGCGCGGAGGGGTGGATCGGCAGCGTCGGCGAGAGCTCCGCGAACCGGTCGAGGAACGTGTGGACGCCGAGCGACTGCAGAGCGGGCAACGCCGGCAGGTACTCGTTGGCGGCTTCGGGATCGAGGCCGTAGACCGCTTCGAAGTGGGTTCCGTCGCGCGCCGCGCTGACCGCGAGACGCGCGATCAGGGTGACGGCGAGAACCGCCGCCAGGAACGGCGACGACGCCGATGTCGGAGCGGGCGAGCCAGGCGGCGGCGCCGACCGCGAGGGCGAAGAGCGGGATCGCGAGGAGCGCGGCGGAGTCGATCGCCGGCATCCAGTGCGCGAAGAACGGCGGCAGGTCCGTGCCGAGCTCGAAGCCGGCGGCGGTGGCGATCAGTCCGTAGGCGACGGTCAGGAGGCCGACCGCGGACAGCGCAAGCGCCGTCCCGGTGCCCGGAAGCGCGCGCCAGGAACTCGGTGCTCCGGAGGGCTCCACCCTCCCAGCCAATCACAGCTGCCTCGCCGGGTCGCGGGGCGGGACTAGGCTGAACGGGCGT
This sequence comes from uncultured Solirubrobacterales bacterium, assembly GCA_963740845.1. GTDB lineage: Bacteria > Actinomycetota > Thermoleophilia > Solirubrobacterales > 70-9 > RHKX01. The sequence goes on from CAVUFM010000013.1 coordinate 12,423, forward strand.
GGCGAGGGACGGAACCATCGATGTCGTCCTCCCCGTCCTCGACGAGGCGCAGGCGATTCCGGGGGTGCTCGCGGGCCTCCCCGAGGGATATCGGGCGATCGTCGTCGACAACGGCTCGAGTGACGGCTCCGGCGACATCGCCCGCGATCTCGGGGCCGAGGTGGTGCTCGAGCCGGTCCCCGGCTTCGGCGCCGCGTGCTTCGCGGGCCTGACGGCCGCTCGATCCGAGATCGTCTGCTTCATGGACTGCGACGGCTCGCTCGACGGCGGCGAGCTGCCGCGGGTCGCCGGCCCGGTCATGGCTGGGACCGCCGACCTGGTCCTCGGCAGCCGCGTCGCCGAGCGTGGCGCCTGGCCGCTGCACGCGCGCGTCGCCAACCGCGCGCTCGGGCTGATGATCCGCCGCCGCGCCGGGCGGTTCACCGACATCGGCCCGATGCGAGCGGCCCGCCGCGAGCCGCTGCTCGCGCTGGAGCTACGCGACAGGCGGTTCGGCTGGCCGCTCGAGATGGTCCTGAAGGCCGCCGACGCGGGCTGGCGGGTCGAGGAGGTCCCGGTCAGCTACCGGCCCCGAGACGGCGGCCGGTCGAAGGTGACCGGGACCGTCCGGGGCACGCTGCGCACGATCGGCGACATGTCGCGGGCCATGCGATGAACCGAATCGGCCCGGATCGCGTCGTACTTCCAGTGGCCTCGGATACATCCCTGATCGTGATCGCCAAGGCTCCAGTCGCGGGGAAGGCGAAGACGCGGCTGATTCCCGATCTGGGAGCCGACGGCGCCGCGGCCATCGCCGCGGCCTGCCTCGCCGACACGCTTGGCCGCGGTCGCCGCGACTCCCGCCGAGCGGCGGGTGCTGGTGCTCGAGGGCGATGCCGGCGACTGGCTGCCCGCTGGATTCGACGTCGTCCCCCAGCGCCCGGGCGAGCTCGACGTCAGCCTCGCCGGCGCGTTCGAGGACTCCGGGGCGACCCCGGCGCTGCTCGTCGGCATGGACACGCCGCAGCTGACCCCGCAGCTCCTCGCCGACTCGGCGGCGGAGCTCGCGGCCCCGGGCAACGACGCGGTCATCGGCGGTGCTCCGGACGGCGGCTACTGGGCGATCGGCCTCAGGCGCTCCGACCCGCGCGTGTTCGAGGGCGTGCCGATGAGCGCGGCGGACACGGGCGACCAGCAGCGCCACCGGCTCCGCGAGCTCGGCCTGACCTTCGCCGAGCTGCCGGAGCTCCGCGACGTCGACACGATCGACTCGCTCCGGGCCGTCGCCGCGGAGGCTCCCGGGACGAGGTGCGCCGCCGCCCTGGAGCGGCTCGAGGGGAGCCGGGCCTCGTGAGGCTCCCCGCACCCCTCCTCCCCCGCCGAACGTCCCGGAGCGGGGCGCAGGGACCCCGCCGCGGGACGTTCGGTGCGCTCGCGGCGCTGCGGGCGCCGCCATGGCGATCGCGCTGTCCGCCTGCGGCTCCGAGGAGGGGAACCCGCCTCCCGTCGAGCCCGCAGCTTCACCCAAGCCCGCGACCGCGCCCGTCGGGCGAGGTGCTGAAGCTGAAGGGGGAGGCCGAGGGCGTCGCGGTCGACTCCCAGGACGGGATCGCCGCGGTGTCGTTCCGCGAGCCCGACCGGCTGGAGATCATCGACGTCAAGCGGGCGCGCTCGATCGCTCAGTACGCCACGCCGGACCCGTCGCGCCATCTCGAGATCGCCCAGGACGGCACCACCGGCGCTGATCCCCGTCGAGTACACGGACCAGCTGCTCCGGCTCGATCTGGGTGCCTACCGTCCGCTGACCCGTCCGAACACGCTCCAGCTCGGGGTGAACGCCGAGCCGTCGATCACCACCGGCGACTTCCCCCACGACGCCGTCCAGGCCGAGAACGGCACGATCTTCGTCGGCGACGAGGGTGGGGACACGATCACCGTCATCCGCGACGGCAAGGTCACGGCCACACTCGATGCCCCCGAGCAGCCCGGCGGCGTCGCGACGAGCGGTGGCGTGCTCGCCGTCGTCTCCGTCGCCGCGCGCGAGATCTCCTTCTTCGACACCGAGACGCTCGAGCAGCTCGCCGTGCTCGACGCGGGAGCCGGTCCCAGCCACGTCGTCGCCGGCGACGACGGCCGCTTCTACGTCGCCGACACCGGCGGCGACGCGATCCTCGTCTACGACGGCGAGCCCGAGGACGGGGGCGAGCCACGCCTGCTCGATCGCACGAACGTCCCGTACAGCCCTTACGGGCTCGCGGTCGATTCCGTCCCGCGAACGCCTATTCGTGACCCAAACAGCCCGCAATCGCGTAGTCCAGCTCGAGTTGACCGAGTTGGCGCCCAAGTTCATCGACACCTTCGCGACCGTGCAGCAGCCGAACACGGTCGGCGTCGACGAGCGGAGCGGCGACCGTGATCGTCGTCGGCCGCACCGGCGGCGAGGTCCAGATCTTCAACCCCGACGAGGAGCGCCCATGAGCCGGCTGGAGAGCTTCGGCGATCGCGTCGCCGAGAGCGAGGACGCGCGCAAGCCGCCGCTCCCCGATCCGCCGGACATCGGGCCCTTCAGGCGGGAGTTCTGGCGGAGCCCGCTGCGCGGCCAGTGGCTGACCTCGTTCCTCGGGTCGATGATGCTGCCGCTCTTCGTGATCGCGGCGCTCACGGGCTTCCTCTCCCACGCCGCCTACAACCCGGGCATCGGCGCGAACGACCTGACCGGCGGCTTCGACGTCGACCTCTACTTCTTCGACTGGCCGACCCGGCCGGTCTGGCTCTACTCGCTGACGCAGTCGCTGCACCTGATCGCGGGCTTCGCCGTGATCCCGATCCTGATCGCGAAGCTCTGGTCGGTCATCCCGCGGCTCTTCGAGCGGCCGCCGGTGCGCTCGGTCGCCCACTCGCTCGAGCGGCTCAGCGTGCTGCTCCTGGTCGGCTCGTCGATCTTCCTGCTGGTCACCGGCGTGATGAACATCGAGTACTGGCTCGGCCCGCTCGGCTTCGCCTTCCTGCCCGCCCACTACTACGCGGCGATGGTCTTCCTCGGGGCGCTGGCGCTGCACCTCGCGCTGAAGCTGCCGGTCGTCGCGCGGCGCCTTCCGCCGCGAGGGCGCCTTCCGGCCGCTCGGCGAGGGGATCAGCCGGATGCGCCGCACCGACCCCGAGATCGACGACCTCGCCTCGCCTGACCCCCACGAGCCGACCATCTCGCGCCGCGGCCTGATCGGGATCGTCACCGGCGGCTCGCTGGCGCTCGCGCTGATGACGTCGGGAGCGAACCTCCTGGGAAGCATCCGCGAGATCGCCGTCCTCTCCCCCCGCGGCCAGACCGGCGGGCCCGGCGGCCCGAACGACTTCCTGGTGAACAAGACCGCGGAGCTGGCGGGCGTCACGCAGGACATGGGCGGGCCGGGCTGGCGGCTGAAGCTTCGCGGCGGCGAGAGCGAGATCGACCTCTCCCGCGAGGACCTCCTCGCGATGGAGCAGCACACCGAGCACCTCCCGATCGCCTGCGTCGAGGGCTGGACCACCTGGCAGACCTGGACCGGCGTCCGGCTCGGCGACCTCGCGGCGATGGCGGGCGCGCCGAGCGGCGCCGGCGGTGCTCGTCGAGTCGCTGCAGGAGGGCGGCGCTTTCAGCCAGGCGACGCTCGCCTCCAACCAGATCGAGGACGAGAAGTCGCTGCTCGCGCTGCAGGTCAACGGCACCGACCTCTCGCTCGACCACGGCTTCCCGGCCCGGATCATCGTCCCGGCGCTGCCCGGCGTCCACAACACGAAGTGGGTCTCGCGCATGACCTTCTCCGAGGAGGCCTAGGCGCTCGTGGACCAGAAGCGTCCCAACACCGAGCCCGCCAAATCGCGCTTCGCCTACGAGTACGGCGCGCAGCCGCTGCACCTGATCGCGGTGGTCGCGAGCCTGCTGCTCTCGGGCTACGGGCTGCTCCGGATCGACGCGCTCGACAACAGCGTCCGCATCTTCATCTGGATCATCGCCGGAGCGCTCCTCCACGACCTCGTCGCGCTGCCGCTCTACAGCGTGCTCCTGCGCATCGCGCGGATCCCGGCCGGCGCGGCGTTCAAGACGAGGGCGCATGACGGTCCACGCCTACAACTACATCCGCGTGCCGATCGGCTTCGCTCTGCTCACGCTGTTCGTCTACTTCCCGCTGATCTTCCGCATGGCGCCCGACGAGTACATGGCGACGACTGGCCAGAGCGTCGACACCTACCTCGGCCGCTGGCTGCTCCTCAGCGGCGCCGGCTTCGTGATCTCGGGGATCGCGTACGCGTTGTCGCTCCGGCGGGCCGTCCCGGTGCCCGACGCGAGCCTTCCCCCCGCCTCCTCCACGCCCGACGAGCAGCCCGCGGGTCTCCTCTGGCGGATCGGCGCGAGGGTCACGCTCGCCGGAGCGACGCTGGCGTTCCTCTGGGTCGCGGCAGCGCTCGTGGTCGGATTGCTGACGACCGGCCTGCGGCCCTAGTTCCTTAGTTCCCTCGTTCCCGGGGACGCCGGCGAACCGGCACACCCCCGCGCGGGGAGTTTCACACCGCGACTCCCATCCCTGATCCGGCGCGCCCTACGTTCGGGGCATGTCCCTCCTGACCCGATCCGAGCGCGGAGCCGCAACCGTCGAGCACGCGGCGATGGTGCTGCTGATGGCGTTGGTCGCGATCGCGGTGACCGCCCTGGTGACCGGCCGTGGCCCCGGCGGCGAGACCTCGCTCGCCTCCCAGATCGCCTTCAAGCAGCGCTGCGCGGTGCGCTACCCCGACCCCTGCTGGCGCGATCCGCTGACCGAGGCCTACGGCCGCGGTCTCGCCGGGGCGATCCGCGCGCTCGCTCCGGCTCCGCTCGCTCAGGACGGCCTCGTCGGCGTCGACTACCGCCGCTGCCGGCAGGTGAGCTGCGCGACCTGGGCGGGGCCGCACGTGACCGCGTCCAACCGGCGGACCACGGCGTTCACCAGCGTGCGCGAATCGGGCGCCGCGATCGAGATCGAGTACTGGATCTACCGACCGACCCTCGGCTGGGAGCGGACCGCCGAGCTGGTCGAGCGGAGCGAGCTGCCCGGCTACGAGGGCGTCCCGCTCCTCGACTCCGCCGACCCGGTGCTCGTCCCGCTCGAGACCCTGCTCGGTCGCGACGACGCTCGCTTCGCCGCCGGCGAGGAGCCGCCGTGGCGTGGTCAGGTCGAGAGCCGGTGGGGACGGTGAGGGGGCTGGCCTTCTTGGGGCTGACGCCTGGCGGGGGTGGCGGGTTCGGCCGGAAGGGCTGGTGAGGGAAGTAGGGGCAGGAGTGCCGCGTGAAACGGTCCGTCAGGCCGCGGATATCGCGGGTTCCGGCACGATTTTGGACCGGCGGGGGGTGATTGGCTGCCGCTTCGCCCGTGGGGTGTTCCGGTGCGATATTTCGCACTGAGGTTCCCCGCTGGGCGACGGTCCGGGCCAAACGACGCCAGTGGGGTGTCCTAGGCCGATATCTCGGCCTCAGGCTCCCCGCTGCAAAAGGCCGGACCTGCCGGCGGCCAGTGGGGCGTCCTAGGACAACATGTTGGCCTCAGGCTCCCCGCTGCAAACGGCCATGGCCTACGAGTCGTCCGGCGTCACCACTTGGCGTCGTGGCTCTCCATGACGCCGACGCCTGAGGCCAGCTCGATCCCGTCCAGGGAACCGGTGAAGGTGCCGAACGGCTGCCGGTAGGAGTAGCGGACGAAGCCCTTGTTCTCGGCGGCCGAGCGCTCGGCCTCGGCGATGAACTCGAGCCGCGCGCCGCCGGCGAAGTCGATGGCGTCGAGGGCTTCGAAGGTGACGGGGCCAGGTTCGCTCGCCGCGGGTTCTCCGTCGATCCAGATCGCACGCTCGCTCCCCGTCGCCGGGTCGTTGACCCCCTCGACGAGGTTCCAGCCGACAGCGCGGCCGTCGGTTGCCTCGCCGATCCCGGCCGACCAGCTCCAGACGGTGTTGCGCGGGTGGTAGCCGGCTGATTCGTCCTCGACGCCGCGCATCGTCGCCTTCACGCGCTTGCCTCCGGGCAGATGCACGTCGACCTCGATGGGGGCCACGCGCTTGCGCGTCCAGACGAACCGGGTCCTCTCGCCATCGGGTGCGGGGCAGACGCACTCCTGCCAGGTTCCGTCCCCGATCTTCAGCTTGCCCTTGATCTCGTCGCCCGAGGCGAAGCGGTTGATCGCGCCGCGGTCGTCGAAGCCGACCTCGAGCGGCCGTCCCTCGGCGTTCTCGTTCCAAACCTCCCCGCGGGCGCCGGGCAGGCGCATCTTGGTCCGCTCGTGGAGCTCGCCCGTCTCGCGGTCGAGAACCGCCCAGAAGGTCTGCGAGGCCGGTCCGACCTGCACGCTCGCGGCGCAGATCATGAGCTCGTCGCCGAAGGCCGAGACATAACGCCAGCGCTTTCGCAGACCGCCAGCGAACCGCATCGGCATCTTCTCGGGCGGCAGCGGCAGGGCGGGGCGCTCGCCGCCGGGACCGCGCCAGGGCAACGCCTCGATGGCGGCGCTGTGCTCGGCGCTCGCCCGCACGCGGCTAGAGACCCGTGTCGAGGAAGCCGGCCAAGGGGCTGAACCTACAAGGTCACGCCCGGCCCCCGAGGTCGAGCAGCTTGGGCACCTGCTCGAGCGGATGCGGGGAATCGAGCAGGATCACGCCGAGCTCACGGCCGTTGCGGGTCGCGGTGGTCACGTAGCACCGTCCGGCGGCGTCGGTGTAGCCGGTCTTCAATCCCGTTACGCGCTCGTCCCCGGCCAGGATGAACGGGTTGTTGTTGTAGAGCTCGAGGACACCGCCCTTGATCGGGAAGGGCAGCCGAACCTTGTCGGTGCGGGCGATCGCGGCGATCCGCGGCTCGGAGAGGTCGGCGCGCGCGAGCAAGGCCAGGTCGCGCGGGCACGAGTGGTTGCCGCGGTCGATCAGACCGTGCGGGCTCGTGAAGTGACTGCAGGTCAGCCCGAGCCGCTTCGCGGTCGCGTTCATCCGCTTCACGAAGCGGGAGACCGAGCCGGCGTCGTGCTCGGCGAGCGCTGTCGCGGCATCGTTGCCGGAGACGAGCAGCAGTCCCTTCAGGAGCGCCTCGAGCTTCACCTTCTTCCCGGCGGGCAGGACGCCGACCATCGAGCCGCCCGTCTTCGTCGCCGCCTTCGAGATCAGGACCCGCTCATCCGGCCGATGCTCGGTGACCGTCATGTAGGCGGTGATCATCTTGGTCAGGCTCGCGATCGGCAGCTCGCGATCGGCATGACGCTCCCAGAGCACCTCGCCGGTCCGCACGTCGAACAAAAGCCCGGCCTTGGGCGGATCGTTGAACTCATGAATGACGGGAAGCACGGCAGCCTGAGGAAGCAGCCCAAAGCGCTCTCCGAGCTGCGTGGTGACGGGAGCCTGAGCCTCGGCCCGCTCAACGGCGGAGTCGAAGCCAACGTCAGGTGCGGCACTCGCAACGGTCCGCACGGCGGTATCGCCCGATCGGGCTCCCCTTTCGGCTCCGCCGCAACGACCAACGCAAACAGCGCCACCGCAACGGCCAGCGCACCGACAACCACACCTCCCCTCACAGTCCGATGATCGCGAACGGCTCAGTCGGCAAGGCGACCGCGCGGCAAGGGCCGGGCGTGGGGTGCGTCCCGGCCGAACTCAGGAGCAAGGCCGCGAAGCGGCCCTGCGACGAGGCCGGGATGCACCCCACGCCCCGGCCCGGAAGTCAGCGCTACTCGATGGTGGCGATGGGGTCGCCGGCGTTGATGGCCGCGCCGACCTCAACCGCAAGCTTCGAGATCTTCCCCGCCTTGTGAGCGGTGATCTCGTTCTCCATCTTCATCGCCTCGATGACGACGATGATCGCGCCCTCCTCGACCTCGTCCCCCTCCTTGACCTCGACCTTGAAGATCGAGCCCTGGAGCGGCGCGACGACGTCGTTGCCGGAGGCGGCGGCTCCGCCGCCGGCCTTGCGCTCCCGCTTCTGCGGTCGCTTGCCGGCCGGAGCGGCGGCGCCACCGCCGCCGCCGAGCGCCTCGCCGATGACCTTGACCGGGTAGAGCCGGCCGCCGACCTCGACCTTGTACTCGCGCTCGGTCAGCTCCGCGCCGTCGTCGTCGACGGGAATCGCGGCCTGATCGCCGGTCGGAAGGTTCTTGATCCAGTCCTTGTCCTCGAGCAGGTCGCGGCAGGTCTCGCCCTTCGCCCACTGCTCGGTGGCCATGATCGTCTCGTGGAAGGGGATCAGGGTGGTGAGGCCCTCGATCTTGTACTCGCCGAGCGCGCGGATCATCCGTCGCGTGGCCTTCTCGCGGTCGACGTCCCAGGTGATCAGCTTCGCGACCATCGGGTCGTAGAGCGGTGTGACCTCGCCGCCGGCCTCGAGGCCGGAGTCGACGCGGACGCCCGGGCCGGAGGGCTCGAGGTAGGCGCCGATCTTGCCCGGCGCGGGGGCGAACTTCTTGTGGGCGGCCTCGGCGTTGATCCGGCACTCGATCGCGTGGCCGCGCATCTCCATCTCGTCCTGGGTGATCGAGAGCGGCTCCCCGGCGGCGATCCGGACCTGCTCGCGGACGATGTCGATGCCGGTGACCATCTCGGTCACGCAGTGCTCGACCTGGACGCGGGTGTTCATCTCGAGGAAGAAGTAGTCGTCGCCGAGCTGCATGCCCTCGATCGTCCCGGCCCCGCGGTAGTCGACGGCGATCGCCGCGTCGGTGGCGATCTTGCCGATCCGCGCGCGCATCTCCTCGTCGACGTGGGGAGCCGGAGCCTCCTCGATGAGCTTCTGGTGGCGACGCTGGATCGAGCAGTCGCGCTCACCGAGGTGGATGGTGTTGCCGTGGGAGTCGGAGAGGACCTGGACCTCGACGTGGCGGGGGTCCTCGAGATAGCGCTCGAGGTAGACCGTGGCGTCGCCGAAGAACTTCTCGCCCTCGCGCGCGGCGCCCTCGAAGGCGGACTCGAGGTCATCGGCGGTCAGGGCGACGCGGAAGCCCTTGCCGCCGCCTCCACCGGACGCCTTGCAGGCGATCGGGTAGCCGATCTCCTCGGCGAGCTTCTTGGCGTCGGCGACGGTCTCGGAAGGCTCGGTGGCGCCGGGGACGATCGGGACGCCGGCCTCCTTCATGATCTCGCGCGCCCGGGTCTTCGAGCCCATCGCGTCGATCGCATCGGCGGGCGGGCCGATCCAGGTGATGTCGGTCTCGCCGATCGCGCGGGCGAAGGGAGCGTTCTCGGCGAGGAACCCGTAGCCGGGGTGGATCGCGTCCGCCTTGGCCTCAGCGGCCACGGCGAGGATCTTCTCGATGTTCAGGTAGCTCTCAGCCGGGAACGGCGGGGCCGAGCAGGTACGCCTCGTCGGCCTCGCGGACGTGACGCGCGTCCCGGTCGGCCTCGGAGTAGACGGCGACGGCTCCGATGCCCATTTCCTTGAGGGAGCGGATGACACGCACCGCGATCTCCCCGCGGTTGGCGATGAGGACCTTCTCGAACACGGCGGCGGAGGATATAGGTGGCGCCGCGACCGCGACCGGGCGGTTTGGCTCGGGCGGGGACTCAGCTGCGGTCGCCGCGCGGGATGAGCAGCCACGCCGCCGCGGCGAAGCAGAGGGCGCCGATCAGCGTTCCCCATGAGGACACCGTCTGGTTGAGCGCCTCTTGGGTCGAGTGCTGGACGAACGCAGTGACCGCGGACACGCCGAAGGCCACGGAACCGAGCATGTTCAGGGTCGCGATTCGCTTCGTCCTGGGAGCGGCGCCGCGAACCGCGACGCACGCCATCGCGCTGCAGATCAGGAAGAACACCGATCCGAGCGCGTTCGGTAGCCAGACGAGGAAGTCGAGCGAGCGCGTGTCCAGCCGCTTGTCGAGCGCGGCGAACGTGTTCAGGTTGAACATGATCGTTCCCGCGAGCTGGACGGCGGCACTGCCGATGTCGAGCCTGTCCGACTCCGAGGTCCGCAGCTGCTCGGCGGCGGCCGAGGTGAAGAAGATGGAGCCGGCGAAGAGGATCGCCGCGGAGCCGGGGAGGGTGAGGTCGCGGATCCCCGGAAACGACCCGATCGCGAAGAGGATCGAGCCGACGAGGAAGAGCTGCCCGATCCGGCGGGTCGCCCGCTGGTTCTCAGCCTCCGCTCGAAATGCTGCGCCCGCGCTCACGCGAGCATCCTGCCCTAACCGGCTGGTTCGTCACCCGGCCAGAAGCCGGTCGCGCGCTCGAAGCCCTTCGCGCCGCCGCGGCGCACCAGGGCCTGGACGACCTTGAGGATCGCGCCGCCGATCGCCGCTGAGGCGAGGACCTCAGCCCAGCTCGCATCGCGGTCATCGGGGTCGCGGGGGTCATCGTCGGCGATCATCCCCCAGACCTGCTCGAAGGCCTTCTTGCCGAGCATTCCGGCGATGAGGCCCAAGATGATGGCCAGCGGCTTGTAGATGAACTTCAAGGTCGGATCCTCCGGTATCAGGCGGCTCTGAGGTCCGCGGTCTGCTCACCCTCTACCCAGATGATCTGCTCCCGACCCGGACCGACGCCGATCAGCGTGACCGGAACGCCGACGAAGTCGGAGATGTAGCGGAGGTAGTCGCGGGCGGCGTCGGGGAGGTCCTCCTCGGAGCGGACGCCGGTGATGTCCTCCTGGAAGCCCGGGAGCTCCTCGTACTCGGCCGAGGCGTGATGCAGGACCGACTGGTGGTACGGGAACTCGTCGAACACGGCACCCTCGGCGCCGCGGTAGCGGACGCAGACCCGAAGCGTGTCGATCCCGCTGAGGACGTCGAGCTTCGTGATCGCCAGGCCCGTCATCCCATTCAGGCGCACCGCGTACTTGAGCGCGACCAGGTCGAGCCAGCCGCAGCGCCGGGGACGGCCGGTCGTGGTGCCGACCTCGCCGCCGCGCTCGCGCAGGCGATCGCCGACCTCGTCATCGAGCTCCGTCGGGAACGGCCCGGCGCCGACGCGCGTCGAGTAGGCCTTGGTGATCCCCCAGACGTCGTCGATGTCGCGCGGCCCGACGCCGGCGCCGACGCATGCCGAGCCCGCGATCGGGTTGGAGGAGGTGACGAAGGGATAGGTGCCGTGGTCGATGTCGAGCATCGCGCCCTGGGCGCCCTCGAAGAGCACCGACCTGCCCGCATCGAGCTCGGTCCAGCACATGTGCGCGGTGTCGGCGATGTAGGGCTCGAGGCGGTGGCCGTAGGTGACGTACTCCTCGGTCATCGTGTGGAGATCGAGGGCGGGGTCCTTGGCGTGCTGGCGCAGGAGCGCCCGCTTCGGCTCCATCGCGGCCATGATCTTCTTGCGCAGGATCTTCTCGTCGAGCAGGTCCTGAACCCGGATCCCCAGCCGCGAGGACTTGTCCGCGTAGCAGGGGCCGATTCCGCGACGCGTGGTGCCGATCGAGAGGCTGCCGAGCTTCTGCTCGCCCGCCGTGTCCAGGAACACGTGGTAGGGCATGATCAGGTGCGCGTTCGCCGAGACCTTCAGGTTGCCGGTGCTGACGCCCTGCCGCTTCAGGCCGTCGATCTCGCCGGTGAGGATCTTCGGATCGACGACGACGCCGTTGCCGATCGCGCACGTCGTCCCGGGATGCAGGATCCCCGACGGGACCAGGTGCAGCTTGAAGACCTCGCCCTCGCGGACGATCGTGTGGCCGGCGTTGTTGCCGCCCTGAAAGCGCACGACGAGATCCGCTCGCTCGGCGAGCAGATCAACGATCTTTCCCTTTCCCTCGTCGCCCCACTGGGCGCCGACGATCACCATTCCCGGCATAGGCGCTTGATTATGGAGGGTTGGCCGGTCCCGCCCGGATCAGGCGGGCCGCGGCGGTGCGGCATGGCCGCGGCGCTCGCGCCAATCGTCTCCGTAGAGCGGCTTCTCCATGTCGCACATCTGCAGCAGCCGCGAGACCGTGCGCTCGCCGATCTGCTCCTTCAGCTCGTCGGTCTCCATGTTCGTCGTGACGACGATCGAGCGCTGCTCCTCGTAGCGGCGATCGACGATCGCGTAGAGCTGCTCGAGCACCCAGTCGGTCTTCTTCTCGGCTCCCAGATCATCGATGTGGAGGAGGTCCACCGACGTCAGGCGGTCGAAGAACGAGAGGTAGCCCTCCTCGCTCGAATCGGAGTCGTAGGTGCGCCGGATGCGAGCCAGCAGCCGCGGCATCGAGTAGATCGCGACGCTGTGGCCCGCCTCGAGCGCGGTCTTGGAGACGAGCATCGCCAGCGACGTCTTCCCGGTCCCGGCGCTCCCGTGCAGCCAGATCCCGTTGCCCTCGGCGAGCTGGCCGTCGATGTCCTCGCAGTAGTCGCGGATCTCGCGGACGACGGCCGCGCTCCCCGGGTCGGTGGCCATGTTGGAGACCGGCGGGCGATCGAAGGAGACGCCGCGGTAGCGCTCGGGGATGGCGCTCTGCATCCCGCGCACCCGCGCGCGGCGGATCTTCCGCTTGCGGCATTCGCAGGGACGAGCCTCGTCGTCGTCGCCGATGAGCCAGCCCGACCCGTCGCAGACCCCGACCGCGCAGGTCGCCCGCGCCTGGATGTCGCCGCCCTCCCGCAGGGGCTTCCCGTTGCCGCCCAGCGGGTCGTGCCCGGCGAGCGGCATGCCCAGCGGGTCCGCCCCCGGCGCCGGCGCGTCGCCGGAGCCGGGCACCCGCAGGCCGCCGAGCGGCCCGCGCTCGGGGTCGCTCATGGTGCGCCTCCGTCGTAGCCGCCGCCGTCGCCGGTCGAGAGGCTGACGAACTTCGGGAACTGAGCCTGGAAGGCGAGCGGCACCTTGCCGATCGGCCCGTTGCGGTGCTTGGCGAGGATCAGGTCCGCCTCGCCCGGCCGCTCGGTGTCGTCGGGGTTGTAGTACTCGTCGCGGTAGATGAAGGCGACGATGTCGGCGTCCTGCTCCAGCGAACCCGACTCACGCAGGTCGGAGAGCATGGGTACTCCCTTCTCGGCGCCGGTCCGCTGTTCGGGGGCGCGAGAGAGCTGCGAGAGGGCGACCACGGGAACTTCGAGCTCGCGGGCGAGCACCTTGAGCCCACGGCTCATCTGTCCGACCTGCTCGACGCGACCCATACGCGGATCGTCGGCGCGCATGAGCTGGATGTAGTCGACGATCACGAGCCCGAGACCGCCCGCGCTCGAGTGCAGTCGCCGGCACTTGGCGCGGAGGTCCATCATGCTCAGGTCGGAGGAGTCATCGATCCAGAGCGGCGCCTCAGCGAGCTCGTTGCAGGCCTTCAGGACCTTGTTCCAGTCCTTGTTGACCTGACCCTTGCGAAGCCGGTCGGAGGCGATCCGGGCGCGCGAGGCGATGAAGCGGTGCGCCAGCTCGGTCTCCGACATCTCGAGGGAGAAGAAGGCGACCGGCATCTTCGCCTTCCACGCGACGTTCTCGGCGATGTTGCAGACGAGGCTCGACTTACCCATGGCCGGGCGGGCGGCGAGGATGATCAGGTTGCCGGGTTGGAAGCCGCCGGTGATGTCGTCGAGCCGCTTGAAGCCCGAGGGCGTGCCGGTCATCGTCGTGTCGCCGGTGGCGAGCTTGTGGAGCCGCTCCGTCTCGGCGTCGAGGATGTCGGAGATCGCCGAGAAATCGCCCGCCTGCTCGGAGCGGGCGACGTTGAAGAGGAGCTTCTCCGCCTGCTCGACGAGGTCCTGCGGCTCGCCTTCGCGGGTGTGGACCGACTGCTCGATCTTCTGCGCCGCGCCGAGCAGCCGCCGCAGCATCGAGTTCTGCTTGACGATCTGCGCGTAGTGGCCGGCGTTGCCGGGGACGCCGGTGTTCGACGCAAGCGAGTTGACGGCGTCGCGGCCACCGACGTCGTCGAGCTTGCCCTGGCTGCGCAGGAGCTCGGTGACGGTCAGCGCATCGACCGGCTCGCCGCGGTCGTAGAGGTCGTGGATCGCCTGGTAGACGACCCCGTGACGACCGCGATAGAAGTCGTCGGCGCCGAGCCGGACCTCGACGACGACGGGATCGATCGCCGCCTCGGAGACCATCATCGCCCCGAGCACAGACTCCTCGGCCTCGAGGTTGTGAGGCTGCAGGAGGGGACCGTCGGCGCCGTTGGGCGCCCCGTATCCGTTTGTCTCGATCAGGTCGGTCATGGGTGAGGGTCCGTGCGAACGTGTGTTCCCTATAGAAGAGCCCGGAGCGGACAGATCCGCCCCCGTGGGAAAGCCCTCCCCTAAGAAAGCACGGCTCCCGGCGACCCGATTATCCGAAGCGGCTATTTGCGGCAACGACCAGAGGACCGGGTGGCGAGGCATCGACCGGCCGGCCGCCTGATGCAAGCGAACGCGTAGGCCGGGCGATGCCTCGCCGCCCGTTCGCCATGCAACTGCGAGCTAGCGCAGCTCGGCGACGATGGTCTTGACGCTGGCCGTGGCGCCACCCGGCACCTCGACCTCGACCATGTAGGTGCCGACCTCGCGAATGCCCTCTTCGAGGCGGATCCGCTTGCGGTCGACGCGAATCCCTCGCGCCTCCTGGATCGCCTCGGCGATCTCCTTCGAGGTGACGGAGCCGAACAGGCGGCCATCCTCTCCGGCGCGATGGTTGATGGTCAGCACGGTCTTGGAAAGGACTGCGGCGGTCTCGCCGGCGCGCTCCAGCGCCTCGCGGGCGGCCTTGTCGGCGGCCTGGCGCTTGCGCTCGGCCTCGTCGAGAGCGGCCTTCGTCGCGGGCTGCGCGAGCTTGCGGGGGACGAGGTAGTTGCGGAGGTAGCCGGGAGACACCTCGATGGCCGTCCCGGCCTCGCCGAGTCCCTCGACCTCCTTGAGCAGGATCGCCTGAGCCACAGTCAGCCTCGGGTCACTCGCCGACGTACGGCAGCAACCCAACCTCGCGTGCGCGCTTGACGGCGACGCCGAGCTGCTGCTGATGGCGGCGCGAGAGGCCGGTGACGCGGCGGGAGCGGATCTTGCCCCGGTCGGAGATGAAACGCCGGATCGTGGTCAGATCCTTGTAGTCGATGAACTCGACGGGAAGCTTCGTGTACTTGCGCGGGCGGTTCTTGTCGAACGCACGACGACCGCCGCGGCGCGGGGGAGCCTGGGTAGCCATCAGCGGGCGGCTCCGGGGGTGATGTTGGAAGTGCTGTTCACGAGCGGTCGCGGATTGTAGGGCGCCTGCGAGTTCGGCGCGGTCAGCGGTGACCGCGCCGCTCGCGGGCGCCGCTCAGAAGGGGATGTCATCGTCCGACGAGGCCGACGCGCCGACGCCGGCGGGCACTCCCTGCTCGAACCCCGAGCTGTCGGCGGGGACGTCGGACTTCGGGGCGGTCGCAGGGGAATCGGAGCTCTGCGATTCCTCGCTTCCCTTTGCCACGGCCCGCTCGCGGCGCGGCCCGATGAACTGGATGTTGTCGGCGACGATCTGGATCGCCTGGTGGTTCTTGTCGTCCTGCCCCTTCCACTCGCGCCACTCGAGGCGGCCGTCGACGGCCACCCCGCTCCCCCGCGCGAGGAAGTCGTCGCAGAGCTTGCCGCGCTTGCCCCAGACCACGACGTCGAAGTAGTTCGGGACGTCGATCCACTCGTCCCCCTTCTTCCGGCGGGCGTTGACCGCGACGCGCATCTCGCAGACCTCGACGCCAGACTCGCCGACCGCCCTCAGGTCAGGGTCCTTGGTGAGGTTCCCCGTGATCGTCACCCGGTTGATGTTGGCTGCGGACATTCCATGCTCCTTCGCTCGTTGCTCTCGAGCATGGAAACCCCGCCACCTCTTCCCGCGCCCCCCGTGAACGGGGCGCGGGCCTCGACCCTCCGCCTAGAAGGGGATGTCGTCCTCGGTGCCGCCGCCCGCCGCGACCGGAGCGGGGTTGCTGAAGTCGGAGGTGTCCGCCGGGACGTCCGACTGCGGGGTGTAGCCCTGGTTGCCGCCGCCCTGCTGACCGCCGCCGGGCGAGTCGCCGCGGGATCCGAGGAACTGGACCGTCTGAGCGACGATCTCGACCTTGGAGCGCTTACCGCCGCCGTTCTTGTCCTCCCAGGAGGACCAGCGCAGGCGGCCGTCAACGGCAACCGGACGGCCCTTGCTCAGATACTGAGCGCAGTTGTCGCCCTGCGATCCGAAGACGACGACGTTGAAGTAGTTGGGCTCGTCGATCCACTGATCCGTCGCGTTGTCCTTGCGGCGGTGGTTGACCGCGACGCCGAGCTCGCAGACGCTCATGCCGCTGGGCAGGGAGCGGAGCTCCGGGTCCCGCGTCAGGTTCCCGGTGATCGTGACCCGGTTGATGTTCGCCATTGAGTAAGTGCTCCTTCAGAGGCTTGCTTCTAAGTCCGTCGCCGAGTGTAGGCATCGGGTCACGTGGCAAAGCGAGGCCGCCCGGCGGGCAGCTCAACGAGCCCGCAAACAGCGGGAAACGCAAACTGAGAGGGAGGCTCTAGGCCTCGGGGTCGGCGTCCGCAGGGGCGGACTCCGGGGCGTCGACCGGCTCAGCCGGAGCGACGGGCTCGGCGGCGGGAGCGGCCTCGGCGGGTGCTGCGGGCTCGGCCGGAGCGGCTGCCTCGACGGGTGCCTCGGCTGCCGGTGCCGCGGCCTCAGCAGGCTCGGCCGGAGCGGCGGGAGCAGCGGTCTCGGCAGCAGGTGCCCCGGCGGCAGGTGCGGCGGGAGCCGAGGGGGCGGGAGCGTCGTCGTTGCGAGGGCGACGCGGGCCGCGATCGTCACGGCCACGGCCGCGCGGGCGCTCGTCCTCGTCACGGCGCATGATCTGCTCCGTGTCGGGCGGGACGATGTTCGGCGAGTCGGCCGGCACCTTGAAGATCCGGAAGCGCAGGACGCCGTCGGTGATCTTCAGGGAGTGGTCGAGGTCGCTGAGAAGGTCGTTGGTGCCGGTGAAGCGCCAGACGCGGTAGTCGGCCTCGGGCTGGCGGTCGATCTCGTACGCCATCTTGCGCGTGCCCCAGTTGGCCTCGTTCTTGATCTCACCGGCTGCCTCGAGCTTCGCCTTCGCGTCGGCGGCGATCTTCTCGCGCGCGTCGTCGGCGGCTCGCGGATCGAGCATCAGGATGAGTTCGTAGTCGAGGACGGCCATAGGCGGCGGCGGACTATAGAGCTATTGCCCCAGCGGCATTGTCCCGGGGCGAGCGGGGCGCCGATCCCCGCCGCGGGGTTGAAGGGGACGTGCGCGGGATGAGCGTCAGCTGGCCCAGGGCCCTGCAGGTTGCGGGGATGGTCGCAGCGGCCGTGGGAGCACTGGCGTTGCTGCCGTCGCTGTTGCGAACACCGGAGCCACCGCCCCTGGATCCAAGGATCGGGTTAGCGGGAGTAGCCGGACCCGAGACGCCGAACCCCCGCCCCCTCACCAGATGCGCCCGCGGGTGCCGACGGCGAGGCGGAGAAGGAGGAGGGAGGGGAGCGCGACGCCGGCGGCCCGGACAAGGACCGGCCGGATCACCCGGAGCCGGACGGCGGCCGACCGGGACATCCGGAGGAGCCGCCGGACGGCAAGACGAGCCCAAGCGACGACTCCAAGCCGCCCACGTCACCGCAACCACCCCCAGCCCCAACGCCGCCGACCACCCCAGCCCCGCCGCCACCAGCTCCACCGCCCCCACCCACCCCAGACCCCCCACCCGATCCCGCTCCAACCCCACCCCAGCACCAACCCCCGGGAATCAATCAATTCGGCCCGTGAGGGCCCCAGCCCGAAACCGCACCGGAACCCGCGAAGTTCGCGGCCTCCCGCGCAGTCCTGAACCCCTCGCCGTCCCAAGCCCTGTGAAAGGGCCGAGCGGGGGGAGGGGTCCCGGCAGCACTCCCCAATAACCGGCGAAGCCGGTGCTGACGGGATCCCTTCCCCCGCCCGGCCCGTGCTCTCAATTAACGGTCGCAAGAGTGATGCCGAAGGGGGCTCCCCCACCGGCCGGCCCCGAGCTAACCCGCCTTCTTGGCCTCGATGTCCGCCAACTGATGATCGACCCAGATCCCCGGGTCAGTCGCATCGACGATGTCGCGCAGCTCGTCGGCCCGCTGCTTGCGCTCATCCGCCCCCATCGTCAGGGCCCGGTGGATCGTCTCCGCCTGCTCCTCGATGTCGAAGGGGTTGACGCTGAGGGCGCACGCGCCGAGCTCCTCGTGCGCGCCGGTGTTCTCGCTCAGCATCAGGACGCCGTCGCGGGTGTTGACCGCCGGGGCCTCCTTCGCGACGAGGTTCATCCCGTCGAAGAGCGAGTTGACCATGAGGAGGTCGAAGTGCTTGTAGCGGGCGACCGCCTCGTGGAAGTTCTCGTACATGCGGAGGTCGATCGGCATCCAGTCCGTCGTGCCGTGGCGATGGTTGACGACGGCGACGATCGCCTCGATCCGCTCCAGGTACTCCTGATACTCGGCGACGTCGGTCCGTGAGGGCACCAGCTGGGCGATGAACGTGACCCGCTCGTGGAACTCCGGGTGGTCGGTGAGGAACTGGTCGAAGGCGGTGAAACCGCGCAGGACGTTCTTCGAGAGGTCAGCGCGGTCCACGCGGATGATCAGGTGCTCGCGGCGGCGGGCGAGCAGCTGCTTCTCGTAGACGTTCACGTCCTCGGAGTCGGCGACGCGCCGCAGCCGGCCGGCGTCGATCCCAAGCGGATAGGCGCGGGCCCAGATCTCGCGGCCGTCGTAGTGGACGACCTCGTTGCGGTAATCGACCTCGGCGCCGACGAGCTCGCGGCAGCAGTCGAGGAAGTTGTGCACGTAGGAGCTCGTGTGGAAGCCGATGATGTCGTTGGCCAGGAGCCCCTCGAAGAGCTCCTCGCGCCAGACCCGAGGGAGGATCCGCCAGGCGTCGGGGTGCGGCCACGGGATGTGGACGAAGTGGTGGAGGAACGCATCGGGGAGCGCCTCGCGGACGATCCCCGGCGCCGTGTACAGGTGGTAGTCGTGGAACATCACGAGCGGCGCCTCGCGACCCTCGACCTGCCGCAGGACCTCGCGGGCGATGTCGTCGTTGACCACCTTGTAGCCGTACTCCCAGGCCAACTTCTCCTCCTTGCGGATGTCCGGCGCGTTGGAGAGGTCCCAGAGGTAGTGCTGGGTGAACCAGAGCTGCGGGTTCGCGATGACGCTGTAGAAGGCGTCGTAGGCGTCGGGGTCGGAGCGGACGAGGTCCACCTCGTAGCTCGCGTCCTCGAGCTCGATCTCGACCGGGCCCCCGGCCTCCTCGGCAACCCGCGCGTCCTCCTCGCTCATCGCCGAGGCGACCCAGAGAACCTTGCGGTGGGTCGCGAGGCCGGTCAGCGCGGTCACCAGGCCGCCGCCGCCCCGCTTGATCTCGCGTTCGCCGTCGGGTCCACGCTCGAACTCGGCCGGACCCCGGTTGGAGACGATGATCAGCGGTTCTTCGTCGTGCTCGTCGTGCTCGTCCATGACGTCCCTTCTTACCCGACCGAGCCGCTGCCACCCGCGGCGGCCGGGTCAGCGGCGCGGAGCCGCTCGATGCCGGCGTCGAGCGAGGCGATGATCGCCGCGTGGAGCTCGGGCGTCGCCGCGCACACGCATGACATCTGGAACTCGTGCCCGGATCCGAGCAGCGGCCGGTCGCCGAGCGGGGCGCCCGACGCGTCGGTGCAGATCGCCCCCGCCTCCTCCAGGATCAGCGCCGCCGCCGCGAGGTCATAGGGCGAGTTGTTGAGGATCGCGCCGCGACCAACGCGCTCGAACTCCTTCCGCACCCACGGCGCGTCGTCGATCATCCGCGGCCCGGGCTCGACGTACGCGTCGAGCTGCCCGGTGACGATGCGGGTCATGTCGAAGGTGGCGGACCCGAGGTCGAAGGTGCCGCCGGAGACCGAGGAGGCGTCGATCAGCTCCTCGATCACGATCGACGTCGGCACCACCGGGCGCCCGCGGAAGCCGTAGGTCCAGAGCATCCGCTCGATCCGCGTCTCCGCGGAGAGCACCGGCGCGGGGCTCACCCCCTCCCCCTTCACCGCGAGGAACTGCGCCCCCGACTTGATCTCGACGACGCATCCGACCTGGACGTCAGCCATCGTCGGCCCGCCCGAGTCGCCCGAGAGCGGTGCCGCGGCGACCGAGACGCACGCCGATTCCAGCCCCGCCATCGCCGGCCGGGTGCCGTCGATCGGGTCGACCACCAGCACCCAGCGCGGGTCACCGCCCGGGGTCACCATCCCCCGGTCCTCGGAGTAGAAGGCGACGTCGGGAGCGCGCTCGGCCAGGAACGTCTCCATCCGCGCCTCGGCCCGCTCGTCGATCGCGAAGGTGACATCACCGCCGGCCCCGTCACCGGAATGCTCGCGGCCGGCCGCGCGACCCAGCTCGGGCAGCACCTCCTCGCGCAGATCGGTCGCCAGTTCGACGACGAGACGCGAGAGTTCGCTCACGCGGGCACCGTACCCGCCGTGCATCGGCTCCGTCGGGGAGCGATCAGCTGGTTTCAGCGTCGGCGCGGTCGCCGAGGGTGACCTCGACGTCCATCTCCTCGCCGTCGCGGATGATCTTCAGCGTGACGGTGTCGCCCGGCTCCTTGTCGAGGATCGCGGTCGAGAGGTCGCCGTCCTGCTCGAGCACGTCGCCGTCGGCCTCGATGATCACGTCGCCACCGCCGACGACGGGCAGCGCCTGGAAGCGGAAGCGGTCATCGCCGGCCTTGAGCCCGGCCTCGTCGGCGGGGCTGTCCTCGTTCACGGTGGTGACCAGCACGCCGGTGTCCGTGTCGAGGTCGAGCCGCTCGGCGAGCTGCGGGTAGAGCGTCTGGGTCGCCACGCCGAGGTAGGGGTAGGAGACCTCGCCGTCGCTGCGGAGCTGGTCGATCGAGCGCTTGGCGAGGTTGATCGGAACCGCGAAGCCGACCCCCTCGTTGCCACCGGAGGTGGTGTTGATCTGCTGATCGATCCCGATGACCTCGCCGTCGGCGGAGATCAGCGGACCGCCGGAGTTACCCGGGTTGATCGAGGCGTCGGTCTGGATGCCGCCGTCGATCTTGAACTGGGTGAGCGAATCGATCGAGCGATCGGTCGCGGAGATGATCCCGGTCGAGAGCGACTGGGTCTGGCCGAACGGGCTGCCGATCGCGGCGACGGGCTGGCCGACCGCGAGATCGTCGGAATCGCCGAGCGGGATCGGCTGGATGTCGAGGCCCTCGGGATCGACCTTGATCAGCGCGACGTCGGCGTTGGCGTCGAAGCCGACGATCTCCGCCGGGACCTGGTTCTTGTCCCCGAACTCGACGTAGACCTCCTTGGCCTCGTTGATCTGGGCGGGGTCCGCCGCGCCCGTGTCCTCGGCGTCGGTGATCACGTGGGCGTTCGTGACGATCTCGCCCTCGTCGGAGATGACGAACCCGGAGCCCTGCCCGGCTCCGCCGCCGCCGAGACCCTCTCCGGAGGAGTCGAGGATCGAGATGATCGTGACGACGCTCGGGGCCGCATCGGCGTAGACCGTCTGCGCGTCGAAGCCGGGCGCGGCGCTGTTGACGACGACGGTCGGGGTCGACGCCTCGGTCGTGTCAGCCACGCTGTCATCGGTCGAGTCGGAGCTGTCGCCGCAGGCCCCGAGGATCAGGGCCGCTGTCGCCACCCCGGCGGCGAGCGCCGGGCGTCGGTACCGCTCCGGGAAGCTCACGCGGGCGAGGCGCTCGCGCGCGGCAGGGTCAGGGTGAAAACGGTGTGCCGGCGACGCGTGTCGAGCTCGATGTCGCCGTCCATCAGGCGGGCGAGCTCCCGGCCGATCGCGAGGCCGAGGCCGGTTCCGCTGACGGAGTCGGCGGTGAAGAAGCGGTCGAAGACCTGATCGCCGGCCTCCCGGGCGATCCCGGAGCCGTCGTCGGCCACCGAGAGGCGGCAGGAATCTGCTGTGGCTGTGGAGGTGATGGTGATCTCGGTTCCCGGCGCGGTGTGCTTGATCGCGTTGTCGATCAGGATACGCATGATCTGCGCCGTCCTCGCCCGGTCCGCTTGAACAAGCGCTTCCTCGCCGGAGGGATCGGCGATTGTGATCTCCGTGCCGCGGCGCTCGGCCGCCACCGCGAATTCCTGTGCCACCTCGGCGGCCAGCGGACCCGGCGGGAACTCCTCGAGCGAGAGGCTGACCGCGCCGGAGTCGAGTCGGGTGAGGTCGAGCAGGTCGGTCGAGAGCTTCGTCAGGCGCTCGATCTGACCGCGCATGGTCCGGACGAACTCGGCTCGGACCTCGCGATCGAGGTCAGGGTCCTCGTCGAGCAGCTCAACGAAACCGCCGAGCGAGGCGATCGGCGTCCGCAGCTCGTGCGAGGCGTTCGCGATGAACTCCCGGCGAGCCGAGTCGAGCCCTCGCAGTCGTCGCTGCATCTCGTCGAGCGTCAGCGCGAGCTGGCCGACCTCGTCGGGGGAGCCGATCGGGATCGGGACGCTGAAGTCTCCGCGAGCGACCCGCTGTGCGGCCCGTTCGAGCCGGCGCAATCGGCGCGCGTGGTAGCCGGCCGCGAGGTAGGCGGCGATCAGCGCTGCCGTCAGGGCGATCGCGCCGGCGATCAGCGTCTGACGCTTGATCAGGGCGACGTTGTCGGAGACGTCGTCGAGCGGAGTCGAGAGGACGATCACCCAGCTCGGCGCCTCCCCACCCTCCCCCTCCGGCACCGGGAAGGCGGTCTCGCCGATCCGGCGGCCGCGCACCGTCTCGACGCCCGAGCGCGGCTCGCCGCTGAGCGCCGCGCCGTTTGCCGCGGGGTAGGAGGCCTCGAGCGCCTCGCTCTCGAGCTCGGAGTCGGCGATGACGAACGTGGGCCGGCCCTCGCGCACGCCGAGCAGCGTCACCCGGGCATCGACATCGGCGGCGCTCGAGCGGACGAGCTCCGACAGCTCGCGCTGGGAGAGATCGCGCGTCGCGGCGATCCGGAGCCGGTCCAGCTCCGTCGAGCCCTGCTCCTCGAGCCGGTCGAGGCGCTCGGCCGTGAGGCTCGAGCTGAGCTGGGGGACGACGTAGAGGTAGACGAAGCCGACGGCCGCGGTCGTGATCGCGAAGAACAGGAAGACGAGCCGGTTGCGAACGCTCGCCAGCGGGCTCCACGTCCGGGTCCGAGCGCGGCGGGGCGGGCGGCTCACTCGTCGCGTTCCGCCGGGCCGTCATCGCGGAAGCGGTAGCCGACCCCGCGGACCGTGAACAGGTACTCGGGCTGCTTGGGGTCCTGCTCGACCTTCTCGCGGAGGTGGCGGATGTGGACGTCGATCGTGCGCGGGTCGCGGTAGGCGCTGTCACCCCAGACGCGCTCGAGGAGCGTGTCGCGGTCGAAGACCCGGCCCGGGCTCGTGGCGAGCGCGGTGAGGATCTCGAACTCCACGTAGGTGAGCACGACCCGCTCCTCGCGGACGACGACCTGCCGGCGCGAGCGATCGATCGTCATCTCGCCGGCGCTGATCTCCTCCTCGTCGTGGCTGCCGCCCGACATCCGGGTCCGGCGGAGCGCCGCCTTCACGCGGCTGCGGAACTCGCGGACGCTGAACGGCTTGGTGATGTAGTCGTCGGCGCCGATCTCGAGGCCGAGCACCTTGTCGACCTCGTCGTCGCGGGCGGTCAGCATGATGATCGGAACCTGGCTCTTGGAACGGAGCCTGCGACAGACCTCGATCCCGTCGAGGCGGGGCATCATCACGTCGAGAACGACCAGGTCGAAGCGCTGCGCCGCGAACATGTCGAGGGCCTCTCGACCGTCGCGAGCGACGGCGACTTCATAGCCCTCCTTGCGCAGCGGATACGCAAGCAAGGTCTGGATCGCCTCCTCGTCGTCGACGAGCAGGATGCGCGCCGAAGCCTCGCCCATGGGAAGCAGGTTAGTGCGGGCCGGGGCCACCCCGGAAACCGGGCACTACCTTTTCCCCTTCGCCCATGTTCAACGCCAGGCTCTACCGGGCGGCGCTCCTGCCCGCCGTGATCGCCTTCGTGGTGATGATGTTCTCGTTCGAGCCGATCCCGAACGCGCTCGAGGAGCCGGTCGCAACGCCCGATTTCAACGGGACGCCCGCCACCCGGCAGGCCCGCAACATCGCCATCCGCGCGAGCGATCGTTCCCCGGGGTCGGAGGGCGATCGCACCATCGCCGCCGTCGTTCGCGACGCCTTCGAGGCGGTCGAGGGCGCGCGCGTCTCCACCCAGGAGTTCGAGTCGGACTTCCGCGGCGAGGACGTCTCGCTCGAGAACGTGATCCTCACGATCCCCGGCGCCTCCGACGAGACCATCCTCGTGATCGCTGCTCGCGACTCCGCCCGCGAGCCCGGCGCGGCGTCGAGCGCGGCGGCGACGGCGGAGCTGCTGGAGCTCGCCCGCGCGCTCGGCACCCAGCGGCACGAGCGCACGATCGTCCTCGTCTCGACCGACGGCGGAGCGGAGGGCGCGCGCGGTGCGCGCGAGCTCCTCGATGCGCTCCCCCGCAAGGACGATGTGAGCGTCGCGATCGCTCTGTCGCAGCCCGGGGTGGCGAACCCGGCGCCGCCGTTCGTGCTCCCCTGGGGAACCGGGCCCGAGAGCGCCGACGCGCAGCTCGTCCAGACCGCGCGGCAGATCGCCTCGCGCTCGTTCGGTCAGCGCGATCCGAGCCCCGGGACCTGGGACGGGCTCTCGCGCCTCGCGGTCCCCGCCGGGCTGAGCGAAGCGGCGCCGCTGCGAGGCGAGGACGTCGAGGCGATCGGGCTGAGCGCCAACGGCGAGCGGCTCGTCTCACCGGACGACGACGGCATCGTCTCGAGCGAGACGATGCAGCAGTCCGGCACCGCGGCCCTCGACCTGATCCTCACGCTCGACGAGGCTCCCGCCGGGGAGCCCTCCGGAGGCCCCTCCGACTACGTGCGCCTCGGCGGGAACCTGATCCCGGGCTGGTCGATCGCGCTGCTCGCGCTGACGCTGCTGATCGCGCCGATCGTCACCGCCGCCGAGCTCTGGGGCCGCGAGCAGCGCAACAACTGGCGGACGCGACGGACGATCCCGTGGGCGATCGAGCGCGGGCTGATTCCGCTGGCCGCCCTGCTGCTGGCCTACGCGCTGAGCCTGGTCGGCCTGATCCCGAAGCCGCCGTTCCCGTACGACCCCGCCGACTACGGCGCCGGAGCGAAGGCGCCCGTCGTCGCGGTCGCACTGCTCGGAGCGATGTTCCTCGCCGGCCTGCTCGTCCGGCCCATGAGGACCCCGCTCGACTCGCAGCCGCACACCCTCGCCGCCGCCGCGGGGCTCGTCACCGGCGGGGCACTCGTCGTCCTCTGGTTCCTCAACCCCTATCTGACGTTGCTGCTGTTCCCGGCCGCAAGCGTGTGGATGCTGCCCGCCCGCGCGTCCGGACCACCCCGGGCGGTGGTGGTCGGGGTCGTCGCCGCCCTCTCGCTGGTTGGAGCCGTCGCGGCGGCCATCACCGTGTCGGCCCAGCTCGACCTCGGGCTCTCGGGCCCATGGCACCTGCTGCTGATGATCGTCGACGGGCAGATCGGGCTCGGGACCAGCCTCGTCTGGTGCCTGATCATCGGCGGCCTGATCGCCTGCGTGTCCGCGACCGCGGCGGACCGGCGCGGCGCGCCCGCCGCGCGGCAGCCTCCGCGGTGCCGGCAGCCACGTCGGTCCCGGCGCACTCGGCTCGATCTCACCGGCGGAGGCCCGAAGGCGTTAGGGCGTTAGGGCGTTGGGGCGCGGGCGCGCTAGACGCATGTGGACGCCCAGGAACTCGCATTTTCCGCACGGCCACTCGCTTCCGGGCTGGGGTCGAGCCCCCAGCTGTGGACGGGCGTCCGATTGGGGTTAAAGGCGTCCGCCCTCGAACCGATGATTCGGCTGAGAATGCAAGTGAGTAGCGAACAGGTCGAATCGGTTCAGCGCCGGGTGTCCAGCGGGGAGTACGTCGTCAACTCCCAGCAGGTTGCGACGGCAATGCTGGAACGGATCGGAGCGACGGTCTCCCACCACGAGGTCGTCACCGAGTCCGAAGGTGGTCGTGCCCTGCTGCGGGCACTGAACGGCCTCCGGGCAGCCTGAGCCGAACCGAACCGCCAGCCACGAAGCGGCCGACCTCGGTCAGCCGCTCGCCGCATTGCTCCGCCGCCGCGACGCAGTCGCCGAGGGCGACCCTCGGAACCGCGCAGAGCAACTCGTAGTCCTCCCCGCCGGAGACCACCAGCTCGATCGGATCGCGCCCGGCGGCCTCCGCGGCGACCTCAACTCCGGGAGCAACCGGCACCCTGTCCACCTCGATCTCGATCCCGAGCCCGGAGGCAGCCGCCAGGTGCTCGGCGTCGGCGCCGAGCCCGTCGGAGACGTCGATCATCGCCCGGGCCCCCGCGGCCGCCAGGGCCGAGCCGCAGTCGAGGAGCGGTCGCGGGTCGAGCTGCCGGGCGACGCAGGCGTCGCGGGCGAGCGGTTCGATCTCCGCCTCCAGGCGGGGGTGCTCCAGCAGCATCAGCCCCGCGGCCGCGCCCCCGAAGGACCCCGTCGCGCAGAGCGCATCGCCCGCCTCAGCCCCGCCGCGGCCGACCAGCGCCTCGGCTGACGTCGCGTAACCGACCGCGGTGACGCAGACCGAGAGCGCCGGCGCCCGGGTCAGGTCGCCGCCGAGCACGGCGACGCCGTAGCGCTCGGCCAGCTCGGCCAGCCCGTCGCAGACCTCGAGGACCTCGTCGGCGGTGAGGTCGTCGGGCATCCCGAGCCAGACGTAGGCCTCGCCCGGCCCGGCGCCCATGGCGGCGAGGTCGCTGAGGGCGGATCCCAGAGCCTTCCTTCCCACCGCGCCGGGAGGGCACCAGCGCCGCCGGAAGCCGACGCCGTCGACGAGCGCGTCGACGCTGGTGGCGCTCGCACCCCGGCCCTCGAGCGGCACGATCACCGCGGCGTCGTCACCGATCCCGACGCGAACCGCCGCTGCGCTCGGGGACAGCTCCGTCGACATCCGGAGGCGTTCGCGAACGCGGGAGATCAGATCGAACTCCGGCGAGTCGCGCATGTCGGGCTCGCCCTGGCTCATGGCAGCCCGTTCGACACCTGGAAGACGGTGAACGCGACGCTCGCCACGAGGAGCCGGCGGTCGCGGGAGATCGCCGCGAGCGGCAGCAGCCAGATCAGATACCAGGGAGCCATGTAGGCCGAGGCTACGAGGAGACCGAACGCCGCCCACCCCGCGGCGCGCACCCAGTCGCCGCCGCGGGCCGCCCAGGCCAGCAGCGCGACCACCGAGGCCGCGTAGGCGACCCCGAAGACGAGACGGATCGCGTCGACGTCGATCCCGCTCATGCGCGACAGGGTGGCCGGGACGCTCCAGCGGCTGATCGTTCCCTGATTGCCGCCGGCGACGCTGACCGCCTCGAGGACGTCGGGGCCGAAGACCGCCAGGCCGACCGCGGCGACGACGGCGGCCGCTCCGGCCGCTCCGGCGAGGAGCCGTCCGCGCTCGCCGGCGGCACCGGCGAAGGCGAACGGGGCGTAGAGCGCGCCCGCGGCCTTGATCGCCACCGAGCCGACGAGGCCGACGCCGGCGGTGAGCGGCCGTGCGGTCAGGGTGGCCGCGACGGCGAGCATCGCGAGCAGGATCATCAGCGCGTCGTTGTGGCCACCGCCCGCGAGGTGGACGAGCATCAGCGGGTTGAGGGCGACGAAGGCGGCGGCGCGGAGCCGGATCGACGCCGCGGAGGGTCGCCAGGCGGGCGCAGAGCAGCGCGATTCCGGCAAGGGAGAGCGCCGCGATGACCTTGAGCGACCACATCGCCGCCGGGACCCCGAGCAGGGCGAGCGGGTAGCTGAGCAGCGTGAACAGCGGTCCGTACACGGAGACCGCGTCGCTGAAGTCCTGCGACGCGCAGCGCCGCTTCGTCGGCCGGGATCGCGTCGGGGGCTGAGGAGTAGGGGTTGAGGCCGTGCTCGGCTCCGAGTCGTCCGTAGGAGACGTAGGAGAAGAGGTCGAGCGAGAGCAGCGGCGGCGACAGCGCGAAGAGGAGGATCAGCCCGCCGGCCACGAGCGTGACGGTCCGGCGACTCAGACCGACCGCGACGATGGCGATCCAGGCGGCCACGGCGGCGTAGAGCAGGACGGTGTAGGTCTCGACCGAGAGCCCGAACCCACCCCCGTAGATACCCGTGATCCATCCCGGCGCGCCCGCATCCGCGCCCGGCACGAGCCGGAGCCCGGGTGCCGCGAGCGGGATCGACAGCCCGACCAGCACGAGGACCGCTCCAGCCCCCGTTGCGGCCGCGATCGACCGGCGCTGCGCCATCGCGCCAAGGCTACCCGGGAGAATGTGGGGGTGCCACGGACGCCCCGAGCCGCCGGACCCCCTCGGACGTCCCCCGGGTACCGCGCCTGCCTGATCGACGCGCTCGGCACAACCGTGCGGCTGCTCCCTCCCTGGGAGCGGGTCGACCCCGCGCTCGTCGCCGGGCTGCCGCCCGAGCGGGTCCGACGGGGCCTTCGCCGCCGAGATGCGCTTCTACGCGGCCCACGCCCACGAGGCGTCGGACCCCGAGCGCTCGCCGCGTTGCGAGCCCGTTGCGCCGAGCTGCTCTCCGAAGGCCTGGGACGGCCCGTCGGAGTCGACGAGCTGATGGCGTCGATCGCGTTCGAGGCGTATGGCGATGCGGCCCCCGCGCTCGCTGAGCTCCGGACGATGGGGCTGCGGCTGGTCTGCGTCTCGAACTGGGACTGCGACCTGCCGGCGGTGCTCGAGCGGGTCGGCCTCGCCGCCGGGTTCGATGGCGTGGTCGCCTCGGCCCTGGCGGGCTCCCGGAAGCCCGACCCGGCGATCTTCGAACACGCCCTCGCGCTCGCGGGATGCGACGCGTCGGAGGCCATGCACGTCGGCGACTCCGACGACGACGTCGCGGGTGCTCGCGCAGCCGGGATCGACGTGCTCAGGATCGACCGTGAGGGCGGAGGTGGTGACATCTCCTCGCTCGCGGAACTGCCGGCGATCCTTGGGCCACGGCCGCCGGAGGGCCGCATCGGTCAGGATCTGGCGCGATGAGCGAGCCCACGACCCCACCCCCGCCGCCGCCGCGGCCCAGCAGCCCGCCGCCGGAGCGGGCCGCCCCGATCCCCCCTCCCGACCTGAAGAAGTACGGGCTGAGGGACTCCGTCGGTCTGCCGTACATCCAGTGGACGCCGTTCACCGTCTTCCTCGGCGTCCTCACCGCCGTCGGCATCATGCTGGCCGGCACGATCCTGATCGCGATCGGCGATCCGGAGCTCGAGAGCATCGTCGCCAAGGACCTCGCCCAGCTCATGGTCGGAGTTGCTCTCTTCATGGGAGCGTTCATCTTCGCCCTCTCGACCTCCGGCGGGAAGCCGATCGAGGCCCTTCGCAGCCTCGGCTTCCGCGGGCTCGCCTGGCGCCTCGTCGGCCTCGCCGCGCTCGCCTGGCTCGCCTATCTGATCAGCGCGTTCGTGCTCTCGCTCGTGCTCGATCCCCAGCAGGAGGACGTCACGAAGGAGATCGGCGGCGGGGACGACGGCAGCACCCTGGCCCTGATCGCCGCCGGGTTCCTGATCGTGGTCGTCGCCCCGGTCTCGGAGGAGGTCTTCTTCCGGGGCTTCATGTTCGCCGGGCTGCGCCGCGCGATGCCGCTCTGGATAGCGGCGGTGATCTCGGCGATGGTCTGGGGTTCGCTCCACCTGACAGGCGGCAACATCGCCGTCGCGATCCAACTCGCCGTGTTCGGCGTGATCCTCGCCTACCTCTACGAGCACAGCGGTTCGCTCTGGGCGCCGATCATGGCCCACGGCGTGAACAACGCCATCGCGTTCGCGTACCTGGTCGCCACCTGAGCTCCGCCCTCCCGCGGAGGACGCGGGAAGCGGTCGCTACGTGCCGCTCGGCTCTTTACAATGCCGCCGCAATGAGCACTCGAGCCAGCTTCCGCGCCGTTGTCCTCCTGACCGTCTCGGCGGTCCTGATCATGGCGTCCTCCGCCACCGCCGCCGGCGGCAAGGGTGGGGACAAGGCCGGGGACAGCACTCCCTCGAAGATCGGGATCCAGCTCGGGGGCCTGAAGAAGGGCGACCTCGTCGTCGGCGACAAGGTCACCGCGAAGGGGACGGTTCGTCCCTTCGTCAAGGGCCAGAAGGTCACCGTCTTCCTGTACCGCGGCAAGAAGACCGCCAAGCGGGTGTCGGTCCCCGTCCGCCCGAAGGGCAAGGGCGTCGGTCGCTTCGAGTTCAGCAAGCGCCTGATCAAGCCGGGCCGCTACAGCTTCGGCGCCGAGCTGAAGAAGTCGAAGACGGTCGGCGGGTCCAAGGACACCAGCCGCCGCTTCCACATCAGCTACCCCGACCTCGGCAAGGGCGACTCGGGTGATGTGGTCAAGACCTTCAACAAGCTGCTCGCCGGCATGGGCTACGTCAACGATGAGGGCAAGGCCTACGACTCCGCGACCGGGCGCGCCGTGCTCGCCTGGAACAAGGTGAACGGCAACGCGCGCAAGGAGAACTCCTCCAGCGGCATGTTCAAGAAGCTCGCGAAGGGCAAGGGCGAGTTCAAGCTCAAGGATCCGGGCGTCGGCGGCAAGCACGTCGAGGTCGATCTGTCCCGCCAGGTGATGGTCCTCGCCAAGGGCGACAAGGTCGACGAGATCTACTCGGTGTCGACCGGCGCCTCGGTGACCCCGACGATCCTGGGCAAGTTCAACTTCTACCGCAAGGAACCGGGCACGAACAGCCACGGAATGGTCAACTCGGTCTACTTCATCCGCGGCTACGCGACCCACGGCTACGCCTCGGTCCCGGACTACCCGGCGAGCCACGGTTGCGTGCGCTCACCGATCCCGGACTCGCTCCACATCTACAAGTGGATCGATCTGGGGGATCAGATCTACGTCTACCACTAGGCGTTCGATGAACGCCAGAGACACCCTGATCGCGGAGCTCCGCGAGCACGCACTCGTGCTCGGCGAGGTGACGCTCACCAGCGGCGCCACGGCCTCCTACTACGTCGATGCCAAGCGGGCGATCCTGCGGCAGCCCGGCTTCCGGGCCGTCGCCGAGCTCGTGGCCCGCGAGGCCAACACCCGCGGCGCCCAGGCGATCGGCGGGATGACGATGGGAGCCGATCCGATCGCCAGCGCGGCGCTGTCTGACCGCGCGGGCCAGAACATGATCGCCTTCTTCGTTCGCAAGGAGAAGAAGCAGCATGGTCTGCAGCGCTGGGTCGAGGGACCGCTGCTCGAGCCCGGCACGAAGGTGCTGATCGTCGAGGACGTCGTCACGACCGGCGGCTCGACGGTGAAGGCGATCGAGCGCTGCCTCGAGGAGGGCCTCGAGATCGTCGGGACCGTCAGCGTGCTGGACCGGCTCGCCGGTGGCGGCGAGGCGATCGAGGCCGCGGGAGGCGCGCCCTACCTGCCGCTGGCGACGATCGACGACGTCCACCCGGACCGCGACGACCGCTGAGCGGCCGCAGCCGCAAGGTCGCGTCAGGCCCCGTCGGATCCGTTCAGCTCGTGCGCCAGCACCTCAACCGCGTCCTGGTTCGAGGTGATCGCGATCGCGCCCGTTCCCGGGACGGCGTTCTCGATCCAGCGGCCGCGGACGAGCACCAGGGGCGGCTCGGAGATCGAGCCGAGCCGATCGACCGCCTCCTGCAGCTCAGCGCGCTGCTGGACCTGCGGAACGTTCAGGCAGACGGCCCCGGGGTGATGGGTTCCCGCCGCGAGCTCGAGCTCGTCGCTGTCGACGTGATCGCCGAGCGAGACCGTCTCGTAGCCGGCCGCTTCGAGGGCCTCGGCGGCGCTGGTCAGCTCGCCCTTGCTCGATTCGCCGCCCATCGCCGCGATCAGCACCCGGCGCCCGAACCGTCGCTGGGGGCGATCGGTCGCTTCGAGCACCGCGGCGAGCTCGCGCTCGCAGATCGCCGCGGCGAGGTGCTCATCGGCGGCCCGCAGGCGCCCGGACTCCCACTCGGAGTCGATCCAGTGCAGCGCTCTGCCGATCACCTCGGTCTGGATGGTCATCGGCCCGATTCCGGCGCGCAGGGCGGATTCGACGACGACGGCCGCGTGCTTGGCGTCGCCCGCGAGGAGCGCGCGCCGGAAGCTCTCGCGGGACGCGGCGGCGGCTTCGGTGGCGGGTGTGCGCGCCGAGGCGAGCGGGCCGCGGGAGATCAGGGAGGCGACGACCCCCGGCGGCGACGGCACGGCGAAGCGGTAGCCCTGGCCCAGCCGGTAGCCAAGCGCGAAGAGGTGGGCGAGGTGCTGGTCAGTCTCGATCCCCTCGGCGACGACCTCGATTCCCAGGGCCCGAGCGATCGGAAGCAGGCCGGCCGCGAGCGCAGCGTCGGCTGACTTCGCCCCGAGGCCCTCGACGAAGGAGCGGTCGAGCTTGATCTGATCGATCGGCAGGGAGCGAAGCTGGGAGATCGAGGTCGAGGCGGTGCCGAAGTCGTCAAGCGAGATCTTCAGCCCGAGTGCCCGCAGCTCGGTGACCCGGTCGATGTAGTCGTCGGGTGCGCCGGTCAGGGCCGACTCGGAGATCTCGACGACGATCCGCCCCGGGGGGATCCCCATGCGCATGATCATCGACTCGAACCCGGCGACGAGCGACTCGGCGCCGAGGTCCGCGGCGGAGATGTTGAAGGCGAGGCTGACCCGCTCGGTCGGGTCCTCACGGGCGATCGCTGCGAACTCGGTTCCCGCTCGCGCCATCAGGTAGTTGCGCAGCTCGGTGCCGAGGCCGACCTCGTTGGCGAGCTCGACGAAGGTCTCGGGCGAGACGGGACCGCGCGAGCGGCTCACCCAGCGGGCCAGTGCCTCGACCGAGACGATCCGCCCCGAGGCGATGTCAACGATCGGCTGGAAGACCATCGTGACCTCGTCGGAGCCGAGGGCCATCGCGAGCTCGCGGCCGAGCTCGGTCCGGGCGCGAAGCCGCTCGCGCAGCTCGGCGTCGAAGACCTCGAAGCGGCGGATGCCGTCGGGGTTCAGGTCGAGGGCCGCCTCGGCCTCGGCGACCAGTCCCTCGGGCGAGGCCGAGGGGTCGTCGGTGACGGCGGCCCCGACCGAGATCGACACGTCGAACTGCTCCCCCGCGAGCTCGAAGGGATCGTCGAATGCCGCGAGGACGCGCTTGCCGAGCTCCGCGAACTCAGCCGTCCCGCCGAGCTCGCCGCTCAGGACGGCGAACTCGTCCCCGCCGGCGCGCGCGACGACGTCGTCGCTGCCGATCGCCGAGCGGATCCTCCTGCCGGCGCTGAAGAGGAGCTCGTCGCCGACCCCGTGCCCGCGCTCCCGGTTGACCTTGCGAAAGCCGTCGATGTCCACCAGCAGCACGGTGACGCCGCCGGCGCCGCTCAGCCGCTCCCCGAGGCGCGCGAGGAACTCGAGGCGGTTGGGCAGATGGGTCACCGGGTCGAGCTGACCCGTCTCAGTTCGAACGGATGAGTGCACCGGACGGGCTTCAAGGCACAGCGCGCGAGTCCTGCCCGTGCAGGCGAGACGTCAAGCACATGTCCAACGCGCCGAGCCGGTTCTCAAGGGCGCGGGGAGAGCGCCGATGGTGACCCCAGGATGGGCCAGGGTCGAATCGGAGTTCTTCGCGCGTCGGCGGGCGCGCTTGCCGCCGCTGCAGGCATGGCGCTCTTGCCCCTGGCGCCGGGAGTGGCAACCGCAGCACCGGCGATCACCCCCGCCCACCTCAACGGGGATAAGGCGGTCGCTCCGAAGGGCGCCCCAGGCTACGTCAAGGCGATGATCCGCGCCGGCAACAAGATCCGGAACGACAAGTACGTCTGGGGCGGTGGCCACGGGGACTGGCAGGACAAGGGCTACGACTGCTCGGGAGCCGTCTCGTTCGTCCTCCACGGCGCCGGGATGCTCGACTACGCGCTCGACTCGAAGGGCTTCATGAAGTGGGGAGAGTCCGGCCGCAACGACTGGGTCACGATCTTCGCCAGCAAGGACCACGTGTACATGGTGGTCGCCGGACTCCGTTTCGACACCTCCTACATCACCGACGGCGACAGGAGCGGTCCCGGCTGGAGCGAGTACGGGCGCCCCGCGAAGGGCTTCAAGGTTCGCCACCCCGCCGGCCTCGGCGGTTAGCTCCCCGCCTAGCGCGGAGCGCCGGCGGCGATCACGGTGCCGCGGAAGCAGCCGACGGCGTAGGGGTACTCCCGCGTCGCCACGTAGTGGTAGGTGCGGGCGAGCTTGCCATCCATCCTGACCTTGCCCGACTTGCCGTGGCAGACGTCGAGGTCGTCGTTGGTCAACCGCTTGCCGTTCTCGAAGGGGCTCGTGATCGGGAACCCGTCGAACGCGTAGCCGACCACGATCGGCGGCTTCTTCCTCGACCGGCCGGAGTACAGGCAGTCGGGGACCGAGTGGTAGTGGTAGCCGTTCTGGTTCGGGTGCCCGTCGCAGTGATCCTGGAGCTCGTGAACCGGCGCATCGCGCAGCAGCGCGTCGAGCGGGTTGTACATGTCGACCCCGTTGACCGCGATCCCGATCTCACCCCCGATGCACTGCGGCGCTCCCTTGACCGGGTCGGCCGGAAGCGACCAGCTGCGCGAGGACGCGGCGATGCCGGAGGGGTTGCGGTCGTACTGGTAGGCGTCATCGGTCGCCGCGATCGGGAAGCTTCCCGTGGTGTGGCTCGTCGGCAGGTCGTTGCTCGTGATCGTCCGCGTGTCTCCCTGCTTGACGATCGAGACGAACGCCGTCGGCCACGAGACCGAGCCGTCGACCTCGGCCTTCGCCGTCGAGTCCCAGGTCCCGTCGCCGTTGACCCAGGGTCCGTCGACCATGGAGCCGCCACCGCCGGGGTTCGCCCGGCAGAGGTAGACGTAATCGCGTTGCGGCGTCGTCGTCGAGTACTTGCCGTCGCCGATCGGCAGCGCCGCCGGGTCGACCTTGGACTTCACCGCGTACGCCAGGCCGCCGATGCAGGCAAGCGCGACGACTAGTCCGATCGCCGAGACGACCTCGCGTCGCAGACGAGCCCCGTCACGTCCTCCTCCTCCCCTTGTTGACATGGCGTCATTATCGGCGAGGAAAAGGCGGAGCTGTCAAGCCCGGATCAGACGACGTTGAGCGTCGGCACCCCGGAAGCGACCTGGAACCTGCCCGACGTCACCGGCTTCGACCCGCGCGTCATGCGCATCGCAGGTGCGGAACTCCGCCGTCAGCTCGTTCTCGGCGACGTTCACGACCGCGTAGCCGCGGTTGCGCACGTCGAAGAACTTGATGTGCGGGTTGGCGGCGGGACCGACTGCCTCGAGCACCGCCGGGTTGACGTCCAGCGCCTCCGGGATCCCGAGCGACGTCAACGAACCACCGACGAGCTCAACGCCGACCGGCGTTCCGCTCTGAGAACCATTCGTCGTCAGGTTTCCCGCGAAGAACGTGTGGATGTCGCCGACGAGCGTCGCCAGGTTCTGCACCCCGCTGTTCACGAAGTGCTCGAGGATCTCGCGCCGCTCCGCCCCGTACCCATCCCAGCCGTCTTGGTTGACGTGGTTGTTGGCAGGCAGGTCCAGCGACATCAGCATCACCTCGCTGCCCCACAGCTTCCACTTCGCGCTCGAGGACGGAACGGCGTTCTTGAACCACGCCTTCTGCTCGGCTCCGAGCATCGTCCGCGCCGGGTTGTCGCTGTCGGCGCAGCCGGCGAGCAGCACGTCGTCACAGGGCTGCAGGTCTCGGTACTGGCGCTGATCGGTGAGGAACAGCTCCGCCAGCCCGCCGAGGCGCAGCTGACCGTAGATCCGGTTCTTCTCGCCCTTGGTGCGGACGCGAGGCATCGACTCGAAGTACGCCTTGTAGCCGTTCTTCCGCCGCTGGAGGTACGGGACGCGCCGAGGCGTCTCGTTGTTGTTCTCAAGGTTCTCGGGATCCGTCGAGGCCGAATCGGGGGTGTCGCCCGCGTAGTTGTCCTCGACCTCGTGGTCGTCCCAGACGTTCACGAACGCGTGGGAGGCCTGCAGCGCCTGCAGATCCGGGTCGGACTGCGCCTGGTAGTACTTCGACCGGTACTCGTCGAGCGTCTGGGCGTTGCCGTCCTTGTTGACCCCGAGCGTGTCGAGGCGGTCGGCCGGACCCTCGTAGTAGCGACGCTCGTAGACGTAGTCGCCGAGGAAGATGTAGAGGTCGATGTCCTCCTTGGCAAGCGCGGCATGGGAGTTGTAGTAGCCGGCCTCCCAGTCCTGGCAGGACATGTAGGCGATCTTGAGAGGGGTCTTCGAATCGGGCGGCGGCATCGTGCGGAACTTGCCGACGCGGGACTCCTTGTTCTTCGTCGCGAAGCGGTAGAAGTACTCCTTGTGCGGCTTGAGGCCGCCGACCCGCTCGTGGACCGTGAAGTCCTGGTTCTTCTTCGCCTTGACCTCGCGGGACTCGACGACCTTCTTGAAGTGCTTGTCCTTGGCGATCTCAAGCGTCAGCTTCGAGGTCCGCTCGAGCTGGGAGACGCGCGTCCACAGGGTGATCTCCTTGTGCGTCGGGAAGCCGGCGGAGACCCCATGAATGAACTTGCCGCCCTTGGCGATCGGCACCTTCGCCGCGCGAGCGAGCGCGGCGTGGTTGACGAGGGGCGGGACGGTCGCGGCCGCTCCCGCGACCGCTCCGGTCACCAGGAAGTCGCGCCTGCGCAGGGTGTTGCCGTTCTCCTCTGACATCTCTTCTCTCCGATCCAAAATTTGCCGCCGTCGCCGGCGTGCCCGTGGCTTCGGGCCCGCCTCCCAGCGAGCCCTGTCACCGGAGAACCTATCCGGCTCCCCGTCTGAGAAGTTAACGACCCGGTTGACCGCAGGCGCCGATTGACGGGAGGATGCGTGCGATGAGCGGACGCGCGATGGACGGAGCCGAGCTGCGGGGACGGTGCCTGGCGCTGCCCGGCGCGGTCGAGACCTTCCCCTTCAACCCCGAGACGTCGGTCTTCAAAGTCGGCGAGAAGGGGAAGATCTTCGCGCTCTCCGCGCTCGGCGGCGAGCCCCTCAAGGTGAGCCTGAAGGCCGACCCCGAGATCGTGACCAGCATGCAGAGCTCCTACGAAGCGGCGGGTCCCGGCTACCACCTCAACAAACGCCATTGGATGACGATCACCGTCGGCGGCGACCTTCCCGACGTTCAGATCGGCGAGCTGATCGAGGACAGCTACGACCTGGTGAGGCCGAAGCGGGCGAGCCGATGAGCGACGGGTTCGAGACGATCCTCTACGCGACCGACGGGCCGGTCGCGACGATCACGCTGAACCGGCCCGAGCGGCTGAACACGATCGTGCCGCCGATGCCGGACGAGGTTCAGGAGGCCGTCGGCCTTGCGGTGCGCGACGGTGAGGTGAAGGTGATCGTCCTCCGCGGCGCCGGCCGCTCGTTCTGCGGCGGCTACGACTTCGGCGAGGGGTTCGAGCGGTGGGACGAGCAGATCAAGACCGACGGCGATTGGGACCCCGGCAAGGACTTCGCCTTCGCGACCGCCCCCGACCTCTCACCGACCCAGAAGCTGCTCAGCGTCTGGCGCTCGCCGAAGCCGGTGATCGCGCAGGTGCACGGATGGTGCGTCGGCGGCGGCAGCGACTTCGCGCTGTCGGCCGACCTCGTGATCGCCAGCGAGGACGCGCGGATCGGCACGCCCTACAGCCGGCTCTGGGGCGCCTACCTCTCGGGGATGTGGATCTACCGGCTCGGGATGGCGCGGGCGAAGATGCACGCGCTGACCGGCCGGCCGCTCTCGGGCGTCGAGGCGGCCGAGGTCGAGCTGATCAACGAGGCCGTCCCCTTCGCGCGGCTCGAGGAGCGCGTCGCGGAGCTGGCGGCGGAGCTCGCCGCGATCCCCTCCTCCCAGCTCGCGGCGATGAAGCTGGTGGTCAACCACGCCTACGAGAACATGGGGCTCGCCTCGACCCAGACGCTCGGGCCGATCCTCGACGGGCTGATGCGCAACACGCCCGACGCGCGCCGGTTCGTCGAGCGGGCCGCCGACGAGGGCGTGCGAGCCGCGATCACCGACCGCGACGCTCCCTTCGGCGACTACTCCCAGGCCCCGCCGGAGGAGCAGCCCGACCCGCGGAACGTGATCGAGCCGTAGATCCCCAGCGCTCGCCGGCGCGTCAGGCGTCGGTGCTCGGCGGCTCGCCGACGCCAACCCCGCGGGCGTAGGAGAGGTGGCCGCCGAGGTGGCCGGCGGCTCCGAGGGCACCCGCGCCGAGCGCAGCCCACAACTTGCCGCCGCCCGGGCCGCGCCGGCGGGCTCGAAGGGACGCGACGTAGCAACCGAGCGCCGTCGCGTTGAGCGCGGCGTGGATCGAGACCGGAACGGCGGACCGCTGGGCTCCCCTCCTCGGCGTCGCTGTAGTCGCTCGCTCCGGTCAGCGCCGTCGGGAAGTAGGCGGCGATGCCGATGGCCAGCAGTCGCTCCCTGGCCTCGCCGCTGCGGTCACCCCCGAGCAGGTCGAGCAGGTTGACGCTCACGAAGGAACCGATGACGACGTCGGTGAGGAGGGGATGCAGCGCGTGGCCGATCGGGACCCCGCTCAGGACGTCCTTGACCGCGCCTTCGGGCACCGCGGTCCGGACCGTCCGGCCGACCGTCGCGCCGACCGGGTCGAGCACATCGAGCGACTCGACGGCGTCGGTGAACGGGGCGGCGAGATTCGGCAGCTTCTGCTCTGGCATGCGGTTCAAATGCCCGCGTTGGCCTGTGCTCAACCGGGTCCGGAGGAAGCCGCGGATGACCGCGCCGTTCACCCGCAGGGTACCGCCCGGAGGCGTCGAAACGGGAAGCCTCCATTCCCCGATTTCACTGAGGAGAGTAAATGCGTCGAATCATCCTGGTGGCCTGCGCCGTTGCGGCCGCCTCCCTGCTCTACACGTCGAGCGCCTCCGCCGGCGGCTTCAACTGCGGTCGCACGTCGGCCGACGACAACGCCGGCAACATCGCCCGGTTCTCGGTCAAGAGCTACGACGTCGGCTGCACCCGCGCCGACAAGACCCTGAAGACGTTCTGGGAGTCCGTTGACGGCGAGCAGGGCAAGCAGCTGAAGATCAAGGGCTTCGTCTGCGGTCCGCTGCAGAAGTACTCCGTCGGCGGGCTGGCCTTCCAGTGCCGCTCGAAGAACGGTGGGGCCAAGCGCTTCAAGGCGCACTGGGTCTCGCTGGTCCACGGCTGAGTCAGTCGTTCAACCCGTCGTTCCGGGTCGGGGCTCAGATGGCCTCGACCCGGACGGCGACGTTGTTGAACGCCGCATTCCCGGTCACCGCGTCGGTGACCGCGGGGTCGGTGATGTCGTTGACGCTCGCGCCGGGAAGCGAGGCGGCATGGAGCCAGCCCACTCCCTCGCGATGACCGTGCCCGTAGCCGTGCGGGACCGAGACGACGCCGGGACGGATCTCCTCGGTCACCTCGAGCGGGACCTCGATCTCGCCGATCCGTGAGATCACCTTGACCTGGGAGCCGGGCTCGAGCCCCCGGCGTCGCCGCGTCATCGGGGTGGAGCATCGCCGTGCAGCGGTCCTTGCCCTTCGTGAGCCGCCGGCTGTTGTGCATCCACGAGTTGTTCGAGCGCAGGCTGCGGCGGCCGATCAGCGTCAGGTCGAAGCCGTCCTTCGCGTCCTCGTCGCGCGCGGCGACCTGCTCCTCGAGCTCGGCGGCGGCCGCCAGGAGGGCCGGTGGGGCCAAGGCGACGCGGTCGTCGCTCGGTCATCAGCGCGCCGGGAAGGCGCGGCTGCAGCGGACCCGAGGTCGATGCCGTGCTTCGCCGCCTTCAGCCTCCCCATCGTCAGGCCCTTGAACGGCCCGCGGCGCAGGACTCCGTAGGGGCCGGTCGCGATCGCCGTCTCGACGATCCGCGCCGGGGAGGCGACCCGGGCCGCCAGCGAAGCTCCCCGCCGCTTGGTCAGGAGGCCGCCGCCGAGGCGGGTCGTCAGCCCGTTGAGGATCTCCCAGTCCTCCTTGCCGTCCTTCTGCTTCGGCACGGCGGGCGGGTTCCAGCGGACCGTGTTGCGGACCGAGACGAGCGGGAAGACGACGTCGACCTCGCCCCGCTCGAGCACCGAGACCGGCGGCAGGATCACGTCGGCGTGGCGGGAGGTCTCGGTCACGTACCCGTCGACGCAGACCATGAAGTCGAGGTCCTCGAACGCCTCGTCGAGGCGACGGCCGCCGGGGGCCGACATCACCGGGTTGCCCGCGAGGACGAGCATGCCGCGGACCTGCCCCTCGCCCGGGGTGAGGATCTCGTCGGCGAGCCCGGCGACCGGGACCTCGCCGTTCATCTCCGGCATGCCGCTGACCCGCTGGCTCCAGCGGCCGTGGCCCGTGTCGCCGCCGCGGCCGGCGAGGCGGAGGCCGAGGGTCAGGTCGAGGAAGGGCTCCGGGAACATCGCGCCGCCGGGGCGGTCGAGGTTGCCGGTGACCGCGTTGAGCACGTTGATCAGCCAGTGGACGAGCGTGCCGGTGCGCTGCTGGCAGACGCCGGCGCGCCCGTAGGCGACGGCGGAGTCCGCCGCGGCGAACTCGCGGGCGAGCCGCTCGATCTCGGCGGCGGGGACGCCGGCGAGGGCGGCCGCGCGCTCCGGGCGTCCACTCGGCGGCGATCGCGGCGACCTCGTCGGCGCCGGTGCAGATCTCGGGAACGTCGTCGAGGCCCTCGGCGAAGATCACGTGGAGGACGCCGAGCAGCAGGTGGACGTCGCCGCCCGGGCGAACCGCCAGGTGGCGGGAGGCCGACGTGGCCGTCTCGGTCCGGCGCGGGTCGACCACGACGACGGTCCCTCCCCGCTTGACGATGTCGCGCAGCCGGTGGCGCGCCCCCGGCGCGGTCATCAGGGAGCCATTGGAGACCGAGGGGTTGGCGCCGAGGACGAGCATGTAGTCGGTGCGATCGATGTCGGGGATCGGGAAGAGCCCGAGGTTGCCGAACATCTCCGCCGAGGTTCGGTGCTGGGGAAGCTGGTCGGTCGAGGTCGCCGAGGAGTGGTTGCGGCCGCCGATCGCCTCGCGCAGGGTCGCCCCGGCGAGGATCGACCAGCCGTGCGCGGCCGGGTTGCCGAAGTAGGTCGCGACGCCGTCGGGCCCGTTCTGGTCGCGGACCCTCTTGAGGCCGGCGGCGGCGAAGTCGAGCGCGTCGTCCCACTCCATCTCCTCCCACCCGGAGGCCGGTCTTGCGGATCGGCTTCCGCAGCCGGTCGGGGTCCGTGTAGAGGTCGACGAGCGCGGCGGCCTTCGGGCAGATGTAGCCCTTGGACATGTGGTCGTCGGGGTCGCCCTCGATCCGCACGACGTCGGCCCCCTCGACCTGGATCCGCAGGCCGCAGTGGGCCTCGCAGAGGTTGCACTGACGGTGCACCGTTTCCACGGTCATGCCGTCAGCCTCGCAGGTCACTCCACGTCGTGGTTGGCGACGATCAGCCTGTCGGGGTCGTAGGCATCGCGGACCTCGACGAGCCGGTCGGCGATCGCGGCCGGGAACGACGAACGCCAGCCGGGCCGGTGCTCGGCGAACCCGAGCACGGAGCGGTCGTTCGTCCAGGGCTTCATCCGCTCCTCGATCTGGGCGAACGTGCCGTTGATCGCGTCCGCCATCTCGGGGCTCATCAGGGCGCCGATCGAGCCGAGCAGATACGGGGAGTCGATCGCGTCGAGGGCACCGTGCGCGTCGTCGCTGCGGGCGAGCGCGCCGCCGAGATGACGGACCTCGAGGTGGATCAGCGGTACATCGCGGCCCGGTCCGGCGAGCTCGACGTAGGCGTCGATCGCGTCGTCCTCGAACGAGTCGAGCGCGGCGCTGAAGCCGAGGCCGGGAACCGGGTCCTCGGGGTCGCCGGCGAGCCCGGCCAACGCCGGCGCCGGCATGACGCCGGTCTGCCCGAAGTGCGGATCGCCGACCGCGCGCAGCGGCGCGAGCAGCTCCTCGCCGTCGGCCTCCGAGCCGCGGAAGCAGAAGGTGACGCCGACGAGCGCCCGGCCGCGGATCGGCTCGGGCATCTCCGGGAACGGCGGGAACCGGACGAGCTTCAGCGTCGAGGCGAAGTCTCCGGGGCGTCGCTGGTGATGTCGCGCCAGGCGCGGCTGATCTCGCCGGCCAGCTCGATGTCCCAGAGCAGGCCGCCCGCGTAGGCCTCGGTCATCTCGAACAGGTCGATCTCGGTCGCGGTGACGATCGCGTGCGCGCCGCCGCCTCCCCGCAGCGCCCAGAAGAGATCGGGCTCGGAGTCGGCGGAGGCGGTGACGATTTCGCCCGCGGCGGTGACCGCCTCGAAGGAGCGCACGTGTTGCAGGCCCAGCCCTCGGAGCGGCCGATCCAGCCGTGGCCGCCACCGAGCGTGATAGCCGGCGAGCGCCACCGTGCCGGCGGAGCCGTGCAGCGCGGCGAGCCCGTGCTCCGCCGGCCGGGCCGACGACGTCGCGCCACTGCGCGCCGGCGCCGGCGCGGGCGGTCTTGGCGTCGGGGTCGATCGAGACGTCCCGCATCCGCGACGTCTTGACGACGATCGCGCCGGAGAGGTCGGGCAGGTCACGGCGCCGTGGCCGGTCGCCTGCGGCGCGACGCGGAGGCCGCGCTCGGCTGCGAAGCGCACGGCGGCCGCGACGTCCGCGGCGGACTCGGCCATCACGGCGCGCAGGGTGAAGATCGGCGGCGAGGTTCCAGGTCGCTCGCGCCTCGTCGTAGCCGGAGTCCCCGGGAAGGAAGGCGTCGCCCTGGAGGGACGAGCGAAGGGCGTCGATGTCGTCGCTGGTCAGGTCGGTGCTCACGTGGGGCTCCTCTCGGGGGTCGGTCTGATCGAACCCGTAAAGCTATTCCGCGGGCAGCGGCTCAGTCAGCTCGCTCCTCCGACTGGATCTGTGTTCGCTCAGCGAACACGAAACCCGTCGCAGGTCCACTCGAGCGAGGCAACCGCGGTGGTCGGGTCGCCGTCGAGCGCGACGATCTTCTCCACGAGCAGCCGGGCGTCGGCGAGCTCAGCCTGGGCGTACTCCCAGAACCGGTCGCCGAGTTACCCGCTTCCGGCGCCGCGAACTCAACCGACCTTGACGACCCCCGGCGGCCGCCAGCCCCGGACTGCGCCGCCTTGCTCGGGCCGTAGAGGCGCAGGCTCAGGCGGAAGTTCCCCGCGCGGCGCGGGCAGCCAGTTGACCGTCGGGTCGCCGGGGTCGGTTCCCTGGATGGCGATCACGACCGAGCCGTCGGCCTGCTTCACGAACGGCTCGTGGGTCGGTCCAACCGTGTAGCGGTTGGCCGGGTTGTCGACGAGGTAGCCCGATGAGTCGTACATCGTCAGCGACCAGAAGTACTTCGCGGGCGGCTCCTGGCCGGGCGGGAACGTCAACCGGTAGGAGCTCGCGCCGTTGTAGAGGGCGCCGGTGCCGTCGGTGATCCC
This sequence comes from uncultured Solirubrobacterales bacterium, assembly GCA_963740845.1. Lineage (GTDB taxonomy): Bacteria > Actinomycetota > Thermoleophilia > Solirubrobacterales > 70-9 > RHKX01. The sequence goes on from CAVUFM010000013.1 coordinate 55,629, forward strand.
GGTCGGGTAGATCGCCTCGTCCGGCGTGTTCGCTCCGAGCCCGACCGTCGCGATGAACGCGCGGAACGCGTAGTCGGTGCCGTAGTCGCCGATCGTGGGCTTCAGCGGCAGCCAGCCCTGGGAGCCCTGGGCTCCGGCGAACGCCTCGAGCCGCGCGCGGGTCGGCAGCGCCGCCGCCTCGTCGGCAACGCCCTGGTACAGAGCCGCCAGCGCATCCGGGCTCAACCCGGCCGACTCCGGCGACAGCCCGGGCCCGACTCCCAGCGGCGCCAGCTGCGAGAGGAACGGCTTGTCGCGCTTCGGCGGCGGGTTCTTCTCCATCGCCTCGTTCAGCGCCGCGATGAACCCGGGGCCGTCCTTCGGCGTCGGGAACGCCCCCGGCTCCCCCGGCTTGCAGCCCTTGGGGAGCTTCCGGGCGGGCTTGCCGTTGAGCTTGGTCAGCGTGTATCTGGCCATCAGCTTCTGCGCCTTGCGCTGATCCTTGGCGTCGGTCGCGAGCGTTCGGCCGATCACCCAGACCCGCTCGTAGCTCGACTTGATCACCCGGGCGCCCTTCGGCTTCCCCTTGGTCGACTGGCCCTTGAGCTTGATCACGTAGCTGCCGGCCTTCGGCCCGTCCTCGCGCAGGCCGGGGATGTCGATCACGTTCGTGTACGGATCGAGCAGCTCGAAGCTGTAGTACCGCTTGCCCATGTCGGGGTGGCCGATGACGATCGGGCCCTTGCTCAGGTCGAGGTGCGTGACCGAGTAGAGCGTGTCGGTGTTGGGAGCCACGACGGTCCGCGCGCTCGGGTTCGCGAAGCCGCCCGCGTGCGAGAACGAGTTGACCGGGGCGTTCCCGCGTAGGTCGGGGCACCTGACGCTCGTCATCTCGCTCCGGACCCGGGTGAACTCGAGCAGCGGGAAGCCGTAGTCGTAGGCCTGCTTGCCGAGGGCCGACGCCTGCTCCGGCGTGACCGCCGATTGAGCGGAGGCGGGAGCGGCGGAGGCGAGCAGGCCGGCGACGACTGCGAGGACCGGACCGGCGAGGCGAAAGATCATCGGTCGGAGCCTAGAACGTACGCTTGGATCGATGGCCGGTTCAGGAGAGGAGCTGACGATCGAGGAGCTCTCCTCGCGCGTCGGCGTCACCGCGCGGAACATCCGCGCCTACCAGACGCAGGGTCTGCTCCCACTCCCTGAGCGCCGCGGCCGGGTCAGCATCTACGGATCCGAGCACGTCACCCGGCTCGAGATGATCCGCGATCTCCGCAAGCAGGGAATCGGCCTGACGGCGATCGAGCGGCTGACCCGCTGGGGCGAGGGCATCTCGCCGGACGAGCTGCGGGCGACCGCGGCTTCGATGCTCCAGGGCCTGATCGAGGAGGAGCCCGCGGTCATCCCCGCGACCGATGCGGCGGAGACCTGGGGGGATCAGGTCACGCCGGAGCTCCTCGAGCGTTCGCAGGCCACCGGCTTCTTCGAGGCGCGCGACGACGGCACCCTCCTCGTCCGCAGCCCGACGCTGCGCGCCCACGGGCAGGAGCTGCACGCGATGGGCGTCGGCTTCGAGGAGGCTGTCGAGACGACGGAGGCGCTGCGCGAGCACCTCGATGCCATCGCCGCCACCTTCACCGAGCTGTTCACCGCGCGGATCTCGCCGCCGGCGCTCGACGGGAACGAGACGCCCGAGGAGCGGGCGGAGATGCTGCGGGAGATCGCCAACGACGTCGAGCGGGCGAAGCCGATGGCGACGACCGCCGTCAACGCCGCGTTTCGCATCGTCCTCCAGGAGCACCTGGAGCGGGCGCTTGAGCGTTGCTCTCTCGGAGCGGGCGCCGGTCGACTCGGGCGGCTAGAGCACCCGGTCGACGACGACTCGCCCGCCGTTCTTGGGAACGAGCGTGACGTTGCGGTGCCGCTCGCGCTCGGGGCGCGGGTCCGCGTAGCGGAGGTCGACTCGCCGGGTGATCGTGCCGATGACGATCCGCTGCTCGGCCATCGCAAGCGCGGCGCCGAGGCAGCGGCGGGTGCCGCCGCCGAACGGGATCCACGAGTAGGTGCCGGGCTTGACGCCGAGGAACCGCTCCGGGAGGAACTCGTGCGGGCGCGGGTAGAGGTCGGGGCGGTGGTGCATGTTCACGATGTTCGAGGAGACCACCGTGCCCTTCGGCACCACGTACTCGCCCAGCCGCCAGTCCGTCTGCACGACGCGGCCGACCAAGGGGATCACGGGCCTGACGCGCATGCCCTCGTTGATCGTCGCCTCGATCCACTCGTCGCCGCGGTCGCCCCCGCGGACCGCGTCGCGGAGCGAGCCGTAGGCGTCGGGGAAGCGGACCAGCCGCTCGAACGTCCAGGCGAGCGAGTTGGCGGTCGTCTCATGCCCGGCGAGCACCAGCGAGACGAGCTCGTCGCGGATCTCCTCGTCGCTGAGCGAATTGCCCTCGTCGTCGGTGACCGCGAGCAGGAGCGAGAGGACGTCGGTGCCGCGCTCGGATTCAGGGATCGCGCGACGCTCGGCGATCACCCGGTAGTAGCTCCGGTCGATCCGGTTGACGATCCACTTCAGCGGACCGGCCGGCTCGAGACGGCCCGCGTGAGCGAGGTCGACCAGGCTCCAGCCCGGCTTCTCGGAGAGGCTGAGGAAGTAGCGGGTCTCGTCGCGGAGCGCGCGCTCGGCGCTGCCCGGGGCGGGCTCGCCCTCGATCCCGAAGATCCCGTTCATGATCACCTCGAGGGTGACCGCCTGCATCCGCTTGGCGAGCGGGAAGTCGTCGCCGACCTTCCAGGTGGCGACCTCGCGCTCGGCGGTGGCGGCGATCTGCTCGGTGTACTTGGCGATCGCCTCGCCGTGGAAGGGCGGCAGCAGGAGCTTGCGCTGGCGCATGTGGCGGGAGCCGTTGGCGGTCAGGATCGAGTTCGGCCCGACGATCGGCCGCAGCGGCGACTCCGCGGTGGCCGATGGCGTGATCGCGGGCTTCGCCGTGAAGAGCGCCTTTGCGTGATCGGGGTGGCTGCTGAGCGCGAAGCCGTTGTCGCGACCGGCGACGCGGAACGTGAAGATCTCGCCGGCCTCGCGCGCGGCGCGAGCGAGAAACGGAAGCGGGCGGGTGCCGAACTGGATCGTCTGCTGCAGCGGCGAGAGCCCGAGCGAAGGCGGCATGGAGATCTGCGCGCTGCCCTCCTCGAGGGGTCCGCCCTCCGACGGCGGTGCCTCCCCGAGCAGCGGGTTCGCGGGGGCGACGGGCTCGGTCGTCTCGACGGTTGCGGCTTCCATGGGCGGCAGCATAGACCCTTGCAGAAGATTTGTCACGGTCCGGATGTGGTTATCGTCTCCGCCATGAGCCCCCTGCGACGACGCGAGATCAAGGTCCCCCTGCGCGGACGGACGGCGGTGATCACCGGCGCCGCCTCCGGGATCGGCCGCGCCACCGCGCTCCACCTGGCCGCGATGGGATGCCCGCTCGCGCTCGCCGACCACAACGGCGACGGCCTCGCCGAAACCGCCGAGATGGTGGGGACGCCGGTGACCACGCGATCGATGGACGTCCGCGACCGCGCCGGGATGATGGCCTTCGCCGCCGAGACCCGCGAGTGGGCGCCCGCTCCGATCGGGATGGTCTTCAACAACGCCGGCGTCACCGTCATCCAGGGAGCCGCCGAGGGTTCGGTCGAGGACGACGAGTGGGTGAGCGAGATCAACTACGGCGGCGTCGTCAACGGGACCCGCGCCTTCCTGCCGATCCTGCTCGAGCAGGACTCGGGCGTGATCGTCAACACCTCGAGCGTCTTCGGCCTCGTCGGCTTCCCCCACCAGAGCGCCTACTGCGGCTCGAAGTTCGCAGTCCGCGGCTACACCGACGCAGTCCGCCAGGAGCTGCGGCCGACCGGGGTCAGCGCCGTCAACGTCCACCCGGGCGGGATCAAGACGAACATCGTCGCCAACGCCCGCTTCCGCTCCGACTTCCGCGGCCGCAACACGACGCTGGAGGGGGCGGCCGCCGACTTCGCCCAGGTCGCCCGCACCACTCCCGAGCGGGCGGCCGAGGTGATCGTCGGCGGGGTCGAGCAGGGGAAGGCGCGGATCCTCATCGGCGCCGACGCGCGCGTCTTCGACTTCCTCGCCCGCGCCGCGCCGACCCACTACTACGACGTCATCGAGCGCGTGGAGCTCGCGCTCAACCGCGCCCGGCCCGCGGCCGAGTAGCCAGCGCCCGCGCCACCCCCTCGGTCAGGTCGACCGCGCTCGCGATCGTCCCGTAGTCGAGGTTCTCCGGCGTGTCCGTCATCAGGTGGTAGTTCGAGAGCGCCTTGTATCTGTTCATGGAGGCGACGGTCGCGATCGGATAGCCGGCGCGGTTGGGGATCACGGCGTCGGTGCTGTTGCGCCATCGCATGCCGCGGCGAAGCGGGATCCCAGCGCGCGCGGCCGTGGTCGCGATCAGGTCGCGGAACGGCCGGTCGTAGTAGTCCTCCATCACCACGGTCCCCTCCCCTTCCATCAGGACGAGGTGCGGGGAGCCGACCGTCTCGATGTTGAGGAACCAGGTGCGGTCGCGGTCGAGCTCGGGGAAGTGGGTCTCGCCGAAGCCGTAGATCCCGCCCTGGCAGACCTCCTCGGCGCCGAGCGAGACCAGGAGGACGCGAACCCCCTCGACGGGCTTGTCCCGGAGCCGCTCGGCGAGCGCGACGAGGGTCGCGACCGCGGAGAGGTTGTCGTTGGCGCCGGGGACGATCGGGCTGCGGGCGATGTCGGCGAGGATCGCGGCGCCGAGGGCCGACATCACCGCGCCGGTTGCGGTCAGACCGCGACGGCCGGATCAGGGCGCCGGCGCCGGCGAGGACCGGTCCCGCAAGCGTCGCCCACCAGTTCGGGAACGTCGTGTCCATCCGCTCGATCACGCCCGGGAAGCGGTCGGCGATCCACTCCTGCCCGCCCTGGTCGAAGAACTTCCCGGTCGGCGCGGCGTCGTGGTGGGCCATCACCACGAGCGTGCGCTCGGCCTCGAGGTCGCCCGCGAAGGCGACGACGTTCTGCGTCGGCTTCGGGCTCTCGGCGGCGCGGCGGGCGAAGCGCGGACCGTTCGAGGCGTCGTCGGCGATCAGCGCCGCCGCGGCGAGGGCGGCGAGGCCGGCGGGGATCCGCAGGCGGCGGCCGGCGAGCGCGGCCCCGCCCGCGGCGGCGCCGACGGCGCTGAGCTTCGCGATCAACGGCGCGTAGCCGTCGAGGAAGGTCGTCTCCTCGAGGCGCGGCTCGCTCGCCCCCGCGCTCCGCAGCCGCTCGACGATCCACTCCGCCGCCTCGCGCTCGGCGTCGGAGCCGGCGCGCCGCTCGAGCGGCGCGAGCGCCTCGGTCACCTCGCGCAGGGTCGCTTCGGTGCTCACCGCGGCTTCGAGCGCTTGACTCGGAAGCCGGTCACGGCCTGACGCTGACCGGCGACCGATGCCTCGAGCCGGTAGCGGCCGGGCTTCAGCGGGCGGTTGCGCAGGCGGCCGGTGAAGCGAAGCTCGTTGGGGCCACGGTCAACCTCGGCGCCGAAACGACCGGGCAGCCTCCTGAACTCATCGCCGCGGCCCGAGGTGACGCGGAAGGCGACCCGAGCCGGCGCGTCGATGCGGACGAGGATCCTGGTGGCACCACCTTGCTTCACGAGCGATGGGCCGCGGCCCGTTTTGGGCCGGAAGGCGCGGGGCGTCACGCGGATCTTGCGGATCTTCGCGAGCGGCGGTGCCGACTGGTCGAAGCCGATGTTCGGCGGACGCGAGCGATCGATCGGCTGTCCGAAGTAGTCGACGGTCGCGTCCTCGGGGATCGGAGCGGCGGCACCGAAGGCAGCCGATCGCGCGCCGAGCCTGAAGCCGGCAGCGGCGTCGCTCCCCCGGCGCGATCCGTCTATGAAGCGCGGATCGCCGTACACCGGGTCGCTCCCAGCGGCCGAGAGGTGCCAGAAGAGGTTGTTGCGGCAGGACGGCTCGCAGTTGAAGCCGCGGCCCGTGCCACCCGGGCCGGTACCGCCCGTGGCGACCACGATGTTGTTGAAGAACGAGAGGCTCGCGGGTCCGAAGAGCTGATGTGCCGGGGTTCCCAGCAGGGCGAAGCCGGGGTCGGGCGAGACGATCGTGTTGTTGTAGATGTCGATCCCGGTGTAGGTGCCGAGCGGCTCGCTGCACGGGGAGCTGTTGAGCGCGTAGCCGTCGTCGAGGCTGAGGTTGAAGCGGACGGTCGAGGTGCGCGGCTGGCTGTCGGTGCAGAGGAGCAGGAAGCCGCCCTCGTTGTCGTGGCTGTAGTTGAACTGGATGACGGTCCCGTCCTGCATGTAGTCGACGTCGAAGCCGGTGCCGTCGCAGCCGTTGAACTTCATCCCGAAGACCTCGTTGTGCTCGATCACCGTGCCGTTGGAGTTGAAGGCCCAGATCCCGGCGTTGCAAAGCAGTCCCTGCGGGTCGGAGAGCCCGCGCCCGGCGAGGTTCCCGCGGCTGACGACGTTGCTCGCGATATGGGCGCGGTCGGAGCCGAGGACGACGATGCCGTCGCCCGCGGTCTCGTCGATGCGGTTGCCGCTGATCTCCACGCCCGTGGAGGCCTCCGGCCACGGCTGTCCCGAGCGCGGCCGCGATCCGCCCTGGGAGGTGCCGACGACGAAGATGCCGCTGCGGCTCACGTCCTCGATCGTGTTGCCGGTTATCCGCAGGTCGGCGAAGCGGCCGAGGCCCGGTCCGACCGAGTCGACCTGGATGCCGCCGCTGCCGCCGTCGTCCTTGTCGAGGTTGCCGCCGACGTCGTGGATGTGGAGGTTGCGCGCGACGAGGCCCTCGACGGTCTGCCCGGCCGCGACGAGGTGGAGCCCGCGGCGCTTGGAGGTGCCGGTCGCCGGGGTTCGAGAGGGCGAGGTCCTCGACCGTCGTGAAGCTCGCGTTCGTCGAGCCGCAGCGCATCCTGGCCAGGTGCCGCGATCTCCGGTGCCGGCCCGGCTCCGTAGGCACCCACAGTTGCGCGGGAGGCGGCGATCCGGCGCCGTCGACGCGAGCGTGCCGGCGCAGAAGGTCCCACGGCGCAGCAGGATGGAGTCGCCCGGGGCGAGCGTCGAGTGGACATCGGAGAGCGACGTCCACGGGTGGTCGATCGAGCCGTCCGCACCGGCCGGCGGCGCTGAGGCAGTCGATGTGCTGGGTGGCGGCCGACGCCATGGCGGGAGCGCCAAAGCAGCTGCCGCGGCAGCGAGCGTCACCGCGATCCGAACCTTCCCTGCCCGCCTCATGGACGCGCCAGCCTAGCTGCGAGACTGCGCGCGTGCAGCAGTCGGTGATCGTGACCGGAGCGGCGCAGGGCTGTGGCCAGGCGATCGCCGAGTACCTCGCGGTTCGTGGTGCGCGGCTGATGCTCTGCGACGTCAACGAAGAGGGTGGTGAGGCGGTCGCGAAGGGCATCGCCGACGGCGGCGGCACCGCGACCTTCATGCGCGCGGACGTCTCGGTGGAGGAGGATGTCGCCGCGCTCGTCGACGCTGCCGTCTCCACCTACGGGCGCCTCGACGGCGCCGTCAACAACGCCGGCGTCGAGGCGATCGCCTACCTGCTCGAAGGGGAGCTCGCCGACTTCAGGCGGGTTCTCGCGACCAACCTCGAGGGCGTCTTCCTCTGCGTTAAGCATCAGGCCCTCGCGATGCGGGCCAACGGCGCCGACGGCGGCTCGATCGTGAATATGAGCTCGGTCACCAGCGACCTCGGGGGCGCGATGCAGAGCACCTACTACGCCGCATCGAAGGGAGGGGTCGACGCGCTGACGAAAACCGCAGCGATCGAGCTGGCAGCCGAGGGCATCTCGGTCAACGCCGTCGCCTTCATCGGCGCCGACGTCCCCAACGGGATGTTCCAGCGGTACTTCGCGAGCTCGGACGTGCCGGTGGAGACGATCACGTCACGCATCCCCGCCGGCCGCATGCTGAAGGCGGAGGAGCTCGGCGCCGGAGTCGCCTACCTGCTCTCCACCGACGCCCGCTTCCACACCGGCCAGGTCTTCACGCTGGACGGCGGCTTCACCTCGATGTAGGTCGCACCTCGGCGGGGGCTCGCCGCCGAGATGCTGAGATCCGGCTTACTCCTTCCCGGGGAACTTCACGACCTGGTTGTCCAGCGGGAGCTCACCGCGATGGGTACCGCTGAAGGCTGCGGGGTCGACCGTCACGGGGTTCCCGGTCGGGAGCGTCTGGGGGTCGGTGATCACGCCCTGGCCCTTCATCCGCGTGAACACGAACGGAACTCCGTTGGACTGCAGCGGTGAGGGCGAGTCCATGACGTGGAAATGGAGATGGGCCGCGTCGGTGTTCCCGGTGTTGCCGAGGCTCCCGATGACGTCGCCCGGCTTCAGCTTCTGGCCCTCCTTGACCTTGATGCTCCCCGGCTGCATGTGCGCGTAGAACGCGAACAGGTCATCGCCCATGTCGACCACGACGTGATTGCCGCCGGCGGTCTGCACCGTCTGGCCTTCGGGGAGCGATCCGGGGATCTGCTCCTGGTACTGGTCGACGACTGTGACCACCTTGCCGGAGGTCGCCGAGTAGATCGGATCGCCGAAGTAGGGATAGCTCTCGTTCTGGTCGATCGGCCCGACGAAGAGGCGGCGCTGGGAATCGAGCTGAACGAAGTCGATCGCGAAACGCTCGGGGACGTGCACGGTCCCGTCGATCGAGAGGGTTGCGCCGCGGTGGGCGTTGGGCGGCGAGCAGCACCCGTTGCCGACGACCCAGCCGGAACCGCGCAACGGTGGCTGGACCTCGACCGCCTGCTCGCGGGAGACCTTGGTGGGTGCGCCCGTGAACGCGAAGATCTGCTGCTCACCCCCGCCCGAGGGGGTGCCGGTCAGGGAGAAGCGGTGCTTGATCCGACGCGGGGCCTTGGCCTTGGCCGGATAGGTGACATCCATGAACACGGTCGCTGAGCCACCTGCCGGGATGACCGTTCCGTCCACCCCGCCGTTGATGCGCATGATCGCGGCGAGGCCGTCACCACCGACAGCGCTCCCAATCGTCTTGCCCTTCGACGCAGCCTGAATGGAGCCGATGTTGACGTCGAGGCCGCTCTGGTTCGTGACGAGGAGCTCGTAGGCGAGATGGTTCCTGCCGTCGGTCCCGAGGACCGGGTGTGGCTCATCGACGATGAGGAAGCCGAGCGGCGAGATCTGCGCGTTGTCGTCGGGCGCGGCGGACGCGCCCTGGGCGGTCGCTACAGCGAGGACGCCTGCCGTCACGACCAGAACGAGGCGCTTGAGGGTCGGGCTCGACATTTGGGACTCCTTCGGCCACACGGCCATGAGATGGGTGAATACGCCGGAGTGCTCCCCCACTGCCGGAAGCGAGCAGGATGAAGAGGTCCCCTGCCGCTGTCAGTCACCGATGTGACAGGCCGGGCCGGACGACGATGGCGACCGCTTCGAGAGCATCGCGATCGAGGATCCTGGCCCCAGATCCGCCTTTCAGGACCTGGATCGCTCCCTCTCGTTGCAGGCGCCCCAGCGACCGGTTCAGCGACTGGCGAGCAGCGCCGAGCCGCTCGGCCAGGTTCGTCTGGCTCTCATCGAAGAGAGCGATGTCGCCGTCGGCGGCGAGTGTCAGGAGATGCTTCGCGAGACGGCCGTGGAGGTCGAGGAAGACCAGGTCGTGTGCGCGATCTCCGAGCGCACGGCAGATGCGGGTCAGGGTCGCGGCGTGCTCCATCAGCGCCTCGGGGTGCGCGATCAGCTCGCCTCGCACGGCGGCGGCCGGGAGGATGAGGACCTCAACATCGCCCTGCGCGATCGCGGACACGGTCCGGGCACCGTCATCGACCAAGTCGAGCGAACCGGCCGCTTCCCCTGGGCCGGCGACGTGGACGACCAGGTCGCTGCGACCCCCACCCGAGCTGATCACCGCTGCGACCCTGCCCAAGCTGATGACGTAGATCGAGCCGCTCGCGTCCCCGACCCGGAACAAGGCCTGCCCCGCCGTGTAGCGCTCGACCCGAGCCCGGCGAGCCAGCCGGGCAAGCGCCTCCTGCGGAAGCAGATCGAACGTCTCGCACTCAGCCAGCACTTCCTGCTTGGTCCGCCTTGGGTCCGTCACCGGACCAGCCTTCCGCATCGCCCACAGGGGCGGTTGCCCGCCAGGGCGAGGTTCAAGGTCGCGAAGGGTGTTTGAGGCGCCACCGCGCTGCCTAACCTCACGGTGTGAGCCAGACCGAGGTAATCGTCTGCAGCTGCGGCCTGCTCGTGATCGACGAGGACGAGCTCGACGAGACCGGCCTCTGCTGCGACTGCGCATCGGTCGGGGATGGGGAGATCTGCGTCTGCGCGGACTGCCGGTCGGCACGCGAACGCATGCTGGTCTTGGCCTTCGCGCCGTAGTCGAGGAACCGCTGCCCTACTCATCCCGGCCCTTCGAGTGGAATTGCACTCGCTGAGCGAGTCGAATTCCCAGCGAAGCAGGAGCTTCACGCGGAGATGCCCCGAGCTGGATTCGAACCAGCGGCCTACTCCTTAGGAGGGAGTCGCTCTATCCAGCTGAGCTATCGGGGCGGTACGGCCAGATTACGACGCCCCGCGTCGCCGCCGCTGCTCAGACCTCGGCTTCGACCGCCGCCTTGATCCTGCCGGCGAACGCATCGGCGTCCTTGGCTGCGGCGCGCGCCGCCAGCGGGAGGAGGAGCTTGCCGATGCCGTGGCCCTCGAACTCGTTGTGGATGGTGAGCTTCGTCGCCCCACGCCCTCGGGCTCGAGGTCGTAGCCGCCGCTCGGCACCGTGATCGAGTTCTTCGACCGCTCGCTCCAGCGGATGCGGCTCGGCTCGACGAACTCCGTCAGCTCGAACTCGCGCCCGCTCTTCATGCCGGCGTCCTTGACCGTGCTGCGAAAGACGGTGCCGACGCCCACCGGACCGTCGGTGAGCTTCTCGATCTCCTGGACTCGCGGGCTGAACTTCGGGTCGTTCGTCCCGTCGGCGAGGAAGGCGAAGACCGCCTCGGGTGGGCGATCGATGACTGCGGTTCCTGAAAAGCCGGACATGCATCCAGCCTAACGCGGTCAGCGCAGGTCGGTCCAGCTCCGGCAGCCGCCCTTGCCGCGGACGGTGCACCGCTTCGTCGTCGCAATGGCCTGGCCAGCCACGCCGCGCTCGTCGAAGCGAACCTTCAGCTTCTCGGTCTCGCCACGGACCACCCGGAATCGCGCCTTGCCCAGCGCCTGCTCCCGCTTGTCAGCCTTCCGCCTGCCGCCGCCGCCTTCTTGCTGAACGCCCGCGTGACCTTCACCTCGCCGACGCAGCTCGCCGCCGGCGACGCGACGGGACAGCTGACCCGGAGCTTGACCTTCTTCCTGGACCGCTTGCCGACGCGATCCAGAACGAGCAGGTCCGGCTCCGCGAAGACGGGCGTCGGCCCGACCTCGAGCTTGGCGAGGCGAACGTGCGCGGCGGTCTCCGACGACCGGGGTGATCAGCGCCGTCGACGCGTCGATCGCGAGGTCGCCGCCAGCTCGGGACGGGTGCGGGTCGGCCCAGGCGGCGGCGATGGGACCCCCCACGGGCCGCTCGAACCGGTAGCCGAACGCGTCGCCGCCGAGCGGCAGGCGTTCGGCCGAGGTGGCGCCGGTGAGCTGCGCGTTGACCATCCGGAACGCGTCGCGGGCGAGATGGGGCGTGGTCGCGTCGGTGGCGAAGAGGCCCACCGCGTCGTTGTCGGGGTTGCCGAGGTAGGAGCTGAAGATCGTGAACGCCGAGCCCTCACCGGCCGAGCCGATCAGGAGCCGCGCGGTCTCGGCGGCGAAGTCCTCCTCGGTGAACGGGCGCCCGTCCCGGTAGCGGTGGGCCACCTCCCAGGTCTCGATCGGGAGCGTGATCCCGTGCGAGCGGACGAAGTCGATCATCTCGATCTGCCCGCGCCACGGCCCGTAGTAGTGGAGCTGGAACGCGTCGAGGGAGGCCTGGTTGGCGACCAGCCCCGCGAAGAACGCGACCGAGCGCACGACCCGCGCGTTCGTCACGTAGGCGGTGAGCGACGCCATGTCGGTGACCGGGGCGCCGCCGCCGAGCTCGTTGGCCTGCGTCTCCTGGGCCAGCGAGATCGCCTCGCCATAGCGGCCCTGGTCGTAGAGGTCGGTGACCATGACCGCGGTCGTGTTGCCGCTGGCCATCGTCCCGTCGAGGATCCGGGCGTCGGGATCGCCGGCCCGGAGCGCGGCCGCTGACTGGCGCAGCAGCTCGAAGTACTCGTCGGCGGTCCCGTCGAAGTGCGCCTGGGACGCGGCCTCGTTGTCGATCGCGTAGCTCGCGACCCTCCCGTCGAGGTGGCGGGCGAGCTGCGTCAGCAGTCCGAGGTAGCTCTCGAGCTCGGCGCCTGCGGGGAGGAAGGACTTCTGATCCGGGTCACTGGTCGGCTTGACCCGGACGCCGACGGCCAGGCCGCATGCGCGGTCGGGCTCGATGCGGTTGTCGATCGCGGCCGTGTTCAGCGTGCCGTCGTTGCGCTCGATGACGCCGCGGCTGAGGAAGACGGAGACCGCGTGGGAGCCGTCCTCGCGCAGCCGGTCGCAGAAGGCCGGGGCGGTGACCGGGTCGATCTGGGCGCCGAAGAGCGCGCCGCCGGCCAGGTCACGCTCGGTTGCGCCGTGCGCCGGCGTCGCGGCGATCACCGCCGCCGCGGCCACCAGAACCGCTGTCCACTTGCCTCCCATTGCTCAGAGAACCTCCCCGGGGCTGGGAAGTTGCGCCCCCGCCGGCTGGACGCTCGTCCGGGTGGCCGGGAGCGGCTCCCGATAGCGTCCGCCTTGCCCGATGGACTGCCGGATGGCGCCCGCGCCGGGCCGCCACCGAACCCGACGACAACCAGGCAGAGGTACCCCGATGGTCGAATCCGAGAGCCACGGACACATCCCAGTTCGACGCAAGGACGCGTCACCCGTGCGCCACCCCCAGAGCGAGGAGACGCCCGAGGTGCCGGGGATCGAGCGGCTGTCCCACGAGCCGACGGTCGATGAGGTCGTCAGCTGGGTCGGCTGGAGCGCCGTCGACGAGAACGGCAAGTCGGTCGGCAAGGTCGAGGACGTCTACGCCGTCGCCGGTCATCCGGAGTGGATCCTGATCAGGCACAAGCGCAACCACCACTTCCTCGCACCGCTCGATGAGGCCATCGGCGGCGGCGACCAGGTCTTCCTCCCCTACTCCCACGACGTCATCGAGAGCGCGCCGCAGGTCGACCCCGGCGCGGCGGCGGACGAGACGGTGCTCGCCGCCGCGCGCGGGCACTACGACTCAGCCAAGGGCTGAGTCGGGCGACGGCCTACTTGGCCTCGCCCTCCTTGACGTCCTCGACGCGCGTCCTCAGCACCCTCGTCCTCGTCGTCCTCCGCGTCCTCGTCCTCGTCGCCTTCGTCCGCGTAGAGGCTCTCGGAGGCGAGCTCCCGCAAGCGGCGGTCCCAGAGCTTGACGTCGAGGTAGACGTCATCGCCGAAGCCGGTGACGGCGTCGACCGCGATGAGCGTGAAGCGCCCCTCGTTGACCGCGGTCTGGTCGACGACCTCCCCGCGAGCTCGGCGGTGACGGCGAGGGGGCCGCGCACGAGCGGCGTCCCCCAGATCAGGGTGACGTCGCCACCGCGGCCGCCATCGGCGCGCCAGGTGCTGATCACGTCGTCGTTCAGGTCGACCTGCCAGTCCTCGTTGTGCTCGGCGGTGACGTCGGTGAAGTCGACGACCGTCTCCAGCTCACCCGGCTCGCCGTCACCGATCCGATCGAACGAGACGTGGCCGAAGAACTCCGGGACGACCCCATCGACCTCGCCCGTTCCGCGCCCGACGACGGGGACGTACGTGCGCCCGCCCCAGGTCCGGTCGGGATACCAGCGCAGGTTCTCGGCGTCGACCTGCGTCCCGGCCTCGGAGGCGAGGTCGCCGCAGGCGCCGACGAACGACTCGGCGAGCCGCTCCTCCCAGCGACCGTAGGGACGACCCTCCTGGGGAGAGTCGGCGATGAAACGGGGAAAGGGGCGCGCGACGGGTGGCATGGGCGTCAGGCTATCGACGCGGTGGGCGCGGCTCAATCCGCGAGCGCGTCACGGAGCTGGGAGGCGGCCGCCTCCGGGGCGACCGGATTGAGGTCGACCCCCGTCCCGAGCTCGATCCCGCCGGCGGTCGATGCCCGCGGGGTGATGTCGATGTGCCAGCAGAACTCCTCGGTCCCGCGCGGCGCCGTCCGCACCCAGAGGTTGAGCCCGACCCCTGCCCCGACGACCTGCATGAGCGCGCGCAGTCCACGGCCGAGCAGCTCGGCGCCGCGCTCGTCGTCCTCGAAACGGGCCTGGGACGAGCGCGGGATCAGGCGCAGCTCGTAGGGCCAGCGCGAGGCCCAGGGGCAGATCAGCGCCGCCTCGCCGTCGATCGCGACGAGGCGATCGCGGCGGCGGACCTCCTCGACCAGCACGTCCTCGAGCAGGTGGGAGCCGTTGGTCCGCTGGTGGTAGGCGGCGAACCGCTCCCGCTCGCGGGCCACGTTGGCGGGGACGAACGGCAGCGCCAGGAGCTGCGCGTGGGTGTGCTCGAGCGTCGCGCCCGCACGCGGGCCCTCGTTGACGATCAGATGGACGAGCGACGCGTCGCCGGAATGCGCGCCGATCCGCGTCCGCCAGGCCGCCATCGCCTCCGCGAGCTCGTGCGGCTCGAGCTCGGTGAGCGAGGCGGCGTGCCGCGGCGAGTTGACGATCACCTCGTGCGCGCCCGTCGCGGGCACCGCCCTGAACAGGTCGGAGTCGGCGGTCCGCGAGGACGCGAGCAGCGGGTCGGCGGAGCTCGTCAGCCCCGACTCCGAGACGCTCATCGCGCCGGCGTCGTGGGCCGCGCCCTCGCTCGTCAGCGCCGGGTAGAGGTTCGGCACCGCCCGCTGCCGCCAGCCGGGGCCGTCGGGCTCCCCGCCCTCGGGCCGGTTCGCCCAGACCTCGGGCGGGGTCTCGGCCTCGTGGCCCTCGCAGAACGGGCAGCCGCCGGCGTCGTCGGCGGGGATCGCAACCCGCTGGGAGGCGAAGGCGTCCGGCCTGCCCTGCCGGCCCGGGGCGATCAGCGCCCGCAGCCCGGTGAGCTGATCGATGCGGAGCTCGGGAGCGGGCGCCTCGTCGCTCACGCCGGGCAGGTCCAGGCCTAGACGCCTGCGGGCGGGGGTCCGCCGGGAGCGTCGTCGCGGGGAGGCTCCGGTGGCTCGTTGCCCGGGCCGGGGTCCTCTCCCAGAACCGGAGCGCCGGTCTCGGGGTCGATCTCCGGCATCTCGGGGAGGTCCGGGGTCGGGCCGCGCGGCGGCGCGGGCCGGCCGGCGTCGCCGCCGTCGTCGCCACCACCGGTGAACTTGGTGAAGGCGTTCATCAGCTCGATCGGCAGCGGGAAGACGATCGTCGTGTTCTGGTTGACGCCGATCTGCAGCAGCGTCTGCAGGTAGCGCAGCTGCAGCGTCGCCGGGTTCTGGCTGATGATGTCGGCGGCGTCGGCGAGCTTCTGCGCGGCCTGGTACTCGCCCTCGGAGCCGATGATCTTCGCGCGCCGCTCACGCTCGGCCTGCGCCTGCAGGGCGATCGCGCGCTGCATGTCCTGGGGCAGCTCGACGTCCTTGACCTCGACGGTCGAGACCTTGATCCCCCACGGCTCGGTCTGCTCGTCGATGATCGTCTGCAGCTCCGAGTTGAGCCGTTCGCGCTCGGTCGAGCAGCGAGTCGAGCTCCGCCTTGCCGAGCACGGAGCGCAGCGTGGTCTGCGCGATCTGGGAGGTGGCGACGAGGAAGTTCTCGACCTCGGTGATCGCCTTGTCGGGATCGATCACCCGGAAGTAGGCGACGGCGTTGACGCGGACGGTCACGTTGTCCTTGGTGATCACCTCCTGCGGAGGCACGTTCAGGGTGACCGTTCGCAGGTCGACGCGGACCATCTGATCGACGATCGGGATCAGGAACCGGAGGCCCGGGCCCTTCAGCGCGACGAGCCGGCCGAGCCGGAAGAGGACGCCGCGCTCGTACTCGCGCAGGATCCGGATCGCGGAGGCCCAGATGAAGAGGCCGAGGACGACTACGACCCCGACGATCACAAGTCCAACCATCGATCAGCTTCCTTCCGGTTCGTTTTCGGCCGCCTCGGCGACCTCAAGATCTTCCTCTGGGGCGCCGTTCTCGAGCGGCGCGACCGTGAGGGTCAGGCCGTCGAAGGCCTCGACCTTGACTCTATACCCGGCCATGATCGGCTCATCGAGGTTCGCCGCCCGCGCCCGCCAGAGGGCGCCGTCGACGAAGACCTGCCCGATCGGGTCGAGCGCCTCCGCACGTCTCCCTCGGTACCGACGAGGCCCTCCTCGCCGGTCGCGAACGGTCGTTTCATCGCGACCGCCACGCGCTGGCCGGCGAAGGCGACGAACCCGCCGACCAGGACGGCGAGGACGACGACCAGGACCGGACTCACCGACGGCTCCTCGCCGCTCGTGTCGAACAGCAGCAGGCCGCCGGCGATCATCGCGGCGATCCCCGCGATCCCGAGCAGGCCGCCGGTCGGCAGGTTGACCTCGGCGATCAGCAGCCCGGCCGCGAGGATGAGGAGGACGATCCCGATCGCGGCGACCGGGAGCTGGATCGACCCGAAGATCCCCAGCAGGAGCGCGACCGACCCGATCGCCCCGGGGATGATCGTGCCCGGAGCGAAGAACTCGAGCGCGATCCCGGCGAACCCGATCAGCAGCAGCAGGAAGACCACGTTCGGGTCGACGAGGATCTGCAGCAGGTCGTACTGGAAGGGCATGTCCTTCTCCTCGACGCTCAGCCCCTCGGTGTCGAGCGTCGCGGCCTTCGGCCCCTTCACCTCGAAGCCGTCGAGCTGCTCGAGCAGGTCCTCCTGATCGCTGGCGATGAGGTCGATCAGGCTCGGCGTCGAGGGCCTCCTGGGAGGTGACGTTCGTCGCCTCGCGGACCATCTGCTCCGCCAACTCGGGGTTGCGGCCGTGGCTCGTCGCGAGCGCCCGGACGAGCGCCGAGGCGTCGTTGGTGACCTTCCGCTCGAGGGTGTCGTCGAGATCCTCGCCCTCGCTGCTGATCGGCGAGGCGGAGCCGATGTTGGTCTCGGGCGCCATCGCCGCGACATCGGCCGGCCTCGGTGATGAAGACGCCGGCGGATGCGGCGCGGGCGCCGCTCGGCTCGACGTAGACGACCACCGGCATCGGCGCCGCGACGATGTCCTTGACGATCTCGCGCATCGAGGAGATGAGCCCGCCCGGCGTGTCGAGCCGGATGATCACCAGTGGCGCGTCGTCGTCGGCCGCGTCGTCGAGCGCGCGGCCCATCCACGCCTCGGTCGCCGGCGAGATCTCGCCGTTGAGCTCGATCGACGGGACCGTCGTCGAGTCGGCGGGGGCGCCCGCGGGGAGCAGCAGGAGCGCCACGCCGAGCGCGGCGATCGCCGCGAAGAGGATCCTCCGGAGGCGTGCGCTCATGCTCGATTATCCGCCCGCGGCCGGGCGGCGACAAGGCCGCACCGGGTCAGCGCTTCTTCTTCTTGACGACCTTCCACCTGTAGGCGGTACGGCGCCGAGGCGTTGCCGACGGCGTCGGTCGCCGTCAGCGACGAACTTGTGCTTGCCGAAGCTGACCCTCTTCTTCTTGTAGGGCGAGGTGCAGGGCGTCGGCCGCCGCCTTGTCGAGCGCGCAGGTGAACGTGGACGCCTCCGAGGCGGAGAAGGTGAACTTGACCTTCCGCTTCGTCGTCTTCCTCTTCGGGCCCTTCTTGACCTTGGTCTCGGGAGCGGTCCGGTCGACGGCCGGCGTACCCGGGCCGCCCGGGGCGATCGTCTTCGCCTCCTCGATCACGGGGCGCATCGTCGCGTCGGCGACGCGGGCGTAGACGCCCCACTTCTCCGGCGTCCGCGCAACCGATCCCGAAGCTGGTGACGCCGACGAGCCGGAAGCTGCCGGGCGCGCCGCGCGACGAGCGGACCGCCGCTGTCGCCCTGGCAGGTGTCCTTGCCGCCGACCGGCGGGTTGCCGGCGCAGACCATCTGCGCGGGGTCGAAGAGGGTGCCGTAGGAGCTCGCGTCGCCGCAGTCGGCGTCGGAGACCACCTTGAGGTCGACCCTGTAGAGATCGTCGGCGTAGCTCGCGGGAACCGGCGGGTTAGTCGATTGCCCCAGCCGGTCGCGATAGACCGGTGTCGCCGGCGTCCCAGAGCCCGCGCTCCTCGGCGGCTCGCGATCGGGATCGTGCGACGCGGGGGCCGGTGCCGGGGTGTTGAGCTCGATGATCGCGACGTCCCACTTGCGAGTCGGGTCGTTGTAGAGCTGGGGGCCGGCGGCGGGCTGGGTCACCGACTGCGGCGTCGGGCGGCCGCCGACGTCGACGAAGTAGATGACGTCGGAGGCGGGGATCTCGGCCCCGGCGCTCGACGAGAGGGTCGTGCGGCCCGGTGATCACCGAGAACTCGCTCGGCTGCTTGAAGGCGTTCACGGCGGCGTCGTCGTCGAACACGCAGTGGGCGGCGGTGAGGACGGCCGTCGGGGTGATGAGCGAGCCGCCGCAGAACTGCCGCTGCGTAGCCGTTGCCACCCGCTGACGGCGGGTTGGCGACCGCGACCTGCCAGGGCCACTCGCCGATCGGTCGTCGGCGAGCCGCCGATGATGTCGGTGCCGCCTCCGTCGCTCGGCCGCCGAAGCGGCTGGCGACCATCGCAGACAGCGGTCGCGGCGGACAAGCAGCGCGATTGCCCGAGTGCTCTTCATGCCGCGCATCCTATGGCTGCGCGCGACCCGGTGCACAGGGATCAGGGATTCCCCTGAGGTCGGGGCCAGCGGGCGCTTCGTACGTTGGGATCGCACACACCCACGAAGGAGATCCCGAAGCACCGATGAACCGCCGGATCGCTCATCGCCACCGCCACCGCCGCGACCGCGCCTCGCCTTCGCCGGGTCCGCCTCGGCGAACGTCTACTGCCTGCCGGGCGTGAGCGATCCGTCCTGCACGACCTCGGCGGCGACGATCGACGCCGCCTTCGACTGCGGCGAACCTCAACGCGGGCGCCGACACGATCCGGCTGGGAGCGGCGACCTACACGATCGCGAACGCCGGCGGGCCTGAGCGACGCGGCGGGGGGGCGGCGATCCACCTGATCGGGGCCGGCACGGGCACGTCGATCATCACCGGGCACCAACTCAGGCGAACGTGAATCAGAACTACCTCACCCTCGGCTCGAACTCGCCCTCCAGCGTCTCGCACCTCACGATCCAGCTGCCGACCGGCTCGGGCGGCGACTCCACCGACACCGCCTTGACCCTGTTCACGACCGCGACGGCCAACGACGTCGCCATCGACGGCCCCACGGCCGACAACGGCAAGGGCTTCTACATCGGCGCCGGTCGGGTCGTTCACGAACGGATCGGTCAACCTCCCCGGGACCGAGCTCGATCGCCGCCTCGATGAGCGGCGACGGGACGATCGCCGATTCGACGCCTGGTGGCGGGCGCGGGGATCGACGCCTCCAACAACGCCGGGACGCCTCCCTCGATCTCGCGCGTCACGCTCAAGGTCATCGGACGGGGCATCTACCTCGACGGCGGCACGGTCAACGTCGATGACACGCTCATCGACCTCGGCTCGGGGAACAACGGCATCGGCCTCGACGCCGCCAACTTCAACGCCGGCGCTCTCCCCGAAGACGATCAACGCGCGGCACGTGACGATCGTCGGCGGCGGAGCGAGCTCGATCGGCGCCCGCGCGCTGGCCGCGGAACCAGAGCGCGGCCCAGACCTCGACCGTCAACCTCTCCGACTCGATCATCTCCGGGCCGGTCACGTCGCTCTCGCGCTCGGCGTCGAACATGGTCGCCGGGAACCAGCACCGCGAACATCGTCACCGACCACTCGAACTACGACGCGGCGACCGTGGTCAGCAGCAACGGGAACCACGGCGCCGGCTCGATCAGCGCCGACCGCGCAGTCGAACCTGGCTCCCGGCTTCGTCGATCCGGCCGGCGGCGATTACGCGCTCGCCGCGACCTCGGATCTGGTCGACGCGGGCAACCCGGCGGCAGGCGGACCGGCGACCGACCTCGCCGGGAAGACTCGGGTCACCGACGGGGACGGCGACGGCACGCCCGTCCGCGACATCGGCGCCTACGAGTACCAGGCACCGCCCGTCGTGGTCGACCCGCCGCCCGAGCCGCCCGCCGGTGGAGACACGACCCCGCCGGACACCCCGTTCGCGAAGGCCCCGAAGACGAAGCTCAAGGGCTCGAAGCTGACGGTCGCGTTCAGCTCGACCGAGGCGGGCTCGACGTTCGAGTGCAAGCTCGACAAGGGCGACCTACTCCGCCTGCACCTCACCGCTGAAGCTGAAGGGGCTGAAGCGCGGCAAGCACACGCTGAGCGTGCGGGCGATCGACGCCGCCGGCAACGTCGACGCCACGCCCGCCTCGGCGAAGTTCAAGCGCGCGAAGAAGCGGCCGAAGGCGCTAGGAGCCGAGGGCGTACTCGGCGATGTCGGCCGCGAGGTCGTCCTCGCTCGTGTACGGGCCCTGGTGGGTGTAGACGAGCTCGCCCTCGCGGTCGTAGAAGAGCGTGTTCGGCAAGCCCGACGAGCGTGGTGTCGACCCACTTCCCGAACTCCCCCTTCTCGGGGGCCTCGATGCTCGGGTAGGGAAGCGGGCTCGACTCGAGGTAGGTGTCGGCCGCCTCGACCGCGTCCTCGGAGTCCACTCCGAGGAACGCGACCTCGTCGAGGTGCTCGGCGGCCTGCTTCTGGAAGTAGGGGAACTCCTCGCGGCACGGATTGCACCAGGAGGCCCAGTTGTTGACGACGATCGGATGGCCCTCGACTCCGGCGATCGCGGCGTCGTAGGCCTCCTCCCCGCCGTCGATCACCTCGTCGCCGTTCGCGTAGAGGTCGGCGAGCGCCGGCGGCGCCTGCTCGAGCGCCGGGCCGTAATCCGGAGCAGGCGAGGACGAGTCCGAGGAGCCGCAGGCCGCGAGGATCGAGGCGGCCAAGCACGGCGGCGGCGATGAGGCCGATGCGCATGGCTTCACGGTAGCGGGGCCGATCGTCCGGCTGAGCCGGTTGGAACGGCTTCGTTCAGCGGTGTGGACGGTCGTTGAACAACCGCCCGCAGCCCTGCAATACTTCTGGAGCGGTTCGAGGGGACTTTGAACCGCCGGGGCCGCGGCCGGTACATCGATCCGGGCCGCTTCGCTCCAAGACCTCACCGCTCGCTTCCTCTTTGGATGAGCGGTCACCCGCCTTCTTATGGCTGACACCACTGAACTTGCCGCATCAGCGGCCTCCGCGCCTACCAGCGCCGACATCGAACGCGTCCAGGAGTTCACGCGAGAACCGGTCCTGCTCGCAGGCGAGACGTTCGAGGACCTCGGCGAGGGCAGCGCCCGCCGGCAGGCCTTCGACGCCGCGCTGGCCGAAGTAGCCGAGGGCTTCGAGGAGCCCTCCCCCGAATGGCGGCGGGAGTTCTCCCTGCTGCTCGGCCTCGAGCGCGTGCTCGCGGAGGACAAGCCGCTGCTCCTCGACGGCGCCGAGCTCAACGAGCACCAGGTGGACGCGCTCTCCGGCACGCTCGCGGCGATCATCGCCGAGCAGGAGGAGCCCGGCTCGAACAAGGCCGGCGACGGCGGGGGCAACGGGAACGGCGCCGCAGCGACCTCCGAGGACGAGGAGGCCCTGGACGAGGACGAGGAGCCCCAGGACTGGGACGAGGATCCGGTCGAGATCGAGGCGGACACCGACGATGACGACGAGGTCATCACCGACGCGCCCGACGATCCCGGCGCGAACCGACGCTTCTGGTTCGAGCACGCGACCGGCGCCGGCAAGACCGTCGCCGCGGTCGGCTTCGTCGAGTCCTCGCGCACCGGCGGCATCCTGATCCTCACCCATCGCCGCAACCTCGTCGATCAGTTCATCGGCGAGATCTCCACCCGCGGCTACGCCGACCGCCTCTCACCGCCGCTCCTCAAGGGGAAGGACCGCGCCGACGGCCCGGTCACGGTCGAGACCTACCAGTGGTTCGTCCGCAACGCGGGCAAGATCTCCAGCGCGTACTCGATCGTCATCTGCGACGAGGCCCACACCGCGCTCGGCGAGAAGACCAGCGCCTGCATCCGCAACTGGCAGGGCCCGGTGTTCATCGGCATGACCGCGACCGGCGCGCTCATCGCCCGCCACGTCGCCGACCTCTTCCCAACCCAGACGTCGCGCTTCGACCTCGCGCAGGCAGCGCGTCGCGGCGTCATCGCGCCGCTGCGGTGCATCCGCATCCCGCCCGGCCCTGGGGTTCGGACCCTCGCGAACGTACCTCTGCGCCGCGGTGAGGTCGATCAGGACTTCGACCAGGAGCAGCTGGCCGAGCTGCTCGATCAGACCCCCTTCAACATCGCGATCGCCGACCTCTACCGCTCGCGCTTCAAGCGGGTGCCGGGGATCGTCTACACGGCGGGCGTCAAGCACGCGGTCAACGTCGCCGCGGCCATGCGCGAGTTCGGGATCAACGCCCGCGCCGTCTCCGGCGAGACGCCGAAGCGCGAGCTGGCCGAGACCCTGGCCGCGTTCGAGCGCGGCGAGGTCGACGTCCTCTGCAACGCGATGCTGCTCGCCGAGGGCTGGAACTCCCCGCGCGCCACGATCTGCATGCACCTCGCGCCGACCGCCTCCAAGCGGATCTACCAGCAGCGCGTCGGTCGCGTCACCCGTCGCAACCAGGGCAAGGAGGCCGGCCTGGTCATCGACCTGGTCCACCCCGCCACCCGCAACGACGAGCCGATCGTGACCCTCCATTCGCTCCTCGACCGCGACGTCTACCGCGGCGGCGCCATCGTCGTCGGACCGGTCCGCCGTGGTCGCGGCCGCCGGGTGCGCGTCGAGAAGCGCGTGATCCCGGTCTCCGCCGATCCCGAGCGCCGGATGCAGGTGCTCGAGCGGGAGATGTGGCGCACCGCCGTCGAGCGTCTCGACTACTCCGAGCAGCACGTCTGGGCCGCCCTCGCCGGCGCCCGCGTGCAGCCGAACTCCTGGCGCAAGGCCAAGGCGATGCTCCAGCACGATCAGGCCAAGGAGCTCCGCCGCCGCTTCCTGCTGACGTGCATCCAGCGCAACCGCTCGACCCAGCTGAAGCTGAAGGCGCTCGGCGAGCTCGCGCTCACCAAGGAAGCCGAACCCTTCGACGAGGCCATCGACATGGTCGGCACCTGGCAGCGCGACCAGCGCCGCGCCGGCGTGAAGGTCCTCCTGCAGGCGCTCGCCGAGAGCCGGATCGGCCGCCGCGATCAGGCGCAGGCCTGGGTCTGGCGCCTCGCCGAGTTCACCCGCGACTCCCACGAGGAGTACGCGGTGGCCCGCTGGCCCGAGACGAAGCGCCTGCTCGGCCTCTTCGTCAACTCCTCCGGCCGGGCCCATGGCAAGAACGCCCGGCGCCTCGTGCAGGCCGCCCGCAGCCAGGACCGCCGCCTCGCGGTCGCGCTGCTCGCCGCCGCCGTCGCCCACACGCCCGAGGCCGAGGAGGTTCTGCGCGGCGCCCGCATGCGCATGGCCCGCAAGCCCTCGGCCGTCGCTCGCGAGCTGCTCCGCAACCTCCCCAAGGGCGGTGGCAAGAAGCGCCGCCGTCGCTCCAAGCGCTCCCGCGAGGGAGAGAACGGCGGCAGGGGCGGGAAGCCGAAGCAGGCCGACGTCGCCGCTGAGGGGACCGATGAGGAGGAGATCGAGCCGATCATCACCGACCCGCTTCCCAGCGAGGACGACGTGGATCTCGACAAGGACTTCGACGAGCGGGACGACGACGGAGACGACGCCGATGACGAGGCCGGCTCCTCCGTCGACGCCGACGAGTTCGAGTCCTACTCGGCCCCGGTCACGCGGTCGGATCACGGCGATCCCGACGACCGCGCGGCCTAGCCGCCCCATTCAGCGCTGACGACGACCTCCGGACGAGGGTCAGGGAGCTGACACGGGGGCATCTACCCGGCGAGGTTTGAACGCGACGGGCCGACACCTGCACGACCGCGAGAAGCAGCTCGGCACGATCACCGAGCTGATCGAGCGTGTCCGGTCAGGGCACGGTGGGACCGTGGTCGTCACGGGCGCGCCCGGCGCCGGCAAGACGGCCCTCCTCGATGAGGCCGCGAAGCGCGCCTCCGAGCTCGGGTTGGTGGTCCTTCGAGCCCGCGGGGTGCGGCGCGAGCGCGACTTCCCCTACGGCGGCGTCGTCCAGCTGTTCGAACGCCGCATCGCGCGCGGCCGACCCAGCAGAACTCGAGGCTGTGACGGCCGGGCCCGCCGCTCGGGCGGCCGGGCTGCTCGAGCGCGGGGAGCTTGCAGGAGGCGACCATCCCGCCGGGGACCCGGACGAGCTGCTCGAGCTGGCGGGCGCCATCGCGGGCGTCAACGCGCTGGTCCTCCTGATCGACGACGCCGAATGGCTCGATTCACCCTCGCTCGAGTTCCTCGCGGAGCTGGCGCCGAGGTCGGCGGGCCTGCCGCTCGGCCTGCTCGTCGCCCGCGGCGATGGACCTGAGGAGGGCCTCGAGTGGCTCCGGAGCCCAGGCGTCCGCCGGATCGAGGCGGGCCCACTCGCTCCAGCCGCGGTCGCGGCGATCGTCCGCGAAGCTCTGCCGGA
Source organism: uncultured Solirubrobacterales bacterium (assembly GCA_963740845.1). Classification (GTDB taxonomy): domain Bacteria; phylum Actinomycetota; class Thermoleophilia; order Solirubrobacterales; family 70-9; genus RHKX01. Next base: position 80,254 of record CAVUFM010000013.1, read on the forward strand.
CGCCACCGATGCGTTCTGCCGGGACTGCCTGCGGATCACCCACGGCAACGCCGGCCTGCTCCGCGAGCTGCTGGTCGAGCTGGCGGGGGTCGCGCCCAGCTCTGGAGCCGACGAGCTGCCAGCCGAGGCGGTGGCGCGGCTCGTTCTCTCCCGGCTGGCCGGCCTTCGCAGCGACGCGCAGGAGCTCGCGCGAGGTCTCGCTGTGCTCGGAGCCGACCCGGCGCCGACGGTCCTCGCCGAGCTCGCCGAGGTGCCCGAGGCGGACCTGGCGACCCAGGTCGAGCTGCTGCGGAGCGCAGCGATGCTCGACGCCTCCGGGCGCATCGAGTTCTCCCATCCGCTCGTCGAGGCCGCGGTCCGGGAGGGCACCCCGCGAAGCCACCGCTCCCGGCTGCACCGCCGCGCGGCCGCCCTGCTGGCGGCTCAGGGAGAGGGCGAGGGCGCGGGGAAGGTGGCCGCCCACCTCGCGCTCACGTTGCCCTCCGCTGACCCGGAGGTCGCTGCGGCACTGCGCTCCGCGGCCGCCGAAGCACTGGCGGGCGGGGAACCTGAGGCCTCTCGCCGGCTCCTCCTCCGGGCGCTGGACGAACCGCCCGACGCGGCCGCGCGCGCCGCGACCCTGCGCGAGCTGGCCGCCGCCGAGGTCGCCTGCGGTTCGGACGAGGCACCCGAACGGATCGACGCCGCGCTTCGCTCGACCGCCTCGGCGCCCGAGCGGGTCGAGCTGCTGCTGCTGTCGGCACAGGCCCGCCGCGATCGCGGCGAGTGGGAAGCGGCGGCCGAGACTCTTGCGGGCGCCCTCGCCGAGCTCGAGGACACCGAGGAGGCGGGGCTCCGCGCGCGAGTCGAGGGCGAGCGCGTGCTCGCCTCCCTGCTGGCCGGTCGGGGCGACGTGGCGACGGGGCAGGACACCGAAGCCGAACGGGCGGCGAGCGAACCGCTCCTCCTTGCCCGTGCTCTGGCCCTGACGGTGGCGGGCAGCGATCGCGAGGCAGCCCTGGAGCTCACCGAACGCGCCGGTCCCTCCTCCCCCGCCTGGCTGCGCGCCGAGATCATGCTGCGTGCCGGCAGCCTCGCCCGAGCCCTCGAACTGAGCGACGAGGCCCTCGCGGAGGCGGACCGTCGCGGTTTCGCCGCCGACCGCGCCACGGCGCGTTACCTGCGCTCGCGCGCCCTGCTCGCCCGGGGAATGGTTCCGGAGGCGATCGCCGACGCGACCGCGGCACTCGAGGCCGAGCCGAACGGATGGGGCCACTCGGTCCCGGCGGCCAGGGCGGTGCTGAGCCTGGCGCTGCTCGCCCGCGGCGAGGCCGACGAAGCCGCCGCCCATCTCGACGAGCTCGATCCGGCGACTTGGTCGCAGGCACCGTCATGGCCCGCACTGCTGGGAGCCCGAGGCGCGATCGAGGCATCCCGGGGGCGATCGGAGGATGCCCTCGACGCCTTCCGGAGCCAGGGCGAGCTCACGACTTCCGGGACGCCGCCGATCGGTGCCGCGTGGCGCGTGGGGGCGGCGCTGGCGCTGAGCCGCCTCGGCCGCGACGACGAGGCCGAGTCGATGGCTCGTGAGGAGCTCGCCGCCGCTCGCCGCTGGGGCGAGCGATCCCGCATCGGCGCTGCACTCCGCGCCGTCGGGGTCGCGCAGGGCGGGGAGGCAGGGCTCGAGACGCTGCGCGAGGCGACGTCGATCCTCGCGGGCTCCGGTGCCGTCCTCGAGGGCTGGCAGGCGCGGCTCGAGCTCGGGGCCGCGCTGCGCCGAGCAGGGCGCCGGGGGGAGGCCCGCGAGCCGCTCCACGCAGTGGCCGCCGAGGCGGCGGAGGCCGGCGCGGAGGGCCTCGCCGAGCGGGCGCGCGAGGAGCTCGCGCTGACGGGCGAACGCGCGCGCGGCGGACAGCTCACCGGGGTCGCGCTCGCTCACGCCCGGGGAGGCGAGAGTCGCGAGGCTCGCGGCCGGCGGGATGACCAACCGGCAGATCGCCGAGTCCCTTCAGGTCTCCCAGAAGGCGGTCCAGTGGCACCTGCGCAACACCTACCGCAAGCTGGAGATCGGAGGACGGGGCGAGCTGCCCATGGAACTCGCCGACTGAGGCTGGCATCATGGCGGCGCAGTTGGCAGGGACCAACGGGACACTCGAGGGCGCGCGGGCGCCCCTGCTCGAGCGGGACGGTCAGATCGCCCGGATCGGGGAAGCAATCGCGGCAGCGACGACGGGTCGGGGCATGCTCGTGGTCGTCGAGGGCGACGCCGGGGTCGGCAAGTCCAGCGTGCTCGAGGCGGCCGGGGAGCTGGCCGGGGCGGCCGGAGCGAGGACGCTCTCCGCGCACGGAAGCGAGCTCGAGGGCGACGTCTCCTTCGGCGTCGTTCGGAGCCTCCTCGCGCCGGCGCTCGAGGCCGCGGAACCCGCCGAGCGCGACCGCCTGCTCACCGGCGCCGCCGGCTTGTCGCGCTCGGTGCTGGAGGGCGTGGAAGGTGGCGAGGAGCTGTTCCCGCGCCTCCACGGCATCTTCTGGCTCGTTCAGAACCTCGCCGAATCGACGCCCCTGACCCTGCTCGTGGACGACGTCCATTGGGCCGACGCGGGATCGCTCCAGGCGCTGCTCTACCTCCTCCAGCGCCTCGAGGATCTCCCCGTCTGCATGGTCTGCGTGACCCGCACGGACGAGGCGGGGAGCCACCCCGACCTGCTCGCCGACCTGCGTGGCTTCCCGGGCGCCGTCACGGTGCCCGTCGAGCCGCTGAGTCCGGCGGCCGTCGGCGAGCTCCTCGGGATCCTCGTCGCGGAGCCCGGCGCCGAGTTCGCCGCCGCCTGCGCGGAGGCGACCGGCGGCAACCCGTTCCTGCTCACCGAGCTCGCCGTCGAGCTGCGCGAGGAGCGCATCGACCCCACCTGGCCGGGGACGAGCCGGGTCGACGAGCTGTTGCCGCAGGCCGTGATGAGAGCGCTGCTGCTGCGGATCGCCGCCCACGGTCCCGAGGCGGTCGCGCTCGTCCGCGCCGTCGCCACGTTCGGCGACGAGGTCCCGCTTCGCCGCGCGGCGGCGCTTGCCGGCCTCAGCGTCGAGGAGGCGGCGAAGCAGGCCGAGGTGCTCGTCGGCGCCAGCGTGCTGGCTCCGGGCGAGCAGCTCTCGTTCGTCCACCCGCTCGTCCGCTCGTCCGTTCACGGCGACATCGCCGCCGACGAGCGCGCCCGGCTGAGCCGGAGGGCGGCGGATCTCCTTCGCGCCGACGACGAGCCGGCCGAGCTGCCGGCATCGCTCCTCGCCGGGATCCCGCCCGCAGCAGATGAGGACGCGGCGGAGATGCTGCAGGCCGGTGGCGAGTCGGCTCTCCGCCGGGGCGATCCGCGGACCGCCGCGGCCGTGCTCGCCCGAGCACTCGCCGAGCCCCCGGCGGCGGAGCGCCGGCTCGACGTCCTTCGCTCCCTCGGCAGGGCCGAGCTCGTCGCCGGGCTCGACACGGCCGTTGGCGAGGCTGGAGGAGGCCGCGCGCGCGTCGGCGGGAACGCCGGAGAATCCCGCCGATCTCCAGGCGCTCGGCCGAGCCCTCTTCGCCGGCGGGCGCCACGGCGAGGCCGCGGCGGCGTTCGCCTCAGCGCGAGACCAGCTCGCGGGGACCAACCCGGAGCTCAGCGGCCAACTGGATTCGGAGTTCATCGCGGCGGCGTTCTGGGACGCCGAGCTCGCGGAGCTCGGCCTCGCGCGGGCGCGGGAGCTGACCGGACCCGACCTCGACCGGCCCCTGACGCTCCCCGAGCGCGAGCTCCTCGTCACGATCGCCGCCCAGAAGATGTTCGCGGTCGAGGACCGCGAGGAGTCGCTCGCGATGGCCCTGCGCGCGATGGGGCCCGACGACGAGCTGGCCCGTCAGGAGGGAAGCGAGGGACAGGCCGTCCACGTCGTCGGCGGGGTCATGCTCGCGGCGGACGAGTTCGCTCACTACGAGCGCTTCATGACCACCGCCATCGACGAGGCGCGGCGGCGCGGCTCGGTCATGGCGTTCGCCGGCACGAGCTACTCCCGGATCGCACCCCGATTGGAGCTCGGGATGCTCGCGGGTGCCGTCACCGACGCCGAGGCCGCGATCGATTCCCGCCGCTACGGCTGGAACGCCTGGCTCCCCGGCGCCTACGCGCTGCTGGTCGAGGTCCTCCTGGTTCGCGGGGAGCTCGAGCGCTCGCATCGGGTCCTCGCCGAGCTCGACCTCGAGGAGGGCTCTCCCTGGGCGGCGGTGATCGAGTCCGTCCGCGGCAAGCTCGCGCTGGCGGAGGGCCGCACCGCCGAGGCCAAGGAGCACTTCCTCGCCTGGGGCGAGGGCTGGTACGGGGAGAACCCCGCGATCTTCGGGGATTGGCGCTCGTTCGCCGCGGTTGCCGCCGCCGGCCTCGGGCAGCGCGACGAAGCACTCGAGCTGGCCGCGCAGGAAGTCGAGATCGCTCGGCGCTGGGGCGCTCCGCGTCCGATCGCGGTGGCGACGAGAGCGCTGGGGATCGCGACCGGAGGGCCGGAGGGGATCGAGATCCTCCGCGAAGCCGTGAGCACGCTCGATGGCTCCGAGGCGATCGTCGAGCGGGCGCGCGTCCTCACCGACCTCGGCGTCGCGCTCCGGCTCGCAGGAGCGGAGGCCGACGCGCGCGAACCGTTGCGGGAAGCCCTCGACATCGCGTACCGCTGCGATGCGGTGACGCTCGCCGACCGGGCGTTCTCAGAGCTGCGGCTGGCGGGAGCGAAGCCCCGGCGCCGCGCCGCCAGCGGCTTCGACTCGTTCACCCCGAGCGAGCTGCAGGTCGCGACGATGCTCGGCGAGGGCATGTCGCCCCGCGAGGTCGCCGAGGCGCTCTTCGTGACGATCAAGGCGGTCGACTGGCACGTTCGCAACGCCTCCCGCAAGCTCGGCGTGCCGGGCCGTGCCGAGCTCGCGGCGGCCATGGCGGAACGCGAGCGGTGACCATCACGCCGGGAACCCGGCTCAGCGCAGCGTCAGATGGACCTCGCCCGAGCCCAGCGAGGCGACCTCGCCTCCGGCGGTCCTGACCAGCAGGTTCCCCCGCTCGTCGATGCCATCGGCGACGCCCGTCCGGCCGCCTTCGTCCGGGCCTCCCTCCCAGCCGATCTCACGCCCGGCGAGCGCGTCGCGCCGCCGGAACTCAGCGAGCACGCGCTCGGTGGGGGCCTCCACCCACTCGCTCAGCGAGGCGTCGAGGGCGGCTCGCATCTCCTCCGGGCTCACGTCGCCGCCGAGCGAGATCGCCGGCCAGCGCAGGTCCTTCGGGAACTGTCCGGGCGCGATCGAGAGGTTGATGCCGACGCCGATCACCGCCCAATCCGGGGGCCGAGCCTCGATCAGCACCCCGGCCAGCTTGCGCTCCTCGAGCCAGACGTCGTTGGGCCACTTGACCCGGCACTCGACGTCGGCCCGGGACTCGCAGGCTTCGCAGACGGCCAGCGGAACCGCCAGCGGCAGCAGGAGATGCGTGAGGTCCAGCGGGCGGAGGATCGCCGAGTAGAGCAGCGCGGCGTCGGCGGGAGCCGCCCAGACCCGGCCGCCGCGACCGCGGCCGGAGCTCTGGCTGCCGGCCGTGATCACCGTCCCCGACGGCGCTCCCTCCTGGGCCATCTCCTTGGCTCGCAGGTTGGTCGAGTCGGTCTCGGCGTAGTGGTGGTGCGGGTCGCCGAAAAGCGCTCCCGGAGCGGGTGTGGCGGGCTGGGTCACTCGCCCGATCGACTCTACCCGCGCGGCCGCCGCACAACGACCCGACCCGGCGGGAAGCCCGTTCGCTTCCCGCCGGGTTCGAGGCCGCTTCGGATCAGCCCGGGTTCGGGAACCCGCCCGTGACCGTCGCGCAGACCGCGTAGACGCGGAGGGTCGAGGACGACCCGCTGGTGTTGACGGCCTGGGCGCTCCAGGCGTTGAGCGGCGCCGTGCTGCTGCCGGCGGTGTTCGTCGGCGCGTCGAGCTTGATCGCCATCGGGGCGCCGATGACCTCGTAGCCGCCGGCGATCGGGCTCTTCCCGGTCGGGCACACCGCGTCGACGACCGCGTTGGCGTTGTTCGAGATCGCCTGCTGGGCCTGGACGCGCTGGAGGTTGAGCAGCCCCGGGCTGCCCGGGCTGCCGGCGTCACCCTTCGGACCCTGGGGCCCCTGCGGGCCTTGCGGTCCGGCCGGGCCCTGAACGGAGCCGCTGAAGTCGGCTGGGGTGAGCGAGCCGTCCTTGACGTCGGCTGCCCGTGATCGCGTCGTCCTTGATCTGCTTGGAGCCGATCGAGTTCGGCTTGATCTTGGCGAAGCTGGGACCGGCCACGGCCGTGCCCGTGCCCGCAGCGATCAGCGCGACGACCGCGACGATCATGGACGCTCTTGGTCGGAAGTCCTTCATGTTCTGCCTCCTGGGTCGAGTTGGACCAGCGCACCCTGAGGCCGTTCGGCCGCCCTGTCACTAGGCCCCCTCGCCAGGGTTTTCCGAGACCCCGCCGCGGCCGGTAGCCGCGGTGGCCTAAGGCGCGGGTTCGAGCTCGACCACGTCGCCGACCCGGACGTCGAGCACCTCGCTCGCGTCGCCGCGGTTGACGGCAACGGCCATGCTCCCCGAGGAGTCCTCGTAGAAGAGGAAGGCGCCATCGCCGACGTCGGTGAAGGTCGTGCCGCGGATCGCGGTGCGGCGGCGGGACCGCGAGCCCACCGAGACGCGCCCGGCGCCGGCGAGCGGGTGACCCGTCAGGTCGGCGGCGGCGAGATCGAGCGAGATGTTGCCGAAGCCGTCGATGCGGATCGCATGCGCGAACGCCCGGTGCTGCTCCAGCTCGGGCCGCGAGATCGGAGTCCGCTCGAGCGAGCCCGCGTGGATCCGCTCGCCGACGTCGACCAGCGAGGCGCCGAGCGCGAGGTGGGCCGCGACCGGCGCGAACAGGTCGCGACCGTGGAACGTGGCCGAGGCGCGCTCGAGGCGGAACGGCGACGTGCTGATGTCGACCACCTCGGCGGGGCCGCCCAGCGCGTCGACGGCCGGGGGGAGAAGCCCGTTGTCCGGGGCGACGAAGATGTGGCCGCTCTCCACCGGCCGCACCGCGATCGCGCGGCGGTGGCCGCCGACGCCGGGGTCGACCACGGCGAGGTGGACGGCCTCGGGCCCGTAGGGGACGGTCTCGGCGAGGACGGCGCTCGCCTCGCGCACGTCGTGGCGGGCGATCCCGTGGGTGATGTCGATGACCTGCGTGCCCGGCGCGATGCGCGCGATCACGGCGCGGCAGACCCCCGCGAAATCATCAGCGGTGCCGTAGTCCGTCATGAACGTGATGGGCAGGCCCATACCGGCGTCCGACTCTAGCCCTCGCGGCCGCTTCAATCGCCTGCGGGCTGCGACGCCGCGTCGGCGACAAGCGCCTCGAGCAACCCGTCGGGGTCGTGGCGCTCGGCCTCGACGTCGACCTCGCGGCCGAGCTCGCGGATCGTCTCGCTCGTGACCGGCCCGATCGAGACCAGGCGCGCATCGGCGGGCCACGCTTCCCCGACGGCCTCGTCGAAGTAGCGGACGGTCGAGGAGGACGTGAACGTGACGTAGTCGGCGCCGCGGGCGCGCTCGACCGCGGCCTCGTCGCCGCCATCGCGCACGGTCTCGTAGAGCGGGACGACATCGAGGCGGGCACCGCGCTCGGTGAGCGCCTCGGGGAGCAGGTCGCGCGCCTCGGCGGCGCGGGCGATCAGCACCGGGCGGCCCTCGACATCGACCTCGCGAAGCGACTCGACCAGGGACTCGGCGATCGAGCGCGGCGGGACGATGTCGGGGATGACGCCGCGGGCGCGCAGTGCGCGCGCGGTCCCCGGCCCGATCGCCGCGACGGTCGCGTTCGCAAGCGCCCGGGCGTCGAAGCCCGCGCTCGTTCATCGCCTCGAACAGGAGCTCGACGCCGTTGGGGCTGGTCAGGCAGACCAGCGCGTAGGCGTGGAGTCCCTCCACCATCGCCGCGACCTCAGGCGAGCCGATCCTGGGCTCGATCCGGATGGCGGGAAGCTCGATCACATCGGCGCCGAGGTCGCGAAGCGTCGCCGCGAGGCCGCTCGCCTGCGCGCGCGCCCGCGTGACCACGACGCTGCGGCCGTGGAGGGGCCGGCGCTCCAGCCACTCGATCCGCTCGCGCCGGGCGGCGACCGGCCCGAACAGCAGGATCGCCGGGGCGCCGATTCCCTCGGCAGCCACGGCGGCGGGCAGGGACTCCGTCGTCGCCACCACGGTGCGCTGGCCGGGGTGCGTCCCTCGTTCGATCGCGGCCGCGGGGTCGGCGGGGTTGCGGCCGGCGGCGATCAGCTTCTCGGAGATCCGCGGCAGGTTCTTCACGCCCATGTAGAGGACGAGCGTTCCGGGGAAGGCGGCGAGCGCCGGCCAGTCGATCGCCGACTCGGGCTTCTCCGGGTCCTCGTGGCCGGTGACGAAGGCGACGGCGCTCGCGTCGTCGCGGTGGGTGACCGGGATGCCGGCGTAGGCGGGAGCGGCGATCCCGGCGGTGACCCCGGGGACGATCTCGAAGGGGACGCCGGCGTCGCGCAGCGTCTCCGCCTCCTCGCCGCCGCGACCGAAGACGAACGGGTCGCCGCCCTTCAGCCGGACGACCGAGCGGCCCTCGCGCGCGATCCGCACCAGCTCCGCCTCGGTATCGGCCTGCTCCATCGCGACCCTCCCGGGGGCCTTGCCGACGTAGATCAGCTCGGCGTCCTCGCGTGCGCCGGCGAGCGCGCCGGCGGGAATCAGGCGGTCGTGGAGGATCGCGTCGGCGGTGGCGATCAGGGTGAGGGACCGAGCCGTCATCAGCCCGGGGTCGCCGGGTCCGGCGCCGACGAGGTAGACGACGCCGGGGCGCGCGGCCCCGCCCGTCTCGGTCGCGGGGGCGTCGGTCGAGCGGGTCACGCCGCCCACTCCTCGGCGCGCGCGAGCAGGTCGAGGGCACCCGCGTCGGTCATGCTCTCGACGAGCGCCTCAGCGAGGGCGACCGGCTGCTCCGGGTCGCCGGCGACGGAGTCGAGCACGTGAGCGGACCCGTCGGGAAGGCCCGGCGAAGCCGATCAGGCGGAGGCCGCCCTCGGGCAGGAAGCGGGCGCAGGCGCCGACCGGCGTGTGGCAGCTCGCGTCGAGGCCGCGGACGACCGCGCGCTCGGCCGTCAGCTCGACGAGCGAGGGCCCGTCGGTGACCGTGATCGCCGGCGCGATGTGCTCGACCCCCTCGGTCCGGCCCTGGAGCACGAGCGAGCCCTGGCCGGGCGCGGGCGTGAGCTGCTCGAGGTCGAAGTTGAACGAGGCCTCACCCTCGCGCCCGAGCCGTCGCAGCCCGGCGGCGGCGAGGACGATCCCGTCGAGCTCCCCCTCGACGAGCTTGCGCAGGCGGGTGTCGACGTTCCCGCGCAGCTCGACGATCTCGAGGTCGGGACGGACCGCCAGGAGCTGAGCGCGGCGACGGAGGCTGGCGGTGCCGACCCTGGCGCCCATCGGGGATCTCGGCGAGCGACTCCCCCGGGCCGATCCAGGCGTCGGCGGGTTCCTCGCGCGCGGGCACGCCGAGGATCGCCAGCCCGTCGGGAATCTCGCCGGGAACGTCCTTGGCGCTGTGGACCGCGAGGTCGATCTCGCCGTCGAGAAGGGCGCGCTCGATCTCGCGGACGAAGCGCGACTTGTCGTCGCCGGGATCGACGGGCGGGCCGCCCTCGTCGCCGGTGGTCCTGATCGTGACCAGCTCGGCCGGGACCGGAAGCGCGGCAGCGACGGACTGCGCCTGGGTGGTCGCCAGCGCGCTTCCCCTCGTACCGATCCGCAGGGGCTCGCGAGAGCTCTCGGAGTTCAGTCCCCGTGCCCTTCGACCTTGCGCGGGCGCAGCTCCCTGACCTCGGCGCCCGCGCCCTCGGGCTCGGTCGCCGAATCGAGCCCGAAGAGCTCGCGGAGCGCAGCAACCTGCTGGTAGGCGTCGTCGTGGCCGGCCGCCCGCTTCAGCCGCAGCGTCGGCTCGTGGAGGATCCGACCGGCGATCGCGCGGGCCATCGCCTCGACCCTGGCGCGGTCCTGGTCGTTCAGGTTGGAGAAGCGCCCCTCGTTCTCGGCGAGCACGCGGCGGACGATCTCGTCGGCATGCGTTCGCAGGGAGGTGACGGTCGGCAGGACCTCGAGCGAGCCGAGCCAAGCCTCGAAGCGGGCGAGCTCGGAGGCGACGAGCAGCTCGCCGCGTCGGGACTCAGCCTCGCGGCCGCTCGCGTTGCGGTCGGCGATCGTCTGCACGTCGTCGACGTCGCGGACGACCACCCCGGTGACCTCGCGGCAGGAGGGGTCGATGTCGCGCGGCACGGCGAGGTCGATGAGAAGCAGCGGCCGGCCCTCGCGCTGGGCGGCGACGAGCTCGAGCTCCTCGCGCTCGACGATGTGGTGCGGGGAGTTCGTCGAGGAGACGACGATGTCGGCGTGGACGAGCTGCTCCGGGAGGTCGTCGATGCGGACGGCGCTGCCGCCGAAGCGCTGGGCCAGCCCGATGGCGCGGTCGTAGCGGCGGTTGGCGACGAACACCGCGTCGATGCCGCGCGCATGGAGCGCCCGCGCCGTGAGCTCGGCGGTCTCCCCCGCGCCGATCAGCAGCACGCGGCGGTCGGTGAGATCGCCGAGGGTCCGCGTCGCCAGCTCGACGGCCGCGGAGGGGACGCTGATCCCGCCCTCGCCGATCCGGGTCTCGGCACGGACGCGCTTGCCGGCCGAGAGCGCCCCGCGGAACAGGCGGTTGAGGATCGCCCCGGTGGCTCCCTCGACGAGCGCGAGCTCGTAGGCGCGCTTGACCTGACCCTGGATCTCGGCCTCGCCGACGATCATCGAATCGAGCCCGGCCGCGACCCGGTAGAGGTGACGAGCCGCCTCGATGCCGCGGAAGGAGTAGAGGCTCTCGATCAGCTCGGTCGGCCGGATGCCGGCCTGGCGGGAGAGCGCGCTGAGCGCTGAGTTCTCCGCCTCGACGGGATCGCCGACCACCATGTAGAGCTCGGTCCGGTTGCAGGTCGAGATCGCCGCGACCTCGCTGACCTGATCGGCGGAGAGCAGGTCCCGGAGGACCCCGGTCGCGCGGCCCTCGGTCAGGGCGAGGCGCTCGCGCAGCTCGAGCGGAGCGGTCTTGTGGGAGATCCCGAGGGCGAGAAGGTCGCTCACGGGGCCGTGCCTCCGACGGGCTCGCGCTCGCCATCCGCCTCCTGAGCCTGCGTGCTCTCCTGCGCCCTCCGTTCGGCGATCTCGGCGAGCTCGTCGATCTCGCGGGAGATCCGGCCGAGCTTGGCGGCCATGATCCCGATGTAGACGACGAGCAGCAGGACGAAGACGACGTAGGCGGCGGCGACGTACTCGCCGGCGTCGTCGAGCGGGAGCGCGGGTGCCGCGAGGAGGAGGGCGGTCATCTCAGATCAGGTCCCGGGGACGTTGGCGGCGCCGGGGGCGATCCGCGCGCCGACACCGCCGCCGGCGTTGGCCGGGCCGTCGAGCGCGCGACGCAGTCGCGAGAGCTGAGCGGAGGTGCGCTTCGCGGTCAGCTCGAAGCAGACGAGCGTGACCCAGAGCATCGCGATCGCCGCGAAGCAGACGAGGAAGCCGACCCACATGCTGCTCGTGAGCCCGCCGTCGGCGGTTGCGAACGTGCGCGGATGGACGAGCGACTCGGCCGCGCGGACCACCGCGAAGTTGAGCGGGACGAACGCGCCGGCGGCGATCGCGAAGACCGAGGCGTAGCGGCCCTGCCGCTCGCGATCGGGGATCGCGTAGCGCAGCGGGTAGTAGGTCGCGTAGAGCAGGAAGACGATCAGGAAGCTGACGAGCGTCGGCTCGTCCCAGACCCACCAGCGTCCCCACGAGGCCTTCGCCCAGATCGCGCCGGTGATGAGGACGGCGACGCCGAAGATCACCGAGGCGTGGATCGAGACGTAGGAGCGGGCGTCGTGCTTGGGATCGCCGGTCCGCAGGTGGCGGATCGCATGGATCCCGCCGACGACGAAGCCGGCGAGCGCCACGATCGCAAGCGGGACGTGGAGGTAGAAGATCTTCTGGATGAAGCCCTGGTCGGCCTCGTTGGGCACCCAGAAGAAGACCAGGCCGAAGCCCGCGCCGATGAGCACGGCGGTGAGAATCGCGAGTGTCCGGAGGCGGTTCGCCTTCATGGGAAGAAACTACGTTCCTGCGAGGCCAGTGGCTCAATCCTCGAGGAGGAAATCGAACACCGCCCAGCCGATGAGCAGGAAGATCGCATCGTACAAGCCGAGGGTCACCAGCCAGGTTCCGTACTTGTCATATGACGGGTCGCCTGCGGCGAGCAGAGTCCTGCCCGGCCCCGCTCGCGGCGATCATCGGCGGGACCAGGAGCGGCAGCAGGATCAGCGGCCCGATCAGATCGCGGGCGGTCGAGTTGGTCGCGATGGGCGAGATCAGCGCCCCGGTGACGGCGAAGGCGCCGTTGAGCAGGAGCACGACGGGGATCAGCGCCAGGAGCCCCGAGCCGTCGTCGAGGAAGAACAGCCAGAAGACGGGGATCGCGACGACCTCGAGGATCGTCAGGTAGACGACGAGGGCCAGGGCCTTCGCCAGGAACAGAGCCGTGCCGTCCACCGGGGCGAGCCGCACGGCCTCGAACCCTCCCTGCTCGCGCTCGGCGACGAAGAGGCGGTTGATCGCGAGCAGCGCCGCGAACAGGATCGTGACCAGGAGCACGCCGGCGGCGAGGCCGCCGTCGAGCCGCGTGCGGTCGAGGCCGAATCGGAAGATCACGTAGATCGTGGTCGAGAAGAGGACCATCGCCGGGATCGACTGCAGCGTCCGCAGCTCGACGCGGAGGTCCTTGGCGAGGATCGTCATCACCGCGCGTGTCGTGGACGGGCCGTTCATGTCGCGCAGCGAGTCCTCCGAGTAGATGGAGCGAGCCCGCTCGGCGTCGACGTCAGCCGCGTCCGCCTCGAAGGCGACGCCGCCGTTTCGGTCGAGCGCGAGGACGCGATCGGAGCCCGAGAGCGCCGCGGCGACGTCGTGGGTCACGAGGACGCGACTGCGGCCGGGGCGCGGTCCCAGGAGCGGTGCGACGACGTCGGCGCCCGCCGGGTCGAGGTTGGCGAGGGGCTCGTCGAGCACGAGGAGCTCGGGGTCGTGAAGGAGCGCCCTGCAGACCGCGAGCCGCTTGACCATCCCCGCCGACATCTCGCCGACGCGCGTCGTCCTGCGGTGGGCGAGCGCGACGAGGTCGAGCAGCTCGGCGATGCGCTCCCTTCCCTCGTCGGGCAAGCCGAAGAGCCGCGCGTGGAAGCGGAGGTTCTCCTCCGCGCCGAGGTCCCGGTAGAGGAGGGCGGAGTGGCCGAGGTAGCCGACCCTGCCCCGCAGGCGCCATCCCTCGCGGGGAAGCTTCGAGCCGAGGACCGAGACATCGCCCGCGCTCGGGCGCAGCAGGGTCGCGATCACGCGCAGCAGCGTCGACTTGCCGGCGCCGTTGGGACCGATCACCGCGAGCGTCCCCCCGGCCGGGAGTTCGAACGTCAGGTTGCGAAGGACCCAGCTCTCGCCGTAGGCCTGGCTCAGCGAGCTCGCCCGCAGCGCGGGCTCGGGGGCGGGTTCAGCCACCCCCGGAACAGTAGGTGCCCCGGGCTAGAGCGGGAGCTTGGACCGGCCCTCGCGGCCCTTGGAAGCGCTCTTGTTCGTCGCCTTGCGCGATGACGAGAACGGCTTCTGCAGCCACTGGCCGAGCTTGCCCGGCGCCTTGCTTGCTCCCTGCTGGGGGACGCTCAGCGTCTTGTCGACGCCCTTCTGCGGCCACATGGACGTCTTCGGCAGTACGAAGGCGAGCACCGCGAGCACGATGCAGACGACGATGATTCCGGCGATCAGCACTTGATTTCTTTCCTCCCTGGAACGGCGGGCCGAAGACCGGCCCTCCCACCGTTCTACTCCCTTCGCCGGTCACACGCCGCACCGACTCAGCGGACCCGCGGATCCGCTTGAACGGACGCTTAGGGCGGACGCCCATCATCGGAGCCGTGAAACGCCGGATCGCCGCCGCCACCGCCACCGCCGCCCTCGCAGTCTCGGGTCCGGCGGTCGGCGCGACCCAGCGCAGCGGCCAGCACCCTCCCGGGGGCAAGCCCCGCGTCACGCGGATCGGCGCTGCCGAGAGCGATGTCGCCCGCCAGGCGCTGAACGTGATCCGCGCCGAGGAGATGTCGTCTCACCGGCGACGGCTCGCCATCGCGCTCGCGGCCGAGCTCCCCGCGGCTTCGCCGAACGGCATCGAGCGCGCCCTCGCCGTCAACGCCGCCGATCCGGCGGCGACGCTCGCCGCCTCCACCGGCCGCAGCGAGCAGGAGATCGACGACGCGTTCGAGGCGATGGCTCGCGCGCACGCGCTCGCGAGGCGCTCGGCTTCCGCGAACGTGCGTCTGTATGCGATCGACGTTCGGCGCACGGCGCTCATCTAGGGTCCGGCCCATGACCTTCCGCTACTGCCCCCGCTGCGCGACCGAGCTCGAGCTGCGCGCGTCGTCCGGCCCCGACCCCGACCGCCCGACGTGTCCCAACTGCGGGTGGGTCCACTACGAGAACCCGACGCCGACGGTCCAGGCCTGGATCGACCGCGACGGCAGCTACCTCGCCCTGCGCCGCGGCGAGGAGCCGCTGAAGGGGAAGTGGAACATGCCCGGCGGCTTCGTCGAGGTCGGCGAGCGCGGCGACGAGGCGATCACCCGCGAGGTCTCCGAGGAGACCGGGCTCGACATCGAGGTCGTCGAGCTCATCGGGATCTTCGACTCCACCTACGGGGACGGCGACGACGCCAAGCCGATCTTCGACGTCGCCTACCGCTGCCGGATCGTCGGGCGACGCGGACGAGCTCGAGGTCTCCGACGAGTCGAGCGAGGCGGAGTGGTTCCCGCTCGCCGAGTTCCCCGAGCCGGCGTTCGCCGGCGAGCAGAAGGCGCTCGCGCGCCTGCGCGAGATGGTCGGCTAGAGCCAAACTGACGGCATAGCGACGCTGGGGGCCGGCGTTTGGGGCGTCCGACTGGAATTTGCTCCGGTATGCGGAGCGAATTCCAGGCGAAGGGGCGATCTCACGGCCGCGCGGGCTGTGGGCCTGCCCTCTCACCCCTCCTTCCCCAGCCTCAACGCCTGCCTCGCCACCGCACTTCCAACGCGCAGCGCCACAAGCGCCTACCCGGCGACCCCTAACGCCGCAGGGTCTTCGCGCCGGTCTTCAGGAGGGCGCCGCCGCCCTCCCTCAGGACCTTGACCCGGGAGCCGGCGCCGCCGTAGAGCAGGCCGGCGGCGGCGCGGAGCGCGTCGCCGAGGGTCTCGTCGTAGGGGTGCCACCAGAGGTCGCGGCCGCGGGCCGAGTTCCAGGTGACGTTCTTGATGTCGACGCACTCGAGCAGGCCGAACTGGGAGTGGGAGCTGCCGAGGCCGGAGTCCTTGATGCCACCCCACTTGGTCTGCATCGCGGCGTGGCTGAAGGAGTGGTCGTTGATCCAGACCATCCCGGCCTCGATGCGCCGGGCCATCCGCTCGCCCTTCTTGCGGTCGCGGGTCCAGATCGAGGCGCCGAGGCCGAAGTCGGAGTCGTTGGCGAGCTCGATGGCCTCCTCCTCGCTGGCGACGACGACGATCGGCAGCACCGGCCCGAAGATCTCCTCGCGCATGATCCGCATCTTCGCTTCGACGCCGGTGAGGACGGTCGGCGCGATGTACTTGCCGGGGGAGCCTTCGATCTCGACGGGACCGCCGCAACGGCGCTCGGCGCCGTTCGAGGTCGCGTCGTCGACGAGATCGCAGACGACGTCGTACTGCGCCTCGGAGACCATCGGCCCGATCTCGACGTCCGGGCTCGCCGGATCGCCGACCCGCAGCTTCCTGGTCTCGGCGACGACGCCGGCGATGAACTGCTCGGCGATCTCCTCGACCACGTAGACGCGCTCGATCCCCGAGCAGGTCTGGCCCGCGTTCGCGAAGCCGCGCCCAGACGATGCCGCTGATCGCGTTGGGAAGCTCAGCGTCGGCGCAGACGATCGCGGGGTCCTTGCCGCCGAGCTCCAGGACTGCGCCCTTCATCCTGGCCGCGCATGCCGCGCCGACCTTGTAGCCGGTCGCAACCGAGCCGGTGAAGAAGATCTTCCGCGCCGAGGACTCGGCGATCGCCGCCCCGACGTCACCCTCGCCGTGCACCACGCGGACGAGCCCGTCGGGGAGACCGGCCTTCTCGAAGGTGACCCGGATCCGCTCGCCGATCAGCGGCGTCAGCGGCGCCGGCTTGAGCACGACGCCGTTGCCCGCCATGAGCGCGATCGCGACCTCGCCGAAGGGGATCGACCACGGGTAGTTCCAGGGCGCGATCACGCCGACGACCCCGAGCGGCTCGAACGCGAACTTCGCCTTCTTGCCGATGAACAGGCCCTGCCCCATGCGGATCGCCTGGTCGTCGAGGATCCCGGGACCCTCCTCGGCGATCCAGTTGAGCCCGTCGATCGTCGGCACGACCTCCATCGAGTAGGCCTCGGTGATCGGCTTGCCCTGCTCGCGGGAGAGCAGCTGGGAGACCTCGTCGATGTCGGCGGCGAGGAGCTCGGCGGCGCGGCTCAGGTAGCGGCCGCGGTCGCGCAGGGAGAGCTCACCCCAGAAGCGCTGGACCTCGGCGACGTCGTCGACGATCCCCTGGACGTCGGCGGGCTCGGTCGTCTCGACCGAGCCGATCAGCTCGCCGGACGCAGGGTTGAACGATTCGAGCATTCCCATCTCCTTCTGCCCACCCTAATCGCCACCACCGGTCGATCCCTGAAGCGCGGGCCCGCGCCTGTCCGCTCAGCCCTCGCGCACCCGGCGGATCTCGTCGAGCCGCTTCGCCAGCTCGACCTCGTAGCCGCGGTCGCTCGGCTCGAAGAACTTCTCCGGCGCGACCGAGTCGGGAAGCGCCTGCTGGTCGTTGAGCGCGCCGGGCTCGTCGTGCGGGTAGCGGTAACCGACGCCGCGCCCGAGCTTCTTCGCGCCGGCGTAGGCGGCGCTGCGCATCGACGACGGCGGCTCGCCGGCGCCATGGTCGCGGACGTGCTGCTCGGCCCGCAGCAGCGCCGCATACGACGCGTTCGACTTCGGCGCGAGCGCGAGGTAGACGGCCCCCTGGGCGAGGTTGAGCCGGCACTCGGGGAGCCCGACCCGGTCGACCGCGGCGCCGACGGCCGTCGCGACCGCGAGCGCCTGCGGGTCGGCGTTGCCGATGTCCTCGGAGGCGAAGATCACCATGCGGCGCGCGATGTAGCGCGGGTCCTCCCCGCCCTCGAGCATCGCCGCCAGGTAGTAGATCGAGGCGTCGACGTCGGAGGCGCGGGTCGACTTGATCCACGCCGAGATGTAGTCGTAGTGCTTGTCGCCGCTCTTGTCGTAGAGCACGGCCTTGCGCTGCAGCGCGTCCTCGGCGACCGCGAGGGCGATCGTGCCCTCGGGCCCGACCGTCGTCACCGCCCGCTCGAGCGCGCCGAGCGCCTGCCGCGCGTCGCCGCCCGCCCGGTCGGCGAGCATCGCGAGCGCGTCGTCGTCGACCTCCGGCGCCGACGCCGACCCCGCGGTCGGGGTCGTCGAGGGCGCGGCGCAGCAGCTCGATCACCTGCTCCTCGCCGAGGGGCCGCAGCTCATAGATCTGGGAGCGGGACAGGAGCGCCGAGTTGACCTCGAAGAACGGGTTCTCGGTCGTCGCCCCGATCAGCGTCACGAGCCCCTCCTCGACGGCGGGCAGGAGCGCGTCCTGCTGCGCCTTGTTGAAGCGGTGGATCTCGTCGAGGAAGAAGACGGTGCGGCGGCCGGTGCGGCGGCGCTCCTCGGCCCGCTCGAGCATCGAGCGCACCTCGGCGCGGCCGGCGTTGACCGCGGACTGCTCCTCGAACGCGCCGTCGGCCGCGGTGGCGACGATGCGGGCGATCGTCGTCTTGCCGGTCCCGGGCGGCCCGTAGAGGACCATCGAGTGCGGCTCGCCCGACTCGATCGCGGTCCGCAGGGTCGAGCCCTCGGCCAGCAGGTGCTCCTGCCCGACGAGGTCGTCGAGCGTGCGGGGGCGCATCCGCACCGCCAGCGGCGTGCCGCCGTCCACCGCGCCGCCGGGCTCGGCCTCGCCGCCTTCGAACAATCGATCGTTCATGCGCCTCCAATTGAAGCGGGCGGGCGCACTCGCGGCGCTACGCTCCCCCGATGCCCGAGCCCGAGGAGACCACCGGCGAGACCCCGGACCTCTTCTCGGCCCCCGAAAGCTCGACCAACGGCGCCTCCGCGAACGGCACCAAGCCCGAGGAGGAACCGCTTCGCCTCGGCGGCATGGCGCTCCGCAACGGCCTGCTGATCCACGGCCCGACCCACTGGGGAGTGGCGGCGCGCGCGAAGGACGGCTCGATCCAGGTCGCCTCGGGCCCGAAGCCGAACTTCGGCGGCAACCGCTTCGCCAAGATCCCGATCGTCCGCGGCCCGCTCCGGATGGCCGAGGCGTTCGCGGTGATCCCGATCGCCCGCATGAACCTCCCGTCGGTCCGGCTTCCCTTCGAGAACCTCCGGGTGATCGGAGCGGCGGCAGCGACGACCGTCATCAGCTCCGCGGTCCGCGGCAAGGCCGATCAGGTCAGCCCGGCCCGCGAGGCGGCGTCGGCGATCCTGGGACTCGCTCCGGCGCTGGTCGCCCTCGGCAGCTCCGAGCTCGCCTGCTACCACTCGGCCGAGCACAAGGTGATCGGCGGCTACGAGCAGGGCAAGGACCCCGACTCGGTCCCGAAGGAGCACGAGCGCTGCGGCTCGAACCTGATCGTCCCGATGCTGGTCTTCTCCGTCGCCGGTCAGCTCATCGTGAACAAGCTGATCGAGAAGCCGGGCAGGATCGCCCAGTCGGCCAGCGGAGTCGCCGGCCTGTCGCTCTCCGTTGAGACTTTCGTCCACGCCGAGCGCCATCCGGATTCGCTCCTCGGGCGGGCCGTGCACTTCAGCGGACACGCCATCCAGCGCCTGTTCGCCACGCGCGAACCCAACGCGGAGCAGATGAAGGTCGGGGTCGCGGCGCTCGAAGCGGTGCTCGAAGCCGAGCACGGTTAACAGATCACGGGGGAAGTGCCGATGGGGGAGTTCATGAGCCTGCCCACAGCGGAGATAGTGCAGTCGATCCTCGACCAGCTCGAGCGGTTCTACATCGTGATCTTCGTGGTCTTCGTGGTCCTGATGGTCTACGTCATGTTCAGGTTGCTGAGCGCGATGCCAAAGACGAAGCCGATGGAGATCAAGGCTTCGAAGCGAAGCGGCGTGCGGTGGGATGACATCGCCGGCGTCGAGGGAACGAAGGACGAGCTCCGCGAGGTCGTCGAGTTCCTCTCCGACCCGAAGCGGTTCAAGTCGCTGGGAGCGAAGGTGCCGAAGGGCATCCTCCTCCACGGGCCTCCGGGCACCGGCAAGACGATGCTCGCCAAGGCGGTCGCCCACGAGTCGGGCGCCAACTTCTTCAGTCAGTCCGCGTCCTCGTTCGTCGAGATGTTCGCGGGCCTCGGCGCGGCTCGCATCCGGCGCCTGTTCAAGGAGGCGCGCGACAACGCCCCCTCGATCCTCTTCATCGACGAGCTCGACGCCGTCGGCACGACCCGCGGCAGCGACGTCTCCGGCGAGAAGGACCAGACGCTGAACCAGCTGCTCGTCGAGATGGACGGCTTCGAAGCCACCGAGAACATCGTCGTGATGGCCGCCTCCAACCTGCTCGAGAAGCTCGACCCGGCGCTGCTGCGCCCCGGGCGCTTCGACCGTCAGGTCTTCGTGCCGCCGCCCGACCTTCGCGGCCGGGAGGAGATCCTCAAGGTCCACACGCGCGGCAAGCCGCTGAGCAGCGACATCGACCTCAAGCGCGTCGCCCAGCACACCTCCGGGCTGACCGGCGCCGACCTCGGCAACCTCTGCAACGAGGCGGCGATCCAGGCCGGCCGCGCCCAGCGCTCCTTCATCTCGCAGGCCGACTTCGACAACGCCTTCGAGCGCGTGGTCGCGGGTCTCCAGAGCCGCAAGGTGATCACCGACGAGGAGAAGCGCGTGATCGCCTGGCACGAGGCCGGCCACGCGCTGGTCTCGGAGCTGCTGCCCACCGTCGACCGGGTGCAGAAGGTCTCGATCGTCCCCCGCGGCAAGGCGCTCGGCTACACGCTGAACCTGCCGCAGGAGGACCGCTACCTCAAGTCCCGCCAGGAGCTCATCGACTACATGAAGGTGCTGCTGGGAGGCCGGGTCGCCGAGCAGGTCACGTTCGGGCGCGTCACCACGGGCGCCTCCGACGACCTCTCGAAGGTGACGATGATCGCCCGCTCGATGGTCTACGAGTACGGGATGGGGACGTCGATCCGCTCCCATCAGGTCCCGGCGAACGACTGGAACGTCTCCGAGATGATGCGCCAGCGCCGTGACGAGGAGGTCACCGAGATCGCCGAGGAGGCCTACCGGGGAGCCCAGCGGCTCATCACCGACCACCGCGACCTGCTCGACGTGATCGCCAACAGGCTGCTCGTCGACGAGGTGATCGAGCGGGAGGAGATCGCCCAGATCATGCGCGACCACCGCGACACGTCCCTCTCCCCCAAGCCGGGCTCCGAGCCGCGCCTCGCGCCGCTCCCCACGCCCGACAGACGCGCCCGCATCACGCGTGGCCGAGGCGATCAAGTCGGCAGCCAGCGCCCCGACGAGTCGACCTCGCGTCTCCAGCCAGCCGCCGCCTCCGCCTCCCCCTCCCGCCTTCGGCTGAGCACGCTCGCGCGGCCGTCCCGCAGCGGTCGGCCGGCCGGCGGGTGATTAGACTGCCGCCCGATGCTTGACCGGATCGATCACACCGGCGTCGCCGTCGAGGACCTCGACGCCGCGCTGAAGCTCTACGAGGACGCCCTCGGCATGCCCATGGTCCACCGCGAGATCGTGGAGGAGCAGGGAGTCGAGGCGGTGCTGCTCGACGTCGGCGACGGGCACGTCGAGCTGCTGCGGCCGCTCGGCCCCGACACGCCGGTCGGCAAGTACCTCGCCAAGAAGGGACCGGGCCTGCATCACGTCGCCTACGCCGTCACCGACATCAAGGCGACGCTCGAGATCCTCGCGGCCTCCGGGGTCGAGCTGATCGACAAGGAGCCGCGCATCGGCATCCGCAACAGCCAGGTCGCCTTCCTGCACCCGAAGTCGACCGGCGGCGTGCTGACCGAGATCGTTCAACCAGCTGAGGAGCACTGACCATGGCCGACGCGCCGAGAAGGATCGAGATCGGATTCGAAGGTGGTCAGGTGATCGCGATGCGCGTCGCCGACGACGCGCTGACCGCGCTGCGCTCCGCGCTCGAGAAGGGCGGCTGGCATCGGGTCGAGACCGAGGAGGCCGAGATCGACGTCGACCTCGGCAAGGTCGCGTTCCTGAAGACCGCCGGCGACGGCGCAGAAAGTCGGCTTCTGACCGGAGCCGTCGTTTCGATCAGTCGCGCTGCTGATCGAACCGGGTGCGACGCCCCTCTCCCCCGAGGGTCTCGCCGAGATCTTCCTCGCGGGCGACATCGACGTCGCCACCTTCGACATCTCCCCCTGGCGCGAGCCGATGGAGTCGCAGAGCGCTGAGTGGTGGGACCGGACCGTGCTCGAGCACGACCGCATCGTCGTGGCCGGGGGCGACGCGACCATCGGCCTCGCGGGTCGGGTTGCGGCCGAGGCCGGCCTCCCGCTCGCGGTGATCCCGGGCGGGGACACCAACGTCTTCGCCCACGAGATGGGCCTTCCCCTCGACATCGAGAAGAGCGTGGCGCTCGCCGTCGGCAGGACCACGCGACCGACCCGGATCGCGACCGCCGGCCACCACCCGTTCGCGCACCACGCGAGCCTGCTGGCGCGGTGGGTGATCCGCCGGAAGCCGTTTCAGAGCCGCATCGTGCTCGACGGCGAGGAGGTCCACGACGGCGACACGCTCGCCCTCCAGGTGCTGCCGCCCCCCGCCGAGGACCCCACCGGCGGGCTCGTCGCCCGCTTCACCGCGCCGACGGCGAGGGGTTGGTCGAACGGCGATGCTCGGTCGTGGAGGCGCAGGTGCCGCTCGACCGCATGCTCGACGTCGACGGCGTCGAGATCCCGGCCCTCGACCTCGCCGACGGGGCGATCGTCCGCTTCGCCCTGACGAAGCCGATCGACCTCGTCGTCGCGGCTTAGTCCCGGGCGCTCACCGCGAGAGCGAATCCCAGAGGCGCTCCTCGGATTCCAGGATCCGCGCGGTCGTCGCGGCGATCCGCTCCCAGGCGCCCGGGTCGGCGACGTCCGTCTCGCTCGCCGCGTAGAGCTCACGGGCCAGCTCGCTCCAGAGCTCGGCCGCCTCGCTCGCAAGCTGGGCGTCGGCGTCGCGGCCGACCTCGCCGAGGAAGCGTGAGTAGAGCGCCCGGAAGTTCGAGCCGCCGGTGCCGCGGCGCTCGATCACCTGGTAGTTGAACCGGGCGCACCACGACCAGTCGGGAGCATCCTCGGGCCAGGCGCCGATCTCGTCGCGGAGCCGCCGCAGCGCCGGCAGGCCCTCGAACTCGCCCATGTCGGGCTCGTGCATCCGGCGGGCGGCGCTTTCGATCGCGGCGGGGACGGCTTCGAGCAGCTCGTCGCGCGTCGGGGCCTTCCCCGGGGACGTCGACCATGTGGCCGGCGAGCGGGTAGAAGGGATGCTGCTCGTGGCGGGCGAGCCGGAGGCCGTCGAGCGAGGTCCGCTGCAGCTCCTCGAAGCCGGTGTCGGAGACGTAGGCCGACTCGTCGTCGTAGCCGGCGAGGACGACCGCGTGGCCCGGGAAGTGCGCGGAGTTGCCGTAGTGGTCGAGGTAGAAGAGGTCGGTCAGGAGCAGCGCCGGGCGGCCGTCGTCGATCGTCTCCCGCGCGAGCTCCCAGGACTCCTGCGCGTCCTCGGCCGTCCGCAGCTGCAGCGGCGCGCCGGTCAGCTCCAGGAAGCTCTCCTCGAGGCGGCCGGTGCGGCCGTTGGTGAAGCGCGTCGGCGAGAGCCCGTCGGCGGCGAAGTAGTAGAAGCACGCGCCGGCCCCCAGGCCGAAGGCGAGCTCCTCGGAGACCTCGGTGCCGTGGTGGGCGAGCAGGTTGCGCAGCGCGGTCGAGCCGCAGTGGTTGCCCGGCGTGTGCTCGTAGCCGGGGACCATCGTCCCTGCGCTCTGCTCCGCGTCCGCCATCGGGCGGGATTCTCTCAGCCGGGGTCGGCTCGCGCGCGGCTGCGACTCGAGCAGGTCGAGGTACTCCTCGCGCACCACGAACACCGAGCGCAGCTCGGCGGTCACCTCCTCGAGGAACTCCTCGCGGTAGGTCGAGTCGGTGAGCATCGCGATCGCGAAGTAGAGGCCGGTGAAGGCGGCGAGGCCGGCGGCGACCTTGAGCAGCTCGCTCGTGATGTCGAAATCCTCGCCGAGGAGATGGATCGGGATGACCACGTTCCCGGTCTCTCCGATCCACGCTTCGCGGACGTCGGCGTTGATCGCGATCGCGCCGAAGACGATGAAGAACAGGGCGACCATCAGGCTGACGATCAGGACCTGGAGCGCCTGGCTGGTCAGCAGGATCAGCCCGACGTTCCGGCGCTGCCGGGTGCCGAGCGGGTGGGCGTCGTCGCCGACCTCCTCCTCGAGCGCGCGGACCTCGCGGGGAAGCCGGGCGAAGAGGAAGCCGGCGCCGAGCGCGATGAAGAGCAGCGCGATCGCGATCAGATCGCCGTCGGAGATGAACGAGAACACCTGCCACATCTCCGTGCTCATGAACGCCAGGAGGGCGAAGATCATCAGCAGGGGAACGGCGCGGGCGAGCAGCGTCAGCGACGCCTGCAGTTGGCTCATCAACCGCTTGAAGACCCAGCGGACGATCGACGGCAGCCCGTATGCCGAGGACGGCGTAGATCAGGAGGAGCAGGGCGACGTTGCCCGCCGCGGTTCCGAGCGCGCTGCGGCCCTGGCCGCCGAAGATCAGCGGCAGGAGCGCGGGGACGACCACGAAGGCGGCGAGCTCCACCTTGCCGACGTCGTCGGGCATCGCCGTCAGCGGCCTGCCGCGGAATCGGTTGAGCGCGGCGGCGACCGCGAGGAGGATCGCGAGCCCGGCGAGCGCGGCGCCGAGGTTCGCGTACCAGGACCAGTCGAGCTTGATCGCGCCGAGCATCTCGCCGAGGAAGACGAGCGCAAGCAGGGGCGCCGCCCGGTTGAAGACGTTGGACGCCGCCGAGAAGTCCTCGTCGAACAGCGGCAGGCCGGCCTCGCGGAAGCGGGCGCGGCAGGCGGTGATGCGGGCGTCGCGCTCGGCCTCGGTCACGCGCTCATTCCACCTGGGACGCCGGACGCCTGATTGGCCTAGCGTTGATCGATGCCTTCGATCGCTCTCCTCGCCAACCCCGGGTCCGGTTCCGGGGGCGCCGACCAGGTCGCGGGACTGCTTCGCGACGCGGGCGCCGAGGTCACCGAGTTCGAGGTGAGCGACTGGGAGGCCGCCGCGAACGCGGGCGCCGAGCGGATCGCCGTCGCCGGCGGTGACGGCTCGATCGGCTGCGCGGCTGCGGCCGCGGCGATCGCCGAGGTGCCGCTCGCGGTGATCGCGGTCGGCACCGCCAACGACTTCGCCTCGGCCGTCGGGCTCCCCGCCGGGCTCGAGGAGGCCTGCACGCTCGCCGCGTCCGGCACGGAGCTGCGGCCGATGGAGCTGGGCCGCGCCGGCGGCCGGCCCTTCGTCAACGTCGCGAGCGTCGGCCTCTCCCCGATCGCCGCCGAGGAGGCCGACGGGCTGAAGGAGAAGCTGGGAGCGCTCGCCTACCCGGTCGGCGCCGCGAAGGCCGGCGCCACCGCGGAGCCGGTCCGCTGTCGCGTCAGCGTCGACGGCCGCCGGATCCACGACGGCGAGGCGTGGCAGGTCTCGATCTCCTGCCTCGGCGCGTTCGGCGGCGGCGCGACGCTCGAGGCGGATGCCGGCGACGGCCTGCTCGACCTGGTGGTGATCGAGGGCTCGAGCCGGGCGCGCCTCGTCAAGTACGCGTACGGGCTGAGGCTCGGGACGGTCGAGGATCACAAGGGCGTGACCCACACGCGCTGCGGCCTCGTCGAGCTGGAGCTGATCGACGGCGGCTGCCTCAACATCGACGGCGAGCTGGTCGAATCGGGCGAGGTCGAGAGCGAGGGCGCGATCCGCTTCGAGGCGACGCGCGACGCCTTCAACCTGGTCGTGGGCTGAGCCGAGCGGCTGCTCGACCTGCAGTTTCGGACGGTGGCCGTCCGGAAGTGCGGGGCGAGGTCCCGTGGCGGGCCGCGAGCTGGCCCTATCCTCCCCCGCCGTGTTCGAGCGACCCGAGACCAAGCTTCCGGCCATGCGCCCCGCGGCCACCGCCGACGGCGGCCGCGCCCTGCTGCGCTGGGCCCAGGCCGCCCGCACACCCGCCGGCCGGGTGCGCCGCGCGATCGGCTGGGCCGACCAGCGGATCCTCCTGACCTTCCGGCGCCGCGGCCACAGCCCGGCGCTCGACCGGGCGGTTGGCGCCCTCGGCGAGTTCGGCGAGCTCGGCGCCGGCTGGGCCGGGCTCGGCCTCACCGGCGCGGCCCTCAGCCCCGGCGACCGCAAGCGCTGGCTCTACGCGGCTGCGGCTGCCCCGACCGCGATCGTCGCCAACTACGCGATCAAGCTCACGATCGGCCGCGAGCGGCCGCTGATCGAGGAGCACCCGCCGCTGGCGCGCGCTCCCAGCAACCTCTCCTTCCCCTCCGCCCATTCGACCTCCGCGGTCACGGCGGCGATCGTCCTCGGCCGGGTCGCGCCGGGCGCCCGCGTGCCGCTCCTCGGGCTTGCCGCCGCGATCTGCCTCGGCCGCCCCTACCTCGGGATGCACTACCCCTCCGACGTGCTCGCCGGGGTCGCGCTCGGCTCGGTGCTCGGCCGCGCGTACCCGCTGCCGCCGACGCCGCCGGTCTGGCGAGGAGCGCCCGCATGAAGGTCGGGATCGTCGGCATGCCGAACGCGGGCAAGTCCACGCTGTTCAACGCGCTCACGCAGGCGGGCGCCGAGGCGGCGGGCTACCCGTTCACGACGATCGAGCCGAACGTCGCGATCGCCCCCGTGCCCGACGAGCGGCTCGACACGGTCGCCGCGACCGTCGCCGCCAGGCCGATCGTCCACGAGTCGCTCGAGGTCCACGACATCGCGGGCCTCGTCCGCGGCGCCTCCGCCGGTGAGGGCCTCGGGAACCAGTTCCTGGCCTCGATCCGCGAGACCGATGCGATCGTCCACGTCGTCCGCGCCCACTCCGACGACGGCGTTCCCCACCCCGACGGCGAGGTCGACCCCGTCGCCGACGCCGAGATGGTCGAGGCGGAGCTGATGCTCGCCGACCTCGAGACCGCGCAGAAGCGGCTCGATCGCGTCTCCAAGCAGGCCAAGACCCTCGACAAGGACGCCGTCGCCGAGCGCGACTGGCTGCTCGACGTCGTCGCCGCCCTCGAACGGGCCGAGCCGGTCCGCTCGGTTCCGGTCCCCGACGCCGTCGGCGAGGCCGGCCCCCGCCACCTGAGCGCGCTCACCTCCAAGCCCGTCCTCTTCGTCGCGAACGTCGACGAGGGAGTGGACGAGCCGCCCGCCGCCCTCGTCGAGCACGCAGCGAAGACCGGCGACGAGGCGATCGCGCTCAGCGCCAAGATCGAGGCCGAGCTCGTCGAGCTCGACGAGGAGGAGTCGGCGATGATGCGCGAGGAGCTCGGCATCTCCGAGTCAGGCCTCGGGCGCATGGTCCGCGCCGCCTACTCCCTGCTCAACCTGATCAGCTTCTTCACGGCCGGCCAGGAGAAGGAGGCCCGCGCCTGGAGCCTCCGCCGCGGGCAGAGCGCCTGGCACGCCGCCGGTCGCATCCACTCCGACATCGCCGACGGCTTCGTCAAGGCCGACGTCATCGGCTGGGAGGACCTGGTCCGCCTCGGCGGCTACACCGCCGCCCGCGATGAGGGCCTGCTCCGGGTCGAGGGCCGCGACTACGTCATGCAGGACGGTGACGTCATCACCGTCAAGCACACCTGAGAGCGCCCTCGACTCGCCGCAGCTCGGCTCCTCGCATCGTGCTGGGTCGAGGACGACGGCGAAACCCGCGACAAGCACCCTGGCCCCCATCGAAGCCACGATAGACGAGCCTCGCTCAGTCACTCGGCAGCAGCGCCGCCGCCTCGTCGCTCACCACGACGTGGATCGCCGACGGCTCGACCGCGTAGTCGATGACGTTCAGCGCCCGGAGGCGGTCGAGGACGAACTGGAAGGCCTGGGCCTGGGAGTCGCTCGAGTACTCGCGCGGGATGTCGAAGGCGTAGCCGGTGGTGTGGAGCGAGTAGTTCGGGGTCGCCTCGGAGTTCACCCCGACGAGCTGGTCCTGGTAGGCCTGGTCGCGGACGGCGCTGCTGACCCGGAGCGCTCCCTCGCCGTCGTTGATCTCGCGCACCTTCTCCGTCATGTAGATGAGCGTCGCGAGGGCTTCGGGGCGCAGCGCTCGGTAGAGCGCCGGCGAGACGCCGAAGTTCGGGGCGAGCTCGCCGAGGTCGTTCTCGATCCGGAAGCCGTAGTCGACCCTCGTTCGGGATCGCGACGAGCTCGCCGTCCGCGCGGGCGGTGCGGACCGCCTCGGCGTCGGCGAAGACCTCGGTCGAGCCCTCGGGGTGGAAGACCTCCTCCTGCGTCGCCTTCTCGGTCTGCAGCTTCGCCAGCCGCTTCAGCCCGGGAAGGTCCTCGCGGTACATCGCCATGATCCGCTTGGCCGCGTTCACGCGCCACAGGTAGGTCGAGCTGTCGTCGCCGAGCGAGCTCAGGAGCTCCCACGACTCCTCGTGCTCCAGCGGCGAGGAGTCGAAGAAGAGCTGGGAGTAGTCCATGCCCTCGTCGGCGACGAGGCCGCCGACCGCTCCACCCGAGGCATCGACGCCGAGGTAGTCGCCGATCGCGGTCTCGAGATTGCCGATTCCCATGTGGTAGCTGACCGTCCCGAGGTCGGCCTGGTCGAAGCGGCGGCCCGCGCGCTGCAGGTAGGTCCCCATGCCGTCGAGCGCGTCAGCAGGGCGGAACCGCGCGTCGATCGCGCGGCGCTGCCGCAGGAGCTCCGACTCCTCCCGGGCGAGCTTGCGCAGCTTCAGGAGCGCCTTCGCCCGGACCTTCGGCTTCTTCGAGGCGGCGTCCTGCTCAGCGCGCTCGGTCGCCTCGGCGTTCGCGGCCAGCTGCCGCGTCAGCTCGCGGCTGCGCGGCAGGTCGATGTCCATCCCGAGCAGGCTGAGACCGGTCGAGGCCACGATCTGCGCGAGCCCCGCGGCGTCGTCGGCGCTCCCGCCCGCGATCACGTCGGGGCGACCGGCGCTCTCGAGCAGAACCATCCCCTCCATCGTGTCGGCGTCGACCCCGTGGGCTGCGGCGGCCTGCTCGATCAGGTCCGCGGTACTTCGCGGTCCGGCGAGCGCTCGCCACGACCCCGTCGGGGCTCTTCTCGAAGATGATGTGGGAGTAGGCAAGCGTCGCGCGGTCGGCGAACTCCGCACCGCGGTCGGGCTCGTAGTTGAACGGGTCGGTGGCGTCGTTCGAGAGGGCGATCTCGGCGACGCGATCGGCGTCGAAGCCCTCCTGCTTCTCGTCCTCGTCGCCCGACGCGAGGATCACCGCGACCGCGCCGGCAGCGATCAGGATGACGAGGGCCGCGATCGCGAGGAGGCGGCGGGAGCCGCGGGCGGGTGCGCTTTCGGGAAGTTCGTCCATGGGGGAAAGGGTTGCAGCCCCCGACCTCCAACCCACCGACCTGCATTACGTTGCGCCGATGCGAACCCAGGCGCGATTCCCCGACCTCCCGGCGGGCCGGGGGCACTACGAGAGCTTCTACCTGAAGGCCGCCGCCCCCGAGGGCGGTCGTGCAGTGTGGATCCGCCAGACGATCCACCGCCGCCCCAACCAGCCGGCGACGTGCGCCCTCTGGTTCACCTGGTTCGACGCGGAACGCCCGCCGGCGGCGCTGAAGCAGCAGCACGCGGAGGGCGAGATGGCGTTCCCAGAGGACGTCTACCTGCGGGTGAGCGGATCGGAGATCGCCCCGGGCCGCGCGAGCGGAGAGCTCGCAACGGCGGACTCGACGGCTCGCTGGGAGCTGACCTTCGACGACCGCCACGAGTCCCTCCGTCACCTCCCGAGCGAGCGGATGTACGACGCGCGGCTGCCGAAGACGAAGCTGCTGAGCCCGCATCCCGGGACCGCCTTCGATGGCCTCGTCGAGATCGACGGCGAGCGGATCGAGCTGCGGGGATGGCCCGGGATGGTCGGCCACAACTGGGGCAGCGAGCACGCCGACACCTGGGTCTGGCTCCACGCCGCCGGCCTCGGTGAGGACGGCGCTGGATTCATCGACCTGGCCGCAGGGAGGATCCGGATCGGGCCGCTGCGCTCGCCCTGGCTCGGCAACGGGATGATCGCCCTCGACGGCGTCCGTCATCGGCTCGGCGGCCTCCGCCCTCGCTCCGCCACGATCGACGCGGCGCCCGGCCGCTGCGAGTTCACGGCCCGCGGCGAGGGGATCTCGATCCGCGGCACCGCCACCGCGCCGCTCGAGCGGACCGTCGGCTGGGAGTACGCCGACCCGGCCGGCGGCAGCCATGACTCGCTCAACTGCTCGATCGCCGACATGGAGCTGAACGTCTCGCGCGACGGCCGCGCCGACGAGGTCCTGACGGTGGACCGTGCCGCCGCCTACGAGCTCGGCACCGGCGACGCCGGCCACGGCGTCCCGATCCAGCCGTTCGGCGACGGCTGAGCCGAGGCTTCCCGGCGGCCCGCCGGGGGTAGTGTGCGTGAGACCCACCCACGAAGACGGACGGAGACGAGATGGCAGCCGATGAGAGCGCGGTGATCGACGGAGTCAACGGCCAACTGCTGATCGGCGGTGAGTGGCGCGACTCCTCCAGCGGCGAGAAGTTCGGGATCGAGGACCCCTCCACCGGCGAGACCCTCTGCGAGGTCGCCGACGGCACCCCTGACGACGCCAAGGCCGCGCTCGACGCGGCGTGCGCGGCGCAGGAGGAGTGGGCGGCGAGCCCCGCGAACGACCGCTCGAAGCTCCTCCACGACGTCTTCGAGCTGCTCCAGGAGCGCATCGACGACCTGGCGACGCTGATGACGCTCGAGATGGGCAAGTCGGTCGCCGAGTCGAAGGCCGAGATCACCTACGCCGCCGAGTTCTTCCGCTGGAACTCCGGCGAGGCGCTCCGCACCGACGGCTACTACAAGCCCGCGGCCAACGGGTCCGGCCGCGTGCTCGTCATGCGCCAGCCCGTCGGCCCCTGCTACATGATCACCCCCTGGAACTTCCCGATGGCCATGGGCACCCGGAAGATCGGCCCCGCCATCGCCGCCGGTTGCACGATGGTCATCAAGCCCGCGCAGCTGACGCCGCTCTCGATCCTCAAGCTCGCCGAGCTGCTGCAGGAGGTCGGGCTTCCCGACGGCGTGCTCAACGTCGTCACCAGCTCGAAGTCGAGCGATGTCTCCAAGCCGATCATCTCGGACCCGCGCCTGCGGAAGCTGACCTTCACCGGCTCGACGGAGGTCGGCCAGAAGCTGATCGAGCAGTCCGCCGAGGGAGTCCTGAAGACCTCGATGGAGCTCGGCGGCAACGCGCCCTTCGTCGTCTTCGAGGACGCCGACGTCGATGACGCGGTCGAGGGCGCGATGATCGCCAAGATGCGGAACGTCGGCGAGGCGTGCACGTCCGCCAACCGATTCCACGTCCACGAGGACCTCGCCGAGGAGTTCGCGCAGAAGCTCGCCGACAAGATGGGAGCGTTGAAGCTGGGCCGCGGCACCGACGAGAGCACCGACGTCGGCCCGCTGGTCGACGAGGATCAGCGCTCGAAGGTGGCCGAGCTCGTCGACGACGCCGTCGGCAAGGGCGCGAAGGCGCTCTGCGGCGGCTCGAAGGCGGACGGCGCCGGCTACTTCTTCGAGCCGACCGTCCTCACCGACGTCCCCGACGACGCGAACCTCCTGACCGAGGAGATCTTCGGCCCGGTGGCGCCCGTGCGCACCTTCCGGACCGAGGACGAGGCGATCGAGGCGGCCAACGCCACGGAGTACGGCCTCGTCGCCTACGTCTACACGAACGACCTCAAGCGCTCGCTTCGCGTCTGCGAGCGCCTCGACACCGGGATGATCGGCCTCAACCAGGGCATGGTCTCCAACGCCGGCGCACCGTTCGGAGGCGTCAAGGCCTCGGGGATCGGGCGCGAGGGCGGCAACGAGGGAATCCACGAGTACCTCGAGACCAAGTACGTAGCGATCAACCTCTGAGGAGCATGAGATGACCGACGTTCTGATCACGACGATGAACGACCTCCCCGGCTACGAGGTCGAGGAGGTCTACGGCGAGGTGTTCGGCCTCACCGTCCGCTCGCGCAACATCGGCTCCCAGATGGGTGCCGGGCTGAAGTCGCTCGTCGGCGGCGAGCTCAAGGGCATGACGAAGCAGCTGGCCGAGGGCCGCGCCCACGCGCAGGAGCGGCTCGAGGAGGAGGCGCGGTCGAAGGGAGCGAACGCGGTCATCGCCTTCCGCTTCGACACCTCCGAGCTCGGCAGCACCTGGACGGAGATCTGCGCCTACGGGACCGCGGTGCGGGTACGCCGGACCGGCGCGCCCGCGAGCGCGCTTCGCGGCCGCAGAGCTCCAGCCAGCCGCCGCCGCCACTCGCCTGAGTTGCCGGCGGAGCGCCCCTACGTCCACGTCGATTCGGTCGAGGAGCTGCGCGCCTGGCTCGAGGCCAACCACGAGACCAGCGACGGCGCGCTGATCGTCACCTGGAAGAAGGACCGCGGGCCTTACGTCTCCTGGAGCGACGTCGTCCCCGAGCTGCTCGCCCACGGCTGGATCGACAGCAAGTCGATGCGATTCGACGAGGACCGGCGGGCGCTGACGATCACCCCGCGCAAGCCGAAGAGCGAATGGTCGCGCCGCAACAAGGAGATCATCGAGACGCTGACCGCCGAGGGGCGGATGACGCCGGCGGGCCAGGCGATGGTGGAGCTGGCGAAGGAGACCGGCACCTGGAACGCGCTCGACTCGGTCGAGGCGCTGGAGGAGCCGCCCGAGCTGGCCGCGGCGCTCGACGCGGATCCGGCGGCTCGCGACGAACTGGGACGCGTTCCCGCGCTCGGCCAAGCGGTTCGCACTGCTGATGCTCCACCAGGCGAAACGCCCGGAGACGCGCGCCAGGCGGGTGGCGGAGATCGCCGAGAAGGCCGGCGCGGAACGAGCGGGTCGGCTGAGCCGGCAGTCAGCGCGGACGTGTCAACGAGAAGTGGACCTGTACTCCGCTTCTGGTTGACACGTCTGAGCGCGTCCCAGAGGTCGTGTCGGTTAGCGGGGGACGTGGCGTCGAGAAGTGCGGACCCTCAGCGTTCTCGGACGCCACGTCTGCGTCCGGCCGGACTCGAACCCCAGGCGTGCGCTAGTTCCCCAGCAACTGCCTCAGCAGGCCGCCCGTCTGGCGCTGCTCGAGGTAGCACTGGTGGTAGTCCTCGGCCATGTAGAAGCCGGTGGCCGGCTCGATCGAGGTTGCGATCGGCTCGGAGTACTGCGCCTGGTGGCGCTCCTTCGAAGCCTGCGCAGCGGCCTCCTGCTCGGGCGTGTGGGTGAAGATCACCGTCCGGTACTGGTCGCCGATGTCCGGTCCCTGGCGGTTCACCTGCGTGGGGTCGTGCATGGCCCAGAAGCGATCGAGGATCTCGTCGTAGGAGATGCGCGCCGGGTCGAAGGTCACGCGAACGACCTCGGCGTGGCCCGTCGAGCCGGTGCAGACCTGCTCGTAGGTCGGGTCCTTGACGTGACCGCCCTCGTAGCCGACCGCGGTGTCGACGACGCCGTCGACCTTCCGGTACTCGGCCTCGGGCTTCCAGAAGCAACCGGCGCCGAAGGTCGCAACCTCGGTCTCGCCTTCGGTGCTCGTATCGGTGCTGGTCATCACATCTCCTTCGGTCTGGTGGATCGATGATGACACGGGTCCAATGTCGCTCCCAGGACTCAAGTGATCATCTCGGGCTCCGATAGCCAACTCGAAGCATGTACGTCCTCGATTTCGTCAACCGCGTCCGTAACGCCCAGAGCTGCGAGCCGCTCGAGGAGATGCCCGACCCGGGCGCCGACGGCTCGACCCCGCTCGAGCTTGCGATGGGATGCCGACTCGAGACCGAGCTGATGCGGCTGTCGAGCCCGCAGGCCGCCGCCGCGGTCGCCGATGCGACGGGCCTCCCCGTCGGCGTCGATCGCTCCTGCGTCGCGCTTCCGAACGCGCTTGCGCCCTTCGCCGGTGCCCTGCACCAGGCGCGGATGCATCGTGCAGCCGCCGGAATGACCAGCGCCTCCTGACGCTTCGCGGACTAGGTTCCCTGGCGTGAACATCCGCACCGCCTCCGCCTGTCTTCTGTCCCTCGCCGTGCTCACGCCGGCCGCCGCCGACGCCGCGACCGGCGTTCCCAACCGCGAAAGCGACCCGGTCGTCGTCACCGGCGAGACCGTGCCGGCGCTCCTGGGAGCCAACCCCGGAACGGTCGTCGCGTTCAACTGGACGCGCGACGGCGGCTGGCAGCAGGTGCCGGTGCAGGTCGACGAGCGGAAGGTCGTCAACTACAACGCGGTCAGGCAGTTCCATCAGGCGCCGCTGGCCTCGCGGCCCTTCGACCACCTCGCCTACGCGGATCCCGGCACGTTCGCGGGTGCTGATGAGGACCCGACGCTCGACGCCGACGACGAGATCGCGGCGATGGCGATGGACGCGGGCGACGGCGCACCGCCCTCGGCCGGGCTGCCCGCGGGCGTCGACTCGCGACTCGCGGTCGGAGCTGCGGATCGTCGACTCCGTCGACCCGGGCCCGACCCGCTTCCTCTACCTCTTCACCACGACCAGCGGACTCGATCCGTCAGCCGGGCGCGACTACGTCGACTACGACTTCAACCTGCTCTCCGGCGACTACAAGACGACCTACGACTTCGAGCGGGGTCGGCGGAGACAGCGCCACGCAGGGCCCTCCCGGGAGCCCGGAGAACTCGAGCGTCGACACCGACTACTACTTCGAGCACTTCGGCGCCCGCTGGATCACCGACGCGCTCAACCTCCGCGTCGGCACAGGCGTCGACATCCTCGACGGCGACAAGTCGCAGGTGAACTTCGGCTGCGGCCGCTCGGAGGTGTCCTTCAGCCGCGGCGGCGGCGGGTTCATCGCCAACATCGACGGCCCGGTCCGTGCGATCCGCTCCTACATCGGCGCCAACAGCGGCACCTTCACCCAGCACGATCAGATCTTCTACCAGCGCTCACAGCGCGACTTCACCTACCTGCGCGTCCACCCCGGGATCAGCGTGATCAGCCAGTACCTCGACTACTCGGCCGCGGCCACCGGCATGACCTACCGCAACTCCGCGGCGCCGTCCGGCGTGACGATCGACGGCGTCCCCGACCCCTCGATCCAGACCGGCACGACCCCCGGCGTCCCGTTCATCTGGGAGCAGTCGACGGGCCCGCAGGGAACGATGTCGATCGTCTCCCGCGCGGCCACCGACATGCCGGGCCTCGCCCTCGGCTCCTACTACGAGGACACGCGACGCCCTCCGCGCAGCAGTGCAGCGGCTACGCGGACAACCAGACGTACGGCGCGAGCGGCCTCGTGATCTCGAACGCCGGCCAGAACACCGACCCGACGCTCGGCGCGAACTACAACTTCACCGGCTCACGGGCGCTGTTCTTCAGCGGCCCGGGTGGCGACGCCACGCTCGCCGCCAAGCGCGCCACTCAGGTGGACGCGCCGCTGCAGATCTCGCTCGGGGACGGGAACGGCGGTGCCGGCGCGGCACTGAAAACGACCTTGAGCAGGAACCAGCGCGCACCGGTCGGCAAGAAGGTGAAGCTGAACGTCGGCCTCGCCAACGAGGGCGGAGCGGACACCGGCCGGATCAAGGTCTGCGCTCGCGGCCCGAAGAAGCTCGTGCGGATCGGCAAGTGCGTGAGGGTCGGCCCGATCGCCCCCGGGCAGGAGCGCCGGGCGAAGATCAAGGTCACCCTGAGGACGGAGAAGACCGCCAAGATCAAGGTGAAGATCACCTCCGACGGCCTCCCCACCGAGAAGCGGAAGGTCAGCCTCCACGCCCGGTAGCCACCGGCGTGCGGCGTGGCTCTCAGTCCGCCGCGTGCGGCCGAGCCATGCCGATGAAGTCGAGGGCCTCGTCGAGCACCTCGTCGCTGACGCCCTTCTCCTTGGCGACCTCCCGGACGGTCCGGTTCGAGCTCGCGGCCTCCTTGACGATCTCGGCCGCGGCGTCGTAGCCGATGTGCGGGTTGAGCGCGGTCGCGACCTGAAGGGTGGACTCCGCGTGCTTGCGGAGCATCTCCTCGTTCGGCTCGATCCCGCTGACGCACTTCTCGTTCAGCAGGCGTGAGGCGGCGGCGAGCAGCTTCACCGAGTCGAGCAGGTTGCGCGCGATGAGCGGCACGCGGACGTTCAGCTCGAACTGGCCCTGCGTGCCTCCCAGGGTGATCGCGATGTCGTTGCCGATCACCTGATCGCCGACCTGGATCACGACCTCCGGGATCACCGGGTTGACCTTGCCGGGCATGATCGAGGAGCCCTTCTGGAGCTCCGGCAGGCGGATCTCGGAGAAGCCGGCGCGCGGGCCCGAGCCCATGAGCGCGAGGTCGTTGCCGATCTTGATCAGCGACACCGCGCAGACCTTGAGCGCTCCCGAGAGGAGGACGAGGCCGTCGCGGTTGGCCTGCGCCTCGAAGCGGTCGTCCGGCGCGGAGATCTCGAGGCCGGTCGCGGCGGTGAGCTTCTCGCGAACGCCCGCCGCGAAGTCGGCGTGGGTGTTGATGCCGGTGCCGGTGGCGGTGCCGCCGAGCGGGATCTGGCCGACGTGGGCGAGGGTGCCGCGGACGCGCTCGGCTCCCAGCCTGATCTGGGTGGCGAAGCCGGCGAACTCCTGGCCGAGCGTGACCGGGACCGCGTCCATCAGGTGGGTGCGGCCGGACTTCACGTGGTCCTTGAACTCCACGGCCTTCGCGTCGAGTGCGTCGGCGAGCCCGTCGAGCGCCGGCAGGAGGTCGTCGGTGACCTCGCCGAGCGCGGCGAGGTGGACGGCCGAGGGGAAGACGTCGTTGGAGGACTGCCCCATGTTCACGTGGTCGTTGCGGTGGACGCCCTCGCCGGCGAGCGAGGCGATGACCTCGTTCGCGTTCATGTTCGACGAGGTGCCCGAGCCGGTCTGGAAGACGTCGACGGGGAACTGGTCGTCGTGATCGCCGTTGCCGATCGCGTCTCCGGCCTTGCCGATGCGCTCGGCGATGTCGGCGTCGAGCAGCCCGAGCTCAGCGTTCGTGCGGGCCGCGGCCGCCTTGATCCGGCCGAGCCAGTGGACGACGGGGGCCGGGATCGGGTGGCCGGAAACCGGGAAGTTGCTGACCGCCTTGTCGGTCTCCCCGCCCCAGAGCTTCTCGCCCTCGGGCGCCTTCACGTCGCTGATCTCGGTCACTCGTGCCTCCGTCGGTTGGCTTGTTGAAGTCTCCACGGGAGGCTAGCGATGGCGACCGCGAGGCCGAACGTAGAATCGGTGGTTCATGCCGAAGTACGCCCCCGTCGACCCGAAGCAGTCATTCCCCGCCCTCGAGGAGAGCGTCCTCGAGCGCTGGCGTGAGCGCGACGTCTTCGCGCGGCAGCTCGCCGACCGCGAGGGCTCCCCGACCTGGAGCTTCTACGAGGGCCCGCCGACCGCGAACGGGCGCCCCGGCTCCCACCACGTACTCGCCCGGGTCTTCAAGGACATCTACCCGCGCTACAAGGCGATGCAGGGCCACTACGTCCCGCGCAAGGCCGGCTGGGACTGCCACGGGCTGCCGGTCGAGCTCGAGGTCGAGAAGGAGCTCGGGATCTCCTCGAAGGAGCAGATCGAGGAGTTCGGCATCGCCGAGTTCAACCAGCGCTGCCGAGATTCTGTTTTCAGGTACGTCGACGACTGGCGCAAGCTGACCGAGCGGATCGGTTTCTGGGTCGACATGGACGACCCCTACCGGACGCTCGACAACGACTACATCGAGTCGGTCTGGTGGTCGCTGCGGCAGAACTGGGACAAGGACCGCCTCTACCAGGGTCACAAGGTCGTTCCCTACTGCCCGCGCTGCGGCACCGCGCTCAGCTCCCACGAGGTCGCGCTCGGCTACGAGGACCAGGTCGACCCCTCGCGCCTACGTGCGGATGCCGGTGACCGACGCCGCCGGCTCGGGACTGGAGAGCGGCGACTCGCTCGTCGTCTGGACCACCACGCCGTGGACGCTGATCTCACACGCGGCGATCGCCGTCGGCGCCGACATCGACTACGTGCGGGCGCGGCCGCCCGAATCCGACGAGGTCGTCGTGGTCGCCAGGCTGCTCGCCGACCGCGTGCTCGGCGAGGGCTGGGAGGAGCTCGGCTCCCTGCGCGGCTCCGAGCTCGAGGGCGTCCGCTACGAGGCGCCGTTCGGCTACATCCCCGGCGAGGACTTCGGCCCGCTCGGCCACTCGGTCCTGCTCGGCGACTTCGTCACGACCGAGGACGGCACCGGCCTGGTCCACACCGCGCTCGCCTTCGGCGAGGACGACTTCAAGCTCGGCGAGGCCAACGGCATGACGCTGCAGAACCCGGTGCTGCCGAACGGCCGCTTCGACTCCCGGGTGCCCGACTACCAGGGCAAGCTGGTCTACGACCACAACCCCGAGATCGTCGAGGCGCTCCGCGAGAGCGGCCGCCTGTTCAAGGTCCTCGACTACGAGCACGCCTACCCGCACTGCTGGCGCTGCGGCACCGCGCTCCTCTACTACGCGAAGTCGAGCTGGTACCTGCGGACCTCCGAGGTCAAGGACCGGATGCTCGCCGAGAACGAGGAGATCGGCTGGCACCCGGAGCACATCAAGCACGGGCGCTTCGGCCGCTGGCTGGAGAACAACGTCGACTGGGCGCTCTCGCGCGAGCGCTATTGGGGAACGCCCCTCCCGGTCTGGGAATGCACCGACGACGACTGCGACGAGCGCTTCTGCGCCGGCTCGATCGCCGACCTCCAGCGAGCACGCCGTCGACGGCAGCGAGGTGCCCGACGACCTCCACCGTCCCTACATCGACGAGCTGCGGCTGAGCTGCACCCGCGAGGGCTGCGACGGCGAGATGCAGCGCGTCGTCGAGACGATCGACGCCTGGTACGACTCGGGCGCGATGCCGTTCGCGCAGTTCCACTACCCGTTCGAGAACGAGGCGGAGTTCGAGTCGAGGTTCCCGGCCGACTTCATCTGCGAGGCCATCGACCAGACCCGCGGCTGGTTCTACTCCCAGCTCGCCGAGTCGGTCCTCCTGTTCGACGAGACGAACTACCGCAACTGCGTCTGCCTCGGCCTGATCCTCGATCCCGAGGGCCAGAAGATGTCGAAGAGCAAGGGCAACATCGTCGACCCCTGGGACGTGCTCAACCTGCATGGCGCCGACGCCTTCCGCTGGTACTACCTGACGTCGCAGCCGCCGTGGTCGGGCTACCGGTTCAGCACCGATGCGGTCGGCGAGTCCCTGCGGCAGTTCCTGCTGACGCTCTGGAACACCTACGGCTTCCTCGTCCTCTACGAGAACGCGGCCGAGGGGCAGGAGGGCACGGCACCCGATCCCGACGGGCCCGAGGCCGAGCTCGACCGCTGGCTCGTCTCGCGGCTGCAGGGGGTCACCGCCGAGGTGACCGAGCGGCTCGACGACTTCGACTCCGTCGGCGCCGGCAAGGCGCTCGCCGACTACGTCGACGAGATGTCCAACTGGTACGTGCGCGTGTCGCGCCGCCGCTTCTGGGAGGGG
Source organism: uncultured Solirubrobacterales bacterium (assembly GCA_963740845.1). Taxonomy (GTDB): domain Bacteria; phylum Actinomycetota; class Thermoleophilia; order Solirubrobacterales; family 70-9; genus RHKX01. The sequence goes on from CAVUFM010000013.1 coordinate 119,143, forward strand.
GACCCGGCGGCCTTCGCGACGCTGCGCCACTGCCTGGTCGAGACGTCGAAGCTGATCGCCCCGTTCGTGCCGTTCACGGCCGACGCGATGTACGCCAACCTCGTCGGCGGTGCCGCGGGTGAGTTCGGCGAGGAGCCGGACTCGGTCCACCTCTGCGACTTCCCCAAGGCCGCCGATGGGCTGCGCGACACCGCGCTCGAGGAGGGCGTCGACGCCGCTCGCCGTGCGGTCGAGCTCGGCCGCGCCGCGCGGGCCCAGGCGAAGGTCAAGATGCGCCAGCCGCTGGCGAAGGCGGTGATCGTCGCGACGGAGGCCGAGCGCGCGGTGATCGAGGACTTCGCCGACCTGGTCAGGGCCGAGCTGAACGTCAAGGCGCTCGAGTTCGTCACCGAGGAGGGCGAGCTCACGTCGTGGACGGTGAAGCCGAACTTCCGCTCTCTCGGGCCGCGCTTCGGCAAGGACATGCCGCAGGCGAAGGCCGCGATCGAGGCGCTCGACGCCGATCATGCCCGCGCGGCGATCGCCGGCGAGCGCGAGATCGGGATCGCGATCGACGGGACCGACCACACCCTCCACGCCGAGGACATGACGCTCGTGATGGAGCCCCTCGAGGGCTACCAGGTGGAGGCCGAGGCGGGACGGGCCGTCGCCCTCGCGCTCGAGCTCGACGACGCCCTGATCCGCGAGGGACTCGCCCGCGAGGTCGTGCGCGCCGTGCAGAACGCGCGCAAGGACTCGGGCCTCGAGATCAGCGACCGCATCTCCCTCCGCCTCGGCGGCGACGAGGAGCTGCTCGCGGCCGCACGCGCCCACGAGGACTACGTCACCGGCGAGACCCTCGCCACCTCGGTGCACTACGGCGGGGCCGATGGCGGCACCGACGTCGACGTCGGCGGCCGCTCGCTGGCCATCGCCGTCGAGCGCGCCGGCTGAGGTCCCTTCGCGAGTAGGTTCCCCCCAGCGAGACGGGAGGGAACGGGAGTGGCCGGGGATCGATTCGGGAGAGCGGGGCTCGCCGCAGGGCTGAGCTGCTTGCTCGTGCTCGCGGGAGCCTGGGCGCTCGTCGGCTCCGCGCTCGCCTTCGACCCGGGCCTCGAGGCGCGCAACTTCGCGAAGACGACCGAGCGTGACTCCCAGATCGTCAAGACCCCCGCCTACCAGCTGCTCCTGCGCCAGAAGGAGGTCGAGAACAACCTCGAGAACGCGGAGATCCAGCTGACGGATCCCGAGCGCCTCCCCTACGGCAACGTCTGCTGGAACCGCAACCGCGAGTGCGCGGGCGACGTCCGCTTCTACGACTGGCCCGACGCGGGATTCGGCATCCGCAAGCCGGTGCTCTTCACCGCCCGCAGCGGCGCGACGATCTCGGGGAACGTGTGGGCGACGAAGGACGGCCCGGCGAAGCGCCCGGCGATCGTGATCACCACCGGCTCGGTGCAGGCGCCCGAGACGCTCTACTGGGGGACCGCCGCAGCGCTCGCCAAGCACGGGTACGTCGTCCTCACCTACGACGTCCAGGGGCAGGGCCGCTCCGACACCTTCGGCGTCGGTCCCGACCTCGCCGAGGGCGTTCCCTCCCAGGCGGGCCAGCCGTTCTTCGACGGGACCGAGGACGCGCTCGACTTCCTGCTCTCGACCCCGGACTCGAAGTACGAGCCGCGGGCGAGCTGCGGCAACGCGGCCGCCGGCGTCGGCACGAGCCACGCCGACAAGCAGGACCGGCGAGTCGCCGCCGGCTTCAACGCCGCCTACAACCCGCTCCACGACCTCGTCGACCCCGGGCGGGTCGGGATCGCGGGTCACTCGCTCGGCGCGGCCGCCGTCTCCTACATCGGTCAGCTCGACGACCGGGTCGACGCGATCGTCGCCTGGGACAACCTGGACGACGTCTCGAAGCCGGTGACCGGACCGGTCGGCGGCCATTCGGATTGCCCCTCGGGCTCCTCCCCGCGCCCGGAGACCGTGCCGCTGACGAAGCCCGCGCTCGGGTTCACCAACGACTACGGGATCACCCCCGCGCCCAACACCGGGGATCCGGACCCAGCCGAGGCCTCCGAGGGCGAGCGCGGCTACGAGGCGGCCGGGATCGACTCGATGCAGGTCGTGATCCGCGGGGGCACCCACGAGGAGTACGCGTTCATCGCCGGCGAGACGGTGCCGGTGCTCGGGCTCGCCACCTACCGCGGCATGGACCTGCAGACCTGGTACTCGGTCGCTTGGATGGACCGCTACGTCGGATGCGAGAAGCCGCGCTGCCGCGCCGACGCCGAGCGGCGGCTGCTCAGCAACCGCTGGCGCAACGACGACGCGGGCGAGGCGGTCGATGCGAACGGCGACGCCAATCTCTTCTCCTTCTACTCGCCCTCCCGCTACTCGCTGACGAAGGTCAACGGCGAGCGCGCGGTCTGCGAGGACATGCGAAAGGGCTGCCCGTCGATGAGGGCGGACGGCTTGCCGCTCGGCTACTTCCAGATCACCGACGCCTACACCCCGGCGAGCGGTGACGGAGGCGGGCCGCGGTGCGCGATCGAGATCCGCGGGACCAACGGGCGGGACACACCGGCGACCGTGCCCGGCAGCGGGTCGGGCGATCGGCTCATCGGGCTCGGTGGCGGCGACCGCCTCCGCGGGCTCGCCGGCGACGACTGCCTGCTCGGGGGAGCTGCGAACGACCGGCTCAACGGCGGGAGCGGCGACGACAGGCTGCTCGGGAGCCAGGACGACGACCGCCTGATCGGCGGTTCGGGCAGGGACAAGCTGATCGGCGGCACGGGGAACGATTCGTTCCGGACCGTCGATGGCGAGCGCGACACCGTCTCATGTGGACCGGGCACGGATCAGGCGGAGGTCGACCGCCGCGACCGCGTCAACGGTTGCGAGCGCGTTCGACGCATGAAGCGCTGAGTCGCCTGCGAACGCCGAACGTCCCGGAACGGGGTCCATAGGCCCTGCCGCGGGACGTTCGATGGGACGGGTCGTAGGATCGCCACGTGGAAACCGCCGCTGACACCGACGTCGTTCTCCTCGCCGCCGGGCTGATCTTCCTCTGGGCGCTGTTGCTCGGCGTCTGGAAGTACCGGGGGATGAGCGCGAGCCCCGAGGGCCGGGCCCATCCCTACGTCGACACCGCCCACCGGGCGGCGCTGCTCTACAGCTTCGCCACCCTCCTCGTCGCCGTCTTCGTCGAGCTCAGCGACTGGTCGCAGCTCGTCGATCTGATCTGCGCGGGCGTCCTCGTCGGCTACTTCAGCCTCGCGATCGCCATCTACTGCTCGAACGGCCTGAAGGCAGAGACCGACAACGTCTTCCGCGAGGGCGACGAGCCCCACGGCCTGCACCCGTTCATGTGGGGCCTGATCGCGGGCGAGATCGGCGCCTTCGCGGTGCTGCTGGCCGGGTTCGTCTCGGCGCAGATCCTCTAGCGCGGGCGGCGCGGGCGCATCGGCAGCTTCCGCCGCGCTCGGCGCTCCTCCCGCTTCCACTCCTCCATCAACTCGTCGCTGACCAGGAAGAGCTCCTCGGCGATCGTCTTCGCGGTCAGTTCGACGATCTCAGAGGCCGCGAGGAGGTCAGCGTCCCGGCACTTGGCAGCGGGCTCCTCGAGGATGCTCCCCAGCAGATCGGTGAGAACGTCGTTCGGCGTCGGAACGTCGTCGGGATCCGCGCGCTCGTACATGAACGACAGGATCGAAGTGAGCTGTCCGCCGATCGCGACCAGCGATCCGACGTAGGCGTCCAGGGCCTCTTGGGTGTTGCGTTGTGCAGCCATGCCCCGGAGAACCCCGGCACGGCAGATGCCGCGCCCCCTGAACGCGCGAGAGGCCGCGAACTTCGCGGCCTCCCGTGGTGTACTCAGCTTGTCGGAGCCGGGCGGGCTCCGGGTCCAGGCCTAGGCGAGAGCGGGTTCGAGCTCCTGCTCGAGGCGCTTCTTCGGCATCGCGCCGACGATGGTCTTGGCGGGCTGACCGGCCTTGAAGACGATCATCGTCGGGATCGACATCACCTGGTACTGGCTGGCCGTGTCCTGGTTCTCGTCGATGTTCAGGGAGACGATCTTGATGTCGTCACGCTCCTGCGCCATCTCCTCGAGAATCGGATGGACGACCCGGCAGGGGCCGCACCAGGGTGCCCAGAAGTCGACGAGGACGGGCTCGCCGGCCTCGAGTACCTCGGCCTGGAAGTTGTTGTCGGTGACTTGCGGGAGGTTGGCCATCCCAGCTCCTCTATCTCACGTTGGTGTGGGCGACGTGTATATCGACCCGACTACCCGGATCGGATGTATCTAAGACTCGAGTAGACCTTACTACACAAAATGAAGTAATGGAAGCGTGGCTTGGACAAGCCGTTTGCGGGCTCATGACCAGCGCTTTCCGCGCAACCGCATCTGGGGAACGCCGAGCGCCGCTTCGGCGACGATCGAGCGGCTCATCTTCGATTCGCCGACCCGGCGGTCCTTGAAGATGATCGGGATCTCCTTGACCTCGAAGCCGGCGAGGCAGGCGCGGTAGGTCGTCTCGACCTGGAACGCGTAGCCGAGGGCGCTGACGGTCTCCAGCCGGATCGCCTCGAGCACCTCGCGCCGGAAGCACTTGAACCCGCCGGTGAGATCGCGCACGGAGATCCCCAGCCAGAACCGGGCGTAGGTGCTCCCCCAGCGGGAGATCGCCTGGCGGCCGACGCCCCAGTCGCCGATGCCGCCGCCGGCCACGTAGCGGGAGCCGAGCACGAGGTCGGCGCCCCCCTCCCCCTGAGTTGCGGCGATGAGCCGCGGCACGTCGGTCGGGCTCGTGGGAGAAGTCCGCGTCCATCTGCACGACGCGCTCGGCGCCGAGCTCGAGCGCCCGGCCGAACCCGGCGACGTACGCGGGGCCGAGGCCCTCCTTGCCCGCTCGGTGGAGCACCGCGATCCGCTCGTCCTCGGCCGCGAGGCGGTCGGCGATGTCGCCGGTGCCATCGGGGGAATCGTCGTCGACGACGAGGATCCCGGTGCCCTCGGGCGCCGCCGCGAGCACCGCGGAAACCAGCGGCTCGAGGTTGTCCGCTTCGTTGTAGGTGGGCACGACGACCCTGATCGGTAGCTGCACGGGGCTCACGGGCGTCCGGAGACCCTAGACACACGTGGCACCCGTGACCTCGATTCCGAGCGGCTCCCCCCAATAACCTCGGGTGGATGCGCAACGCCGAGATCGCCGCCGCAATCTCCGAGCTCGGGGCTCTCTACGAGCTCGACGGAGCGAACCGCTTCCGCGTGCTCGCCTACAAGGAGGCGGCGCGGGTGATCCGCGACAGCCCGCAGGGGATCGAGGAGCTCGCGCTTGCCGGGAAGGCGACCGAGCTGCAGGGCATCGGCGACACGATCCAGGAGAAGGTCGTGGCGCTCTCCGAGCAGGGAGAGATCCCCGCCGCCGTGAAGCTGAAGGCGAAGTTCCCCGGCTTCGCTGGTCGATCTCACCCGCATCCCCGGCGTCGGCGCGAAGACCGTCAGGTCGATCTACGACCAGACGGGGATCGCGACGCTGGAGGAGCTGGGAGCCGCCGCCGAGGCGGGGCAGCTCGCCGACATCAAGGGCCTCGGGACGAAGTTCGAGGAGAACGTCATCAAGGAGCTCGCGCGGATGTCGACGAGCGACAACGAGGAGCGGCGGCTGCTCGACGACGTGCGCGAGGTCGGCACCGAGATCGTCACCCTGCTCGAGGAGCACCCCGCCTCGGAGAAGGTCGTCCTCGCCGGCTCCGCCCGCCGCTGGGCCGAGACCTGCAAGGACATCGACATCATCGCCACGGCCTCCGACCCGAAGGCGCTCGCCGAGTCGCTCGCCGAGAACGAGCTGATCGGCGAGCACGGCAACCCCGGCGCCAACGGGCTTCGCGCCCGGACCCACAACGGGATCCAGGTGGACCTGCGGATCGTGCCCCCCGATGAGTTCGGGAACCTGCTGCAGCACTTCACGGGCTCGAAGGAGCACAACGTCAAGCTCCGCGAACGGGCGGTGAAGATGGGGCTGTCGGTCTCCGAGCACGGCATCGCCGACGTCGAGAGCGGGGAGGTCGAGAAGCACGAGACCGAGCACGCCGTCTACGAGCGCCTCGGCCTCGCCTACATCGAGCCGGAGCTCCGTCAGGGCGCGCGCGAGATCGCCCAGGCCGAGAACGGCGAGCTCCCCGAGCTGGTCAAGCTGGGCGACATCCGGGGGGATCTCCACTGCCACACGACGCTCTCCGACGGCAAGAACTCCCTGCGCGAGATGGCCGAGGCGGCGATGGCGCGCGGCTACGCCTACCTCGCGGTGACCGACCACTCGGCGACCCACGGCTTCGGCGACGACGTCCAGCCCGACGCGCTCAAGCGGCGGATCGCCGACGCGGCGGAGCTGAACGACGAGCTCGGCAAGGGGTTCCGGTTGATGTCGGGATCGGAGATCAACATCGGCACCGACGGCGGCCTCGACTACGAGGACGACCTCGTCGACCAGCTCGACTGGGTCGTCGCGAGCGTCCACACGTCGTTCCGGCTCGGCAAGGACCGGATGACCGCGCGGATGGTCGAGGCGGTCTCCAACCCGCTCGTCGACTGCCTCGGACACCCGAGCGGGCGGATGCTGCTGCGACGCGAGCCCTACGACTTCGACATCGAGAAGGTGATCGCGGCCGCGGCCGAGCACGGCACGATGATCGAGATCAACGGCAGCCCGCGACGGCGGGACCTGAACGAGGGTCATGCCCGGATGGCGGCTGAGGCCGGGGTGACGATCTGCCTCAACACCGACGCCCATCGCACCTCGACGATGGAGAACATGATCTACGGCGTCGCGACCGCGCGGCGCGCCGGCCTGACGAAGGATCAGATCGCCAACACCAGGGCGTGGCGCAGCTTCAACGCGCTGCGCAAGAAGAACCGAAAGCTCTAAGCCTGGGAGCTGAGCGGCCGGTCGCCCAGCCAGTAGCGCGGGCCCGGGCCCTCGTTGCCGGCGCGGTCCTCGGGGTTCGCGAGCTTGCAGCGGTCGAGCGAGAGGCAGCCGCAGCCGATGCACTCGGTCAGCCCGGCGCGGAGACGCTCGAGCTCGGCGATCCGCTCGTCGATCCGGCTCGACCAGCTCGTCGAGAGCCGCGACCAGTCGCGCTTGCTCGGAGCCCGGTCGGGCGGAAGCTTGGCGAGCTCCTCCCCGATCTCCCCGAGCGTCAGCCCGACCCGCTGGGCGAAGACGATGAAGGCGATCCGCCGCAGGACCTGGCGGCGATAGCGGCGGTGGCCGGAGCCGGCGCGCTCGGAGCTGATCAGGCCACGCTCCTCGTAGAAGCGGAGGGCCGAGGCGGCGACGCCGCTGCGCCGTGCGACCTCGCTGATCGTGAGGGGGTCCTTCATCGCACGGCGATGCAAGCAGACATCGCCCTTGACTTCAAGCTCACTTGAACTTGTAGCTTCACGGCGAACCGGACGAGACACCGATGAATGCGAGGAGAAGCGCCATGAGCGGACACCCAGGAGCGGGCGAGCGGATCACCGATGAGGTCACGGCTGGCCCGGCATGAGCGCCTCCGAAGGCAGCCGCGGCGAGCTCTCGCTCAAGCTCGGCAAGCGTGAGATCGGCCACCTCCACGGGGACCACGCGCTGCACCTCGGCTTCCCGAAGGCCGTGTGGCACGACCTCCACGACCAGGGGCGAATCGACTACCACCCGGTCTTCCCCGGCAAGCCCGGCTACGCGGCCCGGCGGATCGAGACCCCCGAGGACGAACGCGACGCGATCGCTCTCCTGCGCATCAACTACGACCGCGCGGTCGACACCCACGGGGTGCCGGCGTAGGCGCAGCTAGGCCGGTGCGCCTCGCATCAACCCGGGAGTCCTGACCAGCTTGATCGGGTCGAAGGCCGAGCCGGGCTCGACGTAGAAGCAGACGCCGTCGCGCTCCTCCACCGCGGTCACGGCCGCCTCGCGGTTCCGCCATGCGACCGCGACGCCGAGGGCGAAGCCCGTGGCGATGGCGGGGATCTGCGGGAACACCGGCCCGAGGGCGCCGGCGGCGATCGCGAAGACCCCGATGGGCCAGAGCCGCGCGAGGGCGATCCGCGCCGGTGACTCCGCCGGAAGCTGGGTCGTCGTGCGCGCCTTCGAGAGCGGCTCCGAGAGGGCCATCCGCGTGCGCTTGGGCCGTCCCATCCAGACGCCGCCGGCGAGCGCGATGACCCACCAGCCGAGGGCCATCGCGGCAAGCGAGTCCTCCCCGGTCGAGTTGATCGTGATCGCCGAGATCGCGGCCAGCGCGGTCGCCTCGACCGCGATCAGCAGCACGGTTCCGCGGAGGAGGTCCTTGAACTGCATGGGCGGACTATGACCCGGCGAGGAATTCGAGGAGCTGAGCCAGCTCGCCGGTTCCGTTCACGACGATGTCCGCGGAGTCGACGACCTCGGGAGGCCCCTCGGGTGAGCTGACGCCGACTCGGACGATGGCGTCGAGCGCACCGGCGTCTCGCATCCGCGCGAGGGCGGAGAAACCGTCGACGTCGGTGCGGTCGTCGCCCGCGTAGAGCGCGGCGCGCGAGCCGGCGCGCGCGAGCAGGCCCTCGATCGCAACCCCCTTGTCGATCGCGACCGGCGGGCGCAGCTCGAGGACCTTGCGCCCGAGGTGGGTGACGAGCCCGCGGTCGCGCGCCTCCTGAGCAAGCTGGTCCACCGTTGCCTCGGCGGCTGCCTCGTCGTCGGCGCCGCGCCAGTGGAGGGCGACGATCGGACCCTTGTCCTCGATTCGGATGCCCCCGCCGGCGAGCGCCGCGCGGTCCGCTGCCTCGTCGAGGAAGTCCATCGCGGCGGTCTCCAGGCCGGCGAGCTCGGGGCTGGCGGTGGAGCGCTCCGCGCCGGGCTCGAGCAGCTCGAAGCCGTGGTTCCCCGCGTAGGCGATCCCGTCGAGCCCGACGATCCGGCGCGCATCCTCGGGCCGCCTCCCGGTGACGATCGCGCAGAGACCGAAGCGGCCGGCGATCGCCTCGAGCGCCGCGCGGGCGTGCGGTGGGACCTCGACGAGCTCGGGCCGGGCGACGATCGGCGCCAGCGTCCCGTCGAGGTCGCAGAGGATCGCCGCTGAGCCGGGGTCCTCCATCGAGCGGAGCCAGGGGCTCCCGCCACCGATCGACGCTCGCTTCCGCTCCGGCCATTGGCATCTAGTATCGCGCCGGTGCCGCAGCCGACCACGTTCCGGCTCGCCGGGATCGGCATCCTCGCGGGCGCCTTCAGCGGCCTGTTCGGCGTCGGCGGCGGCGCGGTCATGGTGCCGCTCCTGCTTGCCTGCGGCTACGGCGAGCGCCGCGCGACCGCCACCTCCCTCTGCGCGATCGTCGTCATCGCGGGCCTCGCCGCAGCGGTTCAGATGGGCTACGGCAACGTCGACTTCGGCCACGCAGCGCTGCTCGCCGGTCCGGCCGTCATCGGCGTCGGCCTGGGGGTCGCCGTCCAGCAGCGGATCTCCGAGCGCACCGTCTCGCTCCTCTTCGCGCTCCTGCTGATCGCGGTCGCGGTGGAACTGGCGGTCCCCTAGATGGACATCACGCTCGCCATGCTCATCGCCCTCGCGGGAGGCGCCGTCGGTGGCCTCCTCGGCGTCGGCGGCGGCATCCTCTTCGTCCCCGCCCTGGTGATCCTGCTCGACTCGGGCCAGGTGGAGGCGGAGGCCACCTCCCTCCTGATCATCGTCCCGATGGCGATCGCCGGCACGTGGCGCCAGCTGCGGCACGAGAACGTCGACGTCCGCGTCGGGCTCACCATCGGCGCGCTCTCGGTGCCCGGCGTGGTCGCGGGCGTCGTCGTCGCCAACGCCGTCGGCGAGCGCGCGCTCCAGCTCGGCTTCGCGGTCCTCTGCGTCGTCATCGCCGCGCGGCTGATGCGCCGCGCCCTCTGGGAGCCGGCGGCGTGAAGGAGGGGCTCCACCTCGGCGGCGGAACCTTCGTCCCGATCGAGGAGATCGAGCTGCGCGCGAGCCGCTCCTCGGGGCCGGGCGGTCAGCACGCGAACAAGACCGAGAGCCGGATCGAGGCGGTCTTCGACGTCCGCGCCTCGTGCAGCCTGAGCGAGGTCCAGAAGGAGCGGATCGTCGCCCGGCTCGGGGAGCGCGTCACCGCGGTGGCGCAGGACGCGCGCAGCCAGACCCGCAACCGCGGGCTGGCGATCGAGCGACTGCGGGCGAAGCTCCTCGACGCACTGACGCCGCGCAAGTCCCGGCGGGCGACGCGCCCGAGCCGGTCTGCCCGCGAGCGCCGCCTGGAGGCGAAGCGCCGCCAGTCAGAGCGGAAGCAGGACCGCCGCCGGCCCGAGTGGTGACGACGGTGGCGGCGGCGTGACGTGGCGTCCGAATCCGCTGAGAGGCAACGGTTCTGCGCGCCACGTCTGCGCGATCGCGCCGTCAGCGCAAGCCGTGCTCCAGCGCGCCCTTGACGCTTGCGTCCAGCGCGTTCAGCCGCGCCAACGCCAGCGCCTCCGCCGACGCGAAGCCCGAGGAGTTGCCACGCGCCCGCCCCGCCGCCTCCGGGCCGTGGTGGCTGAGCACGCAGTGGAGCAGCTGCAGGCGCCGCTCGGTCGGCAGCGCTCCGGCTTTCGCGTTGATGATCTCCGCGCCGAGGGCGAGGTGGCCGAGCATCGCGCCCTCTTCGGTGATCCCGAACTCGGCGCCATAGGTGAACTCGCGCGTCTTGCCGATGTCGTGCAGGAGCGTGGCGGCCATCAGCAGGTCGGAGTCGAGCTTCGGGTGGAGCTGGCAGAGGCCCTCGAGCATCGTCCCGACCGAGACCGTGTGCTCCAGCAGGCCACCGAGGTAGGCGTGATGGCCGGCGCGGGTGCAGGGCGCCCGGCGCAGCTCGGTCGCGACGGGCTCCGATGAGCAGATCGCCTCGACGAGCGACTTCAGCGCCGGGTCGTAGATCTCGCCGGTCAGGTGCTCGAAGAAGCCCTCCAGCTCCTCGACCGATCGATAGGCGGAGGGAAGGAACTCAGCCGGATCGAACGCGCCCGACTCGATCTTGCGGACCGCGGTGATCTCCGCCGAGAGCTGGCCACGGAACCGCTCGACCTTCCCGCGGGCCTCGATCGCGTCGCCGCGCTCGAAGCGGGCTCCCAGCTGATCGGCCTCGCGGAAGATCCGGGCCGGGATCGAGCCGGTCCGGTCCCGCAGCTCGAGGCTCAGATACGGAGTGCCGGCCTTCGACTGCTGGCGGTCCTTGCGCGCCACCGCGAAACGCCCCGCCAGGGGCCTACCCGGCTGCAGGGAGGCCACCCCGCCGGGGGCCTCGGAGGAGTCTTGGGCGGTCGCGGCATCCACCATCCGATCATCCAAGCCTCCCCGGACGGCGCGGGCCTTCGACTAGATTGATCCGATGGATCCGATCGTCTGGGAACGCGAACCGCCCGAGCTGCGCTCGCCCGTGCTCGTTGCCTCCTTCTCCGGGTGGAACGACGCGGCGAACGCCGCGAGCACGGCGCTGGGAGCGATCGCGGCGTCCCTGGAGACGGAGCTGATCGCTCGCATCGACCCCGAGGAGTTCTTCGACTTCCAGGCGAACCGCCCGACGATCCAGATCTCCGACGGGCGGATGGAGGGCGTCGAGTGGCCCGACAACCTGCTCATCGCCGCGACCGCCGAGGGCGCCGAGCGCGACCTGCTGCTGATCAGCGGCACCGAGCCGAGCACCCGCTGGCGCACGTTCAGCAACAGCGTGCTCGACGTCGCCGAGCGCTGCGGGGTCGAGGACGTCGTCACCTTCGGCTCCCTGATCGCCGACGTCGCCCACACCCGGCCGGTGCCGATCACCGGCCTCGCGTCGAACGACGAGCTGATCGAGCAGCTCGGTTTCGAGGACGTCTCCTACGAGGGCCCGACCGGCGTCCTCGGCGTCTTCCACGGCATCTGCCGCGAGCGCGGCTTCAGCGCCGCCAGCCTCTGGGCCGCCGTCCCCCATTACGCCGCCGCCGTTCCCAACCCGAAGGCCGGCCTCGCGCTGCTGCGCCGCCTCGAGGGGATGATCGGGATCGCGGTCGAGGCCTCCGAGCTCGAGGACGCCGCCGGCAGCTTCGAGAAGCAGGTCAGCCAGGCCGTCGCCGCCAACCCCGAGATCCGCGAGATGGTCGAGCGGCTCGAGGAGCAGCAGGACGAGGTCGCGGGGTTCTCCCAGGAGGACGTCCCCTCAGGCGACGCGATCGCGCAGGAGTTCCAGCGCTTCCTGAGGCAGCAGCGCCCCGAATAAGGGGTCAGACCCTTTAGTTTCTAAACGGTGCCTGACCCCGTTCAGCGCTCGGCGGCGATCGTGTAGACGACGCCGGTGCCCGGGGTGGCGACGACGATCAGCGTCGTCAGCAGGAACTCGGTGCTCATGGCGCGACCCTACCCGGGAGCGCTCAGGCTTCCGCGGCCGGGCAGATCAACCGGAAGTCGCACCAGGAGCAGCTCTCGAAGCTCGGCCGCGGCTCGAAGTCCTGGCCGAGGATCCCCTCCGAGACCTCCTCGACCGTGCGCTCCACCCGATCCAGTGCGCCCGGCTCGCCGGCGACGCGGACCTTCTCGTCGTCGAGCACGTACCAGTAGGAGCCGTCGGCGGCTTCGACTCCCCACGACTCGCGCACCGCGATCCGGTAGAGCGCGATCTGCAGGTCGCCGGCCAGCTCAGCCTCCGTCTTCGGGGCGCCGGTCTTGTAGTCGATGAGCTCGAGGTTGCCGTCGGGGTGGCGGTCGACGCGATCGATCCGGCCGCTCACGGTGTTGTCGCCGATCTTGAACGAGAACCGGCGCTCGAGCCAGATCGGGCGGGAGCCGCCGGAGCTGTCCCGCTCGTAGTAGCGGGCGAACGCGGCGACGGCCCGGTCGCGGTACTGCAGCTCGTCGTCGGTGAAGCCGAACCCCGTCCGGCGCCAGCCCGATTCGAACAGCGAGAGCAGCCGGTCGAGGCCGCCTTCCCCGGGGTTCGACGTCCCCTTCAGCTCCTCCGCGTGGTAGCGCTCGAGCACGTTGTGGACGAGGATCCCGAAGCGCTGGTTGATCGTCGGCTCCTGCGGGATCGCGAAGACGCGCGCGAACTTGTACTTGAGCGGGCACGTCAGATAGAGGTCGACGTCGGAGGCCGAGAGGCGCAGCCCGCCACCGCGCGAGGGCAGGAACGCCTCGAGCCCCGGCTCGGCCCGGCTCGCGTGCTGCTCGTCGCGGCGGGTGCGCTCGCGGCCGTCGTCGAGGACGTACTCGTCGAGCGAGGATCGCTGGAGCTCGGCCAGCTGCTCCGGGGTCGCAAGCCTGCCGAGGAGCTCGTTGACCGCGGCGATCGCCTCCCGCGCCGACTCCTCCCCGGGTCGCTGGATCAGCGCCGCGAGCTTGACCAGCTCGAGGAAGCGGGCGACGGAGCGGTTGACGTCATCGGCGGTGTCGAGGCGCATCTCGCTGAGCGCCGCCCCGGCGCGCCAGGACGACTCGAGCACCTCGTCGCGGAGCATCCGGTAGGTCGCGTGGAGCCCCTCGGCGGGCCCGAACAGCTCCTCCTCCTGCTGGATCTCGGATGCGCCGAGCGCCTCCCGCGACGCCTCGTACAGGCGCGACGGGTCGACGGCGACGCCGCGCTCCTGCTCCGGGTAGGCGAGAACCAGCGACCGGCTCGCGCGGCTCGCGGCGACGTAGCCGCGGCGAGCGCGCAGCGCGTCGGCGACGTCACCGGCCGGCGGCGGGTCGCCCTCGAGGAGCTCGTCGGGGATCCAGCCCGCCCGCTCGGCCCCCCAGCGCATCGCGCCACGGTCGAGGCCGAGCACGAAGACCCGTTCGAACTCCATCCCCTTGACCTGCTCCGGCCCGGCGAGCAGGACGGCGTCACGCGGCGGCGGCTCGGCGGGACGGCTGAAGCGCTGCCCCGCCTCGGCGACGGCGGCGAGGTAGCGGACGAAGTCACGGGTGGAGCCGTCCGGCCGCCGTCGGGTCCAGCTCGCGGCCAGCTCGGCGACGCGCGAGAGGTTGACCAGCCGCTCCGCGGTCTCGGGACTCGCGCCGAAGAGGTTGAGGCGCCGGAACCCGATGCGCTCGATCAGGCGGCGGACGAAGACGTCGGCACGGAGGCCGTCGAAGGCGCCGGCGGCGGACCGGTAGAGCTTGAGGAACGCCCGCAGGCGGTCGCGCGAGGGCGGCGGGAGCTGCGGGCTCTCGAGCGCGGCCTCGAGCGCCGAGATCATGTCGAGCTTGCGGCGGCGAGCGATCGTCGTGCAACGCGCGAGGTCGACCGACCGCAGCTCCACGGGCGGGCGGGTCAGGGCACGGACCACCGCGGCGGAGTCGTTCGGGTCGGCGATCGCGCGCAGCCAGGCGATCGTGTCGCGAACCTCCGGGCGACCGAAGAAGGCGGCCGAGCCGGCGCTGCGGAACGGGATGTTCCGCTCCTCGAGCGCGCCGGCGATCAGGCGGCTCTCCCGCCCGCCTGCTCCGGCCACGATGCAGATGTCAGCCGGCACGGCCTCGCCCGAGGCGAGCAGGCCCTCGATCTCGCGCGCGGCCGCCTGCGCCTGCGCGCGCTCGTTCGCGCAGCGCCAGAAGCGCACCTCGGGCTCGGCGCCCGTCGGCGGCCACCTCAGGCTCGGCCCCGGAACCGGGACCCGTCAGCCGCGGCAGCGTCCGCCGGTAGGAGTCGGGCACGAGGGCGGCCGCGGTCCCGACGACCACGCCGAGCGGACCTCGCGAGCGGCCACCGCCGCGCAGCTCGGAGACGCTCGACTCGGGGAACGCGCGGCGGAAGCCCACCGCGGCCGCCTCGCCATCGGCCCGGTGCACCTTCAGCCCCTGCTCGGGGTCGCAGGTGGCAAGGACGCGCCCGTGCGGGGCGAGCAGCGGCAACAGCGCGACCCGCGGACGGCCCGCATCCTCGAGCTCGTCGACGAGCAGGTGCTCGAGCCGCTGCCCGATGACGTCCGGCAGGTCGGTGTGGCGGGTGAGGAGCCGGCCGAGCTCGAGGATCAGCTCGCCCTCGTCGAGCACCCCCTGCCGCAGCATGATCTGGTCGTGGCGATCGAAGAGCTCGCTGAACTCGACCTCGCGGAGCGCGAGCTCGCGGTCGGAGCGGCCCGCCGCTCCCCGCTCCGCGGCCCGCGCCCGGTCGCGAATCGACTCCGGGCCGATGCCCTCGGCCTTGAGCGCATCGATCCGCTCGAGCAGCCGCGCGAGGAGCCCCGCCGGGTTGCCGCGGATCTCGTGCCGCCGCAACGGCAGGTCATCGAGGTGGTCGAGGAGGAGCGCAAGGCGGTCAGCGGGGCTCGCCGTCTGGAAGAACGGGTCGAGGCCGGCCTCGAGCGCGTAGTCGCGCAGGAGCCGCTCGGCGAGCCCGGGCCAGGTCTCGATCGAGACCTCCTCGTGCGATCCGGCGGTGAGCTCGGCAACCCGGTCGCGGAGACGCGCCTGGTTCGCCGCGCTCTGGGTGAGGACCGCGATGTGGTCGGGCCGCTCGCCGGCCGCCGCAAGCGCCGCGACGCGCGCTGCGATCAGCTCGGTCCGGCCCGTCCCGGCGCGACCGAGGACGAGCGTCGGGCCGTCGCCGATCGCGGGACCGTTCCCTCCCTCCCGTACCGTCGATTCGGCCATCGCCGCTAACCGTAGCGAGGGGCGCCAATACCATTCCCCGGATGGAGCAACCCATCGACTGGCTCGACGTCTGCCGCAGGATCAGCGCGCGGCAGGCCGACCTCTTCACAGCAAGCATCGGCATCACGGAGCGCACCGTCTACGAGGGGCGCGGCGAGGGGGGCGACATGACCCTCGAGCTCGACCGCCAGTGCGAGGACATCGTGTTCGAGGAGCTGGAGGCGGTCGCGGGCGGCCACTCCCTGCTCGCCATCAGCGAGGAGCGCGGCGAGGTCCGGCTCGGCGACGAGTCCGGCGACCCCACGACCCGCGTGGTGATCGACCCGATCGACGGCTCGATGAACGTCCGCCGCACGATCCCCTCCCACTCCCTCTCGATCGCCGTCGCCGAGGGCGACTCGATGGGTGACGTCACCTTCGGCTACGTCTACGACTTCGGCGCCCGCGACGAGTTCACGGCTTCGCGCGGCGAGGGCGCCCGGCTGAACGACCGCCCGCTCGGGGCGGACCGGCCGGAGCAGGGGCTCGAGGTCGTCGGCCTCGAGTCAGCGGATCCGAACTGGATCGGCGGGATCATCGAGGCGCTGCGGGGCGACGCCTACCGCCTCCGCGTCGTCGGCTCGATCGCGATCACGCTCTCCTACGTCGCGTCCGGCCGCTTCGACGCGATGCTCTCAGCGCGCAGCTGCCGCTCCGTCGACGCCGCCGCGGCGCAGCTCATCGTGAGCGAGGCCGGCGGGACCGTCGAGTTCCCCGGCTTCGAGCTGAGCGACGCCAAGCTCGACCTCGAGTCCCGCTACCCGGTCATCGCCGTCCTCGACGCCGACCATCTGGGAGCGATCCGCACCGCGCAGGCGGCGCACACCGGACCCGAATGAGCTCGTTCGTCGACTGGGACCTCGCCGAGCGGGTGGCGGTCAGAGCCGCCGGCCCGGGGCCCGCGGCGATGAGCGACGCTCAGATCGACCTCGAGGCATCCTGGGAGCGCTCCCGCCGCGCCGTCATCGACTACACGGAGCTGACCCCGGCCAACCCGGTCCCGGCGGCGGAGTGGGTGAGCAGGCGCGAGTGGGCGCTGATCAACCTCGCGTCGATGCGCGAGCTGGTCTCGAGCGTGGAGACCCGGCTCGGCGGATCGCTTGCCCCCGGTCGCGCCGGCGAGGTGATGGACGCGGTCGCGGGCCGGGCGGTCGCCCTCCAGCTCGGTGGCGTCCTCGGGCTCGCCTCCCGCCGCGTCCTCGGCCAGTACGAGATGTCCCTGCTCGGTGGCGACGCACCCCCGCGGCTGATCTTCGTCGGCCAGAACATCGAAGGCTGCCGCGAGCGAGCTCGACGGAACGCAATCCGATGTCCTCGAGTGGGTCGCGCTCCACGAGGTGACCCACGCCGTCCACTTCTCCTCGGTGCCCTGGCTCGCCGACCACCTCGGCGGGCTCGCCCGCACGCTGCTCGAGGAAACGCCACTGACCCTCGGCGGGTCCGATCTCCTGGGCGGCGCGCGCCGAGCGGCGAGCGACCCGAAGGCCTGGATCGCGGAGATCCGCGAGTCCGACCCGGTCAGCCTGCTCGCCCCGCCGGAGGCCCGGGAGACGATCGCCGCCGTCCAGGCGACGATGGCGCTCGTCGAGGGCTACGCCGAGCACGTCATGGACGCCGCCGCCGGCGAGCTCGGCCCGCGGGTGGAGCAGCTCCGCGAGGGAATGGAGCGACGCCGCGAGAACCGCGGGCCGCTCGCCCGGACCCTGGGCTGGCTGCTCGGGCTGGAGCTGAAACTGCGGCAGTACCGGGACGGCAAGCGGTTCGTCGACGCCGTCGTCGGCCTCGAGGGGATCCCCGGCCTCAACCGGGCCTGGGAGGGTCCCGATGCCCTCCCGACTCAGGAGGACATCGGGGACCCGCAGGCGTGGCTGGACCGAACGGCGGTCCTCGGCCACGCGGGCTGAGGCTTGGCTACTTGACCTTCACGTCGCGCGAGACCGCGGCCTTGCAGACGTGCTTGTGCTTCCTGCTCTTGCGAAGCACGCGCTTGGACACCTCGGCGAAGTAGGTCCCGGGCGTGGCGCTCGCGGGCACGAGGGCCCAGGCGCCGGTGGCGTCCGTGAGATCAGTTCCGACGACCTGCGTCGTGCCATCGGCTGCGCGCAGGTTCAGGGTGACCGTCCGGCCCTTCTGGCAACGGGCCTTCGTCGAGGTCACTGACCCGGCGAATCCGCCCTTCGCGTAGGGGTCCTTCTTGTCGGGCTTGGAGTACTTCGCCGTGATCGCGGAGTCGAACTTGACGCGGTGGGCGTCAGCGCCCGCGGCGAACAGGCCCGTGAGGGCCAGCGCGACGATGACTGCGGTTCCGATTCGTTTCATGGTGCCTTCCATCTGCGTTGCCGCCCGCTTGCAGCGGGCGGCTTGGGAGCTTTCCCCTGAGAACGCTCCGAAGGCCGCACAAGTCAGGCCCTACTGAATCGGGGAAGACCGGAAGGGCGGCAGGCGGCGCCTGTGACAACCCTCACACTTGGCTCTGTAACGCCATTTGCAAGGACGTGTAAGAACAGCTGTTCGGTGGTACACTGAACATCCTTAGAAATAAGGAACTTAGAAGCAAGCACGATCTTCCCGAACAACCAACGAAGGGGTTGAGAACACGAATGGCTACCACCAGACGCACCGGCAGCACCAAGTCCGCCACGCGCAGCAAGGCCAAGTCCACGACGAAGGCCCAGGCCACGAAGACCAAGACGGCCGCCAAGCGCACCGCCACGACCGCGAAGTCGAACGCCAAGACCACGGCCAAGACCGCGTCGACCAACGCGAAGACCACCACCAAGCGCACCGCGACCGAGGCCGGCAAGACGGCCGGTCAGGCGAAGGGTGGCGTCAACGCCGCGACCGAGTACGTCCTGACCGCCGCTGAGACGGCCGTCGACGTTCCCGTCGGCGCCGCGCTCACCGCCGTCGATCGCGTCAGCGAGCTGAACGTCCGGTTCAACACGCCGACCAAGCGCGAGACGGAGATCCGTCGCGTCCGCAACCAGCTCCGTCGTGAGCTGAACAAGGTCGAGCGTCGCGGCGGCACCGCCCGCAAGCGCACCCTCGCCTCGGCGAAGCGCACGCGCAACAAGGTGGAGCGCGAGGTCAAGCGGACCCGCACGCAGGTCGAGCGCGAGGTCAAGGCTCGTCGCCGGACCGCCGAGACGACCCTGCGTCAGCAGCGTCGGACCGTCGAGTCCTCGCTCAAGCGCAACCGCACGGAGGCCGAGAAGCGCGTCCGCGAGGTGAGCGAGCGGGTTTCGGCTCTGGTCTAGAGACCACTTAGCCCGGGTCGCCCTTTGGAGAGGTGACGACCCGGAGAGATCTACTCGCCCCATATCGCGAGTAGACCGGGGAGTCGGAAGTGCTTCGGCACAGCCGGCCCCCCACCTCTCCTCCCCGAACCGCCGGGCCTTAGGGCCCGGCGGTTTTTTTGTGGGCTCCCAGCCTCGCGAAAGGCATCTGAGACAATTCCGCCCATGTCTCCTCTCCCCACCGAAGACCAGGTCACCGAAGCGCTGCGCACCGTGATCGACCCCGAGCTGCGCCGCTCGGTCGTCGAGCTCGGCATGGTGCGATCGATCGACATCCACGAAGGCGGTCGCGTCGACGTCGTCATCTCCCTGACGACGCCCGGCTGCCCGATCCGCTCCCAGTTCGAGCAGGCCGTCGTCGACAACGTCGGGCCGATCGAAGGCGTCACGAGCGTCGGCGTCGGCTTCGACGTCCTCTCCGACTCCGAGAAGGCCGGCCTGCAGCAGAAGCTCGGCCGCCCGAGCGGCCTCCCCGAGGGCGCGCTCGCCAAGGTCAAGAACGTGATCTGCGTCGCCTCCGGCAAGGGTGGCGTCGGCAAGTCGACGATGACCTCCAACCTCGCGGCGGCGCTCGCCGCCGAGGGCAGGCCGACCGGCGCGCTCGACTGCGACGTCTACGGCTACTCGATCCCCCGCATGCTGGGAACCGAGGGTCGGCCCGAGGTCAACGGCAGCCGCAAGATCATCCCGCTCCTCTCCCCGACCGGCGTCAAGGTGATGTCGATCGGCTTCTTCGTCGAGGAGAACGCCGCGGTCGTCTGGCGCGGGCCGATGCTCCACAAGGCGATCCAGCAGTTCCTCGAGGACGTCGACTGGGGCGAGCTCGACTACCTCCTCCTCGACCTGCCCCCGGGCACCGGCGACGTCTCGATGACGCTCGCGCAGCTCCTGCCGCAGGCGCGGATCCTCGTCGTCACGACGCCGCAGCCCGCAGCGCAGACCGTTGCCGCCCGCGCCGCCGAGATGGCCGGGAAGGTCGACCTCGACGTTCTCGGCGTCATCGAGAACATGTCCGGCTTCACGACCCCCGACGGTCAGCGTCACGCGATCTTCGGCGAGGGCGGCGGGCAGTCGCTCGCCGATGACCTCGACGTGCCGCTGCTCGGCAAGGTCCCGCTCGAGGAGGCGCTGCGCGAGCACGCCGACGCGGGCACACCGCTCGTCACCGCCGACCCGGGCACCCCGGCCGCGATCGCCATCCACCAGGCCGCGCGCGGGATCATCGCCCAGACCCCGGTGGAGCTGCCGCTGATGCAGTCGGTGGCAGCCGACACGCCGCCCCCGATGTCGGCACCGATCAGCGGCCTCGAGCTACCTGTAGTCCAAGCGGGCGGTTAAGTGACCGCCACCTTCACCGCGGGGCATCGCGGTGGCGCGGGTTCGCCGCTCGTCTGCGTCCACGGGTTCACCGACACCTGGCGGACCTGGGAGCTGGTGCTGCCGGCGCTCGAGCGCCATCACGACGTCTTCGCGCCGACCCTGATCGGCCACGCGGGCGGTTCGCCGCTCGGTGAGGACGTCAGCGACGTGGCGATCGTCGACGGCGTCGAGCGCGCGATGGACGAGGCGGGCCTCGAGCGGGCGCACATCGTCGGCAACTCCCTCGGCGGATACGTCGCGCTGCAGCTGGCGGCGCGCGGACGGGCGGAATCGGTGGTCGCGCTCGCGCCGGCCGGCGGCTGGCCCGTCGGCGATCCGGTCGCGAGCGAGATCCTCACCTTCTTCGCGGACACGCAGAAGCAGCTCGAGATCGCGCTTCCTCACGTCGACGCGCTCCTCTCGAGCCCGGAGGGACGGCAGATGGCGACGAGCTACGTGGCGACCAACTTCGAGCACATCCCGGTCGAGCTGATCAAGCACCAGATCGAGGGCATGGTCAGCGCGGATGCCGCGCCGCTCATCGAGTACGCGGGCCGCGAGGGCTTCGACCTCGACGCCGAGGCGATCGACTGCCCGGTGCGGATCGTCTGGGGAACCGCCGACCGGATCCTGCCCTGGCCGCGAACGGCCACGCGCTACCGCGAGTGGCTGCCGAACGCCGACTGGGTCGAGCTCGACGGGATCGGCCACATGCCGCAGCTCGACGTCCCGACGGAGACCGCGGCGCTGATCCTCGAGGTCACCTCCGGCTGAGCCGCAGGTCCTCGCGGTCCGCCGCGCTCATGGCGCTCGCCAGGAGCAGCGCGCAGGCGAACGAGATGACGACGAGCGACGCGCACCCGATGAGGAACGCGGCGCCGGCGCTGAAGAGCGGGATGCCGCGCGCGGAGATCACGGCGATCGCGAAGACGAACGCGAGGGCCAGCGCCCATGCCCGCCAGCGCCAGCTCGGTCGATCCGATCCGCACCGGCCCCGGGATGCGCTCGCGGCCGCGAGCGACGGGATCGCGGTCAGGCAGGGCGCGGATGAGGATCGCGGCGGCGGCGCCGACCGCGAGGCAGACGAAGTAGGCCCCGACGGCGTCGCTGGGCCGGTGCCACCCGGCTGCGACCACCGCAACCCCGAAGGCGGCACCGATCGCCCCCGCCGCGAGGGCGGTTGGGATCCGCAGGCGCGGCGGGACGACCAGCATCGCGGCGATGCAGACCGACATGCCGACGGTCGTGTGGCCGGAGGGGTAGGAGTTCTCGCCGCCGTTGAGACCCGAGATCGTCAGCGGGGGCCGCTCGAGGATGATCAGCTTCAGCACCTCGGTGGTGAGCACCGCCGCCGCGACCGAGGCGGCGGCGATCAGCGCCATCCGCGGGCGGCCGCGGAGGAAGGCGACGGCGGCGACCAGTCCCATCGCGAGGAAGAGCGTGCCGCCGCTGACGATGCGGAGGAACCGGTCGGCCTGAGCCGAGCGGAGCGACGAGATCACATCGCTGCCGAGCAGCGTCCTCTCATCGAGCTCCTGGCCCCAGCGCGTGCGGACGAACAGGAGGTAGACGGCGATGACCGCGATCGCCGAGCCGACCGCGAGCAGCAGGAGCTGCCGCGGGATCGGCGAGGTTCCGGCGCGCGCCGGCGAAGGCTCGCGACTACTTGCTGGCGAAGTAGTCGGCGTTGATCTGCGCGAACGCGGACCACTCAGCCGGAAGCTGGTCCTCGGCGAAGCAGGCGTCCACGGGGCAAGCCTCGACGCAGGCGTCGCAGTCGATGCACTCGTCCGGGTCGATGTAGAGCTGCTTCTGCGGTTCGTAGTCGGGCTCATCCGGGGTCGGGTGGATGCAGTCGACCGGGCAGACCTCGACGCAGGAGTTGTCCTTCTCGCCGATGCAGGGCTCTGCGATCACGTAGGTCAAGTTCGTTTCCCTCTCGGTTCGATCGATTCTGGCTACCGGACCTCGGGTCCGGCGGAGGCCGACATTGTACGGGCCGCTGCCCCGAACCTCCCTCCGGGAGAAGTGCGAGTGACTAAGGTCCGGCAGCGATGATCCTGCTGACCGGAGCGACAGGCGTCGTCGGCTCGACGCTCCTGCCGATGCTGCTCGACGAAGGACACGAGGTCCGGTGCCTCGTTCGCGACCCTCGGCGCCTCGGACCGGAGCGGGTCCGGGTCCAGCTGTCGCTCGCGGACCTCGGCGATCCCCGCGGGCTCCGGCACGCGGTCCGCGGCGCCGACACGGTCATCCATCTGGCCGCCGCGATGCGCGATCAGCCGCCGCGAAAGCTCGAGGAGATCACCGCCCTCGGCACCCACCGCCTGCTCAAGGCCGCCGAGGAGGCCGGGGTGCGCCGGTTCGTCTTCTTCAGCGCGCTGAACGCGACGACCTTCCAGCGCACCCGCTTCTTCCGCGCCAAGGCACTTGCCGAGGAACGGGTCGCGGCCTCCGAGATCGAGACCACGATCTTCGCTCCGTCCCTGATCTACGACCGCGACGACCCCTGGATCACGACCCTGCGTCGCCTCGCGCTGCTGCCGGTGATGCCGATCTCCGGGCGCGGGCGCTCCGCCTACGAGCCGATCTGGGCGCAGGACGCCGCGCGCGCGGTGATCGCCTCACTCGACACCGACCCCGGCCGATACGAGCTCGTCGGTCCCGAGCGGCTCACCTACGAGCAGATCGCCCGGATCATCGCCAGCTCCGCCGGCCGCCGGCGCCGCGGGCTGCACGTCCCGCTTCCGTTCGTCCGCTCGTCGCTGATCTGGCTGCGCCGTCTGATCGGAGACACGGCCTTCGCCACCTGGGAGGAGGCCGAGCTCCTCGAGGTGCCGATGCTCAGCGAGCGCGGCACCGCGGACGCCCGCAAGCTCGGCATCGAGCCGCTGGCGATCCGCCGCGTCCTGACCGGCTAGCCACGCCGTTCAGGTGGGTGCGTGATCCCTCACGCAGCCTGATTCCCATATTCGACGCCGGGTGTACGATCGGAAGCCATGCGGCGATCGGCGCTCAAGGTGCCACGATCGATCGGGGTGCTCGCCTCGGTGCTCCTCGTCTGGTCAGCCTTCGCCGCCGCCGGCGCCTCCGCTGCCATCGACGTCCCCGCGCGCGTCGCCGACATCCGGACGGGTCCCGGGGGTTCAACCGCCACCGACGGCGTCGCCTTCGGCCGCACGATCATCTTCCGCGCCAACAACCAGGAAGCCGGAGGGGAGCCGTGGGTCTCCGACGGCACGGCTGCCGGCACCGTCCCGCTGGAGGTCGTTCCCGGCCCGACCAGCACCACAGCCGGAGCCTTCACCGACATCGGCGACGAGGTGGTGTTCCTCGCGTTCGAGGCATCCGGAGGTGACGAGCTCTGGCGGACCGACGGCACGCAGGCGGGAACCAGGCGCGTGCTGGACATCAACCCCGGCGCCGACCGGCTCGGTGCCGCGCGGGTTCGTCGACATCGGTGACGCGGTGATCTTCCGCGCCGACGACGGGGTTTCGGGTTCGGAGCCCTGGCGAAGCGACGGTTCCGCCGCCGGGACCACCCGCATCGCCGACCTCAACCCCGGCCCCGCCAACGGAGCGTCCTCCTTCTTCTTCCCGGAGCTGATGGGCGACCACGTCTACTTCCGCGGCAACGAGCCGACGGCCGGCAGCGAGCTGTGGCGCACCCCGGTCGCACCCGGCGGCGGCGTGGAGCTCGTCGCGAACGTGGCACTCGCCGGGAGCAGCGACCCGCTGCAGCTCGTCGCCGCCGGCAACACCCTGTTCTTCACGGCGAACGACGGCGTCACGGGCCTCGAGCTGTGGCGAACGGCGGGCCAGCCCGGCATGTTCAACCTGGTCAGCAACTACGACGGCGCGGCGACGGATTCGGGGATCGGCGGGATCAGGGCATTCGGCGACGCCGTCTACTTCCCGGTCGCGGGGAACGCGTCGGGGGTCGAGCTCTGGCGGGCGGACGCCGCCGGCACGCAGATGGTCGCGAACATCAACGGCGCCCTCGACTCCGAACCCGGGCAACATCACCGTCGCCGGGAGCTGGCTCTACTTCTTCGCGACGACCGCTGGCAACGGGCGGGAGCTCTATCGCTCCGACGGCGTGCCGGGCGGGACGACGGAGCTCGTCCGCGACATCAACCCGACGGGCTCGAGCCCATGCGCGATCCCGGGCATGACCGCGGTCGGCGACGAGGTCTTCTTCTGCGCCAACGACGGCTCCACCGGCAACGAGCTGTGGCGCAGCGACGGCACGACCGCGGGCACCGTCCGGGTCGCCGACATCAACCCCGGTCCCCCGTCCGCATCACCCCAGCCCACCGCGGTCCACGGCGACACCTTCTACTTCAACGCTGACGACGGCACGAGCGGCAACGAGCTCTGGGCGGTCGACACCGGAGCGCCGGAAACGACGCTGGTCGACGGCGCCGGCCCGAGCACCGCCGATCGCACCCCCTCGTTCACGCTCGCCTCGACCGCGGTCGACCTGGCGCGGTTCGAGTGCTCCCCCACGGGCGCGGCGGGATCGTTCACGCAGTGCGGAGGTCTCAACGGGACGGTCGACTTCCCGCGCCTCGACGACGGGACCTACGACCTGGCGCTGCGGGCGGTCGACGTCCGCGACAACGCTGACGCGACCCCGGTCGTCGCGCCGCTGAAGGTCGACGCCACCGCTCCCAAGGTCAAGCTGAAGGGAGAGCTCAAGCCGAGCGGCAAGCGCGTCGTCGGCGCGAAGGTCAGCTGCAAGAAGACGGAGCGGTCAGGCCCGTGCAAGGGCAAGCTCAAGCTCGTCGCCGCGAAGGGACCCAAGGGGAAGCTCGGCGCCGGCAAGTTCAGCATCAAGCCCGGGAAGTCGAAGCGCGCGAAGGTGGTGCTGACGAAGCGGGGCCGCGCCCTGTTCGCAGATGCGGACGGCGTCGTGAAGGTGAAGGCAAAGGGGAAGGCGCGCGACGCCCTCGGCAACAGCGGGAAGGTCCGCGGCAAGGCGAAGCTCACGCCCTGACGAGCGCCTCCGCCTCGGCCTCGATCCCGGCGGCCATCGCTCCCAGGTCGTCCACGATCGCCGGATCCGCGCAGAGGCCGAAGTTGAGGCTTCCCGCGAGGGAGACGACCGCGACCCTGAGGGCGTGACGCTCCCCGATCTCGGCGATCGAATGGATGGACTCGACCGGGGCTCCCAGGACGCTGACCGGTACGCGCGGGCCGGGGACGTTGGAGACGCTGAGCGCGAAGCTCCGCGGGCTCGCTTCGATCCGGTCGGCGAGCGAGCGCATCCGCGGTGAGACGCCGCCGATGCCGTCGAGGAACTCGCGCAGCTCCGTCGCGTCGTGCGCGGCCTTGCGTGCCGCCGTCGCGGCGTGGACCGCGCGCAACCGCTCGACCGGATCGGCGACCGTGAGCGGCAGCTGCAGCGAGAAGAAGGAGTCGAGGTTGGCGACGGCGTCGCCCTCGTGGTGCAGCGAGACCGGCACCCGGACGCGAACGCCGCGAAGCGAGCCGTGATGCGCCTCGAGCCAGTGGCGCAGGGAGCCGGCGACGATCGCCAGCACCGCGTCGTTGAGGGTGGCGCCGGCAAGCTTCTTCGCGGCGTCGTGGAGTGGAGCGAGCTCGACCGACGCGAGGGCGATGCGCCGGGTCGTTCCGATCTTGCCGTCGAAGGGCGAGCGACGGGCGGACTCCGCGAACTCGCGCTCGATCATCGCGATCAGATGACGACGTCGTCGCTCGTCATCGGGGTGGGCCTGGTCCCGTCCGGCTCCCGCCCGCACCGGGCCCGGCAGCTGCGCCGGGTCGTCCCAGAGGAGCTCGCGCGCGAAGTGCATCGCCGCCGTGCCGTCGGCCAGCGCGTGGTGGATTCGCCAGATCAGGACCGCGCCGCCGTCGTCGAGCCGGCCGACGTTCATGTGCCAGAGCGGCCGCTCGCGATCCAGCCGCTCCTCGAAGAGGCGCGCCACCGCTGCCGGGACCTCCGACCGCGCGATCGGCTGAGCCGTCTCCCAGCGGTGTGATCCGCTTCTCGAGATCGAAACCCTCGAACGGGACCCAGGCGAGCGCGCCTCCCTGCTCCCCGAGGCGGCGCACCAGCTCGGGAACGCCGGCGATCCGCTCGGCGACGCGGGCGCGCACTCCGGCGACGTCGGGTGCGCCGGGGCCGATCGTGATCACCTTGCACGTGTGTCCGGCGATCGTCGGGCACTCGATGTCGAGGATCGCGCGATCGGCGGGCTGGAGCGGGACGGTCGGGATCTCCATCCCGGCGATCATCTCACCGACCGCCCCGCTCGAACTGACGAGGCGCGCCGTTGCTAGCCCGCCGTCGGCTGAGTCGCAGGGCTGGCGGCGCGACGCTCCCCCCGGGCCGCGAGGACGAGGCCGAGCGCGCCGATCAGCATCGCGATCGACGCGTAGGCCGCGAGGGTGAGACCCCAGCCCACCTCGACGAGACCGCCGAGGCTGTTGTCGTTGACGTCGGCGATGTCGGCGAAGCCGGTTGCGGCGGCGAGCACCGCGGCGGCGACCGACACGAGCAGGACCGACGGCCGCTTGACGCCGCGGAAGGTCGCGTAGGCGGCCTGGCCGAGGACGATCGCCACGAGGACGAGCAGGATCGGGCCGTCCTTCTCGAGGCCGGAGGCGCTGGCTCCCGCGATGTCCGCGGTGACCCAGGTGCCGAACGAGCCGACGGCGACCGCAAGCGCGGCGACGACGGTGAGGGACAGGGCTGCCGCACCGGTTCCGGTGCGCTTGATGTTGGTTCGATGGTTCATGCGGCCAGCGTGCCGCGGGTGCTCCCGGACGGCATCGGGGACCTCCCCAACGACCCCGAGAACGGCGAAGGGCCCGGATCTCTCCGGGCCCTTCGTCAAGCGGTGCGCCTTGCGTGAGCAGGGCGCGAGAGGTCCGGGGACCTCCTTACATCATGCCGCCCATTCCACCCATGTCGGGCATGCCGCCACCGGCGCCACCCTCCTCGGGCGGCTCAGCGACGATGCACTCCGTCGTGAGGATGTTCTTGGCGATGGACGCCGCGTTCTGCAGCGCCGAGCGCGTGACCATGGTCGGGTCGATGACGCCGTCCTTGATCAGGTCGCCGTAGTCGCCGGTACCCGCGTTGAGACCCTCACCGGGCTTCATGTCGCGCACCTTGTTGACCACGACCGAGCCCTCGAACCCCGAGTTCTCGGAGATCTGACGGACCGGCTCCTCGAGCGCCCGGCGGATGATCTCCGCACCGGTCGCCTCGTCACCGTCGAGCCCGGAGGCGTCGATCGCCTCCTGAGCGTTCAGGAGAGCGACGCCGCCGCCCGGAACGATGCCCTCTTCGAGAGCGGCCCGGGTGGCCTGCAGCGCGTCCTCGACGCGATGCTTCTTCTCCTTCATCTCGGTCTCGGTGGCTGCGCCGACCTTGACGACCGCGACACCGCCCGCCAGCTTCGCGAGACGCTCCTGGAGCTTCTCCCGATCGAAGTCGGAGTCGGTGTTGTCGATCTCGGAGCGGATCTGGCCGATGCGGCCCTCGATCTGCGCCTTGTCGCCGGAGCCGTCGATGATCGTCGTGGTGTCCTTGGACACGACGACGCGACGCGCCTTGCCGAGCTGGCTGAGCTGGGTGTTCTCCAGCTTCAGGCCCATCTCCTCGGTGATGACCTCGCCGCCCGTGAGGATCGCGATGTCCTCGAGCATGCGCTTGCGGCGATCGCCGAAGCCCGGGGCCTTGACCGCCACACCGGTGAAGGTGCCGCGGAGCTTGTTGACGACCAGCGTCGCGAGGGACTCGCCCTCGACGTCCTCGGCCACGATGACGAGCGGCTTACCACCCTGCATCGTCTGCTCGAGGATCGGGAGGATGTCCCGGACCGAACCGATCTTCTGGTTCGCGATGAGGATGTACGGATCCTCGAGGACTGCCTCCATCCGATCCTGGTCGGTGACCATGTACGGCGAGATGTAGCCCTTGTCGAACTGCATTCCCTCGGTGAACTCGAGCTCCATCCCGAAGGTCTGGCCCTCTTCGACGTTCACGACGCCGTCCTTGCCGACCTTCTCGATGGCGTCGGCGATGATGTCGCCGATCTCGTCGTCAGCGGCCGAGATGGACGCGACGCGGCTGATCTGATCCTTGCCGCCCACTTCCTTCGACTGCTTCTCACGCAGGTTCTCGACGACCTGGTTGACGGCCGTCTCGATGCCCTTGCGCAGCGCCAGCGGGTTGGCCCCGGCGGCGACGTTCTTCAGGCCCGAGTGGACGATCGTCTGCGCGAGCAGCGTCGCCGTCGTCGTGCCGTCGCCGGCGACGTCGTTGGTTGCCGTGGCGACCTCGCGGACCAGCTGCGCGCCCTGGTTGGCGAACACGTCCTCGATCTCGATCTCACGGGCGATGGTGACGCCATCGTTGGTGATGGTCGGCGCGCCGAACTTCTTGTCCAGGACGACGTAACGACCCTTCGGGCCGAGCGTGACCTTCACCGCGTTGGCGACGGCGTCAACGCCGTCCTGCAGTGCGGTACGCGCCTCGGCGCCGTACTTGAGCTCCTTGTGAGCCATGTTCAGTTCCTCTCTTCAGATCTTTAGTTCTGGTCTGCGGAAGGGAAGGGCTCTAGCCCTCGACCTTGGCCAGGACGTCCGACTCGCGGAGGACCAGCAGGTCCTCGCCGTCGACCTTGACCTCGGTGCCGCCGTACTTGCTGTAGAGGACGACGTCGCCCTTGGCGACGTCGAGCGGGATGCGCTTCTCGCCATCCTCGTCCCAGGCGCCGTCACCGACTGCCAGGACCTCGCCCTTCTGTGGCTTCTCCTTGGCGGTGTCGGGGAGCACGATGCCACTGACAGTCGTGGTCTCCTCTTCCAGAGCCTTGACGATCAGGCGATCGCCGAGCGGCTTCAGGTTCATTCTCAATTACCTCCGTAGGGGCTTCTGTGTTGCGTTTCGAAGTCGTTGCTTGGCACTCAGGTGGTGAGAGTGCCAAACGTCTGCGCGAGTGTAGCGGCCGAGATGCGAGCCGTCAAGCGATCTAAGTGAGAACGGCGTAGATCCGTGCGTGGATCCGGCGCCGGAGGCGCCTCAGTCCGAGGCGAGCAGCCTGCACCCGAGGTGCTGCGCGAGGCCGGCGCCGCCCGCGCGCATCACCTCGTCGTGGTTCCAGCGGAACACGGGCGCCGCCACCGGCGCGAGCACGTTCATCCACGGCAGCGTGGTCCGGACCTGCCAGTCGTAGACGACCGCGGTGACCCCGCCGTCCTCGTAGAAGCGCCAGCGGCCCGTTCCCTCCAGGTCGCCGGTGGCCACCCCCTCCATGAAGTGCGGAGGCTCGACCACCGTGGCCACCGCCTCGAAGCGCAGGCGGTAGGGAATCCGGCCGCGCCACTCGTATCGGCCGCGGCGCCCGACGCCGCAGGGCGTTCCCGGATCGATCTCCTCCGCGTGCGCTGCGCCGGGCCACCACTCGGGCCAGGCGTCCGCGTCCCAGATCGCGTCCCAGACCTCGGTTCGCGGAGCCTCCAGCAACCAGCTCGTCAGGAACCGGTAGCCGGCCACGCCCGCCCTAGTTCGGGCTGGGGGGCTCGCCGTTGCCGAACGAGCCGATCGGGCGCTCGACGATCTGCGAGAAGCGGATCACGGTGACGATGTCGTCGTTGTCGATCGGGCGGCTGTAGATCTGCTCGAGGAACTGCGTCGTGTCCTCGAGCCGGCGGAACTCGGGGTTGTCGTGCTCGATGTCTCGCGGCGAGAGCTCGGAGACCTTCTTGACCTCGACCTCGTCGATCACCGCCGAGAAGATCTTCTCCCGCGGCCCGTGGCGGTAGCCGACCGTCACCCAGACGACCTGGGAGCGCTGGTACTTGCGGCTCTTGTCCCCGAGCCGGATCGTGGCGGACTTGCGTCCGCGCTTGAGCTGATCGACGAAGACCGGGGAGTAGAAGTTGAGGACGTAGAGCGCGTTCACCGCGGGGAGCGTATCCGGATCAGGGCGACGAGAAACCCTCGGCTCCCAGCAATGGGACGAACCGGCACGCCGCGATCGACCTCCGCATGAAGCGCTCCGCCCCGCCGCGAGTCTCGCCAGAACTGCATCAGGGTCTCGCCCTCGCCCTCGACGATCGGCGCCACCAGCCTCCCGCCCGGCGCGAGCTGCGCGAGGATCGTCGTCGGCTCGCCGGGGACGGCGGCGTGAATCGCGATCGCGTCGTAGGGCGCTCCGGCGGGGTGACCCACCGAACCGTCGCCGACGACGAGGTCGATCCGGTCGAGGTCGGATCCGGCGAGGATCAGCGCCCGCCGCGCCTCCTTGCTGAGCTCGGGGAGCAGCTCCACGGAGGTGACGTGCGTCGCGAGACGTGCGAGCAACGCCGCCGTGTAGCCGCTGCCGCCCCCGACCTCGAGCACGCGTTCCTCGCCGCGGAGGCCGAGGCCCTCGAGCGTCGCGGCGACGATCCACGGCTGGGAGATCGTCTGCCCTGATCCGATCGGCAGCGCCGCGTCGGAGTAGGCGCGGCGCCGGATCCCCTCCGGCATGAAGAGCTCGCGCGGCACCGATCCCATCGCCGCGAGGACGCGCTCGTCGGCGATCCCGCGGCGGCGCAGCTGCTTGTCGACCATCTTCGCCCGGCGCTCAGCGAAGTCGGTCATGGCCCTCGGCCGGCCCTAGAAGATGTACGCCCGCAGGCGCGGCGGCTCGAAGACCGTGACGCGACCGCGGCCCACGCGGACCACCCCGGCTCGCTCGAGCACGGCGAGGAAACGGCTGACGCTCTCCCGCGAGGTGCCCGCGAGCTGCGCGAGGTCGGCCTGGTTCATCCGGATCGTCACCCCTTCGCGGCCCTGCTCGGCGCTGTCGCCCGCGACGAGCTGGGAGAGGACGCCGGCGACCCGGCTCGGCACGGTCTGGAAGGACTGGCGGCTGATCCGCTCGTTGGTCTCCCGCAGGCGCTGCGCGAGCGCGATCACCAGCTTCGTGGTGATCTCCGCGTTGCGCTCGAGGAGGCCGCGCATGTCGGCGGCGGAGAGGGCCAGGAGATCGACGTCGGTGAGCGCCTCGACGCTCGCTGAGCGCACTCCCCCATCCAGCATCGCCATCTCGCCGACGATCTCGCCGGGGCTGAGCGTCGCCAGCGCGATCGCCCGGCCGTCGGAGTGCTCGCGGGTGACCCGCACCTCCCCGTTGCGGATCACGTAGCAGGCGTCGGACTCGTCCCCCTCGTGGAAGACGCGCTCGCCCTTGCTGAAGGACCGGGGTATCGCGACCTGCGCGATTCGCTCGAGCTCGTCCGGCTCGAGCCCTGAGAGCAGGGGTACCCGAGCGAGCAGCTCAGCGACGCTTGTGGCGGGCTCCTCCCCGATCACGGAGGGGATTATCGCGCCCCCGGGCATCGGTGCGATGTCAGCGCCGGCGGGGCGGACCAGCGTGCTGTCGCAGGTCACCGGATTGTCGGCTTCGATCAGTGCTGACAGCCCTCGCACCAGAAGGTGACCCGGTTGTCGTCACCCTGGCCGTGGGTGCGGATCCGGCCTCCGCACCGCGGGCAGGGCGCGCGGGAGCGGCCGTAGATCTGCTTCGGCCGCGAACCGCGCTTCATCGAGGTCTCCATCACCCAGGTCGCGGCGTCGACGATCTTCGCCGCCTCCTCCTCGGTCAGGTCGCCGACCTTGCGCCAGGGAGAGATGCCCGGCAGGAACAGCGCCTCGATCCGGATCACGTTGCCGATCCCGGCGATCAGGGACTGGTCGTTGAGCGCCTCGCCGATCCCGGCCGCGGGCGCGTAGGCGAGGATGCGCGCCGCAGCGGCCTCCGGATCGAATCCGCGACGCAGGGGGTCCGGGCCGAGCTGGAGCAGCCCGGGATCGTTGCGGGCGCGCGAGGCCGAGATCATCCGCAGGATCTTGCCGCCGGTCTGGCTCGCGATCGCCCGGCCCGATGCGAGCGTGAGCCAGGGCTTGCCATAGGGGAGGCGACCGTCGGCGCGAACGAACCAGCGACCGTTCATCCCGAGGTGGCTGTGGATGACGCGATCGCCGGAGAAGTGGATCAGCAGGTGCTTGCCGCGGGCCTCGGCCCGCTCGAGGGTCGCTCCGACGAGCTCACCCGAGCGATTGTGGATCGGCGAGCGAGGATTCGGCGCGTCGGCGATCGCCAGCTCCCGGCCGGCGAGCGCGGTGTGGATCTTCCGCGCGGCGCGATGGATCGTGTCTCCCTCGGGCATATCTTGAGTTTGCCCGGCCGCTATCAGCGGAACCAGTAAACCGCGCAGGCGTGCCCGGAACGGCGCCGCTTAGGTGAGAATCTCGTCGACGAGGAACACCTTGACGCAGACGGCCGCGAAGACCCCCATGACGATGACGCCGCCGATGGTGCCCTCAACGAGATAAGCGATGCCGATACCGACAGGGCAGGCGATCAGCAACGCGATGCCTACGAAGCGAAAGAACACGCTGAAGCGCTGATCCAGCCGGTGGCGCGCCCACCACGACCCTTCGCTCGGCTCGACCATGAGGGACCCGAGCATTCCAAGCCAGAGCGCAACGACCATCAGAACCAGCCAAAACGGAAGGCCTTCGCCATCCTCCGCGCCGAGGTCCCAGACCACGGCGACGACGTTCACGATGAGCCAAGCGGCCAGCGAATACGCCAGTGCGTCGTAGCGCTTCTTCAGCAAGGCGACGATAAGCACGAGCCCGGGAAGAAGGATTCCGATCATCGCGCGGCATGGTCTCAGACGGCTGGGGCCAACGCAAGCCAGCGCTCACATCGACATGGTCCGAAATACCGCCTTCCACGCAGGGGAGGCGTCGCCCTCTACGGCTTCAGCTTGTGGCCCGTGGTGAACAGCCACTGCGACCAGGCGATCATGCCCGCGGCGATCGCGGCGGTGACGCCGAAGGAGAGCAGCACGCTGACGTCGCTCGAGCCCAGGAACCCGTAGCGGACCACGTTCACCATGTAGAAGATCGGGTTCAGGTGGGAGATCTCCTGCCAGGGCGAGGGCAGGATGTCGATCGAGTAGAAGACCCCGCCGAGGAAGGTCAGCGGCAGGATCAGGATGTTGTTGATGAACGAGTGGTGGTCGAAGCTCTGCGCGTAGATCCCGACGATCGTTCCCAGCGCCGAGAACAGGCCGATCAGGAGGACGACCGCGAGGATCAGGGCCGGCGGGTTCTCGATCGGGACGCCGGTGAGCGGCAGGGCGATGACGATCAGCGCGAACCCGATCGCAAGCGAGCGGAAGAAGCCGCCGACGGCGTAGCCGAGGTTCATCTGCCACGGGTGCATCGGCGAGGCGAGCACGTCGTTGATGTAGCGGTCGTTCCGCGCCTGCAGGAGCGTCGAGGAGTTGTTCGAGAACGCGGCCTGCGCCATCGCCATCGCGATCAGCCCGGGGACGATGAAGACGTCGTAGTCGAAGCCCTCGATCTCCTTGATCCGGCTGCCGAGCGAGAGCCCGAAGACGAGGATGAAGAGCGCCGAGGAGACCACCGGGGCGAGGATCGTCTGGGTCCAGAGGCGGTTGACGCGACGGACCTCGCGCAGCGCGAGGGAGCGCATCGAGCGCATCGGGTCCGGCGACGCGAGCTCGGTGCGCGGTCCGGACGCGGGCGCCCGCGTGGCCTCGGCCTCGGTGGTGCTCACGGCTTCCCCTCGGTCTCAGCCGTCAGCGCGAACTCGAGCGAGGAGGAGACCGTCTGCAGGTAGACCTCCTCGAGCGTGGTCGCGTCGAAGCGCGCCTTCAGCCCGTCGGGGGTGTCGCGGGCGACGATCTTCCCCTTCGAGATCAGGGCGATGTCCTCGCAGAGGGACTCGGCCTCCTCGAGGTAGTGCGTGGTCAGGAGGATCGTCGTTCCCTGCTGGTGGAGGCGCTTGATGTAGCGCCAGAGGTCGTGGCGGAGCTCGACGTCGACGCCGGCGGTCGGCTCGTCGAGGATCACCAGGAGCGGTTCGTGCAGGAGGGCGCGGGCGAGGAGCAGCCGCCGCTTCATGCCGCCGGAGAGCTTGCTCGTGCGCGTGTTCGACTTCGCCTGGAGGTCGAAGACCTCGATCATCTCGTCGGCTCTGGCCGCGGCCGCGTCGGTCGTCATCCCGAAGTAGCCGCCGTGGTAGACGAGCGACTCGCGGACGGTCAGGAACCGGTCGAGGTTCGGGTCCTGCTCGGCGACGCCGACGACACGGCGCGCCTGCATCGAGTCGTGGGGATGGCCGAAGACGTCGATCTCCCCGCCGCTGAGCCGGATCAGGTTGCAGACGGCGTTGATCAGCGTCGTCTTCCCGGCGCCGTTGGGGCCGAGCAGGCCGAAGAACTCGCCTGCCGGCACCTGGAGGTCGAGCCCGGCGAGGCCGACGGTGCCGTCGTCGTAGGTCTTCGACAGACCGTGGATCGAGAGAGCTGAGGGGACTGAACGCACCCCACCCAGGTTAGGGAGGCGAGTCGGTCACCCCGTCGGCGGGATCCGTGCGAGGTAGACGATGCTCTGGAGGCGTCCCACGTTCGCGATCGGTCGCTCCCAGGTCAGCGACCCCTCCTTGCCCACCGCCACGAGGCCGAGGCCGTCCGCGTACT
Organism: uncultured Solirubrobacterales bacterium; assembly: GCA_963740845.1. GTDB lineage: Bacteria > Actinomycetota > Thermoleophilia > Solirubrobacterales > 70-9 > RHKX01. Next base: position 153,960 of record CAVUFM010000013.1, read on the forward strand.
TCGAATCGGCGATCTGGGACGCGACGCCGGACTTCCCATCCCGCAGGGCCTGGGTGACGACTCCACTTCGGTCGCTGTAGGCCATCAGGACGGATCCGCCCTGCAGGTGGGCGACGAGTGGCGACTTCCCTTTCGCGGCGACGGTCCGGGCCCGCGAGACCGGACCTTCCTTGTCGACCTGCGCGGCGATGACTGAGCTGCTCGTCCGGCCGCTGCTGGTCCACGCGACCAACGCGGTGCCAAAACGGCCGAAGGCGACGACGGGGTTCTCCGCCCGGCGCTTCGGATCGGCGCTGAGCGTCGATTTCCTGACCCGGCGTCCTCCGGAGGGGGTGAACGCGGCCTTGACGGACGAGCCTTCGTCGGCGGCCCAGGTGACCACCGTGTCGTTGTCGACGCTGACGGCGATCGACGGATGCGTGGCCTGCGAACCGAGGGTACGGATGCGTTCCGGCTTGCCCGAGGGAAGGATCGTCAGCGACTGCACCCGACGCCCCTTGCGTCCGCCGCCTTCGGTCTTCCAGGCCACCTGCACGTGGTCATCGGTGCCCACGGCGAGGACCGGCGAGCGGGCGCCCTGCTTCGAGAGGACGCGAAGGGGACCCGGCGTGCCGTCGGCGGCGATCCTGACGGAGAGGATTCGGCCACCCTTGTCGCCTTTCCAGACGACCGTGGTCCTGTTCTTCCTGTCGGTGATGGCCTGCGGCCTGGCGACGTTCTCCGCGGGGCCCAGGTCGAGGACCGGCCCCGGGGTGCCGTCGGCGGCGATGCGCGACATCTGGATGCCATCGAAGGAGTTCCATAGCGCCGTGACGACGCCGCCGTAGTTGAGCTCGAGATTGAGGTGGTTGGGGAAGCCGTCCGAGCGCGGGATGGCGATCACCGGGGAGGTGGAGCCGTCCGCGAACGTACGGCGGATCTCGACGTGCGGACTCCCGGTCGTAGGCGTGATCCAACCCGTCGTGATCGCGTCGACGCTGGCGACGTGAGCGGGGTCGTATGAGCTGACGGCGGGGTCCGACACCACGGTCGAGGGGATCGTCGTCGCGGCGCTCGCGGTTCCGGTTGCGAGCAGCAGCGTGCAGGCCATGAGGGGAAGGGTCCTTCGGATCATGGTCTTGAGATTAGGACCGGCGTGTGGCCTGGCGGCAACCCCTAGGTGGCACCGATCCACCCCTATTCGTTGCTTATGCAACGATATGTCGCGTGGCTGGGTTCGTCTCGACATCGGAGCCCGAGGTCGATCCCGGGGAGACCGAGGTCGAGGACGGCGCGGAGGAGACCAAGGATCGCGGGCAGGAGTTCGAGCCGCGTGCCCTGCTTCGCAAGAGCATCCCGGCGTTCGTCGCGATCGCGGTACTGATCCTCGTCGCGCTTCTCGCGCCTGGTCTCGGCGAGGTCCGCGACAAGCTGAACGAGGCTGCGCCCGGGTGGGTGCTGATCGCAATCGCCTTCGAGGCGCTCTCGTTCGGCTCCTACATCGTCATGTTCGCGCCGGTCTTCTGCCGCGGGATGAGCTGGAAGCGGAGCTGGGAGATCGGCGGCTCGGAGCTCGCGATGGGCTCCCTGATCCCGGCGAGTGGGGCCGCGGGAGTCGCCCTCGGCGCCTGGGTCCTCCACGAGGGCGGGCATGGACAACGAGATCGATCGCCCGCCGCTCCGTCGCGTTCCTGCTGATCAAGAGCTCGGTCAACTTCGTCGCGGTCGCGGTGATCGGCCTCGTCATGTGGCTCGGCATCTTCGGCGCCGACGAGCCGTGGACGCTGACGCTGCTGCCCGCCGCGATGTCGATCGCGCTGATCATCGCCGTCCTGCTGATTCCGCGGTTCGGCCCCGGGTGAGGATCCGCCCGAGGACGCCTCGAAGGACGAGGCGGTTCGTCTCCGCGAGCCGGACGGCGCTGATCACCGGCACCGAGGTCGCGGTCGAGCGGGTCGGCTCCGGGAACATGCGCCTGATCGGCGGGGCGATCGGCTACTGGGCGTTCGACAACGCCGTCCTCTGGGCGACGTTCCACGCCTTCGGCTACTCACCCGACATCGGGATCGTCCTGATGGGCTACCTGATCGGCCAGATGGGCGGACTGCTGCCGATCCCCGGCGGGATCGGCGGGATCGACGGCGGTCTGATCGGCACGCTGATCGTCTACGGCGCGCCGGCCGCGGTCGTCGCCGCGGCGGTTCTCGTCTACCGGACGATCCTCTTCTGGCTGCCGCTCATCCTCGGCGGAATCGCCTTCTTCCAGCTGCGCCGCTCGATGCCGAGCGGCAACGAGCTCGCCGCGCGCGAGCAGGCGGCCACCGCAGCGGCCTAGTCACGGGCGCGGGGCGCGGGCGAGCTTCAGCTCGCCGCCCTTCTCGTTCCACATCACCTCGGGAGCGTCGCCCGCTCCGACCACCACCTGCGGGGCAATCCCGCGGGATCCCCCCGAGACGTTGACCGTGCGCCCGACCCTCCGGCTCCCCCTCATCTGAGCGGCGAGGATCCGGTCGGTTCGGCCGTTCACCCCGTCACGCCAGACGACCGTCGCCCTGCCCCGCGAGCTCAGCGCGACATCCGGACCCCGTCCGTCAGCGCGGCCGGGCGTGAGGAGGCGGATGGATGCGTGGCGGCGACCTGCACGGGCCGCGTAGATCTCGCGGCTCCACGTACCCCAAGCCAGAGCCGCCCCGGAATGACCGGGACGCGAGGCAACCGCGAGCTCGATGGGGGCGCTGTGGCGCGGAACCGTGGCCAACCGCTGCACGCCGCGGCCCATGCGGGGGTCCACCGAGATGAGACTGGACGTCCTTCCACCTCGTTCGAACGCGTAGACGCGATCGCCGCTGACGGTGACCTGGGAGTAGGCGTGGACCGGAGAACGTCTGAGGAGCCGCACGGCGGGGCCCGGAGCGGCGGTGTCGATGCGCGCGGCAATCACCGACTTGACCGTGCCGCGGAGAGACCTCTCCCAGACCAGATAGGAGTGGGTGCCGGTCGCTACGACTCCGACGATCCGGAAGAAGCCGAAACCCGTTGCGGCCACGGTTCGGACGTTCTCGAGGCTGCCCCCAGCGCCGACGTCGCCGATCATCAGATCGTCCTTCGGACCCCGCCAGGCGGCGACGATCTGGCGATCGGCGTCGACCGAAAGAACCGGATCGACGGCACGGCCCACCGGCTGGATGATGGGCTCCACGGTGTCGCCGTCGAACCGTGCGGCGCCGAAAGTCTGCTCTTCCCTTATCGGCGGACCGTCAACGGTTCTCTCGCCCCAGAGCGCTGCCGAGCCGCCGGCTGTCGCCGCGGCAACCTGCGGAGGCCGGAAGAAGGTGCTCTGCCCGTCGATGCCGTTCGAGACCGCCGTGGCGAGCGTCTGCTCCTCGCCGATCGAACCGTCAGGTGGGAGCGCGACCGAGACGATCCGGTCCTCGACTTCCGTCGAGATGCGAGATCCAGGCGAGCCTTGCGCCACCCCCAGCGGCTGCGATCGTCGGCGTCTCGACTCCGTCGGCGACGGTGGTCGGCGGCTCGAAGGTGAGCGCTGACGCTCCCGCGGGAGAGATGGCGAGCGCCGCGAGCACGGTTGCGGCGATGCCGGGAATGCGGTGGTTCGGCATGCCATGGACGTTAGGCGGCTCCGCGATGATCGTCCGGCGACCCAAGGTGGCAAACCGCCACACCCGCGGTCGTAGGCTTCTCGTCGTGAAACCGCTCTTCATCGCCGCCGCCGCAGCGCTCGCGATCAGCCTCCTGCCCTCCAACGCCGCGGCCGCCAAGCCCGCCGGCGACGGCTTCCGGCTCGGCGAGACTCGCGTCACCCCCGGCGATCCGCTGCTCTTCGGGAAGCGCAAGCTCCGGCTGCACTACCGCTTCGCCGCGCGCGGGCCGGTCGACCTGCGGATCGTCGTGGTCAAGGCGAAGGGCGGCGACGTCGTTCGCACCTACACCGAGCGCGACGTCGAGCCCGGCCGGTCCCACACCCGGATCTGGGATGGGCTCAACCGTCGCGGCAAGGCGGCTCCGGACGGGCGATACGAGTTCCGGCTCGGGCTCCTCGGCAAGGCACCCAAGCCCGTCGGGGCCCTCCACCTCCACGGTCACGTCTTCCCCGTCGACGGACCGCACGGCACCCGCGGCGCGATCGGCGACTTCCACGCGCCTCGCAACGGGGGCCGGATCCACGAGGGCTTCGACATCACCGGGGCCTGCGGCACCCCGCTGGTCGCGGCCCGCGGCGGGACCGTCGCCAAGGCCGGCTACGACCCCGTCCTCTACGGCAACTACGTGCTGATCGACGGGCTCAAGACGGGCCAGGACTACTTCTACGCGCACATGGTCGAGCCGTCGGAGGTCCCCCAGGGCGGGCGGGTCCACACCGGCCAGGAACTCGGCCGCATCGGCCAGACCGGGAACGCCGCCGGCACCCCCTGCCACCTCCACTTCGAGGTGCGGGTGCACGGCGAGCCGATCGATCCCGAGCCGCTCCTGCGCGACTGGGACAGGTAAGGCTCAAGTCCCGGGGCCGCGGTAGCGCGACCCCGGGAACGCCGAACTACTTCTTCTTCTTCTTCTTGGCCTTGCCCTTGATCGTGACCTTGCCGGCCTTGTCGCCGTTCAGGATCACATCGGCCTTGATCTTCTTGGACTTCTTGATCGCCTTCTTGCCCTTGCCGGTCAGCTTCAGGGAGACGGTCTTCGTCTCACCGGGCTGGAGCTGAATCCCGCTGCCCTTGGCGATGGTCGTCTTCTTGGCCTTGCCCTTCTTGCCGGACTTGACCTTGCCGACGAGCTTCACCGTGGCCGGGGCACACGATGCGTTCGTCGCCTCGCAGGTCAGGCTGATCCGGACCTTCTTGCCCTTGACCTTGCCCTTCTTGCCGGCCAGCTTCGGGTTGGCGTTCGCGGGCTTGCAGTCCGGCGGGGTGGTGCCGGCCGTACCTGCCGGACACGGATCGACGCGCGAGCCGTACTCGGTGATCGTCTCCGAGCCGATCCCCTCGTAGCCGCGAGCGAGCTCCACACCCGGCCGTGCCGGGAGGACCTTCTTCGCCGGCGACTGGACGAGACCGCCCAGCGCACCGGGCGCCTCGACGACCGGAATGCGGATGTCGGCGAACTTCACCGACACATCAGGCTGATCGTTCGAGGGCCTGCCGTAGTTGTTCAGGAACCCGCCGGGGGTCGTCTGCGCCGAATCGCGCGGCAGGAGCTCGATCCGGAGCACGTGGCCGGCGTCGACCTTCCACCCGTTCGCGAACAGCTGGAACACGTCGAACCCGTTGCCGCCCGGCCGCCAGAGGCCGCGCTCGATCAGGGTCTTGGTGGTCCCATCCGGCGCCACGTCAACGAGTCGCGCCGCGACCTGGTGGTTCTCACCGGGAGCCGTGAACCTGGCGACCATCGTCACCGCACCCATCACGGTGTAGCCGGCTGCCGGCGCCGGGGCGGTCTCGTAGTTGGCGGTACCCGGCTCCTGCGCTCCGGCCGTCGTCGTGCACGGGTTCGGGCTGCTCACCGGGTTCCACGCGGTACCGACCGCGGTGCTGCCACCACCGGCAGCGATCGTCTGCTCGGCGGGGCTGTCGATCCGGATCTCGCCGGGCGAGATCGACGCCCAGTCCGGAGCGTTGAACGGTCCGCCGTCGGGCGTCGCGGCGGGGCACGTCTGCGTGTAGGTCGTCACGTCCGATGCGGGCTGGGGGCCCACGCCGGCCAGGTAGTGGTCGACCCACTGCTCCTCGAGCGTGTTGAGGGCGCTCGTGACCGTGGCCCTGGTTCTGCCCGCGGGCGTGGCCGAACGAACCGAAGAACAGCCCGAGCGGCGAGCTCGGGAACTGCGCCCGGGTCCGGTTGTAGTAGCGGGTCGCCTCGTTGACCGGGAACAGGTCGTCGGTGAACCCGGAGCTGATCAGCATCGGGGCCGGCGCCTGGTCGTGCGGGATGCCGTACGAGGAGTGGTAGGTGTTGATCTCGGCCTTCATCGCCGCGATCGCCGGCTTCGAGTCGTAGGGCTCGCCCGCGTCGAGGAGCGCCTTCCACCCGAGCAGGTCCGCGCTCGGATCGCCCTGGTCCTCGGGCGCGTTGCGCGCCTGGGTGATCAGGCCCTGCACGTAGGACTCCTTCATCACGCCGGTCCGGCCGAAGTAGGAGGCGTCCTTGATGTAGTCGATGTTGTTGCCGTTCGGGGCGAGCGCGTAGGTGAGCTCGGTCCACGGGATGTTCGGCGAGGCGACCGCGAGCGACATCGGGGTGCCGTCGGGGCTGGTCCAGGGAACGATGTTGCCGTTCGGCATCATCATCCGGTTCTTCAGGGCCGCCAGCGACATCGACATGCCGCCGCCGTATGAGCCTCCGGTCGCCGCGATCTTCGTCGGTGCGACGAGACCCTGGTCGACGAGCTCCCCGAGGAAGATCTGCGTGTCGCGGACCTCGTAGCGCTGATCCATCAGGTGCGTGTAGCCGTTCGCGCAGCCCGTCGGATCGGCCGCCTGCGAGCCGGCGCTCCGGCAGGACTCGCTCATGCCGCGCTGGCTGATCGAGTAGGTCGCGTAGCCCTTGTCGAGCCACCGCTGCATCTGGGAGAAGCTGAACTTGCCGCCGCCGTAGCCGTGGTAGATCCCGACCACGGGGTAGGGAGCGGTGCCGGTGCTCGGGAGCGCGAAGTTGACGTCCAGCGGGACGCCGTCGAAGGTCTTGTGCGTGCTGCGCGGGACCGGCAGCGGCGTGTCGAGCGTCGAGGTGATCGATGCCGGCTGAGAGCCGCACCACACCTGGCCGAGCGACGTCGACACGTTGCCCTCGGCGGTGACCTGACCGCAGGTCAGGTCGCCGTCGAGAACGTTCGCCGGAGTGGCGGCGAGCGCCTGGGGGGCGAACACGAACGAAGCCAGCAACGCGGCCAGCAGCACAAACTTCCTCAAGATGAAATACCTCTCCCGTTGATCTGATGCCACCCGCCTCCCGAGCGGGCTTGGCGTCCAGGGTACAGAGGGTTCAGCCGAACGAGCGTCACTTGATTCCCCAGCTCGGGTCCGAGGAGATCGCGCCCGAGTTCGGCAGGCTCTCGGGCTCGCCGCCCGCAGCCGGGATCGTCGCGACCCTGACCGCACCCCGTTCGCTCAGTCGCGTCTCGTAGGCGATCTGCTCGCCGTCGGGCGAGTAGACGGGCGCTTCAGCCTCGAGCCCCTCGGCCGCCTCGACGGTGACCACGTCGGTTCCGTCGGCCGCCATCGTGAAGAGGTCGCCGTATGAATCGAGCCGGGTGCTGATGAAGGCGATCCGAGAGCCGTCGGGGGAGAAGTCCGCCTGGTACTCGTTGTCATCGCTCGCGGCGGTGACGTTGACCGGATCGGAACCATCGGCGTTCATCACGACGATGTCGGAGTCGTCGTCGCTGAAGCTCGTCACCGCCACCTTGCTGCCGTCGGAGGAGAACGTGGCGCCGACGCCGCCGTCGGGTAGCTCAGCGGTGAGCTCGACCCGCCCGCCCTTGCCGTTCGACGCGATCACGTAGGTCTTTCCGTGCAGCGAGTAGGCGATCTGCTTCCCGTCGGCCGAGAAAGCCGGCGCGTACTCACGGCCCGGGCTGTGGGTCAGCCGCTTGACGTGCGAGCCGTCGGCTCGCATCACGAAGACGTCGGGACGGCGGCCGCCGATGTGACCCGTCTTCACGTAGTTGAGGAAGACGATGCGCTTCCCGGTCGGACCGAACGAGGGCTCAGTGGCGATGGTGTCCCGGCCCGCGCCGGCGAGCGCATCGGTGGAGAGCTGCGTCGACCTGCCGCTGACCGGATCCTGCTTGAAGACGTGGTAGGCGCCCTCGAACAGCCGCCCGTAGGCGATGTCGCCGTTCCTCCCGGCGAACGCGGCGTCGGCGCGGGGCGCGAGGGCGAGGCCAAGAGCAACCAGGGCGAGCGCCGCGAGCGCGAGCAGATGGACGAGGGACCGGGTGTGAGCTGCGCTGATCATGGGTCCAACCTACGCCGACCCGACACGGTTTTCATCACACCTGGGGTGGGTTCTTCGCCACCCGCGGCGGGCAGGCCCGTACTATCGGTCCGGTCCAGTTGATGCTATGATGTCTCGAAGCGTAGCACCGAGACGCTTGCCGGCGTCGTCGCACCTCGCCTTCGGGATCGTCGCCCACGACGTGGCGTGCCGTTCAGGGTCGTCATCAACGACGGAATCCGTGTCGAGCTCAGTCGCAAAGTGGAGCCAGGCTAGTTCCGAAGTCGAACGTCGGAGGATGGGTCAGGACGAACGTCGCCCTGAGGAAAGCCCTCCAGCCGCCGAGCGCGACGAACTCGCCGTCCGGTGCAGTTGCAAAGCCCGCCGTGGCCGGCCCGTCGTAGGTGACCAGTCGGCCGACGTTCCCAGTGGCGGAGATCCGGAGGGCCCGCTGCTCGCTGGTTCCACCACCGACGGCGAAGAAGTGGACCGTGACCCGGTTCTCGGGATCGATCGTGAGGCTCGGATCCAGAGCATCCTGGAACGGCCCGATCAGCTCCGTCTCGATGAGCACGTCGTCGGTCCCAAGGTGGGCGACGGCGATGGACTCGCCGCCGGAGGCCGGGACGACCACCGCGGCGGTCAGACCAAGGGGCCCATTCACGACATCCGCGACCGCGAGACCGGCGCCCTCGACCAGGACCGTCGTGTCCCCGACAACCCCGGCCGAGCTGATGGAGGTCGAGACCAGGTCGTTCCGCTCGGGGCCGGAGCGCGACCAGACAGCCCTCGCGACACCGCCGGCGTCGACCACGACCTTCGGCGCAACAGGGACCGAGCCGATCTCGCGGGGATCGGGATCGAAGCTGGAGCCATCCTCGCGAGCTTCGACGCCGACTTCCATCGGCCGGGAGCTGCGTACGGACGCGCTACGCCGATGCCACCAACCGCCGCGGCTGGCGCTCGAACCCGGCCTCGACCAGCGAGACCTCGAGCTCGTGGCCGACGATCGACTCGCCGTCGATCCGCTCGAGGCCGAGGCGCGGGAGCTTGCGCTCGCGCACCCCTTCGACGATCGCGCTGAGCGCGTTCGCCAGCACCTGCGCCGGGATGTCGCCGAGCCGCAGCAGGCCCTTGCCGCCGCGCTCGATGTAGATGACGGGCTGGCCGTTGCGGAGCAGGACGAAGGCGCCGGCGACGCGGCTCGGCCGGCGGCCGCCGCGGCCCGAGGGCTCCTCGTCGGTCCCGGCCGGGCGCGGCCACTTCAGGCTCGCGCCGTAGGGCTGCGCCGGGTCGGTGGCGGCGAGGATCGTGAACTCCTCGTCGACGCGAGGCAGCGAGCGCAGCCGCTCGACCGCGCCGGCGAGCGCGAACTGCGCGCCTCCCAGTCCCTCGACGAAGTAGCCGCGGCGGGCGGTGCCGAGCACCTCGAGGTTCGAGAGCTCCCCATATAGAGAGGAGAACCCGCCGGGGATCCCCTCGGCGAGCACGGTCTCGCGGGTGACGATCCCGTAGCGCTCGAGCATCAGCTCGGCCTGCGCGCGGAGCTTCGGTCCCGCCGGCGGGCTCGTTCCGGAAGAGGGAGGCCGTGAGCGACCAGCGGCCGGCGACGGCCTGACCGGTCGCGTTGCGGCGCGCGGAGAAGCGGCGTCCGCGGCGGGCGGACGCCGACTCCGAGGCCTTCAGGCGCGGCGCGCGCAGGGGGGCGACGGCGTCGTTGGTCACCTCGCCGGACCACGCGAGGTCCCAGAGCGCGTTGTGCAGCTCCTCGCGACTGCGGCCCTCCTTCAGCAGGTCGGCGACGAGATCCACCCAGAACGCCGGGCCGTTCCCGAGGAGCTCGCGGATCTCGTCCTGGATCTCGCCCTCGGGGCGGTCGAGCTTGACGTTGGCGGGAGGCGGTCCGGCGATCCGCACGTCCTCCCGGAAGTAGAAGGCGACGCGCCCGGTGCGGCCCGTTGCGCCGGCGCCGATCCAGACGATCTCTCCCCCGGTCGCGAGCTCGTCGAGCCAGACCGGCGAGTAGGTGCCGAGCCGCCGCGGGAGCACGTCTCGCTCCCAGGTCTCGGGGGTCAGCGCGACGCCCTGCAGCGGCACGAGCGCCTCGCGCAGCCGGTCGGGACCGGCGCCCGCCGGGCGGTACGCGTCGACGTTCTGCCAGGAGGAGAGGAAGCGCGCGAGCTCGGAGGGATCGGTCGCCTCGACCTCCTTGCGGAGGACGGCGAGCGACGCGCGGCGCAGTCGCCGGAGCACGTCGGGGTCGCACCACTCGCGCTCGCTCCCGCCCGGCAGGAGCTCGCCGCGGATCAGCTCGCCCTTCGCCTCGAGCGCCTTCAGGGCCGCGCTCGGGTCGACGCCGAAGCGGCGCTGCGGCTGCGCGGTCGGGAACGGGATGTGCGTTCGGGCGTAGCGGCGCATGAGCACCTCCATCGGATCCGGCACGGGCTCGAGGAACGAGTCGGGCAGGCCGGAGGGAACGGGGACGCCGAGCGCGTCGCGATAGAGCGCGCCGTCCTCGGCCGCGATCCAGCGGGCTTCGCCGGCGATCCGGACCTCGACGATGCGCCGCTCGGCCTGGAGCTTCTGCAGCATCGACGCCGCCGAGTAGCCGTCGGCGGTCCGCTCCTCGCACTCCTCGGAGGTCAGGTCGCCGAGCCGGCGCAGGATCTGCTGGAGCTGATCGCGGTCGACCGCCTTCGCCTGATCGATCCGGTGCTGGAGCGAGTTCTCGACGTCCTCGAGCGCGGCGGGGTCGATCAGCTCGCGGAGCTCCTCCTGGCCGAGCAGCTCCCGCAGCAGGTCACGGTCGAGGGCGAGCGCGGCGGCGCGGCGCTCGGCGTTGGGCGTGTCGCCCTCGTACATGTAGGTCGCGACGTAGTCGAAGAGCAGCGAGCTCGCGAACGGCGAGGCGGTCTGGGTCTCGACCTCGACCAGCGAGATCCGGCGCGACTTCAGATCCCGGAGGATCTCCGCGAGCGCGGGGAGGTCGAGCACGTCGCGCAGCACCTCGCGGTAGGTCTCGAGCGTGACCGGGAAGCGCGGGAAGTCCTTGGCGACCTCGAGGAGCGATTGCGACTTCAGGCGCTGCTGCCAGAGCGGCGTGCGCTTGCCGGGGTAGGCGCGCGGGATCAGCAGGGAGCGGCCCGCCGCCTCGCGGAAGCGGGCGCCGAAGAGCGCCGAGCCGGAGAGCTCGCCGACGACCAGGTCCTCGATCTCGTCGGCGTCGAGCAGGACCAGATCGGGAGACGGCGCCTCGTCGGCGTCGGGGAGGTGGACGACGATCCCGTCGTCGGACCAGATCGCGTCGGCTTCGAGCTCGTACTCGTCGCGGATCCGAGCGGCGAGCGCGAGACCCCACGCGGCGTGGACGCGACCGCCGAACGGCGAGAGGACGCAGAGCCGCCAGTCGCCGATCTCGTCGCGGAACCGCTCGACCACGATCGTCTGATCGGAGGGGACGACGCGCGTCGCCGCCTGCTGCTCGCGCAGGTAGTCGACGAGGTTGCGAGCCGCGAGCTGGTCGAGGTCGTACTCCTCGGCGAGCTGCTCGGGCTCCTTGTTGACCGCCTCGCGGGAGAACTCGCCGATCGCGCGGCCGAGCTCGACGGGCCGGCCGACCCCCTCCCCGCGCCAGAACGGCACCGCGCCGGGAACCCCGGGAGCCGGGGTGACGATCACGCGGTCGCGGGTGATCTCCTCGATCCGCCAGCTCGAGGCTCCCAGCAGGAAGACCTGGCCGGCGCGGGCCTCGTAGACCATCTCCTCGTCGAGCTCGCCGACGCGGCGGCCGTCGGGGAGGTGGACGCCGTAGAGGCCGCGGTCGGGGATCGTGCCCGCGTTGGTGACGGCGAGCTGCCGTGCGCCCTTGCGGCCGCGAACGGTGCCCGCGGTCCGGTCCCAGACGATCCGCGGCCGGAGCTCGGCGAAGCGCTCGGACGGGTAGCGGCCGTCGAGCATGTCGAGGACGTTCTCGAGCTGCTCGCGGGAGAGCTCCTTGTACGGGTCGGTGCCGGTGACGACGCTCTCGATGTCGTCGACGGTCCACTCGCTCTCGGGGTCGGCCACGATCGAGACGATGTGCTGAGCGAGCACGTCGAGCGGGTTCTGCGGGATCACCGTCTCCTCGATCTCGCCGCTTCGCATCCGCTTCGCGACGACCGCGCACTCGAGGAGGTCGGAGCGGAACTTGGGGAAGATCCGGCCCTTGGAGACCGCTCCGAGCTCGTGGCCCGCGCGGCCGATCCGCTGGATCCCCCGCGCGACGGACTTCGGTGACTCGACCTGGATCACGAGGTCGACGGCGCCCATGTCGATTCCCAGCTCGAGGGAGGAGGTCGCGACCAGGCACGGCAGGTCTCCCCGCTTGAGCATCTCCTCGACGACCTCGCGCTCCTCGCGGGCGAGGGAGCCGTGGTGGGCGCGGGCGATCTCGGGATAACGGTCGAGCGGCACCGGCGGCTTCGCGTCAGGTGGCTCCGGCGGTGCGTCGGGGTCGGGCTTCGGCGGCGGGCCGTTGGCCTTCTCCTCCTCGGCGAGCTCGGCGTCGTAGAGCTCCTCGGCGTTCATCTCGTTCAGGCGCTTCGCGAGACGCTCGGAGCCGCGGCGGTTGTTGACGAAGACGATGGTGGAGGTGTGCTCGCGGACGAGCTTGAGCAGCTCGGGGTAGATCGCCGGCCAGATCGAGTTGTGCGGCTGGGTGTCGCCGGGAACCTGGCCCGGGAGGCCCGGCGTCGGCCCAGGTAGCTGCGGCTCGCCGTCGGGGCCGACGGGCGGCTGGACGCCGACGCCGCCGAGGTCGGTCATGTCCTCGACCGGGACGACGATCTCGAGGTCCATCTCCTTGCGGACCCCGGCGTCGACGATCTCGCACTCCCGGTGGGGGCCCGACGAGGAAGCCGGCGATCCGCTCGAGCGGGCGCTGCGTCGCGGAGAGGCCGATCCGCTGCAGCGGCTCCTCGCGGCCCTCGCCGTCGTTCGCCTCCGTCGCAACGTGACGCTCGAGCCGCTCGAGCGTCAGCGCCATGTGGGCGCCTCGCTTGGTCGGGGCGACGGCGTGGATCTCGTCGACGATCAGCGCGTCGACGTCGGTGAGGATCTCCTTGGCCCGCGAGGTCATCATCAGATAGAGGGACTCGGGCGTGGTGATCAGGATGTCGGGCGGCTTGCGGAGCATCGCCTGACGGTCCTTCTGCGGGGTGTCGCCGGTCCGCAGCCCGACGGTGACCTCGGCGCCGACGCCGGCCAGCGGCGCGCGGAGGTTCCGCTCGACGTCGTAGGAGAGGGCCTTCAGGGGCGAGACGTAGACGAGCTGGACGCCCGGGCCGTTCTCCGAGAGGTCCACGCCGGCATCGAGGGCGGCCTGCTTGCGCTGCGCGATCCGGTCGATTCCCCAGAGGAACGCGGCGAGCGTCTTGCCCGAGCCGGTCGGGGCGCAGATCAGGGTGTTGGCGCCGGTCGCGATGACCGGCCAGCCGGCGATCTGAGCGGGGGTCGGCCCCTCGAAGGAGCGCAGGAACCAGTCGCGCGTGCGATCGCTGAACGCAGCGAGAGGGTCAGAAGGTGTCCTTTTGGGTGCTTTCAGCCGTGGCCACTAACCGATGGACGTTAGCGACCGACCGATGTCGGCTCGATCAGCTGCCGGGGTCAGGGCTGGCCAGCGGGCCGGCGTTCCCGTGGGCTTCCTCGAGCGCCTCGTTCGACTCCCGGATCCCGTCGGCGCACCCGGTCGCACCGAGCTCGTCGTAGCAGGGCGGCGCCCTCCTCCTGGTAGGCGAGGTAGGCGTCGAGATCGTCCTCGGGCGGGCCCTTCTCGATCCCCTCGACCAGGTCCTCGTGCACGTCGGCGAGGTCGTCGGGCGGGGTCAGGTCCCTCACCTTCGCGATGAACTCGTCGCCGTTCTCCTCCGCCAGCTCCTCGACCTCCTCGATCGAGAGCTCCTCGTCGGCCTGGATCTGGGGGAGCTCCCGGTTGGCCTGCATGACCTCGGCGCACGCCGCGTCTAGCTGCGAGCTGTAGTCGTCAGCCGAGAGCGCTTCGTCGCCTCCACATGCCGCGAGGGCGAGCGTGAGCGCCACCAGACACCCCCCTGCGAGTGCGCGAAACATGCGAGAAGGGTACGACAGCGCGAGCGCGCGCTGTGGAACTACGGCGCGGTGTAGGCCAGGTCGTAACATGGCCGCGGCGTGGGTGGTGCAGCGCTGGTAGGTTTATCTCGAAGCCGAATCGGGAGCCGCCGCGAGCGCGAAGGAGCCACGCCGGAGCCGCGGTGATGGTCAACCGTGCCGATCTCGTAGATGCAGACCTTCCGGAGGAGCGGTGGGCGCGGAGCTGGGCCGTTGCAGTCGGGGTGCGTCGAATCCGAAGCTCGGGCGGAAGTTGACGTTGCATCGGTGAGCGGGACAGGCGCCTCCGGGGAGCGAGAGAAGGTGCTGTTCTTCGCGTGAAGGCGCCGGTGCCGTTGCGCTCCTCGATCTCGACCCCGAAGACCCCACGGACGGTCACACCGCTCGGGATCGTCGACCCGTAGCGAACGAACCCGTCCGAGCGACCCGTCGAGCGTCTCCGCGTTCGGGTTGCTCGGTCCCTCCGGTCCCTGGGGACCTTGACGACCCTGCGCACCGGCCGGCAGCTGCCCGCGCGAAGTCCGACCGCTGAGCGACCGTCCTTGACGTGCTTGCCGCGGATCGCGTTCCTGGCGATGTCCTTCGACCGACGAGCTTGTCGGCGGCATAGGCGCTCGTGCGCCGAGGGCGACCGCCAGCGCGAGGTAGGCGACGACGTTTCGGCGGAGGTGGGAGCGCTGCGGCCTTCATGCCACGAAGGTAGTCGCGCGTGTGGCGCTCGTCCGCGACCGGAGCGGAAACCCGAAACGACGAGCGGAGGGAACCGAAACGGGGCACCCGGTCGAGACAGGCGATCTAGGCTGCCGCCGAGTTGGCCGCGGGAGCATCGAGATCAGGGGGACCGCTGCTCGAGCGGAGCTGGGTGAGCTCGCCGCGATCGAGGACGCGCTCGCGGAGGCGAGCGCCGGGCGCGGCGGAGTGCTGCTCATCGAGGGCACCGCGGGGATCGGCAAGACGCGACTCCTCTGGGAGCTGCGCCGGCTCGCCTCCGACCGCGGGTTCGAGGTGCTCGGCGCCCGCTGCGACGAGCTCGAGGAGTCGATCGCCTTCGGCATCGCCGCGCAGCTCCTGACCGCGCCGCTGCAGCGGGCCGACCGCCGACGCCGCGCCGAGCTCCTCGACGGCGCGGCCGCTCCCGCCGCGACCCTGCTGCTCGGCGGCGGAGGCGACTCCGAGCCGGCTCCGGTCGGGGACCCGAGCCAGGCGCTGCTGCGCGGATTGACCTGGGTGGTCACGAACCTCGCCCGCGGCGGACCGCGTAGCGCTCCTGATCGACGACGCCCACTGGTCCGACCCGGAGTCGCTGCGCTGGCTCAACCACCTCGAGAAGGGGATCGGCGAGCTTGCCAGTGCTCGTGGCCGCGACCGTCCGGCGCGGGGAGGTGCCCGCCACCGAGGAGGTGCTGCGCACGCTGGTCGCCGCCGATTACTCGGGGGCGCTTTCCCCTGAGCCGCTGACTCGCGAGACGCAAGCGCCTCGCTGCTCGAACGGCGGCTCGATCGCCGCCGAGCCCGGCCCTCGTCGACCGCGCCCAGGAGGCGACCGGCGGCAACCCGCTCTTGCTCGACGCTCTCGCGCTGGAGCTGGTCGCGCAGAACGCCGGAACCGGAGCGCAGGCGGCCGAGCTCGCGGGCGGCCTCGTTCCCGACTCGATCGTGCGGACGGTGCTGCTGCGGCTGCGGCGGCTGCCGGGGCTCGCGCGCGAGCTCGCCGAGGCGCTGACGATCCTCGGCGAGGCGCCACTCGACCGACGTGTGCGAGATGGCCGGGCTGACGCTCGGCGAGGGCGAGGAGGGGGTCGAGGCACTCGAGGCCGCCGAACTCGTCGAGGGCGAGGAGGTGCTCCGCTTCTCCCACCCGATCCTGCGCAGCACGATCTACGAGCAGATCTCCCCGCGGCGGCGCCACGCCCGCCACGTCCAGGCGGCTCGGCTCCTCCACTCCGCCGGCGAGCAGCCCGAGCGCATCGCCCCGCACCTGATCGCGGCGGGCGACATCGCGATTCCCGGCGGCGCCGAGATCCTGATCGAGGCCGGGCGCCGGGTATACGCGCTCGGCGCTCCGCAGGCGACCGTCCGCTACCTGCTGCGCGCACTCGAGCTCGACCCCGATCCCGGCACGCGGGCGGAGATCCTGCTGCAGCTCGGCGCGGCCGCGATCCGTTCGCTCGACAGGAGCGCGGTCGGCCACCTGCAGGCCGCGGTCGAGGACGCGACGACCACGCCCAGCGCCGCTCGGCCCTGATGGAGCTGGCCCGTGCGCACCTGACCGTGCTGGACCTCGACGCCGCGGCGGACACCTTCGAGCGGGCGCTCGCGGTCAGCGAGGGTGACCGCGAGCTCGAGCTGAGCGCGATCGCCGAGCTCGCCTCAGCCGAGCTCAACCTGCACCGATTCGAGCGGGCGACCGAGCGGATCGAGGCGTCGCGGCGGGCCTCGAAGGGGTCGACGCCGGCCGAGCGCAAGCTGCTGGCGGTGGCTGCGTTCGCCTCGGCGCAGGGCAACGAACCGGCCGAGCGGACGCTCGACCTCGCGCTCGCGGGCGCTCGGTCGGCGGCGACCTCGTCGCCGAGCAGAGCTGCGCGAGCGTGATCGTGATGGAGGCGCTGTTCGCCCTCGTGCTCGCCGACGGCGAGGAGCTGCTCGAGCGGGAGCTCGAGGAGGCGATCGCCGACGCGCGCGAGCGCGGCTGGCCGATCGGGGTCGCGCTGGCCTCGACGATCAGCGCCTGGCTGCACCTGCGCCGCGGCGAGCTCGCGCTCGCGGCGGAGGAGGTCCGCTCGGCCTCCGACATCCGCGCGGTCCACGGCGCGACCCCGCTGGATCCCTTCGTGATCGCCTTCGACGCGTGGCTCCGCGCGGAGGCCGGGCACCCCGAGGAGGGGCTGGCGCTGATCGCGGACGGCCTCTCCGAGGAGATCCCCGACGCCGCCGTCTTCCAGCTGTCGCTGCTGGCCCGCGGGGTGCTGCGGATCGCGACCGGGAAGCGCGAGGAGGGAGTCGACGACGTGCTGCTCGTCGGCGAGCGCGAGCTGCGCTTCGGCGGCATTGACCCCCTCGGCGATGGCGTGGCGCACGATCGCCGCGGTGGCGCTGGCCGGGCGCGGCGAGACCGAGCGGGCCGTCGAGCTGGCAGCCGAGGAGCTGCGGCTGGCGGGGGAGCTGGGAACGGAGCGGGCGATCGGGATCGCGACCCGCGGCGTCGCGCTGGTCGCCGCCGACGAGGGGGAGCGGATCGCCGGGCTGGAGCGCGCCGTCGAGCACCTGCGGCGATCGAGCGCCCGGCTCGAGCTCGCGCGGACGCTGGTCGATCTCGGCGGCCGCGCTGCGCCACGCCAAGCGGCCGCGGGAGGCGCGCGAGCCGCTCCGCGAGGCGGCGGAGCTGGCGCGCGAATGCGGTTCGGTCGCCGTCGAGCGTGCGCGCCACCGATGAGCTCGGCGCGGCCGGCGAGGGCGGGCGCAGCGCCGGCGGCGGGACATCGCCTCCCTGACGCCGAGCGAGCTGCGCGTCGCGCGGATGGCGGTCGCCGGGATGTCGAACCGCGACATCGCCACCGAGCTCGGCGTCGGCGAGCGCACGGTCGAGGTCCACCTGACCCGCACCTACCGGAAGCTCGGCGTCCGGAACCGCCGGGCGCTGATCGAGGAGTGCGGCGAGGAGCTCTCGGGGGGACCCGCTGGGCCGAAGCTGGCGCGTTTCGGGCGGTCGTTTCGGGCGTTTCGGTTTTCGGGCCGCGCACCTGCTCGGCCCGGTGCCAGCGGAGGCTAGCTTCGCCCTGGATGAAGGTGAAGCGGAAGGAAGCGGCGGGCCCGGCCAGATGGTCGAGGCTCGCCTGCTCCTCGGTGACGGCGACGTCATCTCGGGCTCGATCGTCGACGGCGAAGCGCTCGCGGCCGTTCCACGGCTGGCTCGAGCTGATGGACGCGCTCGATGCGCTCCGGTCGACCCCCTCCCTGCGCGAGCGACGGGAGGCATGAGATGACCAGGGGACTCAAAGCACGGATGGCCGGGGGGCCTGGCGCTCGCCGCGGCGATGCTGGTGCCGGCGACAGCGTCGGCCGAGGTGCTCTTCAACAACGTCGACGAGACCTCGCCGCAGTCGATCAACTCCCAGGACTTCAACCCCGCCAACAACGCCTTCGACGCGATGACGGCCGACGACTTCGTGGTCCCGGCCGGCGAGAAGTGGCATCATCACCGGGGCGCTCGTCCGCGGCAACAACGACGGGTCGTGCCGGCGACGAGCGCGAACGTCTCGATCTTCGCCGACGCCGGCGGGACGCCCGGCGCCGAGGTCTTCCCCACGCGTCGCGACCGCCACCGACTACCCGCGGATGAACCTGTCGTTCGCCGCGCCCGAGCTGAGCGCGGGCACCTACTGGTTCGGTGTCTCGGCGATCCTCGACCCGGGAGCGAGCCGCCCTTCAACCAGTGGTACTGGGCGGAGAACTCCGCGCCGTTCGGATCGCCCGCCGTGTACCGAAACCCTGGCAACGGCTTCTCGACCGGGTGCACGTCCTTCACCGTCAAGAGCACCTGCGTCTTCTCCGTCGGCGACCCCGTCCACCCCTCCCCCGGGCAGTCGTTCAACCTGAGCGGCACGCGGACGGTCCCGCCGACGCCGCCGCCCACCGGTGACAGCGCCGCCTGCACCGCGGCGAAGGAGAAGCTCGACAAGGCCAAGGACAAGCTGAAGAAGGCGAAGGACAAGGCCAAGGGCGCCAAGGGCAAGGCGAAGAAGAAGGCCAAGGCGAAGGTCAAGAAGGCCAAGGACACCGTCAAGAAGGCGAACGCGGAGGTCAGCGACAAGTGCTGACCCTCCGCCGCGCAGCGCTGACGACAGCGGTGACCGCCGCCGCGCTCGCGGGGGCCGGACAGGCCTCGGCGAGCATCACCGTCTCGACCGTCGGCGACGAGGTCAACATCTCCTCGACGAACGGCGTCCTGGCGACGACGGTCAGCTACCAGCTCTCCCAGGACGAGTTCGTGATCTCCGAGGCCGGGGGCGGCGCGGCGACGACCTCCGACAGCAACTGCGCCGCAGCGGCGGCACGACCGTCCGCTGCGACGACAACGGCGAGGACGTCTTCGACGTCGACTTCGGCTCGAGCGGCGGCTTCGTCAACCTCGACGTGATCTCGGGTCTCATCCCCGGTCGGTTCGAGTCCGAGATCTCGCTCGGCAACGGCTCCGACACGGTCGACGGGACCGACGGCGACGACACCGTGGTCGCAGCGTCGCTGACCACGGTCAACGGCGACACGATCCGGACGCTCGACGGCGACGACGTCATCACCACCGGCAACGGCTCCGACATCGTCAGCGGCGGGGACGACGCCGACACGATCGTCGCCAACGGCGGGAACAACATCCTCAACGGTGGCGAGTTCGCCGACGACGACAACGGCGATGGGAACGACACGATCACGGGCGGTCCGCTTGCCGACACGATCGACGGCGGGCTCGGCGACGACACCCTCAACGGTGGCACCGACGCCGACACGACGGATGCGGCCGACACCGATCAGATCGACGGCCGGCGCGGGAACGACACGATCAACGCCGGCGATGGCGACGACACCGACATCGACGGCGGGCCCGGGAACGACACCGTCAACGGCGACGAAGGCGACGACACGCTCTTCGGTGGCGGCAATACATCTGGTGCCGCGGACAGCGACACGATCAACGGCGGCAGCGGCGCCGACATCCTCCTGAACTCCCCCGGCCCCGACGCCTTCAACGGCGGAACCAGCACCGGCGATGCTGACAAGGTCGACTACAGCCAGACGCCCGGCTCGTCGCCGATCAAGGCCGACATCGACGGCGGCGCGCGGCGACGACGGCGCCGAACTGCGATGTCGGGCCCTGCGAGGGCGACTCGATCGCAACCGATGTCGAGAACCTGACCGGCGACGGCGGCGCTGACACGCTGATCGGCAACTCGGGTGCGAACGTGATCGCCGGCGGCGCGGGAGACGATACCCTCGTCGGAGGAACAGGGGTCGGCGCTGACGGCGCCGACCGCTTCATCGGCGGCTTGAACATGGACCTCGTCGACTACACGGGGCGCACAGGCGCGCTCGTCGTCAGCATCGACGGCACCGCCCAACGACGGCGCCGGCGGGTGCCCCTCCGGCGCCGGGTGCGAGGACGACGACGTCGAGACCGACGTCGAGGATCTGATCGGCGGCAGCGCCGGTGACACGCTGACGCGGCAGCTCCGGCCCAACTCGCTCTTCGGCGGCTTCGGGAACGTCACCGACACGCTCAACGGCTCTCGGAGGCGACGACCCGCTCGGTCGGCGGCGATCGCTTCAACAACGTCCCCGACGGCGCCGACGTCTTCAACGGTGGCGCCAACTCGACCGGCGGCGACACCGTCAGCTACACAACCGCGGCGCGGTGACCGCCTCGATCGACGGGGTCGCGAACGACTTCGAGGGCGACAACATCGGCACCGACGTCGAGAACCTGATCGGCAGCAACACCGGCGGCGGACACGTTCAGCGGCAGCACCGCCGCGAACGTGATCGACGGCAGGGGCGGCAACGACACGATCAGCGGCGGCAGCGGCCGGCGCCACCGACGGCAACGACACGCTGATCGGGGGAGCCGGGCACCTCCGACACCGTCAGCTACGCCCCGCGGACCGGTGACCTCGACGTCGACCTCGACGGCGTCGACGATGATGGCGAGGGGACCGAAGCCGACCACATCGAGACGTTCGAGAACATCACCGGCGGCAACGGCGACGACGACCTCACCGGCAACCCGGCGGCGAACGTGCTCAGCGGCGGCGGCGGGGACGACGACCTGACGGGCGGACCGGGCCCGGGCGCCGACGGCGCTGACACTCTCATCGGCGGCTCCGAAGGGCACCGCCGGCGGGCAGAACTCGAACCTCGGTGACACCGCCGCCTACAACCCGCGCACGGACACGCTGTCGCTGACGATCGGCGACGGCGCCAATGACGGCGCGAGCTGCCCCGGCGGCGGCTGCGAAGGTGACGACATCCAGTCCTCGGTCGAAGGGCTGCGAGGCGGATCCAACAACGACACCCTGGTCGGCGATGCCGGCCCGAATCGGATTCTCGGGAACAACGGCAACGACACGCTCCGCGGCGGCGCGGGCACCGGCCCTGACGGCGCGGACACGTTCGTCCCCGGCAACGGGCATCGACACCGTCAGCTACTCGAACCGGACCGACCCGATCACGCGGGCATCGGCACCGGAAGCTCATCGGTCACCGACGGCGACTCGATCGACACGGGAACCGAGAACCTGGTCGGCGGCAGCGGCGACGACACGCTTCGCGGCACCTCGAACGACAACACGCTCTCCGGTGGCCCCGGCAACGACACGCTGTTCGGCGGGCAGGGCACCGGACCCGACGGCGCCGACGTCTTCTTCGCCGGCCCGAACGCCGGCGACGACACCGTCAGCTACGCCAATCGGACCGACGCGATCCACGCCGCGTTGAGCGGAACGAGCGCCGGGGACAGCGGCGGGAACGGGGGCGCCGAGGGCGACGGCATCTCGACGACGATCGACAACCTCAGTCGGCGGCTCCGGTCGCCGACGAGCTGATCGGCGACGCGCAAGCCGAACAAGCTGACCGGCGGCCTGGCGCCGACGACCTCGACGCCGCGGGAGGCGACGACACGATCTTCGCGATCGACGGCGTCGTCGACACGATCGAATGCGGGACCGAGGCCGACATCGCGTTCGCCGACGCCTCCCCCGCCGACGTCACGACAGGCTGCGAGACCTCGACAACGACGGCCCCGACCCACCGGTCGAACCTCCCGTCGAGCCGCCGGTCGATCCTCCGGTGACGCCACCGGTCACGCCTCCGGCCAACCCGCCCGGTGGCGGCGGCGGCGATGGAGCGCCGCCTGCAACGCCGCGAAGGCGAAGCTCGCGAAGGCCAGGGCGAAGTTGAAGAGGGCCAAGAAATCTCACAACCGGGCCAAGGTCACCAAGGCGAAGACGAAGGTCAAGAAGGCCAAGGCGAAGGTCAGGAAGGAGTGCTCGTGACCAGTACCTACATCCGCAACAACATCCTCGGATTCGTCGCGATCTTCATCGCCCTCGGCGGCGTCGGGATGGCGGCCGGGCTGAAGAAGAACACCGTCAAGTCGAAGACGATCAAGGACGGCCAGGTGCTGACTCAGGACATCGGCGAGGGCGCCGTCGGCACCGGCGACCTCGCGGCGAATGCGGTCGACGGGTCGAAGGTCAAGGACAACTCGCTCACCGGCGCCGACGTCGACGAGGACACGCTGAACCTCCCGACCGTCGACACCTCGGGCCTGCAGCAGCGGGTCAGCGGCGACTGCTCGGTCGGCGAGTCGATCCGCGCGATCGCAGCCGACGGCACCGTCACCTGCCAGGGCGCGGGCGGGCCACCCTCGGGCGCGGCCGGCGGCAGCCTGAGCGGCGTCTACCCGAATCCGAGCATCGCGGCATCCGCTGTCGGCTCGACCGAGGTCGCTTTGGATTCGCTGACGGCGGCGGATCTGGCCCCTGGCTCAGTCGGCACGAGCGAGGTTGCGGCCGACTCGCTCCTCGCGAGCGATCTCGCAGCCGACTCCGTCGCCTCGAGCGAGATCGCGGCGGGAGCCGTGGGCACTACTGCGATCGCGACGGACGGGGTCACGGCCTCCGACGTCGCGGACAACGCCATCGGCACGTTCGAGGTGGCCCCCAACTCCCTCGGAGCCGACGACATCGGGACCGGCGCCGTCGCCACCTCGGAGATCGCGACGGACGGCGTCACGGCACCTGACGTCGCGGACAACGCCATCGGCACCCTCGCCGTCGCCAACAACACCCTCGGGACCGATGACATCGCAACGAATGGTGTCGCCTCGCCCGAGATCGCCACCGACAGCATCGTCGCGGCCGACGTCGCGACGAACGCTATCGGTGCCCTCGAACTCGGACCCGACTCGGTCACGGGCGCGTCGGTCGCGTCTGACGCGCTGGGCTCTGCCGGAAAACGGCGCGAACGCGGTGGGCAGCAGCGAGCTTGGTGCATGGAGTCGAGCGCTTGCGCGACGAGCATCGACGGCGTCGATTTCCGCGCCGCGTCGTAAGCAAGGCTGATCCCTGCCCCCGCGGCTCGCTGCCGGTGAGCTAGGAGCTCTTCGCTCGCGTCGCGGCTGCCTTCTTGGCGGCGGTGCTGCGCTTGGAGGCGTTCGCCTTGCGCGTCGCGGCGGCCTTCTTGGCGGCGGCGCTGCGGCTCGCGGCGGTCGGCTTCTTCGCGGTTGACTTCGCGGTCGTGGCCGTCGACTTCGCGCTCGTGCGGGCGGTCGCCGCAGTGCGCTTGGCCGACGTCTTGGCCGTCGTGCCGGTGCGCTTCGCGCTCGTGCCGGTCCGCTTGGCGCTGGCGGTCGTGCGCTTCGCGCCGGTCTTGGCGCTGGCGGTCGTCCGCTTCGCGCCGGCCTTGGCGCTCTTCGCGGTGGCCTTAGTCGTCCGCTTCGCGCTCGTCGCCTTCGCCCTGGCGTCGGCCGCGGCGGCGTCCGCCTTGGCGCCGGCGACGTTGGTGTCGCCGGGCAGGCGGCCCTCGAGGTCGGCGGCGAGCTTGCGGAAGTTCTCGGCGGCCTCACGGACGCCCTTCTCCGCCTTCTTCTTCCCGGTCTCAAGGCCGCTGGAGGCCCGTGCGAGCTGGTCGGCGACGCTCTTGCGGACGCCGTTGTCCTGGAGCTGGGCGAACAGGTCGTTGTCGCGCTTCGACTTCTTCGACTTCTTGGCCATCGGTGTTCTCCTCTGGTCGGGTGCCGGTTGAACGTACCTAGAAAGGAAGTTCGTCTGCAACGTCCGCGAGGCGCGGGGCAGCTTTGTCCCGCTCCGAGAGCAGCGGGTCGGCGAGCGGCCACTCGATCCCGACGTCGGGGTCGTCCCAGGCGATGTCGGACTCGGTGGCGGGGTCGTAGAGGGAGGTGAGCTTGTAGGCGACGTCGGCGACCTCGCTCAGGACCTGGAAGCCGTGGCCGAAGCCCACCGGGACCCAGAGCTGGCGGTGGGTGATGTCGTCGAGCACGTGGCCCTCCCACTGCCCGTAGGTCGGGGAGCCGCGGCGGAGGTCGACGGCGACGTCGAAGATCGCGCCGCGCACGCAGCGGACGAGCTTGCCCTGTCCCGGCTCGGTCTGGAAGTGGATGCCGCGCAGCGTTCCCATCTGGGTCGACCGCGAGTGGTTCTCCTGCAGGAAGGTCTCGTCGATCCCGAACTCGCGCCAGCTGTCGGCGCTGAAGCTCTCGATCAGGAAGCCGCGCTCATCGCCGAAGACCTGCGGCTCGATCGCCACGAGGCCCTCGATCTTCGTCTCGACCCGCTCGGCCACCGGTGCCCTCAGCTCCCCAGCTTGCGGCCGTACTGGCGCTCGTAGTACTCGGCGTACTCGCCGGAGCGGATCGGTCCCCACCACTCCTCGTTGTCGCGGTACCACTCGACGGTGCGCTGGATGCCCTCCCGCCAGTGGACCTGCGCCTTCCAGCCCAGCCCCTCGGTGCGCTCGGCCGACAGCGAGTAGCGGCGGTCGTGGCCGAGGCGGTCGTCGACGTAGTCGATCAGGGAGTCGTCCCCGCCGGTCAGCTCCAGGATCGCCTGGATCACCTCGAGGTTGGTCAGCTCCTCGGGCCCGCCGACGTTGTAGACCTCGCCGGCCTCGCCCTTCTGCGAGGACGACATCGATCGCGGAGGCGAAGTCCTCGGTGAAGAGCCAGTTGCGGACCTGCTGCCCGTCGCCGTAGACGGGGAGGCGATCGCCGGCCATCGCGTTCAGGACCATCAGCGGGATCAGCTTCTCCGGATGCTGGTTGGGCCCGTAGTTGTTCGAGGCGCGAACGATCAGCGCGTCGGTGCCGTACGTGTGCATGAAGGCGCCGACGAGCATGTCGCCGCCGGCCTTCGACGCCGAGTAGGGCGAGGAGGGAGCGATCGGCGAGCTCTCGGTGAACGAGCCCTCGTCGATCGAGCCGTAGACCTCGTCGGTCGAGATCTGCAGGTGGCGGATGCCCGCGTCGCGCGCAGCCTCGAGCAGCACGTAGGTGCCGTAGACGTCGGTCTGGATGAAGGCGCCGGGATCCTCGATCGAGCGGTCGACGTGCGACTCGGCCGCGAAGTTGACGACGGCGTCGGCGCCGTCGATCGCCTCGGCCACCTTCGCCTGATCGGCGATGTCGCCCTTCACGGGAGGGTCAGCTCCGACTGATCGCCGACGATCATCCGCAGCGTCTTCGGCAGTCCGTCGGCGGTCGCGATCTTGACGTTCCGGCCCAGCAGGCTCGCCTCCATCCGCGACGGCAGGTCGCGGACGCTCGCGCCGGCGAGCAGGATCGAGTGCTCGATCTCGGAGTTGGCGACCTCGCAGTCGGCGTCGATCGCGGTGTAGGGCCCGATGTAGGAGTCGGTGACGGTGCTGCCGGCGCCGATGACGGCGGGGCCGCGGACCTGGCTGTTGCACGACGCCGGGCGCCCGCCTCGATGACGACGCGGCCCTCGACCTTGGAGTCGATGAGCTCGCCGTCGATCTGCGGCTCGAGGTCCTCGAGGACGAGGCGGTTGGCCTCGAGCATGTCGGCGAGCTGGCCGGTGTCCTTCCACCAGCCCTTGACGCGGTGCTGCTCGACGGTGTGGCCGGTGTCGATCAGGTGCTGGATCGTGTCGGTGATCTCGAGCTCGCCGCGCGGTGAGGGCTCGATCGCCTTGGCGGCCTCGAAGACCTTCGGGGTGAACATGTAGACGCCGACGAGCGCGAGGTCCGAGGGCGGGTCCTTCGGCTTCTCGACGAGGCGGACGATCCGCTCGCCGTCGAGCTCGGCGACGCCGTAGTGCTCGGGGTCGAGGACCTGGGTGAGCAGGATCAGCGCGTCGGGCTCGTTGCGAGCGGAAGGCGTCGACGAGGCCCTGGATGCCGTCGCGCAGCAGGTTGTCTCCCAGGTACATGACGAAGGAGTCGTCGCCGAGGAACTCCTCGGCGGTCAGCACCGCGTGGGCGAGGCCGAGCGGCTCGGCCTGCGGGATGTAGGTGACCTGGGCGCCGAGCGCGGAGCCGTCGCCGACCGCCTCGCGGATCTCGTCGCCGGTCTGCGGGGCGATGATGATCCCGATCTCGGTGACGCCGGCCTCGACCAGCGCCTCGATCCCGTAGAAGAGCACGGGCTTGTTGGCAACCGGGACCAGTTGCTTGGCGGACGTGTGGGTGATCGGGCGCAGGCGGGTGCCCGCTCCGCCCGAGAGGATCAGGCCTTTGAGCTTCTCCATGATGCGGTCCGGGAGGGTAACGGCCTCCCGCGGCATAGACTGATCCGGCTGCAGGCGACGGGAGGGAGCTGGGGATGCGAAGGACAGGGTTGACGGGCGCGCTGATCGCGTTGATGGTCGCGTGTTGCGTTCGGTGGGCACGCGTCCGCGAGCGGTGACGGCGGTGGGGGCAACGAGCTCGCGCGCGCCGGCGGCGTCGCGGTGAAGCTGCCGAAGTCCGAGCCGCAGCCAGGCCAAGCTGGTGCGGACGGGCCGGATCACGGTCCGCGTGCGCGCCCGCACCGCGGGCGTCGTCAGGGTCGGCGTGCGCTCGCGCGGCACCGGAGCGGCCCGGCGCGAAGAAGCGGCTCGCCCGGACCAAGCGGCGGCGGTTCGGGAAGCCCGGGCCGCTTCCGGCTCCGGCTCAAGCTGACGCGCCGCTGGGCTGAAGGCCGTCGGCAGCTGCGAGCCCCGGGTCCTGATCCCGTTCGCGAGGCTGCGCACCGCCGGCCGCAAGGTCGTGCGGCGAGCGCGAGAAGCGATGCGCGTCGACCTCCCCGCCTGCGACGGCTCCGGCGAGGAGCCCCCCATCCCGGGGAACGACCCCGAGAACCCGACGCCGCGGCCCTACGACGGCGCGCCGATCCAGACCGCGCCGAGCGAGCCGCTCGCGCCCGCCTCCGGCTGCGACTTCCTCGACCGCTCCGAGTGCCTCTACCCGTTCCCGAACGACCGCTTCACGAGCGCCGACGCCGGCAGCGAGACCGGCCGGCGCGTCGCCTTCGACGCCGCTGGCGATGCCGCGGAACACCGCCGGCATGCCGGTCGAACCCGACCGAGTTCAACCGCAGCGACGGCTTCAGCCCCGGCTCATCGATCATCACCAAGGTCCCGGGCCTCGACACGCCCGGCCGCCTTCGCCGCAGACGGGCCTCGTGCCCGAGGACCGACATCGGCCGCTACGCCGACCCCGACGCAGCCGGTCGTCGTGATCGACACCGCGACGCGGCGAGCGCTGGCCGATCTGGGCGGAGCTCGACTCCAACCCGCCCGAGCGCACGCCCGGCAACACCGAGGACGTGACGCTGATCGTCCGTCCGGCGGTGAACTTCACCGAGGGCCACCGCTACGTCGTCGCGCTGCGCAACCTCAAGGACGCGAGCGGCGCGGCGATCCCCGCCGACCGACGCGCTTCCGCGTCTACCGCGACCGCCTGATCACCGAGCAGCCCGAGGTCGAGAGCCGCCGCCCGCACATGGAGGCGATCTTCAGCGACCTCGGGAGCGGCCGGCATCGAGCGCTCGCGACCTCTACCTCGCCTGGGACTTCACGGTCGCGAGCCGAGGAGAACCTGAGCGGCCGGATGCTCCACATCCGCGACGACGCGTTCGCGCAGCTCGGCGACACGAACCTCGCCGACGGCCAGGTCCAGGGGAGCTCGCCCCGCGCGTCTCCGGTCTGCAGGTCACCGACTACACGCGCGGCCGAGGACGCCCGGATCGCCCGCAAGGTGACCGGCAACGTACGGTGCCCTGCTACATGAACACGCCGGCCTGCCCGCCGGCGGCTCCACGTTCAACTACCCGCTCGGGACCGACCCCGACCGGATGCCGCAGCAGCTCCCCGGCAACACCGCGAGCGTCGCGCTTCACCTGCATCCTCCCCCGCGACTCGGCGACCGGGCGAGCTCGCGACGGACGTGCGGCCCTCGCTCTACGGGCACGGCCTGCTCGGCAGCGCGAGCGAGGTCGAGGGCGGCAACGTCAAGGCGATGGCCAACGAGCACAACTTGATGATGTGCGCGACCGACTGGTACGGCTTCGCGACCGACAGGACGTGCCGAACGTCGCTGCTGATCCTGCAGGACATCTCGAACTTCCCGCTGCTCGGCGACGAGACCCAGCAGGGGATGCTCAACTTCCTCTTCCTCGGCCGGGCGATGATCCACCCGAACGGGCTGAACGCGAACCCCGCCTTCCAGGACGGCGGCGGCGACGGCGTGATCGACACCGACGAGCTCTTCTACGACGGCAACAGCCAGGGCGGCATCCTCGGCGGCGGCCTGACCGCCGTCGCGCCCGACTTCCGGCGCGCCGTGCTCGGCGTGCCCGGGATGAACTACTCGACGCTGCTGCCGCGCTCGGTCGACTTCGAGCCGTACGCGGAGGGCAAGTTCACCGAGACGATCTGCGACGCGCTCGGCATTCCGCCGGCGCTCTGCGGCGTCCTGCCGGCCGATCTCCCGCTCGGCGGGCTCTACGACAACTACCCGAACGAGCTCGAGCGGCCGCTGATCTTCGCGCTGATGCAGATGCAGTGGGACCGGGCCGAGGCCAACGGCTACGCCGCGCACATGACCGACGACCCGCTGCCGAACACGCCGCCGCACCAGGTGCTGCTGCACGCCGCGCTCGGCGACCACCAGGTCGCGAACGTCGCCGCGCAGGTCGAGGCGCGGACGATCGGCGCCGGCGTCTACGCACCCGAGGCTCGACGCCGGCCGGCTCCCCGGCGATCCGTTCTTCGGCCTCGACCCGATCACGTTCCCGCGGCCGGGCGGGGTCCCCGTACACGGGCTCGGCGCTGGTCACCTGGGACGGCGGGCCGATCGGCTTCCCCGGCGGCACAGCGCCGCCCGCCGACGCGAACTCCCGCCGCGGCCGCCCGGCCTTCGGCGCCGACCCGCACTCCTACCCGCGCAACGACGTCAAGGCGCGGGCGCAGAAGTCAGAGTTCCTGAAGCCGAACGGGCGGCTGGCGAACTTCTGCACGACGCTCTCGAACCCGGTCGGCGCGACGCCGACGGAGTCGGGGACGCCGACCCCCTGCTACTCGAACGGGTTCCAGGGCGCGCCCTAGAACGGGGTCTGACCCCGTTTAGGTTTCGGGCTTCGCTAAGGGGTCTGACCCCGATTTCGGTTTCGCCTCGCTGAGCGCAGGAAGGTGAGCACCGCCAGCACCCGGCGGTGGTCCTCCCCTCCCGCCGGGAGGTCGAGCTTGGCGAAGATGCGGTGACGTGCTTCTCGACCGCGCCGGGGGTGACGACGAGCGCGCTCGGCGATGCCGGCGTTCGTGCGGCCCTCGGCCATCAGCCGAGGACCTCGCGCTCGCGCGGGGTGAGCGTCGTCCAGGTCGCCGTCGCGCCCGCGGGCTCGCCGGCCCGGACGAGCTCGGCGACGACCTCGCGGTCGAGCGCGGTGCCGCCGTCGGCGACGCGCTCGACGCGTCGAGGAACGCGCGGACGTCGCCGACGCGCTCCTTGAGCAGGTAGCCGACCCCGCCCTCGCCGGCCTCGAGCAGCTCGGCGGTGTAGACCGGCTCGACGTACTGGGAGAGGACCAGGACGCCGAGTCCGGGCTGGCGGCGGCGCGCCTCGATCGCCGCGCGGATCCCCTCGTCGGTGAAGGTCGGCGGCAGCCGCACGTCGACGATCGCGAGGTCGGGCTTGTGGCCGCCGACGATGCGCAGCAGGCCCTCGGCGTCCTCGGCCTGGGCGACGACCTCGATGTCGTGCTCGCGCAGCAGCGCGACGAGCCCCTCGCGCAGCAGCGCATGGTCCTCGGCGATCACGACCCGCATGGCAGCTCCGCGCGTGATCGTCGTGCCGTCGCCCGGGCGGGCTCACGACGCGCAGCGTGCCGTCGAGCGCCTCGACGCGGTGGCGCAGCCCGGTCAGCCCGCCGCCGGCGGGGTCGGCGCCGCCGGGGCCGTCGTCGGCGATCGTCGACCGCAGCAGGCTGCTCGTCGTGCGGCTGATCGTCGACCGTCGCGCTGGCGCCCGGCGCGTGCTTGGCGACGTTGGTGAGCGCCTCGGCGACGACGAAGTAGGCGGCGGTCTCGACCACCGGCGGCGGCCGCGTCGCGCGAGTCGGCGCTGGACCGTCGACCGCGATCGGCGAGCGCTCGCCGAGCGCCTCGACGGCCGCGGCCAGGCCGCGGTCGGCGAGCACCGGCGGCGCGATCCCGCGGGCGAGGTCGCGCAGCTCGGCGATCGCGGCGCTGGCCTCGTCGCGCGCGCTGCGCGGACCAGCGCGGCGATCCTCGGGCTGGTCGGCGAGCCGCTCCTCGGCCCGGCCGAGCTGCATCTCAGCGCGACGAGCCGCGCCTGCGCGCCGTCGTGGAGGTCGCGCTCGATCCGCCGCAGCTCCGCGGCCTGCACGTCGAGGGCGCCGCGCCGCGTCCGGGTCAGCTCGTCGACGCGCTCGGTCAGCTCCTCGCTCGCGGCCGGCGCCGCGCGCAGCGGATCGCGTGTGGACGACGAGCGCGAGCGCGAGGATCGCGGTCGGTGACCAGCAGCGGCCAGAAGTGCCGCCGCCCGTCGAGCGCCCAGATCAGCGACACAGCGACGCCGACGACCCCGGCGCACGACCGCCCGTGCAGCCGAGCGATCGCCGACGGCCCGCGCTCCGGCCGTGACCGCGCGGTGCAGAGCAGCGCCAGCGCCGACGCAGACGAGCCGCGCGCGAAGCCGACCCAGCGCGGCCAGACAGTAGCCGAAGCCGGTCACGACCCAGACGAGCGCCGCGACCGCGACGCCGCCGCCGGCGAGCCGGCCGCGAGCATCGCAGCGCCGCGCCCGATGCGCGCGGCGGTCGGCGCCGTGGATCGCGGCGTGCGGCCGCTGATCACGGTCGGCGCATCGGCGGCTCGCGGCACGGTGCTCGGCGTGACTCACCGGCATCGGCGCCACGCTCGCAGGCCGCGCGCGGCGCGGCGCGCGCCGCGGGACGCGCAAGCCGCGCTCGCCCGAGCAGCGTCACCGCGGCCGGCAGGGCGATCGCCGCGCACGATCGTCGCGTCGATCAGGATCGCGGCCGCCAGGCCGACGCCGAGCTGCTTCATCTCGAGCAGCCGCAGCGTCGCGAAGATCGCGAACACGGCGACCATCACGAGCGCGGCGCTCGTGACGGTGCCCGCCGGTCGCGGCGACGCCCTCGGCGGCCGCCTCGCGGGCGCGAGCGCCCGCTCCGCCGCGCCTCGCGGATCCGCTCGAGCACGAGGATCGTGTAGTCCATCGAGAGCCCGAACAGGATCACGAACGGCGAACAGCGGCATCCAGGTGACGATCGCGCCGGTCGACGTGAAGCCGAGCAGCTCCTCCGCCCAGCGTGTGCTGGAAGACCGCCGTCAGCACGCCGTAGGCGGCGCCGACCGACAGCAGGTTCAGCGCGATCACGCGCCAGCGCCAGCCGCAGCGAGCGGAACGCGGCGAGCAGCAGCAGGAACGCGAGCGCCGAGCACGAAGCCGATGACGAGCGGCGTCGCGTCGCTGCAGCGCGGTCGGTGAAGTCGGCGCTGCTCGCCGCGTCGCCGGTCACGAGCACCGTCGCGCCCGGCGCGACCTCGCGAGGTCGGCGCGGAGGTCGCGTCGGCGACCGCTGTCGCCCGGCTCACGCGGCGTCGGGCATCGGGACGTCGACCGTCGGCGTCGCTGCCGCTCACGAGCGCGGTGCGGTCGACTCGGCGACCTCGCCGCCGTGTGCACGCCGGTCGGCGCCGTCGCCGACCCGCTCGCGCAGCGCCTCGAGGCGCTGCCTGGCGGCGAGCCGAGGTCGTCGCCCGTGACGACGAGCTCGGCGTCGTCCGGGCGCCGGGGAAGGCGTCGCTCGATCGCGCTTGCTGCGCCTGGACGACCGGCTCGTCGTCGGGCAGAGGCTGTCGCCGTCGAGTCGCCGAGTGCTGCATGTCGAGCGCCGGCACGGCGAGGGCGCCGAGCACGCAGACCGCGGCGACCAGCGAGCGCGACGCGGGCGGGCCGGTGACGGCGTGCGGCGATGCGCGCCCACAGCCGCCGCGGCGCGCGGGCGCTCCCGGCGGGCGCGGACGGCGGCGCCGAACGGCAGGCGGCCGCGGTCGATGCGGTCGCCGAGGAGCGCGAGCATCGCGGGCAGCACGGTGAGCGAGCCGAGCACGGCGATCGCGACGACGAGGATCGTGCCGAGCGCCATCGAGGCGAACACCGCGAGCCCGGTGAGCAGCAGCCCGGCGAGGGCGACCATCACGGTGAGGCCGGAGACGACGATCGCGCGGCCGACGGTCGCGGCGGCCGCGTCGCAGCGCCGCGTCGGCCCGCGCCCGGCGCGGCGCTCCTCGCGCTCGCGGCGGATGTAGAAGAGCGAGTAGTCGACGCCGACGGCGAGGCCGATCAGCACGACGAGCGAGCCGGCGGCGTCGGCCATCGGCGCGACTGCGAGACGAGGCCCGAGCGCGCCCATCGCGCCGGCGACCGCCGTGATGCCGAGCAGCAGCGGCACGGACGCGGCGACGAGCGCGCCGAAGGCGAGGAACAGGATCAGCAGCGTGATCGGCAGCGAGATCATCTCGGCCTTGCCGAGGTCCTCCTCGACGATCTCGTCGATCGCGTTGGTGAGGGAGGCCTCGCCGGCCTGCTCGACCTGCGACTCCGGGTGGTGCTCGTCGAAAGTCTGCACCCGCTGCTCGAGCGGCGAGACGTGGTCCTCCGCGTTGTCCGGGTCGCCGCGCAGGGTCACCTGCACGAGCTGAGCCCGGCCGCCGTCGGCGACGAGGTCGGGGTCGTCGGTCGCCGAGACCCCGCCGACGTGCTTGACGTCGGCGACGCTTCGCGCCAGGGCCGCGGCGTCCGCCGCGGTGGTCTCCGGGTCGTCGGAGGTCACGAGGAGGCTCTCGACGGCCGGGATCCTCGAGTTGCGCGGAGTCGATCAGCGCTGCGCGTCGGCGGACTCGCCGACGCCGGCCTCGGCGGCGGTGATCTCGCGGGTGCCGGTCATCGAACCGGCGACGATCAGCCCGGCGATCAGGGCCACCCAGAGGAGCAGGGCGGTCTTGGGTCGTCTTGCCGAGGCCCGCGCGGCGCGCCGTACGGCGTTCGCCAGACCCCGGGGAGGGGTGGACAGAGACGTTGAGTTGTCGGTTGTGCCTTGCATGCGGCCCAACCTAGGAACCGCTGAACCGCATTCCTATGCGGAATCCCCCCTAGTCCCGTACGGATTCCCCCGAGTCCGGGGTGGGGATGTCCCCACCCCGCGCGGCTATCCCTCCGCGCTAGTAGGTGCCGCCGAGCTTGCGGTGGTCCCAGGTCGCGGTCCGCACCGGCTTGAAGTGGAGCGCCACGCGCTTGGGGGCCTGCGCCTTGAGCGCCTCGGCGGCATCGCCCTCGATCGAGTCGATCCCCTCGGCGTAGCGGACGGTCAGCTCCTTGGCGAACTCGAAGACCTCGTCGACGTCGCGGATGATCTCCGTCTCGGCCTCGATCTGGATTCCGCGGAGCTCCTGGTACTCGTGACCGGCCTCGACGAGCAGCGTGCAGCGGTTGTCGCGCTCGAGGTTCTTCACCTTCTGGGACTTGGCGAAGGTCCACGCCCAGATGTCGCCGTCGCGGACCACGAACCAGAGCGGCATCGAGTGGGGCCAGCCGCGCGGGCCGATCGAGGTCGCGACCACGACCCGCTCCTCGTCGAGCAGCTGCGAGCTGCTCCTCGGGCGTCAGCTTGATCTGGTCGCGGCGGGAGGCCATGGGGGTCGGGCGAAATCTTAGGGGTGTTGTTTGGGGTTGCCCTCGATGGCGGGGAGCTGCGGTGCGGCCAAGGTGTGGATCGCAACACCGATCCCCAGGAGAGAGACCGATGATCCGCAAGACCCGAAGCTTCCCGACCCGCACTCTGATCGCCGCCTGCGCAACTGCCGCAGCCCTGGCCGCGCCCGCCGCGGCCTCCGCGACAGACCGCTGGGTCGACACCGACACAGGCACTGACAGCGGCAACACCTGCACCGTGCAGGCGACGCCGTGCAAGACGATCACGCAGGCGAGCAACGCCTCTCAGACCGCCGGCAACTTCGGCACGATCCACGTCGACGAGGGCAGCTACGCCGAGAACATCAACATCGCCCAGGGCAACAGGCTGCTCGCGGACGACTTCGCCGGGAACGACGGCGCTGACGAGACGAGGATCTCCGGGGCCGGCAACGCAGGCGCGGCCGTCTTCGTCCAGGCAAACGCCTCGATCTCGGGCTTCGTTGTCGCATCGCCTGCGTCGGCCTCGTCGGTCGTCGTCTCCGGCAACGCCGCCGTGACCGGCAACACGATCTACCAGCTGGCCGACAACGGGAACGCGGTCGAGGTTGGGGCTTCCGCCGGAACCCCCTCCGTCACCGGCAACACGATCATCGCCGACAACGGGGACGAGAGGACCGGCATCCGGGTCGGTCAGGCCGTCGCGAAGGCGATCGTCGCCGACAACGAGATCGGCTCGCCGAGCCAAGGGTTCGACATGGGCATCGAGGTGCTGGAGAACTCGAGTGCAGAGGTCACGGGGAACACGGTCCAAGGGCTCAACCAGCGCTTCGGCTCGAGCGCGAAGGGCATCCACATCGAGGGGTCCAAGACCGTGACGATCAGCCGCAACGTCATCAACTCGCCCATCGCGGGACAGACTGTCGACGGGGTCTACGTCGAGTCGGTCCCCGCCGACGGCGCCGTCTCCCTCGACCACAACAGGATCACCGGCCTGCTCGGCCAGGGCGCCATCTTCGTCGACAGCGCCGGGACGCTGACGATGGAGGGCGACGTGATCGCCCAGCTCGGGGACCGGCGGCTTCTACGCCGGCGCCGTCGCCGACCTGACCATCGAGAACGCCACGATCGTCGACGTCGACTCGGCCGAGGTGAACACCGCGACGGTCAGCGATCGACTCGTCGATCCTCGACGACCCGATCAACTCGTTCCAGGCCGACTGCACCATCACCCACTCACGCGGTCCGGCGATAGTCCAGGGCGGTGACGGGTGCGGCGATTTCCAGACGACCGCACAGCCGCAGTTCGTCGACCCGGGCACGCTCGACTACCACCTGCAGCCCGACTCCCCGCTGATCGACAAGGGGAACCCGGCGGCTCCGGCCCAGGGTGCGATCGACCTCGACGGTGACGCCCGCGCGATCGAGGGCGACGGCGTCTGCCCCTACGACAGCCGCCGCGACATGGGCGCCGACGAGGTCACCGCGACCTTCGCCGACTGCCCGGTGGTCGAGCAGCCGCCGGCCGCCGACACGACCGCTCCCGAGAGCGGCATCGAGGGCAAGCGCAAGCAGCGCGGGAACCAAGGCGCGGTTCACGCTGACCTCGACCGAGGAGGGCTCCACGTTCGAGTGCCGCATCGACCGCGGCAAGTTCGCTCCCTGCAAGGTCGAACTACCGCAGCCGCAAGCTCAACCTCGGCCGCCACACCCTGTTCGTCCGGGCGACGGACCAGGCCGGCAACACGGAGACGACCCCCGAGGCGAAGAAGTTCAAGCTGCAGTAGCGCTGAGCTGAGCGAACAGATCCAGCAACGCAGCGAGGCCCGGTCTCCACGGCGGGCTCGTTGCGTTGGGGGCCTATGCGACGCCTTTCGCACAGACCTGCCGCTGCGACGGGGGTCGCGCGAACGGGTAGTAGGCGCCGATGATCGGCGAGGGCGAACGGTGCGCGCGAGCCTCGCCAACACCTGAAGCGGCTGGTTCTTGAGCTGATCCGAGGTGAAGCGAGGACTTGAACCGTGAGGGGCGAGGCCTGCGTCCCGGTAGCGGTCACTGTTGACCTTGCGGCGTGAGGAGTGTCAGCGAACGCCATCGGTCTCGACGTTCAGGCTGAGGTCGGGCCACTAGAAGTCGAGCTCGAAGCCTTGGACTCAGACGTTGCCGCCGCGGCTTCGGCAGCCCGGAATCGAGGATCAGCCTCCACATAAGCCGCTCAGCGTCCTTGCGGCTGAAGTCTTCGTCGACTTGCTCGTCCAGGAACGACCTGAGGATGGGGATCCCGTGCGCCCCGGGGAGCGCGTCGACGACGCGCTGGAGAGTCGCGCCTGGGTGACCAGCCGCTCACGCGCCCCTCGTTCAAGGCGCGCTCGACGGCGACGACGTCGCCGAGGTCCGCGAGATCGAGCAGGGCGGCGGCCGGGAGACACGGGCAAGCCACGCCGGTTCGCGCCTCGCCGGGTGAAGGCGGTGAGCGCGATGGACGCGGATCCCATCGCGTGACTGACGCGTTCGCGCAGAACCGAGACATGGATGACGGCCGGCTGTCGCTCGAGGATCTCACAGACGCAGAGGGCTGAAGAACCAGTGAGCAGGGGCGGGCGGTGCGGTGGCAAGCACGCGCGGCCATCGCGGTGAGCTCGGTCCGCGCCTTGTGACCGACGAGGTAGATGCCGCGGTGCTCCGGGAACAGCCGACCCGCCGAGACGCGGTGACGAATCGCTCCGGCCGATGCACATGAACCCCAGCTGCGCCGTCGTGACGAGTCCCTCTGACGGGAGGCGAGCGCCCCCACGGCTCGATCGCCGGGGAGCGCTCCGACAACACGGCGAACGTCGACGAGGCCGAACGGCTCCACCCACAGAACCCCACACGCCCTTCGCGAGGCCCTACGTTCCTAAGGCACGAAAAGTCATGATCTGCTGCGACAAAACTACTCAGGGACATAAGGGGGCAAGCAAACGAAACGTACCACCCGGCAACCGAACGGGTAGTGACGTTTCGGACTTGGAATGGCACTAGGAGCCGCAAGCTCAACTGAAAGGAACCGCAGAAGACCGAAGCGCGGAGCTTCGACGATGTAAGCGTGGCGCCAGCCAACGGCACGCCCCTCAGTGGCTAGGCTTACCACGTCCCGCACCACACGCCTCGAGCCCCACGCTCCTGAGCCCCAACCTTTCTCAGACCTGAACCCCTCCGGCAACCGGTCCTCGGCCTCGAGCTTCTCGAGGTGCGCGCGCATCGCCAGCGCCGCGGCCGGGCGCATCGCCTCCGGCACGTCGTGCCAGGCGACGTCGAGCAGCTCGTCGGTCGAGCGCCGGCCCGACTCGAGCGCCTCGACGAGCAGGCGCTCGCGCTCGAGCCGGTGCTCCCGGTACTCGATGAGCTTCCCGGTCGGGTCCTCGATCCACGGCCCGTGGCCCGGGCACATGAGCGAGGCGCCCAGGGAGCCGAGCAGGTCGAGCGACGCCAGGTAATCGGCGAGCGACCCGCCGCCGCTCCGGGGCGGGACGATCGTCGACCCCTGCCCGAGCACGACGTCCCCGCAGAAGACCACGAGCCCCCCGCTCGGCCCCTCGTCGAGCACGAACGCGACGTGATCGGTCGCGTGGCCGGGGGTCGAGTAGGCCAGGAACGGGCCGACCCGCTCACCCTCGGCGCTCCCCAGCGCAGCCGGCGGCTCCACCCCGCCCCCGAGCATCGCGGCGACGTCGTCGAAGCCCTCGGCGTTGCCGAAGCGTGAGCCCGGCTCCGAGCATCTCGACGCCCGCGTTGTGGTCGAGGTGGGAATGGGTCAGCACGACCCCGCCGATCCCGCCCCGGCCCTCGGCGACGTCGCGGATCTCGGTGATGTGGCCCTCGTCGGCGGGGCCCGGGTCGATGACCCAGGCCGGCGAGCTGCCGACGACGTAGGTGTTCGTTCCCTCGAGCGTCATCGGCCCCGGGTTCGGGGCGACCACGCGGACGATCTCGGGGTGGCCGGGCGCCTCGGCGACGGGTTCCCGCATCGGGCCGGTCCCGCTACTCGCTGACGGCCGCGAGGACGGCCTCGCGGGCGTCGTCGGGCTCGAGCACGACCATGTCGCCGGCGCCCTTGAGCACCTCGCGGACGAGCCACGAGGTCCCGGCGAACGGCATCTCGATCACGAGCGCGCCGTCGGCGAGCTCCTCGACGACCGTGCGCTCCTCGCGCACCCACCGCGCGCGCTCCGGCGAGACCCACACCCGAGCGACGCGGGCGTCGGTGACCTCGCCCTCGCTGAGCCAGCGCTGGGTTCCCAGGCGGGTCTCGACGTCGGGCTCGATCTCGAAGGTGTCGCCGGTCGGCTCGGCTTCCTTGGTCCGGTCGAGCCGGAAGTGGCGGACGTCGTCGCGCTTGCGGTCGCGGCAGCCGACGTACCAGCCCTCCGGGCCGCGGGCGAGCCGGTAGGGCTCGATCTCGCGGGTCGTGAACTCGTCCTCGTTCTCCTTGTAGTACTTGATCCGCAGCACCTGGCGGGCGGCGATCGCGTCGTTCACGGCGCTGACGATCTCGGGCTCGTCGCGCTCGATCGTGATCTGCAGACCCTCCTTGGAGGGGTCGTGGCCGAGCGCCTCGATGATCTTGCCGCGGGCCGTGTCGAGACCCTCCTGGGGGAGGTGGTCGCCGAAGAAGTCGATCGCCGCGACCAGGGCCTTGGCCTCCAGCGGCAGCAGGCGCGCGGGCTTGGCGAAGCTGTCGCCGTAGGCCTCGGGGTCGACCTCGATCACGTCGCCGACGACCTCGGCGTAGAGCACGTAGGTGCCGCCGCCGAAGTTGACGACGTTGAGGACGTCGATGTCGCCGGCGAGCTCCTTCGAGGTGATGCCGAGCTCCTCGCAGACCTCCGCGGTGTGGAGGACGCGGTCGTTCCGCGCGGAGTCGATGAGCATCCCCGCGAGCGTGACCAGCCGGGCGAAGCGCTCGGGGCGGATCACGGTCTCGGCCTTGCCGTTGGAGCGGGTGCGCCGCTCGGCGTCAGCGACCGCCGGGCTGCCGACGGGCTTGGCCGTCGCGAAGTCGCTCGCGTGGCGGGCGCGCAGGAGGTCGCGGCGCTCCTTCGTCTCCTCGACCAGCTCCGGCGGGCCGAGGACCTCGGCGTGGCGGCGCCAGCCGAGCAGCCAGGCGACGAGCTGGCGGGATGAGGCGAACTCGGTCTCGAAGACCGACCCGCGGCCGCCCTTGGCGTCGCCGTTCTTGGCGGGCTCGATCTCGCCGTACTCGCCGTACTCGCGCTCGACGAGCCAGTCGATCCGGTCCCGCAGGAAGATCCGCGCGGTTCCGCTCGCGTTCCCCATCTGCCAGTCGGCGCGGGAGCCGTAGTCGTGGCGGTCGAAGCTCTCGGGCGGGTTGAAGTCGTGCTCGGCCTTGCTCGCGTAGGAGACCTTGCCCTGGATCCGCGAGAGCCGGAAGACGCGGACGGCGTCGCGTTCGTGCGCGTAGCCGATCAAATAGAACTGGCCGGAGCGGAAGACCAGGTGGTACGGGTCGACCTTGCGGTCGGCCGTCGCGTCCCGCTCCATCGTGTAGTACGAGAACTGGATGGTCTTGCGGCGGGAGATCGCCGTCTCGATCTTCGCGAGCCGCTGGGAGAGCTCCCGGCCGCCGGCCGATGCCGTCATCGCCATCTCGATCGGCGCGCTCTTCACCTCCTGCAGCGGGCTCTTGCGTCCCCACGAGACCTGCTGCAGGGCGAGCCGGAGCGGCTCCGCGTAGGCGAACTGGCCGTCGAGCTGGGCGAGCGCCATGCGCAGCGCCGCGAGCTCACCGTCGGTGAACTTGATCGCCGGCAGGTAGTAGTTCTCGGGAGGCAGCGCGTAGAGCTCCGACTCGAGGAAGCCCTCGCTGGGACGGTCCACCTTGAGCGCGATCCCGAGGCTCTCGAGCTCGGCGCGGTCGGCGTAGAACCGGCGCGCGAAAGCGTCCTCGTTCATCGAGGAGTAGCCCTCGACCTCCTGCTTGATCTCGAGCGCCGACACCGGTCGGCGGTTCGCCATCAAGAAAGAGATCAGAGAGAGCTGGCGGATCAGCTTCTCTGTGTCCTTCGCCATCGCGGGTGAGGATAGATGCCCCGCGTGGCCGCGCCCGAGGAGGGGCGCCAGGATTTACGCAGTTTCCGCCCTTCGATGCGCCTTCTGGGAGCCCTCGTGACGGCTCGGCGCTCCTGACGTCGTCAGGACCGGATAGATTCGCGAACGCCTTGGCCGAGAACCTCGCAATGAAGCTGATCGGATTGGTCACGACCGTCGTGATCCTCGGAGCCGTCTACCTGTTCATCGTCAAGCCGGTTCTCGACACGACGAACAACGCCTTCGACACCGTCAACGACTCGGTCTCGAACGCCTTCGACGACGCCGGCTTCGACGACGTCAACATCGAGGACCTCCAGAACGGCGACTTCAGCGACATCCAGGATCAGATCAACGACTCCTCGCTGAACAGCAAGGAGCAGCGCCGCGCCGAGAAGCTCCTGAACTGCATCCAGCGTGTCCAGCCCAACACGACCAAGATGCAGGCCTGCGCCGAGAAGTACAGCTGAGGCCGAGCTACGCCCTGACCCGCTCCATGCGCGGGTCGTAGAGCGGCTCCTTCACGACCTCGGCCGCGATCCACTCCCCGAAGACGCCGACCTCGACCGGCTCGCCGACGCCAACCCCGGCGGGCAGGTAGGCGAAGGCGATGCTCTTGCCGGTGCGGTGGCCGAACCCGCCTGAGGTCACCCGCCCGACGACCTCGCCCCGCACCCGTACCGGCTCGTCGCCGATGCTCACCGCGCGGGGATCGGAGAGGACCAGGCAGCGCAGCCGCTGCTCGGGCCCATCGCCCGCCTGCAGCTCCTGCAGCGCGTCGCGGCCGATGAAGTCGCCCTTCCCATTCGATCCAGGGCGACGGCGAAGCCGAGGCCGGCCTCGTAGGGAGTCGTCTCCGGCGTGATGTCGGCACCCCAGACGCGATAGCCCTTCTCGAGCCGCATCGAGTCGATCGCCCGGTAGCCCCCGGCGACCATGCCGTGCTCGCGACCCGCCTCCCAGACGATCGACCACAGCCTGCGACCGAACTCCGCCGGGCAGTAGAGCTCCCAGCCGAGCTCGCCGACGAAGGTGATCCGCTGCGCGAGTACGGGCACGTCGCCGATCGCGGTCTCGCGCGCCTGCAGGAACGGGTGCGCTTCGTTCGCGAGGTCGGTCGCCGCGAGCGGCTGGAGGATGTCGCGGGCGCGCGGCCCCCAGAGGCAGAAGCAGGCGCGCGAGCCGGTCACGTCCTCGACGCGGATGGAGCCGTCGCCCGGCAGGTGCCGCCGGATCCACGACCCGTCGCGCGTGCCGAACGCCGTCCCGGTGACGACCCGGAACGCCTCCTCGCCGACCCGGGTGACGGTCAGGTCCGCCTCGATCCCGCCGCGCTCGTTCAGGAGCTGCGTGTAGACGGCGCTGCCGATCGGCTTGTCGACGTCGTTGGCTGCGATCCGGTTCATCGCCGCGACGGCGCCGGGGCCGGAGACGTCGAGCTTGGCGAACGACGACTGGTCGAAGAGCCCGGCGGCGTCGCGCGTACCGACGCACTCCGCCGCGATCGCCGGGGACCAGTTGCGGCCGGCCCAGCCTCGCGGACGCTCATGTTCCAGGGCGTCGCCCCCGGAGTCATTCGAAGCGTTCGAGCCGAACCAGTTCGGCCGCTCCCAGCCGGCCTTCTCGCCGAACTCGGCGTCGAGGGCCTGCAGCTCGCCGTACGCCGGCGAGGTCCGCAGCGGCCGGCCCGCCTCGCGCTCCTCCCCCGGATAGACGATGTCGTAGTAGCGGGAGTAGGCATCGAGGGCCTTCGTCCGGGCGAGGGAGCGAACCCGGAGGTGGCGGCCGAAGCGGCGGATGTCCATCGCGGAGGGGTCGACGAACGGCTCCCCGGTGACGATCGACTCGGCGACCACCCGGCCGACGCCACCCGCGCCGGCCAGGCCGTGGACGCAGAAGCCCGCCGCGACCCAGAGGCCGGCGACCTCGGGCGTCTCGCCGAGGATGAACTCGCCGTCGGGGGTGAACCCCTCGGGTCCGTTGACGACCTTCGCGATCTCCAGCTCCCGCAGAGCGGGAACGCGACGCTGCGCCCCCTCCCACGACTCGGCGAAGCGTCCCATGTCGGCGTCGAAGAGCTTGCGCGGCTCGGTCAGCGGCTCGTCGACGTCCCAGGTGACGGGATCGCGGGAGTAGCCGCCGACGAGCAGGCCGCCGTCCTTCGGCCGGAAGTAGTTGATCGAGTCGGGGTCGCGGACCGTCGTCGCGGTCTCCTCGACCGCGGGGTCGAGCGGCTCGGTGATCACGTACTGGTGGCGCATCGGGACGATCGGGATCGACGCTCCCGCGAGCCGGCCGAGCGCGCCGGAAGCGGCTCCCGCCGCGATCACCGCGGTCTCCGTCGCCACGGTCCCCTGATCGGTGACGACGCCCGTGATCCGGTCCCCGTCGCGCTCGAAGCCGGTGACGAGAACGCCGGTGTGGAAGCGGACCCCCTTCGCTTCGGCCCCAGCGGCCAGCGCCCGCGCGAGCGGCTCGGGGTCCACGTACCCGTCGCCGGGAAGCCAGGCCGCGGCGAGGACGTCGTCGACCGCCAGCAGCGGCAGTCGCTCGCGCGTCTCCTCCGGCGAGAGCAGGTCGAGCTGGAGGCCGTAGGTCGCCGCGGCGCTC
Source organism: uncultured Solirubrobacterales bacterium (assembly GCA_963740845.1). Lineage (GTDB taxonomy): Bacteria > Actinomycetota > Thermoleophilia > Solirubrobacterales > 70-9 > RHKX01. Next base: position 196,455 of record CAVUFM010000013.1, read on the forward strand.
TCCTGGCGGCGCAGCTCCTCGACCCGCTCGGGCGTCGTCGCGATCCGCAGGCCGCCGACACCGCGCCAGCCCGGGTCCATGCCGGTCTCTCCCTCGAGCCGCTCGTAGAGCTCCGTCGAGTACATGATCATCCGGGTCTGGGAGATCGACGAGCGCAGCTGCCCGATGAAGCCGGCGGAGTGCCACGTGGTGCCGTCGGCGAGGCCGTGGCGCTCGAGGACGACCACGTCGGTCAGCCCGAGCTCGGCGAGGTGGTAGGCGACGCTCGCGCCACCGACGCCGCCGCCGATCACGACCGCGGCGGCTCCCGACGGCAGCTCGGCGCTCATCGACGCACCTGCTGCCTCGCGGTGCGAGCAAGCCCTCGAACTCGTCGCCCTCGAACTCGGCGACGGCTCGTTCGTACTTCTCCATCCCCCACGACCAGAAGTCGAACTCGATGTCGGAGACGCCGTCCTGGATCGACGCCCAGAGCGTCCACCCGTACTTCGACATCAGCCCCCAGAGCCGAGCGCGCGCGGACAGGGCCTCCAGATCCGAGGTGGGCTCCGCCGTAGTAGGCGGCGACGAGCTCCTCGAGCTGATCGAGCGAGAGGTTCGACTCGCTCCAGATGTTCCCCAGCTCGAAGCTCGGCTCGTTGTTGCCCGAGTACTCGTAGTCGATCAGCCGCAGATCCTCACCCGTGTCGATGAAGTTCTCGGCGAGCAGGTCGTTGTTGCACGGCACCGGCTCCTCGGGGGCGGACGGCCAGCGCCTCCCTGATGCGAGCGACCGCCGGCTCGTGGTCGAGGTAGCCGTCGGGGAGCCGGAAGCCCCGCTCGCGGACCAGCTCGAGGTATCGCGGCTGGATCTCGAACATGTCGAAGCCGCGGTCGAACGGCTGGGCTGCCGTGAAGGCGCTTGACGGCGGCGGCGATGCGCTCGAGCGGGAAGCCGCCGCGAAGGTCCTCGGCGCTCAGGGTGCGGCCCTCGATGAACTCGAGCACGAGCGCGTTGCGCTCGGGGAGATACGCGACGACCGGCGCGCCGACGCCGGCCTCGTCCGCGCGGACCGAGCTCGAGTGCTCGATGTCGCGGTCGATCGAGAGGAGGGCGCCGTCGTCGCTCCAGATCCGCACGACGTAGGCGCCGTCGTCGGTCTCGACCTTCAGGTTGCGATTGGTCAGGCCGCCCTCGAGGTCGCTGACCCGGGTGACGCGCCCCGCCAGCTCCGGCACCATCGCCAGCGTCTCGTCGAGCTCTGCGTCGCGTTCGATCTCGGGTCCTCCTCGCTCCGCAACCTATTGCCCCGGGCGAGGTCGCGACCCGCGCTCACTAGCCTGCGCCGTCATGCCCGCTCCCCGCGCCGTGATCCTCGACTTCAACGGAACCATCTCCGACGATGAGCCGCTGCTGTTCGAGCTGCTCGGGAAGGCCCTCCGCGCCGAGGCGGGCGTCGAGCTCGACCAGGCCTTCTACGAGGAGGAGCTCCTCGGCCTCTCCGACCCCGAGATCGTCGAGCGCGCGCTCGTGCAAGCCGGCGTGGAGCCCGAGCGCGACCTCTGCGACCGCGTCCTGCGGGCCAAGATCGACGAGTACAAGGCCGAGATCCGCAGGGAGGCGCGCATCTCCCCCGGCGCCGTCGACTTCGTCCGCGCCCTCGCGAAGGAGATCCCGCTGGCCATCACGTCGGGAGCCTTCGCCGAGGAGATCGGGATGGCGATCGAGCTGGCCGGGATCGGCGGCGCCTTCGCCGCGGTCGTCGCGATCGACGACGTCGACCACGGCAAGCCCAGCCCCGAGGGCTACGAGCTCGCGCTCGCCCGGATCAACGAGCGGCGCTCGCTCTCGCGGTCGATCGTCGCCCGCGACGTCTGCGCCATCGAGGACTCGCTGGCGGGCGTGACCGCCGCGAAGGCGGCGAACTTCACCTGCGGCGCGATCGGCGGGGACGAGCGGGCCGAGCGCGCGGCCGACTTCGTGATCGACGAGCTCAACGCGGACGCGGCGCGCGAGATCCTGGCGAATTGACCTGACCGCCGAGCTCACCCGAGCGGAACTGCGGGCGTTTCGGCGTGTTGCACCGGTAGCGACGCTGATCCGGCGTCGAACCGGCGAGGGGAGCGAGATGACCGCGGGACGAAGGTGGGGCGCTGCGCTGATCGCCGCCGTCGTGTCGCGGCGGGCCTCGCGGCCCTGCCGGCGAGCTCCACGGCGGCCACCGTGCCGCCGCAGTTCCACGGCGTCTCGCTGCAGCGCCACCTCACCGATGACGAGACCGATCGCATCCGCAACGGCGGCGTCGGCGTCGTCCGCTTCCTGATCTCCTGGCAGACGACCGAGCCGGTCCCGGGCGTCTACGACTGGAGCTTCACCGACGCCTACCTGCGGTCGCTCGGAGGCACGGGCGCGAGGCCCCTCCCGTTCTTCGGCGCGTTCCCGGCATGGCTGGAGACCGACTCGAGCGGCGACCCCATGTCGACGGATGAGGCCCGGGACTCCTGGCGCGAGTTCATGAAGGCCGTCCTCGCCCGCTACGGGCCGGGCGGTTCGTTCGTCCAAGCGGTGCCGGAGGCGGCGCGGGTGCACTCCTGGCAGATCTGGAACGAGCCCAACCTGAACGATCATGTGGGGAGGGAAGGCTGATCCGGACTCCTACGCGCGCATGGTGCGGACCGCGAGCGAGGTCATCCGCGATCACGATCCTGAGGCGGAGATCATGCTGGCGGGACTGGCTCCGGCGCAGCGCTCGATCAGGCCGTGGATCTTCATGAGGGACCTGCTCGGCAAGCTCGACCGGACGACCTTCGACACCGTCGCGATCCACCCCTACGCTGAGGATCAGGCCGGGGTCGACTCGCAGATCTTCCGCCTGCGCAGGCGATGAAGGCCGGCGGCGCCGGTGAGATGCCGCTCGCGATCACGGAGTTCGGCTGGTCCTCCTCGCGCCGCGCGCTCTCATCGCTGGGCGGATCTCCGAGACGCCAGGCCCGGCACGTCACGAGGGCCTACCGGATCTTCTCGCGGCGCCCCGGCTGGAAGGTCTCCGAGGCCCTCTGGTTCTCGCTGCACGACATCGGCTCGGCGGCCCCGAACTGCGGGTTCTGCACGACCAGCGGTCTGCTGCGGGCCAATGGCGATCCGAAGGCCGCCTGGGGGGCCTTCAAGCGTTCGATCAGGGAGCTGGAGGAGGAACCCGGGGACTACGACCCCGGCGCGACGCCCTAGGCCGCCCGCTCAGGCCGCCGGCGTTGCGGAAGTAGGCGCTGACCGTCGATCCCGCGATCGAACCCTGACCACTCCTGGCCGTCGGCCAGCGTCCGCTCGATGCGGTCGAAGCTGCCGAGCTTGCCGCCGAGGTTGTCCATCATGTGGACGAGGGTGGCCTCGCGGGTCGCGGGGGTCACCGGGGAGCCGTGCTCGAGCGTCCCGTGATGGGCGAGGACGATGTGGAGGACCGCCCACATGAGGTCGGAGTCGAAGCCGTCGATCGACTCGATCTCGCGGCGCACCCGGTAGTAGCCGAGCGGGATCTCGCCGATCAGCCGGCCGAGGTCGGTGAGGTCGATCGCGAGCGGGTCGTCGTTGTAGGCCTCGAGCTTGCCGATGTCGTGGAGGAGCGCGCCGGTGATCGCGACGTCGCGGTCGATCCCCGGGAAGAAGGACGCCGCGGCGCTGACTCCCTGCGCCACCGAGAGCGTGTGCTCGAGCAGGCCGTGGCGGTAGGCCTGGTGGTAGTGCTTGGCCGCCGGCGCATCGCGGAAGCGCCGGTAGATCGGGCTCGCGGGGTTGAAGAACTTCGCGAGCAGCGCCCGCAGGTCGCGGTTCTGGATCGTGTTCAGGAGATCGGCGAGATCCGCCTCCATCCGCTCGAGCGGGACCGGCGAGGTCTCGAGGAGATGCGAGGGGTCGTACTGACCCTCCTCGGCCTTCGCGATCGCCTCGATCACGAGCGAATCGCCGAACTGGCTGCTGCATTCGAAGCGCCCGCGGATCCGGACGATCGAGCCCGGCTCGGCGATGGCGAAGCGCGTCTCGACGTCGTCCCAGGACTTGGCGGCGAGGCTGCCGCTGCGATCGGAGAGCTTCACCGACAGCCACTCGCTGCCCTTCCTCGTGGGCCGGCGGCTGCGATCGCGCACGACGTAGAAGCCCTCGATCCGCTCGCCGTCGTTCAAGCCCGCGAGCTCGCGATGGCTGCGAACGACCTCCGCGGGGGCCGCGGGAGGGGCCATCTGCGGGACCTCTCCGAGCTGTGCCTGCTGCGCTTCCATGACGCGATCGAAGTTAGGGAACGCGGCGGACGGCGCCGCGCGAAAACCCTCCCTGAGCAGGTAAAAGCAGGCGAGCGGGTTGCCCCGCGGGGTTCAGACGCCGCCGCAGGCCGGGAGGCGCGAGGCCTTGCCGGTGCAGGCGAGCGCCTGCTCCGCGGTCGTCGCAGGCGCGTAGTGGTTCTGGATGAAATCGGAGATCGCCGCGGGATCGGGCGAGTCGCAGTGCTGGAGCGAGTCCCAGGAGCTCATCGCGAACGTGCCGTCCAAGTCCGGATCCTCAACGACGGCGAGCTGGTAGTAGCCCTTGCTGAACTCCGCGTTGAACGCGTCCTCGACCGTCTTCTGGTCGTCCGGCGAGAGGCCGTTGGTCCAGCCGACCACGGCTCCGTGCTCGAGCGCGTGGACGACCTCACCGAGCGGCGGGAGCTGGCTGTAGAACTTCCCGGTCTCGATCGGGCTCGGGTTGTGGTCGCCGGCGATCGGCGGGTTCGTCGAGTAGTCGGCGGTGACGAAGTCCTGCTCGAGATGGTCGCCGTTGTCCGGCACCTCGTAGGTCTCGACATCGGTGCACGACGGGGAGACCGATGGCGTGGTCGAGATCGGCTCCGCGCTGTTGCCCTCGCTCGCGGTCCCGCCCTCCTCCGTCGAGGTCGAGTCGACGGCAGTGTCGGTCGTGTCGACCGCGGTCTCGGTCGTCTCCGCGGTGGCGTCGGAGGACGTGTCGTCGCCCGAGTCGCCGCATCCGGCGAAGACGAGTGAGGCGACCGCGAGCAGGAGAATCGTTCGTGCGAGGAGCTTCATGCGGCGGTCAGGATAGCCACCCCGGTGCGATCCTTGCTCCTGTGGCGACGACGATCAGACTGGCGACGGAGGCGGACCGGAAGGCGATCCGAGCCCTCGACCTTGCGGCCTGGTCGCCGACCTTCAGCCCCTCCCCCGCGCCCGGACCGGACGCCGAGCTTCCCGAGGTCGACGCGGAGGGGTCACGGTCCTCATCGCCGAGGTGGACGGCGAGGTCGCCGGCTACGCCAACGTCGCGCGGTCGCTCCCGATGGAGTCCAACCGCCACGTCCTCGAGCTGCGGGGGATCAACGTCGGCGAGGCGCACCGAGGCCGCGGCATCGGCCGCGAGCTGATCGCCGCCGCCGGGCAGATCGCGCGCGAGCGCGGCGCCCGCAAGCTCAAGCTCCGGGTCCTGGGACCGAACGCGCCGGCCCGCGCCCTCTATGAGGCATGCGGATTCCGGGTAGAGGGGGTGTTGCGCGACGAGTTCCTGCTCGATGGCGACCTACATGGACGACCTGCTGATGGCACTGGACCTGACACCCGGAGGGACGCGATGACGCCGGAGCCCCGCCGATCTGCCGCCCGACGCCGAGGAGATCTCCCGGAGCCGCGTCCGCCTGGTCATGGGAGCGCTCATGCTCACCATGCTTCTGGCGGCGCTCGACCAGACGATCGTCTCGACCGCCCTGCCGACGATCGTCGGCGAGCTCGGCGGGCTCGACCACCTCTCCTGGGTCGTCACCTCCTACCTGCTGGCGATCACGATCGTGACGCCGCTCTACGGCAAGCTCGGCGACCTCTTCGGCCGCAAGGTCGTGCTGCAGGGAGCGCTCGTGATCTTCCTGATCGGCTCCGCGCTCTGCGGGCTCGCGCAGGGGATGACCGAGCTCATCGCCTTCCGCGCGATCCAGGGAATCGGGGGCGGCGGGCTGATGGTCAGCGCCCAGGCCGCGATCGGCGACGTCGTCTCTCCCCGCGAGCGCGGCCGCTACACCGGTCTCTTCGGCGCGGTGTTCGGCGTCGCGAGCATCGCCGGCCCGCTCATCGGCGGCTTCTTCACGACCCACGCGTCCTGGCGCTGGATCTTCTACGTGAACATCCCGCTGGGGCTGATCGCCTTCGCCGTCCTCGCCGCGGTCCTGCCGAGCCGGACCGAGCGCAAGCGCCACCGGATCGACTTCCTGGGAACCGGCCTCCTCGGCGTCTGCCTCTCCTCGCTCGTCCTGCTGACGACGCTCGGCGGCACCACCTACGACTGGGGCTCGCCGGAGATCGTCGGCCTCGGCGCGCTCGCCGCGTTCGCGCTCGCGGGCTTCATCGCGGCGGAGCGCCGGGCGGAGGAGCCGGTGCTGCCGCTCGAGCTCTTCTCCAACCGGGTCTTCCGGGTCACCAGCGCGATCAGCCTGGTCGTCGGCTTCGCCCTCTTCGGCTCGCTCACCTACCTGCCGCTCTTCCAGCAGGTCGTGCGCGGACTCGACCCGACCGAATCGGGCCTGCAACTCGTGCCGCTGATGGCGGGCCTCCTGGCGACCTCGATCGGCTCCGGCCAGGTCATCTCCCGGACCGGCCGCTACAAGCTGTTCCCGATCGTCGGCACCGCGGTCGCGGCCGATCGGGATGCTGCTCCTCTCCGGTCTCGACCCGGCACCGGCACGTTCGAGGCCGGCGCCTACATGCTCGATTCTGGGAATCGGGCTCGGCTGCGTGATGCAGGTGCTCGTGCTCGCCACGCAGAACGCGGTTCCCTACGCGCAGCTCGGCGTCGCGACCTCCTCGGCGACCCTGTTCCGCTCGATCGGCGGCTCGCTGGGAACCGCGATCCTCGGCGCGATCTTCGCCAACCGCCTCGCGACCGAGCTGGCCGACAAGGTCGGCCCCGGCGCGCGACCAGATCGACTCGGCGGGCTTCGACCCGGCGCAGCTCGCCGAGCTTCCCGCACTCGTCCGCGACGGTTACGTGAGCGCCTTCACGGACTCGCTCTCGACCGTGTTCGTGATCGCCGCGGTCGTGGTCGCGTTCGCGATCCTGCTCGCCCTGATCCTGGAGGAGCGGCCGCTGCGGAAGACGGTGGAGACGGGCGACCTCTCCGACACATTCGCGGCGCCCCGGGAGGTCAGCTCCCTGAGCGAGATCACGCGGGAGCTCAGCCGCCTCGTCGGGCGGGAGCGCGTGCGCGCCTTCCTGACCGAGACCGCATCGAGCGCCGGCGTCGACCTGAACCCGACCGAGACCTGGCTGCTCGGCCGCTCGGAGGGAACGGCCGTCGACCCCGCTGCCGCGGAGGACGCCAGAGACCCGGCCGACCGGCGGCGCCTTCGCGATGCGCTGATCGGCCTGCGGGAGCGGGGGATCGTCGGCCTCCCTCCCGCCCCGGGCGAGCCGCTTCCATTGACCGCCGAGGGCATCGAGATGCGCGACCGCCTGCAGGATGCGCGGTGCCGGCACCTGACCCGTCTGGTCGAGGACTGGGAGCCGGAGGACCCGGCGGTCGACCGCATGATCGACCGCCTGGCCGCTGAGCTCGGCCGACCCGAGCCCAGCGCGATCGCCTCCTAGCCGCCGGCTCCGGCTGGAACCGCGGCCTCGTTCTCGCGGGCCGGGACGACGCAGACCATCCCCTCGCTGAAGCCGCTCGCGGCGATCCCGAACGCGTGGTTGAACCGCGCCCGGTGGTTCTCGATCGCGATCTCGTGCGTGAGCTCGAGCATCTGCCGCTCGTCGAAGTGCTCGCGCAGGGCCGCGAACAGCTCGTCGGTGACCTCGGCCGGGGTGCGGGTCATCGCAACGGCATAGTCGAGGACGAGCCGGTCGCGGTCGTCGAACAGCTCGCTGGAGCGGTGGTCCGGGAGCGCGAGCAGCTCCTCGTCGGTGACGCCGCAGCGGCTCGCCACCGCCGACCCGAGGTCCATGCAGTACTCGCACTCGACCATCGACGAGGTCTTGAGCGAGGCGAGCATCCGCAGCCGTTCGTCGACGGCGTCCAGCTTCGAAGTCGCCTGCTCCAGCCGGCCGTACCCCTTCAGCAGCCCCGGCGAGTGGGCGTACATCGCGATGGGCGCCAGGCCAGCGTCGAGGTCCTTGCCGGTCATGTCCTTCATGCCCTTGCGGGCGAAGACGTAGGCCAGCTTCACGAGCAGCCCGCCGTCCTCCTTGTCGACACCCTTCATCCGCGCCATGGCGCTTCCTTTCCGTCGCTTGCAGGTCTCGGGGTGATGACCCGCGGGCGCGGCGGAACGTGACCGGCGGCTCAGTTCAGCTCGTCGAGCGCGCTGTAGTCGAAGCCGGGGATGCGGTCCGGGTCCCGGAGCAGGTCCATGCCGGCGATCTGGCCGTCGACAACGGTGAAGGCCATGATCGCCACCGGCTCGCCCTCGTCGCGGATGACCGCTCCGGCGACGCCGTTGATCGTCGCGAGCTGCACGCCGGGTGCGAGCCGGCTGAAGATCCGCGCGCGGCTGAGGATCGCGTCGCGTCCCTGCGCCCGGGCGCTCGCGCGCGACGCCCTGGGGCCGAGGTCGACGCGCATGACCGCATCGGGGTGGAACAGCTCAACGAGACGGGCGAAGTCGCCGTCGCGCCCGGCGGCGAAGAACGCCTCGACGACCTCGCGCTGCGCCCCGATCGAATCCGGCTCGGGAGCGCTCCCGCGAACCCGCTTCCTGGCGCGGCTCGCGAGCTGGCGGGTCGCCTCGGGCGTCTTGTCGAGCATCGAGGCGATCTCGCCGAAGGGGACCGAGAAGACGTCGTGCAGGACGAAGGCGAGGCGCTCGGCGGGCGTCAGCGTCTCGAGCACGACGAACAGGGCCAGGCCGACCGAGTCGGCGACGAGCGCTTCATGCTCGGGCTCGGTGTCGGGCGGCGCGATGACGGGGTCCGGCATCCGGACGTCGTCGATGTCGGCGGCGTCGCGGACCTTGCGGGATCGCAGCGCGTTGAGGCTGATCCGCGCGACGACGGTGGTCAGCCAGGCGCCGAGGTTGTCGATCTCGGCGCCTCTCGACTGCGCGCGATCGAGGCGCAGCCACGCCTCCTGGACGGCGTCGTCGGCATCGGCCATCGAGCCGAGCAGGCGGTAGGCGACACCGCGCAGGCGCGGCCGCTCCTCCTCGAAGCGCTCGGTCAGCAGCTCGCGTTCGTCCATTCGGTTCACATCCTCCGGGGAATCGGGTTCGCAGGGTCGACCCGCGAGGCTGCGCGGATGTGACAGGTGACGCTGGGCGTCCTCAGCCGAGCTCGGCGATCCGGCGTTCGAGGAAGCGGCGCTCGGCCTCGTCGGCTCCCAGCTCCAGCGCGCGGACGTAGGCGGCCCGCGCCTCCTCGTCGCGACCCGAGCCGCCGCAGCAGATCGGCACGGGTCGAATGGAGGTAGCGGTAGTCCTCGAGCACCCCCGCGAGCGCGTCGGCGATCGCGAGCCCCGCCTCCGGTCCCTCGACCTCGGCGACGGCCGCCGCGCGGTTCAGCTCCACGACGGCCGAGCCGGTCTGCCGCCCGAGCTCGCCGTAGAGGGCAGCGATCTGCGCGAGGTCGCGCTCCTCCTCGGCATGGAGCGAAGCGATCGCCGCCTGCAGCACGTACGGCCCGCGCCCACGCAGCGCGATCGCGCGATCGAGCCCGGCCCGGCCCGCCTCGATCCGGCCGCGGTCCCAGAGCGCGCGGTCCTGGTCGGCGAGCAGGACCAGCTCGCCGTCGCGGAAGCGGGCGTCCCGGCGCGAGTCCTGCAGGAGCATCAGCGCCCGCAGGGCCTGGACCTCGGGCTCGTCTGGCATCAGCGCCGCGAGGACGTCGCCGAGGCGCAGGGCCTCGGCCGCGAGATCCACCCGGCCCCCGTAGCCCTCGTTGAAGATCAGGTAGACGACCGCGAGCACGGCGGCTAGCCGGTCGGGAAGCTGGTGCGCCGGCGGCACCCGGAACGGGATCCCGGCGTCGCGGATCTTGTGCTTGGCGCGTACGAGTCGCTTCGCCATGGTCGCCTCGGGAACGAGGAACGCGCGGGCGATCTCGTCGGTGCCGAGACCTCCAAGCGTCCGCAGGGTGAGCGCGACCTGCGCCTCCGTGGCGAGAGCCGGATGGCAGCAGGTGAAGATCAGCTCCAGCCGCTCGTCGGGGATCTCGGTCTCGTCGGGCATCGACTCCTCCACCTGCTGCTCGAGCTCCTGCGCCAAGAGCCGCTGCTTGTCGGCCAGGACGCGGCTGCGCCTGATCCGGTCGATCGCGCGGTTCCGCGCGGTCGTGACCAGCCACGCCAGCTCATTCGCCGGCACGCCCTCGCGCGGCCACCGTTCAGCGGCCGCGGCGAAGGCCTCCTGAGCGGCCTCCTCGGCGAGCTCGAAGTCGCCGAGGGAGCCGATCAGGATGGAGACGACCCGGCCCCAGTGGGCGCGGAATGCCTCCTCGGCCGCGCTCACCGCTCGATGATCGGGCGGACCTCGATCGCGCCGCCCATCCGTGCGGCCGGGATCCGCGAAGCGAGCTCGATCGCCGCGTCGAGATCATCGGCCTCGAAGTGGAGGTAGCCGCCGAGGGCCTCCTTCACCTCGACGAACGGACCGTCGGTGGTCAGCGTCCGGCCGTCCTCGACGCGCACCGTCGTCGCGGTCTCGGGGCCGGCCATCTGATGCTCGGCCGGGGTCACGCCGGGCGTCTGGTTGATCGCCCCGTAGTCGGCGTAGACGGCGGACTGCTCCTCCTGCGAGAGCGCGTCCCATTCGGGGGTGCCGGGGAGCGGGGTCGTTCCCTGGTGGATCAGCAGCATGTACTTCATGGATTCCTCCTTCGGTGGATGTTCACCGATGAGACGAACGGGACGGCGCCGGATGGACCCCCGGCCGAGATCAGCTCTCCAGGCGGGCGTCGGCGGGGTCGAGGCCGATCAGGCCGGCAACCGCGGCTGCGGCGAGTCGCTCGTCGTAGGGAGCCCGGCCGCCGACGCCGATCACCGCTCCCTCGATCGCCCCGAGGATCGCGCGGGCGGTCGTGGCCGCGGGTTGCCCGGCCGGGACCGAGCCGTCGTCGCGGGCGGCCTTGATCAGGCGTTCGATCCGCCTCACCCCTCCCCGGTTGATCCGCTCGAGCTCCTGCGCGACCGGATGGGTCTCGTCGCTGAACTCGAGCCGGAGCGCCATCGCGACCCTGGCGATGTCGCGGCGGCAGAAGATCGCGTGGCCGCGGGCGAGGGCGAGGAGCTCCGCGACGGGATCGTCCTCACCGGCGGCCGCGGCGCCGACCTCCCGCAGCCAGCTCTCGTCGACCCAGCGCAGGACGGCGACCGCCAGGTCCTCCTTGTCGTCGAACTGGTGGTAGAGCGCCCCGCGGGAGTAGCCGGCGTCGCGAGCCACGTCCTCGAGCACGAGGTTCCCGTAGCCGTGGCGGGAGAGGCCACGCGCCGCCGCCTCGAGCAGTGCCTCCCGGGACGCGGCGCGTCGCTCAGCCTGCGTCCGGCGCAGAGTCGGGGCCGTTGGATCGGTCGACGCGCTCATCGCGCCGATCATGGCAGCGCGGGAGCATCGTGAGCAAGATCACATATACATACGTGCATGTATGTATCTTAGATCAATGAGCGCAACCTCGACGACCCCAGCCCGCGAGATCCCAGCGCCGCAGGAGGCACGCGATCTCTCCACCCTGAGCCGGATCGACTACGAGGACTGCTTCCTCGTGCCGATCGGCTCCGACGTCTACGAGCACACCGCCGAGGAGTGGGCGCGGGAGATGATCGAGGGCGCTCCCCGGGCGACCCGCGAGTCGCTCATCCGCGGCTGGCGGATGATCGGCCTGCGCAACGGGCCGGCCGATGCCCCGGACCGGGTCCTCGGTTGGGAGATCCGCCGGGACGAGCCCGACATCGTCCTCCTCGGAGCGCGCTCGTGGATCGGCATGTCCGGCGAGCTCCTGTTCAAGCGCGAGCCCGAGGGCATCCTCTTCGCGACGTTCATCAGCCAGGGCAACCCTGCCGCGAAGCTCCTCTGGGCTCCGATCGGCCCGAATCACCGGCGGATCGTGAGCGGCCTGCTCGCGAAGGCGGCGGCGCGGCTCGAGGCGGTTGAGCCGGCGCCCGTCGCGGTCGCCGCCTGAGCTGCGGACGGCTCCGATCGGCCGCGATCGGGTCACGCGGGGATGTCAGACTTGCCGGTATTCGACGCAGTCAGCGACACCGCCGGGAGACGCCGGGAGGCCGTGAGCGTGATGGGCGAGACGGGTACTCCCCGCGGCGCCGGGTCCACCGACCGAGCGCGCTGAGCACCAGGGCCTGGTTGCTGCTGGTCGCCTTCGTCCTCTCGGCGTGGGTGCTCTCAGGGGTCGTGCTGCGGGCGCTCGACTCGGATGAGATCCGCGAGGGAACGACCATGAGCGGCGTTCCGCTCGGCGGGGAGACTCGCGAGGCCGCCGGCGAGCTGATCGCCGAAACCAAGCCGCGGAAGGTCAAGGTCTCGGGCCCGCGCCGGAGCGTCACGGTCGCGGCGCCGCAGGCCGGCCTGACGGTCGACGTCGACGCCAGCGTCGAGCGGGCCTACGGGTCCGGGAGGGGTGGGATCGGCCCGATCCTCGCCGGACCCCTGGACCTCCCTGGGGGCGAAGACCTCGAACCGGTCTACGAGCCGGTCGACTCGAAGCGACTGGACCGCACCGTCGGGCGTATCGTCGGGCGGGTGAACCGGGAGCCCTTCGTCGGGGCGCTCTCGATCGATCCCAGCACGCTCTCCGTGACCACCGAGCGGCCCAAAGCCGGCGTCGAGGTGCGCCGCGGCCCCACGCGCGAATGCGCTGCTGGAGGCCTTCGAAACGGGGAGCGATGAGATCGATCTGCCCGTGCGAAAGCGCCCTGCTCCGAGCCCGTCGGTCGTCCGGGCGGTCGGACGCGACGCCGAGCGGTACCTGCTCGAGCCGCTCCGAATCAGCACGGCGGAGGGCGGCGGTGACTTCTCCCAGCGCAGGTTGGCGTCGGTGCTCGCGATCGAATCAAGCGGCAACGGCTCAGGCGTCCGGCTCGGAGCGGACCCCGATCGGGTCAAGTCGCTCGTCGCCGGGTTCGCCGGCCGACGAGACCTCCCGGCGCGAGACGCCGGCCTCGACACCCCCTCCCAGCCACCGGTCAACCTCAGCGAGCAGGGCGATCTCACCTGGAGCCCGAAACCCGGCGTCGCGAAGGTCGAGAAGGCCCGAAACGGGCGCGAGATCCGCCAGGGTCAGGCCGTCCGGGCGACGATCCGCGCGATCCGCGCAGGCGAGCACCAGGTCACCTTCAGCACCCGGCGGACCGAGCCGGAGGCGAGCGAGAGCGATCTGAGGAGCGCGACCTCGCTCCTCGGGACCTTCACGACGAGCTTCACCTGCTGCGAGCCGCGCGTGACGAACATCCAGCGCATCGCGAAGGACGTTGACGGGACGGTGATCGGCCCCGGTGAGCAGTTCTCGCTGAACGGGATCGCCGGCGAGCGGACGAGGGCCAACGGATACGTGCCCGCGCCCACCATCGGCGAGGGGAACGAACTGATCGAGACGGTCGGCGGCGGCGTCTCCCAGTTCTCCACCACCACCTACAACGCCGCCTACTTCGCCGGGCTGCAGATCGACTCCCACACCCCGCACAGCTTCTACATCAGCCGGTATCCGCCGGGCCGCGAGTCGACCCTCAACTTCGGCTCGATCGACCTGCTCTGGACGAACGACACCGAGGCGCCGGTCGTCGTCCGCTCCTCCGCCTCGGACACCCAGGTAACCGTCAGCATCTACGGGGGGAACGGCGGCCGCAGGGTCCGCGCTGAGACCCAGTCCCGAAGCGACACGTCCGGGGGCGGCTTCGACATCACGATCGACCGCGTGATCGTCAACGGGGACGGTAGCCGCACCCGCGAGCCGTACACCACCTCCTACGGGGTGCCGGCCGAGTAGTCGAGCTCGCGGCGGCGCCGCTAGTCGACGAGGCTGCGGGCGCAGTCCTCGACCGAGTCGCCGATCGGGCGCGGCTCCCAGCCGAGCTCGGTGCGGGCGCGCTCGCTGGACATCCAGGTGCGCTTGCCGAGGTCGCCGACGATGGGCTTGACGCTCTTGTCGAACACCGCGACGAGGCGGATCAGGGGGTTGGGCGCGACGCGGGTCGGAACCTTCTTCGCGTCGGGGCCGAGCCGTTCCTTGAGGATCCCGGCGATCTCCTCCAGCCAGAGGAACCGGTCGACGGCGACGAAGCGGCGACCCGCGGCGGCGGGATCGGTCATCGCGCGGATGTGGAGGTCGGCGACGTCACGGACGTCGACGAAGGAGAAGCCGAGCTTCGGGATCGCCGGCATGTCGCCCTCGATCAGCCGTTGGATCGTCTGCAGCGAGTAGGAGCGCTCCGCGCCGAGCACCGGCCCGATGATCGCGCCGGGGTTGACGGTGGCGAGGCGGTCGCGCGCGCCGCGCTCCTCGGCGAGGGCCCAGGCCGCCTGCTCGGCGAGCGTCTTCGAGCGGGTGTAGGGCATGACCGACGTGTCGTCGCCGTCGGTCCAGTCGTCCTCGTTCAGCGGCTGCGCCTCGGAGTTCTCGCGATCGGCGTGGATGGACGCGACCGAGGAGGTGAGGACGATCCGCTCGGCTCCGGCGTCGAGTGCCGCCGCGACCGCGCGCTTGGCGCCCTCGCGCGCCGGCACGATCAGCTCGTCGGGGTCCTTCGGCTGCTCGGGCGGGAAGGGGGAGGCGACGTGCAGGACGTAACGGCAGTCGGCGACGGCCTCGGGCCAGCCGTCGTCCGACATCAGATCGGCGGCGGCGAACTCGAGCCGGGCACCCGGGTCGAGACCGGCCTTCGCGAGGTCGGCGCGAACGCTCTCCTCGCGGCTCAGGTCCCGGACGGTGGTCCGCACGTCGTAGCCGCGCTCGAGCAGCTCAGCGACGGTGCGCTTGCCGAGGAATCCGGTTCCTCCGGTGACGAGTACGCGATCGGGCATGGGGGCCGACTCTATACGCGCCCTCGGGGCCACGTTGGGTGCGATTCCCCGGGGGCCGAGCGTGGTAGCGTCACGAACGGCGGCTGAGCTGCTCCCCAGATGCTCGCCCGTTCCTCCCCGATCTCTCGACGTCTCCCTGCGCAGCTGGCGCTCGTCGTCGTCGGCCTCGTCCTCGGGCTTCTGCTCGCGCCGCCGGCGATGGCGGCCACCAACGTCCGACCTCGTCCCGAGTCCGCCCGACCCCGTGGTCGGTGAGAACGTCACCTTCACCGCCACAATTCCGGCGAATGCTTCGACGAGACCTTCAGCTTCAAGGTGGACGGCGTCGAGCTGCAGCAGGGAGGGTCGTCGACGTTCGATCACGTGTTCACCCAAGCGCGGAACTACTCGGTCTCCGTCACCGCCTCGATGCCCGCCTCTTGCTCGGGAGGGCCCTCCTCCGCGACGGCCACCCTGTCAACTTCACGGTCAATGAAGGAGTGTCCGGCACCATCGGCGTGGTCGCCCGATCCGGCGAGGCCGAACGAGGCGGCCTCGCTGTCGGTGGTCCCCACCGGGGGCTCCGCGCCCTACACCTACGCCTGGGACGCCGACGACGACGGCGACTTCGACGACGGGACCACTCGCACGATCTCGACCACGTTCCCTGCGAACGGCACGTACACCGTTCGCGTGAAGATCCGGGATTCCGCGAATCCTCCCCACGACGGTCTCGTCACGCGGACGATCACGGTCTCCGACGCGGAGCCGCCACCACCGCCGCCGCCGCCGTGCACCAAGAAGCTCGCCTTCGGCCTGTCGGAGTTCACGACCGACGGATGCTTCACGCAGATCGGGGCGATCCCGTCCGCGCAGTGGGTGACGACCGACCAGGTGAAGTTGAACGGCATCTCCTTCTCGGATCTCGGTCAGCGCTTCGTCGTCACGTTCCCGACACCGGGCGAACCGGGCGGTCACATCTCGACGCCGAACGGGGCGATCCAGTTCGACCAGTTCGTCGCCTACTCCGGTCCCATCGATTGGTCCCTGCCCGCCGGCGGGCAGGGCGAGTCGGGGATCCTCCACACGGTCACGGCCCCATCGTTCGCGAAGCTCTTCCAGCTTCACGTCACCGGGTCGATCGCGATCAAGATCGGATGGGCCGCCGACGGCAAGCACTACGGGGTGCTGCCGCTGACCATCGAGCTTCCGGCGATCTTCAAGCCGGCACCCGACCCCAGCTCCAAGGCGATCACCGGGACGGCCTCGCTGCGCGTCGATGAAACGGGACCGCGCTACGACGGCCTCAAGATCAACGTGACGGACTCGTGGATCGGCCGGATCAAGGTTCCCGGAGGCCTGCTTCTCCTACGTACCGGCGGGTGGTGAGGTGACGCCGTGCGACCCGCCGTCCCTCGACGGCGAGCCCTACATCACCTGCGAGAGCGACGCCACCACCGACCGCTGGAACGGCAACGCGATCATCGAGCTCCCGATCGACAGCAAGACCCAGTACGCGGCGTTCGGTGGGCTGGCCGGCGGGCAAGGTCGCGAACCTCGGGGGCTTCGGCGACAACCTCGCGCCGCTCGGCGTGCAGCTGGCGCCCGGCGTCACCCTGAATCGCCTCGGATTCGGGTTGTGTCTCTCGCCGCCACCGCTCCAGGTGCGGGGCGACATCGGCGCTGAGCTGTTCAACGGGAAGCTCGTGGTCAACGGGCGCTTCCTCTACAGCGACGGCACCGACGTCCGTCCGTGGTTCGTGGAGGTCGGCGGGAACGCGACGCTCGGGGGCACCTACCTCGGTGACGGCTCGATGCGTTTCAACGCCTCGGGCAACGTCGATTTCGGCCTGTCCACCGACCTCGATCTCGACGTCGTCAGCCTCAACGGCAAGCTGAAGGGGTGGGTCGAGCCGCAGAGGAACGTGTTCAACGTGCAGGGAAGCCTCCAGGGCTGCATCACCGGCCTGCCCTGCGCACGGGCGGACGGGCTCATCTCGAGCACCGGCGTGGCGGGCTGCCTCGATGCGGGCGTGATCGAGCTCCCCGAGCCCTACAACGCCCGGCAGGGACCCTTCGGCTTCGGGTCGATCTCGTTCAGCGTCCGCACCTACACGATCCAGTTGAAGGCCGGCTTCGGTCATCGCTTCGACACCCCCGGAGTCGACCTGCTCGGCAACTCCTGCGACTTCTCCCCCTACTCGGCGACCCGCAGCGTGCTCACGAGCACCGGGGCGCCGGGGAGCGAGGGCGGACTCGCCGCGCGCGCGGCGATCTCAGAGCGGATCGCGCGGGGCACGAAGGCGGTCACGTTCCGCGTCCACGGCAGCGACGGGCCGCCCAAGGTCGTCGTCCGCGGCCCGGACGGCACGACGATCACGTCTCCCCGGGGTCGCAAGAGCGCCAAGCAGCGGAAGAACCGGTACCTGCTGGCCGAGAACCCAACCGACGGGACGACGAGCGTCCTGCTGGTCAACCCGGCCCCCGGCAAGTGGACGATTGGGGCTGCGCCGGGCGGCGATTCGTCCCCGACGACGGTCGACCGCTCGGACTTCGAAGCGCCGCCCACCCTGTTCGGTCAGATGCGGCGGAGCGGACAAGGGCCAGGAGCTCGCCCTGGGCTACTCAGTGCCGGAAGGGTCCTCGGTGCGGCCTGGTCGAGCGGGGCAAGGACGTCGCCAGCACGATCGTGCGATCCGTCCAGGGTGAGCCGTGTCGCGGTACGCCCACCCTTCCCAGCGGTCGACGAGCTGCTCTGCTCGCGGGTGAAGATTCCAGCCCTCGCGCGGTCCGGGCGGCATCCGCCGGAGTCGAAGCAGTGGTGACGCGCGGAGGGATCCCGCTGGCCAAGGAGACGGTCGCGTCCTTCCGCGCGCCAGCCCAGAAGCTCCCGTCGCGACCGGCCGCGGTGCGCACGCGCCACGTCGGCGGCGACCTCCTGGTCGTCTTTCACGCGGAGTCGCGGAGCTGCCCGCTACAGCGTCACCGCCGCCCTCGAGGACGGCCGCAGGCTCGGCTTCGACCTCGGCCGGAAGTGCCGCGGCGTGATGATCCCCGACGTGCCGAACGGGGACAAGGCCCGCATCAAGGTCGCGGGCTTGCGCTACGACATCAGCCTGGGCCCCGCGCAGGCGGATCGAGGCGAAGAGGGGTCGCGAGTCGGTCGGTCGTCAATTTCCGCCAGCCGCGTCTCGTCTGCAGCTAGCGCAGGGAGGCGCCGTGGCCGCCAGGCCACAAGCCGACTGATGACGCCGGTATCGCCACTCCCAGGCCGCAAGGGAATCTCGCGAGCCTGGGAGGTTCCTGATCAAGGAAGAGCTCGGCGACGCGTGCTTTTGCACGCGAGCCGGGCGATGACGCCGAGCAGGGGCCTCCCAGGCCGCGAGATGGCGAGGGCCAGAATCGAACTGGCGACACCACGATTTTCAGTCGTGTGCTCTACCAACTGAGCTACCTCGCCGCGGCGGGTAAGGCTAGACCGTCAGGCGATCAGATGGCGCTTGACGGCTGCGAACTCAGCGTCGGTGAGGGCGCCGCCTGCGTGCAGAGCCGCAAGTCGCTCCAGGCGTTCGAGCAAGTCGTCCCCCGCGGGGCCTGGGTCGGGGAGCTCGGGCTGGCTCGGTGCCGGGTGCCGGCACCGGGGGCGGGACAGCTCGGCGTTTCACGGGAGTGGGTGCCTCCGGGAGCCGACCGTTGGTCATCGAGACGGCGCGGTCACGCCCTTCGGAGAGAGCTGTGAGCTTCGAGGCGGGCACCGGGACTCCGGCTGAGAGCAGCTTGCGCCGCGCGGCGGTCTTCTCGAGGTAGATCTCACGGGTGGCGTCCCAGTCGATCGCGACCCGCCGCGGGTTCTGGCGATCGACGAGCACGCTGAGCTCGCTGCCGACGGAGACGGGATCTCCAACGGCCACCTGCCAGCGGTCCTCGACCTCGTAGCGGACGCCGCTCGGGCGTTCGATGTCCAGCGTCATCGCGAGGTCCGTCGGGCTCGTGCCGCGGGGTGGCGACGGCATCTCGCGAATCCACGCGCGCGCGCATTCGCCGTTCCGGATCACTCTTCGATTTGAGAACAGGTTGAGCATCCTTGCCCTCCCGCGAGGTGTTTTTCGGCGCGGCCCTGCGCCCCGCCTTTCCCGGTACTCCTTCGGCAGCGCGAACGCTCGCCTTTAATTGCTCGGCGCGATGGCTGCGCCTCCGTGCCCCCGTGCCCGCTCGGCGCGATCCGTTCATGGAGCCACCGGAGCGGTCTCGGCGACCACCAGTTCCACTTCCCGAGCATCGCCATCAGCGACGGCACCAGCAGCGCCCTGACGATCAGGGCGTCGATCAGGACACCGGCAGCCGTCCCGATGCCGATCTGCTTGATGAAGAGGACCTCTGAGGTGACGAACGCGCCGATCGCGACGGCCAGGAGGATCGCCGCCGCCGTGACGACCGATCCGGTCTGCCCGAGCCCGGTCGCCACCGCGTCGCGATCGTTCATCCCGGTGGCATGCGCCTCCGAGATCCGCCCGAGGAGGAACACCCCGTAATCGGTTGAGAGGGCGAAGACGAGCGTCGCCGTCACGAGGAAGTCGGTCGGTTCGATGCCGCCGTCGGACGTGTAGCCGAAGAGGCCCTCGAGTCGGCCGTCCTGGAAGACGAGCGTCAGCAGGCCGAGCGTCGCGCCGACGGTGAGACCGTTCATCACCAGCGCCTTCGCCGGAAGGATCACCGAGCCGGTCATCAGCCAGAGAACCAGGAAGGCGAACCCCGCGAGCAGGCCGATCGAAAGCGGCAGCTTCTCCCCGATCGCCAGCTGCTGATCGATGAACTCCGCGGCCTCCCCGCCGACGAGCACGGGTACGCCGGCATCGACCGCGCGGATGTCCTCGACGGCCTTCCGGGCTCCCTCCCCGGCGGCGTCGCCCTCGACGACCGCGGTGATCTGCCAGGTGGAGTCGTCGAGCTGCTGCGGCTTCGAGACGTCCTGGACGCCGCCCGTCGCCGCGACCTCCCGGGCCAGGGAATCGACCGCGGCGCCCTCGCCGGGGCTCGGCCTCGGCGACGATCAGCAGCGGGTTGCTGTCCTGGTTCGGGAACTCCTCGGTGAGGCGGTCGCCCGCCTGCCGGGCGCTGAGGTCCGCCGGGACCATGCTGATGTCGACTGGCGCCCAGACCGCGCGAAGCGCCGGCAGGGTCAGGACGACCATGACGATCGCGGTGATCGCGGCGATCGCGCCGGGCCGGGACATCACGCGGCGGGCGAAGCGGTCCCAGCGCTCGTGAGCGCGGTCGGGCCCGTCGCCGACCCCGCGAGCGCGGAGCTTGACGTTCCAGAGCGCGAAGAACGCGGGGGCGAGCACGCACGAGGCGACCGCCGCCACGACCGCGACGACCGCGCCGCCGATTCCCATCGACTGCAGGAAGTTGAGGGGGAAGACCGTCAGCGTCGCGAGCGCGAGCGCGACGGTCGCCGCGCTGTAGACGACGGTGCGGCCGGCCGTGGACATCGTCGCGACGATCGCCTCCCGGCCGGGCCCGTGGCGCTCGAGCTCCTCCCGGTACCGCGTGAGCAGGAACAGCGCGTAGTCGATCGCGAGGCCGAGACCCAGGCCGATCACGAGGTTGAGGCAGAAGATCGAGAGGCCGTGCACCTCGTTGATCCCGCGCAGGACGAGGAAGGTCGTCAGCACCGTCGTCATGCCGATCACCACCGGGATCACCGCGGCACGCGCGCCGCGGAAGAACACGATCGAGAGCAGGAGCAGGAGCGGGAACGCCAGCAGCTCCGCGCGGCCGAGGTCCTCGGTGATCTGCTCCCCGAGCTGCTCGTTGGCGACCTGCGCACCGCCGAGGAGGACGTCGTCGCGGTCCCCGAGCCGCTCCTCGGCGTCGGCGACGACATCGGCGCCGTCCGCATCCGCGGAGAGCGTCGCGGCGACGTAGGTCGACTCGCCGTCGGCGGAGAGGAAGCGGGGGTCCTTCGTCGTCGTGTAGCTGGCGACGGAGGTGACTCCGGGAACCGACTCGAGCTCGGCGGCGACATCGGCGATCGCCGCCCGCCCGCTCGGCGGAGTCGGCGGAGCCGGGGAGATCGAGGAGGGCGATGACGTCGGCCGAGGACTCCGAGCCGGTCGCCTCCTCCACCCGGAGCTGCGCCTGGTTGGAGTCGGAGTCGGAGGCGACGAAGCCGCCGCTCGCCTCGAGCACCCCGAAGATCGGGCCGCCGATCGCCCCGGCGACGACGACCGCGAGCAGCGTCACCAGCAGCGTGCGACGGGGGTGGGCGCTGACCTTCTCTGTGACCTTGCCGAGCATCGAGTCCTGCCTTCGGGTGGGTGGGAAGCCTTTCCGGTCCGTGACTTTACACATGTAAATGTACGCATGTCAATCTCGCTGCTAGATTGACCGGCGTGGAAGGAGCGAGGGCACCACGCGCACCGCGCGGGCAGGGCGAGCTGCTGCATCAGCGGCTGATCGACGCCGCCCTCGAGATCGTCGACGAGGGCGACATCCGGACGCTCTCGATCCGGTCGGTGACGAAGCGAGCCGGCGTCTCGCCGACCGCCTTCTACCTTCACTTCGAAAGCCGGGAGCAGCTCCTCTCCGCCTGCGCCGGCGTCGTCTTCGGCGAGTTCCGCGACCACGTGCGCGCCGCGATCACCGGGGCGACCCCCACCGAGCGGTTCCTCGACAGCGGCCGCGGCTACATGGACTTCGCGCGGTCCTTCCCCGAGCGCTACTCGCTCCTCTTCGGCCAGGACGCGGTGCCCGCCTCCGAGCCCGGCACCGACGAGAAGCCCGCGGCGGCGGCCGACGCCCTCGCCGACCTCCGCGGCCTGGTCGCCGACTACCTCGGCCGGTCCCCCGAGGACCCCGACGTCGCCCGGCTGGCGATGGGGGTCTGGACCGGCCTCCACGGCTACGTGACGCTGCGCCACGCGCGGCCCCTGCTCGACTGGCCCGACGACGAGACGTTCGACCGCATGCTCGGGGAGGCCTGGCTCGGTTCGCCACCGGACTGACCGGCCGCCCGTCAGCGGCGCTTGAGCATCTCCGTCATCAGCTGGATCGAGGCGGCCTTGTGGAGGTGCTCGTTGAGGTTGCCGCACTTCGGGCTCTGCACGCAGGAGGGGCACCCCTCCTCGCAGGGGCACTCGCCGACGAGGCGCAGCGCGTCGGAGACCAGGCGCTCGAACTCGTCGAAGCCGCGGCGGGAGATGCCGACGCCGCCGGGGTGCCCGTCGTAGATGAAGATCGTCGGCGTCCCGGTCTGCGGATGGACGTTGGTCGAGAGGCCGCCGATGTCCCAGCGGTCGCACATCGCCAGCAGCGGCAGGACCGCGATCTGGGTGTGCTCGGAGGCGTGGAGGGCGCCGATCTGGGTCTCGTCGGGGAAGACGGAGAGGCCCGCCAGGTCCTCGGGCAGCAGGTACCAGAGCGCCTTCGTCGGGAAGCTCTGCTCGGGGAGGTCGAGCGCGACGAAGTCGATCGGGACGTCGCTGCCGTCCGCGTTCCCGCCGATCAGCTTCCGCTCGAAGGCGATCACCTGCTTGGTCACCGAGACCGCGCCGAAGTGGAGGTCCACTCCCAGGGTGCTCTCGCGCCGGGCCTCGATCCGCTCGATGTAGATCTCGGTCTCCTCGCGGGGCTGCGTGTACCAGTCGCCGGAGAACGGCTTGACGATCGCGCGGCGCTGCTCGACGTCGAGCTCGTCGACCTCGAAGGAGCGGCCCATGTGGAGGTAGACCGCGCCCGGATGGACGGTCGAGAACGCGCGCTCGGCCTCGACGGTGCCGAGCAGCTCGCCGGAGGAGGAGTCGACGACCGTGACCGAGTCGGCGGAGGCGGAGCGCAGGCTGATGCCGCCGGCGTGCAGGCCCTTGTTGCGGAGGGCGTAGCCGCCGGTTGCAGCGGCGTTCCGCAGGTAGCCGGCGCCGACCAGCGCCTCGGCGCGCTCGCGCCAGCCCTCGCCGAGGATCTCGTCGTCGCCATCGCTTCCCAGCGGCCGCTCGAAGGCGGCGGCAACCAGGTGAGCGGACTGGATCCGCTCGTTGCGGTGGTCGAGGATCGCGGCCTCGACGGGCCGGTCGAGGAACTCCTCCGGGTGGCGGCAGAAGAACTGGTCGAGGCCGTCGATCCCCGCCATGTAGATCGCCAGCCCGTCGCGGCGGCGGCCGGCGCGGCCCCACATCTGCCGCAGGCTCGCGACGGTCCCGGGGAAGCCGGCGCAGATCGCGGCGTCGAGCTCGCCGATGTCGATCCCCAGCTCCAGCGCGTTCGTCGCGATCACGGCGAGCAGGTCGCCCGAGGTCAGGCGGGCCTCGATCTCACGGCGCTGCTGCGGCGTGTAGCCGGCCCGGTAGGGAGCGATCCGGTCGGCGAGGTCCTGGCGGCCGCGGCGAGCGAGCTCGTCACCGGTGAACCGCTGGATCAGCTCGACGCCCCGGCGGCTCCCGACGAAGCAGATGGTCCGCGCCCCGCTCGTGACGAGGTCGGCGAGCATGTCGGAGGACTCGGCGAGCACGGAGCGGCGCGCGCCCGTCGCCTGGTTGATCAGCGGCGGGTTCCACATCGCGATCCGCCGCGAGGCCCGCGGCGCGCCGTCGGTGTCGATCAGCTGGAACTCGGTGCCGACGAGCCGCTCGGCGAGCTCGAGCGGGTTGGCGATCGTCGCCGAGGTCAGGATGAAGCGCGGCTCGGCCCCGTACATCGCGAGCGACCCGGCGCAGCCGCCGCAGCACGTTGGCGACGTGGGAGCCGAAGACCCCGCGGTAGACGTGCGCCTCGTCGACGACGACGAACTGCAGCTTCGAGATGAACTCCGCCCAGCGCTTGTGGTGGGGAAGCAGGCTGACGTGGACCATGTCCGGGTTGGTCAGGATCAGGTTCGAGCGGCGGCGGATCGCCGGGCGCTCCTCGCGGGGCGTGTCGCCGTCGTAGATCGCGTGCCGGAGGCCGTCGGGGGCGATCTCGAAGAGCTTGCGCGCCTGGTCCTGAGCCAGCGCCTTCGTCGGGTAGAGGTAGAGGGCCCGGGAGCCGATCGGATCGCGCGCGATGGCGTCGAGCACCGGCATGTTGAACGCGAGCGACTTGCCCGAGGCGGTGCCGCTGGTGACGACGACGTCGGTCGTCTCGGTCGCCCGGAGCGCCTCGAGCTGGTGGGCGTAGAGCGTGCGGACGCCGGCGTTCTTCAGGGCCGCCGTCAGGCTCGGGTCGAGCTGCGCGGGGAGCGGGACCTCGTTTGCGACCACCTCGCGCTCGACGCTCTCGGCGACGAGCCGGACCGGGTCCTTGCGGCCGGGTTCGATCGCAGCCCGCCACGCCTCGTCGACGAGGCTCTCGCCCCAGGGGAGGTCGAACGAATCGCTGGCCGCCGCTTCCATGCGACGAAGGTAGCGCGGCGCCGGAGCCGGTCGGCGAACCCGCTGGTCTCAGGGCTGACGAGTGGTCTCAGATTCCGGGATAACCGGACTCTCGGACCACTCGTTCGCCGGCTCGCGGCGGATCTCGTCGGCGATCCGGAGCTCCGGGTCGACCTCGGTCCAGCCGTTGAGCGCGGCGAGGATCGTCACGTAGTCGCGGGTCTCGGCGATGTCGTGCGCGCGGATCACCTTCGCGCCGGCACCGACGGCCCAGCCGACCGCGGCGAGGGTCCCGGCGAGGCGCCGCCCGCGGGGTGCGGTGGGTGAGGGCGCCGACGAAGTCCTTGCGCGAGGCGGCGGCGAAGAGCGGCCTCCCGAGCTCGGCGATCTCGCCGAACCCGGCGAGCAGGTCGACGCTCTGCGCGGGCGTCTTGCCGAAGTCGAGCCCGGGGTCGAGGACGACCGTCTCCGGCGCGATCCCCTGCGTCGCCAGCTGCTCCAGCTGGATCTCGAACCAGCCCCGGACCTCGGCGACGACGCCGTTGGGATAGCCGTCGACGTCCCACCTGACCTGCTTCGGCGGCGTCGAGGTGTGCATGAGGACGACGCCCGCCCCCGACGCCGCGCAGACCTCGGGCATCCGCGGGTCGGCGAAGCCGCTGATGTCGTTGACGATCGCCGCGCCCAGATCAAGAGCTGCTGACGCCACCTCCGGCTTGTAGGTGTCGATGGAGACGATCGCTCCCGCCTCGACCGCCGCGGCCACGACCGGCGCGGTGCGCTCGACCTCCTCGCCTCGCCGAGACCGCGGGGCGGTTGCTGACGTTGGACTCGCCGCCGACCTCGATGATGTCGGCACCCGCCTCGATGCACTCGGCGACGCGGGCGATCGCGGTCGCGGCGGAGCGCTCACCGGCGTCGGAGAAGGAGTCGGGGGTCGCGTTGACGACGGCTGCGATCAGCGGTGTCCCGCTCAGGTCGAGCTCGCCCGTCGCGGTGCGCCAGCGCATGGGCGCCAATCATGGCGGCCCCGGCGCGGGGGCGACCGCTCAGCCGCCCAGGTCGGCGAGCTCGCGGCTCTCGATGCCGGCGCTCGCCAGCGTGACCAGGCGGTCGTCGACCACGAAGCTGCGCTCGATGCGCCCCGCCTCCGGCGTGATCCGGGCGACGCGGGTCAGCTCGCCATCCGAGCCGACGCGCAGCACCACCGCGCCGCTGAACGCTTCGCGGCCGTAGGACTCGACCGGGACCACCGCGAGCGCGTGCTCGGGCGAGTAGAGGAAGGCGTGGTGATCCCACTCGGCCGCCGCGGACGCCGTAGGCGCCGTCGGAGAGGGCGAGCGTGTCGAGCTGCTGCGGGCTCTCGGGATCGGCGACGTCGAAGAGCGATGCCTGCGCGCCGGTCAGCGTCCCGTCCATCGTCCCCGACTGGCCGATGCCGAGCAGGCGCCCGTCGCCGACCGGGTGGAGGTAGGCGGAGTAGCCGGGGATCTTCAGCTCCCCGGTCATCCGCGGGTCCTCGGGCGAGCTCAGGTCGACGGTGTAGAGCGGGTCGGTCTGCTCGAAGGTGACGACGTAGCCGGTGTCGCCGACGAAGCGCACGCCCTGGATCTCCTCGCCGCGGCCGAGGCCCGAGACCTCGCCGACCTCGACCAGCCGGCCGTCGTCCTGGCCGAGGACCGTGACCGAGCTCTCGCTCTCGGTCCGCCCCTCCGACCACGGATCGCCCTCGGTCGTCGCGACGCGGAGGTAGCCGTCGTGCTCGGACATCGACCACGAGTTGAGGATGCGCCCGTCGACCGTCCCGCTCGCCGCGTAGCTCGTCGCCCCCGGCTCGGTGGTGTCGAAGCGGTGGATCGTGGTCTCGTCGCTGAACGCCGGCGGCGGCATGACGACGTCGCCCTCGACGATGCCGACGGCGCCCTCGCTCGCCTCGGCCGGGCGGCTCGACCGTCGCGGTCGCGACGTAGAGGCCCGCCGGCGACGCGTAGACCGTGCCGCCGTCGGTGACGAGCGCCTGGGCGTCGGTGAGGTCGGCGTCGTCGGCGAGGTCGAGGGTCACGACCGAGAGCAGGCCGAGGCCGGAGAAGGAGGCGGGATGGGCGACGTCGTCGCAGCCGACGAGCGGGGCGCTCTCTCCGTCCACCTCGAAGCTGGGCAGCCGGTCCTCGATCTCCTCGGCGTCGGGACGGTCACCGTCGCCGTAGCCC
Organism: uncultured Solirubrobacterales bacterium; assembly: GCA_963740845.1. Lineage (GTDB taxonomy): Bacteria > Actinomycetota > Thermoleophilia > Solirubrobacterales > 70-9 > RHKX01. The sequence goes on from CAVUFM010000013.1 coordinate 222,956, forward strand.
TCGTAGCCGAGCTGGGAGCTGAGGGTCAGCCGCACGGTGTCGCCGATCAGCCGGGCCTCGGCGCCGCCCGCCTCGATCTCGATCCGCTTGACGATCTCGAGCGCGGTCGGGATCGGAGACATCGACGACGGTGAGGTACGTCTCGGCTCCGTCGTCGGAGTAGCCCTCGCCGATGACCAGCGCGCGGTCACCCGCGACGAGGAGCCTCCCCTCCCCCTCCGCCCGGCCCAGCGGGACGTAGCCGAGCTGCGTCGGGTAGGCGCCCGAGACGTCGGTCGCGATGAGGCTCCCCGCGGCGGATCGTCAGCAGCGTCTCGCCGTCGAGCTTGGCGATGTCGGGCTCGTCGATCCCCGCCTCCTGCACGTTGGTGCCGGCCTCGTTCGAGCCGACCGCCCCCGCCGCGGAGTCACGGCTCGTCGGTGCCGCGAGCGCCTCGGCGCCATCGACGGCCACGTCCTCGAGCACGTACGGGTAGCCCCCGTAGCCCTCCGCCCAGCGGTGGTCGTGCAGATAGGAGCGCAGCTCCTCGCAGGAGCCGAACGGCTGCAGGTCGGCGGCGCGGGCGCGGTCGGTCCCGGAACCTCCCAGCAGGCCCACGGCCCAGGCGAGGACGACGAGTGCGAGGACCAGGAGCGAGAGCGTGAACGGCGTGTGATCTGAGAGGCGCTTCATGCCCTCACTACGGCTCCGGCGCGAAATCGTCACGGAGCGAGCCCCTACGCTTGTCTCCTGCTCTCGCGATTCACCCATCGGGACTTCTCGCTGCCGGCCCTCGCGGAGATGAGAGGCTCGACCACGGCAGCCGTCTGCGTGATGGCGGGGCGATCAGCCCGGTCGATCGAGCGCACCCTCGCCGCCTGCGAGACCGCGCGCAGCGGCGGTCTGATCGATCACGTCCTGGTCGTCGGGAAGGACCCGTCGCCGGCGCTCGAGCTCGCGGCGAGCGAGGCGGGCGCCGACCTTCGCGACGAGGCGACGCTCCTCCCCGGCGCCGGCCCGGTGCTCGGCAAGGGCGACGCGATGTGGCGGGCGCTCGAGGTCCTCGACCACGACCTGATCGCCTACTGCGACGCCGACCTCGAGGACTTCGGCGACCACTTCCTCCCCGGCCTCCTCGGGCCGCTCCTCGCCGGATCGGGGACCGACTTCGTCAAGGCGACCTACCACCGGCCACTCGCGGTCGGATCGGAGACGCTCGCCGGCGAGGGCGGGCGCGTCACCGAGCTGCTCGCACGCCCGCTGCTGGAGGCGTGGTTCCCGGAGGCCGCCGAGCTGCGCCAGCCGCTCTCAGGCGAGGTCGCCGCGCGGCGCGACCTGCTCGCGTCGATTCCCTACGCGACCGGATACGCGGTCGAGGCGGTGATGCTCGTCGACGTCGTCGAGCGGATCGGGCTCGAGCGCATCGCCGAAGTCGACCTCGGCTCCCGGCACAACGACCACCAGTCGCTCAGGCGCTCGGGCTGATGGCGCGCGAGGTGCTCGCCGGGCTGGCGATGCGGATGGAGGACGAGCCGCCGGCGATCGCCGCGCTGACCGACGGCCTCGAAGCCGTCGGGCGCGTCGTTCGCGAGCGCCCGGCCTTCGCGTCGCGCACCAGCTAGCCGACTGAGCCGCCCGGAGGGCGGCGAAGGCGGCAGTGATCTAGCGGGTCTGAACACGTCCGTGTAGTCGGCGAAGTCGAAGGCCGCGATGGCCTCCTGCGAACCGGGCGCGTCCGGGTTCGCGTTCCCCTCGAGCGCCGCGAACATCCGCTCGAAGAACTCCCGCGTCCGCAGCGCCGGGCGAACCTCCCAGCGCACCGTCCCCGGCTCGGTCGCGTGGCCGCCGAAGACGTGCGGCGTGCCGGCGGGGATCTCGAGGACGTCGCCCTCGCGCAGCGTCCGCGGCTCGCCGTCGATCACGGTCTCGACGGCACCGTCGAGCACGGTGAAGCGCTCGTCCTGGTCCGGATGGAGGTGAGCGGGAGCGGGAGCGCCACCGGGGCGGTAGGAGCTCTCCATGACGAGGAGATCGTCCGTCTCGGAGACGAACTCGATCGTCTGGCCGGTGAAGGGGTTGGTCAGCACCCGGCGGACGGTAGCGTCCCTCCGGAGAATTCTCACCATGGCGCTCAGATGTCTCTACACCGACCTCGACGGAACCCTGCTCGGGAAGTTCGGCTCGCTGTTCCGCGACGCCGACGGGAACTTCTCGCGGATGCAGGCGCTCACGTTCGAGGCCTGCCACCGGGCCGGGGTCGAGGTCGTGATCATGTCCGGCCGGCGCGAGGCGCAGATCCGCGCCGACGCCCGGCTGTACGGGCAGTCCTCCTACATCTACGAGGCCGGCTGCGCGATGGTCATCGACGACGAGCGCACCTACCTGACGGGCTCCTGGGTCCCCGACGAGCGCGGCACGCCCGCCGAGCGGTTGATCGCCGCGGGGCTCCCCGACCTCCTGTTCGAGCGCTTCGGGCCGCGGCTCGAGTACCACGCGCCATGGCACACCGACCGCGAGCTGTCGCTCCTCTTCCGCGGGGACGTCGACGTCGCCGCGGTGAACGAGCTGATCCTGGCGGAGGGCCACGAGGACCTGCGCTTCCTCGACAACGGCACGATCAACCGGCCGATGGAGGGCATCGAGACCGCCCACGCCTACCACCTGGTCCCGGGTGGAGCGAGCAAGGCGAAGGCCGTCGGCGCCCACATGCGGGCGCGCGGCTACGCGCCCGAGGAGTGCATCGCCGCCGGTGACTCGATCGAGGACCTCGAGACCGCGGAGTTCGTCGGCCGCTTCTACTGCGTCGCCAACGGCCCGGAGCGCGATCCGGCGCTGCGCGCCGCCCTGAGCCGCTTCGACAACGTCACCGTGACCGAGGGCCGGATGGGCGACGGCGTCTACGAGGCGGTCGTCGGTCACCTCGCCGGGGCGGCCTGACCGATGCGCCGGGCGCTCGCCGCAGCGTTCACGCTCGTCGCACTCGGGGGCCTCACCGCCTGCGGCGACGACGGGTCGGTGAAGACGAGCGTCGAGGCCTCCACCCCGGCCGAGGAGCGGCTCGGGGAGAAGGTCCAGGACGAGCTGAAGGTCTACGAGACGAGCTTCGACCTCGAGTCGATGCCCGAGGACCAGGCGGCGCAGCTCGAGCCGATCGTCGACAACCTGCCCCAGGCCGCCGGCGGCGTGAGCGTGCTGCGGATCAGCGGCAGCGTCGTCGAGGCCGAGACCGACTTCCCCGCCGACGAGCAGGGAACCGAGACGGGGAAGCTGATCTGCGGCGCGATCGTCCGCGCGGGCGGCGACGACGTCGGCAGCCAGGTGCTGGGCGAGGGCGGCGACGTGCTCGCCGATTGCGAGGCCGAGGATGCCGCCTTCCCCTGATCCGCTGCCCGGGGACCCGGGCCCGTGAACCTGCTCGAGCTGGAGGCGCTCGCCGCCGCCGCGCTCGATCCGCACGCCTACGACTACTACCGCTCGGGGGCCGGCGACGAACGGACCCTCGCCCGCAATCGCGACGCCTTCGACGAGCTCGGCCTGCTTCCCCGCGTCCTCGTCGACGTGTCCTCCGTCGATCTCTCGACCTCCGCTCTGGGAGCCGCGCTGACGCACCCGATCGTCGTCGCGCCGACCGCCTTCCACTGCCTCGCCGATCCCGAGGGCGAGGTCGCGACCGCCCGCGGGGCCGCTGCCGCCGGCGCCGTGATGTGCCTCTCGTCGCTCTCGAACAAGCCGCTGGAGGAGGTCGCCGCGACCGCCGGGCGCCGGTGGTTCCAGCTGTATCTGTTCCGCGACCGCGGGGTGACGCGCGAGCTCGTCGAGCGGGCGGAGGCCGCGGGCTACGAGGCGATCGTGCTCACCGTCGATGCGCCGATCCTCGGCCGGCGCGAGCGCGACGTCCGCAACGAGTTCTCGCTGCCTCCCGACCTGCGGATCTCGTGCGTCCCCGACGGCGCGGTGGAGGCCCCCGAGGGCGAGTCGGGACTCGCCGCCTACTTCGCGACGATGCTCGACGCCTCGCTCGACTGGGCCGACCTCGAGTGGCTGGTCGCGACGACGAGGCTGCCGGTGGCGGTCAAGGGCATCCACCGGGCCGACGACGCCGAGCGGGCCATCGCCGCCGGAGCCGCAGCGGTCGATCGTCTCCAACCACGGCGGCCGCCAGCTCGACACGGTGCCGGCGACGATCGAGCTGCTGCCGGCGATCGTCGCGGCCGTCGGCGACGGCGGCGACGTGATCCTCGACGGCGGCGTTCGCCGCGGGATCGACGTGGTCAAGGCGCTCGCGCTGGGAGCCCGGGCCGTCGGGATCGGCAGGCCCATCCTCTACGCGCTCGCCGCGGGCGGGGCCCCCGGGGTCGAGGCCGCGATCACGATGCTCGCCGCGGAGACCCGCGAGGCGATGACGCTCTGCGGCGCCCGGTCGGTCGCCGAGCTGACACCGGACTTGCTCGCCTGAGGGGTCAGACCCTTTAGGGAGCTGGTTCTTAAAGGGTCTGACCCCTTATAGGCTCCTCTCCATGAGCGTGCTCGGTTCCGTTCCCGTGGCCGACAACCTGCTGGCCGCGCGGGAGCTGATGGCGTTCACGCTCGGGTTCCACATCATCCTCGCGTGCGTCGGCGTGGCGCTCCCGGCGATGATGCTGATCGCCGAGTACCGGGGGCTGAAGAAGGGCGACGAGGTGGCGCTCTCGCTCGCGCAGCGCTGGTCGAAGGCGGCGGCGGTGATGTTCGCCGTCGGCGCCGTGACCGGGACGGTCCTCTCCTTCGAGATGGGCCTCCTCTGGCCGAAGTTCATGGAGCGCTGGGGCGAGGTCTTCGGGACCGGCTTCGCGATCGAGGGGATCTTCTTCTTCACCGAGGCGATCTTCATCGCGATCTACATCTACGGCTGGAAGCGGCTCGAGGGCTGGAAGCACTTCTGGACCGGAGTCCCGATCGTGATCGCGGGAATCGGGGGCGCGTTCAGCGTCGTCGCGGTCAACTCCTGGATGAACCAGCCGCAGGGCTTCGAGCTGGACGCGAAGGGGAACGTGGTCAACGTCGACCCGCTCGACGCGCTCTTCAACAGCGCGACCGTCTACGAGTTCCCGCACATGCTCTTCGCCGCCTACATGGTGGTCGGCTTCGGGCTCGCCTCCGTCTACGCGATCGGGATGCTGCGCAACCCGAAGAAGCGCAAGGACCGCCGCTACCGGCTGGGCCTGCTGATCCCCCTCACCGTCGCCGCGATCATCACGCCGATCCAGCTCTACGTCGGGGACGTCGCCGCGCGCGGAGTCGCCGACGACCAGCCGTCGAAGTTCGCGGCGATGGAGTGCGTCTACGACACCGGGCCCGACCAGACGGAGTGGGTCGGCGGGATCTGCACCGACGACGAGGTCAAGTACGGGATCGGCATCCCGGGCCTCGACTCCCTTCTCGTCGGCTTCAGCACCGACACCGTCGTCACCGGGCTCGACCAGATCCCCGACGACGAGGAGCCACCCGCCAAGACGCTCCTGCACCTCGCCTTCGACGCGATGGTCGGCATCGGCACGGCGCTGATGGGCCTCGCCCTCTGGTTCGCCTGGTCGTGGTGGCGGAAGCGGGACTTCCCCGAGACGAAGTGGTTCCTGCGGGCGGTGGCCGTGAGCGGGGTCGCCTCGGTGGTCGCGCTCGAGGCCGGCTGGATCGTCACCGAGGTCGGCCGGCAACCGTGGATCGTCTTCGGGCACATGCGGGTCGAGGACGCCGTCACCGACGCCGGTGGCCTCTGGTTCGCCTTCGGCGGGGCGGTTCTCCTGTACGCGGCGATCGGGACGATCGCCGTGCTCGCGCTGCGGCGAATCGCACGCGGCGAGGACGGCCCCGGCGACGACGACACCGACCTCCCCTACTCGCCGCCATCCGCGGCCCCGCCTGAGCCCGCCGCCGCTGGGAAGGGAACGCGATGAGCCAGGCCGACGTCGTCTTCGTGATCCTCTGCGCGGGCGCGACGCTGTACGCGACCTTCGGCGGCGCCGACTTCGGCGCCGGGATGTGGCAGCTGCTCGCGATCCGCTCGCCGCGGGAGAAGCGCTCGCGGATCGACCACCGGATCGCCCACTCGCTCGGGCCGGTCTGGGAGGCCAACCACGTCTGGCTGATCTTCGCCCTGGTCGTGCTCTGGACCGCGTTCCCGCGCGCCTTCGGGCCGATCATGGAGACGCTGTACGTGCCGCTGGCGCTGGCGGCGGTCGGGATCGTCCTCCGCGGGTCGGGCTTCGCCTTCGGGCACGTGTTCGGCGGCAAGGCGGGCGACCGATCCGGCGCCGTCTTCGCGGTCTCCTCCCTGATCACGCCGTTCTTCATGGGCTGCGTGGTCGGGTCGATCGCCGCCGGGGACGTGAAGGCCGGCGGCACCGGCGATGCGCTCGGATGGGTCGGGCCGCTGCCGCTGCTCGTCGGCGCGCTCTTCGTCGCCTCCTGCGCCTACATCGCCGCGGTCTTCCTCCTCGACGAGTGCCGGCGCGCCGGTGACGAGGAGCTCATCCCCTACTTCAAGCGCCGCGCGATCATCGCCTCCGTGGTTGCGGGGGCACTTGCGGCCGGTGGGCTCGTCGTCCTCCACGCCGACGCGCGCTACGTCTTCGACGGGCTGATGAGCGAGGGGCTGCCGTTCCTGATCGCCTCGGCGCTGCTCGGCGCGGCGACGATCTTCGGGCTCCTCCGCGGGTGGAGCCGGGCGCTGCGGCCGCTCGCCATCGGCACGTTCGTGGCGGTGGTCGCCGGCTACGCGGTCGCGCAGTACCCGTACCTGCTGCCGAAGTCGCTGACGGTCGAGGACGCTGCGGCGGTCGGCCCGACGCTGACCGCCGTGATCATCGTCTTCTGCGTGGCGCTGGTGACGGTGGTGCCGTCGCTCGCCTTCCTCTACCGGCTCGCGCAGAAGCAGTCGCTGGAGTAGCTCCGTTCAGTCCCGGCGCGGCGCGGCGCTTGGACCCCGCAGGCGGCGCAGCAGTCGGTCCGTCGTGCGCGGCGCGATCCCGTTCAGGCCGAGGAGCCTGACCGCGGCCGGGACGTAGACGGCGGCTTCGTCGCCCTCGACCGCGGCGAGGATCTCGCGAGCGACGCGATCCGGCTCGATCGCCTCATCGGCGCGGCGCCAGTCCGGCAACCGGTCGGGCTCGTGGGCGTGGAGGTCGGTGGCGACCTCGCCCGGGAAGACCGTCGTGACGCTGACCCCGGTCCCGGAGAGCTCGTGCCGGAGCGCCTCCGCGAACCCGGCTCCGGCGGCCTTCGTCGCTCCGTACACGGCGGCGGAGGGGAACGCGCGCAGCCCGGCGCCCGAGGAGACGATCACGATGTGGCCGCGGCCGGCGTCGATCATCGGCCCGAGCGCGGCGTCCACGGTCAGGACCGTGCCGAGGACGTTGACGGCGATCATCTCCTCCGCGAGCTCGGCCGGCATGTCGGCGAAGGGGCCGTAGTGGGCGAGCCCGGCGTTCGCGACGAGCAGGTCGATGCCGCCGGCGACCCGGGCGAAGCCCTCGACGGCGTCCCCGATCCCGGCGCGGTCGGAGACGTCGGCGGGGCGCAGGATGGGGTCGCCGCGAAGCTCCGCAGCGAGGGCCTCCAGGCCCGCTCGATCGCGAGCGATCAGCCCCAGGCTGGCGCCGCGACCGTCGAGCTCGAGCGCCAGCGCGCGGCCGATCCCCTTCGAAGCTCCCGTGATCAGGGCGCGAGTCCCTTCGCCAACGTGCACCGCCGGATACTCTCAAAGCATGAGCAGTGCACAGGCGACCGTGGCGGAGGAGGAGTACCTCCAGATCATCTACTGGCTCCGCGAGGCCGAGCTCCCGATGACCGGGGCGAACGTGGCGCGCGCGATGCAGCTCTCGCCGCCGACGGTCCACGAGATGATCAAGCGGCTGGAGAAGGACGGCTACGTCGCCCGCAACGACGACAAGTCGCTCGCCTTCACCGACACCGGGCTCGAGGAGGCGGAGGCGATCGTCAAGCGCCACCGGCTGATCGAGCGGTTCCTCACCGACGTCCTCGGGATCCCCTGGGACGAGGTGCACGAGGAGGCCGAGCGCATGGAGCACGCCATGTCACCGGTCCTCGAGGAGCGGATGCTGGCCGCCATCGGCGACGCCAACACCTGCCCTCACGGCCACCCGATCCGCGGCGAGCGGATCAAGGGGTCGCTCCTCGCCGACTGCGAGGTCGGGGCGAAGGTGACGATCCTCCGCTTCGAGAACGAGGCCGAGGAGCTCCTCCACTACCTGCGCGCCGCCGGCCTCGACCCGGGCCTCGAGGGCACGATCAAGTCCTCCGACGACGAGGAGGTCGTCATCGACTTCGGCGACGGCGACAAGCACGCCGTCTCCCGCTCGGTCGCCGAGACCGTCTCGGTCATCGCCGATCCGGCACCGCCCGCCCGGGCGCACCTGCCGGAGCAGATCCACCTGTCCTCGGACCGCTTCGGCGTAGCCCCGACGGGCTGAGGGGCGCCAGCTCGGCGTCATCCTCGGCTCGCGACCTCCGGTCGCATCGCCTCGTCTTCTTGATCCGGCGGCCCTCGCTTCCGCCGGATGGTGGCTACGCCGCCGGGATCTCGGCCGTCGGCGGGTCGACGGCCGCGAGGTTCGCGGGCTCGCCCGCGATCTGACGGAGGCGCAGGTAGAGGCGCTCGTCGCGAGAACGGCTCGCCGGGGTCGACCGGCGGGCTGACGCCTCGTGGTCGCGGACGGCCGCGGCGAGTGCGAAGAAGCGCCGCTCCATGTTGCGGCCCTTCATGCGGTTGCGTTGATCTTCAGGAAGTCCCTCGAAGAAGCTGATCGGCATCGGTCTGTCTCCTCTGTTCAATTACGCGGTGGTCGCGATGCCTCCCATCCGGCCACCATTGTTTACCAGACGAGTCGACAATACCACGCTTTTCTTAGCACTTGCTAAGAATTTGCAAACAGCATGTGAATTCCCAGCGAATCGCGCCCAGCGCGTCTGGGCGTGCCGAGGCCGAGGACGCAGGAGGTCGAAGCGGACCAGGACCAGGTCGTGAGGCCGACGAGGACGCCGGCATCAGCGGTCGTGCACGGAGGCTCAGGCGCGCTGGGCTTCGAGGGCGCGGGCGATGCGCGCGATTCCCTCAGGAACGTCCTCAGGCGGGACGCTTGCGAAGGAGAGGCGGAGGCTGTTCGTGCCGCCCTCCAGCATGAAGTCGGGACCCGCGACGAACGCGGCTCCCTCCTCCTTGGCGGCCGTCGCCAGCGCGGCGGCGTCGGTGCCCTCGGCCAGGTCCAGCCAGAGGAAGTAGCCGCCGCCGGGGACGACGAACTCGGCCTCGGGGATCTGGCTCTCGAGCTCGCGGACGACCGCGTCGCGGCGCTCGGCGAGCGCGGCGTTGACCTTGACGATGTTCTCGTCGAGGGCGCCCGAGCGGCAGAGGTCGTAGACGATCGACTCGGCCAGCATGTTCGGCGAGATGTAGGTCTCACCGGCGCCCTTGGCCAGCGACTTGATCTCACCCTCGGGGCCGATCAGGTAGCCGACGCGGACGCCGGGGCTGACCGTCTTGGAGAACGAGGAGGCGTGGATGACCTTGGCGTCGGTGCCCTCGGCGAGCGCCAGCATCGTCGGGAGCGCCTCCGCGTCGCCGAAGCGGACCTCGCGGTAGGGGTCGTCCTCGAAGATCACGAAGCCGTGCTCGGCGGAGAGCTCCACCAGGCGGCGGCGCTTCTCCTCCGAGAGCGTGCAGCCCGCCGGGTTGTGGAAGTTGGGGATGACGTGGACGAGCTTCGGCTTGTGGCCGTCGGCAAGCGCGCGCTCGATGCCGTCGACGTCGATGCCGTCGGCCTCGAGCGGCACGCCGATCCGGTCCACGCCGAGCTTCTCGAGCATGAGCAGCGTGCGGTCGTAGGACGGCTGCTCGACGACGACCTCGTCGCCGGCTCCGGCCAGAGCGCTGAAGACGAACCAGCCCGCCTCGAGCGAGCCGTTGGTGACCATGACCCGCGCGGGATCGACGCCGCCGTGGCGCTCGGCGATCCAGGCGCAGAGCTCGGGGTGGCCGATGCCGGTGCCGTAGGAGAGGGCGCGGGTCGCATCGCCGTCGAGCGCGTTGGCGGCGGCCTGGCGGACCGCCTCGACGGGAAGCAGGTCGGCGCTGGGGGCGCCGCGGGCGAATGAAATGACGTCGGCCATCGGCGGGCGAGTATAGGCACCCGCCCACCGATGGTCGTGGTGTCAGCCGGGGCGAGGCGCCCTACGAGCTCGGAACCGCATCGGGACCGCCCTTCTTGAGGGTGAAGTCGGTGAATTCCGAGGAGCAGTTCTCCTCAGGGTCGAGCCCCTGCGGCGGGTAGTGCGCGGCGAAGACGAAGTCGCCGCGGACCCTGTTGTAGCTCTGCCCGCCGAACCTTCCGCCGATCCGGCTCTCGTTGCCGTAGTTGTCGGTCACGTGGAAGGCGAACCTCCCCTTCTTGTCGACCTTCAGGTTGACGGGCGTCTTGAGGTCCGCCACGTTGGTCCCGGTCATGGAGCACGTCACGGGCAGGTTGTGGGCTCGGAGCTCCGTGATCCGCTTCGGCACGCCCGACTTGCTCAGCTTCACATCCATGGCCACCGCGCCACCGATGTCAGTCGTGCCGCCGTAGACCTTCGTGTCCGCGCCGGCAGGAGCCGCAGCGATCAGCGCTACGGCGGCAGCGCACGTGTAGACAGCCACCCTCGTGCCAGTTCTGGTCCTCATGGAAACTCCCTCGTCCGGTTGATCGTTCAGGCCCCTGACGGCGGAGAGGGTGACTTTCTTCCGAACCGTGCGCCGGTTCACCGATCTCGGTCAGCCGATCTTCTCCCCGATCTCCATGCGGTGGATCTTCCGATCGGAGCGCCGGAAGCCGAGCGCCTCGTAGAAGGGACCATGTCGTCGAGGCAGTGCAGGTCGACGTGGCCGCTCGAGGCGACCCTCGGGCGCTTCAGCAGCTCGCGGATCGACGGCTGCACCGAGCCCCTCCCCCCGGCGCCGGTGCGCGGCGACGACGATGTCGTTGATCGAAGCGCGGTAGACGCCATCGGAGATCGCCCGCCCGAACGCGATCAGCTCGTCGCCGTCGAGGACGCCGGCGACCTCGGTGGACCCCGCGAGCATGCGGTTGACTCCCTCGAGGTCGCGGTCCTTGGTCCACCACTCCCGCGCGAAGAGCGCGACGAGCTGCTCGGCCTGGCCGGGCTCGAGCTCGGAGACCATGCGAGGGACTCGGCCGCTCAGCGGAGCCTAGGAGTTGACGATTTCCGCGGCGATGGCTGCGGCCTCAGACGGGCTGCGCCCGACCTGAACGCCCTTGGCCTCGAAGGCCTTCTTCTTCGCCTCGGCGGTTCCGGACGAGCCGGAGATGATCGCCCCGGCATGGCCCATCTGCTTGCCCGGGAGGGGCGGTGAAGCCGGCGATGTAGGCGACGACGGGCTTCGTCACGTGCTCGTCGATGTAGTCGGCCGCGCGCTCCTCGGCGTCGCCGCCGATCTCGCCGACGAGGACGATCAGCTCGGTCTCGTCGTCGTTCTCGTAGAGCTCGAGGATGTCGATGAAGTCGGAGCCGACGATCGGGTCGCCGCCGATGCCGACGATCGAGGAGTTGCCGAGCCCGGCCTGCTTGAGCTCGTTGCCGATCTGGTAGGTCAGCGTTCCCGACTTGGAGACGACGCCGATCGAGCCCTTGTCGAAGAACTGCGCCGGGATGATCCCGACGTTCGCCTTGCCTGGCGACAGCGCGCCGGGGCAGTTGGGGCCGATCAGACGCACGCCGGCGTCCTTGGCCTTCCAGTAGGTCTTGAGCATGTCGTGCACCGGGATGCCCTCGGTGATCGCGATGACGGTCTCGATCCCGGCGTCGATGGCCTCGTCGATCGAGGCGGCGGCGAAGCGCGCGGGGACGAAGATCATCGATGTGTTGGCGCCGTGATCGGTGACGGCTTCCTTGACCGTGGCGACGATCGGCACGCCCTCGACGTCCTCGCCGCCCTTCTTGGGGTTGACGCCGGCGACCAGGTCGGTGCCGTAGTCGCGGTTGCGGAGGCCGTGGAAGGAGCCCTCGCGGCCCGTCAGGCCCGAGACGACCAGCTTCGTGTCCTCGCCGACGATGATCGACATCAGGAAGCTCCTCCCGCGAGCTCGACGACCCGCTCGGCGGCTCCCAGCATGGTCCCGTTGACCTCGAGGCCTTCGAGGTTCGCCTCCTCGAGGAGCCGCAGCCCCTCCTCGGAGTTGGTGCCGTCGAGGCGGACGACCAGGGGAACGTCCATGTCGACCCGCGAGTAGGCCTCGATGATGCCCTTGGCCACCTCGTCGCAGCGGGTGATCCCGCCGAAGATGTTGAACAGGACCGCGGTGACCTTCTCGTCGGAGGTGATGACCTCGAGCGCATCGACGATGGCGTCGGCCTTCGAGCCGCCGCCGGCGTCGAGGAAGTTCGCGGGGGCGCCGCCGGCGTTGGCGACGACGTCGAGCGTCGACATGCAGAGCCCGGCGCCGTTGCCGAGGATGCCGACGTTGCCGTCGAGCTTCACGTAGGTGAGGCCCTTCTCCTTCGCCATCCGCTCCTGCGGATCGTCGTCTCCGAGATCCTCGAAGCCGGCGATCTCCTCGTGACGGAAGAGCGCGGAGTTGTCGATCGTGACCTTGGCGTCGAGCGCGACGACCTCGCGCGAGCCGGTGACGATCAGCGGGTTGACCTCGATCAGCGTGGCGTCGAAGTCGTTGAAGGCTCCGTTGAGGGCGACGAGGATGTCGGCGACGCCGTCGACCACGTCCTCGTCGATGCCGGCGTCGACGGCCAGCTGCGCGGCCTCGTCCTTCGAGATGCCGTCCTTCGGGTCGATGTGGCGCTGGACGAGCGCGTCGGGATCGTTCTCGGCGATCTCCTCGACGTTCATCCCGCCCATCCGGGAGAGGATCGCGAGCGACTTCTTCTCCGAGCGGTCGAGGATGATCGAGGCGTAGTACTCGGCGTCGATCTCCGACGCCTGCTCGACCCAGACCTCGTGGACCCGGAAGGGACCCTCGCCCCGGGGTCCGCGGATGTCCATGCCGAGGATCGCGTCAGCGTGGGTGCGCGCTTCGTCGGCGTCCTTGGCGACCTTGATGCCGCCGGCCTTGCCGCGGCCACCGATCTGGACCTGGGCCTTGATGACGCAGGGGAAGCCGATGCGCTCAGCCGCGGCGACTGCCTCGTCGACCTCGGTCGCGGGTTCGCCGCTGGGGACGGCGACGCCGGCCTGCGCGAAGAGCTGCTTTCCCTGATATTCGAGGAGATCCATGAGTGCGAGCCCGCGAAGTGGTGCGGGCGCCGGGCAATGTACCCGAACCGGCGGATTCCGGACCGAGTTCGGATTACGGTGGTCCAGTTCGGGTATCCATGCGTAGGGAACGTCGGGGGTACAGCAGGGGTACAAACTCGAAAGGCACGGATATGAGCACTTGGACATTCATCACAAATCACGCGCGGGTACTGATGGTCATCACTCAGGATCCAACGGTCAGGCTTCGCGACATCGCGCTGACCCTCGACATCACCGAGCGCGCGGCGCAGCGGATCGTCACCGAGCTGGTCGACGAGGGCTACCTCAGCCGGAAGCGCGAGGGACGGCGCAACGTCTACACGGTCCACGAGAAGCGTCCGATGCGGACGCCGCAGGCCAAGAACGTCGAGGTCGGCAGCTTCCTGAAGCTGATGCTGAAGAACGCGAACCTCGCTCCCAGCACCGCCTGAGCGGGGCTCCGCGGGGGGCGTCGAGGGGCCGAACGGCGCTGGATGCCATAATCCCGCGCCGCAATGCCCCTACCGAAGCGCAGTGAGATCGAATGGGTGACCGTGGATTGCTACGGCACCCTGATCGATTGGGACAAGGGAATCACCGACGCGTTCCAGCGCGTGGCCAAGGAAGACGGCCTCACGCTGGACATGAAGACGTTGCTCCCGCGCTTCTACGAGCTTCAGTACGAGGTCATGGGCGGCTCCTACGAGCTCTACGCCGAGGTCCTTCGCCGCGCCGCCGTCAAGGCCGCCGGCGAGATCGGCTGGACCCTGGAGCCCTCCCGCGCCCAGTTCCTGCCTGACTCGATCGGCGACTGGCAGCCCTTCCGCGAGGCGAACGCCGCGATGGACCGGCTCCGCCAGAAGTACAACGTCGGGATCGTCTCCAACGTCGACGACAAGCTCCTCGGGATCTCGCGCCGCCACCTGCGGACCGAGCTCGACCTCGTCGTCACCGCCCAGCAGGTCCGCTCCTACAAGCCGGAGCCCGCCCACTTCAAGGAGTGCGCTCGCCGCATCGGCAAGAAGAAGGGCTGGGTCCACATCACCAGCGGCCACTACACCGACGTCGAGCCGCTGATCAAGATGCGCGTTCCGGTCATCTGGATCAACCGCCGCGGCACGAAGCTCGAGAGCGGCAGCAAGAAGCCGACGAGCACCGTCAAGAACCTTCGCGACGCGGCCAAGAAGCTCGGCTGCTGAGGGCTCCGCTCGGTCGTGATCGACCTGAGCGAGCATGAGGTGAAACGGCTGCTGCCCGACGCGGCGGCGACCACGCTTGCGCAGCAGCTCGACGGCTATGACCCGGGCCGCGCTCGGCGACGAGGCCGGGCTCGAGGATCGTCCCTTCCTGCTGACGAACTTCGCCGCGACCGTCGACGGCCACGGCGCAATCGATGGGAAGTCGGGCGAGATCGGCTCCGACGTCGACACGGCGATGCTGCTCGGCCTTCGCCTGCCGGGCCGAGGCGCTGATGGTCGGCGCCGGGACCCTTCGCGCGGAGCGATACGGCCGCGCCATCCGCGACCCCGAGAAGCGGGCTGAGCGCGAGTCGCGCGGCCTGCCGGGGGATCCGCTGACCGTCGTGATCTCCGGCCGCCTCGACCTTCCCTGGGATGCCGGGCTGTTCGCCGACGGCGGCGGCGAGGTCCTGATCTTCACCACCTCATCCGAGGAGCCGCCTGAGACCGCGACGCCGGTCCGGGTGGTCAGGCACGAGGAGGGGCTCGACCTGCCCGCCGCCCTCGGCCACCTGCGCACGGACCTCGGCATCCGCAGCGTCCTCTGCGAGGGCGGCCCGAAGCTGCATGCGGACCTGCTCGAGTGCGGGCTCGTCGACGAGCTCTTCCTCACCCTCGGGCCCCGGCTCGCCGGCGGCAGCGGCCCCCTGATCACCGGCGACCTGCGCCCGGGCGTGATCGACCTGGAGCTGCGGTGGCTGCTGGCCGCGGGAAGCGAGCTGTTCGCGCGGTACGGGGTGAGGCGGTAGGGCTCGGTCGCCGAGTCGCGGCTAACGGGACAACTGGTCCGATTGGACGCGACTCGGTCCGCGAGGGCTCGTCAGAGCAAGGAGCTTCCCCCCGGTCGTGTCCGGTTCGAGCTTGATCTGGTTCCGCGTGAAGTGGACCACGATCCAGCCGGCGATGGTCAGTAGCTGGTCACGCTCGCGGTCTCGCTCCACCTTGAGCTTGCCGCCATGCCAGCGCCACGAGTCGCACTCGACGATCAGAGCCAAGCTCCGGCCAGCAGAAATCGGCGTAGAACGTCTTCCCTTCGGCTCGGATCTCGTACTCCGTCTCCGGATCGCGGATCTCGAACCGGCGGCAGATCCGCAGCATCCTGCGCTCGTTCTCCGACCGGCTTTCCTTCGGATCGTCCGTGATGAGCTCGCGCAGATTGGCGATTCCGCGAGCGCCGGGGTTTGCGGCGACCAGCTGCTCCATTCGGTTGCGATCCAGGCGCGGTCGGCCTGAGTCCGCCGCCATGAGCAGCTCCTCGAGCTGCTCGACTCCAACGCGGGCCGCGCAGTCGAGGATGGTTCGAGCGGGCGCGGTGCACGGGATGTCGAATCGGTGGAAGAGGTCCCTCGGTTCGATCTCGCGTTGGTGCACCTTGACGCCATCGAGCGTGCGTCCCCTTCCCGTGGCATTGGACACGTGCGGCAGGTAAGGCGCGACCTCGCGGTGTCCGAGAAGCCAGGCCGCTGCCGTGTCGCTGATGGTCGACCCCGGTCCACAAGCCATCACGGCCGCGAGATATCGCTGGTGGGTGTCGTACGGCGGACCGTGCGTGGCGAAGACGGTCCGGTGCATGCGATGCAGGCGCCTTCGCGCCACCCGCTTGCTGACGCCGCTCGGGGAGAGGCCTGAGGCGACGAGCTGCTCCAGGCGAATCAGGTGCTTCTGCCGCCCTGCCGTCGCTTCGATCGCGAGCTGCAGATCGATCGACCGCCGGGCCGATTCCGCCGGGACGCCCCGGTCGGTTCGTGTGTCGGGGTCCATGAACCGGTGAACCCCGCGAGTCGCCCCGATGCCCCCGCCATGGCGAGGCGCGTCTAGCTGGACAGTTCGGCCCGCTAGCTGCGACTCACCTACTCAGTCGTCGCCGAGCCTCACCGAGTTGCGTGGAAAGGGACCGGGGGTCCCGTTAGCGGCGGCTCGCGTTACGCGGCCGCGGCTCGCGTCGATCCCGCCCCTACTGCCCCGGGATCAGGCCCGCCTGCTCTCCCCGCTCCTCGCCCTTCTGCAGGAGTCGCATCGCCAGCAGCGCTGCGGCGAGGATCGACATCGTCGCCGCGCTCACCTGGACGCTCAGGCGCCCGCGGGGGAGCCAGTAGACGTCGTCGAGCTCGAGGAGCAGGGCGGCCTCGTCGAAGGTGAGGCCGGCGCCGATCCCGAAGGGGATGGCCAGGGCGGTCTCGAGCTCGCGGCTCTCGGTGACGATCGCGACGCCACCCGCGGCGAACGCCAGCGCGATCCCGGGGACGTAGTGGTGGATGTGGCGGCCCGAGACGTTCACGTTGCCGAGCGGCCACCAGCCCGAGCGGATGCCCGCGGTGGAGATCCGCGCGTAGAGGAACGCGCCGGAGAAGCCCGTGAAGAGGTTGAGCAGGGCCGCCTCGCGGCGGGAGGCGGCCGCGTAGCCCTCGTAGGCGACGAGCAGCGTGTCCTGGGAAGCGCGCCCGGCGAGCTGGAGCGCCTCGACGGGGCCGTCGACGATCTCGGTCTCGGGATGGGCCTCGTGAACGCGACGCCGGAAGCGACGGGCGAACTCGGTCCCGAACACGAGGCCGCCCGTGGCCACCGCGGAGGCGGCGAGCGCGACCGTCAGCCGATCCTCCCGCAGCCGGCTGGGGCTCTTGCGCAGCTGTGGCATCCGAGCCAAGGCGAACGCCCGCAGCGTCAGAGGAGGACGACGTTCGAGGCGTCGATGCCGCGGGTGATCCCGCGGAAGTCGACGACCAGGGCGGCGTCGGCGACGAGCTTCTCGTAGTCGATCCCGGGGTGGGCGGTGATGATCGCCACGGCGTCGGCGGCTGCCACCCCCGCGTCGAGATCGACCGACTCCAGGCCCTGGTCCTCGAGCGTCGGGATGAGCGGGTCGTGGTAGGAGACCTCGGCGCCGAGCTCGCGCAGCCGGCGGATGATCTTCAGGGAGGGAGCCTCGCGCAGGTCCGCGACCCCGGCCTTGTAGGAGACGCCCATGATCAGGACGTTCGAGCCCTTGGCGGCCTTCCCGGCGTCGTTGAGCGCCGCCTGCACCTTGCTGACGCAGAACAGCGGGTGGGACTGGTTGATCTTGCCGGCGAGCTCCACGAACTCGGTGTAGAAGTCGTGCTGGCGCGCCTTGTAGGCGAGGTAGAACGGGTCCACCGGGAGGCAGTGGCCGCCCATGCCGGGGCCGGGCTCGAAGCGCATGAACCCGAACGGCTTGGTCGAGGAGGCGTCGATCACCTCCCAGATGTCGATGCCGAGGCGGTCGGTCAGCTGCGCGAGCTCGTTGACCAGCGCGATGTTGACCGAGCGGAAGATGTTCTCGAGGAGCTTCGAGAGCTCGGCCGCCTCGGGCGAGGAGACGGGGACGACCTCGTCGCAGACCTCGCCGTAGACGGCGGTGGCGCGCTCGACGCACGCCGGCGTGATCCCGCCGACGACCTTCGGAGTCGTCGCGATCTGATGGTCGCTGCGGCCCGGGTCGATGCGCTCGGGCGAGTAGGCGAGGTAGAAGTCCTCACCGACCGTCATGCCGCCCCGCTCGAGGACGGGCAGGAGCTCCTCGCGCGTGGTGCCCGGGTAGGTGGTCGACTCGAGGACGACGAGCTGGCCCTTGCGGAGGATGCCCGCGATCGTCTCGGTCGAGGCGCGGACGTAGGTCAGGTCGGGCTCGCGCTCGGCGGCGAGCGGCGTCGGTACGCAGATCAGGATCGCGTCGCAGGGCGCGAGGTGCTCGGCGGCCGAGGTCGCGGTGAAGCGCTCGCTCAGCGCGGCCAGGCGGGCGGAGCCGACGTCCTCGATGTCGCTCTCGCCTCCGGCCAGCAGGGCGACCCGCTCGTCGTCGACGTCGTAGCCGACCACGTCGTGTCCGGCCTCGGCAAAGGCGACCGCCAGCGGCAGCCCCACGTATCCGAGTCCGACGACGCCGATCCGCATCGTGGGCAGTCTAGGGAGCCTCCGGGGCGAGGAAGCGCCCCGGACGGGTCGCGGGCGTCAGCTCCCGAGGACCCGCGCCATCGCTCGGCGCCCGCGATCGCCCGCCCCCGGGTCGGCCCGGAGCTGCAGCGCCTGGTTGGTCGCCATCGCGACCGCGCTCATCTCGAAGCTCACCTGCTCCGGATCGGTGCCGGCCGGCATCTCCCCCGCCTCGATCGCGGCCCGGACCTCGGCCTCCAGCACCTTGCCCCACAGCCGCAGGGTGGAGTCGACTGCGTCCCTGACCCGCCCCGGGCGCCCGTCGAACTCAGCGGCGGCGGCCGTCAGGAAGCAGCCGCCCGGGAACACGCCGCGCTCCAGGTAGGAGATCCACTCCTCCGCGATGGCCCGCAGGCGCGGCAGGCCGGGAGCGGCATCGGCGGCGCGCTCCCAGACCTCCCTGCGGAAGATCTCGCTCGCCCCGGCGAGGGCGGCCAGCTGGAGCTCCTCCTTGCTGCCGAAGGGACCGACCACGCCGGCCTTGCTCATCCCGAGCGTGCTCGCGAGCGTGCCGATCGTGATCCCCTCGAGCCCCTCGACCGAGGCGCGGGCGACCACCTCCTCGACGATCGCGGCGCGGTTCTCGGAAGCGACGGCGGCTGAAGACCTCGGGCTCATGCCGGGAAGGATAGCGAACGACCGATCGTTAGCAGACGATCGTCTGCTATAAGACCGGACCCGAGATGAATGTGAATGCAAATTCGAGAACGGAGACGGCAATGCGGGTCAAGCGACTGGGCTGGGCGAGCGTCGAGGTGTCCCACGAGGACGAATACCTGGTGATCGACCTCTTCCTGGACAACGCGCCGCTGGCGCCGTTCACCGGCGAGCTGCGAGAGCCGCTGCTGGCTCCCGAGCGGGCAGGGGAGGCGTGCGCGGCCCTCGTCACCCACCTCCACGCCGACCACGCCGATCCGGCCGCCATCGCCGCCGCCATTCGCCCGGGCGCCCCGGTGCTCCGACCGCGGGCCGCGCCCTACGAGGGCCTCGACACCGCCGCGACCATCGGCGCCGAGATGGCGTTCACCGAGCACGGCGTGGCCGCGGAGGAGCTCGACCCCTGGGAGTCGCGCGAGGTCGGCCCGTTCACGGTCACCGCGCTGCCCGCGGTCGACGGCTTCGGCGACCCCCAGGTCTCCTGGTCGGTCGAGGCCGGGGGCAAGCGGCTCGTCCACATGGGCGACACCATCTTCCACGGCTCCTGGTGGCTGATCCCGATGCGGGTCGGGGCGATCGACCTCGCGCTGCTGCCGGTCAACGGGCCGATCGTCTCGCTCCCCCATCGACGGCCGGCCAGCACCCTCCCCGCCGCGCTCGATCCCGAGCAGGCCGCCGTGGCGGCTCAGATCATGGGCGTGCCGCGGGCGATGCCGATCCACTACGACGCGATCCACTCCCCGCCGACCTACGTCCAGACCGACGACCCGGCCGGCCACTTCGCCGCGGCCGCGCGGCGGGTCGGCGTCGAGCCGGTGGTGATCGCTCCCGGCGAGGAGATCGAGGTCGTCTGAGCGACCTTCGCCGCCCGGGTATGGTCCGGCCGGTGATGGCCCGATGCGCGTAGCCGTCGCCGGCGCGACCGGCGTCCTCGGCCGGGAGGCGATGCCCGCGCTCGCCGCCGCCGGCCACGACGTCCGCGGGTTCTCCCGCTCGGCTCCCGCCGGCTCCGATGAGCTCGTCCCGATCGACCTGCTCGACCGCGAGGCGGTCGTCGCCTTCGCAGGCGAATGGAGGCCGGAGGCCCTGATTCACCTGGCCACCTCGATCCCGGCCAACCTCAAGCCCTATGGCGTCGAGCGGCAGTTCGCGGCAACCGACCGCCTCCGCACCGACGGGACCCGCAACCTGCTCGCGGCCGCCGAGGCCGCCGGCGGCGCGCGGTTGATCTCCCAGAGCATCGCCTTCGCCGTGGCGCCCGGCCCCGGCCTCGCGGACGAGACCGAGCCGATCTCCTCCGGCCCGGGCTCGACGCTGGGAACGACCGCCGGAGCGGTCGCCGAGCTCGAGCGACTCACGCTCGACGCCGGCGGCACCGCGCTCCGCTTCGGTCAGCTCATCGGGCCGGGAACGATCTTCGCCGCCGACGGGTCGATGGGAAAGCCGGCCGGGCGCGGCATGCTCCCCGTCGTCCACCGCGGCGAGCGCGAGTCCGTCTTCTCCTTCACCCATCCGCGCGACGCCGCGACCGCCCTGGTGGCGGTTCTCGACCGCCCGGAGGCGACCGGCGTCTTCAACGTCGTCGACGACGAGCCCGCTCCGGTCTCGGTCTGGGTCCCGGCACTCGCTGCCGCCCGCGGCGCCAAGCGCGAGCCTCGCCGCGTCCCGGCATGGCTGGTGCGCCCGCTCCTCGGCGGCTACGGCGTCAGGTTCATGACCGAGCTGCGGGGAGCGTCGAACGAGCGCGCCAAGCGCGAGCTCGGGTGGAGCGCCTCGACGCCGTGGCGCGAGGGCTTCGCGGAGGGCTAGATAAGGGGGGATCGCCCCCATTCCCCGGGGCGAGCGGATGGGCCATGTTGGGCTCGAACCAACGACCTTGAGATTAAGAGTCTCCTGCTCTACCAACTGAGCTAATGGCCCGCGGGGCGTGCATGGTACCGAGCGCTCTGCGCTCGGGGTCGGCGAAGGGCTACGGGGCGAGCTCGCCGCTCGCAGAGGGCGGCAGGAGATCGGATCCGCCGGGCTGGACGGTGCCGCCCGCGTCCGGATCTTCGCCGAGCGCGCCGCCGCCGCCGGCCTCGTTCCGCGCCTTGCGCTCGTCGAGGATCTGCGTCCGCACGGCCTTCGCCTGCTTGACGACCTGCTTGACCTGCTGCTTCTGCGTGTCGTCCGCGGCGACGCCGGTCGCCTCCTTCGGCGGCCTGCGTTGCCGGTCTTGTCGTCGCCGCCGATGTAGGCGGAGAAGGCGAGGTTCAGGAAGTTCCCGAAGAAGGGACGGGCGTCGGCGACGATCTGCGCGGCCTCCGTCTGGCGTGCGAGGTCCTCGTCGCCCAGCGGCGAGGAGGCGTCGATCGTGTAGCCGTAGGACCGGTAGGCGAGCGAGGCGTTGTCGTCGTCGGGATCCTCCGGCTTCGTCGCGAGGTAGCGCTCCCAGGCGTCCACCGAGTTCTCGAAGTGGTCGATCGACTCAGACGACGGCGTGAACTCGCGGGTGTCGGGATCGGTCGAACCCGACTGCTGGCCCTCGAGGAACTCGTAGCGAACGAGGGTGAGCAGGGCTCCCTGATCCTTCGGGTTGGACGCGAGCTTCTCGTTGGCCCGGTCGATCTCCTCGTCGAACTGCGGGTCGCTCGAGGTGTTGCTGCCGCCGATCCCGAGCGCGTCGAAGATGCCGCCGTTGGCGCTGCCGCCGATGCCGAGGCCGACCAGGCCGACGCCCATGAGCAGGGCGAGGCCCAGGTAGATCACCTGCACGACGCGCTTGCGCTTCCCCTGAAGGTCGAAAAGCATGGCTAGAGCCTACGAGGTCTCGTCTTCTGGTTCGGCGGCCGGTTCGTCGTCGATTCGTCGCGGTTCGGGTCGTCTCGTCCGGGGACGACGAGGGGACGTTGCGGTTGAACCAGCGGGCGAGGACGAGGCTGAATTCGAACAGGATCAGCAGCGGGACCATCGAGATCAGCATCGTGATCGGGTCGGTGCCGGGCAGGAGCATCGCCGCAACGGCGATGACGAGGATCGCGTAGCGGCGGTTCTTCGCGAGGGCCTCCGGCGTCGTGATGCCGAGGCGGGTGACCGCGAGGATGCCGACCGGGATCTGGAAGAGGACGCCGACCGAGAGCAGCGACAGCGCGAAGAAGCTGTAGTACTCGCGCGCCCTGATCTGGATGTTGAACTGGTCGTCGTTGAAGTTGAGGAGGAACTTGACCGCGGCGGGGACGACGACGAAGTAGGCGAAGAGGACGCCCAGGATGAAGAGCACCGGCACCATGAGCATCAGCGGCACCGCGACCTTGCGCTCCTCCGGGCTCAACGCGGGCAGGATGAACGCGTAGATCTGGTAGAGCAGCACCGGCATCGTCACGATCAACGCCGCGTAGAGGACGAGCGTCAGCGTCGTCAGGAACGGCTCGGTCGGCGAGAGCGTGATCAGCTGCGCGCTCGAGTTCGGCAGCGGGTGGTTCGCGATGTCGAGGATCGCGTCGTTGAAGATGAAGCAGACGACGACCGCCAGGACCAGGACGATGCCGGAGACGATGATGCGGTTCCGCAGCTCGTCGAGGTGCTCGACGAGGGTCAGGCGATCCTCGAAATCGGCGGCCTTGATCCGCGTCTTGACCATCGTCAGCGTGGAGCCGTCGCGCGTGAGCGCGTCAGCTCGTCTGGCCCGAGGACGTCTGCGCCTCGGTGTCGGCCTTGGCCGCGGCCACCGGGGTGGGCTCGTCGTCCTCGGTCATCGCCTCTTCGATCCCGTTCTCGATCTGGTGCGGCTTCTCGTCGTCGTCGTTGTCGCCGGAGATCGACGCCTTGAACTCGCGCAGACCGCTGCCCAGGGACTTGCCCAGCTCGGGCAGTCGCTTGGGGCCGAAGACGATGAGGGCGATCACCAGCACGATCGCGATCTCGGGAAGTCCGATGTTGCCGGGCATATCGGTAATGGTAACGGGCGCCGGACGCCGGTCAGATCACTTCGGCTCGCGGATCTTGAACTTCACGCGCCGATTGGGGGAGGTGTTCTGGGAGCGATCCGTCGCGGCGATCACCGCGAAGTAGGACCCTGGGCGCGGTTTGAAGTGCTTGCTGGGACCGCCCATCCGGACGCCGTTGAAGCCGACGTAGGCCTTCCAGGTCCGGTAGCCGGCGAAGTGCCGCTTGCCCTCGGCGTCGAGGCGGTAGAAGTCGGCGCTGACCCGCGAGGCCTCGAAGAGGGAGAACCTGAGGTTCGTCCCGCGCCGGCCGAACGTCGGCTTGGCGAGGCTGACGCCGCGCAGCCTCGGTGCCGTCCGGTCGACGTTGCTCTGGGGAACGGGGTCGGGCTCGGAGGAGGCGTCCCCCGGGAGTCGCCGAGACCGTGACCGTCCCCTTCACCGTCGAGTGGAGCTTGCAGCGGAAGCGGTAGGAGCCCGGCGTGTTGAAGTCGAGCCGGAAGGTGTCGCCGATGTCGTGGATCGGCTGGCCCGTCTGCGGATCGGAGTCGAGCCCTTCCGAGTTCGGGGAGTCGCCGGTGACCGAGTGCATCGTGTCGGGACCGGTCCAGTACCAGGTGACGTGCTCCCCAAGATCGATCTGCAAATCGGGTTGAGACCACCGGTAGTCACTGATGGCAATGCGCCTATTGGCCGCGCTGAGCTAACGAGGGAACAAGCAGAAGGCCAATGAGCGCCACGGCCACGGCAAGGCGAGCGAGCGGGGGGACGCTCGCGCGGCCCTCCCCCAGCACCGGGCGAAGCCCGGGGCCGGGCGAGCGTCCCCCCGCTCGCTCGCCGCCAGCTAGTTGACGATGTACCAAGCGCTCATTCCCGCGTGCAGATGACTGAAGACGTGGCAGTGATACAGCCACCGCCCCGGGTTGTCCTCGATGAACCGAGCCGTGTACATGTCGCCCGGTCCCAGCGTGACGTTGTCGATGACCCGCCCGCTCGGATCCCGCCAGCGGTGGCCGTGGATGTGGAAGGTGTGGAAGTCGTCGTCGAGCGCGTAGACGTGGAAGGCGACGTCGTCGCCGTTGTTGACGACGGCCGACGGCGTGTTCCCCGTGTAGGCCCTGCCGTTGATGCAGTAGAAGGGCTTGTCGAGCCCGGTCGCGACCGGCTGGAAGGAGTGGAACGCGGTGAAGAACTCCTTGGTCGGCTGCGACTTGTTGGGGTCGCGGACGATCATCGGGCCGAACAGGCCCTTGTAGAGCGGAAGCGGATCCATCGGGCCGTGGTCGTGGTACATCCACGCCCCCTCGCTCTCGGGGATGGCCTCCCAGGTGTAGGTGAAGACGTCGTTCTTCTGGACGAAGCCGCCCGGGTCGGTGTACTTGCCCTTGTAGGCGCCGTCCATGTCGACGGAGTACTGGATCCCGTGCGGGTGGATCGAGACCGGCGTGTTCAGCTTGTTCTGGAAGTTGACGACGACGGTGTCGCCGACGTTGCACTCGATGAGCGGGCCGGGAACGGTGGCGGGCCCGAGCGGCTCGGCGAAGCCGGGTGAGTAGGCGCGGTAGGCGTAGGCCTCGAAGGTGTGCTTCCCCTTGACCTTCTTGCCCATCATCTCGTCCCGCTTCGTCGGGACGATGTTCCACTTCTTGGACTCGGCCTTGATCCAGTACTCGCGCCGGCCGGGCGTGGCCTGCGCGAACGCGGTCGCGCCCGGGCCCGCGTAGAGGCCCTGCTCCTTCGCGGCGGCGACCTTCGGCGGGACCTCGAGCTTGCTCGAGAGACCCTCGACGTCAGCCTTCTCCGTGCTCAGGACCTTCTGGCCGCCGAGCGTGCAGAGGAGGAGCCCGCCGGCTGCGGCGTCGGCGAAGAGCTCCCTGCGCCCGAGCGGGCTCATGACCGGCCTCCGGCCACGCTCACGTTCAGCTCCATGGAGATCGGGTGGATGTTGCAGATGAAGCGGTACATGCCTGCTTTCGCGAGGCGGGGCTCGAACTCGACGTTCCGCTCACCCGTCTCGGAGACGAACTCGCTCCGGTCGACGCCGGCCGGCGCCTTGCGGAGCACGATCTGGTGCGGGTTGCTGTTCCGCGCCGACCACTTGAAGTCGATCGTCGCGCCTCGCTTCAGGTTGAGCGTCTCGGGCTTCAACTCGAAATCCACCACCTTCACGACCTCTGCCCTGCCAGGGCGGTCGGGGGTCTGCGGAGCTCGCGGGCGGAACGGCGAGCGTGGCCACCGTGCCGCAGGCGATCAGCCCGTGGCGAAGCCCCGCTCGCGTTCCCATCGCGATTCCTACTTCGTGACCTTCACGTCGAGCTTCATCACGGTCGGGTGGATCGTGCAGAGGAAGCTGTAGCTCCCCTTCACGTCGAACTTCTTCTTGAACTTGATCCCGATCGAGCCGGACTCGGACTTGTTGCACTTGCTGATCAGGGGCGAGAACGCGTCCTTGCCCTTGGTCTTGCAACCGAGCTTCACCTTCTTGGGGCCCTTCTGCAGGACCACGTTGTGGGTGTTCGTGTTGCTCGAGTCCCACTTCCAGTTCACCTTGTCGTTGAGCTTGATCTTCAACGTGCTCGGCGAGAAGTAGTCGTCGACGACATCGACGGTCGTGTTCTTCTTGAACTGAGGCTCGGCGCTGGTCACCGCGGGCAGGGCCAAGGCCCCGACCGCGGCGATCCCGGCGGCGAATGCTGCTGCGCGACGCATTACGGGCACGTCGGTCCCGGCGTGATCTCGAGCGGCTCGTTGCCCTCGTAGGGAGTCACATGCGGCGACCTGGTCCATGCGCACTGCTGCTTCTCAGGAGGCGTCGTGGTTGCGTAGCCGGCGACCTCGGCGAACTGGTTGAGGTCACCGAGGCTGTCGCCCGTCTGACCCGGGTTGATCGCGTCCGTGGTCGGGCACGGCGGGTAGAGCTGGGCGTCGGTCGCGCCCGGGCTTGAGTCGAACGTGCTGCTCGTGTTGCCCGAGAAGCAGTTGCCGACGCCGGCACCCTGGTTGAAGAAGTCGGTCGGCGTTCAGGTCAGCGCCGCCCTTCCCCATCTGGTTGTTGGTGATGGTGCTGTGGTTGGTGACCGCGTTGTCGCCCTTGTTGGTCGGATCGGACGCCAGCGACACTCCGAACTTCCAGTTGCCGAAGATGTTGTTGCTCTCGACCGTCCAGCCGTCGGATCCGAAGAGCACGACGCCGACGCCCGTCGGGTACTGGATCGTGCCGAAGCCCTCGACCTCACCGAGGCCGTCGGAGACGGTCGCGACCCGCGAGTTCGGCAGGAAGTAGTTGAAGTTGTTCCAGTAGATGTCGTTGTTGCGGATCACGCTGTCGGCGCTCGGCTCGAACGGCTCCGAGTCCAGCGTGTTGGGGACGAGCCCGACGCCGTTGTTGAACCAGTTCGAATCCTCGATCAGCAGGTAGCGGGAGTTCGTGCCGGAGAAGCCGAGCACGTTCTCGTACGCATCGACGTGATCGATCCGCGTCGTCTTCGGGGTCGCCTGCGGCGGGGACGCTCCGACGTAGAACGCCGAGTCGCCGTGGCCGTAGCCCGTGGACTTCGTGAACCGCCCGCCCGCGCAACCGAAGGCGTAGAAGCCGTAGGAGCGGTTGAACGATCGCGATGTCGTTCTTGAAGAGGTAGTCGTTGCAGTCGATGACGCCGTTGTTGTTGTCGCCGCTGAAATCGGTGTCGCGGACGAAGAACCCGTTCGTGGCGTAGTTCTGCGCCGTCATGTTCTTGACCGTGAGCCCGTTGACGTCGGCGCCCTCGATCCCGTTGTTGGCGATGCTGCCGCTGGGGGTCTTGGCGTTCGTGCCCTCGAGGACGACCTTCTTCGGGTTGGCCTTCTTGTAGACGAGCTTGACCTTGCCGGTCTTCTTGTTCTTCTTCTTCTTCTCGACCATGCCCTGGATGGTCAGGCCGTCGTACTTGTGGCCGTCGATCAGGACGCCCTCGACGTACTTGCCCTTGAGGACGTAGATCTTCGAGCCCTTCTTGGCCTTGTCGACCGCAGACTGGATCGTCTTGTACTTGCACCCGTGCTTACAGACGATGAGCGGCTTCTTGCTCTTGCCACCCTTGGCCGCCATGGCCTGAGCGGGAACAACAAGCATCGCGAGCGCAAGCAGCGCAATCGCGAAGCGGACGACGAGACTACGGTTCATCTACTTCTCCTCCAGGTGTGCACGATTGGGTCGTGAGGGCTGACGCCCCCGCGCGCCGGCGGGAACTTTAGCGCCTCTTCAGGGACGAACCACCCGGTTCGCCATTAGTTGCGGTCCGCGGTCGACGTGCGGCTCAGCGCACGACGCCGGCGGTCTGATCGGTGAAGTGCTTGCTGAGCATCGTCAGCTGCCCCTGGTAGTTGGACGAGAGGTCCTGGCCGTAGAGGCGGTCGGGCGTCAGATCCATCGCCTCGTACGTGAGCTTGCAGACCGGCTGCCGGTCCTCGACCATGAACGGGACGTCCCGGACCCGGACCTCGAGCGCCGCCCGGCTCCCCCGCGACTCCCCGCTGGCGTCGAGGCCGAACCCCGGATCGAAGAAGCCGGCGTAGTGGGTGCGAAGCTCGCCCGCGGTGGGGTCGTAGGCGGCCATCTCGGCTGCGAGGCCCGGCGGGATGCAGACCCCTTCGCGTGAGAGCAGGAGATAGAACTCCTCCGGCTCGAGGATCACCCGGCCGTCCTTCTCGGGTCGGACCGGCTCCCAGAAGTCCTTCCAGTCGTAGCGCCGGATCTGGCCGAGGTCGACCTGCAGGCTGGTCCGCTTGGCCCGGAACCCGATCGGCCGATCCTCGTTGGCGCTGAGATCCAGGCTGAGGAACAGCCCGTTGGAGAGGGGCAGATCGGCGGCGGGGACGGGCACACCCGCCTGGTAGAGAAGGGGGAAGCCGGGGTCGAAGGACCGGACCTCGTCGTCGGTGAGCGCCGGGTTGCCGGCGATGAGCCGCAGCTGGTTCATCGCGAGGCCCGGCTGGACCTGGATCGCGTAGGAGCGCGGTACGACCTCCAGGTACATGCGACCCCGGTAGCCGGGCTGGATCTCGTCGAAGCGGTTGTTGCGGTCGGTGATGACGCGGGTGAAGACGTCGAGGCGCCCGGTCGAGCTCTTCGGGTTCGTGCGCGCGCGGACGTGCTCGGGGAGCGCGAGCTCCTCGGCCAGGGGGATCAGGTACGGGCGGTTGCGCTCGAGGAAGCCGCCGCGGGTCAGGTCGACCTCCTCCAGCGCCAGCTCGCCGAGCTTCTCCTCGACGGTGCTGTTGCGGTCGGGGAGGAAGCTGCACCGCAGGCGCCAGGCGACGTCGCCGAGGCGGAGATCGAGGCTCGCCGGCTGGATCCTCCCCGGCTCCTCCGGGTCGGGACCCTGGATCCACCCGAGCTCGACCGCCCGTCTGAGGGACTGGGAGGAGAAGACTCCGGCGGCGGCGCCGGGCTCGGTGGCGGCCCGGTCCCCCGTGGCTGTGGCGATCTCTGAGGTCATCGGCATCGGAAGGGCGAAAGGCACCGTGCACGCTGCACGTCGGGCCGAGTGGGCACTTTCTCACGCTCCTCGCCCGTGCCCCGCGAGAGTACGCGGATTTTGGGCGCAGTTCGGGCGCGATTCGGGGCATTCCGGCGCGCCTGGGCGTCGCCTGGGCGCCTGGACGTACGTCCACCCCCTCGAAGGAGGCTCATCGCCACCCCCCTCCTCCCGATAGCGGGAGTGCAGATGGACCTCCCACGCAACGAACAGCGCCGCACCCAGGCTGATGTCGCAGATCTTCATCTGTGCCCTGACTGCAACTCAGACCTCGTCCACCCGGTCGAGTGGGCCCCGGTCGATCAGTGCAGGTGGCGCGTCGAGCTGCGCTGCCCGGAGTGCGAGTGGCGCTCGGTCGGCATCCACAGCCAGGATGCCCTTGACCGCTTCGACGAGGTGCTCGACGCCGGCACCGACTGCCCTGGTCGCCAGACCTCCGGAAGGTCCAGCGCTCCAACATGGCGCAGGAGCTGACCCGGTTCAACCTGGCGCTCGAGCGGCGACCTGATCCTCCCCGAGGACTTCTAGCCCTCGGGACCCGAGCGCTCCGGCGCTCTACGAGTAGCGCTCGACGACGCCGTCGGCGACCAGATGGAGGAGCTCCAGCTCCTCCGCCGTCACGTTCGACTCCGCCAGGGTGCTCTTCGCCCGCTCCACCCGGTCCCGGGCATCGGCCCGCGCTCGCTCAGGAGCTCCCGTCGCGGTGATCCGGTCGCAGACGGCCTCGGCCTCGTCCGCACCCAGGGCGCGGAGGTCCAGATCGAGCAGGCCGGGGTCGCTCTCCCCGGCGAGGATGAACGGAAGCGTGACCGTGCCGTCGAGGAGGTCCGTCCCCCTCGCCTTGCCCGTGCGCTCGGGCGGGCCGAGGATGTCGAGGACGTCGTCGAGGATCTGGAAGGCGAAGCCGATCTCGCGGCCGAAGGCGAGCAGCGCCGCCTCCGTGGACGGCTCGCGGGAGGCGCCGATCGTGCACGCGCACTCGAAGAGCGCCGCCGTCTTGAGCTTGCAGCGGTGCTCGTAGCGGGCGATCGTGACCCGCGTGTTGTAGGCGTCGTGGCGCTGAGCGAGCTCCCCGCGCGCGAGCGCGACCGAGGCGGCGGCGAGCAGCTGGACCTGGCGGCGCGCCGTGGGGTCGTCGGCGATGGCGGTCAGCTCGGCGAAGGCGCGGGAGAAGAGGAGGTCGCCGGTGGCGACG
Organism: uncultured Solirubrobacterales bacterium; assembly: GCA_963740845.1. GTDB lineage: Bacteria > Actinomycetota > Thermoleophilia > Solirubrobacterales > 70-9 > RHKX01. Next base: position 252,689 of record CAVUFM010000013.1, read on the forward strand.
GCCCGGTCGCGGCCGGAGCGGGCGACGACGGTCGGGAGCCCGCGGCGCAGCGGCGCGGCGTCGAGAACGTCGTCGTGGACGAGCGTCGCCATGTGGACGAGCTCGATGGCGGTCGCGGCGCGAACGGCCTCCCGCCCGGCCCCGGGACCCGCGCAGAGCAGGACGAGCAGCGGGCGCATCCGCTTGCCACCGGCCGCGAGGGTGGAGCCGGCGTCGTCGCCGAGGCGCGGCCCCCAGTTGGAGACGAGCGACTCGAGGCGCCGCTCCACCTCGGCCATGCGCGCGGGCAGCCAGCCCGAGGCGCGGTCGATGACCTCGGTGACCGGCTCCGGCGTCGAGGAGCGGGCCACGCTCACGCCTTCCCGCCCGGCAGGCGGCCGGAGTGGATGGCGATGATCCCGCCGGCGAGCACCGTCCAGCGGATCTCCTCGAGCCCGCCGGAGGTGTCCATGAGCGCGGCGAGGTCGGCGGGCGGCGGGAAGCGCTTCACCGATTCGGGCAGGTAGCTGTAGGCGTCGCTGTCGCCGGCGACGGTGCCGATCAGCGGCACGATCCGGTCGAACCAGATCGAGAAGAAGGTCGAGAGCGGCGGCCGCTGCGGGTTCGTGATCTCGAGGATGACCAGCCGGCCGCCGGGCTTGAGGACGCGCGCCATCTCGCCGATCCCGCGGCCGAGGTCCTGCAGGTTGCGGACGCCGAAGCCGACCGTGACGGCGTCGAAGCTGCCGTCCTCGTAGGGGAGGTCGAGCGCGTCGCCCCACTCGAAGCTCGGCGCGGCGGCACCCGGGTCAACCGACTTCCGGCGGGCGATCTCGAGCATGCCGTCGGAGAAGTCGGAGCCGACGACCCTCCCTCCGGAGCCCACGCGCCCGGCCAGCTCCAGCGTGAAGTCGCCGGTGCCGCAGCAGACGTCGAGGGCGGAGTCTCCCGGGGCGAGCGCAGCCGCATCGGCCGCGCGGGCGCGCCAGCGGTGGTGCATCCCGGCGGTCATCGCCGAGTTCATCAGGTCGTAGACGCCCGCGATGCGGTCGAACATGCCGCGGACCTCGCCCGCGAACTCCTCCGACTCACGCGAGGGCTTCGTCTCGCGCACCCCTAGTTCCTCCGTGCGGCGGTGATCAGCCAGCCGCGTCGTCGGGATCGGCCGCGGCGTCGTCAGTCCCGCCGACGTCGTCGCCGGACTGACCGTCGGCGCCGCCGGTGTCCTCGGTGGCGCCGCCGTTGACCTCACTGCCGCCGGACAGGTCGGTGCTGCCGCCGGTGATGTCGGTGGGCTCGCCGCCCTCCTCCTCGCCGGTCAGCGAGCCGAGGAAGAGCACGAGGTCGCGGAACTTCTCCGGGTCCTCCTCCTGCAGGCCTGAGTAGGAGGGCATGATGCCCGGGCCGACGATCAGCGAGCGCGAGATCGCCGCCGGGTTGAGCCGGTTTCCGATCTCGGTCAGCTTCGGGCCGGGGCCGTTGTTGCCGTTGTGCTCGAACTGGTGACAGGCGAGGCAGCCGGATTCGGCCGCGACGAGCTTGCCGGCCTCGTACTCCGAGGAGACCTCGATGTCGATCTCGGTCGGGGAGCCGGCCTCGGCGCCGAGGAAGGTGAGGAACGCCATCGCGGCGATGGTGAGGATGCCGGCCGTCGTCGCGATCGGGCGCTTGAGGGGGTTGCGCTCCGCATTGCGGTCGTAGAACGGCAGGAGGAAGAGCAGGACCATCGCGATGGTCGGGATGCCGATCGTCGCGATCGGGACGAGCTCCGGCGGCTTGATCACGCGCAGGACCTCGAACAGGAAGAAGAAGTACCACTCCGGCCGCGGCACGTAGGTGGTCGTGGTCGGGTCGGCCTTCGGACCCTGCTCGGCGCCGAGGATCAGCGACATGGCGATGATCACGAGGACGACGATCAACGCCATCACCGAGTCCTTCATGATCGCGTACGGGAAGAAGGGCTTGCCCTTCTTCTTCATCACCTCGTACTCGCGGAGGTACTTCTCCTTCTCCTGACGGTTCACGCGCTCTCCCTAGCCGTGCCCGTTGGTGATGTCGCCGTTGCCGTTCGGCCGTCGGTGCTGGACCCGTTGGCCGTCGCCTCGACCTCGGTCGAGCGCGCGTCCTTGGGCTTGGTGTCGGCCCGCAGCCACGGGGGCGCGGTCGTGCCGAGCTTGACGACGAGGTAGAGGTGAGCGCCGATCATCGCGATGAGCGCACCCGGGACGAGCAGCATGTGGATCGCGTAGAAGCGCGAGAGCGTGGTCGCCCCGAACTCGGGGCCGGCGCGCAGGAAGTCGGAGAGGTACGGGCCGACGACCGGGCCGGTGCCGTTGATGTTCACGCCGACGATCGTGGCCCAGTAGGAGCGCTGGTCGAACGGGAGCAGGTAGCCGGTGAAGCCCATGGTCATGGTCAGGATCAGCAGGACCACGCCGATGACCCAGTTGACCTCGCGCGGGTACTTGTAGGCGCCGAAGAAGAACGTCCTGGCCATGTGGACGAAGACGAGGATGACCATCACCGAGGCGCCCCACTTGTGCATCCCGCGGACGAACTCGCCGAGGAAGACGTCGTTGGTCAGGTAGGTGATCGAGGAGTAGGCCTCGACCGGCGAGGGCGTGTAGTACATCGCCAGGAAGACTCCGGTGAGCGCCTGCACGACGAAGGCGAAGAGCGTGGCCGAGCCGAGCGTGTAGAACCAGTTCGTGCCCTTGGGGACCTTCCGCATGAGCATCGCGGTGAGGAAGCTCGAGCCGCCCATCCGCTCGTCGACCCAGCCGACGAGATCCGCGGGAGCGTCCTTGGCCTTCTCGACGACGCGCTGCGTCGGGTCGTCCGTGCGCGCGCCGTTGCGCCGTTCCCGTTCTTGTCTTCCTTCAGCGCCGTGGCGCCGTTGCCGTGCCCATTGGTACCGTGTGCCGTTGCCGAACGTCGGGGCGTGGCCGGGCTTCGGCGGTCGCCGCATCGGAGGCGGCAGGAGCTTCTCGAATCGACTCATGTTCTCTGCCTAGGGAGCGGGTGCTGTGGACGGACGCGGCGGGTAGAGGAACTCCCAGATTCCCCCCGTGAACTCACCGGGGTCGCGAGCGCGAACGGGCTCGAGCGAGGAGGTGACGCTGTAGCGGGGACCGATCTCGACGTTGCCGTCGACGATGCGGGTCTGGAAGCGGTCGAGCGGGCGGACCGGCGGGCCGCCGATGACCTCGCCGGAGAAGCCGTAGACGCCGCCGTGGCAAGGGCAGATGAAGTTGCCGGCGGCCTGGACGAAGCGGACCGGGCAGCCGAGGTGCGCGCAGCGGGTGCTGATCGCGACGTACATGTCCTCGGTCTCGCGCTCGCCCGGTCTCCTCGTTGAGCATCGAGGTCGGGGCTGCCCTGGCGCACGTAGACGGTGGTCTTGCCCGCCTCGCCGATGCCCTGGACGATCGTGATCACGCGGGCCTTGTACGTCTCGGGGACGAAGTCCTCGATCGGGCCGACCGCCTGCCAGTCCTCCTCGGGGCGGTCGAAGATCGGAGCGATGGCGAAACCGAGGGCGGGGAGCGCCACCGCGGCGCCCGCGGCGCCGCCGAGCGCCTGGCCGGCAACCGCGAAAACCTTGCGACGGGTCATCGACTCGCCCTCGAAGTAGCCCACGGGCTTCATCTCGGGGAGCTTGTCGACCGGCGAATCGCCGCCGTCGCTGCTGGTGTCCTTGCCTTCGTCAGCCATGGCCTGAGGCCGGGGATCCTACTGCCTCGAACGCCCCGTCGATCAGGCCGGACAGACCGGCGGCGTCCGCGCCTCTGACGGCACCGAGCAACAGCGGCTCGGGGTCTCCGGACTCCCGCAGGATGGCCTTGTCGCGCTCATGCGATTCCCCGGGCCCGGCGGCGATGGCGACGCATGTCGCGACCCAGAGGATCCCGGTGGCCTCCGAGGTGTCCTCGGCGGCGGCGTCGAGCTGGGCCCCGAGCGAGATCAGGTCGGAGAGCTCGTGGACCGCCAGCAGGTCCTCGAGCTGGACGAGCCGCTCGATGCCCCGGGCGTAGAGGTTGATCGCCGACGAGCAGCCGCAGGTCGCGCGTCGATCGATGACGAACAGCCGCGGCTCGCCGTAGTGGAGGAGGAAGCCCTCGCGGATCGACTCGACGATCGCCGCGTACTCGCCGCGGCGCGCGGCGCAACGGGGCCCGGCCGCGACCAGCTCCCCGAGCACCGGCTCGGCTGTCGGGCTCGGCGACCTGGCCGGCGACCTCGGGGGCCTCCTCAGCGCAGCTCGGTCGCGAGCGCGCGGAGGGCGTCGGCGGGTCGAAGGGTGTCGCGGTCGCTTCCACGGGCGGCGAGCATGATGCACGGGCCTCCGAGCTCTGAGAGCCCGGGCGGCCACGTGTACTCGAGGTGAGCGATGGGGGCCCCAGAAAGCGGGCCGGCCCGGCTCGCGGAGGGCGAACCGGGCCGTTAGAGGGTGCCCGTCCGAAGGCGCGGCCGAGGGGGAGGCCGCGCCGGATCCGACCCAAACTGGGGTCAGGCTTGATGAAGGGCGTGACCGCCTTCAGGACTGCGTCGCATGTCGAGCGAGGGGTCGAAGGCCTCGACGACCGGGTCCATCCCCGCCATGTACCGGATGGCTCCGGCGTGACGGCCCTCGACCTGGACGATGCTGCCGGCGGTGGCCAGAGGTCCTTCGACTGGAGCATCGGGCCGGCGCCGTTGTAGGCGCTCGACCCCGGTGTCCTCGAACGTGACCGCCAGGTCGATGAACGACTTCTCGTCCTTCAGCGGGAACGTGAACTCCGGCTTCGCAACGGGCTTGCCGCCGAGATCGGTGATCGCGGCGGTCAGGGCATCGACGTGCTCCTGCTCGTTGCCACCGACTTCCTCGGCGAAGCTCTTCAGCTCCTCGCTCAGCTTGACTTCCTTGAGGGCGACGTCGTAGAAGTCGGCCTCCAGGAAGCTCCAGCGTCAGCGCGAAGTTGAGGATCTCGAGGTCCCCCTTGCTCGCGTCACCGCCCTGAGCGAACGCCCGGCTGATGAGCGGCCCGACCGAGGCGGCGCCGTAGATGGCACCCGCCGCGAGGGCTCCCTTCAGCAGGAAAGCGCTCCTGTTCATTGGCTCGAAGTCGACGGGAGCCTCTCCGCCTGCCGGCACCGCGGCGTCGGCATCTGTGTTCGTTTGCACTCATGTTCTGCACCTTGCTTTCTGCTCGGTTCCGCCGGTCAGGAGACGATGAAGTCCTGCACCTCAGGCAGAACCTCCTCGGCCGACATCGGCGCCGCGAAGGCGCCGTCCGGCGTGATCGGATCGCCGACGAGCATGTTCAGGACGGCCGCGTGACGTGCCTCGACCGTGTGGATCGAGAGCGCAGCCGCGAGGACCTCCTCGCTCATGATCAGCGGGGCCTGGCCCAGGTAGGCGGCGGCACCGACGTTCTCCACGGTCGCGGCCAGCGCGGCCACGGACTTGGCGTCGTCGAGCGGGAACTGCGTCTTCGGCTTCGGAGCTGCCTTACCGAGCTTGTTCGCCGTCTGCTCGAGCGCGGCGACGTGAGCCGCCTCGTTGGCGCCGAACCCCTTGAGGAGCGTCGAGCTCCGCACCCTTGAAGAGACCGCTCTTGCCGACCTCGTCGTAGAACGCCGCCTCGAGGTACTCGAGCGTCAGCGCGTAGTTGACGATGCCGAGATCACCCTTGCCGAACATCTCGGTGCCGCTGGTGTCGGCTGGTTCCGGAGTCGCTCGACGTCGAAGTCGACGTCGTCTCGCTCGACCCGTTGGTCGTCGCGTCGTCGCTGTCGTCACCACAGGCGCCGAGGAAGACGGCGAGCGCGCCGCCCATCCCCGAGGCCGCGACGAAGTTCCGGCGTGAAACCGGGTCCTCGCGGAGCGCGTTGCAGTGCGCCCTTGCGGGCAGGATCGGTCTCGATCGTCTCCGGGGTCATCCCCGACCTCCTTCAGGCTCTTCGGACATGGCCGCGATCCGCGCCGCGGGCGTGTCCTCGTTGTCCTCGCCGCTGATGGATGCCTTGAACTCACGCATCCCATTGCCCAGCGAGCTCCCGAGCTCGGGCAGCTTCTTGGGTCCGAAGACGATCAGCGCGATGATCGCGACGATCGCCAGTTCCATTGGTCCGATTGATGGCATTCAGAACCTCCTCACCCCTGCCAACGAGATGGAGGTCGGGCCCGATCAGTCGATTCACATAAAGATTGCGAGACCATGGGGGGCAGCGGAGCCGGTTTGCCGGCTCAGGCGAGAGCGGCGCGCAGCGCCTCGGCGGCGGCGGCGCAGGTGCGCTCGATCGCGGCGTCGTCGTGCGCGAGCGAGACGAACCACGCCTCGAACTGCGACGGCGGCGGGTAGACGCCCCGGTCGAGCATCTCCCGGCAGAAGCGGCCGTAGGCCTCGAGGTCGCAGGCCTTCGCCGTCTGCGAAGTCGTGGGGAGGCTCGGCGGCGAAGAAGAGGGTGAGGAGGCCGGGAGCCGAGGTCACCGAGGTTCGCTCCGCGGCGCCGGCGTCGTCGATCGCCGCGCGGAGGCCCGCTTCGAAGCGGTCGGTCAGCACGCCGAGGCGCTCGTAGGCCGCCGCGTCGAGGTGCGCGAGCGTCGCCAGCCCGGCCGCGACGGCCAGGGGGTTCCCCGAGAGGGTGCCCGCCTGGTAGACGTCGCCGGCGGGAGCGACCCGCTCCATCAGCTCGCGCGATCCGCCGTAGGCCGCGGCCGGAAGCCCGCCGCCGATCACCTTGCCCATCACGGTCAGGTCGGCGCGGACGCCGTGCAGCTCCTGGGCGCCGCCGCGAGCGACGCGGAAGCCCGAGATCACCTCGTCGCAGACGAGCAGCGCGCCGGACTTGTCGGCCATCTCGCGGAGGAAGTCGAGGAACCCGTCGGCGGGCGGGACGACGCCCATGTTCGCCGGGATCGGCTCGCAGAGGATCGCCGCGGGCTCGTAGACGTCGACGGCCTGCTCGACCGCCGTGCGGTCGTTCCAGGGGACGATCACCGTGGCCTCCGCCGCGGCGCGCGGGACGCCGGGGCTGGCGGGGATCCCCTGCGTCGCCAGGCCCGAGCCGGCGTCGGCGAGGAGGCCGTCGGAGTGGCCGTGGTAGGCGCCGGCGAACTTGATCAAGCGCTCGCGGCCGGTGGCGGCGCGGGCGAGGCGGATCGCGCTCATCCCGGCCTCGGTCCCCGACGAGACCATCCGCACCATCTCGACGGATTCGAAGCGGTCGGCGACCTCGGCGGCGAGCCGGACCTCGCCCTCGGTCGCGGCGCCGTAGGAGGTCCCGCGGGCGGCGGCGTCGGTCACGGCCGCGATCACCGACGGCTCGGCGTGGCCGAGGATCATCGGCCCCCAGGAGCAGACCCAATCGACGTAGTCGTTGCCGTCGACGTCGGTGACCGTGTGGCCCGACGCGCTCTCGATGAAGATCGGGTCGCGGCCGATCGAGCCCATGGCGCGCACCGGCGAGTTGACCCCGCCGGGCATCAGCTCGACGGCCTCGGCGTAGAGCTCAGCGGAGCGAGCGTCGTTCACTTGCTCTCTAAAGGGTCTGACCCTTTAGAAGACCTCGGGCGCGTGCTCGCGCTCCCAGGCCTCGTAGTCGGGCGTGAAGTAGCGCAGCCGGATCTTCTTGAACTCGGTCGAGCTGTAGAGGGTGGCGCGATCGTCTCCGTGGAGGCCGTGCTCGTCGGCGATCGACTGCAGCACCGCGTCGCACTCCTCCTTCGAGCGGCCGTGGGCCATCGTGAAGACGGAGTACGGCCAGTCGGCGTAGGTCGGGCGCTGGTAGCAGTGGGAGATCCCGCGGACCGCGGCCATGCGGCCACCGACGTCCTCGATGTCGTCCGGGTCGACCTTCCAGACGCCCATGCCGTTGGCCGAGAAGCCGGCGCGGCGATGGAAGAGGATCGCGGCGACCCGGCGCAGGATGTGCCGCGGCTGCATCCCCTCGAGGTGGGCGAGGAGCTCGTCGGTCGTCATGCCGACCTCGGCCGCGGCCTCGTCGTAGGGGCGGTCGACGACGGCCATCGGGCCCTGCAGCGCGCGGATCACGGCGATGTCGGTGTCGTCGTAGGGCTGGCGCTCGAGCTCGCGCGGCGGGACGGCCTGGACCTTCGCGGCGAGCGCGTCGGTGTCGCCCTCCATCTCCAGGTTCATGTTGATCTTGAACATCGTCAGCGTCGGCAGCTGGCGGATCGACTCGGCGCCGGTGAGGCGCTGGAGCACGTCGAGCGTGCCCTGCAGGCCGAGCACCGAGTCGGGCGGGGTGGCGATCGTGAACCAGAGGTTGAACTCGTGGTCGCGCAGGTAGTTGTGGGAGACGCCCGGGTGGGAGTTGATGATCGCCCGCCGGGCGGTGGGGGAACTCGGCGTCGACCTTCGCCGCGACGAGCATCGAGGAGTACCCGAGCGCGCGGGTGTCGAAGATCGGCGTGATCTCGCGGATGATCCGGCCGTCGAGCAGTCGCTGGGTGCGGGTCTTGAAATCGTCGATGGGCAGCTCGGCCTCCGCCGCCAGCGGCTCGAACGGCTCCGGCGACGAGCGGGAAGCTCGACTGCATCAGGTTCATGATCCGCTTGTCGGTCTCGTCGAGCGGGATCGCGGCGCCGCCCTTGCGCGAGCGCAGCTTCGGGCCCGGCGGGGGCGCGCTTGGTCCGCTCCGTCGCCGTCAGTTACCTGTGGTCTCGGTCAGCTCAGCCACTTTGCAGCGTCCTTGGCGTAGTAGGTGAAGATCGCATCGGCGCCCGCGCGCCTGATCGAAGTGAGTGCCTCGAGCACCGCTGCCCGCTCGTCGAGCCATCCATTCAGGGCGGCGGCCTTGAGCATCGAGTACTCGCCCGAGACATGGTAGGCGGCGAGTGGTGCCGCGGTCTCCTCCTTGATCCGCCGGATCACGTCGAGGTAGGGAAGCGCGGGCTTGACCATGAGCATGTCGGCGCCCTCGTCGAGGTCGAGCTTCGACTCGCGGATCGCCTCGAGGACGTTGGCCGGATCCATCTGGTAGCCGCGGCGATCGCCCTCGGACGGGGTCGAGCCGGCCGCATCGCGGAACGGCCCGTAGAAGGCGGAGGCGTACTTGGCGCTGTAGGAGATGAGCGCGGTCTCGCTGAAGCCCTCGCCGTCGAGCGCGGCGCGGATGGCGCCGATCCGCCCGTCCATCATGTCCGAGGGAGCGACCGCGTCCGCGCCGGCGGCGGCCTGCGAGACGGCGGTCTTGACGAGCAGGTCGATCGAGAGGTCGTTGTCGACGACGCCGTCGTCACGGAGGACGCCGCAGTGCCCGTGGGACGTGTACTCGCACATGCAGGTGTCGGCGATCACCGTCAGCTCCGGGTCCGCCTCCTTCAGCGCCCGCGTGGCGAGCTGGACGATCCCCTCCTCGTCGTAGGCGCCGGAGCCGGCTTCGTCCTTGTCGGCGGGGATCCCGAAGAGCAGGACCGAGTTGATCCCGGCGGCGCGGATCTCCGCCGCCTCGGCGACGAGCTCGGAGATCGAGAGGCGCTCGACCCCCGGCATCGAGGGCACGGGCTCGCGCACCTCGGTCCCGGCCGTGACGAACAGCGGCTGGATCAGGTGAGCGGGGGTGAGCTCGGTCTCGCGGACGAGCTCTCGCAGCACTCCGGTGCGCCGCAGCCGGCGCAGACGGGTCGCGGGGAAGGCCATGCCCCCAGTTTAGGAGGGCATGGCCGCTTCCCCGTCGCGAGCGGTCTGTCAGGTCGTCTGGGCGTCCAGGTGACTAGGCGGCGAAGTCGATCTTCCACTCGCCGTCCTCGACGACGAGGTTGATCTCACCCTCGCCACCGGCCTCCGAAGAGGAGACCGCGACGACGGCGGTGTCACCGTTGATCGTCTCCTCGCCGACCTCGACCGTGTCGGCGATCGAAGCCGTCTCCTCGTTGGCGAGACCCTTCTCGGCGGACGCCTCGCACGAGCCTTCGCCCTCCTCCTCGGCGGCCTGATCGGCCGTGTCCTCGGTGATCAGGGAGCACATCGTCTCGACGTCCTGATCGGCGGTCGCCTGGTAGAAGGCCTCGACGACCTCCGAGGGGCTGTCGCCGGAGACGTCGCTGGTCGTCTCGGTGGTCTCGGTCTCAGTGGTCTCGGTCGTGTCGCCGGTGGTGTCGACCGTGGCGTCGGTCACGACCGGGGTGGTCGCGTCGGTCGCGGTCGAGTCGGTCTCGTCACCGTCGTCGCCGCAGCCGGCGACGACCAGGCCCGTGGCGAGGGTCAGGACGAGCGCCGCGCGGCGCATGAAGTGCTTGCTCATTGGGTGGCTTCCTGCTTTCGGAGTTGAACGGCGCGGCACCATAGCGGCACCGGGTCGCTCAACCGAAGCGGCGGATCGCGACCCGGGCGAGCAGTCCGTAGACCGCCGCGAGCCCGAGCAGGTGGGCGATCGCAAGCCAGACGTCGGGCCCGGAGGAGTCGAGCGCGCCGCCCATCGCCCGCAGCGCCGGGTCGAACGGGAAGACCGCCGCAAGGGCATCGAGGAGGTCGTAGAGCGTCGCGCTCACCGCTCCCGCGGGGATCAGGGAGAGGAAGGCGATCGGGAGGCTGACCATGAACGCGAGCAGGGAGGCCGCGCGGACCTCCCGCGCCGCCGCGCCGATCGCGGCGCCGAAGGCCGCGAAGCCGGCGCCGCCCGCCGCGATGGCGGGGATCCAGATCGGGAACCGCCCCCAGTCGAGCGAGACGAACGGGGTGATCGCCGCGAGCATGAGGATCGTCACGACGAGCGAGACGACGACTCCCAGCAGAACCTTCTCGCCGAGCAGCGCGGTCCGGCCGACCAGCCCGCGGGTGAGTCGCGCGAACGCGTTCTCCTCCCGCTCGAGCGCGAGCGAGCCGGCGACGAGCAGCACGGTCACGAACATCAGCGTCACGGTCGCGGCGACCGCGATCGCGAAGGCGTCGAGGTCCGGCGAGTCGCCGCCGACCTCCTGCTTGTCGACCTTGATCGGCTCGGAGACCGAGGAGAGCAGGTCGGGCGCGACGCCGAGGTTGTCGATCGCGAGGTTGGCGAACGTTGATGACCTGGTCGAGCTGCTCGCGCTGCGGATCGTTCGGCGGCAGCCCATCGCGCACCATCGTGAGGATCTGGGCCGACTCCTCAGGCCGAGGATCTGCGCGTCGTCGCCGAGGAATGGGAACCCGCCGCCCTCGAGGATCACCGTCAGATACTGCGCCGAGATCTCGGATATCTGCTCGGCGATCCGCAGGTTCGCCTGGCGAGCAGAGCGCTGATCCGGTCGTCGACGAGTCCCCCCTTGATCGGGTCCTCCTCGCTGACCAGGACCTCGATCTCGGGCGTCTCCGGGTTGAGGCTCCCCAGCGACTGCAGCTTCTCGAGCAGGTCCGGCGGCAGGATGATCGCGCCGAGGACGTCGCCCGACTCGACCATCTCGAGGGCCTCGTCGCGCGTGTCGACCTCGACGCAGTCGACCTTCGCGCAGAGCTCGTCCTTGGCCGCGCCGATGTCGAAGTCCAGCCCGCCGATCGCGAGGGCGTGTCGGCGGCTGTGATGAAGGTGATCGTCGACGAGCCCTTGATCGGGTCCTCCTCGCTGACCAGGACCTCGATCTCGGGTGTCTCCGGGTTGAGGCTCCCAAGCGATTGGAGCTTCTCGAGCAGGTCCGTCGGCAGGATGATCGCGCCGAGGACGTCGCCCGACTCGACCATCTCGAGGGCCTCGTCGCGTGTGTCGACATCGACGCAGTCGACCTTCGCGCAGAGCTCGTCCTTGGCCTCGCCGATGTCGAAGTCCAGCCCACCGATGGCGACCGGCGTGTCGGCGGAGAGCTCGTCGACGAAAGCGACCTTCGGGGTCGACGGCCCGCGGGAGAGCGCGAAGCCGATCAGGACCGCGATCACGATCGGGTAGATGATCAGGAGCGCGGTGACCAGCGGCGAGCGCCGCATGATCTGCAGGTCCTTGAGCAGCAGCCACTTCATCTAGTGGCCTCGCTCCGAGAGGAAGCGGACGAAGGCGGACTCGAAGTCGGCCGCGCCACCGGCATCCGTCGGCGCCGGCGGCGCGGCGGCGTGGAGCTCGGCGGCCGTGCCGTCGAAGATGCCCTCGCCGTCGGCGATCACCAGCATGCGCTCGCCGTATCGCTCGGCCTCGGCGATGTTGTGGGTGGAGAAGATCACCGTCGTCCCCCGGCCCTTCGCGAGCTCGAGCACGAACTCCCAGAGGCGCGCGCGCTGGCGCGGGTCGAGCCCGGTCGAGGGCTCGTCGAGCAGGAGCGCCGCCGGCTTCGCCAGGAGCCCGATCGCGATGTTGATCCGCTGCTGGTTGCCGCCGGACAAGGTCCCGATCTGATCGTCGCGGCGGTCGATCAGTGCGGTGACGTCGAGCATCTCCTCCACCGCGCCCTCGACGTCGGCGAGCCCCTCGAGCCGGGCGAACAGGCGCAGGTTCTCCTCGACGGTGAGCCGGCGGTAGAGCGCGGCCTGCTGGGGGACGAAGCCGACGTCGCCCTTCGGGAGGTGGAGCTCCCCGGAGTCGGGAGCCTGGATCCCGGCGAGGATCGAGAGCAGCGTCGTCTTGCCGGCGCCGTTGGGACCGATGACGGCGAGCAGCTCCCCCGGCGCGGCGGCGAAGGAGACGCCGCGCAGCGCCCGGCGATCCCCGAAGGTCTTCGTCAGCTCACGCGCTTCGATCGCCCGGTCGGCGGCTCCGCTCTCCACGGCGCGAACGCTAGTCGGTGGTCGGGGCCGGGACATCTACAGTGGCCCCGATGCGGATCCTCTTCATCGGCGACATCGTCGGCGGCGCCGGACGGCGCGGCCTGAGCGCCGTGCTCCCCGGGCTCCGGGACCGACTCGAGCCCGACCTCGTGATCGCCAACGGCGAGAACGCGGCCGGCGGCGCCGGCATCACCGAGCGGACGGCCAGCGACATCCGCGGGGCGGGCGTCGACGTGATCACGACCGGCAACCACGTCTACCGCCAGCGCGACGCCTACGAGTTCCTCGACACCGACGACCGCATCGTGCGGCCGGCCAACTACCCGAAGGGGAACCCCGGCAAGGGCTCCCTGATCGTCGAGGCCGCGGGCCGGAAGGTCGGGGTGCTCAACCTCAGCGGGGAGCTGCAGCTGTCGGTCGCCCGCTCTCCCTTCCCAGCGGCGGAGGCCGAGGTCGGCGAGCTGGAGCGGCGCGGCGCCGAGGTGATCGTCGTCGACTTCCACGCCGAGGTGACCAGCGAGAAGGTCGCGATGGGCTGGCACCTCGACGGGCGGGTCGCCGCCGTGCTCGGCACGCACACGCACGTCCCGACCGCCGACGCGCGCGTCCTCCGCGGCGGCACCGCGTTCATCAGCGACGTCGGCATGACCGGCGCGCGGACGAGCATCCTCGGCGTCGAGATCGAGGATGCGCTCGGCCGCTTCCGGACCCAGATGCCGGCGCGCTTCCGGACCGCCGAGGAGGACGTCTGGATCAACGCGGTCGTCTTCGACGTCGGCGAGGACGGGCGGGCGACGAGCGATCGAGCAGATCCTGGAGCCGACCGGAACGGGCTAGCGCACCCAAACGGGTCACACCCAAACGGGTCAGACCCTTTAACCAGCGGACCTAAAGGGTCTGACCCCTCTATATAGAGAGCGCCTAGTCGCGCTCGCCGAGGATCTGCTTGCGCTCGGCCAGGCGGTTCTCCCGCCGCAGCTCCGCCTCGCGCTGGCGGCCGCTGCTCGGCCTCGCTCTCGGCGGTCAGGCCGGGCGCCTCGATCGGCTTGCCGTCCTCGAGGGCGACCATCGTCAGGTAGGCGGTCGAGGTGTGGCGCATCTCGCCGGTGTAGGGGTTCTCGGCCTCCACCCGGACGCCGACCTCCATCGACGTCCGCCAGACGGCGTTGACCGAGGCCGAGCAGCGCAGGAGCTCGCCGACGAAGACCGGCGTCAGGAACGTCATCCGGTCCATGCCGGCGGTGACGACGCGCCGGCCCGAGTGCTTGATCGCGGCCAGGCCGGCGGCCTCGTCGACCAGGCGCATCACCGAGCCGCCGTGGACGAAGCCGGCGGAGTTCGCGTCGCCGATCGACATCCAGCGGACGAGCAGGGAGCTCGAGTGGGAGGCGGGGCGGCTCTCGCCGGTCCCCGGCCCGCTCTCGGGGTGCGGGCGCTGGGGCGGCTGGATCTCCTCGGCCATCGGCCCCAGCCTAACCCCGCGCCCGGGAACGCTCCCAGAAAAGCGAAGCGCCACCTTGCGGTGGCGCTGGGCCGCTCCAGGTCAGGAGCGGGTGCTTTCGGCGGCGGCGCAGAGCACCTGCCGCCAGCCTCAGCCTATCCTCGCGCGCCGGGAACGCTCCAGAAAAGCGAAGCGCCACCTTGCGGTGGCGCTGATCCGCTCCGGGTGAGGAGCGGGTGCTTTCGGCGGCCGCGCAGAGCGCCGGCCCATGGTTCGCTAGGCCTTCGAGACGTTGACCGCCTGGGGACCCTTGGCGGAATCCTCCATGTCGAAGTTCACCCGATCACCTTCGTCGATGCGAGCACCGCCGACGATGTTCGTGATGTGGACGAAGGCGTCCTTGTCGCCGCCCTCATCCGGAGCGATGAAGCCGAAGCCCTTCTCGCCGTTGAACCACTTGACGGTTCCTGATGCCATTTCGCATTGCCTCCAATGCAGTTCTTCTGCGCCGTTCCGGAAAACTGCCGATGGCAATGGTCCTCAAGCACACGTTTTCGTTTACACGAGCGACCCCGAGGGGCCACTCGGCGCAAACCTTAGGGAACCGGGCGGCGCGATGTTCCCCCACCCGCGTGCGCTGTTTCGAGCCCCGAACGTCAGGCTGCGAGCAGGGTCCCGTCCTCGCCGCACGCCTGCAGGAGCGGCCGCAGGTGCTCGACCATGATCGCCGCGCGGCGGCCCTCCCCCGGCGAGAGGCTCGTGGTCGAGCGCTGGTGCGGCGCGAGCGGCGGCGGTGACGTGACGGTGTGCGCGGCTGGCAGCGGGATGAAGGCGGTGGGGTCGAAGCCCGGCGGGGCGACGAGCTCGGCCAGCACCGCCGCGTCGCTCTGACGGGAGACGCCGCGGCGGTAGAGCTCGACGCCGGGCCGTCCCCAGAGCAGCGGGGCGTCCTCGAGCGGCGAGTCGTCGGGCTCGAGCTCGACGAGCCAGGGCGCCGAGGAGACGGCGCGGTCCCCGTCGCGCAGCGCCGCGGCGAAGGCGCCGTTGTGGCGGCGGACCTTGCCGCCGACCGGCGTCAGCAGATGGATGCGCTCGCCGGGGTAGGCCGCGGTGACCGAGGCGATCGCGTCGCCGGCCTCCACCCGCGAGCCCGGCGGGGCGACGAGCACCTCGGGATCGGGGTCGGCGACCGCCGCGGCTCCGGGCGCGAGCCCGATCCGGACCGAGCCGTCGAGGGCGTTGATGGCCGCGTGACGGCGCACCCAGATCGCGTGGCCGCGGGCCTGCCTCCAGCTCGCGACCGAGACGACCGGCCGGAGCGGCCCGTTCGCCGGCGGCGTCGGATAGGCGGGCAGCGGCGGCGGCGTGGGCCGGCCGGCGGCGGCGCGGCTTCGGCTCCTCGCGCGGCGGGATCATCGTCGGCGAGATCGGGGAGGCGTGACGGAGCGCCTCGGCCTGCAGGTCCCCCATCGGGACGAGCGGGACCGCGTAGCGCTTCGCGGCGAGCTCGAGCTGCGCCAGCGGTCCCGGTGCCGCGGCCCGAGATCGGGCGCGAGAGCGCGATCACCTGCGCGAACTGGGCGCGGAAGCCGTCCGCGTAGACGTCCATCTCGCCCCAGGCCGCGACCGCGCCGACCGCGGTGCCGATCCCAGGGCGAAGCTTGCTGTTCAGCCCGAAGTAGGCGTTGAACCCGCAGTTGCAGCCCGGGTGCGGGGAGGTGTGCTGCGGGCGCCGCGACGGGGTCACGTCCGGCGAGCAGATCGCCTCGTTCACGCCGGCCATCCAGACGCTCCCGGCGACCATCGCGCCGAGGCCGCCGTCGGTGCGGATCTGCCACATCCGGAAGCCGAGAACGGCGGCGGTCAGGTCGGGCGGTCGCTCGTCTCCCCCGCCCCCGCTCACGCCGGAGCGGGTTCCTTCGGCGCCGGTTCTCGCACCGGCTCCCTGCGCGGCTCGGCCGGTTCGGCGGGCTCGGTGATCGGCAGCTGCCCGGGCTCCGGCTCGCTCGGGGCCGGGCTCGGAGCGGGTCGCGTCAGCGGTTCCACGGTGATCCGCCGCGATGGTCCCGGGAGGTCCAGCGCCATCGGCCCAGGTTGCGGATGGAGGCGGGACGAAGGACTCATCCGACTGACCGTAATCGCAATGTCAAGACCCCGCGATGGACCGCCGGATCGACTAGCTTGGCCGTCGCGGGGGCGTGGCTCTCGGCGAGCCATGAGCGACTTCGAACCACTCCCGATCCATCAGCTTCAGCAGCTCTCGCAGCGAGCGGGTCGCCGACTACGTCGCCTCGGCGTACGAGGCGGGCGACCTGCCGGCGGCGCGCGACGGAGCGAACCTGCTCGCCTACGCCTGGGAGCCCGCGGGTGAAGATCTGGGTGGCGGCGAAGGTGGGGGCGCAGGACGTCGACGACGTGGTCGAGGAGGTGCTGCTCGCGCTGACCCGTGCCTGCTACGAGGGCAAGGCGATCGGGAAGTTCGGCGGGTTCCTCAACGGGATCACCCATCACAAGATCGCCGACCACCACCGCGAGCGCGAAGCGGCGCGGGACCCACGGGCAGATCGAGACCGGACGGGAGGAAGCGGAGGAGGCCGTCTTCGTACCCTCGACCGCCGACGAATCGGGGACGGTCCCGATCATCGAGGCGGTCGAGCGCGTGCTCGAGACCAAGTCCCCCCTTCACCAGAAGGTCCTCCGCCTCTACGGTGCGGGGCTGCCGGGCTTCGAGGATCTCCGCGGCCAGGACGTGGCCGACCGGATCAACGCCGATGACAGCGAAGACACCATGACCGAGGCGAACGTCAACCAGATCTTCCGCCGCTTCAAGCTCGACCTGGAGGCGGAGCTCGATGGCTGACCTCGAGGCGCTCCGGGACGAGTTCATCGCCGCCGTCGAGGGCGGCGGCACCCCGAACCTGAACGATTGGCTCGATCGAGTCGAGGAACCGGAGCGTCAGGAGCTGCGGCGTTTGATCGACGGGTACCTCATGACGGCACCCCCTCGTGCGTGGGACCCCGAGGGCTTCGAGACCTCGATCGCGAAACGGGCCGTCGACCGGGCCTTCGAGTCGATCGAGGGCGTCTCCGGTTCCTGGCCGGAGGTCCTCCCCGCCCTGCGGAAGCAGGCGCGGATCCTGCGCTCCGACCTCGTGCGCCGGTTGGCCGACGCCCTGGGAGTGGGGACCGGACGAGCCGCAGGTCAGCAAGGTCGGCGTCTACTACCACCGGATGGAACACGGGTTGCTGCCGGCTCGAGGCGTCTCGGACACGGTCCTCTCGGCGCTGGCCGGGCTGATCGGGACGACGCCGGAGGCGCTGCGGGAAGCGGGCGAACGCGGATGGGTTCCACCCGAGGGCCCGACCGTGTCGTACGCCCGGTATGCGATGCCGGACGCCGAGTTCACCGTCGTCGCCGACATGGAGATGGGCGAGCCGGCGGCCCTGGCGGGTGGCGGCGCTCCGCCCGAGCGCGACCGCATCGACGAGCTCTTCACCGAGGGATAGCCCTCGCCAACCCGATACCCCTGGGTACTCCCGAGTACCCGCGGGTACGCTGCCGCGAATGGACCACATCGAGCAGCGGACGGGGGAGCTGCTGGCCGGGCTCCCCGACTACCTCTGGGATGGCCGGGCGCTCCCGATCCCGATCGAGGCCATCGCCGACAGCCACGCCGACCTGCTGGTCCTGGAGAAGTCGCAGGACGAGATGGCCGCCGCTCAGGGTCTTGCGGAGCCGGGCGACGGGCAGACGATCTCCGGTCTGCTCCTGCCCGCCCGGCGGGAGATCTGGGTGAACGCCGAGGAGGCGCGCGCGTGGCCCAACCGGCGGCGGTTCACGATCGCGCACGAGCTCGGCCACTGGTACCTGCACCAGCACGGACAGCAGTCGCTGTTCTGCCGCCACGGTTCGGTCGACGAGGACGCCAGGGCGGACCGCCCGGAGCTCCCGGAGATCGAGGCGGAGGCGAACTGGTTCGCCGCCTCGCTCCTGATGCCGGCGGAGATGGTCCGTCGTCAGTACGAGCGGACCGGCGGCGATTTCGGTCGCCTATGTCAGATCTTCAGGTCGTCGGGCGCGGCGATGGGACGCCGGTTGCACCAGACGGTCTAGCTCGCAGACCTGCAACCTGGGAGTCGAGCCAGAGCTCGACGATCATCCGATCCATCCGTTCCCGACGAGACTCGAAGGGGCGACGAAGGAGCTTGTCCTCCGCGCGGCTCTGCCGCGAATGCCCTGCAAATTGCTCGTTCATGGTTCCGTGCTTCGGCAGCCGGCCCGCGTGGCGTTAACCGATGCAAGCGGGGTGGCCACCTGTCCGCTCCTGAGGGCTGGACCACCCATTCCTGCAGGGAATGGCCCGCCGTGCCGATGGGGACGCGTGGCAAGCAACCCCCTGACTCAGAACGACCCCGGAACCCGCTTCCGGGATCGGTTCCCGGGCGCCGGGCGCCGGGCGCGCAAGCCGCGCTCGCGGGAGGCCGTGGAGCGCGAGGCGCTGCTCCGCGTCGCGGCGGCGGTATCGGGTGCGAACGACCTCGAGGGGGTGCTCGAGCTCGCAGCCGAGGAGGCGCTGAAGGCGATCGACGCCGCCTCCCTGTCGATCAGCCGCTTCGAGGAGAACCGGACCCGCTACCGGACGCTGATCAACGTCGGCAACCTCAGCGGGTGGGAGGAGCGGCTCCCCGAGGACGAGACCTACGACGTCGCCCGCTTCCCGGGCCTCCTCGAGATGTCGCGGACCGCGAACCCCTACTTCAGCGCGGTCGACGACCCCGACTGCGAAGCGGCCGCCAGCGAGTTCCTGCGCTCGGTCGGGAAGTCCTCCGACCTCGGCGTGGCGATCGTCGTCGAGGGCGAGATCTGGGGAGGCATCTGGGCGACGTCGGACGAGCGTGCGAGCTTCGAGGCCGAGGACGTCAGCTTCCTCGAGGCGATCGGCGGGCAGATCGCCACGGCGATCGCTCGCGTCCAGCTCTTCTCCCGGGTCTCGCGGCTCGCCTACGAGGATCCGCTGACCGGGCTCGCCAACCGGCGCGCGTTCGAGGAGCGGCTCGAGCGGGCGCTGCGCCGGCACGCCGGCGGCGAGAGCACGGTCGCGCTGATGCTCTGCGACGTCGACCGGCTCAAGCAGATCAACGACGTCCACGGCCACGCCGGCGGCGACCGCGCGCTTCGCAGCATCGCCTCGGCGCTCGTCTCCGCGGCGGCCGCCCTATCCGGGCTCGTTCGTCGCGCGGCTCGGTGGTGACGAGTTCTGCCTCCTGATCGAGAGCGTGGAGCGAATCGCCGAGGGCTCCGAGCTGACCGAGATCGAGGAGATCGCCGCCGCCGCGCAGAGCGAGCTCGGGAGCCTGCGGCCGCAGCTGACGCTTTCGTGCGGTGCCGCGACCGCGACCACCCGCACCGCGACCTCGGCCAAGCTCCTCGCCGCCGCCGACACCGCCCAGTACGTGGCGAAGCGCCGCGGCGGCAACCGGATCTGCACCACGGCGCAGATCGTCGACGCTCCCAACCCGTTCACGCTGGCCCCGCTCCGCGGCAGCTCCCCGGCCGAGCGGATCGCGAAGGCGTTGGGCGAGGTCGATCGCGCCCTGCTCGGCGAGCTCGCGCACGCGCCGGCGCTCGCGCGGCTCGAGCGGGTGGCGACCGCGCTCACCGAGGCCGCGGACCTCGGGAGCTGCGCGATCTCGATCGCCGCCCACGGCACCCGGTTCCTCCGCGAGCTCTCGCTCGGCGACAACCGCAACCGCCGCGACGGCGGGGTCGACGTGGTCCGCTCGTGGGAGGAGTACGAGCACTACAGCCTCGACGAGTACCCGGAGACCAAGCGGATCGTCGAGGCGGGCGGTGGCACGTTCGTCGCCCGCGTCGGCGACGAGAGCACCGACCTCGCGGAGCGGGACCTGCTGGTCCGCGAGGGGTTCGAGGGCGTCGTCGCCGCAGCTGCCGGTGACGAGCTCGGCGTCTACATGGTCGAGCTGCTCAGCGACGATCCGGACGCCGACCTGCACGCGGTCGAGACGGCCCTGTCGCTCGGCGGTCGCGGCGGCGATGCCGCGGCAGGGGCACCGCCGGACCGTCAACGAGGACTCGGCCGATGGCCGAGCGCTCTCGCTCAGCATCGCCCTGGCCGACCGTCTCGCCGGCGCGGCCGCCGTCCACGAGGTCGCCGAGGCCGTCGTCGAGGAGGTCCAGCGGGTGTTCGACTGCACCGTCGTCCACTTCGTCGCGGTCGAGGGCGAGATGCTCGCGCTCCGCGCCGAGCGCGGGCGGATCGACACCCCGCCGGGATGGAGCCAGCGCGCCGACGTCGGCCTGATCGGCCGGGCGCTGCGCGAGCGCGGACCGGTGCTCGCCAGTGACGTGACCCGCGAGCCGCAGTACCGCTCGACCCGAGCCACCCGCGAGGTGCGCTCCGAGCTGGTGGTCCCGATCTACGACGGGCACGAGGTGTGGGGCTTCATCAACCTCGAGGACGTCGCGATGGGGGCGTTCGACTCCGACGACTGCCGGCTGCTCGAGTCGGTCGCCGCCCAGGTCGGCGGCACGCTCACCTCCATCCGGCTCTACGAGCAGCTCGACCGCGCTTACGTGGGAACCGCCGAGGCGCTCTCGGCCGCGCTCGAGGCGAAGGACTCCTACACCGCCGCGCACTCGGCGTCGATCGCCGACAACGCGGTGGCGGTCGGGCGCCTGCTCGGCTGGCGCGGCGAGGAGCTGCGGATGCTCCGCTACGCCGCCGCGTTCCACGACATCGGCAAGCTCGCGATCTCGCCGAGCCTCCTGAACAAGCCCGGGCCCCTGACCGAGGAGGAGTGGGCCGAGATGGCGACCCACACGCTCGTCGGCGAGCGGATCCTCGAGCCGATCGAGTTCCTCGCGCCGATCAGGCCGCTCGTCCGCCACGCGCACGAGCGCTGGGACGGCAACGGCTACCCCGACAAGCTGGCCGGCGGAGGAGATCCCCCTCGGCGCCCGCATCCTCTTCGCCTGCGACGCCTACGACGCGATGACGACCGACCGCTCCTACCGGGATGCGCTGCCGGTCGAGCAGGCCCGCAACGAGCTACGGCGCGAGGCGGGCAAGCAGTTCGACCCCGTGGTCGTCGACGCTCTCCTGATGGTTCTGGAGAGCGCCGACGAGGAGACGGCCGGCTACACGGCCTCGGTGACCCCGCGGCCGGCGCCGCGGATGATCGACGGCTGAGTTCAGACCAGGTCTCGAAGCGCCTCCCCCGGGATCCGGGCGACGTCCATGTCGACGCGGTCGCCCTTGAACGGGATCCCCTCCTTCCGCAGCAGCCGCTTCTGGCGGTTGCCCTGCGCCAACGACCCGTCGGCGCGGACGACTCGGTACCAGGGGAGCGTCTTGTCCTTCGTGCTCATCTTCAGGACCCGGCCGGGCAGGCGCGGCGCCTCCGGGCACAGGTCACCGTAGGTGGCGACGAACCCCTCGGGCAAGCGGCGGATCAGCTCCTTGATCCTCTCCTGACGTTCGGCGTCGGCCATCTCGTTCGCTCCTCTCGCTGGTTGCTCCTCGCCGATCGAGCTTGCCGGGGTTGGGCGCACGCGTGGGAGACGCGGTGTGCCGATTCGGGGGCGCATTCGTGCCAAGTCAGATCCGCGTCGCTGCGAGCGACCTCCACAGCGTGGAGCGCGCCTGATGTTGGATCTTCCGGGCGACGTCCATGTCGACGCGGTCGCCCTTGAACGGGATCCCCTCCTTGCGGAGCAGCCGCTTCTGCCGGTTGCCCTGCGCCAACGACCCGTCGGCGCGGACGACCCGGTACCAGGGGAGCGTCTTGTCCTTCGTGCTCATCTTCAGCACCCGGCCGGGTAGGCGCGGGGCCTCCGGGCACAGGTCGCCGTAGGTGGCGACGAACCCCTCGGGCAAGCGCCGGATCAGCTCCTTGATCCTCTCCTGGCGTTCGGCATCGGCCATCTCGTTCGCTCCTCTCGCTGGTTTGATCCTTGCCGATCGAGCTTGCCGGGGTTGGGCGCACGCGTGGGAGACGCGGTGTGCCGATTCACGGGCGGATCCGTGCCAAGTCAGATCCGCGTTGGTCGAGACCGACCTTCACCGCGAGGAGCGCGGCCCATGTTGGATTCGAAGAACACCGGGGAGGCGGCGCCTACAGTCCTGGCCGTGGGGGATCCGGAGACACCTGTGACTGATGAACAGCGGCCCGAGCCGCGCCTGCTCGCGAGCGACTTCTACGGCTACCTGAAGCCGTCGCGCTGCGGCCTGCGCGTCTGGCTGAAGGAGCAGGGCGTCGAGGAGGAGCCGGCTGGGGTCTTCCGCGAGATGCTCATGCGCCTCGGGATCGAGCACGAGCTCCGGCACCTCGAGCGATTCCCCAACGCGCTCGACATCGGCGAGCTGCCGCGCGACGTCCAGCGGGAGGCGACGATGAAGGCCGTCGCCGAGGGAGAGCGCGTCATCTACCAGGGCCGGATGCACGCGACCGCGACGATCGGCGGGCGCGAGATCGAGGTCGTCGGCCTGCCCTGACTTCATGCTGCCGGCGCGCTCCGGCTACGCGATCCGCGACTCGAAGCTGAACCGGCGCATCGGCCCGAGCCAGGAGAACGTCCGGCTGCAGCTCGGGACGTACGGCTGGCTGTACGAGCAGACCTTCGGCGAGCCGCCGGTGGCGCTGCAGGTCCACGGCGGCAGCGGGGAGATCTTCACCCTCGACTACGACGGCGGCGAGGCGGCGTTCGAGACCTTCGAGCGGATGCTCCACTACCGGCTGCTCGAGGAGGAGCCCGAGGACGAGCACGTCGGCGTCTCCAAGTGCAGCGACTGCGGGTTCCGCTGGCGCTGCTGGCCGCGGGCCGAGAAGCGGCAGGACGTCGGGCTGCTCCCGTTCGCCGACCGCGGCCTCATCGACGAGCTCCACGACGCCGGGACCTCCACCCTCCCCGAGTTCGTCAAGCGGTTCGACGCGGAGAGCCTCGGCGCGTTCGAGCGGCGCACCTGGAGCGGCGAGCTGCGGCCCGTCGGCGATCGCGCCGAGCGGCTGCTGATCAACGCGCGCGCGCTGCTCGACGACCGCCCGATCCTGATCAAGCCGCCCGAGATCCCCGAGCACGCCACCTACGTGATGTTCGACCTCGAGGGGATGCCGCCGACCGTCGACGAGACGGAGAAGATCTACATCTGGGGCATGCAGCCGTTCGGCTCGCGGCCTGGGCCGTTCCGCGCCGGGGTCGGAGGCTTCGGCGGGCGCGGGGACCGGCAGGGTTGGGAGTCGTTCCTCGAGCAGGCCGGCGAGCTCTTCGAGGAGCTGGGACCCGACGTGCCCTTCGTCCACTGGGCCGCCTACGAGAAGGTGAAGCTCAACCTCTACCTCGAGCGCTACGGCGATCGCGACGGGGTCGCCGAGAAGGTCCTCGACAACCTGCTCGACCTGCTGCCGATCACGCGCGACGCGGTGGCGGTCCCGCTGACCGGCTACGGGCTGAAGCAGATCGAGACGCTGACCGGCTACCGCCGCAAGCTCGAGGAGTTCGGCGGCGAATGGTCGATGGCCCGTTACATAGAGGCGACCGAGACCGACGACGAGGACCAGCGCGCGGCGATCATGGACGAGATCCTCGCCTACAACCGCGAGGACCTCGAGGCGACGTGGGCGGTGATGGAGTG
This sequence comes from uncultured Solirubrobacterales bacterium, assembly GCA_963740845.1. GTDB lineage: Bacteria > Actinomycetota > Thermoleophilia > Solirubrobacterales > 70-9 > RHKX01. The sequence goes on from CAVUFM010000013.1 coordinate 276,437, forward strand.
GCTGCGGGGCCTCCACCGCCACGAGCAGGCGGGCAAGCGGTTGTCGGTGCTGCGAGGCGCGAGCCTGCGGAAGCCGGTGCCGCGCCGGCGACGGAGTGCTCGTGGCGGATCCCGCCTGCCTCATCTACATGTAGTCGTCGAAGTCCGAAGCGGGTCGTCGAAGTCCGGAGCCATCCAGATCTGCCCCTCGAGGCTCCAATCCGGCGCGTCTTCGGAAGTTCGTATGGGACGAGTCGCGCCACCGGCCTGTCTCGACGGCACAGCACGACTTCCTCTCCCGCCTCAACGGAAGCAACCAGGCTGGCGAGGTTGGCCTCTGCCTCTTCGATCGAGAACGACTTCATCTCCGCCAACTTAGCTTGCCTGGGCGAGATCAAGCCGCCTGCGCCGGCGGCGCCCTGAAGCCGAACGCCGATGCGATCTCATCCTCGTCCTCGAAGACGACGCAGAGCTTCGACTCGATCCAGAAGATCTCGATCGCTCCGGGGTTGGTGGGCCGGGGCTGGATGACGTCCGGCTCCGGCAGGCCTGTGTTGGTCTGGAACTCCTTGAACGCGGCGATCAGCTTCGCCTGAGCCGGTGTCGGCTCGAGGTCCAGTCCGTCGAAGGGGTGCTCGCTCATGCAGTGAGCCTGCTTGACGTCGCGTCGCGCGTGGGAAACGCGCTGTGCCTTTTCTGCACCGAGTCCGTGACGAAAGTGCGACGCGACCTCAGAACGAGGACGGGGCCGGCTGAATCCCCCGGCCGACCCCATCCCCTTCGTTCAGTCGCCGCCCGAAGGCGGGATCTGACGCCGTCAGCGCCTCCGTGCGCGGCGGCGCTCGGCCTCCGTGAGGAGGCGAGCCTTCGTGTCGCCGGGCTCGATGCGGTCGTCGAGCATCGAGGACTCGGCCACGTACTCGGCCGGTGCGTCGCGGAACCGCTTCGCCCGCTCGCCCCCGACCCGCATCGCCGCCCCACGCCGGCGGGCGAGGCATCCCAGGCCATGTGCTTGCCGCGGCGGTCGAGGCCGATGCCCGCGGTCGCGGCCCAGGTGTCCTGGTTGGCGCCGAGGTAGAGGAACTCCCAGCCCTCGGCCTCCTTGGCGAGGATCAGCTTCCCGAGCTTCTCGGAGCTGGTCTCGCTCGCGTTCTCGAGCCCGTCGGTGAGGACGACGATCATCACCCGGTCGGCCTTGCCGCCCTTGCCGCTCTTCCCCTTCGGCCGCGCCAGCTTCTCCAGCGCGCGGATCGTCCTCGCCACGGCGTCGTTGAGCGGCGTCGCACCGTGGGGCGCGTAGTCGCTCGGGCCGATCGGGCGGACCTTCCCCAGCGGGACGTCGGAGAACTTGACCCGGACGGGCGGCTCCCCTCCCCGCGCGTCGAACATCGCCAGCGACGCGAGCGTCCGCGTGTTCGGCGACGGGTCCGCCTTCATCTCGCTGATGAACTCGTTGACGCCGCCGATCACGGCGTCGTGCAGGTGCGCCATCGATCCCGACTCGTCGACCAGCAGCGCCACGTGGAGCGTCTCGCGCTCCCCCTTCTTCGCGCCCTTCTTCCCGTCTCCGGTCTTCCCGTTCTTGGCCATCCGGCCCTCCTCTCGTTCGGTCGAGAGGTGAGTCGCGCGGGGCGGCGGGTTTCTGACAGGCGGCTGGGAGCGGGGCTACGCGGCGGCGCGCGCTGACGGCCGCAGCACCAGCCAGGCGAGCACGGCGGCGTGGAGCAGGAAGACCACGTCGATCGTGATCCGCAGGCCCTCCGCCCAACCGCGAACGTCGCCCGTGTAGCCGAGCGCGGCGAAGACGATCAGCGAAGGACGACCACCGTCATCGTCCGGGTGGCCGCGCGCCGCGCGACGACCAGGGCTCCCAGCGAGATTCCCAGCAGCAGGACGGCGAGGGTCCCCGGGATCTCGGTCGGCGTGAAGTGGGCG